>NZ_JBBHLM010000001.1:0-1122576 GCF_037672085.1 Vibrio paracholerae | reverse complement strand
ACCAATTTAGCGGTGAGTTTGGGGATTATCAAAAAGAATATCTATAGTTCTATTGATAGGATTTCTGAAGTATTGTCATAATCACAATATGGATTAAATCTACTTAACAAAGCACTGCGCCTTTGCTACAGATTAGTTGTTCCTAGCATGGTTTTTCGGAGGTATTTATGTCCATTAATTCTATTGACCATGATGACATGACGAACATTGCCAACAAATGGGATTCAATTGAGGAAATTGAATCACAGCGACCAACCAAAAACTTGAAGTCAGCGGAAGCTCGACGCCGTATTGAAACGCTACGTGAGATACGCGAAAGCGGCCTGACTATCGAGGAAGCTAAAGAGCTGGGTTTGTTGCACTAGCCTTTGGTATCACAGATATCGATGAAGGGTGACTTAGGTCACCCTTACTTATTTTTATTGCTTTATACCCTTCCTACTTGAAGCTGAAGGGGTGTTGGCTACGTTCGCTCACCCCAATCACATAGTTTATCTATGCTCATGGGGATTCACTCTCTTGCCGCCTACCTGCAACTCCAAGTTGTTTGGGTATAGTTGATTTTAAGCACCCAAAGCAACATTTTGACTCTTAATTTTCCGCATTCCTATGTTATATTTCGCCCCACGATTTTATTGACTGTGGGCTTACTAATGTCTTTCAACCTTGCATTACTGACTGCGGTAGAAAAAAACAGAGTAGAACTTGATAAACAAGCTTCTTACCTTGTTTGGCGACTTAAGCAAGCAAAAGCGGGACCGGAAGAGATCACTAAGCAGATGGCCAAGATTGCTTCTGAAAGCGAAAAACAGTGGTTTCAACAGTCGATAGAGAAGTACAAAAGAGTGATGGGCGTTGCGTAGCGTCTATGCTCTGCAGGTGGCAAATTGCAAACAGCAAGCCTTCTGATAAAATCCGTCGCAACACATTGAATTAGAGAGAACATCCCAATGGGAAGAAGTTTTGAAGTGCGCAAAGCCTCAATGGCGAAAACTCAAGGCGCAAAGATTAAAGTTTACTCAAAATACGGTAAAGAGATTTACGTTTGTGCGAAAAACGGCGGTACTGACCCTGACATGAACTTATCGCTGCGTCATCTGATCACGAAAGCGAAAAAAGACCAAGTACCAGCACACGTTATCGAAAAAGCACTGGATAAAGCCAGCGGTGGTGCGGGTGAAGATTACCAACCAGCACGTTACGAAGGTTTTGGCCCTGGTGGCGCAAGTGTGATCGTTGACTGTCTAAGCGACAACGGTAACCGCACATACCAGGACGTTCGCCAATGCTTCGTGAAAACAGGCGCGAAAATTGGTACTCCAGGTGTGGTTGCACACATGTTTGATCACCAAGCGGTTTTCCAATTCCAAGGCGATGATGAAGAAGCGATTCTTGAAGCGTTGATGATGGCTGACGCAGAAGTGACAGACATCGAGCAAGAAGATGGCGTGATCACCGTATTCGCACCTAACACCGAATTCTTCAAAGTAAAAACCGCGCTGAACGAAGCATTCCCAGACCTGACTCTGGATGTGGAAGAGATCACTTTCGTTCCACAAAACCGCACAGTCGTAAGTGGTGAAGACGCAGAAAAATTCCAGAAGTTCCTCGATATGCTGGATGACTGCGATGACGTACAGCAGGTGTACCACAACGCGGATATCGAATAATCGTTATCTTAAAAAGCCGAGCGAAAGCTCGGCTTTTTCATTTTGGGATATCAGCGTCCTACTTTCAGCACCAAGTCGTTTGCGTATAAAAACAAAAATCATAAGGAGAACAAGATGAGAGTCAGCTTTATTGGATTAGGCGTGATGGGGTATCCCATGGCGGGACATCTACAAAAAGCCGGTTTTGAGGTCACGGTGTTTAATCGTACTCAGGCGAAGGCGGTGGCGTGGGCGAAACAGTTTGGCGGACAGTATGCTGAAACGGTAGCGGAATGTGTCAAGAACGCGGACGTAGTACTCACTTGCGTCGGCAATGACGATGATGTACGCAGCATGACCACGGCAGCCACAGGCGCTATTCCCGCGATGAAACCGGGCGCAGTATTGATCGATCACACCACGACCTCCGCACTGTTGGCTGAAGAGTTGTCAACAGCGGCGCAGCAAGCGGGTTTACGTTTTATGGATGCCCCTGTTTCTGGCGGTCAGGCTGGTGCTGAGAATGGCGCCTTGACCATCATGTGTGGTGGCGACGAAGCGCTCTTTGCTGACATGCAACCTATTTTTGCCGCTTACGGGCGCTCTTCGGTTTTGATGGGGGCGGCAGGGCAGGGCCAGCGCGCTAAGATGGTCAATCAGATCTGTATTGCAGGTGTGCTGAATGGTCTGTCTGAAGGACTGATGTTGGCAGAGCAAGCCGGTTTAGATATCCCGAATCTGGTGGCGTGTTTGAAAAATGGGGCGGCTGGCTCTTGGCAGATGGAAAATCGCGCGCTGACCATGAGCCAAGAGAAGTTTGATTTTGGCTTTGCGATTGATTGGATGATCAAAGATTTGGGTTTCTGCCTGGATGAAGCCGCGCAGTTAGGCCTGAGATTACCGATGACAGAAAACACTATGACTGCTTACCAGCGCCTTTCTGAGCAGGGGTTAGGTCGTATGGATACTTCCGTGCTGATTCAAGCGGTAAAAGACGCTGCTAAGAAATAATAGCCATGCTGACCACAAAAAGCGCCTCAGTGTGAGAGGCGCTTTGAGTCATCAGTGACCTTGGTGCAGTTTGTGGTATAGCGGTTCAATTTACACTGTAAACAACTCACACCTTAAAGCGCGCCACCAGCTCATACAGCTCGTGAGCTCGTCCATTTAATGTCTGGCTACCTTGACGGTTCTGGTTCGCTAAATCCGCCGATTCGCTACTTTGGTCAGAAATTACCACAATACGCTGTGAGATCTCTTGTCCGACAATGCTCTGCTCTTCGGTTGCTGTCGCGATTAAGGCGTTCATATCCATAATAGTGCCAATTGACGCTTGGATTTTTTGGAGTGCTTCGGCCGCCGCGTTGGCTTCACGCACGGTAGTAATGCTGCGCTGTTGGCTCGATTCCATCGCTTTTACGGCCGCGTCTGAGCCCGCTTTCAACTGTTGGATCATTGTGTGAATTTGCTGAGTACTCTCTTGGGTGCGGCTAGCAAGCTTACGGACTTCATCGGCGACCACCGCAAACCCGCGACCTTGCTCTCCCGCGCGCGCAGCTTCAATTGCTGCGTTGAGGGCGAGTAGGTTCGTCTGTTCGGCAATATCTTGAATCACGGCCAATGAGCTAGTGATGTTATTGACATCGCCTTCAAGTTTGGCAATAACGCTGCTCGCATCAGCGACTTCTTCTGCTAAGGCTTGGACTGAGCGAGCTGCCGCATTAACGATGTTATGAACGTCGGTCGCATTATCTTCGGCATCTTTGGCTGACTGCGCGGCATTATTCGCGTTGTTAGAGATCTCTTGAGCGGTTGTCGTCATCTCGGTCATCGCGGTGGCCACTTGTTCGGTCTCTTCTCTCTGATTCGACGCCAAATGGTCAACTTGAGTGGCTCGTTGGCTCATGGCGTTGGTCTCTTCCACTACTTGCTGTCCAACTTGATTGACCCGTTTAATGATGTTTTGCAAGCTCTCTACAAAACGGTTGAAGTTGTGGCTCAATTTATGAAATTCAGGAACAGTGAATTTTTCCATGCGCGCGGTTAAATCCGCATCGCCACTGGCAAATGAACTAATGGAATTATCAAACAGCTCCAGTGGGCGCATGATGCTTCGGTTAATCATTATTGCCATCACGCTAACCAGAATGACAATGAGCAGCGTAATGCCAGCCAATGTATACAGTCCTCGTTTTAGCTGCTCCTCTGTGCGAGCTTCCATCTTTGCAATTTCGGCATCGACATCGTCAGTGTAAAAACCGGTCCCTATAGTGAGATCCCACTGCGGGAGATAGACAGAATAACTCAGTTTAGGTAAGGGAGTCTGTTCTCCGGGTTTGGGGAAATAATAGGTCGTGAATTGGTTTAATTTGGCATTCTTCAGCAAATCCTTAATCAGGTAGTTGCCTTGGGTGTCTTGCATGTTGATAAAGTTATCGCCTAAGCCGTTTGTGGCTTTCCCCAATAACAGGCGAGTACCTTTTGAATCATAACCAAATAGATAGCCACTATTAGCGAATTCGATTTCACGAAGGATAGCTAAAGCTTCTTCTAGAGGTGCTTGGCGTGATTTTAAAGCGTTCAGCGCGGTATCCGCGATTTGTAAATAGGATTTCAGCTCAGTTTGCTTCATTTCCATCATTGCTTCACGGGTATTGCGCATCTGCTCCTGGCTAAGCTTGCTGGTTTCATTGAAGGTAACGTACATCATACTTAATGCTATGGTGAGTAAAGGCACCAAAGAAAGGATGTACAGGCGTTGTCGAATCGTCAGGCTCATAGTCGTGGCTCACTTCGTTAGTTGTTGTCCCCTTCCTCTTTGAAGCGGTAGCGGTGTTGGCTAAGTCCGTTTACCCCAATCACATCGTCTGCTTATGCTCATGGGGATCAACTGGCTTGCCACCTATCTGCAACTCCAAGTCGTTTGGGTATATGAGAACTTTATTAATAAGCCTAGTTCAAAAAGGGATATTGTGTAGTGAGTAACGGAAGATGTTTGAGTATAAGCAAAGAGAGCGTGCTATACTCTGCGCCCTTTCAGTTCGATAGAGCGACCATCATGAACCTTAAAACCGATATTCAACAACTCAACAATCGCATCGATACTTGCCGCCGTAAGTTGGATGCCGCAAAAAGTCGTGCCGATTCAGAGATGGTCAGCAAGTTTACCGATGAATTAGAAGCCTTGACTAAGCGTTTGAATAGCGTGAAAGGCAAGCAAGATTACGATCTCAATAAAATGCGTAAAACGATTACCGATATGCCTTTCTCTCGTGAGTTGACTAAGCTTGAGCAAGCGGATTTAGGTAAGCTGAAAAAGTCGGTGAAAGGGTTAGTGATCGTGCATCCGACCACCAAAATCGGTAAAGCATTGCGTGTCGAAGTGATGACTGGGTTTGCGCCTAAGCCTTTTTGATCACACAAAGCATTGAGATAAAAAGAGCCAGCGTTTGCTGGCTCTTTTGTGTTTGTCAGGTCAATTTAGTAGCCCATCAACTGCAATAGCTGCTCGGCCGTTTGTACCGCTTCTTTGCGGTTGGCGATATTGAGCTTCTGATACAGATTACGAATGTGGGTTTTGATGGTGGTACCTGCCACATCCAACTCATGGGCAATCTGCTCATTACTGAAGCCGGAGTAAATGAGCCCAAGCACTTGCCATTCACGCTGCGTGAGTGGGCTAGTGCGCACAAGCTCTGGAATGTTCGGGTGATTCACCAGCTTTTCGACAAACTCTTCATCAAAATGAATCGAGCGGCTGCGCTGAGTGGTGGAGATCTCCTTGAGCAGCAGGTGGGCACGATGGCGTTCCAAATCCCCTAGCTCACCTCTTTGCACCAGCTTTTCAAGCAGGTAACCAATCTTGCTGCCATCAATTAAGAAATTACCTATCATGCCAGTTTGATTGGTGAGGCGCAGTGCTTGTTTGAGCTTATCGCAGGCTTGCAGATCATCTCCTTCGGTGATGGCAAGCAGCGCTTCTACAATCAAATTACGATTGGTGTCGGTGACGAGTTGATATTCTTGCGCTTGCTCTTGAATAAAGTCCAAGGTATGGCGCGCTTCGCTGAGTTCACCGAGTTGGATTTGTGCGCGCGCGATATTACGCCACTGCAATTGGGAGAAGTGGTTACACGCCTTATCCGGCCGAGTGCTGGACTGTAGCCACTGACGGATCTCGGTACTGTTTTCTTTGACTTGCCAGTAAAGCAGCAAAGAGAGGGATGCATTCGCCGTCCAATCCACATGGTAAGTCGATTGCTTGAGGAGGTGCTGGATCTGTTCAATAAAGCGTCCTGCTTTATCCAATTCACCACGCCCGATAGTGATTCTGGCTAGCATCGAGTAACAGTGCAGGTGCTTACTTTGCGAATGGTTTTCTAGCACGCTCAGCCCCTTATAAGCGGCTTGTTCGGCTTCATCTAAGCGGTTCCAGCACCATAAAATTTGCGCGCGAATCCGCAGCAAAAATTCATGCAGCGGTACTTGATGCAGTTGCTGCTCTTCAATCAACTTAAACGCGTTATCCTGAACTTCGTAAGCCGCTTGCACATACCCTTGCGCCAGTAGAATTTCGCTCTGTTGCAGTAGTGCCCATAAAGCTTGGTGATATACCTGATATTGGCGTGCCAGTTTCTCGGTCTGCTGCATCATGGAGAGCGCACGGCTGAGATGACCTAATACGTGGTTCACTTCACCGACGACAGAGGTCGCGACAATGCGGCTGCGATAGGTCGTGTGATCCAACTGGCTTAACGCGAGTTCAGCTAGTTCCAGCGCTTTTTCTGGTTCGTTTTGGTTAATCGCGACTTGGGCACGCAGCGCGTTAAATTCGCCTTGCTCTTTGGTGGAGAGTTCAACGTTGAGCGCTTTCATCTCTTTCGCCGCTTTGGCAAGCAGTGCGCCGACATCATTGTATCTATGCTGGCTCTGCGCCAGCCAAGCTTGCAACATGCACAATTTAGGCTCGCGGTACAGTTGGGTCGGCGAGAGTTGATTGATCGCCGCTTCCAACACTTCGAGTTCGCCTTGGTTAAACATTTTCCAACCATATTGGCTCAAAATGCTCGCCAGCAGCTCAGTGTCTTGTGCTAAATGAGCATGACGCAGTGCTTGATGAGGTGCCGCGGCTTCTAACCACGCTTTGGCGGCGGCGCGTTGCAAATCTTGCTCTTGCTGCGGAATGCGCGCTTGACGTTGGTGCGCTAAAAATTCAGCAAACAGATTGTGGAAGCGATACCAGTTAGTTTCCCCTTCCAGCGGTGAGATAAATAGCCCGAAGCGGTTAAGTGACTCAATCATTGCCAGTGCATCATCGCGCCCTGTTAAGCTGCTGACTAATGCATCGTCAAAATGATCGAGTACCGAACACTGCATCAAGAAATAGCGGGTTTCATCGTCGAGCAGATCAAACACTTCTTCGACCAGATAATCCCAAAGATGCGCATGGTTAAAGTGCGAAACTGATTCGATGGTTTGAGCGAGCGTGCGGTGCTGATGCTGCGCTTGGAGAGCGATGAGCTGCATCGCAGAAGGCCAACCTTCCACATAATCGCGTAGGTGATTCGCCGTCAGCGCATCAATCCCATCGGAAACGCGTTGGTTGAAAAAGCGGGTCGTCTCTTCGGTATCAAAAGCCAAAAGCTCATTGCCGATCTCAATCATTAAATCACGCACGCGCAGATTAGCCGTACCCAAAGGTGGGGTTGAACGGCTGGTGACCACCAAGGTTAAGTTATCGGGCATGTGCTTTAAGAAAAAGCGCATCGCTTCGTGAATGGTTTCATCATGGATCAGGTGGTAATCGTCCAGCACCACATAACATTCGCCGTGGTAGTCGGCCATCTCGGCAAACACTTCACTAAACAGCGAATGCAATGACGAAAACTGACGCTTCTCTGCCAATTTTTGCGCATTGGGGCAGGCGTTATGGGTTGCTTTATTAATCGCTTGCAGCAGGTAGTTCATAAAGCGGAACGGATCGTTATCGCTATCATCAATGCTGTACCACCCCAGATTAGGCTTGTCGGCAAGCCACTGCGCGGCCATGGTGGTTTTGCCATAGCCGGCGGGGGAACGAAACAGCACCAATTTATAACAGGTGGCGTGTTGTAATAAATCCAGCACACGGGGGCGGACGATGGCGTTATGCAAACGTCCCGGGCGAGTCAGTTTCGAAGGGATCCACATCTTCTTTCTCTCGTCTATTTTTGTCAGAGCCTCATGCTCTTTTAACTTGAAACGCAAGTTCCAAGCCTAAGGGGAGGTGAATACGCGAGGCGCATCACACTCAGATGGGCGAATGTTACTTGAAGTCATTCCGTGCGTTTATTGATCCATACTGAGTTTTTTGTCTTCTTCACGTTTCGCACGTTACTACGCCCTATATTTGTGATTCTTATCACTAATCAATCTTTTTGAAACGGACCATATTGCTTAAGCCTCTACGCTATTTAGTGAAAAATGGGTAACAACTGAGAAATTATTGTGATCTATTTAGCAGAGTGGGCAAATGAGTGATGGCTCGTTTTCTGACTTTTCATAAAGCCTAGCTATGGTTAATCGGCAGGTGGTGTGATCCGAATCACTGCTATCTCTGGCTGAACGGCGCATTGATGGGAGCTAGATCACTCACTACCGGTCTCCTGCGCCTCTACGCCTTGGCTCCTCCTCCCAATTGATGAGAAAAGTGGGAGGATGTTTTGCAAAAGTCGTAGAGGCAGGATAGGGCTCAGATGGATTAGAACCAAACAGTGAGAGTTCACAATGAAACCTACTCAACAGAAACAGTTTGACAAGAAGTTGTTCCAAGAAAACATAAAGCGTCATTTGACCGCGACTTATGCCACAACAGTAGAGCACGCTTCGGCGCGTGCTTGGTATTTGGCGATGGGACGTGCCCTTGCTGAATTTACCACGTTTGATTTGCTGGAAACCGAACAGGATGAACGCATCCTCAATAGCAAAAGCTTGAACTACCTATCGCTGGAGTTTTTGATTGGCCGCTTAACGGGCAACAACTTGATCAGCATGGGCGTGTATGAAGCGGTTGCACAAGCGATGGATGAGCTTGGCCAGAACCTGAGCGACTTGCTGGAAGAAGAGCGAGACCCTTCTCTAGGCAACGGTGGTTTAGGCCGTCTTGCCGCCTGTTTTATGGACTCTTGCGCGGCGCAAGAATACCCGACCGTGGGTTACGGTCTGCATTACGAATATGGTTTGTTTAAACAGTCTTTTGAAGAAGGTCGTCAAAAAGAAGCGCCGGATGCATGGTGTGGAGTCGAAGGCTACCCATGGGAAGTGGCGCGTCCTGAGCTGAAGCAGGAGATTGGCTTTTACGGCCACGTTGAAGTCGTCAATGAAAATGGCAAAGAGCGTCGTCGTTGGGTACCGGGCATGCTGGTGCAAGCGATGCCGTGGGATCTGCCGATTGTTGGCTACCAAAGTGATACGGTTTACCCGCTGCGTTTGTGGGAGTGTCGCGCAATCGCACCTTTCTCGCTAGAAAGCTTCAATAACGGTAACTACTTTGAAGCGCAGCACGCGCTGATCGATGCTGGTAACATCACCAAAGTCCTGTATCCGAATGACAACCACGAAAAAGGCAAAACCCTGCGTTTGATGCAGCAGTATTTCCACAGTGCAGCGTCGGTGCGCGATATTCTGCGTCGCCATGAGGCGGCAGGGCACGCGTTGGCAGATCTGCCGAAATACGAAACCATTCAGCTTAACGATACGCACCCAACCATCGCGATTCCTGAGCTGATGCGCATTCTGATCGATGAAAAGCTGATGTCGTGGGAAGCGGCGTGGGCGATCTGTTCACACACTTTTGCTTACACCAACCACACTCTGCTGCCAGAAGCGCTGGAAACGTGGAGCGAGTCACTGATCCAACGCCTGCTGCCACGTCACATGGAGATCATCTACGAGATCAACCACCGTTTCTTGCAACAAGTGCGTGCCAAATGGCCGGGTGATGTCGCGAAACAGCAAAAGCTCTCGATCATCGAAGAAGGTTTCCACCGCATGGTGCGCATGGCCAACCTGTGTGTGGTCGGCTCTTATGCGGTGAACGGCGTAGCGGCGCTGCACTCAGAATTGGTCAAGCGTGACCTATTCCCTGAATTTGTTGAGCTCTATCCGGGCAAAATCCAGAACGTGACTAACGGTATCACTCCACGTCGCTGGCTGAAGTTCTGTAACCCAGGTTTGTCGGCGCTGATTTCAGAGAAGATTGGCCATGAGTGGCCTGCGAAGCTGGATCAACTGACCAAAGTGGCGCAGTACGCGGAAGATGCGGCGTTCCAAAAACGCTTTATGGAAGTGAAAAAAGCCAACAAAGCGCGTCTGGCTGAGTGGGTGAAAGATCACATGGGCATCGAGCTCGATACCAATGCGATTTTTGATGTGCAGATCAAACGTCTGCATGAGTACAAGCGTCAGCATCTCAATATGCTGCATATTTTGTCGCTCTATCACCGCCTCATCAATGATCCAAGCTTTGACATGCATCCACGTGTGGTGTTCTTCGCGGCAAAAGCGGCGCCGGGCTACCACTTGGCGAAAGAGATCATCTACGCCATCAACATGATCGCGCAGAAAGTGAACAACGATCCGCGGGTTGGCAACAAACTGAAAGTGGTATTCATCCCTGACTATCGCGTCAGCATGGCCGAAATCATCATTCCAGCGGCAGATGTGTCTGAGCAGATCTCAACCGCAGGTAAAGAAGCATCCGGTACTGGCAACATGAAGATGGCGCTCAACGGTGCTCTAACCATAGGTACCATGGACGGCGCGAACGTCGAAATTCGTGAAGAAGTGGGCGATGACAACATCTATATCTTCGGTTTGGAAGTGGATGGCGTAGAAGCACTGAAAGCGCGTGGCTACAACCCATACGATTTCTATCATGCCGATCCGCTCCTCAAAGCATCGCTGGATCTGCTGGTGGGTGAAGAGTTTACGCCGGGTGCTCCGGGCAAACTGCGCGCGACCTATGATAGCTTGCTCGATGGCGGCGACCCGTATTTGGTGCTGGCAGATTTCGCCTCTTACGTGAAAGCGCATGAAGCGATCGATAAACAGTATCGTGACCAAGCGGGCTGGGCGAAGAAAGCCATTCTTAACACCGCTTTAGTGGGCAAATTCAGCTCAGATCGTAGTATCCGTGATTACGTGAATAACATTTGGAAACTGAGCGCTGTACAGCGTTAAGCCCCTTTGGTGAGTCAGACCCCTCTGGCTCACCTTTTTTACATACCCTACACGGAAGGGGAAAGCAGTCCCTTCGGAGAGAGCGATGAATCAAGACAATGCATTAAAACAAGTCGCTGCAATGGCAAAAATTGCCGATCGATACGTCAGCGCGTGGGGCAGCGAAGCTCAAGTGGAAGACGACACGATCCGTCGTCTTTTGGCGTCTCTTGGCTATGACACCAGCAGCGATGAAGCTTTGCTGCAATCGGCAGAGAAGAAACACAAAAAAGATGTGGTGGATCCAGTACTCGTTGTACATCAAGGTTCGGCGATCGAAGTCCCGCTCTACCTTGGCGTGAGTGCGCGCGAAAGCGAATTTGATTGGCGCTTGCAGACTGAGCAAGGCGAGGTGCTGGAAGGCTATCTGCAATCACAAATTGTACGTGATGAACGTGCCGAAGGCGGTCCACTGGTGTTTGCTCTGCCTAACGATCTGCCTTTGGGTTATCACACCTTATTGATTGCCCGTAAGCGTCGTAAAGCACCTTACGAAATGGCACTTATTGTGACGCCACAAGCTTGCTACAAGCAACCAGCCTTGGCACAAGGCAAAAAGCTGTGGGGACCGAGCGTTCAACTTTATACCCTGCGTACCCAGCACAACTGGGGCATGGGAGACTTTGGTGATTTGAAACAGCTCGTGGCGGATATTGCATCACGCGGCGGCGATTTTGTTGGTTTAAACCCGATCCATGCGCTGTTTCCAGCCAACCCAGAGGGCGCAAGCCCGTACAGCCCATCCTCTCGCCGTTGGCTCAACATTCTGTACATTGATGTGAGCTCAGTACCTGAATTTGCCCTCAGCGCCGAAGCGCAGCAAAAAGTGGGTAGTCCAGAGTTCCAGCAGCGCCTACAAAAAGTGCGTGATGCCCATTGGGTAAACTACAGCGAAGTGGCTGAGCTTAAAATGAGCGTCTTACCCCTGCTGTTTGCCGAATTTAAAAAACGTCATCTGGATAAGCAGACCGATCGCGCACACGCGTTCTTAAAGTTTGTGGAAGAGGGCGGAGAAAGCTTGCTGCATCAAGCGGCGTTTGATGCGCTGCATGCCGAACTACATGCACAAGATGCATCGGTGTGGGGCTGGCCTGTTTTCCCAGAGAAATATCGCCGTTTTGATAATGGTTCGGTACAAAAATTTATTGAAGATCATCAAGATGCGGTGCACATCTACATGTACTTACAGTGGATTGCCGATACACAGATCCACGAAGTGCAATCACTGGCTGAAGAAAAAGGCATGGCGGTTGGCTTATACCGCGATCTCGCCGTTGGCGTCGCTGATTCTGGTAGTGAAACTTGGGCGGATCATGGAAATTTATTGCAAGACGTGAGTATTGGCGCACCACCCGATATTCTTGGGCCTTTGGGGCAAAACTGGGGCTTGCCGCCGCTTAATCCACAGGTGCTGCAAGCTACCGCATACGATGCGTACATCAAGCTGCTGCGTGCCAATATGAAGCATTGCGGCGCACTACGTATCGACCATGTACTGGGTTTGCTGCGTTTGTGGTGGGTACCTAAAGGTGAAAACGCGACGAAAGGTGCGTACATCTACTATCCAGTCAAAGATATGTTGGCGATTTTGGCGCTCGAATCTCACCGTCACCAGTGCAGCGTGATTGGCGAAGATCTGGGAACCGTACCGGATGAAATCGTTGAGCTGCTGCGCGATGCAGGCGTACATTCGTACAAAGTCTTCTTCTTCGAAACGTCGAAGGAAGACGGCGGTTACGTTTCTCCGGGGCATTACGCAGAGCAATCCATGGCGGCACTCTGTACTCATGACATGCCAACCCTGCGCGGCTTCTGGCACTGTGATGATCTTAAAATGGGACGTGAGATTGGCCTCTATCCCGATGAAGAGCAGCTGCAAGGTTTGTTTGACTCTCGCTTGAAATCCAAACAGGGCATTCTCGATTCGGTGGCGTGGCACGGCTATCTGCCGGATGGTGTTGGACGTAATGCGACTCAGGTTCCGATGGATTCCTACTTGAGTGAAGCACTGCAACTGCATGTGGCGGCAGGTTCTTCCGCGTTACTGAGCGTGCAGTTGGAAGATTGGCTAGAGATGGATAAGCCGGTCAATATTCCCGGAACGGTCAACGAATACCCGAACTGGCGACGTAAGTTATCGATGAATCTGGACGAGATTTTTGCGCGCGAAGAAGTGAACCGCATTGCGGCACGCCTGACCGAAGTACGCAGCAAAGCCAGCCAATAAGGAACTCAGTGACCAATTTCTTAACTATGACCGAAAGAAGTTGAGGGTTGGTCACTCTTTCCTCCTTAAGAAGTCCGGTAAGATGGACACACGCTTTGCCCGCGCTTTGCGGGCTTTCTGTTATACCCAAATAACTATACCCAAAGAACTTGAAGAGGCGCTAACACGCCGATCTTTAAGCCGGAAGGGGATATTCGCTAGTTAGGTTAGGAGTCAGGTTTGAAGATCACAAAAAAATCATCCAAGGTTCAACAATTTTATGATCAGTTGGCGCGTGCAGCGTTTGCTGATCCCTTTTCATTTCTAGGCCCTTACATTCCCGCTGAACAAGGTGCGCTGCGAGTGTGGATGCCGGGTGCTGACAACGTCGCGTTGGTGGTTGAAGGACAAGCTCGTGTGGCGTTAGAGCGTGAAGGCGAGGGCGGCTTTGTGCTAAAAGATGGCCGTAATCTGCGTTTTACCCGCTACCAATTGGCTGTCGATTGGGCGGGTACCGAGCAGTTACTCGATGATCCGTATCAATATCACGGCCTCTACGCTGAATATGAAGATCTGCATACGCCAAAGCAGATGTATCACCATATGGGGGCGCAGTTTGTCACCCTAGAGCGTGATGGAAAAATGGTCTCTGGCGTACGTTTTCTGGTGTATGCCCCTCACGCTGCGGCGTGCAGTTTGATTGGTGCGTTTAACCATTGGGATGGGCGTCGCCATCCGATGCAGCGTCTCGATTACGGTATTTGGGGAATTTTTATCCCCGGCTTGCCGGAAGGCACGCAATACAAATTTGAGCTGAAAGGCCCACATGGAGAAGGTCTGCCGCATAAAGCGGATCCGTGGGGTTTTTATGCTGAGCAATACCCTTCTTTTGCTTCTGTGACTTATGATCACCGTCGTTATCAGTGGCAAGATACGGCTTGGCAGCAGCGCCCTGTGACTGAAAAGCGTAAACAAGCGCTCTCGTTTTATGAGCTGCACGTTGGCTCATGGAAGCGAGGCGAAAACGGTGAATTCCTCAATTATCGTGAATTGGCCGATCAATTGGTGCCTTATCTGGTTGAGATGGGTTATACCCATGTTGAGTTAATGCCTGTCGCTGAGCACCCATTTTATGGTTCTTGGGGCTATCAACCGGTTGGTCTGTTTGCGCCTACTAGCCGTTACGGCTCGCCAGATGATTTCAAATATTTTGTCGATTTGTGCCACCAAGCGGGGATTGGTGTGGTGCTCGATTGGGTGCCTGCGCACTTCCCGTCGGATTCTCACGGTCTGGCCAATTTTGATGGCACGCCCTTATTCCATGATCCGGATCCACGTCGCGGTTGGCACCAAGACTGGAACTCTTACATCTACGATCTTGGTCGCGAGCATGTGCGCCGTTTCTTAGTCGCTAATGCGCTGTATTGGTTTGAGATGTTCCATATCGATGGCATTCGCGTTGATGCGGTCGCATCGATGCTCTATCTCGATTATTCGCGTAGCCATGATCAATGGATCCCGAATGTTGATGGTGGACGCGAAAACTACGATGCGATTGCTACCTTCAAATGGATGAACGAGGAGGTGTACAAACACTTCCCGAATGCGATGACGATTGCCGAAGAGTCGACTGCGTTTCCTGGCGTTTCTGCCCCGACCTTTATGGGCGGCCTCGGGTTTGGTTTTAAGTGGAACATGGGCTGGATGCACGATAGCTTGTCGTATATCAAAGAGGATCCGGTGCATCGCAAATACCACCACAATACCCTGACTTTCCCGCTGATTTACGCGTTTAGTGAAAACTATGTGCTCTCTTTATCACACGATGAAGTGGTGTATGGTAAGCGCTCACTTATGTACAAAATGCCGGGTGATGAGTGGCAGCAAACCGCCAACTTACGCGCCTACTTGGGTTATATGTATGGTCAGCCGGGCAAAAAACTCAACTTTATGGGTACCGAGTTAGGACAGACTGCGGAGTGGGATCACGATGGTCAGTTGCAGTGGTTCTTAACGCAATTTGAGCGCCATGCCGGGATCCAGCGTTTGGTGCGCGATTTGAACCATCTGTACCAAGCCCAAACCGCGTTGCATCAGCTTGATTGCGATCCGCGTGGCTTCGAATGGCGCTTACAAGATAATGCCGATCTCAGCGTGATCGCCCATGAACGGATGGATGAAGCCGGCAACCGTGTGTTAGTGATCACCAACTTCACGCCTGTTCCACAGCAGGCATTTCGCTTAGGCGTTCCTAAAACAGGGAAGTACCGCTTGTTGCTCAATACCGATGCTAAGCAGTACAACGGCAGTGATTATCGGGTATTGCAGGATGTGAGCACTGAAGCGATCAGCAGTGAAGGTCTGGATCAATCGCTGCTATTGAGTGTGCCGCCGCTCGCGACGCTATTTTATCAATGGAGTGCGAAGTAGCTCTTCCCGTTTGTCGTTATATACCTTTCCTACTTGGAGCGGCAACGGCAAGTAGTTTGGGTATACCTTATGAAAAAAACCGCTGCGGCGGTTTTTTTGTTGATGCCCTACTCATGATCTTTTACCTGCAGCGCTAAGTGGTGAGTTGATCTTTCTGAATACGGGATCTTTGCCAAAGATCTCTGCTTCCTAAACTCGTGACTTTTTGCCCGCCAAGCAAGATCTTGCTCAGCGTTGGGCAGCTTTTTGCTTTGTTGATGGGGTTGTTTCTATAACTTATTGATTTTAAATAGTGTGAAAGTTGGCATCCCACTTGCTCTTTGTATCGCGACGGTGCGCAGAGCGCGTTAACTCATTCATTGACTTAAAAATGATTTATTGAAAGGAAATAGCCATGCCAACTCCATGTTATATCTCTATCGAAGGCCAAACTCAGGGTCTTATCACTGCAGGTGCATGTACTGCTGACTCTATCGGCGATTCATTCGTTGAAGGCCACGAAGATGAGATGCTGGTTCAGCAGTTTGACCACGTTGTGACTGTACCGACTGACCCACAATCTGGTCAGCCTTCAGGCCAACGTGTGCACAAGCCATTCAAATTCACTGTGGCGCTGAACAAAGCAGTTCCTCTGCTGTACAACGCGCTCTCTTCAGGTGAGAAGCTGAAGTCGGTTGAGCTGAAGTGGTACCGTACTTCTATCGAAGGCAAACAAGAAAACTTCTTCACCACTAAGCTGGAAAACGCGTCTATCATCGATATCCACTGTGAAATGCCACACTGCCAAGACCCAGCAAAATCTGACTTTACTCAGAATGTGACTGTGTCTCTGTCTTACCGCAAAATCACTTGGGACCACGTTAACGCGGGTACTTCAGGTGCGGATGACTGGCGTAAGCCAATCGAAGCGTAATTTACGCTGCGAGTATGTCGCTCACCTTCGGGTGGGCGGCTGTGAACCTTAAACCCAGAGTATCGTTTGGCGCGGTATTGTGGGTTTAAGGTTTTGCCATTTTTAATGTAGGGGAAGGAAAGGCAGGATGGCGACATTAGCGTACAGCATTGAGGTGGAAGGGCTGGAAGATGAGACTCTGGTGGTCAGAGGCTTCCACGGGCAGGAGTCACTCTCTAACAGTGTTTTTTTAGGGCAAGCCTGTTACGGGTTTCGCTATCAAGTGCAACTGGCGAGTCGGGCATCCAATCTGACTGCTGAGCAGATGGTCGATAAGCGTGCGGAGCTCAAGCTTTACCGTAATTCACAGTTGGTGCAGCGCGTGCACGGCATTGTACGTGCTTTCAGCCAAGGCGATATCGGCCATCACCACACCTTCTACGAACTCACTTTAGTGCCTGCCTTAGAGCGCTTATCCTTGCGCCACAACAGCCGCATCTTTCAAAAGCAAACCGTCCCTGAAATTCTCTCTATCTTGCTGCAAGAAATGGGCATCCACGATTACGCTTTTGCGCTCAAGCGTGATTGCGTGCAGCGTGAGTTTTGTGTGCAGTACCGCGAAAGCGACATCGACTTTCTGCACCGCCTCGCCGCTGAAGAAGGCTTGGTGTACAGCTTTGTCCATGAAGCGGGCAAACATACCCTCTATTTCAGTGATGCCAGTGACAGCTTAAGCAAACTGCCGGAGCCCATCCCGTACAACGCCTTAGCGGGCGGTACGATGGATACGCCGTATATCCACGGCTTAACCTATCGCACCCAAGCAGAAGTGAGCGAAGTTCAGCTCAAAGACTACAGCTTCAAAAAACCGGCGTACTCCTTCTTGCATACCGTACAAGGCACAGAGCTTGGCTATCAGCAAACCCGCTACCAACATTTTGATGCGCCGGGGCGCTACAAAGACGATGTGAACGGCGCCGCCTTTAGCCAAATCCGTTTAGACTACCTGCGCCGCCATGCCCATACTGCAACAGGGCAGAGTAACGAGCCGCTGCTGCGTGCTGGCTATAAGTTTGACCTACAAGAGCACCTTGACCCCGCGATGAACCGCGATTGGGTGGTGGTGTCGATTAACCACCAAGGTGAGCAGCCGCAAGCGTTACAAGAAGAGGGCGGCAGTGGTGCAACGACCTACAGTAATCAGTTCAGCTTAATTCCGGGGCATCTTCACTGGCGCGCTGAGCCACAACCCAAACCGCAAGTTGATGGTCCAATGATAGCCACGGTCGTCGGTCCTGAAGGCGAAGAAATCTTCTGTGATGAACACGGGCGGGTGAAAATCCATTTCCCGTGGGACCGCTACTCGAACGGTAACGAGCAAAGCTCCTGTTGGGTACGGGTGTCACAAGGTTGGGCAGGCAGCCAATACGGCTTTATCGCCATTCCGCGCATCGGTCATGAAGTGATTGTAGAGTTTTTAAACGGTGACCCTGACCAACCGATTATCACTGGCCGCACCTATCATGCGACCAACACACCGCCGTATACCCTGCCTGAGCATAAAACCAAAACTGTGCTGCGCACCGAGACGCACCAAGGGGAGGGCTTTAACGAGCTCAGTTTTGAAGACCAAGCAGGCAAAGAGCAAATCTACCTGCATGCGCAGAAAGACTTCGATGGTTTGATTGAAAACGACCACACCACGGTCATTCGTCACGACCAACACCTGACCGTTGAAAACGACCAGTTCACCGAGATTAAGCACAACCAACACCTGACGGTGGAGGGAGAAAGCCGTACGCTCGTCAAACTCGACAGCAGCAGCGAAATCGGCGGTTCATTGCAGCAAAAAATCGGCAGCAAAGCGATTTACGATGCGGGTACTGAGGTTCACCTTAAAGCGGGTAATAAACTGGTCTTGGAAGCAGGCAACGAGCTCACCATCAAAGCCGGCGGTAGTTTTATTAAAGTCGATGCTGGCGGTGTGCACGTCGTCGGCTCTGCTATTAACCTCAACTCTGGCGGCAGCGCAGGCAGTGGCTCAGGCTATGGCGGTAAAATGGCCGAGTTGCCACAAGGGGTGGATAAAGCTAAAACGCCGCAAGAGATTGAGCTAGCGGCGGTAACTCCCACTCAGCAGTCTATGTCGCCTTTACTTAAGGCGCGACAAATTGAAGCACTCAAAGGTCCTGCACCTGTGTGTGAAGTGTGTGAAGAGGCCAAGGGAAATTAATGCGTTCAACAAATTCCTTTGTCGTGCATAACTGGGTGAGCTCGGTTCCAGAGATGGAAATGGATACACAAGAAAGGCTTTACCTTTTGGTTGATGGTGCTCAAATCAGCCATCTAGCACAAGCCTTGTATCGTCTATCGGGTGAATTGGTTTTGGAGCCTTTGTACCTTTTTCCGCCTTTTGAGCAGCTTAAAGAGGTGTCTCCTTATCTCGTGTTAGCAACGGATACGGTTAAAACCTGGTTCCTTGAGCAGAATCAAGGGTTAGCTGGGTTCTTTTTTGCTTCTTTAGACTCTATTGAAGAGATTGCTGAACAACTGCGTCGTTTGATCCAAGTGGAGTCCCCTTATGGTTCAACGGTGTTTCTTAAAATGGCGAACAGTGAATGCGCTTATGTACTTTTGAGTACCCAATGCCAACCGCTGTGGAAAGTGATCAATCGAGCTTGGTTGCCGACACGTCAAGGTTGGCAATATGTGCAACGACCAGAACTGACGGAGACTCAAGACACTCCTGTGCGATTCAAGTTAACCGATGAGCAGTGGCAACGGCTTGGCAACATCACATGGCTTAATACCTTAGAAACGGTCGAGCGGCATGTGCAGCAGTGGTTCCCGGATTTAGCGCAGCAGTGGCAGTCTGACCCTGAACTATTTCATCGTCATGCTCAATGGGCTTACCAGCAGGGCTTTAGCAGTGAGCGAGATTTAATGCTGTTTTTTAATGTGTTGGGGTTTTTAGGTGTTGATGCTCTTGAAAAAGGGAAGTATCCCGAGATTGATCCTTTGTTGCATCAGGCTTCAAGTCGTACGCCTTCGCAACGCATTGAAGCTGCCGCAGAGCTGGCTTATCAACATTCACAATCATCACAGGAGGTACAAGGATGAGTAATCCCAATCAAGCTGCGAAAACAGGACAGACCAATGATGCGCAAAATCCCGCCAGTGCATGTCCTTTTAAACAGCCGTTAATAGGGATAATTCCTGTTCGTTACGCCTTTGATGTTTATGATGATCAAGGTCAAGCATTACACCCTTTACCCAAAGCGGATCGACAGTGGAAAGGTCAATTCTCTATCAAGCAGCGCAGTTACACTTTAAGGCAACTGCGTGATGGCTGGCTCTATGTCTATGATGAAACAGCAAAAACACTGCACGAATATGAAGTCGTTGGCTGCAAGTTGACCAAAATTGATTGGTCTGATGATGAGGCAAACAAACCCACTCACGAGCGCGGTTCGAAAGGTGAAAGCAAAAGCTGTTTACTCTATCCCGCCCAGCACACGCTCTCTATCGGTTATGCGCATCAACGATGGACGTGGCGAGTGTGTGAGCATATGCGCTCCAATACCAGCAGCCGTCATGCTGTGATGCGTAAAGTGAGCCTTAAACAGTTTGAGTCCAATGGTACTCACCCTCATGCGCATTTTGCTCAGTATCTTGAAGACTATGTGGCGGACATCGGGACGCCAGCAGAGCAGGATATTTTTAAAGATACCTGTACCCCTTCATTACCAGTAGAGAAAAGTGAAGAAGCGGTGAAAGGTACGGAATTCAAATTCGTTGCCGACAAAGCGGTGGTAAGCAGCAAAGATTATCTGCAAGATTTGCCGGAGCAAAACTGCGGTTTATTTGTGGCGCTGAATGACCCTTTAGCGGACGTGTCAGATTTATTTGTTACTTTTACTACCCAAGTAGCAAAGCGAACTAAAGCGGTTGGTGATGAAACGCAACAGCATAAAATGCAGATGGCAGAGCTGACACGCACATTAGGCCGAATTCGTCTTGAAGAAAAAGAAATTCCCGATTTTGTAAAACAAGATCCGATCCGTATTTTAGAGCTAGAAAGAGCCATTACTGAATATTGTGCTAAGGCAAAATTGGCCGAAATCGAATCTCATCATTTAGCCAGTGAAGGGCATTCCCCATCGGGAAACTATGCCTTCATGCAGCAGCAAGCGGAGCAGAAACTGGCGGAATTGAAAACACTCTATCGCTTTGAACCCACCAGTGCTCAGATGCGCAAGTGGCGCAAAAAAGACAACAGCTTTATTGATGAAGTGCGTTGGGCGGATTTAGATAACTTTTTGGTGGAGCATTACACCGAGCTCAAAGGATTGGATGAACAGATTAAACAACACTATGCGCAGTTTATGTCTGCCTTCAACCAGCTCGGCCTTGACCCGCTTCTGTTTGGTATGGATAACCAAGATGAGGTTCAGCAAGCGTATTTGTTAGCATTAACTAGCCAATTTTTAGTGGTGGTTACGCAAGTCAATCATGATGAAAAATCGCTTGAGATCCTAAAAAAAGATCTCAGTTTTGATTCACCGAAAAACCTCATGGCCCTCGCGTCAACCGGCTTTTCCCTGCAGGCAAATCAAGCCATTAACAACCATATCCAAGGGTTTAGCACCGCTTTTCTCTCTACAAGTAGTCCTAGTGATATGGTTGCGTTTTCGACTGCAATCGCTAACTGGGATACGTTCACGGGGGATGGACGTATTCAGGAGAAAGCATGGTTTAAGAAATGGATTGAACCCGTTCAATCGAGTTTTAGTGCACTGCAAAAAGCGGTCGCCAATCAAGCCAAAGAGAGTTGGCAAGCGGTGATGGAGTTGCTGTTTCCTTATCAGAACCAGCCTAAAGGAGGGACGCCCAGTTTGCTGGCTAACCTTCGTTTACTGTTGGTGGAAAGCCTAGTTCGAGAAGAGGCGGTGTTGCAACATAATCCCAAATATGCGGCTGAGCTTAAGCAATTTGAGACTAAGCTGAATGCCATTTTGCAAGAGATGAATGATGCTCTGGAACTCAAACCCGGTAATGTGAGTCCGAAAAACCATCAAATTGCGACCGCGCAATCCGCACAACGTAAGCTAGGGCAATTACTCAGTAGTGAACTGCCGATGATGCTGACGCTCAAAAACCAAGCGGCGATGAACACTTTTCAGCAGTCGGTAAATGAGAAACTGAGCGCGCTATCGAAAAACGTCAAAACCAGTAGCGCGTCGGTGAGTCAGAAACTGGGAGGATTAGGGGGCTTGCTGTTTGCGCTGAACCTATGGAATACCATGGCGGTTTTGGAGAACATCCGCTATAAGGTCGCACAATACCCCAGTTGGGATCCTTCGAAGAATCCGGCGTTGGGCGAAGCCATTTATGCCACTGGCTATACCATTGTGGCCGCTGGTGCCATCAGTGCGGGGCGCGCTTGGAAGACGATAACCAGTAATAAGCAACTTTTAGCACTTTCTCTTAAAGAAGTCTTAGGTGAGACATCCAGTCTTAAAGCCAAAGATGCCCTAAAAACTTTTTCTAAATCGATCGCTTTGGTGGCTACCGTGGGCATGATTGCCAGCGGGTTAGAGGCATGGGAAAGCTGGGGTAAGTTTAATGACAGCAGTAAAACCGAGCTTGAGCGCTTAGGCTATTTATTAAAAGGTGGAGCGACAGGTGCACAAATGCTGATTTTTGTTGCTCAAACAATGAGGTTGACACAGAACATCTTAGGTTTCTCATCAATTGCTGCCATCAATGCTGGCTGGATGCTCACCGGTTTTGCTGTGATTGGTATTGTCTATTTGATCGGGGTGATTTTGACCAATGTGTTTAAACGCTCAGAGTTAGAAATCTGGTTATCAAAATCGACGTGGGGAAAAGAGAGTGCTCATTGGGCAGTGGGCCAAGAATTGACCGAGTTAGAGCGCCTTCTCCATCGTCCGAGTCTTCGGTTGAGTCAAGTTACGCAACGTAAAGCAGCGCAATGGATGGATTCAGGTTCTTTACAATGGCAGTTAGAACTCACGTTACCCGATTATCTTAAGGGGCAGACGATAGGCTTACAAATCACCCGTTTGCCAGCGCAGCCGGCATATTATCAACGGCAAAGAGAGGCGGTAACACCAATACTCATCAATGAACAACAGGGCAAATGGAGTATTGAAGATAATCAGCCAGTGTATCGTATTACACTGGGTGGCAGTGAGAAGGATACTGTCGGAGTTTGCGTTGAACTGCCCCTGCGCTGGGTCCAGGTACAGCGTCTCAAATTTTGCGCCCGCGGAACTCACGCCGGAGAATTGGATTTACAATCTGCAGAGGCGAATGATATTGCCACAAGAAATCTCGTTGTAGGAAAGGGTTAAATGTTAATTGATAAACAAGAGTTAGAGTTGTTAAAGCAAAATTTGCACAGTAGTGAGGTGATCCATCAGTGGGAGTGTACAACAGGAGACATCAGTAATATGGCTCGCTGGTTTTGCGCTATTTTTGCTGGTTTTTTGCTTCCCTCACTGTTTCTTTTGTTTGGGGATATTGCTTTTAACAGCACAGAGTTTTGGGGCTTTATCAGCTTTGGCGCAGCGGGCATGGCCGCGGTGAGATATCTTTTTATGCCCGACCACCGTTATTGCTACAGTTTAACGAAAGCTGGGATTCATTATACGGATCAAGAAGTGATCCCAGATGCGGCCTACACTTTTGTGCGTGGTTTTGCTTGGGTGGGGATTGCGGTCTGTTTGTTAGCCTTAGCCGTCGTTGGCCCGTTAGCGTTTGTTGGTGCAGGCGGTTTTGCCCTGTTGGCTTTTGGTTTAACTAATTTTCGTCCAACGGTACATCAGAACGAGTTTTACTTTGCCGAGCAATTGATTGTTTTTGATCCCATCAAAGAAAAGATGCTGATCTTTAATACAGAATTAGTGAGAGACCCAATATTTATATTTATAGGGAAAGTTTATTTTAATTCATTTGATGAGAAAACCCGCGTTATGGCGTTAATAAAAAATGTGCACAATAATATCGATTATTGTCCGCTACAGCGGGTTAATGATCAATTTGAGCATCGTAAATATCATCAAGAGCTGAAAGAGGAATAGCTCAGAACCACTTACGCTCGGCGCCGCATTGCGGCGCTTTTGTTTTTCTCTGATTTGCACTTACACTCATCGTGTCAAGCCAATAAGAAATAAGGATAGATTATGGTCACAACAGGATATGCCGTCGTGCTGTGCGGCTGGTTGATTTATTTAGCCGTACAGGTGATTCGTCAGCGGCGTAAACATCAGGTGCTGTTTGCCGATGGTGGTGTGGATGCCTTAGTCCGGGCGCGCAGTGCGCAGAGTAATGCGACGGAATACATTCCCATTTTCCTAATCCTACTCGGTTTAGCTGAAATGAATGGCGTTAATGTATGGTGGATTCACGCACTCGGCGTGGCCTTTGTGGTAGGGCGGGTGTTACACGCTGATTCGATGTTTAAAGCCACCATTCCTAATCGTGTGCGCGGTATGCAGCTCACTTTTGGCTGCTTAGCGGTACTGATGGTGTTAAACCTATGGGTATTGCCTTATAGCAAGTTCTTCTATCCCCTTCCTACTTGAAGCTGCAGCGGTGTTGGCTTCGCTCGTTCACCCCAATCACAGAGTTTGTCTATGCTCATGGGGATGAACTCATTTGCCGCCTACCTGCAACTCCAAGTTGTTTGGGGATAAGTACTATTTCCGGTAAACAGTAAAGGGAGCGTTCGCTCCCTTTGCGGTTGCACGTTTATTGCTATCGAAATAACAGGTGCTTAAGTGGTGTACGTTCTAAGCCTTTCACGAGTAGATAAGTGGTGAGCAAAGTGCCAAATAGAACCAGTGTGTCTTTTTCTAATCCAGTAAGCCCTAAAAATCTGGCAAGGTTCATCATCATGATCACCACTAACAAGTGACTGACGTAAAAGCCGAGGATGCTTTGTGATAGTGAAAATACCCAAGGCTTTCGGCCTAGATCGGGTTTGGCGAGTAGGAAAAGAAACAGCCCAATTGCCCACAAAGCGGTGCCAAACAGATAATCATTGGTGTTAAACACCTGCCCGTGTTGATGTAAGCCATAGGCTTCGATGAAGTGAAAAGCCATTCCCAGCATCGCCAATAACAACGCAGAGCGCGATTGCCACAGGATGTGCCTTTCACGAATCAGATAACCGACCACGACAAACAAAGTGCTGAAAAATGGGCCGTTACGTGTATAGATGGGCGCACTCATGCCAGTGACGACGGCGCTGCTTCCTGCAAATTCACCGTAGAGGTATAACCCGATGGCAAACGGTAGCATCCAGTGTGTTTTTTGTTGGCGGATCAGCAGTGCCATGATGGCAACCGCAATCATCAGTGCAGGTAAAAACCAAAGGTGTACCAGTCCGCCTTCAAATAGTGAGTTAAGCGGGTGTTGCAGCAAAAATCCCCAATAACCTGAACGCTCAGCGAGATAGCCTTGATTAGCCACTACTTCAAGATTAAAAGGCATCAACAAGCTAATCACACTCCAAATCACCCATATCCTCAGTAATGGTGAGCAGTAATTACGCAAGGTTTGCATTGGGTTCTGGCTGAGTTTGGGTTGGAGCAAATAGCCCGAAATAAGGAAAAACAGTGGAACAGCAAAACGGGTGGATTGGTTAAATAAGTAGGCCACCCATGGTTCTTCATTGGTGTACCAATAAGTGGTAAACAGTTGGCAATGCAAAGCAATAATGGCCAGCATGGCGATCACTCGCCCAAGCTCAAGGCTGGCGATTTTCGGATGATTAGGCATAACGACACTCGGCAAAATGAAAAGGCCGACATTACGTTAATCAAATGGTCATTCTTTTGATTTCCATCGCCTTTTTTTGCTGTCAAAAAAGGAGATCGCCAATTTGCGATCCAGTACTCATCTGTGGTGATTAGATCACACTAAAACTAGAAAGCAGGAAAATACCAAGCGTACAGGTAAAGAGTGAAAACACAGTGGTCAGGGCGATAATATTGGCTGCCAGTGTCGCATTTCCACCCATGGCTCTTGCCATCACATAACTGGCTGCTGCTGTGGGCGCGGAGGTCATCAAAAAGAGTAGGCCGAGATCTAAGCCTCGAAAGCCAAGTAGCCAAGCGCCACCGGTAATCAGTAAAGGTGAGAGAATTAGCTTATAACCGGTCGCAAACCAGGCAGAATGGCGATCGTCTTTCAACGAGTTGAGATTCAGCGAGCCGCCCGTACAAAGTAGGGCCAGTGGCAAGGTCATATTGGCAAAGTAGTGGCCAGCATCAGTGACAATTTTAGGGATCGGTACACTGGCGAGATAACATAGAAAACCAAGCACAATCGAGATGATTAACGGGTTTTTGGTGAGTGTTTTAAACATCAATTTTCCCGCTTGCCAACCATTACTTTCTCCACGTGGTGTGAGAGCAATCACCGCCTGAATGTTGAACAAAATCGTGGTCGAGGCGACGTAGATAGCCGCAAGGGCGACCCCCGCGTTGCCATAAGTGTTGGCAACATAAGCCAATCCAATAATCGCGGTGTTGGCTCGAAAACCACCTTGCGTGATGACTCCCCAATCATGAGGTCTGTCGATCAGTTTTCGAGTGCTAAAGAGAGTGAAGAGAAAAAACAGCATATTGGCAATTAAGCTGTATACCACTAAGGAAGTGCTTGAGGAAAAATCGTGCTTTGAACTGACGATGCTCAAAAACAGCATCGCTGGAAGAGTGACCTGAAAAACAATCCGCGACGCGACTTCAATAAAATTCTCATTGATCAGGTTAATCCGTTTAAAAAGCACCCCCAAACCGAGCATAAGGCAGATGGGGCCTGTGATGGTGGCGGAAAACTGTAGTTGAGCAATGATGTCTGTCATATCAATCCTTTGGATATACGCTCGCAAGCTTTGCATTCTTCCACAGATCGCGGTGAAGACAAATTGGAATTTGCGGCAATTCTCAGTGAGCGATTTTTGTGCATCTAGCATCCAAGTGGTGAATAAGTTTTAAACGCTTGTATAACTTTCCTGATTGCAAAGTGTTCCAACAATGAATTTCAAATAATTTCAATATGTTAAATTTGTAATCGCGCTTTTGATAAGCTTAACAATTTTGCAATGATAATTATCTTTTCTGTTTAAATCTGTGGGATCATGGCGTCGCCTAAAGGCCCTCATAAGGAAAATAATAATGAACAGAAACGATAGTGTCCCTTTGCCCACCAATACCCGAGAATGGTTCCTTCATCGTAACAGCCTGATTGTTTTGGCGGATGTTGCACTCTTTCTCGCGCTCTACCATTTTCTCCCCTTTGAACACAATGTGGTGTTGGGGATCAGTATGCTCGCCTTCATTGCGGTGCTTTGGTTAACCGAAGCGCTGCACGTGACGGTCACCGCGATTCTTGTCCCCGTGATGGCAGTTTTTTTCGGTATTTTCGAAACCCAAGCGGCGCTGAATAACTTTGCCAACTCGATCATTTTCCTATTTTTAGGTGGTTTTGCACTGGCAGCAGCCATGCACCATCAAGGACTGGATAAAGTGATTGCCGATAAAGTCCTCGCAATGGCGCAAGGCAAAATGAGTGTGGCGGTGTTTATGCTGTTTGGTGTGACCGCGCTGCTCTCGATGTGGATCAGTAATACCGCCACAGCCGCCATGATGTTGCCTCTCGTGTTGGGGGTATTGAGTAAAGTCGATGCAGATAAACAACGCAGCACTTACGTGTTTGTTCTGTTGGGCGTCGCTTACAGCGCAAGTATTGGCGGTATCGCGACTCTGGTTGGTAGTCCTCCGAATGCGATTGCGGCGGCTGAGGTCGGCCTCTCGTTTACTGACTGGATGAAGTTTGGTTTACCGACGGCGATGATGATGTTGCCAATGGCGATTGCAATCCTTTACTTCCTGTTAAAGCCGACACTCAATGGCACGTTTGAATTGGACCGTGCTCCGGTCAATTGGGACAAAGGTAAAGTCGTTACCCTTGGTATCTTTGGTTTAACCGTATTTTTATGGATTTTCAGTAGCCCAATTAACGCTGCACTGGGTGGTTTCAAAAGCTTTGATACGCTGGTGGCGCTAGGAGCGATTTTAATGCTCAGCTTTGCACGTGTTGTGCATTGGAAAGAGATCCAGAAAACCGCTGATTGGGGCGTATTGCTGCTGTTTGGTGGCGGCCTGTGTTTGAGTAATGTGCTGAAACAGACCGGAACCAGTGTATTTTTAGCCAACGCTCTGAGCGATATGGTTTCCCATATGGGGATCTTCGTGGTGATTCTAGTCGTGGCGACCTTTGTGGTGTTTTTAACTGAGTTTGCGAGTAACACCGCTAGTGCGGCTCTGCTGATCCCTGTATTTGCCACCGTGGCTGAAGCGTTTGGCATGTCACCAGTGCTCTTGTCGGTATTGATTGCGGTTGCGGCCTCTTGCGCCTTTATGCTGCCAGTGGCAACCCCGCCGAATGCTATTGTGTTTGCCTCCGGTCATATCAAGCAGAGCGAGATGATGCGCGTTGGGCTTTATCTCAATATTGCATGTATTGGGCTGCTCACCGCGATTGCGATGCTATTTTGGCAGTAAGTCACTGTTTATAAAACGATAAAAAACGAGGCCCTTGGGGCCTCGTTTAGTTTTGTATTCCGTTTTGTGCAGAACAATCAGCAGAAAAATGAGTATTTACTGTTGATTGACAAAGGCTTTAAAGCGAGCTTTGGTCTCAGTATCCGCTTTGTTATACCAAAAGTGCAGCATTTCTTCGGCTGCAGCCATGGCCGTCGCATTGGAAATCTCTTGCTGAGCGATAGGCTGAACCGCCATTGAGCTGGTTAAGGCTGCCACGCCCCCTTTCTTATTATATTCAGCGGTTTCAAACTCAAAGTTACGTCCAATCTGCATGCCTTCTTTGATGAGACGATCCTGGCGAAGATCAATGGTCTTACCTTTTTGATCAAGCAGTTGCCACTGCATTGTTTTGATGGCTTTAGTCGCCTGCGGTGCATCTCGATACTTAGGCATATCAAAACGGAGCTCTTGGTTGGCAGCGTCAAAAGTCGCAATCACCACTTCACTATCGATGATGATACGATCATTGCCTTGGCTGAAATAAGGTGAGTAACGAAAGACAATTTGCTGTTCACCATCGTCCAATTCTAGCTTTTTCGTGGCATTAAAAAAGCCGCCAGAGAATTTAGGGCTGCTCCCATTCACAACCAGTAGATCAATTGTATCTGGGATCTCCATAGTGACTTTGGCACTTGCTGAAGCAGCAAAACAAAGGGCAAGCAAACAAGTAAGACGCTGCATTGATTTCATTTTTCAATCCTTTTTGGTGTATTTCGTTCTGTGACGAGTGCGGCAAAGGGTGCGCTTTTGATAGCGAAAAGGCAAGGTTTTCCTCTCACAAAGTGAAGCAAATTCACTGAAACTTAACAAGAAAACTGAGCTGGATGCATTTCGTACAAGATAAGGTATATGTGCTGCCAACCTGCAGTCTGATAGCGTAAATCAATTCATAATTCCAATTCGTTTTGTCAAAATTCTGAATTCTTGACTCAAGATTGCTTAATTTCTGCAACTCCTCGCGGGTTTCGGAAAATTAGCGACTTGTGACTCGAAAAGTGATTAATTTTTTTTCGCAAATAAAAAAGTCTCTCTGATACTGACGTTCGAGGCTGTCATGGATTTCATGCGTAGATTGGCAGCTTGTGTAAAAAGTGAAACATCTAAGGAAGAGAGATAAAACTTATGAATCGAATGACTTTGTGCGCCGCAAGTATCGCTTGTGCTTTAGCGAGTACCGCGATGGCAGCACCCTCGGCTCCTAGTGTTGACGTGTATGGGTCGAACAATCTGCAATTTTCGAAAATTGAACTCGCGATGGAAACCACCGCAGGTTACAACCAAATGGTCAAATACCATGAGGAAGCACCGATCACGCTCAAGTTCAACCAATGGAGCGGTGTGACGGGCAACACTTATAAAATCTATTTTGATGGGGTTGAAGTGGCAACTGGCCCTATCAGCGGTAGCCAAACTACCGCCAAATTTACCTATCCTAAGGGCGGCGTTTATCAATTGGTGATTGAAGCGTGTGACGCCACTGGTTGTACTAAGAGTGCACCAAGCGAAATCACTATTGCGGATACCGATGGTTCACACCTAAAACCATTGAAGATGAATGTAGACCCTAACAACAAGTCTTATACCATTCCCCAAAATACTGTGGTTGGCAGTTATTTTGTGGAGTGGGGGATTTATGATCGTAAATACACAGTGGATAACATCCCAGGTCAAAACCTGACCCATATTTTGTATGGTTTTATTCCGATCTGTGGTCCAAACGAATCGTTGAAATCGGTTGGTGGCAATAGCTTTAATGCTCTGCAAACTGCGTGTAAAGGTGTGCCAGATTTTGAAGTGGTCATTCACGATCCTTGGGCTGCATATCAAAAGAGTTTTCCACAAGCGGGTCACCAATACAGCTCACCGATCAAAGGTAACTACGCCATGCTGATGGCGCTGAAGAAAACCTATCCTGACCTTAAAATTCTTCCATCGATTGGTGGCTGGACACTCTCAGATCCCTTCTTTAGCTTTACCGATAAAGCGAAGCGTGATGTGTTTGTCGCTTCTGTGAAACGTTTCCTGCAAACGTGGAAATTCTACGATGGCGTAGATATTGACTGGGAATTCCCTGGCGGCGGCGGCCAAGCCCCAGATCTTGGTGATCCTGTAAAAGATGGTCCAGCATATATAGCATTGATGGCAGAACTGCGAGCTATGCTAGATGAGCTTGAAGCGGAAACGGGTCGTAAGTATGAACTGACGTCGGCTATCGGTGTTGGTCATGACAAGATTGAAGATGTGAACTACGGCCAAGCCGTTCAGCACATGGATTATATCTTCGCAATGACTTATGACTTCTACGGCGGCTGGAATAACGTACTGGGTCACCAAACGGCGCTGTACTGTGGTTCATTTATGCGCCCTGGCCAATGTGACGGTAAAGGCGTGGATGAAAATGGCGAGCCGTACAAAGGCCCTGCATACACGACCGATAACGGTATTCAACTGCTGCTCGCCCAAGGTGTTCCACCTAGCAAACTTGTTGTTGGTGCGGCTATGTATGGCCGTGGTTGGGAAGGTGTGACCCCGGCTTCACTGAAAGATCCTAACGACCCAATGACCGGCGTTGGTAATGGCAAGTTGAAAGGCACTAGTACACAAGGTGTTTGGGAAGCAGGCGTTATTGATTACAAAGGGATCAAAACTTACATGCTCGGCGCTAATAAAACTGGCGTGAATGGTTTTGAATACGGCTACGATGAGCAAGCAGAAGCACCTTGGGTTTGGAACCGTACTACCGGTCAGCTCGTCACTTTTGATGATGATCGCTCTGTGAAAGCAAAAGGGGCTTACGTACGTAACCTTGGCTTAGCGGGTCTGTTCTCATGGGAAATCGATGCAGACAATGGTGACATCCTGAATGCAATGCATGAAGGTTTAGCGGGTGGCACAACGACACCGCCAGTAAACAAAGCACCGGTTGCGAATGCTGGAGCGGACATCACGGTTACGGGGCCAGCCGCCGTATCTTTGGATGGCAGCGCTTCAAAAGACAGTGATGGAAGTATTGCAAGTTACTTGTGGGAGCAAACCGCAGGTCCTGCGGTGACCTTGACGGGGGCAAACAGTGCTAAAGCGAGTTTTAACGCTGCAGAAGTGACTGAGAAGCAGACGCTTACTTTCAAACTGACCGTGACAGATAACAAAGGCGCTACGGCAACCGATACTGTGGTGGTCACCGTCAATCCGAAGTCCACCACACCTGTGAACACGGCACCTGTTGCGGCAGTTTCTGCTCCTGCATCAGCCAAAGCCGGAGCAACAGTGGTGGTCGATGCTTCCGCGTCGAGTGATGCTGACCAAGATCCGCTGAGTTTTACTTGGGATCTGCCTGTCGGCATTAACGCCACCGTGCAAGGAGCCAAAGTGACGTTTGTCGCCGGTGAGTATAGCCAAGACACCAGCTTAAGCTTCACTGTGACGGTAAGTGATGGTAAAGCGACCAGCAAGGCGTCAACCTCAGTATTGGTTGAGAAAAAAGTTGGCGGTGGTGATGCGTGTACTAACTTGTGGAATGCCGATGCCATTTATACTGGTGGTCAGAAAGTGACTTGGGCAGGTAAGACGTGGGAAGCCAAATGGTGGACCCGCGGAGAAGACCCAAGTAAGTCAGGCCAGTGGGGTGTATGGAAAGACCTCGGTGCCGCGAGTTGTTCTACTCATTAATCGGCTGCATCTGAGCTGGCCTCAGACGTAACGATTCTCAACAGATAAGAGAGGCTCTGCACAGGCAGAGCCTCTTTCTATTGGTGCACTCTCGCCATGCATTCGTCGTAAAGGGAATTGCCATTCTCTTGCTGGATAAGGGAATAGCGTGATGCGACCCCTTCCCCAAAGCACAAACAGCGGCAAAGCAAAAGAGGCGTCGCTGCGTTGAACAGGCTTTGTTTTTGGACTGAGTCAGCCTTATTTTTCTGGTTAATTTGCTCAATTTCTCTCTCATTCTCACTGATTGGGAATGCAATCCTTTAATTCTTCTCTATTTCTCGATATACAAGAATCAAGATTTGAGGTGCCCACCATTAAAGGCTAAAAAGCACACATGAACGAAACAAAGATTTCAGCAAACCAAGTTAATGAAAAATCACTGCAATTGCTGATGCAAGTCGCAGTAAACCCAGAACCTGTCTCTGCAAAAGGACTCAGTGAACAACTGCAAGTACCGCTTAGTAGCCTGTATCGACATTTGAAGCTGCTGAAAGAGTGGAACTTGATTGAAGAGAGTCCGCACGACAAAACCTTGATCATCGGTCCGGCGGCATTGCTGCTGATGAGAAGTTACGAAACCAGCCAACATAACCTCGATGCGGTTGAAGCTGTGTTAAGTCGTCTACAAAAACAGACTGGGGAAATGGCCGCGTATATGGTGCCTGTCGGTTATCGAGCCCTATGCGTTAGCCAAAGAGAAAGTATGCAGGCGCTTCGATGCAGCTTCGTCCAGGGTCAAAGTCAACCACTGCTTCGAGGTGCCTCATCTAAAGTAATGTTGGCGTACATGCCTGCAGCTCGTTGTGAAAAGATCCTGCGTTATTTTGGCGAAGATCCGACGTTAGACAAGTGGCAGAGCGAGTTTGAAAAAATACGTCGTCATGGATATGCCGTGAGTACCTCTGAAATTGATCCCGGTGTTTCGGGGATCAGTGCTCCGGTGATGAAAGGGAGTAAGTTGATTGGTGCAATTTCGGTGATGGCTCCAGCCCACCGAGTCGAAAGCAACAAGCAACGGATAATTTTACATGTATTGCAAGCCGCACGGGCGTTGCCACCAGAAAGGTAATTGATCATGCTTAGCTTATTCAAACGCTACCGTTTACATCGTACATCCAGTCATCCAACGTCTACGTTTGGCTTTATGACCGTGTGTCAGCGCGTAAAGCCGATGTCGCTGGTAGAGTTTGAGTTTGCGCAGCAAAGCCTAGATGTCGCTTCAGATTGGTTGTATCAGCAGCAATCTACGCCGAAATACGCCGATGCCAGTCATTATGTGTTGGATGGCCAAACTCAGGCTAAATACCAACAAGCCTTGAATCAATCCGTGGCGTTGGGAGTTATTCCTGTTGGATTTGCTAACTGCCATGAAATTCTATTGCACAGTTTGCCTGCGTTAACGCAAGACGGCGCCAGTGTAGGAATGGTGCATATCGGACATGGCTTTGAACTTAAGCAAACACTGGATCTGCAAGTGGGCAGCGCTTTTCACTTTGCTTTATCGCGTTTTGCACAAGCTAAGCTGTTTTGTATTGGGATTGATACAGAGCACACCCACGCCCAGACCTTAGAGTATGCCGAGGATCTGGGGTGCGATTGGGCCAGTCATGAAGAGTGTGGTTTTTTAAATCGCACTCAACTCAAAGCCCAACTGAGTAGTTATATTGAACACTGTGAGCAGTTGGTGATCAATATTGACCTTGCTTCTTTAGTCCCTGGGAACGGTTTGGAAACCCATAAGGTTTTGGACAATCAAGTGGTGTTACGTGTGCTGCGACAAATGGTACTGTCTGGCAAAGTTCGTTACATCCAGTTGGTCGGCGCAAAAGATAAGCTGATTTACTCAAAGCAGGCCAAAGAAATTGTCGATGAACTGATAAATCTGGTCCCGCACTTGGTGCATGCAGCGTAATTTTTTACTCATTCCCAATCAAAAGTAGGGCGCAATCTTGAAAGAGATTTCGCCCTAATTCTTTGTTTTATTTTATTATTGTCATTTTTTAGCAACAGAAATTTCACCGAGCAGTCATCTTGGGCAGCTACTCTTGCGCAACATCTAATTAACCTGAATTCTCAGGATATAAACATAAAGTCAAGGAGCCCCCAATGTGGAAGCGTGATGAGCAAGAATCCCAGTTTAGTGAAATGATTGAAGCGCAACTGTCTAGACGCCATTTTTTAGCAGGTAGTGCGGCAGTGAGTGCCGGTTCGTTTTTAGCCTTAAATCCGGTTGCGAGTGCGGTGGCTGCGCCATCTAAATCAAGCCTACTTAATTTCTCAGCGATTCCTGTTTCAACAGAAGATAAAGTGATTGTACCTAAAGGCTACAAAGCAACACCGCTGATGTCTTGGGGCGATCCTATTTTTGCTAATGCACCTGAATTTGATCAAAGCGGCAAGCAAGACTCAAAAGCACAAGAGAAACAGTTTGGCGATAATACAGACGGTATGAGTTTTTTCCCGATCAGCGAAGATCGCGGTGTGCTCGCGATCAACAATGAATACACCAACTACGAGTATCTGTTTGATCATCAAGGTAAAGCGATGACTGCGGATGATGTACGTAAAGCGCAGGCAGCACATGGTGTGACTATCGTGGAAATCACCAAGCGAGGAAATACTTGGCAAATTGATCGCTCCGGAAAACGCAACCGTCGTATCACAGCTTATACACCTATGTTGATGACAGGCCCTGCTGCTGGGCATGATTTATTGAAAACTCGTGACGATCCAACTGGGCTTAATCCACTGGGTACTTTCAATAACTGCGCAAATGGTTTAACGCCTTGGGGTACCTATTTAACTTGTGAAGAGAACTTTAACGGCTATTTTGGTTCTGACGATGAGCAAGTAAAACTCAGTGATCAACTGAAGCGTTATGGCGTGAAAGCTGAACAATCGGAATACCAGTGGCATAAACATGATCCTCGCTTTGATGTTGCAAAAAATCCTAATGAGCCCAATCGCTTCGGTTGGGTAGTGGAAATTGATCCGCATAATCCTAACTCAACGCCACTAAAACGCACGGCTTTAGGACGCTTTAAGCACGAAAATGCTGAGCTTGTCGTTAATAATGATGGATATGTAGTTGTTTATTTAGGTGATGATGAGCGTGGTGAACATATCTACAAGTTTGTTTCGAAATATCGCTATCAAGCTGGCAATGATGAGCAAAACCGTAAACTGCTTGAGGAAGGTACACTTTATGTGGCCAAATTCGATATCAACGATAACGAATTGAAAGGTAGCGGACGCTGGATGGAGCTGAGCTTTGGCAAGAATGGTCTCACTCCTGAAAATGGCTTCAAAGATCAAGCCGAAGTGCTGATTTTTGCTCGCCAGGCGGCGACCCAAGTGGGGGCAACGACCATGGATCGTCCAGAATGGGTGGCAGTGCATCCTGATAAAAAGCATGTGTTTTGTACGCTTACCAACAACAGAAATCGTGGTAAAGAAGGTCAACCTGTTGGTGGCCCTAACCCACGCGAGAATAATAACTACGGACAGATCGTTCGTTGGATGCCAGCACAAGGGGATCACACCAGTGACGTGTTCGCTTGGGATCTCTATTTAATTGCCGGTAACCCTACCGTTCACGCTGGAACGCCATACGCTGGAAGTGAAAATATTTCAGCAGAGAATATGTTTAACAGCCCAGATGGTATTGGTTTTGACGCGGCAGGTCGTTTGTGGATCCAAACCGATGGTAATTACTCTAACCAAGGTGACTTTGCTGGGCAGGGGAATAACCAAATGCTGTGTGGCGACCCAATCACGGGTGAAGTGAAACGCTTCTTAACAGGCCCCATCGCATGTGAGATCACGGGATTAACCTTTAGCCCTGATCACAAAACCATGTTTGTTGGTGTTCAGCACCCAGGTGAGGAGGCTGCTCCATCGCATTTCCCTTACGGTGGTACAAGCAAACCTCGTTCAACCATTATGATGATCACCCGTGATGATGGCGGTGTGATCGGCGCATAAAACGTTTTCAATTACCCTTTTCATCCCAAGAAGAATCAGCCTCTTCTTGGGATGTTTTTTTCCAGCAAATTGACACGATATTGGCATTACCGAATAGAGGTTTTCTACAATGCCCATACTGTATTTGATTGGAGAATGGTTATGAAAGCACGCATCATGAGCTGCAAACGTGCCTTGGTTTTACTGCTGACATTTATCCTTCTATTAATTCCTTTAACTCTGTTGTCGCTGCAGTTGGATTTTACGCAACCTGTGAGTGATTCAGTTGGCCGAGCAATGACGTACTTAACGCATTCTGCAGGTAAAGAGGGCTTTCTATTCACATTGCTTTTTTTGGTGTGCTGGGTTGGGTGGCGTTGCCAAATTCCTCGTCATCAATGGCTGAATAAATCCATTCAATTAATGCTGTTACTTGGTTTAGCCATGGTGCTGAAAGTGGGTATGAAAGCGGTTACTCAAGAGCCGAGGCCATACACGGAACTGATGACCCAATCCTTGCTGCTGCCTAATGCGGGCCATTTCTATAAGTTAGCGCAACCCAAACAAGAAGCCTTACTGTTGGAGATGGAAGAGAAAGTGAGCCCTTGGCGGGTGATGCACTGGCAGGGCGAAACAGATTTTTCTTTCCCATCTGGGCACACGGTGTTTGCGATGGTCTGTTTACTCTATTTTGGTAGCTTATTGGTGGAAAAAAAGCGCTATCTCAGTCTCGGTACGCTGCTGATTTGGGTGAGCGGAGTCGCGTATAGTCGATTGTGGCTTGGTATGCACCATCCGGTGGATCTGCTTGGTGCAGCTTTGTTGGTCGGTGTATTGTACTTATTGGTTCCGCAGCAATATTCATTGCAACACCCACGTTTTAAGCCGTGGTTACGACGTTGGCATCTGGTATAAAAAATGGGCATTTAATGCCCATTTTTTCTTTTCATTAATCACTTAGCTTAGGTTAAGCGCGCTTTTCATGCTCTGCTTGGCATACGGCTGCCGTGAAGAGTACGTCGGTTGAGCTGTTCAGAGCTGTTTCGGCTGAGTCTTGAATCACGCCGATGATGAAACCTACCGCAACAACCTGCATCGCGATGTCATTGGAGATCCCAAACAAACCACACGCGAGTGGAATAAGGAGCAATGAACCGCCCGCCACTCCAGAAGCACCACAAGCCGAGACCGCTGCAACCACACTGAGAAGTAATGCTGTCATCAGATCCACTTCAATACCCATGGTGTGTACCGCAGCAAGAGTCAGTACTGTGATAGTAATTGCTGCGCCCGCCATGTTGATAGTCGCTCCCAATGGGATAGAGACTGAGTAAGTATCTTCATCGAGTTTGAGTTTTTCGCACAGTGCCATGTTGACCGGAATATTGGCAGCACTTGAACGCGTGAAAAATGCAGTAACCCCACTTTCACGTAGGCATTGTAAAACCAGAGGGAAAGGGTTACGGCGAATTTTGTAGTAGACAATCATTGGATTGACGACCAGAGCGATAAAGGCCATTGCGCCAAGTAGAACCGCCAGCAACTGCGCATAACCAACAAGTGCATCAAAGCCTGTGGTAGCAAACGTTGAAGCCACTAAGCCAAAAATACCGAATGGTGCGAGACGAATGATAAAACGCACGATTTGGGAGATGCCGTGGCTAAGGTCTTCAAACACCGTTTTGGTGGTCGATGAAGAATGGTGCAGTGCCAAACCTAAACCCACGCCCCAAGCTAGAATGCCGATGTAGTTCGCATTCATCAAAGCGCTGACTGGGTTATCGACCAGCTTAAACAACAAGGTGTTGAGTACTTCTGCAATGCCTTGTGGCGGTGTTGCGCCTTCAACTCCGGTTGCGAGTGCGAGCGTGGTCGGAAATAGGAAACTTAAAATAACCGCGGTCAGTGCTGCTGAAAAGGTGCCAAATAGGTACAGCACAACGATTGGACGCATGTAGGTGTGTTGGTTTTTCTTCTGGTTGGCGATGGAAGAAGCCACCAAAATAAACACGAGCACTGGAGCAACGGCTTTCAGTGCGCCTACGAATAAATTACCAATTAATCCCACTTTTTGAGCGTATTCTGGTGAAAAAGTAGCCAGCGCTGCACCTAATAGGATGCCGGCTAAAATTTGTAAGACCAGATTTCCACGCACCAAACGGGCTAGAAACGAGTTGTTCTGCATAGTTATCCCTGCGAATCATAAAAAATTTGAATTATTGTAGCTTCAGTCATTAATCCTGAAGGGCTCCAATATTAACCGCACAAGATAATGTGTCTACCGATAATTGATATTTGCCGTGATAAGTTGTGTATTTTGAGAGGAAGTAAGTAATTTGTTGCTTAACGTTGATAATGCAGGGATTCCTTATCGTTTTTGTTGTCTGGGTATAACAAGGGCAACAAAAAAGGGTGAATCCATCACCCTTAATTTTTGAGATATTCGCTTCCAACTTGAAACTCTCGCACTTTGGACTGCAATCTGGTCGAAGGTTTGTTGTTGAGCGAGGTATGCATCCAAGAGGCTTAGTGTGAGCTGTGCTCAGCCATACCGGACATCACTTTTTTCACCGGTGCTGTAATCATTTGCTTCTCACCGTTTTTAAATGTGATTTCCACTTCGATGTTCTCGCCTTCTTGCAGTGGCTTTTTCAATTCAAGCAGCATGATGTGAAAACTGCCCGGTTTGAGCACTAAAGTCCCTTGAGCGGGGATCACAAACTCAGGAACTTGGCGCATTTTCATCACATCGCCTTCTTTAATGACGTCATGCAGCTCCACTTTGGCAGCCACTTCGCTGCTGGCGGAAACAATGTAGCGCTCCACATCACTGTGGTTCATGACTTCACCAAAAAAGGCGCTATTGACTGCGGCAGGCGGAGTCGCGCGCGCATAAGCTTGGTGAATCATGATGTCTGATTGAGCTAAGGCAGATGTACTAAGCAGCAGGCTAGAAAGAAGCAAGGTATTCAGTTTCATTAAATTATCCTTTTTATTGAATGATTTTCTTTATGGCATCCACGATGGGTGTGGGGTCTTGGGTATGCGGCACTTTATTGATCAAGGTGCCATCCGGCTGCAAGAAATAGAAATAAGAGCTGTGATCTAAGGTGTATTTCAGCTCCGAATTGGGCAATTCGGTTTTACGAAAAATCACACCGTACTTTTGCGCAATCTGGTTGGTGGTTGCAACGGAGCCAGATAAACCTTCAATCATTGGATGAAAGTAGTGGGCGTATTGTGCGGCGAGTTTGGCATCATCTCGCTCTGGATCAAGGGAGATAAACATCGGGCGTAACTGCGCCTTCGTTTTATCATCGACTTGGTTTAAGGCTGCGGAGAGCATAGCTAAAGAGGTTGGGCAGACATCTGGACAACGTGTAAAGCCAAAATAGACAATTCGAATTCGTGGGTCGGCTTGATCGAAAATGGCGACAGCTTGCTGATTTTCTCCCGATAAGGTCAGTGGGGTAGTCACCTGTGCGGCTAATTTGTGTTGGCTATCCAAATAGGCTTTGACACCAAATCCTAGGGTAAACGCCACCACTAATATCAATGACCAATTCTTACTCATCGTTCCATCCTAATTGCTGGGTAAACCGTCTGTTTGCCATCGCTAAGCTCACCAATCCAAGTCATCGCATCCGAAGTACAAACGGGCAGAATAATGTCGGCGCTGTATAGGCCATCACCGTTGGAGGATAAAGAAAACTTGGCACTGCCCATATTCATCTCAAGTCCCTCTAAAGTGAGGATCAAATTTTGTGCATCCGTATTGGGCCAGTGTACGGTGAGCCGATTGGCAACTAATGGGTGGGCTTTATCTTGAGCTAGGGTCATGGTGACACCCGCTTGCTCACAGCTTTGCTGTGATAGTTGACAGTAATCGTTAAGATCAGGTTGAGGCGACTGGAACCAAGCAACAAGGTCGCTGGCAAAAAAGCCAGCCCCAAGAGCCAGCAGGATCGCAATCCCTTTCAGTGCGTTCATCACATCGTATTCCGAAGTTGCGTGAGTGGGGAAGATGTTAGCATGCTCTCTATCCGTTTCGAGATTGAACACCGAGGAAATGTGCCGTGGCTCTTAGAAAAATCAAGGTGATATTGTCTTTCTACTTGCAGAAACCGCAGTTCTAGTAAGGTAACTTCACCACCGCATTGTGCGGTGGTGAGCCAGTTTCAAAGCGGTTGGCTACTTTTCGGCATATTTTTCTAAACCGAGAACTAAAGCGACCGCGGCTAGCATGAGCACCAGCGCTAACAACCACTGTGATGGCTGTGACGTAAGCGTTTCAAATTCAAACGGTGATAGGTTGCGTTGCAGTAGTGGTACTTGCTCTCCGCTGGAATTGACCCGCCAAGAGAGCGTTTCTTTCCATGGCCAAATTTTAGGCAGAGTGCCGAGCATCAATCCGGTTAGGAAAGTCAGAGTCACATCGCGGTAACGGCGTAAAAGCCATGACAGAACATGGGAAAAACTGAGCAACCCAATCACACATCCGGTTAAGAAAATCAGCAGAATATCCAGTTGGAAGGTTTTCACTGCGCCCAAAACAGGTGCATACATACCGATCAGCAGTAAGATAAAGCTGCCGGAAATGCCAGGCAGGATCATGGCACAAATCGCAATCGCACCAGAAATCAGCACATTGATGTAAGTGGGCTCAAGGTGTAGTGGTTTAAGCACGGTAATGCCGTAGGCGAAAATGGCTCCGGCAATCAGCCACAGGAGACGAGAAAGCTTTTTTTGTTCGACTTGGCGCAGCATATGCCATACCGACACCAAAATCAGGCCGAAGAAGAATGACCAAATAGGAATAGGATGCGTGACTAATAGCCAAGAGATAAGTTTGGCTAAGGTTGCGATGCTGGTAAAAATGCCACCGAATAGCGTGATCAAAAACAGGCCGTTGATGTGACGAAATACCCCCGCCAAACCTTGCGCTTTCCATACCTTGAGTAAGCTAGGATTGATGCGGCGAATGCTTTCAAGCAGAGTATCGTAAATGCCAGTAATAAAGGCGATGGTGCCGCCTGATACACCCGGTACCACATCAGCGGCGCCCATAGCTAGACCTTTTAAATAGGTGCTCAAGTAGTTCATTGTTTTTCCTGCCAATTGAATAAGGCCGTCATTATACCTGTTCTTTGTTAACTTGCAGCCAGACGCGATGTGTCTCCCGCATGCTTAACAATAAGGTTCATATTCATATTGCGGTTTGTTGCAAATTGCAATTTGCAAATTGCAACAAATGATGAGATGAGTGAGAGTTTTCTGACAAAGTATCACAAAAATCAGGGGTTAATTAGTTGGCACGCTTCGTGCATTAGTTTAGGTGACCCTTGTTAAGCCGAGGGTCACCTAGCCAACTGACGTTGTTAGTGAATAGTATTGTTCACATCATATATAAGCCAATCGCGGTTCTTGCGATTGGCTATTTTTTTGTCTTTTGGGTATGATCGCCCGCTATTTTCACTGCTTTTTTGTTGATAATTAGCATTAAATGGAAATTTGTCCGTGCAATATCATTGCTTTATGTGGCCTTGTGGCCGTTTATTAGAGGATAACTATCGCTGATGTTGTGTTCTGGTGTCGCCTAACGGGTCAAGACACCCGCTTATCAAGGAGAGATGAGCCTGAATAATAAAGAGGTACTATGAATCAGATCATTTCAATTGGAGCATTAGAGTCTTTTCTTATTGCTATCAGTGTCCTGTTTTTAGGTCACTTTATTAATGCCAAACTGCCCATTTTAACCAAGTTCAACATTCCAGAGCCGATTGTGGGTGGGCTTATCGTCGCCTGTGTGATTACTGCGTTGCACTTTCACGGTATTGATATGGAATTTTCACTGCCGCTGCAAAATGTCTTCATGTTGATGTTCTTTAGTACGGTGGGCCTTGCGGCCAACTACACCCAACTGATTAAGGGTGGCGCGAAGGTGTTTCTGTTTTTAGCCGTGGCTTCGGTGTTCATCATTATTCAAAACGGTGTGGGCGTTTCTCTGGCAGCAGGTTTAGGCTTAGATCCTTTACTGGGCTTGATCGCAGGCTCCATCACACTCTCCGGAGGCCATGGTACAGGAGCGGCTTGGGCAAACACGTTTGCCGAAAATTATGGCCTAGCCAATACGTTAGAAATCGCGATGGCATCTGCCACTTTTGGTTTGATCATCGGTGGGATTATCGGTAGTCCAGTCGCGCAGAAACTGGTTGATAAACATGGTATTGAATCTGAGTATGGGCGCGGCACACAAACCCACTCTCGTTTTCCTGAACTGGTCACTTATAACGAATATGAAGAAGATAAAGTCACCGCCAAGAAGGTGATTGAAATCTTGTTTATCTTGCTCATATGCGTTACCGGAGCAAAATACCTAGAAGCTTGGGTTAAAACCTTTGAAATTCGTTGGTTGATGATCCCCGATTTCGTTTACGCCCTGTTTATTGGTGTCTTTATCACCAATCTGCTCGAAGTCACTAAGCTGCGTAAGGTGGATGCGGAGACGGTGGATATTTTAGGCACGGTTTCTTTGTCGCTGTTTCTCGCTATGGCTCTGATGAGCCTGAAATTGTGGAATATCTTCGATTTAGCACTGCCGTTTTTGGTGATCCTCGCTATTCAATCGGTCGTGCTGGGCGTCTTTTGCTACTTCGTCACCTTCAAAGTGATGGGGGCTAATTATGATGCAGCGGTGATTTCGGCTGGGCATTGTGGTTTTGGTTTGGGGGCAACGCCTACCGCGGTGATGAATATGGGATCGGTCGTAAAACGCTTTGGCCCTTCACCACAAGCGTTTATGGTGGTGCCGATCGTCGGTGCTTTCTTTATCGACATCGTTAATCTAATCATCTTGCAGGGATACATCTCGTTTTTGGGATAGCGACCGTTGGTCCTCCACTTTACAAACAAAAACCCCAGCCGAAATAATCGAAGCTGGGGTTTTTCTATCTAAATAGGTGACGCTTTCTTCTCGGTGTTGAGAGTCAGTTTGGTGCCGTTAAACTTAAGCTGTGCGAGCAAGTTTTTGGCGTTATTTCGACCCTCTTCATTGAACTCTAAACCATAACGAGCATGGTGCAGTGAGCGCTGTAAGTTACAGATTTTTCCGGTCAAAGGCGGGAAGGTTTTTGTGCCCCGCAAGTCTGAAAAAATCTCTAACGCGACCAAATCCCCAACTTGGTACGTTTTGCCTAAAGGCGGCGTGATGAAACGGCAACCACTGCGTGATAAATCACGCAATTCACAATCCCCACGATGCTCATCAAACAGTACTTTGCCGGCTAAATTTAGCTCAAATCTCGGCTCTTTACGTAATTGAGAGACTTGCATGGTATTGGGAATGGAGAGAAAAGCCATGGGAACAGGCTCTTGTAAGATGTGCATCAGTTGGCTGCGGAAATGGATCAGCGCTCCTTCACCGCGTGGCGAAATCGCGCGAATATTCATCCAAAACCCTTCTTGGAAGAAATATTGCAGATCGTCCGCCGATATTTTGGGCATTTCCACCAGTAAAAACTTATCCGTATGAGTACCAATAAACGGAGTGCGGCAGACGAATTTTGTCCCGACTGGGGTTGTAATACTTAAGGTCAGCTCACTACTGTGTTCAACCATGGCCAGCGCATCCGTGCTGTTGATGGTCGACACCGTTTTACTGCGTGGAGCTTCTGTTTGGCCATCATTATCATCAATTTTTTCAGCGGGCCGTGAATTCATTTAACTTCTCCGTGTTGCGATACGACGTCGATGGGGTCGTAGAGTCCATTGAATTCTATGGTGAGATAAGTGTAGATTCAATTCAGCGAGTCACCAACTAATTTGATCTATCTATCAGAAAGGGAGTAAGCATGGCAAATACAGTGCAACATGATGCCAATAACCACTGTTATCTCGTGGCTTTGGAAGGGGAATATCAAGCCGTAGTGAAATATCAGCAGCAGGGAGCGGTGCTGCATATTACCTCAACCCGTGTACCTGATGAACTGCAAGGTAAGGGATACGGCAAAGTGATGATGGAAAGTGTGTTGCCTGAAATTGAACGTGCGGGTTTAACGATTGTGCCCGTCTGTAGTTATGTTGCACATTACCTTGAGCGTCACCCTGAGTGGCAGCATTTGCGCCATCGTCCCTAGTGAAAGGGTCATGCTATACCCAAACAACTTGGAGTTGCAGGTAGGCGGCAAGTAAGTGAATCCTCATGAGCATAGGCAAACTATGTGATTGGGGTGAACGAGCGTAGCCAACACCGCTGCAGCTTCAAGTAGGAAAGGTATAAAGAGCATCGCTGGCTTTAAATGATTTAGACGTCCTAGTCATATTGAGGTAGCTTATTGTTGAAACTCAACACATTGATAAGGAAAGGCGATGCATTTGCCGCATTTTGCTCTGAGCTCAGTGCTCTCGCTAACGTTGTTTGCGATACCGAATTTCGGTTTTGCAAGCTCCGACCAGACTGAAGATTCCACGCAGACGCGGCCGACTTGGTTGAGGGATATTGCGTTGTCCCCTGATGGTCAAAAGATAGCGTTTACTTATGCAGGTCAAATTTGGCTGGTGCCCGCTCAAGGCGGTGAGGCCGTGGCGCTCACCGAAAGTGGTGTGTACAGCGAAACGCCGATTTGGTCACCTGACAGCCAATCCATCGCTTTTACGGCTGATCGATATGGTCTTGGTGATGTTTTTATTCTCTCGATCCAAGGTGGTGAGAGTCGGCGCTTGACCTACCACGGAGCGAAAGATATTCCGTATGCGTTTTCGGCTGATGGTCAGCAGCTCTATTTCTCTTCTCGCCGACTGGGCGATGATAAAGCCAATGCGAATGTTAAACAGGGCAGCTTTATGGCTCAGCTTTACTCGGTGCCTGCAGCGGGAGGACGTGAGAAACGCGTTTTACCTATAGCCATCAGTGATTTAGCCATATCGCCTTCCCATAGTGACATCCTGTATACCAATCAACCCTCTGATGAACAGCCGTGGCGTAAAGGTGCGGTATCCGATGCTACACGTGACATTTGGCAATGGTCCCCGCTCACGGGCAAACATACCCAAATCACCACTTTTCGTGGCGAAGACCGCAACCCTGTGTGGAGCGCAGATGGCTCCTCTATGTACTATCTGTCTGAACAAGCGGGCAGTTTCAACGTCTGGCAGCAGCGATTTGATGGTTCAGAACCCGTACAAATCACCGACCACCAAAAGCTGCCCGTTCGTTTCTTAAGTGCCAGCTTACAAGGCGATTTGGCCTACGGTTTTGATGGCGAAATTTGGCGACTGAAAGCCGGTGCTAAGCAAGCAGAAAAAGTGCCGGTCTCCATTCGTCGCAGCGCGATGCCTGATGGCCGTCATAATGTGAATTTTAACCTTGAAGCCACGGAAATGGTGGTCGCGCCGAATGCCGCTGAAGTGGCGATTGTGGCACGTGGCGATGTGTATGTGGTCTCTTTGCTTTCCGGTTTAACGCAACGAATCACCGATACCCCAGAAGCGGAGCGTGATGTTTCCTTTTCCAGTGATGGGTATCGTTTGATCTACGCTTCTGAGCGTGAGGGCAGTTGGAATCTTTATCAAAGTTATGTGAATGATGGTGGGAAAAGCTTCTCCTCCTCATTGGATATTGTCGAAGAGCCGGTGCTGACGACGGAGCAAGATGTCATTCAGCCACTCTATTCTCCTAATCTTAAACGGATTGTTTATCGCGAGAATCGTAATACGCTCAAAGTGTATGACATCGAACAAGATAAAACCTATACCTTGCTGGATGCTCATGCCCTCTACTCGTATTTCGACAAAGATCTGAGTTACCAGTGGTCACCAGATAGCGAGTATATCGTCACCCGCGATCGGGCGATGTCGAATGGCGACATTCAGCTACTTAAATTTGATGGAAGTGAAGCGCCTATCAATTTGAGCCAAAGTGGTTTTTCTGAGTTTGCCCCACAATTTAGTGCCGATGGACAGTGGGTTTACTGGCTAACCGATGCGAAAGGTTTGCGCGATATTGATGATATGGTGGTGCAGTATGATGTGTACGGTGTTGCGCTCAATCGCAAAGCCAAATTCAATTTCAATAAAACCCAAGAGCAGTTGTGGCTTGAAGAGGAAATCGCTGCAGAGAAAAACCTTGAGCCTAGCCAAAACCCACCAGCAGAGTTAACGGTGGTGGAAAATAAAGGGCTTAAGCAGCGCACTATGCGTATGACTCCTACCTCACTCAATATTATTTTCAAGCACTTAACACACGATAACCAAGCACTGATCATCGCTTATCAGTTGGGAGACTCTGTACAAATTTCAGAAATCAATCTGCGCAGTGGGGAGATGACGGCGCTGTTTAACCGCTTGAGTGAAGATGCGGCTTTACTTGCGATGGCTTCTGATGATGCGAGCCTTCTGATCATGGGGGAGCACGGTATCGAGAATCTGAACGTCTTGACGGGTGAGAGCAAGTTTGTCCGGTATGAAGCCAAGGCTAATTTCGATTTTCGTGCAGAAATCGCCTACTTGTTTGATCATGTCTGGCGGCTTACTCAAACCAAATTTTATGACCCGCAAATGCATGGTGTAGATTGGCAACAGTACGGTGATTTGTATCGTAAACATCTGCCGAGCATCCGTACCTACAGCGATTTTGCCGAGTTACTGAGTGAAATGGTCGGGGAGTTGAATGTCTCCCATACAGGAGCCTTCTTTATGGCTGGTAACTCCAGTTGGGAGGAGCCCGCATCCTTAGGGCTTTACTATGACGATCGTTATCGAGGTAAGGGCGTGCGTGTGAAATCACTGCTACCCGGAGGCCCTGCAGATACTTATCAATCTCCGATCAAGGCAGGAGCGATTATTTACTCTGTAAACGGGAAAGAAATTAGCGATCAACAGGATATTTATCCGTTCCTGAATTTTACCCAAGGTAAATTAACTCGTTTAAGTGTGCTGGTACCGGGGGAGGAGAAAGCGCAGAACTTTACGTTAGTGCCGATCACTCTTGAAGAGGAAAGTGAGCTGCTTTATGAGCAGTGGGTTGAACAGCGCCGAGCGTTAGTGGAGACGCTCTCCGATGGACGCCTTGGCTATGTGCATCTTGCCGCGATGGATGCTGCCAGTTTTGAGCAGATGCAAAATGACATGTTTGGCCTTGAAAAAGACAAATTAGGCTTAGTGGTCGACGTGCGTTTTAATGCTGGAGGTTGGCTGCATGATCAAGTGATGGAGATATTGTCTGGAACACGACATTCAGTCATGCAGACACGTGATGGTTATGTGGTCTCCTCTTTCCCTGAGCGTCGCTGGGCGAAACCGAGCATTATGCTCGCCAACGCAGACAGTTATTCAGACGGTTCGATCGTACCGTATTTCTATCAAAAAGAAGGGCTAGGAAAGCTAGTGGGCGAAAGGGTTCCTGGTACTGGCACGGCAGTGATTTGGGAGCAGCAACAAGAGCCCGGATTGATCTACGGAGTGCCTCAACTCGGTATCAAGGATGAGCAAGGTCGTTGGTTTGAAAACCAAGAAATTATCCCAGATATTTTGGTTTATAACGATCCGGAATCGGTTGTCGCTGGCGAGGACCGCCAGTTGGCTGCCGCCGTAGAAGCCCTGCTGCTCGAGATCTCTTCAAAATAAACAGTAAGCCAACAAAAAAGCCGCTCGATTGAGCGGCTTTGGCGATGACTCTATCCTCTTCCTACTTGAAGCTGCAGCGGTGTTGGCTACGTTCGTTCCTCCCAAGCACAGTGTTTATCTATGCTCATGGGGATGAAAGCTCTGCCGCCTACCTGCAATTTCAAGTAGCTTGGGTGTCAGAACTTTATTCAACACACACTTGGTTACGGCCATTGGCTTTGGCGCGATACAAAGCTTTGTCAGCGCGGTAGAACGTACGTTGGGTATTTTCCCCCTCGCGATGCAAGGTGATACCGATACTGACCGTCAGTCCCCGTTCGCCAAGCACGTCTTGCCATGGGAAATCAAAAATACGTTGGCGATAGGTTTCTGCATGCATTTGTGCCATATCACTGGTGACGTTTTCCAAAATCACCAGAAATTCCTCGCCGCCAAAACGCACGCAGGAGGCACCACGGAATTTAAAGTAACTCGCCAATTCACTGGATACATTGACAATCGCTTTATCCCCTACCAAATGACTCAATTCATCATTGATCGATTTAAAGTGGTCAATATCAACGACTAAGAAAGCAAACGGGGTTTCGTGCAGCAGCAGATCTTTCAGCTTCACGTCCAACCAACGGCGGTTATGCAGTTTTGTCAGTGGGTCGGTGAACACATCTTGCTGTAGTTGCAACACCGTATTCTTCTGGCTTTCGGTGGTTTCTTTAAGCTCACGATTTTCTAATTCCGACAAAATCAGTTTAAGTTGCAGCTCAAAGCGTGACAGGCGGCGCAGCTGAATTGGGCCTAATTCACTGATGGGGATTCGTTTCATCAAATCGCTTTCGATGCGAAATGCTTTCTTTTCGTAAACCAGTGCGGTTTTGTACATTCCTTCGAGTTCACACACTTCGCTGAACGCTTCATAGAGGCGTTTTTCAAGGAAAGGTGAATGAATGTTTTGTAAGCGTTTTTCAGTGCTACTCAGCAGCATGGTGGCAAAATGCGCCTTACCCGCTTTAGAGAGGCAATGCGCTAACTCGATGCGCAGCATGCTTGATAGCCAATCTGATGGAGTAAGCGATGAAGAGTACTGAGCATTAGCGAGTATCATCATCGCTTTTTGCACTTTACCTTGCTGTAGATACAGTTTGGCTTGATAGAGCATAATCTGCCCTGTCAGCAGTTTATCGCTAACCAGAATGCTCAGCTCTTCACACTCTTTGATCAGATCATTGGCCGCCGCATAACGACCAAGGCTGATGTAGCAAGCCAGCATGTATAGCTTGTAACGCAGGCGCAGTGAACGGCTAGAAATCGCATGATCTATGCCGTCAATTTTTTGGTAGTAGCGTAAGGCGCGATTGTGATCACCATAAGCATCACATAAATTGCCCATTCCGAGCACAGCAAGTACATAGTCATCAATCATGCCATGCTCAACGGCAATATTGGAAATCGCCACATATTCAGACAGTGCTGCGACATATTCACCATGATCGAGTAAACGCTCACTCAAACTGTGTTTAACTGAGAGCATTAATTCCAGATCTGCGGGTAACTCTAAAAGGGAAAGGGCAGCGCGTAGCTCTTCAATACTGGTTTGCCACTGTTTCATTTCGCGGCGGTATTCGGCGCTGATGACGTAACTTTGTGCACGCTCTTGGGCGGTGGTTGCCACGTGCTGTCTGACATGGTTCCAGAAAATGATCGCCTCTTCACCAGCGACAGCGGCCGCATCCAGTCCCGCTTCTTTGATCTTATTGAGCAGGGTTTCCATACGACTTTTCCTGTGCTTGGCTACCAATCAACTGTTCCAGCGTAAATGGGAAGGACAGAATATCTTGCAGCATAATTTTGGGGAGTGGTCCATCTAATCCCTTACGGTGCCAAGGATAAATTTCAATCATTTTGGCCACTACTTGGAATATTTCGAGTGCCGGCTCACCTTTTTCTGCCAGCAATAGCCCCAAGCGGTCGCTGCTGATCCGCGACAGTAAATCTTGCGGAGCGCAGAGTGAGTGAATCACTTCGGTGCACACATCGATGTATTTGGCGTTGGGGTGCTGAATGACGACAACGGCATGATTGGATTTTTTCAGCTCGGTTTTGAACAGTACCAATTGTTCCCACCAATAGGTTTCCGATACCACGTTGGAGAGATGTTTTTCCGGGTCAAACTCGTGTTGTCCACGAATTCGGTTGATCAGTTTGCGCGCTCGCTGCTCAAGTTGGCGTTTCGATGAGCGAGCTTTGTCCATGCCCACGCGAAGAGTTTGTTCTCGCAGCATCATCACCGTGTAGCGACGGTATTTTTTAAACGCGGTTAAGGCCGCCTGAGGGTCGCCATTTTCTTCTGCAACGCGGGATTGTTGATAACAGATCTGCGAAAGAAGCTCGCCGTTATCGAATGAACTGGCCGCTTTTTCCGCACTGATGAGCAGCTCGGCAGCCACCGAGAAATTTTTACGCAGCAGTTCTAGACGAGCACGGCTGATAAACGAGTGCGCTTTCATCCAAGTGAGATTATTTTCAACCGCCAGTTCATGGGCTTTGCGAGTGGCTTCTTCGGCATCTTCAAGCCGCTCCAAGCCAAGCAGAGCAAGCCCACGGAAGTCCCACACTTCGGCTTGCCATGTCACATTGCTGTTGTTTTGCAGCACCTCTTCAGCGCCATCGAGCACGGTCAGCATATCCACGTACTGATTGAGATGGTACAGATCCCATGCCCACAAAATTCGCGCTTTGCCTTCCAGCCAATCAATGCGGGTGTTATTGGCAACTTTGACGGCCAGTTCGTGGGTGGAACATGCGAGTTTATATTCGCCCGTGATCCGCCAGATGTTACCAAGGCCAATCAGGCACTCAATCTCAATCTCTGGTTCATCCACGAGTGCGGACTGCTCTAAGGCATTAATCCAAAATTGTTGGGCGGTGTAGTATTTGGCTTGTCCCCAATGATGTAAGGCATGGATATGCAGAATCTCAGGCAGGAAATGGTCCGTCTCAAGATTGAGCTGATTTTGGTAAGCCTCTTTGATGTACTTAAACCCTGTGCGATAGTCCATTTTGCACCAGAGGCAGCGGGACATAATGATCAAAGATTCGATAATCGCTGAGGTAAAGTGAATTTGCCGAGCTCGGATTAAGCACTGTTCCGCTTGGACGAATACCTTCTCAGGCTCAGATTCGATGCGTGCTCTGAGCTGCTCTATTTCTAGTTCAAGAAGATATTGGCTTTTGTCCAAAATACAGTCGTCCTTAGGCGATTTCATGCTCGTCATGGCTTACCCATTATAGGGAGAAGACACCATTAAACACGATTTCATGTGAAAAAACGGACACTTTTATCAAGTCATTCGATAATAATTAGTGTTATCTCACACTCTTCCTCTAAGCAATTTAGGACAAAAGTTCCTTTAATGTTAGAGGATGCTGCGATAAACCTAGGTTTTGTGCCGCAGTAAATCCATGTTTATCTTGGTAGCATAAATTGTGCCATGCACGGAATATGTCCAGCAGAGGCTGGATCCCGCCCGGCCGCAGTTTACGACGTGGCTCATTGATGAAGGACTCGAACAAGAGCTGGAATCGATTCTGATAGTATTCGATTTGTCTTATCGAGGCGTGCTGTAACCAGTGTTGTGGGTCAGGGTTGCTGCCCGCTAAGTAACAAATCCCTTTGGCTTTGGTGCCTGAATGAGCGATAGCCCAACGATCACGCCACCACCCCATGTGCACAATATCGGTTTTCTCCAGTGGACTTTGTGCCTGCCAATCCGGATCTTCTTCTACGTACATAAGGTCAACATTTTGACATCGGATACGAGACAAGCTGACGCTTAACGCCGCAGAACGCAATAGAGGATCTTGCGGCATGAAGATTGAAACTCGTTTGCCTGGGTCGCACATATCTAGCACATGCAGATAATGGGCGTAGGAGGTGTAAGGCGGCCGGATCACTGCGCCTTTTGAGGGGTAGTGAAACTGTGCCAAGTTGCCCATCGGATCTTCGACGTTGGCACGCGCCAAGATCAGTTGGTAGCGGTTATCAATCCGTTCCCGTAACAAGGTTAACGCTTTATGGGGTGTGGCCTGCGCTTCTGCGGCATAACCTTGCGGTACAAAACGTGCGGGCGTTTGGTAAGGGTCGTGGTCTAGGCTGCCCGTCGGCTGTTCATCGGCAGAGTAGTTAAGATGTTGGCACAGAATGTAACCCGTTTGCGCATCACCGGTAGCAAGCCAGTAAACGCCATTATGGCTGTGTGCCTGCAAGGGTTGGTAATGCGAGGCAAATTGATACGCTTTGGCATGGTTTACCCAGCGTGCATCAATCATTGCCAATTTGCGACGACAACGACTGGCGATATGGTCGAGATGGTCGTAAAAAGTTTTCGGATTAATCGACAGCTTGCGGCATATTTCGCGCACCGAATAGCCTGTAAACAGCAACCCAAGCAGTGACTCTTGAAAATGGAGTTTATGGTTGGCCCCTGACCATTTATCCACAAAAGTAGAATGGCAGGCTTTGCAACGATAACGCTGGCGATCGCCACTGTAACCAAAGGCGTGATAAAGCTGTTTGTGAGTATGGACCGATAATCCCGTGTTCGGGCATGCCGGATTATGGCAAGCCGGTAGGCCATCACTGTGCAATTGGCGTAAGCGGTGCAGTTCGTTCACCACATCGCGGTTATTAAGTAAGGGGGGGAAAGCTCCACATTCACGACAAACCATCGCTGGCCGTTTCGGGTTTACGCGTTGCAAAACGTAATGTTTTGCTTCACTCAATCCAAAGTTGTCACACGCCAATGTTTTACAAAAGTTGAGTTGTAAACCTTCTGCGTCCGGTGGTAGTTGGTCGTTAGGCACGATCTCCCCCTCGGGGTACTCGAGGCCGTCAGGCTGAGTGGCCTGACGGTAAGAACAAGATAGATTAGATGTTGATGGCAGTTTCAAGCGCAACTTTCATCATGTCATTAAATGACTTTTGACGATCTTCTGAGCTGAGTTTTTCGCCACGCAGAATGTGATCCGATACCGTCAGAATCGTCAGAGCGCGTGCGCCGAGATCAGCTGCTACACCGTAGATACCCGCCGCTTCCATATCCACACCTAAAATGCCGAGTTTTTTCATCTTTTCGAAAATCTCAGGCTCAGGGGTGTAGAACAGATCGGCAGAAAATACGTTACCCACTTTTACTGGCACTTGCTGAGCGCGAGCTTGGTTAACCGCCGTTTCCAGCAAGTCGTAGTCGGCGATGGCCGCAAAATCATGGCCGCTGAAGCGGATGCGGTTCACTTTTGAGTCGGTTGATGCACCCATACCGATCACCACGTCCATCAGTTTGACGTCATCCCGTACTGCACCACAGCTGCCGATACGAATGATGTTTTTCACACCATATTCTGCAATCAATTCATGTACATAAATGCTGCAAGAAGGGATGCCCATGCCATGACCCATCACAGAGACTTTTTTGCCTTTGTATGTGCCTGTAAAGCCAAACATACTACGTACATCGCACACTTGCTTGACGTCTTCCAAGAAGGTTTCTGCAATGTATTTCGCACGTAGTGGATCGCCCGGCATCAATACGGTTTCAGCAAAATCACCAGGTTGAGCGTTAATGTGTGGGGTTGCCATGGTTACTCTCCAATTCAATTTCGCCAACAGACAAAGATACTAATTACGGATCCTGTTGGCTCAAGGCTTATCTGTTGTGCCAATACTAGCCAGTATCCACAAGGCTACTTGAGAGGGTTGTCACAAAATACTCTCTTTTAAAATTGAAATAGCCAATTGATAACGAAATCTGTTGAAACTGATAAGGCAAACGTTGAGCTAATCGTTTGGTTGGTAGGGTTGAAAAATTCTGTACAAAAAAAATATTTGTACAGTGCAAAATCACGTGCTATAGATCTTGTACAGAAATTTTCATTGTATAGATAAGTGTTGGAGACTCGTATGCAGACCACGCCACTCAAAATTGGGATCAGTGCTTGTCTACTTGGAGCAAAAGTACGCTTCGATGGCGGGCATAAAATTAGCCACTTCGTGACCAATGAGCTTGATCGTTACGCGGAGTTTGTTTCTGTGTGCCCAGAAATGGGAATGGGGCTACCTGTCCCGCGTCCCACATTACGACTTATCTCGGAAAATGAACGGATTGCGTTGGTGGAAACCAAAGACAGCTCGCGTGATCACACCGCAGCGTTAGAGAGTTACTCACAGCAGAAAGTTGCTGAGTTACAACATGCTGAGTTGTGTGGCTACATCGTCTGCGCAAAATCACCCAGTTGTGGTATGGAGCGTGTCAAAGTCTACAAGCACAATGGCACCGAAAAAGAGGGTGTTGGCGTCTATACCCGAATTTTGATGGAAAAAATGCCGTGGTTACCGATTGAAGAAGATGGTCGATTGAATGATCCGGTCTTGCGGGAAAATTACATCACCCGAGTTTTCTGTTTGCATGATTTCTACACCAGCATGGGCGATGCACCGAGCGCGAAAAAAATCGTCGAATTTCACTCTCGCTACAAATTAACCCTGATGGCACATAACCCGCAGGCGTATCGCGCGTTAGGCCGCTTAGTGGCGAATGTGAAACAGTATCCACTGGATTCTTTTATCCAAGAGTACCGGTTAGGTTTGATGCAAGCCCTGACTCACCGTGCCAGCCGCAAAAATAACACGAATGTGCTGATGCATTTGCAAGGTTATTTCAAGCGCTCGCTGAACAAATTACAAAAAGCCGAACTTGCTCAAGTGATCGAGAGCTATCGGGTGGGTGAGCTGCCACTGTTAGCGCCCATAACGCTACTCAAACATTATCTCGCTCTGTTTCCTGATGCTTATCTCGCTCAGCAGCGCTACCTAAACCCTTATCCTCAGGAGTTGAAACTACGTTATGGTTTGTGATGAAAAACGTTACGCGATAAGAGAAGTCGCGGAAATCACTGGGGTTAAACCGGTCACCTTACGTGCGTGGCAACGTCGGTATAATCTGGTGCAACCCGATCGTACCGAGAAAGGGCATCGCCTGTTTACTGATCAGGATATTGAGATGATCCGTCAGATCCAGAGTTGGTTGGCGAAAGGGGTCGCGATTGGAAAAGTGGGCGCGTTACTACAAAGTGGGGTGTCTGAGAGTGAGTCTATCCCGCAACCTGTGGGTCAGCTCGAAGAGTGCGAAACACTTCTTACGGCGCTGGCAGCGCTACAACGTTCCAAAGCGGAGCAGATTATTGCGACCGTGCTTAAAGAGTATCCGCTCAGCGTGATGCAAGCACAGTTTGTACAACCCGTCACAGAAGCCCTTGAGCGAGTGAAAGGCCCTTTGCGTTCACTACAGATTGGCCTGTTCCGCACGCTCATGCTCAGCAAGTTAGCTTTTATTCTTGATGCCGAGAACAAAGCGGCGGCGAAAGGCAAATGCTTATGCATTAGTTTGGATGAAGCTGGATCGCTGAATGCTTGGTTATGGGCTCTGGCGTGGGCTGAAAATGGTCACCAAGTGACGCTGTTGGAAGCCGTCGATGATATTCGTGGTTTGCTAGAGAATCCGGGATTAGCGCAATACCAGATTCTGGCTCTGCACGCCCATCGAGCACTACCTGCGGCTCAACAGTCAGCTTTAGCTAGCCTCCAACAGCAGTTTGGCGAGCAGTGTGTACTGTCGAATGTGCTACAACAGCTACAATCTTAGGGAGTTTGTATGAGACTGGTTTGGTTTCGTCGTGATCTGCGCAGCTTTGATAATACAGCGCTCACCGCCGCGTTAAACAGTGGCGATCCGGTTGCGGCGATGTATATCGCTACTCCAGAGCAGTGGCATCAGCACCATCTAGCGCCTATTCAAGCCGATTTGATTTGGCGACGTTTGGCAGAGTTGCAACAAGAGCTTGCTGCGCTTAACGTGACACTTTTTTATCAGCAAGTCGCGGATTTTCAAGCGGCGGCTGTGGCGGTTAGCCAGTTAGCGAAAACGCTTAATGCCACACAAGTTCTCGCCAATCGTGATTACGAATTGGACGAGCAGCAACGTGATCAATCGGCACAGCAATTACTGAGCGAACAAGGGATAACATGGTCTGCTTTTGATGATAAATGCGTATTACCTCCCGGTTCGGTGCGTACGAAGCAGGGCGAATTTTTTAAAGTGTTCACCCCTTTCAAGCGCGCATGGCTCACTCTATTTCAGCCGCCTGTGATTGGAAAAAGTCGTCCCGCAGCGCTTTGGGACGTACCGAGTGCGTTGGCCGAATTGGTTTGGAATCCAGAACAAACATTCGATTACCCCAGAATAGACAGCATGCCATGGGCTGCGGACTTTGAGACTGTGCGCGCTCAATTGCGCGATTTTTGCCGTGAACGAGTGCAGGACTACCATCAAGCGCGTGATTTTCCTGCTCGGGAAGGCACCAGTTCGCTCTCACCTTACTTGGCGATTGGCGTGTTATCGGCACGTCAATGCGTGGCTCGTTTGTATCGTGAGTCATCAATGGGCGAACTCAGTGAAGGGGCACAAGTCTGGTTGAGCGAACTCATCTGGCGTGAGTTTTACCAACATTTGGTTGCGATTGAACCTAATCTTTCGAAAAGTCGTGACTTTGTGGAGTGGGGCGCGCGTTTGGAGTGGTGGAATGATAACGAAAAGTTCCAGCTCTGGTGTGAAGGCAAGACAGGATATCCGATCGTCGATGCAGCAATGCGCCAACTGAACCAAACAGGATGGATGCACAATCGGCTACGGATGATCGTGGCGAGCTTTCTTACCAAAGATCTGCACATCGACTGGCGCTGGGGTGAGCGCTATTTCATGAGTCGCCTGATTGATGGTGATTATGCAGCCAACAATGGTGGTTGGCAGTGGTGTGCATCCACTGGGTGTGATGGGCAGCCCTATTTTCGGATTTTTAATCCGGTCAGTCAGGGGGAGAAATTTGACCCGAATGGCGACTTCATCCGCCGTTGGGTACCTGAGCTGCGTTCAGTCTCTTCGGCCTATATTCACCAACCTTGGACTTATCCGGCTGTCAATAGCGTGTTATATCCTGCGCGACTAGTTGATCACAAGCAGGAAAGAGAAGTAACCTTACGTTTGTATAAAACAGCGAAGGGATAACCAAAAAGATGTGGTGGAAAGTTTGGGTAATCGGTTGTGCGTTGGCGGTCAGTTGGAGTATCAATGCCGCCGTGTTTGATCTACCTATTGAAGGCAGCAGCATAGTCGGCAACACGCAATATCATAAAGTTGAGAAAGGCGAGACCTTAGCCGACATTGCAAAAAAATACGATATTGGCTTCCTAGCATTAATGGCCGCCAACCGTGGGGTCGATCCTTTCTTACCGCAGGAAGGTTTTGTCATCTCGATTCCCGCAAAAATCATCTTGCCGAAAGTGGCGTATGAGGGGATTGTGATTAACCTTGCGGAGTTGCGCCTTTATTATTTCCGCCCTAATGAAGGTATAGTGCATATCTTCCCCGTCGGCATTGGGCGTATCGGCCGCGATACGCCTGTGATGCAAACGTCAATCAGCAGCAAGCGCAAGTACCCAACTTGGACGCCGCCAGCATCGATTCGCAAAGAATACAAAGCCAAAGGGATTGATTTGCCGCCAGTCGTGCCCGCAGGCCCAGAAAACCCGCTCGGTGATTACGCGATGCGTTTAGCTTATGGTTCTGGAGAATATCTGATTCATGGAACCAACAAAGATTTTGGCGTAGGCATGAGGGTGAGTGCTGGCTGTATTCGTATGGATCCGAAAGATATTGAATGGCTTTATCAACAAGTCGAGCGTGGAGAAAAAGTTCGGATCATCAACGAGCCTATCAAAGTTGCGCTTGAACCGGATCGCAGTGTCTTTATTGAAGTGCATGAGCCGCTCACTCGCAGCAATGGCGTGAAGAAAAACTTGGTGGTACCAGAAGAGCTGAGTTGGTGGCTGCAAGAGCATAAAATCTCTGATGCAAAAGCGCGCGCAGCAGTTTTAGCACAAAACGGGGTTCCGGTCGAAATTGCTCCACCGCAGTGGGAAACTATCGCCCAGTAACTTTGTTCTTTTGGTTACCGTTCGTGGTATGAGAGAAAAAAAGAGCCAGCAAATGCTGGCTCTTTCAATTTTTATCACTCAAAGATTACTTAGTGTAAGACTGAGCAATATTGTCGATACGTTCGTTAGCGCGTGCAGCTTCTTCTTGAGCGGCTTTCGCTGCTTCAGCAGCTTGATCCACTTTTGATGCCAGTGCAGCAACTTGCGAATTCAGTTCGCTGACCTGAGTGCTGATTTCGTTCATTTTTGCAGTGGTAGCTTCATCAGGACCAGAGGCGCAACCCGCTAGTAGAAGTACGGAAGACGCTGCTGCTGCGATTAACATCTTGTTCATAGAGAACTCCTTAACTTGGTAAGTCGGTGTTATTGACGTCCTATACTTATCAAAAATTAAAATATGGACGGAATTATTGTAGTCGCTATTTCTCGTAAAACTAGCCCTAAAAAGCTAAAAAAATCCAAGAATTTGACAATGAATCAATTAATTGTCCGACATCTTACTTTTTGTATTATGAATAATGCGTTTTTTATTCGATAAACCGATATCCCCTTCCTACCGCCTACGTGTAACTCCAAGTAGTTTGGGTGTACCCAGACTTGCCTTATGGATTTTGGGATTATTTTGTCGGTCAGCTATCTATGGTACGTCGATTTGCGCTATTATAATGGCCTTTTTCGTGATCTGCTTTACAGTTTTAAGCACAACCAAAGATGGAGAGTACTTTGCAATTCAAAGATTTAGGCTTAGATAATCGCTTATTGAAAAATCTAGCGCATTACAATTTCAAACAAGCGACTGAGATCCAACAACAGGCGATACCGCTCACTATTGCGGGACGTGATTTGTTGGCCTCATCTAAGACAGGTTCGGGCAAAACGTTGGCATTCGTGCTGCCTATGCTGCATAAATCTTTAAAAACCAAAGCCTTTTCAGCTAAAGATCCGCGTGGCTTGATTTTGGTTCCAACCCGTGAGTTAGCAAAGCAAGTGTATGGTGAGCTGCGCTCTATGTTGGGTGGTTTAAGCTATACGGCAACCTTGATCACGGGTGGTGAAAACTTTAATGACCAAGTGAACGCCTTAGCGCGTGGACCTCGCTTTATTGTTGCGACACCAGGACGTTTAGCCGATCATCTTGAACACCGTTCGCTGTTTTTGGAAGGTCTAGAAACACTAGTGCTGGATGAAGCGGATCGTATGTTAGATTTAGGCTTTGCTAAAGAGTTGCGCCGTATTCATAGTGCTGCAAAGCATCGTCGTCGCCAAACCTTGATGTTCTCAGCAACCTTAGATCATGCCGATGTGAATGATATGGCCATGGAACTGCTTAATGAACCGAAACGCATCGCGATCGGCGTAGGTAGTGAAGAGCATAAAGACATTACCCAGCATTTCTACTTGTGTGACCATCTAGATCACAAGGAAGCGCTGCTTGATCGTATTTTGGCCGATGCTGAGTACCGTCAAGTGATCATCTTTACAGCAACGCGTGCCGATACCGATCGCTTGACAGAGAAGCTCAATCAAAGCAACCTCAAAGCAGTTGCGCTCAGTGGTAACCTCAATCAAACGCAGCGCAACACCATCATGGGGCAATTTGAGCGTGCGGTATTTAAGATTCTCGTGACGACGGATGTTGCTTCACGTGGCCTTGATATTCCCGCGGTGACTCACGTGATCAACTTTGATATGCCCAAACATACCGAAGAGTATGTTCACCGTGTTGGCCGTACTGGTCGTGCCGGAAATAAAGGGGATGCCATGTCTCTTGTTGGGCCAAAGGACTGGGAGAGTTTTAAGCGAGTGGAAGCTTTTTTACAGCAAGAGATCCAATTTGAGGTTTTAGCTGGTTTAGAAGGTAAGTTTAAAGGGTTGAAACCGCGTCAAGCGAAGCCTAAAGCCGCGCCAAGTCAGCGGGTCAACAAAGCGAAAGCGCCAAGCAAAGCGAAAAAAGCGGCGCCGCGTGACAAGAGCTTCTACCAAAATGTGGCGGTGGGTGACTCGGTCTTTATCCCGAAAAAGAAAGTCGCGTCTAAACCAGAAGTGGATCTGGAAGACGACATCGACTAAGCCTATCGCTCTCCCAACTTGAAGCGACATGTTGTTAGCTCCAAAAATAAGTGGCACGAAAAATACAAAGGTCTGGTTTATCCAGACCTTTTTTATGTCATCAAGAACGTCGACTCGTTTACACTCGGAAATACTGGAGCTGCTGGTGTTGCTGCTCAGCAAGATCGGAGAGTTCATGGCTTGCCGCTGCCGATTGAGTAATGCCAGTAACATTTTGGCTAACGAGCTCATAAATATTGCTGAGGTTGCGGTTAATGTCTTTGGTCACTTGGCTTTGTTCTTCGGAAGCAGTTGCCACTTGTGCGTTGATCTGTCCCAAGGCACTGATCGAATGATTGATTTCAGTCAGAGATGCACTGACTTTGGCTGCTAAAGATTGGTTTTGCTCAAGCTGGCTTAAGCTTGAGTGCATACTGCTGTTAGCCGTATTGGACTGGTTTTGCAGCTCTTCAATAATGGCTTGGATCTCTTGAGTCGAGGTCTGTGTGCGTGCGGCTAACATACGCACTTCATCGGCCACTACAGCAAAGCCACGCCCGCTTTCACCCGCGCGAGCCGCTTCAATCGCGGCATTGAGTGCCAGAAGGTTAGTCTGCTCAGAAATACTACGGATCACTTCCGTCACATTACCAATGCGCTCAGACTGTTCTTTCAGTTGATTGACCACTTGCGCGGCTTCTGTGAGTTGTTCTGCCATTTTCGCGGTTGCGCGGTGACTCTCTTCAAACATCCGTAAACTTTGGGATGCCAGTTGATTGGCTTGCTGTGCTGCGCCATCGGCACTGTGTGCATGATCGGTCACACTTTGTGCGGTGATTTGCAGCTGGTTGACGGCTGACGCGACTTGTTCAACTTCCTGCTTTTCTTGATCTGAGTTGACACTGGCTTGAGTCATTACCGTCGCTAATTCGGTCGAGGCAGAAGCGACATCGGTACTGATGCGCACTAAGCTCTCTACCGTGTGGCGCAGTTGAGTAACCGTAGCGTTGACATCATGTGCCAGAAGGGTGATTTCGTTATTGCCTTCTTCTTGGGCTTTAACTAGCAAATTGCCTTTTGCGACTTCACGCACCGTTTGTTGCAACTGACGAATTGGAGTGACAATGATGCCCGCCAGTAGCCAACTGCTTAGCGCGGCGACCAGTAAAATACCGATTAAGGCAAAAGTGGATTGAGACATGACCGAATCGTGTTCCTGCCCACTCTTATCAATAGTCTTCATAGCCACTTGGTTTAAGCGATTGGATAGCACATCGATGGCTTTAATCATCTCATTACCCACCTTGCGATACTCGGCGGTGGCCTGTTCATACCGGGCGGTAAATCGCTCGTCTTTCTCTTGGTCACTATGTTCGATGTTCAGCAACGGGATCATGGTTTGAACTGAGTAATCCACATAACGCTGCATCGCTTGTGTAAGCTCTGCCACTTCGGTTCTTAGCTCAGGAGCCACCGCAAGGCTACGTAATAGCGCCAAGTTTTCAGCTTGTTTTTCTTTGAGCACATTAGGAAGGGCGGTCACTTCTGCGGGACGAAACAGACTATAAATGGCGCTAATGCGCATCGCGTAAGTGTTATCAATCAGAGTGGTGAGATTATCTTTATCGGTAATGAGCTGTTCAGTAGAGACGGTAACTTGGTGGAAGGCGGTTTTTAAGCTGGAGGTGCTGAACGTAATGCCAATGATCAGTAACAACAGAGTGAAAAATACCGGTACTACAACCTGCAGCTTGATAGACAAGCCGCTGAGTAACTGGCGCATGGTGATCCTCTTCTAAAGGTTATTAAGAATAATTATCGTTATTTAAAATAAATGCCCTCCGATAATAAGCATCAATAATGAGATTGCAATCGCTTGCAAACTACGTCTGATGATTAAATATTGATTAATATCACATTTTTATCCTAATTTTGCTGATGGAAGAAATAGTTAGCTTTGGGGGTGAATTTTTTGTTGCAACCCTGATAACGGCTTGGGTGAAAACGCTATGTCTGTGGATTTTATGAACAATAAGCGAAAGGTGTCATAGAGGGTTCAATTAAGTGAAACATAATTGTCATATTCACCGCCTAAAGTGAGCCTCGTTCAAGTGAAACACAACGGCAACCCAGCCACTTATAGGAAATTCGTGATGAAAAAGACAGTAATCGGTGCTATCGCTCTTATGGGCGCACTTGCAGTAACTCCAGTGATGGCAAAAGAGACAATTTCAGCTGTGGGCTCAAACAGTGTTACCCCATTGATGGAAGTGTTTTCTGAAACCTATGCTAAAAAGAATCCTGAAGTTTTCATTGAAGTACAAGGCCCAGGCTCTTCTGCGGGTGTTAAAGCCGCGAAAAATGGCAGTGCAGACCTCGGTATGTCATCGCGCAATCTGAAAGACTCTGAAAAAGAGCCAACATTAATGGAAGAAGCGATTGCGCTTGATGGTATCGCAGTCGTGGTTCACCCAAGCAATGCGGTGAAAGGCCTGACAGCGGAACAAGTTTCTGAAATCTACAAAGGTGAAATCACCAACTGGAAACAAGTTGGCGGTGAAGATAAGCCTATCGTTGCGGTAACTCGTGACACTGCTTCAGGCACTCGTGGTGCTTTCGAAGACATCATGTCTCTGAAAAAGAAAATTGCGGATAAAGAAGTCTCTGCCATTTCTCAACGTGCTCAAGTCGCGAACGGTAACGGCGCACTCAAAACCATCGTTGCTTCTAACCCTTATGCAATTGGTTATATTTCACTCGGTACTGTCGATACATCAGTGCACGCTCTGTCTGTCGATGGCGTAGAAGCGAGCGTTGATAACGTGAAAAACGGTACTTACAAAGTTTCTCGTCCGTTCCTCGTGCTTTACCAACAAGGTAAACCATCAGCACAAGCACAGAAATTCTTAGACTGGATGCTGTCTCCAGAAGCACAGAAAATTGTCGTTGACAAAGGCTACATCGCAGTTAACTAACACGCTTTACTCCCTTTGCCCGACCCAATTTGGGTCGGGTACTTTGTTTACATCGACCTTAGTTCGATAGGTGATTTTATGACCATCGCAACAAATAGTGACAAGCTTATGGATAATACCTCTATGCGTAGTCTGCGTGAGCAACGACGCGTTGACTGGAAAGAACGTATCTTTCACGGTTTGTTTTTAACCAGTGCCGTGATCGGCATTCTGTCTCTTGCCATCATTGCTTACTTTATTGTTAGTGAAAGTATCCCAGCTTTCCAAGAGGCGGGAGTTACCGGCATAGTGCTTGGACAAGACTGGTTACCACCTGCATTGTTTGGTGTGGCGACCATGATTGTCGCTTCTGTCGTCTCAACCTTTGGGGCTGTGATTGTGGGGGTCCCGGTTGGTGTTCTCACGGCTATTTTTATCGCTGAAGTGGCTCCTAAACGGGTGGCGGATGTGATACGCCCAGCGGTTGAATTGCTCGCTGGTATTCCTTCTGTGGTCTATGGCTTCTTTGGCTTGGTGATCATCGTTCCACTGATTCAAGATGTCTTTAATGTTCCTGCGGGTAACACGATTCTGGCGGGCATCATAGTGCTAGGCGTCATGATTCTTCCCACCGTGATTACGGTCTCTGAAACCTCGATTCGCGCGGTACCGCGTGCTTATAAAGAAGGTTCGCTCGCACTGGGTGCTTCAAGCATCTACACCATCTTTAAACTTCTGGTTCCTGCGGCTCGTTCCGGGATCATGACGGGCGTTATTTTGGGTATTGGCCGTGCTCTGGGTGAAACCATGGCGATCATCATGGTGATGGGAAATGCTCCTGCGATGCCAGAAGGCATACTCGATTCAGCGCGTACCCTGACTGCCAACATTGCGATTGAAATGTCTTACGCCAGTGGTATTCATGCTAACGCACTCTACGCCACAGGCGTGGTACTGCTGGTGTTCATTATGATGCTAAACGGTGCGTTGCTGTATTTAAACCGTGAGAAAGCGAGGTAATGACGATGGATCGCGTAAAACTGAAACAAGCGCGTGTGCTCAAAGACAATATCTTGCGCACGTTTATTTGGATTTCTGCGGCGCTGACCGTCGGCTTCCTGTTCTGGATCATCTGGTACATCTTGTCCAACGGTCTGCAACACGTTAACTGGAAATTCGTTACTGATAATTACACCCACACGGGCGATGAACACGGTATTTTCCCGATGATTGTCTCGACCGTGTATATGGTTGTTGCTTCGATCGCGGTCGCCGCGCCTATCGGTATCATGACGGCGATTTACTTGACGGAATATGCCAAAGTCGGCAGCCGTTTGGTCAAAATCATCCGCTTCTGTACCGAGTCACTGGCGGGGATCCCTTCGATCATTTTTGGTCTGTTTGGTATGACCTTCTTCGTGGCGATTTTGGGCTTAGGCTTCTCGATTCTTTCCGGTGCATTAACTCTCAGTATCTTGATCCTGCCAGTAATTATTCGTACCACGGAAGAAGCCTTAATGGCGGTACCACAAACCTACCGTGAAGGCTCGTATGGCGTGGGCGCTTCAAAAATTTACACCATCCGTCGGCTAATTCTGCCAAGTGCTATGCCGGGGATTTTAACTTCTGTCATTTTGAGTATTGGCCGTGTCATTGGTGAATCTGCCCCGGTATTTTTAACCGCGGGTATGGTGGCGCGTATTCCAGATTCTCTGCTCGATTCTGGACGCACCTTGACCGTTCACTTGTACAAACTGACCACAGAGCTGTTCACCATTGAAGAATGGAACCAAGCTTATGGCACCGCCACTGTGCTGATTGTTGTGGTTTTGCTGATCAATATGATTACCAAGTTAATCGCCAAACGATTCAATACTGCAACCTATTAAGTCATCGACAGAATTTAGAGATAACACAATGAAAACGACCAAATTCAACATTGAAAACCTCGACCTGTTTTACGGTGAGAACCAAGCCCTGAAATCGATTAATCTGCCGATTCCTACGCGTCAAGTGACAGCACTGATTGGCCCCTCTGGTTGTGGTAAATCAACCCTGTTGCGCTGCCTGAACCGTATGAATGACCTCATTGAGGGAGTCACGATTACTGGTAAGCTGACCATGGATGGCCAAGATGTGTATGGCAATATCGATGTGTCTGATCTGCGTATCCGCGTTGGTATGGTGTTCCAAAAACCCAACCCATTCCCAATGAGTATTTATGAAAACGTGGCCTATGGTCTGCGTGCGCAAGGTATCAAGGACAAAAAGCATCTTGATGAAGTGGTTGAACGTTCACTGCGTGGCGCAGCGCTGTGGGATGAGGTAAAAGATCGTCTTAAATCTCATGCCTTTGGTTTATCAGGCGGCCAGCAGCAGCGTCTTTGTATCGCGCGCACCATTGCCATGGAACCCGATGTGATCTTGATGGATGAGCCGACTTCGGCACTTGACCCGATTGCGACCCACAAAATTGAAGAGCTGATGGAAGATCTGAAGAAGAATTACACCATCGTTATCGTGACTCACTCAATGCAGCAAGCGCGCCGTATTTCAGACCGTACTGCATTCTTCTTAATGGGTGAGTTGGTTGAACACGATGACACTCAAGTCATTTTCAGTAACCCACGTGATGACCGTACCCGTGGTTATGTGAATGGTGATTTTGGTTAATGAATACTGGCAAATTATAACTATAAGCGATGGTAAACTTTGCCCCTCACGATGAGGGGCTTTTTTGTAAGAATTTCATTTCATACATGTTTTTATCTGCCAGATGGATCAACTGGCTTAAATTAGTGCTGTCCAACGGATAGGTGCTGATCCCGACACTGGTGTTGAGCTTGGCTCGTAAATCGCCACTCAATTCAAATTCTTGGTCGAAACATTGTTTGATCATGCGCTGCATCATCATCTGCTCAGTGGAATTGATGCTGCTTAAAATGATGGCAAATTCATCTCCTCCCATCCGAAATACACGATAATCGAAAGCGGGTATGGAATGATTTAAGCGATAGGCGACCTGTTTGAGAACTGCATCTCCCATTGGATGTCCGTAAGTATCATTAATCTGTTTAAAGCCATTCAGATCGAGCAAAAAGAGGGAGAAACCACCACTACGGCGATGACGCTCTAATTCGGCGAACATGGCTGTGCGGTTTTCTAGCCCTGTTAACGGATCCGTTAAGGCTAAAACCCTGTGGTGCGTGGCCTCTTTATGCAAAATAAAACTCACCAGCCCCACACAGCTAAACATTAACAACATCAGTGCAAACTGAATGCGACTGAGGTAATTCAGTTTCTCTTTTTGCTCTACGTACAAAGGACTTTGCACACCAAATGTGCGGTTTATGAACTGAATAAAAATATCCAGCTCTTGCTGTGCGGCAACAATAAAAGTTTGTAAGCTTTCTGGGTTTTTGGCCGCAAGCAGTAGCGGTTCAAGTTGCTTAAAGCGAGCAAACGCGGCTTGGAAGAATTCGCGAGTGCTGGGCATGCCGATAATGCCGTCGGCCTCTGGGCTATTGAGGATCAAATCAAAACGGCTCCAAGTCAGTTCATATTTCACCATCACATCGCGCTGGTTGCTCTCCGACTCCAATAGGTAGGGAGAGAGCGCAAGCATTTCAGTAAACTCTTTATTCAATTGAAATAAGAACCAGATCGCTTGGTTGGTATGGGAAGAGTAAGACTTAGATAAATCGCGTGTACTGTTGATCAAATACAAATTGGCCAAAATCAGAACTGCCGACATGAAGATCAGCAATGTTTTGGCATGTAAGATCAGCGGATGGAGCGTTTTCTGAGTTTGTGTATTCATGGCTTCTTATGAATCAAAATTTGACTTATCTGCCAAACCATATGGGTGTAGTAAACGGAGTTCTTGAGTTTTGGATTTTTATTTAAGTTGTACACCAACCAAAAAGGGCCTTTGTGGCGAATTTGCATCTCATTACCGTCCATGTAGTACGCCACGATCGGCTCATACTGTTGAATATCCTCTATCGAAATATTAGCAGCGTAGTTATTCAATGCCATAAAAGTCACCGAATTAACTTGATCTTGCTGTAAATACTCAAGCAAATCACCCACCTTAAAACCGGTGAAGCGGCGTGCTCCATGAATCCATGGTAGTTCAGTGGTAAAAGAAACTTCAGGCAGTACAGTGGCTAACTCTTTCAAGGAAAAAACCTTAGGTGGTGTGTCTGCTACTTGTATCGTGATGTCCGATGCAAAAGCGAAAGAGCTGCACCACAAGGTCAAGATCAGCATCCATCTCATTATTTGTTATTCCGCGCTATTTGATTGTGTTCTGCTTTTCAACCTGAAGTTGCAGCGGTATTGATTACAACTTTACGGCTAATCATTAATATTTGGTTGAATTATAGGCGGAGTCGGGTGATATGAAAATCACCGATATTAACAAGATTGATGATAAAAAGACTCAGAAATGAGACTTTGTATAAGAAAAGCGCCATATTGATGGCGCTTCTTAATAGGGAGACAGATTAGAACAGCAGATGTGCGACCGCGGCAATCACCGGCAGAGTGATCAGGGTGCGCAAAATAAAAATGACAAACAGCTCAACAATATTGACTGGAATACGGCTACCCAGCAGTAGTGCACCGACTTCAGACATATAGATAAGCTGAGTCACAGACATTGCCGCAATCACAAAGCGTGTCATTTCGTTATCGATGGAAGCCGCTAAAATGGCCGGAATAAACATATCCGCAAAGCCAACCACAATGGTTTTTGAAGCTGCGGCAGCCTCTGGTACGCCCAGCAGCTCTAAAAACGGAATGAAAGGTTGGCCAAGCAGGGAGAATACCGAAGTATATTCAGCAATCACCAAGGCGATAGTGCCAAGTCCCATCACGACAGGCAGTACGCCAAACACCATATCGACCGCGTTACGCACGCCTTCACCGATCACTGATTGGACGGATTTAACTTTTGCCGCTTTGGCTAAAGCCAGCTCCATGCCCCAAGAAAACGCACTGTGACCTTCCGGGATCGCATCGGCATCAGGATGAGGTTTGCTGCCATCGATATAAGTATCTTTTTTCCATGACAAAGGAGGAAGGCGAGGAATCACGACTGCAGCCACGAGACCAGCTAGACAGACCGCACCATAGAAAGGTAGGAATAGGTGTTCAAGCTCGACTTGGGCGATCACCACTAAGCTAAAAGTGATCGATACCGCAGAGAAGGTTGTGCCCACTACCGCTGCTTCACGTTGGGTGTAGAATTTTTCTTCGTATTGTTTACTGGTGAGTAGGATGCCTACGCTACCATCGCCCAGCCATGAAGCCATACAGTCGATTGCGCTGCGACCCGGTAGATTGAATAAAGGGCGCATCACTTTGCTCAGTAAGCTGCCAAACAGCTCTAACAAGCCAAAGTTAAGCAGCAAAGGTAACAGTAAGCCTGCGAAAATAAACACGGAAAATAGCGTTGGGAGCAGGCCTTGCAAAACCAGTCCCCCCGTATTTTCTTCCCAAATCGCTTTTGGACCGATTTGGAAAAATGTCATGATCACGGCAGCTCCGCCAATCACACGCACGGTTAACCAAAGCCAAGAAGGATTAAACAAACTGTTTAAGAAAGGACGAGACATGACCCAACTTGGTTTAAAGACTTTACAGATAACAGAGGCAACCGACATAAAGGCGATGATTGCCGTAACGACAGTCACCAGAGAATCCCCAAACAGCGCTTGAACGGACTTGGCCAACACCGCCACTGGAATGGTTAACGATCCATCGTAACTGATGGGAGCCATAAAGAGGAAAAGCCCGATCAGAGAAGGGATCAGGAACATCCACAGATTACCTGTGCCAGCCTTCGCTGGTGGCTCTAAGGTTTGCGCGTTATCTTGCATTATTTATCTCTATTCATGCTGCGTCATTCAGACACACTGTTCAGTCGAAATTCGCCACACCTTGGCATAAAAATTCACTGCATTTCCGTATTTAATCAGCGGGCGCAAGAATATCTATTTTTGACACCCTACGCAATACTATTCATTTATTTTGGGTATGCATTCAAATTAATTTCCTGATGTTTCAGTCTTTGATGGTTTTTTGTATATTTATTGTTAAAAGTGTCATTGTTGATGAATAAGATCGCAAAGCGATTGCTTGGTCATTGTGTGGCGTAAAGCATATTGTTAGCCACGAGTGTGGTAGTCAGCACTGCTGTAGCTTCGATTAAGAAGAGAATAGAAATAAAAAAGCCTCCTTGCTCTCGGAGGCTTAGGTTGAAGTATGGTCTTTCGCTTCGACTCGATGCGGAAATATCAAGTCGTTTACGTCAATCACTCGGTGGGTTGGGCTTCAATTTCCGTTAATGCTGCGCTGAGAGCGCCTTCAAAAACGGGATAGACATTCTGCTCGCCGACCAGTTTGACTATGCCTGCTTTGACCAATTTTTGTGAGACTCGACTATTAGCACCTGAAATCAAAACCTTAATTCCACGTTTGTGGAAGCTTTGAATCATCTCTTCCAGCGTTTGAATACCCGTTATATCCATAAAAGGTACCCATTTTAAACGCAAGATTAAGATCTGAGGGGTTTCTTGAATACTGCCCATCACACGTTCAAACGTTTCTGCCGCAGCAAAGAAGAAGGGGCCTTCTAGCGCGTACACCGCCAGTTCACGAGGCAGTGTACTTCTGCCGTGTTGTGCCAGTTCGTAGCTCATCTCTTGCGAGCCGTTGGCCTTCACTTCAACGCTCGATGCCATGCGCTTTACAAAGTGCAACATAGCAATGATCACACCGATATTGACTGCCACGACCAGATCGGCAAACACGGTCAAACCGAAGGTGAGCAGTAGAATCGCCACATCAGCACGCGGTGCGCGCTTAGCCAGTTGTACAAAGTGCGGCGCTTCACTCATATTCCAAGCCACCACAAATAGAATCGCGCTCAACGTCGCGAGAGGAATATTCACCGCCAAAGGTGCGAGTACGAGCAGAATAATGACCAGCGTCAGCGCGTGCATGACTCCAGCGATTGGGCTATTGCCGCCATTACGAATGTTGGTCGCGGTTCTCGCAATGGCACCCGTTGCAGCAATACCACCAAATAGAGGGGCCACAATATTCGCAATCCCTTGTCCAACCAACTCTTGGTTCGAGTTGTGTTTGGTGCCAGCCATGCCATCAGCAACTACGGCGGAGAGTAAGGATTCAATTGCACCTAACATCGCAATCGCAAAGGCAGGACCAATCAGTTGAATCATTTGGCTTAGGCTAAGATCCGGTAGCGCAAACTCAGGTAAGCCTTGTGGAATACCGCCAAACGCTGACCCAATGGTTCTGACGCCTTCAAATCCCACCACATATTGCAGCGACGTGACCACCACCAGGGCTAAAAGCGGCCCCGGGATTTTTGAGAGTTTGGGAATTTTCGGCCCAAAAATCACTAAAGCCAGAGACAGTAAAGCCAGCAGTGTTGTTGTGAGATGGAATTGTGGGAAAGCATGAAAAATCGCCACCAGTTTTTGATGAAAGTGCCCACCTTTAATTTCAGGAAGGCCAAAGAAGTCACGCCATTGCCCCACCCAAATGATCACCCCAATGCCTGAAGTAAAACCGACGATAACCGGGTCAGGAATATAGCGAATGATGCTACCTAATCGTGCGAGCCCCAATACCACGAGAATAAAGCCCGCCATGATGGTGGCAATTTGTAATCCAGCCACGCCGTGTTCGGCTACGATGCCTGCAAGAATAACAATAAACGCGCCGGTTGGGCCGGCGATTTGTACGCGTGAACCACCAAACAGGGAAACAATAATCCCCGCGATGATAGCGGTATAAATTCCTTGTTCTGGTTTTACTCCCGATGCAATGGCAAACGCCATGGCTAACGGCAGTGCCACCACCCCAACTATCAATCCCGCTGTAATATTGTTGACCCATTGTTTGGGTTGCAACTGACCGGCTTTATAGGATTCATAGATGGCAAACATAGTTGATCACCTTAACAAAAATAGGGAAATGAAAACGCCGAGGATTCTACGCTCATTTTATAGGCTGTAAAGGGCGGCTTCAGTTGACTGACCTATCGCTAGGCGGGCAGAGTCAAAAAATTAATCTTTTAATTTCATTGAATTAACTTCATGTAACGTCACATTTTCCCAACATTAACGGAAAAGACTGCGATTAATTAGAATTTCATGCGGAAAAACAGAGCGCCGATGATTTTCAAGATATGCACTTAATTGAGAGATTGTAGGTTGAGTATAGATAACAAATTACCTATGATTCCTTCGGTTGGTTGTTTTTTGTTCGAAGATGGAGTTTGACATGATTAACAAGAAGTTCCTTAAAACAAAAGATGAAGTGGAAGTCACTTTTGAATGCGATGCCCCGCAAGCGGCCTCTGAAGTGGCGATTGTGGCCGATTTTTTAGGTTGGCAGCCTGAGCCAATGAAAAAATCGGCCAAATCAAGCACGTTCAAATTTAAAACTCGTTTGCCGAAAGATCGTGAATTTCAGTTCCGCTATTTGCTCGATAAACAAGAGTGGGTCAATGATCCCCATGCCGATCAGTATATTGCTAACGGTTTTGGCGAAGAAAACTGTTTGTTAACCACCTATCAGTGATTTGGGTAGCATTTTTTGACGAAAGCTCAAAAAATCACAAACAACTAAGTTGCTGCTAGCACACAAAATCCTCTATTTTTGAAAGGCACAAATGTGCCTTTTTTGCTTTAAATTGACGAAAGCGTAGGTGACAAACCGCGCTGAAACCCTTACTCTTGGCCGAGTTTTGACTTTTTTCCACAGGTAAACTGGTGATATCTAAATCTATTATTTTGCGATTTTCTGAGCTTTCAATGCGAAAGAAAGCGACACTAGTAGGTTTGCCGCTTTTGGCTGTGGCCGCGATATCTTCTTCGCTAAACAGTCCCACGCGGCAACAACGTATTGAGTTGTCTCTTCCAGAATCTCCGCTCGTACAGTTCTCTTCAGCAGAACATACTGTAGAAGTGGTCAAAGTGGGCCATCCGGATTATGAATATGAAATCAAGCCGGGTGATAACCTAAGTACTATTTTTAATCAGCTTGGTTTTGCTTATACCGAGCTAATGAAAGTCATGGAAACTGACTTAAACTACCTCGCTCTTGATACGTTACGGCCGGGTAACGTGCTGCGTTTTTGGAAAGGCAGCGATAACACCTTGGCCAAAATGGAGCTGGAATTTAGCCTCGTTGACCGCGCCGTTTATACGCGTTTAAACGATGGTAGCTACGAATTTGAAGAGCGCAAAATTCCTGGTACGTGGAAGGTTGAGCCGCTGATTGGTGAAGTGGACGGTAGCTTTTCTCTCTCGGCTAATCGTGCTGGCCTTGGTGCCGCCGATGTTGATCAAATCGTCACTCTGCTGAAAGACAAAATTAATTTTGGCCGTGATTTGCGTCGTGGCGATCGCTTTGAAGTCGTACTATCGCGTCAGCTCGTCGGAGAAAAGCTCACCGGTAATTCTGAAATTCAGGCGATTAAAATCTTCAACCGTGGCAAAGAGATCACCGCGTATCTGCACCAGGACGGTCAGTATTACGATAAGAATGGTGATAGCTTGCAACGCGCTTTCCAACGTTATCCGGTGGACAGCAAGTGGCGTATTTCATCAAACTTTGACCCGAGACGTCTGCATCCAGTGACCAAGCGCGTAGCGCCGCATAACGGAACAGACTTTGCGATGCCAATTGGAACTCCTGTGTATACCTCAGGTGATGGTGTTGTGGTCATGACACGTAATCACCCTTATGCGGGCAACTATGTGGTGATTCAGCACGGTAATACTTACATGACGCGCTATCTGCACTTGAGCAAGATATTGGTCAAGAAAGGGCAGAAAGTATCGCGTGGTCAGCGCATAGGATTGTCGGGTAATACCGGCCGTGTGACCGGTCCTCATCTGCACTATGAGTTAATCGTGCGTGGTCGTCCTGTCAACGCCATGAAAGCCAATATCCCGATGGCAAGCTCAGTGCCGAAGAAGGAGATGGCGCAGTTTATTGCCAAGCGCAAAGAGCTTGACCAGATGTTAGCTCGCCAAGAAAGCATGCTAGCAGCGCAATAAAATCGAGTGTTAATACAAAGCCCCGTCACGGGGCTTTGTCGTTTCTAGCCGTTGCTGTTTTGGCGTATCGTTTGGATTGAAGCCTGCGTTGAGAATATTGGTTAATTCGCCATTTGAGTTACATTCGTCCCTTTTTGCCAGCGTTCAATCATCACACTCGGTAAATCAGGTCGACTGAAGTAATACCCTTGAATTTGCTCACAGCCCATTTGATAGAGTTTATCCAGCGCTTGTTGGTTCTCTACCCCCTCAGCGACGAGATCGAGTTTAAGCTGGTTGGCAAGCTGAATAATTAACCACACGATACTCTCAGAGGTTTGGTTGGTAAGTAGGTTACGCACAAATGCTGCGTCAATCTTGATGCAATCAATCGGATAACTGTGGATGTAGTTAAGGCTCGAATAACCTGTCCCAAAGTCATCCAAGGCAATTTTAAAACCCAATTCACGCAATATGGTGAGAATACTGCACACTTCTGCGGCCTTAGAGAGTAAAACCGTTTCTGTCAGTTCAATGGTGAACTCGTCGGCTTGAAAACCATAGGCTTTAATGGTTTTTAATAGATGCTCAAGGTAACGATTGGAATGCGTCAGCTCATCGGCGGAGCAGTTGATGCTTAAGCGAATTTTTTGGTCAATACCTTGTTCTAATTCTTGTTTCGCGATGCAGGCCAATTCGAGAATACGTTCGCCAAATTCGACAATCAGGCCAGATTGCTCTGCTGCTTCAATGAATTCCAGTGGTGTCACCACACCGAGCGTACTGCTATTCCAACGCGTTAAGATCTCAAAATAGTCCCAATTGCTTTGATGCTTTTTCACGATCGGTTGTACGACCACATACAGCTCAGTTTGATGAATTGGCTTACTCAATTCACTACGCAAAGCTTCAATGATTTGTGTACGCCGATAGTATTGATTGCTCAGTAAGTTGTCATAGAAACGAATGCGCGTGTTATGGTTCCGTTTACACTCTTTTAAAGCGAGACTTGCATTGAACAGTAATTGATCGGCATTGAGTTTTTCACCACTGTACTTGGCTATACCAATACTGACACTAATTTTGAGGCGACGATCTTGATCGATATAATCTTGCGCCAGTTTGTTGAGTATGGTTTGGCAGATTTTCATCGGCTCACGATCTGTGGTTAAAAAAGCAAATTCATCAGCGGCGATGCGAAAGGCGTATCCTTCTTCGGGGACGGCTTGTTTTATCGCATCCGCGACAAATTTCAGCACAAGATCTCCCAAATAGTGCCCATGCAGATCGTTTATCGAACGAAATTCATCAATATCAAGAAAGGCCAGGGTGAAATGATGTCTATCTTCTTGAACGAGAGCCGTCAGTTTCTCGGCTAAATCATTACGATTCATTAGACCTGTTAAATTATCATGGGATATTTCATGGCGTAGTTGGTTGACTAAACTTTGCGAGCGAGCGGCGATCTGTTGGCACTCCAAATCATGGGCGATCATTTGAGCCAAAATTTGATGGGTCAAAACTAAGTTATCGTACTGTTCCAATGGGCGAGTAAAGGTGGAGATCAGGATGCCGTAGTTTTCACCATTGGAGAACGAAATCGGGATCCCAAGATAGGCTTCAATCTGGTTTTCTACCAGATAGCCATCTGTAGGGAATCGTTCGGCGACTTGGTGTGTGAATAAGCAGTAAGGTTGCTGCATTAACCCGACTTGCTCACAAGGTGTGCCATGCAATTCGTAATCAGGCTCTAAACCACTGGGTTCAATACTGGCACAAGACAGGTTGTGTGCTTTATAGCGCATTTTGTCTAGCTCAATTACCATTGAACTGTGGCTATTAAACGTTTTATGCAGAAACTGCGTGGCTTGAGAAAGTAGCTCTGAACCGCAAAGCCCATTGAAGTGGTGTATGGCATCCAGACTCAGTTTCTCTGATTTCAATTGAGTGCTCGTCATACTCTGATCTCTCTAGCGGTAACTGACAATATGGAGCTCGTCACGGCGAAGCTCTCTGCCCAATAAGTTGGAAGGTAGTCCTTGCTTCCAAGCCATTTGGATTTATATGCATGTAGTTACTATTGATGAGTTCTGGATGATTTTCCACCCAATTTTTATGGAGTAGTCATGGATTTTTAGGCTTACTTTTTTATTTCAATCGTTTACTGAGCAAAAAAATTAGACTGCCGGCAGGAATTTCGATCTGTTAATTGATATTAAAATCACTTATTCGGTTTTGTTTTGCACTAACTTCTGCTTCAAATGATCAAGGAATAGCTGAGTACGGGTATGTTGGTACTCCAATTTGGGGTAGTACGCGTATACGGTCGCTTGATCTATAGTGACATCAGGCAATAGGCGAACCAAATTGCCCTGTTTTAGCTCTTCTTTGATCATAATATGCCCAGTGACAATAATCCCCATGCCGGCTTTCCCTGCATAAAACAAGGCTTCAGGGTTGGTGGTGGCGAAATTGCCCGTTAACGTTAGGCGTTTGCCTTGCGCTGTTTTTACTTCGCGAAATGTTTGCTCCCCCCAGCACAGCACATTGTGCTCAGTTAACTCCTGTAGCGTTTGTGGAACGCCATGTTTAGCCAAATAGCTCGGAGAGGCATAAAACGCCGCTTGATACTCAAATAGGGGAGTGGCTTTGAAGCTAAGCGAATTGAGCTGCTCAATTTCACGGCTGATAAAAAGATCGAGATGCAGTTCTGGTAATTGTCCCGGTGTGGTGGTGATGAGCTGAACGCGGATATCGGGATAGCGTTGTAAAAACTCATCGAGGTACTGCATCAAAAATTTAGAGCCGACCGCTAAGGTTGCACCGATACGCAGCAAGCCTGCGGGCGTTTGGTTGACGGAGCGTGTTTCATCGACCACGGATTGCCAGCTTTCTAACTGTGCTTTGGCTCGTTGATAAAAAAGCGCTCCGGCCTCGGTCTGCGTAACTGAACGTGTCGTGCGTTTCAGCAGTTGAACTCCAATACGCTCCTCAAGCCAGTGAATACGCTTACTGACCGCCGAACTGGTGGTGTTGAGTTTGCGTGCTGCGCCATTGAAACTGCCTTCCTCAACGACTTTGATGTAGGTTTTTGCGCTCTGCAGCCAGTCCATCTCGTGCCCTTATTTATTCTTAGTTGGAACTAATTTATTTCCAATTTGCGAGATTATCAAATGAGAGTTGCCAATATAGACTCTCTGCCATGAACGCACAAACCTCTACTCGTTTTCGCCGCACCCCCATGCTACTTGCGATGATGATCATCGCTACTGGCCAAGTGGGTGTGAGCATTTATTTGCCCTCACTGCCTCTGATTAGCCGTGATTTACAGGTCGATCAAGCGAGTGCGCAGATGCTCGTCACGCTCTTTTTACTGGGTTTTGGTGGCTCACAGCTATTTTATGGCGCACTGTCCGATGCCGTAGGCCGACGCCCGACGTTTTTGCTTGGGCAAGGTATCTATTTGCTAGGTACTGTGCTCTGCGTGATGATGTCGGATCATTTTCAAGCTCTTGAATTTGGACGCTTATTGCAAGGATTAGGGGCGGGCAGTGCTTCGGTACTTGGGCGTAGTGTGTTGCGAGACAGCTATGATGGTTTCCATCTGACCAAAGCTCTCTCATATCTCTCAATCACCGCGTCAATCATGCCAATTATTGCACCAGTCCTTGGCGGATGGCTGGCGTACCATTTAAGCTGGCAGTCGGTGTTTATTTTTGTGCTGCTCTATATTGGAGCGATTTTTACGCTCGGGTTGATGATCCTGCCAGAAACGCTGCCTTACCCAAAACGGCGAGTTCAATGGCGTGGCATTGTGATTAACTACGCTAAACTGCTTACTAATCAACAAGTCACCAGTAGTGCAAGTTACAACTGGTTAAGTTATTTAGCCAGCTTGGTCACCTTATCCATTTTGCCCTTTCTGCTCCAAAAACAGCTAGGTATGACTGCAGCCGATTACGGCTCGACCCTTATTATTCCCTCTTCAGGTTTATTACTGGGCAGCGTGCTTGTAAACATGCTGACTTCTCGTTTTTCGGTGCGTCAATTGCTGGGGTGTGCGATTAGCTTGATGGTATTTGCGGGCCTTTGGCTGCTGCTGACCGAATTCTCCGTGTTTAACCTGATTTGGGCTTTTACTTGGCTGAGCATCGCGCAGGGCATCTCTTTTCCATTGGCTACAACGCTTTTGTTATCACCTCATAAATCACAAGCGGGGGCGGTTTCAGCGCTTTCTGGCTCGATTCAAATGGGGATCGCAGGTTTATTGGGAGGATATTTGGTGGAGCATTGGGTGACTAGCCAAAATGCAATGGGCGTGTTTTATATTCTGGTTGGCATCACGATGTTGAGTGTGTTGATCGCAACGAAAAAAGCGCACTCGCAGCCTAGCGCAGCGAAAATATCAATGTAATTGCCTAGCTTGGTTTGAATCTCGGGCTAGTGATGGTTAGTTTGATAATCGAGATTCACTGCCGCTTAGGTGGAGAAGTGTATATAATCGCCGCTCATTTTTATGGGGAAGTGCTTACTACGGGGAAACACCATGCAACAGAGTCAATTTGAAGCCTTAATTAAACTTTTATGTGAGCAAACGACGTTACCGCAAGTCTTAGAACTGCTGAAAAATAGTGAAGACGAGGCGATTGCTGAAGCGGCGCAATCGCTTTCAGGTCAGTTTGCTTTGGCTGAAGTCGAAGGTGAGCAACGTATTTACCATGTAACCACGGAAGTGGATGAGCAGGGCGAAGAACAAGAATATGTCGAACACATCATGAACGAAGGTGACGATGTGGTGAAATTTGTTGCTTGGTTCTTTGATGGCTTTTTCGATATCAAGCAAAAAGACGTTTACCAAGCAGCAGGTAAAACTTACAAACAACCAAAACGCCATTAATTTGTAATAAAACTACAAAAAAACGTGACCATACTCTTGTTTTGTTGTTTTTCGCTGTTATATTGAGCGCAAAATGTCACTCAACAACAAGAGGCATGTGTTATGAATAATGAACTCGGTTCTGTTTATCTAGGCCAAATGATCGCTAAACAAGCGATGCATCAAGCTCAGTTTGGTAAAAGCAAAACGAAAAAGCGCTCTTTATTACAGAGAATGCGTCAAAAGTTCAGCCAATAAGCTTATTTGATTAAGCTTTTGCGTTTGAATGTTCAGCCGAAAGCGGGAAAACGCTAGGCTAAGAATGATATCGCCCCACAAATGAGTGGGGCGATTTTTTTGCTGATGTTGGCTATATCCAAACGATTTGAATTACTGAGCTAGACGCGTAGTTTCGATTTCTACCACGTTATCAGGTAGCGAATGCGGGTTATCTTGCAGCCATTTTTCCAACGCATCACAGCCCCCAATATACTGACCATTTAACCAGATCTGCGGCACCGTGACGGGTGTTTTTTCTCCGATGATCGCTTTGACTTCTGGGATCATTCGGTATAGCGCAGCACTCTCTTTCACTACATCGTGGTAGCGATAGTCGATTCCTGCAGTATCAAGCAACTGCTTGGCTTTCACGCAGTAAGGGCAGGTGGCTTTGCCAAACACAATATTGCCTTGTAACGTGTCTTGTTTAGTCCACTCTTTGATGATGGATTGCACCAATACACCGCGGTTAAGGGCTTCTCCTTGGCTGATCACTTTGCCTGCTACGACCACAATCGGCGCATGCCATGCACCAAGCTTTAAAGGTTCCCACCAGTAGCTAAGCCAATCTTTCACCTCTAATTCAATCGGCACGCCAGCCAATTCATTGGCAAAGGTATCGGCTAAAATATCTTTCGTCAGCGTGCATTCTCCACAGGGAATGTTGACTTTAAATGGGCCAAAACTGCCAGCCCAGCGATAGAGTGTGACTTTAATTGGCGTGGTCATCAGGTATTCCTCATATAAATCTTTTCATTAAAAGATAGGAAAGGTTTTAGGCGATGTTTCTTTCACGCCGTGACTTTTTTGTTTCCCATTGAGTAATGAACGCGACAGATAACACGATAATTGCTGCGCCTAGCCAGAGTCTGCCCGGTGGTACCCAACCAAACACTAACCAGCCAGCCAGCACGTTTAAGGGAAGCTTGGCGTGATCAAACGGCTGGACAAAGGAAGCATCTGCTACCGCATACGCTTTGGCTATCGCCCATTGAGCAAGCGCAGTCATGACCCCTGCACCAATCAGTAGCAGCCATACGGTTTGTCCGTTTGGCATTTGCCAATCAGGGAGAGCCAGCAGTACGTTAAACGGGGTGATCAGCAGCAGTAAATAGACCACCATGGTGGACGGTGAGTCGTGAGAGGAGAGTTTTTTCACCATCAAGGAGTAACTCGCCCAGAAAAAGGCTGCGCCGACAGGGAGCAGTGACGCGAGATTAAAATCATCCGCCCAAGGCTCTAGGATGATCATCGCACCGATAAATCCGGTGAGGGTAGCTACCCAGCGCGCCATGCCCACTTTTTCGCGTAGCCATAAGCCAGAGCCAATGGTGGCAAAAAGGGGAGAAGTCATCAGCAGCGCAATACCTTGCCAAATCGGCACTGGATACGCGAGAGCCCACAACCAGAGCTGAATGCCAATCACGGCCAGAAAGACGCGCAGCAGATGCCAGCCAAACTGCTGAGTCCGCAGCGACTGACGAATGCCCAAGGTTTTGAGATAGGGCAGGATAACCGCAATCGCAATCGCGTACTGCACTAAGGCAACGGTGGTGGAAGGAAGGCCAAATTGAATGCTGGCGTATTGTGCGACGCTATTGACGATGGCGAACGCGAGGCCAGCCGTCAGCATCCAAAGCGCACCTTGCAATGGGTGATGTTTAATGCTCATGAATCAAAGAGGTAGTCAAAAAGTGGGCTGAATCATACGTGGTAACAGTGAGAAAACCAATCGCTGTGGTTGCTCATGACGTTCGAAATTCTGCAACAAAAAAGGCCAAGCAAACGCTTGGCCAAAGAAGGACAATATTCAGGAGTTTAAGGCAGTGTGATTAAAAATCGTAACGTAGACCTAGGCGGATGGTGTCTTCGACTTTATAGCCCGTGTCTTTTTCATCCAGTCCATTCGCTTTGTAAGCGAGGTAAGAGCGGAAGTTTTTTGTAAAATCATAGCGGCCAGTTAACTCAAAGAAGTCCGCAGTGTCTTTAGTGACATTCTTGGTCTCTTCTTCTTGGGTTTGGTAAGCCGCAATCAGGCGAAATTGTTTAGTGATTTTGTACTGTGCAGAGACTTCGATACCAGTAAATTCAGTGTCTGCTTTGTCATCTTTATCACCTGTGGTGTAAGTGGCACCGAAGTAGAGGTCACCCACTGTATAACCCAAACCCGCAATGATTTGATCCGCAGAACCTTTGTCTGTACCCAGATCATTGGCGGCATAACCTAGACCGATGTCTAAGCCAACGGGTGTTGAATAAATGCCGGAAATGGCGTAACCATCAGAATTTTTTTCATCATCGGCAATATAGCTGGCTTTTAACTTGAAGCTTTCAAAGTCATACCCATACGCGATAGTGTTGTTGATCTGCTCGTTACCCGCATTGATAAAGGCTTTTTGATCGCCAGTGAAAGTACCGATATCTGATAAGTTGGAGATTTGTACACCAGCGGTATCTTGGCGACCAAACGAGAGGCTACCAAAGTCGCCTTTCATACCCACGTACATATAGCGTTGTTCAAATGTGGTTTCTTTTTCTGATTTTGAGCCAGCCGTAGATTTTACTTTTTGCTCTGCTTCCCAGAAGCCAAAGCCTTTCATGCCCGCACCAATGTCGGTTTCACCCGCTACATTCAAACGCACACGGCTCTTGTTGAGCATTGTGCCTTCAATTTCTTTGCCTTTGTCGTCGCCATTAAAGTCACCACGGAACTCCAGACGACCACCCACTTTGAGTGAAGTGCCTTCTGCATCATAAACGGTTGCGGCTAAGGTTGAGCCAGATACCACTGCGGAAAGAACTGCTACTGCGATTGCTGCTTTTTTCATTTTTCTACCCTATTAGTTTGATTGGGCTTTACTGCCCTACTTGTGATGCCGCTAAGGTACTGATTGAAAGTGAATAATACGTTTCTATTTGGTGACGTTTTGATTGATTTTTTATGGCGCAGGGATGACAGAGATAAGGCAAAATGATGACAGGCTTTAATCACACGGCGGAGCATGTACCTCCTGATGAGCTTTCAAGTATGCTCTCTAGAGTAAAAAAAGCGCTTCGCCGTGGTGAGTGATGGGGAATCGAAATTACAGGGCTAAGCCATTGACGCTGACTTGCACATCAATGTTGCCACGAACTGCATTGGAATAAGGACAGACTTGATGGGCAACGGTCACCAACTGTCTGGCTTGCTCATCTTCTAAAGCGATGTGTGCGGCGAGGGCGACACTTAGCGCAAAGCCGCCTTGACCATTGGGTCCGATACCGACAGTGGCGGTCACAGGCGCTTCTTTTAAGGCGACTTTTGCTTCACGAGCGACGTGCAAAATCGCGTTCGAAAAGCAAGCAGCATAGCCGGCTGCAAACAGTTGCTCTGGGTTGGTTGCCGTACCGCTTCCACCCATCTCTTTTGGGTAGCTGAGATTGAGCTCAAGCAGTTTGTCTTCGGTGCTGACTACTCCATTGCGTCCTGCAGAAGCAGTGGCGGAAGTTTGATAAATCGTACTCATGTTTTATTCCTCAATTTAAGTTGCGTGCAATTTAATTGCTTGCAATCTTATATCGAGTCTTTTGTTGTTTGCAAGTATATTGTGCGCAATTTATTTTTTGAGGATAAATCATGTCTTCTCCACAAGTGAGCTGCCAAACGCCGACGCATGATCCATTACTGCTGGAAAATCAGGTCTGTTTTCCACTCTACAGTGCATCGAATGCGGTGATCCGTGCTTATCGTCCGCTGCTTGAACAACTGGATATCACTTATTCGCAATATCTGGTGCTGCTGGTGCTGTGGCAGCAAAACGGGATAAATGTGAAAGATCTCGGTATTAAGCTGCATTTGGATTCCGGCACATTGACTCCACTACTTAAAAGATTGGAAGCGAAAGGAATTGTGGAACGGCGACGCAGCAGCAGTGATGAACGAGTTCGTGAGCTATTTTTGACGCCAGCGGGTTTTGCGTTGCAAGAACAGGCACGTTCAGTACCGAATGAAATGCTGTGTAAATTTGATCTCAGTTTAGAGGAGCTGATTAGCCTAAAAACGCTGTGCGAGAAAATTCTCCATACTCTGGACTGATTTGGGCAATGAATGGGCTGAGGTACGCATTTTCCATCATTGTGTGATTGATTTCTGCGTAGTTTATCAGCGGTTAGTTTAGAATCGCAGCTTTGTGTCTGGTCAAGGAAGAGAGATGAGTCATATCCAATTTGCCAACCGAAACCTATCTGTCGGTAAAGTGCTGTGTGTCGGGCGAAACTATGTTGAGCATATTCAGGAACTGCACAATAGCATTCCAGAACAGATGGTGCTGTTTCATAAGCCTTCATCAGCGGTTACATCGCAGCTGCGCGCCTTCCATCAAGAGCCTTTGCATTATGAAGCAGAGATCTGTTTTCTGGTCGAAAAGGGGCAATATGTCGCGGTGGGAATTGGCCTAGATTTGACCAAGCGTCAAATGCAGAGTTATCTCAAGTCCAAAGGCTTGCCTTGGGAGCGCGCTAAAGCGTTTGATGGCGCAGCCGTATTGAGCCGATTTGTTGCGCTTGAGGGACTCGATGCGGCAGATCTTAATCTAGAACTGCTGATCAACAGCGTGCGGGTGCAAAAAGGCCATGTCAGCCAAATGCTTTACTCGCCTCAAGCGGTATTGCAAGAGCTCAAAAGCTATCTGACTTTGGAAGATGGTGATGTGGTGATGACAGGTACACCACAAGGCGTTGGAGAAGTACATCAAGGCGACCGTTTTGTTGGCCGCCTGAAATGTGGTGAACAGACCTTGATTGAAGTGGAATGGTTGGCTGAATAACTGGGCTTTCGCTATCTCGCCCAACATACACTAAGCCCGTTTTTACGGGCTTAGGCCAATACTACCAGCTTGAGCAGTAAGAAACTCCCCATCCCCACGACGGTCGTCAGCAGGACATTTTTGCTTAACCAAGCCAGCACACCGGAAAGTAGTGCGGCGAGAAGATAGGGGTTGTGCCACTCTAACCACAAGGTTTTTTCCGGCATAAACACAATCGGCGCCCAAATCGCGGTAAGCACCGCAGGCCCAGAGTAGCTAAGTAAGCGTTGCAACGTGGGGCTCAAACGCAGGGGCAGCTTAGGTTCAAGAAACAGATAACGGCTGAGAAACACCAGTGCTGTCATCGCGAATATCGAAAGCATGATCATAGGCGAGCTCCTAATAAACGTTCAGCACTGTAGCCAGCGAGCATGGCGCCAATACTGGCAAACATCAAGCTGCCTTCAATCCCCATCACGGTGAGTGACACCGATAACACCAAGGCGGTCAGTACCGAAATCAGCACAGGCCAGCTTTTGATATTCGGGATCACAATCGCGATGAAAGTTGCGGCGACCGCGAATTCCAATCCCCACTGATTGAGATCGGGCAGATAGCTGCCTGCGACAATGCCAGCCAAACTGGCCAAATTCCAAATCAGATAAAAACTCAGCCCTGCGCCTAACGCATACCAGCGATTAAACTGCTTGTCGGACTGCGCGCCGCAAATCGCAAACAGCTCATCGGTGAGCAAAAAGCCCAGTGTCAGCCGCCAGCGCAAGGGTAATGGGCTGATTTTGCTGCGCATTGATACGCTGTACAGAAAATGGCGTGAGGTAATAAAAAAAGTGGCTATCAACAAACTCAGTAACCCCGCCCCCGTTTTAAACATGCCGATAGCGACTAACTGTGCCGCTCCAGCAAACAAGATTGCAGACAAGGCTTGGCTCTCGATGACCGATAACCCCGCTTCAATCGCAAACGAGCCGGCCAGTAAACCCCAAGGTAATACCGCAATGCTCAATGGCAGCATAGCGACTGTGCCCTGCCAAAACAGCCGGGTGGGGGTAGGTGAATCATCAATGGTTAACACTTGGCTATTCATACTCTTTCCAATTTATAGAAGAAAACCTTATACCCTTCTTACCTGAAACTCCAAGTGGTTTGGGTATCGTCTGGGTTATCAGAACACAGAGATAAGCTGATAAGCTTGGATAATCTTGCGCGGCAGTGTGGGCAGCGTGCAGGTGATGAGTGCGGATTATTTAAGGTCTTGCGTACTGTTTTGGGGTGATGCCGAGCGCTTTTTTAAAGTGACGATGCAGATGGCTTTGATCGTGAAAGCCACACTCTTGCGCGGTTTCCGAGATACTTACGCCTTGCTTTAACAGGGTTTTCGCGAGACGCAAGCGGGCTTGGATTTGATAAGCGTGGGGTGGCAAACCAAACTGTTTTTGAAACGTCCGCACCAGATGAAAAGGACTTAATCCCGCCAGTTGTGCCAGCTCTTCGAGTGAAACATCGGCCTGTGGAAAGTCATCCAGAAACTCTTTAACCAGCAACAATGGCCGCAGTGCAGATAGCGGTTGATCGGCTTTTGGCGCTGTGCGGCCGTGGCGTGTCATCAGCTTGACTAAGCTTGCGTAAATCAAGGTTTCACGTAGCAAGCGGTTAGTCGATTTTTCAAGGGTTTCAAACACTAAGCGCAGTTGGCTCGCGAGTTCTGGGTCATACACCACCGCTTGTGGAAAATAAGGCGCGCCGGTATTGGCGCCAATCTCTTTGGCAACCGTGGCAAATTGCTCGGGCAGCGGGTACATGGCTTTATACGCCCAACCACCTTCGACGGCGGAGTGTCCGGTGTGCACTTCATCGGCGTTGACCAAAATAATGCTGTCTTGCGGCGCAATATGATTGCCGCCAGTACGGTAAAAAGATTGTGCACCGCGCTCAATCACACCCACGGTATACCCTTCATGGCTGTGGCGAGAAAAATTCTGCGTTTCATATTGCGCATCAAGCAGCTCAAGGCCGCCAAATTCTTCGGCAATCTGAAATTTTGCTTGCTCTTTAATTTTGCCGGCTGAGTCGCTCATCACGCTTCCTTGTGTTTTTCCCTAATGAGTCTACTGCAAAGTACTGGAAAGTTTTTGTACAAAATTGCGCTTCTGTACTAATCGAAATCCACACTATTTTATCTCTGGCTAGAAATGAGTTTATTTGGATTATCTTTCATATGGAAATGGCGGTATGTCTCCTATAAAATCCGCCGCTTTCCAGCTTTAACAAGATTTTCAACATGATTGATGTTTCGGTATTACCGGTTTATCTCACCGCGGTATTGGCGCTGTTGCTGATCCCAGGACCAGATATGCTGCTGATTGCGAGCTCTAGTATGAGCTACGGACGCCGAGTCGGTTTGTTTGCCAGCTTGGGCAATGCCACATCAGGGATGATTTTAACCTTACTCGCGGCGCTCGGGGTTTCCGCACTGATTGCGATGAACCCGTTGGCGCTCAATGTGCTGCATTTGTTGGGGGGAGCATACCTACTCAAAATGGCGTGGGATTGCCTACGCGCCGATGCGGCGCAAGCGCCCACCTTGGATGAGGCACAAGCGGTAGCAAAAACCTTTTACCAACGCGCTTTAGTGAGCAATTTGCTGAACCCCAAAGCCTTGGTGTTCTTTGTGCTGTTTTTGCCGCAGTTTGTTTCAACCAATATCGCAGCGAGCTCCGCCGAACAGATGTTCGCGCTGGGTATGTTGCTGAATGTGTGCGGCTTGCTGTTTAATTTGCTGTTGGTAGCTTTGATTGGCGTGTTTGGTCGCTCGCTGGTCGACAATCAGCGTTTTCGCACTTACCAGCACAAAGTGATGGGCGCGGTGTTTTTGCTGCTGGCGCTTTGGATGCTCAGCGATTTTGTGTGATATCGCCAAAAAAGTGAAAAGCCACAGACCGCATCTGTGGCTTTTTTGTAGGAATTACCAACACTGGCGGATCAGCGAATCGCGTCCAACAGTTTATCGGCGAGCTTTCTGAGTAAGCCCTTTTCCGGCCGAGTGTGGGCAAACGAGCGTAAACCATAAATGCCCATCACCAAATATTCGGTGAGCAGCACGCAGTCACTGTCTGGGTTTATTTCGCCGCGCTGCTGTGCTTCTTGTAATTGCGCAAGCATGCCTTGCTTCCAAGTACCGACAGTTGCGCGGATCAGCGTTTCGACTTCTTCATCCTGACAAGAGAGTTCATTGAGCGCTTTTTGCAGCAAGCAATCTTTGATCTCATCGCGTTCACACTCATCCACCACCATCGCCATGTACTGCTCTAATCCCGCTAAGATGGTGGGATGTGCGGCGAAAATCGCATTAAATTCCGAGACGCGTTGTTTGGTGTATTGCTCAAGGGCGGCAATCAGCAAACCGCGCTTATTTTCAAACGCGCAGTAAATCGAGCCGGGGTGTAAACCGGTCACGCGTTTTAAATCTTGCATGCTGGTTTTGTTGAATCCTTTGGACATAAATTCATCCATCGCGGATCGCAACACCTGCTCTCGGTCAAATTCAGCTACTCGCACAACACACTCTCTTCATCGAACATGGCGCGATTCTAGCGCTAAACCGAGTCGATGACAAAGTATCTTGAACGTTCATTCAAAAAGTTCTTGAACGATTGTTCAAGAATGATCTAGCATAAGCGCAACAGACAACCACAGGACAACTCAAATGACCGATATTCTTTTTCAGCCATACGCGCTCAATGATGTGATTACGTTAAACAACCGAATTGCGATGGCGCCACTGACGCGCTGCATGGCTGATGATGATTTGGTGCCGACCGATGCCATGGTGGCGTATTACGCACGCCGTGCCGATGCCGGACTGATCATTTCCGAAGCCACCATTATTCGCCCCGATGCTCAAGGCTACCCGAACACTCCGGGGCTGTTTACGCAAGCGCAAATTGCCGGCTGGAAAAAAGTAACGGACGCTGTGCATGCCAATGGCGGTAAGATTTTCGCTCAGTTATGGCATACCGGACGCGTGGCTCACCCTGCCTTTTTTGCGGGTGAATACGTTCTAGCGCCTTCAGCTCTCGGTGTCGAAGGCAGCGTACCACGCCGCCGTGAATTGCAGTACACAGTACCGAAAGCGGCGAGCCAAGCGGAGATAAAGCAACTGGTGGCCGATTACGCACAAGCGGCGGAAAATGCACGCTTGGCGGGTTTTGATGGCGTCGAGATTCATGGCGCGAACGGCTATCTCATTGACCAGTTCCTGCATTTTGATTCGAACCAACGCAGCGATGAGTACGGCGAAACGCCGGCCAATATGGCGCGTTTTGCTTTGGAAGTGGTGGATGCGGTGATCGCACGTATTGGCGCAGAGCGCACTGCGCTGCGTGTGTCTCCGGGGGCGTATTTCAACATCAAAGCCGACCCGCGTGATCGTGAAGTGTTTGATTATTTACTGCCTGAGTTGGAAAAACGCAATTTGGCCTATCTGCATGAAGGGATGTTTGATGACAGCGTGACCTTTGATTTCTTAGGTGGTCGAGTGTCGACTTACTTGCGTCAGCACTACTCAAAAACGCTGATGGGTGTCGGTGGTTTTAGCGCAGAAACGGGTGCCACTGCGATTGAAAATAATGAGTTTGATCTGCTCGCGATTGGTCGTCCATTTATCGCTAACCCAGATTACATCGCCCGTGTTCAAAAGGGGGAAGAGCTAAAAGCGTACCAAGATTCGATGTTAACTGAGCTTTACTAACTCGGTGTTTCACCTTTCTTTATTGATAAAATCAGCCCCATTATTGGGGCTGATTTTTTAGGTTTACAGTGCGGATGTTTAAACCAAGGTTAAATCAAGGTTAAACCAAAGCCGCGGAAACAAGACCAATCACGCCACCAAACACGCCGCCCCAAATCACCAGCCAGCCAAGATGCTCTTTGATCATCTTCTGCACAATCTCTTTAACCAGTTGCGGAGTCAGCTCATTTAAGCGCTGATCTATGATGCCTTCAATATTGGCTTTGATTTCATCCAGCATCGCTGGGGATTCGAGTTGCCCTTTTAGGGCTTCACGTACCGACTCACTTTGGCTCATCTCGACAAGCGCCGTTTGCATTTTCTCGACAAAGGGCTGTTTCAGTGGCTCAAGCGCGGTCGCGCCGCCAAACATCGCCAGCATGCCACCGAAGGAGGATTGGCTTATCACTTCGACGAGCGAATCAAAGGTCGGGTTGAAATCGACTTTGGCGATCACCGGTTGCAAATCAAGGTTCAACGCGCCATTCATCTCTTTATTGAGGAAACGGTCGATATTGGCATCGGTAAAAAACTGCTCCATCATCAGGTTTTTGATGGCGGCTTTGAAATCTTCAAAACGTGCGGGAATCACGCCGGAGCCATACAGTCCCGGCACTTTTTCAAACAGCATATGGATGGCGAGCCAGTTGGTGATCGCGCCAGAAAAGGCAAACAGCCCTGCGTAAAAGGCATAGTGGTTAGGCAGGAAATAGCCGACACCCATCAGTGCCAGCGCCACTACATTGGTAATAAGACTTTTGTTCATGGTGCTCTCTTGGTTACTCAAAGTCTCACCTTGGCATAACGGCCAAGCGCTTCTCGGTTAATGCATGGGAAAAGTAGCGAAATTCTAAGTCAAAAGCCCTGAAATAGAAAAGCCCGCGAATGGTCGCGGGCTTATTCTGTGCTGATTGGAATTATGCCAGTATCGCTTCTTCCACTTCGTCTTCATCACAACCGATAAAGCCACCGGTTTGATGCGCCCACAGGTGAGCATAAATGCCGTTTTGCGCAATCAACTCTTGGTGAGTACCTTGCTCAACAATTTGGCCTTTATCGAGTACGATCAGGCGATCCATCGCTGCGATGGTCGACAGACGGTGCGCAATCGCAATCACGGTTTTGCCCTGCATCAGCTCATTGAGGCTCTCTTGAATCGCCGCTTCCACTTCAGAATCGAGCGCGGAAGTCGCTTCATCCAGCACCAAAAGTGGTGCATCTTTGAGCAGAACACGAGAGATCGCCACCCGCTGACGTTGCCCGCCGGAGAGTTTGACGCCACGTTCACCGACCTGTGCATCGTAACCGCTGTTACCATGCGGATCGGTCAAACCGAGGATGAACTCATGGGCGTGGGCTTGCGCTGTCGCTTTCAAAAGCTGCTCTTCGGTGGCGTTCGGATTGCCGTACAAAATGTTGTCGCGAATGGAGCGGTGCAGCAGTGACGTATCTTGTGTCACCATGCCGATTTTGCTGCGCAGCGATTCTTGGGTCACTTCCGAAATCGGTTGACCATCAATGAGAATCCTGCCGCTCTCTACATCATGAAAACGCAATAATAGGTTCACCAAGGTCGATTTACCGGCTCCCGAACGTCCCACTAAACCGACTTTTTCACCCGGCTTGATGTTGAGATTGAGATGGTTGATCACGCCTTTGTTTTCACCGTAGTGGAAGCTCACATCATCAAAGGTAATGCCACCATGCTTAACCACCAAGGGTTTAGCGTCAGGTTTGTCGGTGACGGTGATGGGTTTGCCAAGCATGGTCATGCCATCCACAACGGTACCGATATTTTCAAACAGGGCGCTGACTTCCCACATGATCCATTTAGACATACCGTTGATACGTAAGGATAAACTGACCGCAACCGCAATGGCACCGACGCTGATGGCGCTGGTGGTCCACAGATAAATCGACAGGGCTGCAATGGTAAATACCAACAAGTAGTTGGCCATTTCTACCCAAATGTTAAAGCCAGTCACCAAACGCATTTGGCGATGGACGGTGCCCAGAAAATCTTGCATGCCTTCTTCGGCGTATTGCGTTTCACGTTGACTATGCGAAAACAGCTTTACAGTCATAATGTTAGTGTAGCTATCGACGATACGGCCGCTCATCAGTGAGCGGGCATCGGCTTGCTCGGAAGCCACTTTTTTCAGCTTAGGCACGTAATACATTTGCACCGTAACGTAAATCGCTAGCCAAATCAGCATTGGGATCATTAAGCGCCAATCGGCCTGCGCCAAAATCACTACAATCGCGGTGAAATAAACCATCACGTAGACAAACACATCGAGACTTTTCATCACGGTTTCACGTACCGCGAGCGCCGTTTGCATCACTTTGGTTGAGATGCGCCCTGCAAATTCGTCTTGATAAAACGACACGCTTTGCTTGAGCAGATAGCGGTGCGCCAACCAACGGATCGACATCGGGTAGTTACCGAGCAAAGATTGGTGGATCAGCAGTGAATAGAAGGCGATCAGTAGCGGCATGCCGACCAATACCAATAAGCCTAACCCAATCAAAGTGCTCTGGTTTTCGGTTAAAAAGGTGTCTGGCGAGCTGGTGGAAAGCCAGTCCACCAGTTGGCCCATAAAGCCAAACAGAGAGACCTCGATAATCGCGATCGCTGTGCTGAGTAACGCCATCACGATCAATGGTTTTTCAAACCCGCGAGTATAGTGGCGACAAAAAGCCCACAAAGTGTTGGGTGGGCGTTGGGGTTCACCTTTGGGAAACGGTTCGGTGAAACCTTCAAATAGCTTAAACATGAACAAGATCCTTGCTGTGATAAGGCGGCAGTGAGGGAGAGAGCACGCGTGCGAGCGTCCGCCAAAATGTGATTTTCTGTTAAAACGGAAGCAGTATAACGTTATCCATTGGTGACTTGAAGTTATACCCTCGCGAGTTGAAGCTACCACACCAAGTCGTTTGGTTTCGGTTGTGCGAGCCAATCTGTTTGGCGTGTTATTCCTAAGCGAATCCAGCGGATGTCATCCATAACGCCAGCAAGTTTGACTGCTATGAGCCATTTTTCCAGTAAAAAGATAAAATTTATCGATTGAAATTCATCAAAATCAGCAAATCTTTAGTTAACATTCTGTTTACACTTTTGGGGTGAAATCGGTGATGAGTGCCTATTATGAATGTTCATCTACAACCCAATATGTTGATTCCGCGCTCTGCTGCGCAAACGGCTCGCGCTGTCGTTATGGTGCCGCCAAAAGAGTTCGGCTTTAATGCGCAAACTGCGCAAGATAATGCCTTTCAAAACCCGTTGGCACTCAGCGCTGAAACCATTTTGCAGCGCGCTATGAGCGAGTTTAACGCCATGGTAAACGGTCTTCGCCAAGCGGGCGTTGAAGTTGTGGTATTTGATTATCCCCTAGGCCAAGGTGAAACGCCGGATGCGGTGTTCCCGAATAACTGGTTCAGCACCACTGAGGCGGGCGAGCTGTTTTTGTTTCCGATGGCGTGCGCCAACCGCCGTTTGGAAGTGCGCCCTGAAGCTTTGATTGATACCTTACAAAAACAAGGCTTTGCTGTGAAAAAACAGCACTCTTTGCTGGCGTTTACTGAGCAGCAAGCGTTTTTGGAAAGCACTGGCGTGATGGTAATGGATCACCCCAATCGCACCATTTATGCGGGACTTTCACAGCGCTGCGATCGTGAAGTGTTGGAAGTGTATGCCGAACAGATCGGCTATTCGCGCGTGGTGTCGTTCCAAACTCGATTGCCGTCTGGTTCACCGATTTATCACACCAATGTGATGATGGCGATAGGTGAGCATTTTTGCGTGATTTGCGATGAAGCTATCCCCGAATATGAGCGCCGATTTGTCGTAAAATCGCTGGCTAAAGATAAACAGGTAATTTCGATTTCGATTGAGCAGATGAACCGCTTTTGCGGCAATATCTTGCAACTCGAAACTGTTGACGGCCAGAAAGTGATCGCGATGTCGCAATCGGCTTATGAAGCCTTTACGCTTACGCAACTCAATCAACTTGCCACTCACGGTAAATTGCTGCCTTTTGCGGTGCCGACCATCGAAACCATCGGCGGTGGCAGTGTGCGCTGTATGTTGGCCGAGTTGTTTTTACCAAAACAAGCGTAAGGTGAATCAGCAAAACAAAGGGAGATGAGGTGATCTCCCTTTACTTTACATATAGCTACCTATACCCAAACAACTTGGAGTTGTAGGTAGGCGGCAAGTAAGTGAATCCCCATGAGCATAGGCAAGCTATGTGATTGGGGTGAACGAGCGTAGCCAACACCGCTGCAGCTTCAAGTAGGAAGGGTATATCTACAACTCCAAGTTGTTTGGATCTTGAAATACTGAGTATTCTCAAATGCGCTTGTGGTAAAGTCCACGCCTGCGATAATTCGCCCCACATTGTTTTTTTGAATACTCAGGTACCCAACCCATGTCATTTTCCTCTCTCGCGTTAAGCGCTGATCTAATCCAAGCTCTGCCTAAAGCGATCACCGAGCCCACCGCCATTCAAACTTTGGTGATTCCAGCCATGTTAACGGGCAAAGATGTGTTGGCGTTGGCGAATACGGGAAGTGGTAAAACCTTGGCTTACGGTCTGCCTCTGCTTGAACGTTTAAAAACTAGCCCTGAGCAGCAAGCCTTAGTGTTGGTACCCACTCGTGAATTAGCCATGCAAGTGAGCGAAGTGCTCACTCAGGTTGGTACGCCGTTACGACTGAACACGCTCTGCTTGTGCGGTGGGGTAGATAAGACTGAGCAGCAAAATGCGCTGGCTGAGAACCCGAATATTCTGGTGGCAACCACGGGGCGTTTGCTTGATTTAACTCAAAGTGGATTGAGCTTGAGCCGCGTAACGACGCTCGTGTTAGACGAAGCCGATCGTCTGCTCGACATGGGCTTTTGGCCGCAAGTGCAAGCGCTCGCAAGCCAAACCGCCACTGTGCGCCAAACTGTGATGTGTTCTGCGACCTTCTCTGATGATTTGAAACTCAAAGCGCAGCAATTGATGCGTGCGCCAACCCAAGTCTCTGCTAATCCTGAAAATAGCATCAACCAAGCAGTGCAAGAAACGCTGTATTTGGTGAACAAAGGCAGCAAAACGCAAGCCTTGGTAGACCTTTTAAAGCAGCACCAATGGCCGCAAGTGCTGGTGTTTATCGGCGCAAAAGAGAATGCCGATAGTTTGACCAAAAAACTCAACAAAGCTGGAGTGGTAGCCACTGCGCTGCATGGTGATAAAAGCCAAGCGCAGCGTGAAGTTGCACTGGCAGAGTTTAAAAACGGCACAACCCAAGTGTTGATTGCCACCGATCTGCTCGCGCGCGGCATTCATATTGAGCAGCTTCCCGTTGTGATCAACTTTGAGTTGCCGATGCACGCAGAAACGTACGTGCACCGTGTAGGCCGCACCGCCAGAGCGGGGCAGCAAGGCATTGCGCTCTCGTTAGTGTGTCACGGAGAAATGGATGCACTGAATGCCATTCGCACCCTAACCCAACGTGATTTACCTGTGCAGAATCTGGAAGGTTTCCCAGTGACCGATCAGCCATCAACGGGTGAAAGCAAACGTGCTCCGCGTGATAAACAAGCCAATCGTCGTACTAACAGTAAGAGCAGTATTAAACAGTTCCAAGGCAAGTCGAAGCCCCAATCACCCCGAACGAATGGGGGTGGTTAACTACAAGCTATAACGAGTTAGAGGGCTTGTTTGAATTGATAAACAATAAGCCTCACTCTTTGCAGCTGTCGAGTAAAGAGTGGCTTATTGATTCATTTTCGGGCACTCAGCTAGCCGTTGGGCCAACCAAACGCATTTCCCAATCTTCGACTTGACCTGTTTCTAGACGGCGTGCAATCAGCTTGCCCCATGACTCGACAAGCGGCAGCTGGGCAATGTCGCTCAATTCTTCTTGATCAAGCTGACCAGTAAAAACAGCGCTCATAATCCGAGCCAATGACCAATTCGGATAGGGTCTTTCACACAGCAGTATCTCATCATCTGCGCCGATATCGCCTTCTTCTAATACACGGAAGTACCAACCTGTTCTTAAGGTATCTTGCAACCGCGTTGCCATATCTTTTTGGTTGAATCGAACATTAAGTTTCCAGCAAGGCATACGCCCTTGAGAGACTTCGAGGAGGGTAGATCCAATACGAATCTTATCTTTTAAGCAAATGAAAGCTTCTGTTATTCCTGTTGAACTGAGGTTTTCACCAAAGGCTCCAACCGTTTGGAAAATCGGTTTGTTACCTAGCTCTTGTTGCCAAATGGGATAATGCTCACTTGGATAAATGTGCAGTGCTTTTTGAATGCCGCCATGAAAGCGTGGATCACCTTGTTGGTCGTTAATAAAGCCAAGTTGAGTTACTCGTTGTCTTCCGTGCATGATTTTCTTATCGATAGCACTTTGTGAACCATGAGCAAATGCCACGGTTTGACCTGCTAATATGCAGTTTACTACGCCTAATTTTTTCATATGCCCTAACAACTCTTTTTGCCCAATCCAGTCTGGTACAGACTGAGCAAACGTTTATAACGTTAACGTTCACCTAATGACTTAAACAGTGGAATTGCCGCTAAAAGTTCGATGCTCTTATCGGTACTTTTCAGGTAGCGAGTTTCGCTGTCGGCATAGAGCACATGGCGATGGTAGCCTTCCGTTAGCGGGAATTTTTCTAGGACTAAGTTGAGTGATGTTTCGCATTGATTTTGGTTGATGCTATCTATATCCACTTTGAATAACAGTTGATTGTTTTTGGATATTTCAACTTGATACCGCATGTGTATTCTCCAAGGTTTTATTGGATCTGGCGTGTATCATAGCTTAGGTTAATAATGTCAGAGTAGGGATGTAAGGACAGTTAACAATGCCAAGCCGCCAAGTAAAAGCACAACCCAGTGTTATGACAGCCAATCAAATGATGGCTGCTAACCCAAGTTCGCCCGCTTTGACTAAAACAATCGATATGCCTAAAGGCTATGTTGATTTGCGACATCAACATACATGGCATCAAATTATCTTTCCGATTAAGGGGTTACTCCAAACCCAGACTGATCACTATCAGCATCTCGTGCCTCATACTTCTGCCTTATTTGTGCCAGCGGGAATTCAACACGAGTCTATCGCACTCACTCATACCACTTTTGTCGGTATTTATCTCAATCCGGCCTTGGGTACACAGTATGAGCCGAAAGTTCGAACTATCACACTCACGCCATTTTTAAATGAGCTATTACAAGAGATCCGAAGACAGTGTGAAGGCCACGGTACTCATCATCAGGAAGTCTCCCGTTTGTTGGCTGTTTTGCATGATCAAGTTGAGAAGGATAACGTGCAAACGTTTCAGTTGCTTTTACCGGAAGACCGACGTTTGAGACTGATCTTTGAGGCGTTGACCGATAGCCCGGCACTCGATTGGTCGTTGAAAGAGTGGGGGAAAAAAGTGGGAGCCTCTGAGCGAACATTATCACGCCTGTTTGCTAAAGAATTTCACACTTCATTTCAACTCTGGCGGCAGCAAATCCGCCTAATCTGCTCCTTATCACTGCTTGATGAAGGCTTTTCTATCCAATCGATTGCCGATCAAATCGGGTATCAGAATGATTCTTCTTATATCAAAGCGTTTAAAGCTTACTTTGATGTTACTCCTCAGAAATTTAGGGTGAATGGTGGATAATTTTAAGCTTCACCAGCGTAGTGTGTTTTTTACACATGAAACCTAAGCGGTGGTGTGATGCGATCCTTCGAGCTGACGTAAAGCTTTTTGATAAGCGAGCCATGCTGCCCAACCAGCAATAATATTGCCGACTAACGCACCAATAAAAAGCCCCTCGATCCCGTAGAAATGCGCACCGAGCCACAAACAAGGTAAGTAAAAAGCAAATAAGCGCAGCGCTGAAATAGTTAGAGCCACGTAAGACTTCCCAAGCGCGTTAGCGACAGACACCATCAACATACAGATCCCGAGTGCGCCGAGGCTGATCGGGACAATCACCAAGTGTAAATTCAGTATTTGGCTCACTTCGGTTTCGCTGGTCATCAGCTCAGCTAACGGTGTGGCAAAAACATACGTCACCAGAGCGATCAGCAGTTGAAAACCTAACACAAACTGACAGGCGATCCGTACCAATTGCCGAATATGGGTGATCTCTTTAGCCCCTAACATGCGACCGATCATAGGCGGCAGTGACATGGTCATAGCTAACACGGCCACTAAGGCGAAAAACTCAAAGCGTGAGCCAAGTGCCCATGCGGCGACAGCGGCAGTACCAAAACTTGCCAGTAATTTGGTGGCAAACATGGAAGAGAGCGAAGGTAACAGTTGGCTTAACATCGCCGGCCCCATGATATGGCCAAGCGCAGTGAGGCTTTGCGAGATATTCAGATCTTGCCACTGATAACTCGTCCATTGGCGCTGGGCAACCTTAGGTGCGACGATAGCGATACCGACGCCAAAAGCAATAATGGTCGCGATCGCTGCACCATCAATCCCAAGGTCGAAGGTAAAGATAAAAATCGGGTCGAGGATGAGGTTGAGCACACTGGTCACCATCATCAAAGTGCCTGGCAGTAGAGTATTGCCATTGGCGCGGCAGACACTGTAATAGAAGTAGAGCATAGCGCCAGTCCATGCACTGGCAAGCCACCAGAGCCAGTAGTGATCTATGATGGCAAAGACGGTGTCCGGTGCACCGAGCAGGCCAAGCAAAGGTTGGCGTAATAGGTAAAGCACAAGGGCTATCAGCGCCACGCCAATACCACCGATGACGATCACCAAACCGCCTAACTGTTTAGCGTAGTCGGTTTTTCCTGCACCGATGGCTCGAGAAATCACCGCTGTGGTGGCGATACCTAAACCGACTTGAATACCGATGATCACCATCTGAATCGGCATGGTAAAGCCTTGAGCCGCAAGAGGTAGAACCCCGAGCTGGCCGATAAAAGCGCTGTCAACTAGCTGAAAGCTCATCAGTGACAGGACGCCAAACAGCATAGGCCAAGTCATTTGGAAAAGTTGCTTGGTTAAAGAATAGGTGGGCGTATGCATAGGCTCTCGTGCTTGATATATCTTTCTTAGTTGGAGCGGAGACTCCAAGTGATTTGGAGGTAGATTATGCGAGTTAAGTGCAAATTGATCGAGTGCTGTTTATGTACAGCACTGTATCAAAAAAACATCAGGTCTCTGAAAAGAGACCCGATGCCACAGTCGTGATGTAATAAACATAGATGTACTGGTGGCTCGCCGACTTGTTCCGATGGCTATAAGCGGCGGAACTGGCGAACTAAGTTGGCTTGAGAAGTTAAATTCTCCACCAAATGCTCACATTCATTACGTGTACCTTCAGCAAGCTCTAACGTAGAGATTGATACATCACTGATCGATTGGACGCTGCGATTCATATCCTCAGTAACTTTGGCCATCTCTTCAACTGCGGTAGCAATTTGTTCGTTGCGCATTGCGATGTCGGAGATTTGCGATAAAAGTGTGGTTAATTTTCCCCCTGATAGGTTTGCACTATCGACACAAGAAGATGATAGTTTGTTGCCTTGCTCAATCGCATTAACGGCATTTTTGGTACTGGTTTGAATGGAGGTGATGATCTCCTGAATTTCTTCTGTTGATTCAGTACTGCGTTGAGCAAGTTTGCGAACTTCATCTGCGACGACAGCAAATCCACGCCCTTGGTCACCAGCCCGAGCAGCCTCAATCGCTGCATTCAAGGCGAGTAAATTGGTTTGTTCAGCAATACTTCGAATCACTTCCATCACTTGGCCAATAGTGGCGCTTTGCGAAGCTAACTGCTCGATAACCGTTGAGGCTTGCCCCAATTGTGTTGCCATATCATTCATAGCTTCAACCGTTGTCTCTACTGCTTTCATTCCTTCACGCGCTGCATTTTGGGCATTGCTTGTAGCATCGGAAGCGGCTTGTGCATTTTGTGCGATTTCATTAGCGGTAATGTTCATTTCGGTAATGGCAGCGGCGACTTGCTCTGTTTCGCGTGTTTGTGAGTCTAAATTGACGGCTGTAGAGCCACTATTATTTGAGGATTTTTTAGCGGCTTCTCCAATTTGTAGGCTTGAGTCTTGAATTCTTCCTACAATCGCATTGATTTCAGACTGGCGCATTTTGAGCGCGAGCTTTATTTCTGAAATATCATCAACTTGACCATTGTAAACCAGTTCCATTAACGGATTATCAAACACTTTACGCGCTTCTTCTGAGAGGGCCTCCAAACGACGAGTGAAAGAGTAAGCCATAATGATGGTCAATAGCAGCATTGCAGGTATACCTGAACCCGCTAATAAAAGGTCAGACAAAAAGCTTAGGCCTGCCGCTATCACGAAACCCGCTCCTAAACGCTGCCATAGGCGAGTGCGTGGCATTTTTAACTGCCAAGGTGTTTTGCCTGCTTTGATCTGTTTGTAGAGTTTATCCGCATTATCGACATGCTGACGGCTCGGGCATAAACGAACCGACTGGTATTCCACTACCTTGCCATTTTCTTTAATCGGTGAAGCAAAGGCATCCACCCAATAATGGTCGCCATTTTTGCAGCGGTTCTTCACCATTCCCATCCAAGATTTGCCCGCCTTGAGGTGTTCCCACATGTCTTTAAACGCTTCAGGCGGCATATCGGGGTGGCGAACCATGTTATGTGGTTGGTTTACGAGCTCATCAAGCGTGTAACCTGCGACATCGCAAAATTCTTTACTGGCGTATTTAATATGACTGCTGAGTGTGGTGGTTGACAAAAGGTTGAAGTGAGGTGGATAGGTGACTTCCTTTTGAGTAACCGGTTGGTTATTGCGCATAAAAGAGCTCCATTCAATAGTTCCTGTTGCGCCAAATACTGTGCGTTGTGATTGTGATTATCGTTGTCTTTAACGTATAGATGGGGTTATGTCGCGAAGCAAGTAAGGAAAGCGAAATTTTATGTGACTAGAGGCAGAGTAAAAACTCTGCCTCTGTTCAAGTAGGTTGGGTATACCTTAGGTTAACGTTTAGACACAGCACCCAGCTTTAGCCAAGTATCAATCACCGTGTCTGGGTTGAGAGAAACAGAGCTGATGCCTTGTTCCATGAGCCACTGTGCAAGGTCATCATGATCCGATGGCCCCTGACCACAGATACCCACGTATTTTCCAGCGCGCGTTGCCGCATCAATCGCCATTTTCAGCATGATTTTTACCGCAGGATTGCGTTCATCAAACAGATGAGCCACATCGCCAGAATCACGATCCAGTCCTAAAGTGAGCTGAGTCATATCGTTTGAGCCGATGGAGAAACCATCAAAGAATTTCAAAAACTCATCGGCGAGAACCGCGTTGGAAGGCAGCTCGCACATCATGATCACTTTCAAACCTTGTTCGCCACGGCGTAAACCAAATTTCGCCAGCAGATCGATCACCGCTTCGGCTTCACCTGTGGTGCGCACAAATGGGATCATCACTTCCACGTTTTTCAACCCCATTTCATGGCGGACACGTTTGATGGCTTGCGTCTCCAGCTCAAAACAGTCTTCAAACACGGGAGAGATGTAACGCGATGCGCCACGGAAACCAAGCATCGGATTCTCTTCGTGAGGTTCAAATTCACTGCCGCCAACTAAGTTGCTGTACTCATTCGATTTAAAATCGGACATACGCACAATCACCCGTTTTGGCCAGAAGGCAGCCGAGATGGTGGCGATCCCTTCGGTCAGCTTACTGACGTAGAAATCAATCGGGTCACGATAGCCGCGAATGCGATCAAGGATCTGCGTTTGCAATTCGGCACTTTGCGCATCGAAATTGAGCAGCGCTTTTGGGTGGATACCAATCATCTTATTGATGATGAACTCTAAGCGAGCCAGCCCCACGCCTTCGTTCGGGATCTGCGCGAAATCAAAGGCGCGATCGGGATTACCCACGTTCATCATCACTTTGGTGGGCAGCATCGGCAGCTCATCTACTGAAGAGCGGCGCACCGCAAAATCCAATTGACCGGCGTACACATAACCGGTTTCCCCTTCTGCGCAGGAAACGGTGACTTGCGCGCCATCGCTCAGGCGACGCGTGGCATCACCACAACCGACAATCGCAGGAATTCCCAATTCACGAGCGATGATCGCCGCGTGACAAGTTCGTCCGCCACGGTTAGTGACAATCGCGGCTGCTTTCTTCATCACCGGTTCCCAATCAGGATCCGTCATATCGGTGACGAGCACATCGCCTTGCTGCACCAGTGACATTTGATCCAGAGAATCGACCAAACGTACGGTACCACTGCCAATGCGCTGACCAATCGCGCGGCCTTCGAGTAGCACAGAGGCCTTATGGCTCAGCTCATAGCGCTCAATCACGTTCTGTTCGCTCTGTGAACAGACGGTTTCTGGGCGAGCTTGAACTATGTAGAGCTTACCGTCGATGCCATCTTTCGCCCACTCAATATCCATCGGACGTTGGTAGTGTTTTTCAATGATCAACGCTTGTTTAGCCAGCTCTTGGATCTCGGCATCGGTCAATGAGAACTGGTTACGCTCGTGTGCGGAGGTATCGACGACTTCCACTTGCTTGCCAATCACTTGGCTGTTGGCGTAGATCATTTTGCTCAGCTTGGAGCCAAACGTTTTTTTGACAATCGCAGGATAGCCCGCTTCGAGCAGCGGCTTGTGCACGTAAAACTCATCTGGGTTAACTGCGCCTTGTACCACCATTTCACCTAAGCCCCAAGCTGCAGTGATAAACACCACTTTGTCGAAGCCAGATTCGGTATCGAGCGTAAACATCACGCCTGAGGCCGCTTTATCCGAACGTACCATGCGCTGAATGCCTGCCGAGAGCGCAATGCCGCGATGGTCGAAACCTTGGTGAACACGATAAGAAATAGCGCGATCGTTAAACAGTGAAGCGTACACATGCTTGGTTGCTTCCAGCACGGCATCAATGCCTTTGACGTTAAGAAACGTCTCTTGCTGACCCGCAAACGAAGCATCAGGCAAGTCCTCTGCGGTGGCGGATGAGCGCACCGCAACCGACAATTCGCTGTTGCCATCAATCAGTTGGTTGTAATTGGTACGGATCTCTTGTTCCAGCTCGGCTGGGAAGGGGGCTTGTAAAATCCATTGACGAATCGTGGCACCGGTTTTACGCAGCGCGTCGACATCGTCAACATCCAACTCATCGAGCAATTGGTGAATACGTTCATCGAGTCCTTCAAAATCGAGGAATTGGTTGAAGGCATACGCGGTGGTGGCAAAGCCATTGGGCACGGAAACGCCAGCGTTGGCAAGGTTAGAAACCATTTCGCCGAGCGAGGCATTTTTCCCGCCGACTTTATCCACATCTTGCATGGATAGGCTATCAAACCAGAGGGTGTTCTTTTGCATGTCTTTCTCCAGAAACATTGCAGCTTGTAGGGTTGGCAATCGTTTGCTTCTCTTGGCAAAAAAATTCGCGAAGGAATTTTCAAAGCTGTGGGAGAGGCGCTGGAATGCCGGGTTTTGTTATGCGTATTATGGTGCTTATCCTAATCAAAAATTTTTGAAAGATTAAATAGAAGATGCAAATGGAATCGCAACGCCGTGATGTGTTCTATGTTTCTGACGGAACGGCCATCACTTGTGAAACGTTGGGGCACGTTGTACTGGGTCAGTTTGCTGTGCAACCCAATGAAAAAACCTTTCCGTTTGTGGAAAGTGACGAAAAATTGAGTGAACTGCTCAAGCAGATCCAACGTTCTTATCAATTGCACGGGGTAAAACCTTTGGTGTTTTTCTCCATGGTGATCCCCGAAATGCGTACCCGTTTGCTGCAAGCGCCCGCGCATTTTTACGATGTGTTGGAGAGCATAGTGCAGCGGGTGAGCCTGGATATTGAGATGGAGCCCGCGCCTAAGTTGCAACGCTCGCGCAGTGTCGGCAAGGACTCGGACACCTATTTTGACCGGATCGCTGCCATTGAATACACCTTGGCACATGATGATGGCGTTTCGCTTAAAGACCTCGACCGGGCAGACATCATTTTGCTTGGCGTATCGCGCAGCGGAAAAACGCCCACCAGTTTGTACATGGCGATGCAGTTTGGCCTGCGCGTGGTGAACTACCCCTTTATCGCCGAAGATATGCATGCGATGCGCCTGTTGCCTGAGTTTGAGTTTCATCGTCATAAACTGTTTGGCCTTACCATCAATGCGGAACGTTTGACTGAAATTCGCGAAAACCGTTTGGCAGGCAGCGAATACGCCAGCAACCAGCAGTGTTTACAGGAATTAGCGACGGTTGAAGCGCTGTTTCGCCGTGAAGCCATTCCATACATCAATACGTCCTCCTTGTCGGTGGAGGAAATTTCCACCCGGATCCTTGAACGCACAGGCTTAAAGCGCCGTTTATTCTAATTTCTATTTTGATAAGGGCATTTTGAGAAGGGGCGCAAGCGCCCCTTCTCTTTTCCCAAATTATCGGCTTGGAAAAGTATTTTTTATGCGTACTCGCTTGGCTGCTCTGTACTCTCTTGCGTTGCCAACCTTGGTCTCGCGACTTCATCCACCAGATACAAGATGGATTGATAAGGAATGCCGCTGTGGTGTGATAAGCCGATTTCACACGTGCGGCTGTTACTAAACCCACGGCTGCAGTGCGCCGGCACTTGCTCTTTGAGCGAATGGACGGCAGCGGCATTGAGCTCAGGCGTAGTAAAACCTTTGTCTCCCGCCCAACCACAGCACTGAATGTGCTCAGGCACAATCACCTCACTGGCGCAGGCTTTGGCCAGTTTCAGCATATCGCCTTCTAAGCCAAGGCGGCGCGAGCTACAAGTGATATGCAGCATGATGGTTTCTTGCTTCGGCGCGAGTGTGAGGTGATCCAGTAAGTAACGACTTACCAACCCCGTTGGCTCCAGAATTTCCATCGGTTTGGTGAATTGCTCAATGCTGCGTTTGGCGCACGGGCTGGTGTCCATCAAGATCGGATAACGCCCCCCTTGGCTGGCTTGCCATAAAGCGTTCTCCAATTGCAGGGCTTTGCTTTGTGCAATCTCGGTCATCCCTTTGCTGTCATAAGGCATACCGCAGCACTGGCTGCTGAGCTCTGTAGGCAGAATCACTTCAAAGCCAGCTTTATTGAGCAGGGAGAGGGTGACTTCCGTCAGTGGGCGTTGATCGGTCGCGCTTGCTTGTTGACCCATATTGCGGCTGGCACAGGAGGGCAGGTAAACCACTTTTTGGTCACTGCGCGGCAGATTTTCGACAGCGAGTTCCAGCGAGTGAGTGTTTGCTTGCGGCATTTCCGGCATCCATAAAGGGGTTTTGCCTTTGCTTAGCCGGCGTAGCCCATTCATCATAGTGCCCACCGATTTTTCACCGAGCACTTTGGTCGCCACTTGGTTAGCTTTTAATCCGGTGCGAGCGAGTGTGGTGGTCGCGCCAAAGTGCTCTGCTGTCCAACGCGCAATCGGGGTGAATTTTTGGTATTTGGCGGTGCGCAGTTTTTTGACCAGATCGCCGGTATTGATGCCGACGGGGCAACGTTCTGCGCACAATCCAGTCGCGGCGCAGGTGTCTAACCCTTGGTATTCAAACACTTGCTCTAGCTCGCTAGAAGCCACGTTTTCACCCGCTGCGCGGCGGCGTTGCAATTCGCGATATAACACAATGCGTTGGCGTGGTGACAACGTGAGGGTGCGTGATGGGCAGACGGGCTCACAGAAACCACATTCGATACAGCGATCCACCAAGTTATCGGCCGCAGGCATGGGTTTGAGGTTACTGATGTGCGAATGCTTATCTTCGTTGATGATGACGCCGGGGTTGAGTAAGCGTTTGGGGTCAAAGAGCGCTTTGATTTTCTGCATCAAGGCGTAGCCTTCTTTACCCCATTCCAGCTCAACGTAAGGAGCCATGTTGCGCCCTGTACCGTGTTCCGCTTTCAGTGAACCTTGGTATTTTACGGCGACCAGTTCGGCCACATCGTCCATAAACGCGCCGTAACGTTCGATTTCACTTTGCTTATCAAAGCCTTGAGTGAACACAAAGTGCAGGTTTCCTTCAAGGGCATGACCAAAGATGATCGCTTCGCTGTAGTAGTATTTGTCAAACAGAGCTTGCAGATCGCGCACACCGGCCGCGAGGTTTTCTACCGGAAAGGCCACATCTTCAATGATGACCGTAGTACCCACTTCGCGCACAGCGCCTACCGCAGGGAACATGCCTTTACGAATGCCCCATAAGGTCGCCACGGTTTTGCTCTCGGAAGTAAACGGAACCGATTCAATAATGTGGTAGCTTTGCAGCGCGCTCATCACTTGCTCACACTGATCGCGTAAGGTTTGCGCGTCACTGGCGTGGGATTCAACCAGCAGCGCCGCAGCTTCTAAATCGAGCTTGGCGATAAATTCGGGCATGCCTTTTTTGTCGGCCACCGAGCGTAGCGCGCGTCCATCCATCATTTCTACCGCTGCCACTGGCGTTTTGGAAAGCGTGGTCACCGCTTGACTGGCTTGTTCAATATCAGCAAACACCAGCAGCGCTGAGGCTTTGTGTGCGTGTTCAATTACGGTGTGATAGGTGATGTCGGCGATAAAGCCGAGTGTGCCTTCTGAGCCGATCATCAAGTGGGTCAGCACTTCGATTGGATCAGAGAAATCAACCAAGGCGTTCAGCGCATAACCTGTGGTGTTTTTCAGACGGTATTTGTGGCGAATGCGTTCGGTGAGCTCAGAATTGGCTAGAGTCTCTTGGCACAGCGCGTGAATGCCTTCCACCAAGTCGGCACGCTCTTGTTTAAAACGAGTCACGCTGTCGGGGTCGCGTGTATCGAGCACATAACCATCGGCAAACACAATTTGCATGCCATCAACGGTGCGATAGGAGTTTTGCGCCGTACCGCAGCACATGCCGCTAGCGTTATTGGCGGCAATGCCACCGATTTTACAGGTGTTGATGGAGGCGGGATCGGGGCCGATTTTGCGCTGAAACGGGGCAAGGTACTTGTTGGCATCGGCGCCAATCACGCCCGGTTGCAGGCGAATTTTCAAGCCTTGGTTTTGCACTTCATGCCCGCGCCAATCGTCGGTTAAGGTGATGAGTACCGAATCGGAAACGGCTTGACCCGATAAGCTGGTTCCTGCCGCGCGAAAGGTAAAATGAATGCCAAGTTGGCCACAACTCTGAATAGCAAAAATCACTTCATCGAGTGATTTGAGGCGTAACACGATTTTGGGGATCAACCGATAAAAGCTGGCATCAGTACCGTAGGCGAGCCGTTTCGCTTCTTGAGTAATAATGCGCTGCGGATCAATTCGGCTCGCTAAAATCTGTTCGAGCTGCTGATAGAGACGATCGGCGATCGGTGGGGTCATATTGTGCTTCCTCGTGTGTTCCCTCAATTCACTTTTTACTTGAAGTTGCAAGGGGGGCTTGCAACTCCAAGTCGTTTAAGGTTAGGGGGTATTTTTATTATCTTTTGACTAATGAATCGCGTGACAGTTCGGCAATACTCTTTGCGCCAGTCAGCGTCATGGCAACCCGCATCTCTTTTTCATACAGATCGAGCAGGTTTTCTACCCCAGCGCGCCCTTGCGCTGCTAGAGCGTAAATAAACGAGCGGCCGAGCATGGTGCAATCTGCGCCGAGTGCCAGCATGCGTACCACATCTAGACCCGTACGTATGCCTGAATCGACCAAAATTTTCAGGTCGCCTTTCACCGCATCGGCAATCGCGGGCAGCGCTTGCACGGTAGAAAGCACGCCATCTAACTGACGGCCACCGTGGTTAGACACCACAATGCCGTCTGCGCCAAAACGCACCGCATCTTTTGCATCTTCCGTATCCAAAATGCCCTTGATGATCATTGGGCCGTCCCAGAAATCACGGATCCACTCCAAGTCTTTCCATGAAATGGAAGGATCAAAGTTCGCGCCTAGCCAGCCGATGTAGTCTTCCAATTTAGTTGGTGAGCCACGGTATTTGGAGATGTTGCCCAAGTCGTGCGGCTTACCAAGCAAGCCCACATCCCATGCCCAGCTTGGGTGTACCATGGCCTGCAATACGCGGCGCATCGCAGCGTTAGGGCCACTCATGCCAGAATGCATATCGCGATAACGCGCGCCCGGTACTGGCATATCCACGGTGAACACCAGATTTTTCACGCCTGCGGCTTTGGCACGCTCCAATACGTTTTTCATAAAGCCGCGATCTTTTAAAACGTAAAGCTGGAACCAGATTGGACGATGAATCGAAGGAGCCACTTCTTCAATCGGACAGACCGAAACCGTGGAAAGAGTAAAAGGAATGCCTTTTGCTTCCGCCGCTTGCGCGGCTTGCACTTCGCCACGGCGGGCGTACATACCGGTTAAACCCACAGGAGAAAGGGCGATCGGCAGCGCCATTTTTTCGCCAAACAGTTCGGTTTCTAAACTCAGCTCAGACATATCATTCAGCACGCGCTGGCGCAGGGCAATGTCGGCCAGATCATCGGTATTGCGTCTGAGCGTGTGTTCGCCATACGATCCACCATCGATGTAGTGGAACAAAAAGGGCGGGAGTTTGGCTTTGGCTGCCGCGCGGTAATCGGTCGAAGCGGAAATGATCATAATGCAATCCTATTCTGGGCCTATTCTGTGAATGTTTCATTTTTGCTCAAGCGCATAGAGGCACAACAAGGGGCTTGAGCGATGAGAGCGAGACGCTCGCTCTCGGTACTGATTAAAGTTTTAGCGGTTCATTAAAGCATCGGTCATGTTAAAGCCGTAAATCACGGTCATGCCGATGATGCCGGTCAAAACAAGATAGTAGAGGGTTGGCAAAACGGTTTTGCGCAGTGTCGCACCTTCACGACCGAGCAGGCCAACCGTCGCGGATGCCGCGACCACGTTGTGGATGGCAACCATATTACCTGCGGCTGCACCTACAGCTTGCAGCGCTAAAATAACCACACTGGAAATGCTGAGGGTTTGTGCCACTTCAAATTGGAATTGGCTGAACATCATGTTGGATACTGTGTTGGAACCAGCAATGAAAGCGCCCAGTGCACCAACGGTCGCACTCAGCATTGGGAAAGCGTCACCCACTAAACCCGCCGCAAAGTTGGCGGTCGTCACGGGCATACTGGCTAAATCTGCGCCGTTAACTCCAGAGTTAATGAAAATCCGCACCATCGGGATGGTAAACACCAGTACAAAGCCTGCGCCAATCAAGGTTTTGGTCGATTCACCAAACGCTTTGCCCATCGGTGCTAAGCTGCGAGCTTGAGTGAGAACCGCAATCAAGGCCACAAACACCAGAATGCCACCAGGTAGATAAAGCGGCTCAATGGCAGTGCTGATACCGGTTTCACCTAAAATATTGCTAAAGGAAACCTTGATACCCAGTAGTAACGCTTTGAAATCCGCACTCACACGGCTAGCGACGAGAATCACCGCGAGCAGCACATAAGGTGCCCATGCGAGAGCAAGGCTCATCGGCTTGGCTTTGACCTCATCCAGATCCATTTTTAGCGAGCCTAACCATTCCGCAGGCCATTCGTTTTCAGGACGAAAATCCCATTGGGTCTTGGGTACCAAGAAGCCTTTTTTCGCCGCCGTCACCACAATCGCAAGGCCAACGAGACCACCCATCAGTGAAGGAAACTCAGGGCCGAGGAAGACGCCGGTCAGCGCGTAAGGAACAGTAAAGGCAAGGCCTGAAAAAATCGCGAAAGGCAGAATGTCCAAACCTTCCGTCCAGCTGCGGTTTTTACCGAAGAAACGAGTCAACATCATCGCCATCAAAATGGGCATCAGTGTACCGACTGAGGCGTGGATCAGCGCCACACTGGTGGTGATTTGCTGCAGATACACATCCCAGTTTGAACCGTTGGCAATCAGCGCTTCCGTGATGTTGTGGGTGTCCAGACCTTTGTTTACACCCACAATGATCGGCGTACCGACAGCACCAAATGAAACGGGTGTCGATTGGATCATCATGCCCATTAACACCGCAGCAAGGGCGGGGAAGCCAATCGCAACTAAGAGTGGTGCGGCTATCGCCGCAGGCGTTCCGAAGCCCGAAGCCCCTTCAATAAAAGAGCCAAAACACCAAGCAATAATAATGGCTTGAATACGACGATCTGGCGAAATATCGGTAAAGCCATTACGGATCGTGGTAATTGCCCCTGTATGTTTCAGCGTGTTGAGTAGAAAAATGGCACCAAACACAATCCAAAGTACAGCGACCGTGATACCTAAACCTTGTAACACAGAAGCCAAGACACGGTTGGCAGACATATCCCAAAACGTTAGAGCAATCGCAACGGTAAGGGCGAAAGCAACTGGCATGGCTTTTTTGGCTGGCCAGTTGAGGCCGACCAGTAAAATAGCGGCCACCACTATGGGTGAAAAGGCCACTAGTGCGAGCATTGTTTCATTCATGGAGTACTTCCTCGTCCTTGAACTCTCCATCAATCGGGATGAGCTAACGCGCACAGAATGTAGGGTACGGCTAACCAGTAAGAGTTCGGTTGTTGATTTTTTATAGTTGTGATGGGGTTGTTAAGTTGGCGTGAATTTACTGCTTTATTTTTTGTGGATATAGGGAAATAATGAAATTCATTATTTCCAAAAATGACAAAATCAGATGCGTGCTGATGACTTAATTTTGTTTTATCAAGTGATTGAATTGGGGAGTTTCAGTAAGGTTGCAGAGCAAAATGGCCTTACAAATTCGGTGGTTAGCAAAAGATTGGCGCGATTGGAAGAAGAACTTGGCGTGCAGCTATTGTATCGAACAACGCGTAAATTGACCTTGACCGAGGCCGGCAAGGCGTTGTTACACGGTGCTAAAAATGTGAAGCAAGCCACTCAAGAAGCGTTGGACGCGGTGGTGGGATTTGGCGAAAACGTCAGCGGCCACATCAAAATGTCGGTGCCGACCATCTCGGGCGATCTGATTTTAGCCGATGCGGTCGCCGAGTTTTGTAACCTACATCCGGGACTGACGGTGGATATGTCGCTGGATAATCGCTTCGTAGATCTCGTTGAAGGGGGCTACGACTTGGTGATCCGCACCGGTTATTTGGAAGATTCGAGCTTAATTGCGCGGCATATTTTGGACTCGCAGTGGGTAGTGTGTGCCTCTCCTGCTTACATTGCCCGCAACGGTAAGCCGCTCAAGCCAGAAGATTTAGCTAGACACAACTGCTTGCAATACGCCTATCAAACCACGGGGGCGACCGATTGGGAATTTAAAGGGGCAAAAGGCAACTACATAGTCAAAGTATCCGGCACCTTTTCGACCGATAATGCCACTGCACTGCGTAAAGCCGCGCTTGGAGGGCATGGCATTGCTTATGTACCGCGCTGTTTGGTGTATCACGATTTTCGTAATGGTGAATTGGTGGATGTGTTTCCAGAACAGGTCGGTAAAAAGCTTGGTATCTACGCAGTTTATCCATTCACTCGCCAACCGCCCAACAAAGTTCGTTTGTTGATTGAGCACATACGTGCCCGTTATTTAGCGATATCGCATTATTTTTAAAAGATAAAAGACTCACTCATTAAGGGCATTTCCTATGAGGATTATCACCTCTTGGGCATTTCCTTTAAAAAAGGCGTGGTGACAAATTGCGCATATTTTCAATCCTAAGTCTATCCTTTTGAATAACGTGTGAACGAATGAAGGATGCCTCAAATGCGTCATGGACTAAGCAAATGGCTTTGGATTCCGCTTTTATCATTATCGGCGGCTTTTTCTGTTAAGGCTGATACCCTGCTACTGACCTCGCTAGATTGGCCGCCCTACTCAGGTGAAGGGTTGGCTGAAAAAGGCGCGTCGATTGCGGTGGTTAAAGCGGCCGTTGAAGCGATGGGCCATGAATTGGTGGTTGAGTTCTATCCTTGGTCACGTGCGGTGCATCTGGTTAAAAGTGATGCCCAATATTCCGGCTATTTTCCTGAGTACTTTTTTGAAGATAACAGCTTGCTTTTCTCGGATTCTATCGGCAAAGGTCCATTAGGTTTTGCGGAAAATGTGGCCAATCCTATTCAATGGTCGGTGCTTGAGGATCTTAAGCCGCACACCATTGGTGTCGTTCGCGACTACATCAACACTCCCGAACTTGATTCGATGATTGCACAAGGACAATTGCTCTCTTCTGCGGTCAATAGTGATGTTCAAAACTTACAGAAAGTGGCAAAAGGTCGCGTTCCTCTAGCGGTCATTGATAGCAACGTATTTAACTACCTCAAGAATAATGATCCCAGTTTGGCTGCAGATAAAGATCAGTTACAGATGAATAAGCAATTGTTGGTCGAAAAAGATTTGCACATCGCATTTCGTAACGATGCGCAGGGTCAGAAGTGGCAAACCATCGTTAATGAAGGCTTGAAGAAGATCGACATCGAGAAAATCATGAATAGCTACCTGTCTAAGTAGTAGAAAAACCAAGTAGCAGACTGCCAATGTAGCAGAAGAACAATGTCAGATTGGGAAAGTAACTTGGGAGAATAGAAACCTACTATGCCACTTTACTTGCCTGTGAAGTACTTGCAGGTGAAGAGAGTTTCTCTTGAGCCTTCTGGTTTAATGGAGGTCACATGTTTAGAAGTATTAAAGTTGCCTCAATTGTACAGATTGTGTTTGCAGTGTGTGCAGTTTTGCTGGCATTAACGGTATTTGAGTACAAAAAAGCGCTCAATACTTTTACTAACGATCTTAATCTGACGGTCAGTAACACCTTAACGCGGTTGCAAGTGAATTTGCCAAAACCGCTGTGGGATTTTGACTTAGAGACGGTGAAATCGGCGATTAGCGCGGAGTTAAAAACGCCGGAGATATCATCCATAAAAATTACCGACACTGCGGGTAAGGTCATCTTGTATCTGACCTTAGCTCAAGAGGTTGATGATAAAGGATCACGTAAAACTATCGCGGTGGAAAACGAGGGCCGACTCGTAAATCTAGCGTCCGTGGGTGGAGAGCTAGAGTTTGTCGAATATGGTAAGAAGAATCCAATAGGCTCGATTGAAATTCGCTACACTGACGAGTTTATGCATCAGCAACTCACCAATTATGTGTCATTTAATCTGCTCAAAGTATTGATTTTAGCGATTCTCATCCCTTGTATGCTGTTTATTATCTTGAACTTCTCCGTGTTGAAACCACTGAATGAGTTGGGTGATAAAACCCGTACTCTATCCAGTGGGGATGCAGACCTCACCCATCAGTTACCCGTTCCTAAATACAAAGAATTTCAAGCTGTGACTCAAGGCATTAATCAGTTCACGACCACGCTGCGCACCATAGTCGTGGAGGTGAATGATGCTTCTGCCGAATTGCATTTACAAGCACAGCAGAGCCGGGAAAAGGCGGAAGAAAACGTTGCACAAATTGACCAGCAAAAGCATCAGTTGGAAACCATCGCTGCAGCAGCTACGGAATTGAATCATTCGGTCGCAACCGTCGCGCAAACTGTGAATGAGACGGCTGAACAAGCACTTAATGCGACACGTTTAACTGACAATGTTGTGAATGAAATCGGTTCTGCGACTTCCGATATTTCTAACATGTGTAGTGAAATGGTTCGGGTCAATCAGGAGATGAGTAAACTACTGGTCGAAGGGGAGAAAATCACCACAGTACTGAATGTGATTAATGACATCTCAGAGCAGACCAACTTACTGGCTTTAAACGCGGCGATTGAGGCGGCACGCGCTGGGGAGCAAGGGCGTGGCTTTGCAGTGGTTGCCGATGAAGTGCGAAACCTAGCAGTGAAAACCAGTCAATCCACAGAGCAAATTAAAGTCAATATCACTAATTTGAACCGTGCAACCAATACAGTAGAAGAAGAGTTAACGCGTATGACCGGACTACTGGAAAAAACAGCAGAGAAGGTTAGCCATTCGCAGTCATCGATTCGAAATGTGAAATCATCAGTCGAAATGATTTCTGAACGAAGCGATCAAATCCATCAATCAGCCGCAGAGCAGAGAACCGCAATTGAAGAGATTAGCCTTGCAATTGTTGAAGCCTCAGAGGCGGCCAACAGTGTTTATGACCGCGCTGCTCAAAACGCGGAAGGAACAAAACGAGTCAGCGCGATCAGCGCATTAATTGCCGAACACATGGCGAAGTTTAGAACTTAAGTCAATAACGGGAGCGTTTATGATGAAATCCATTGCTACTTTAATCAGTGTTGTATTGTGTAGTTTCTCTGCTTGGGCTCAAACCATTACTGCAGCGCAAGATCCATGGCCACCTTTTGTGATGGAGAATGCGCAGCAAAAAGGGCTTTCGGTGGATATTGTGACTGCCGCATTTGCTACTCAAGGCTATACGGTGGAGTTTACCATCATGCCTTGGTCACGGGCGTTGAATGATGTTAAAGAAGGGAAAATCGATATTCTACCCGCGACGTGGTTTACTCAAGAGCGAACCACCTATCTCAGTTATTCGGAGACTTATCTGACTAACCAAGTGAAGTTTATTAAGAAAGCCGGAGATAACTTTGAATTTGCTGGACTGGCTAGTTTAAACGGTAAGAAAGTTGGGATTGTTCGTGGTTATGGGTATGGCGATGAGTTTATGAATGACCCTTCGTTTTTCCGTCCAGAATCCACCGACCTCACGCAAAACTTACAGAAGTTACAAGCTGGACGGATTGATCTTGCGGTAGAAGATGAGCTGGTGGCCAAATCGATCATTACCCAAGCAGGTATGAATTTGGCGGATTTTGCCTTCACCAACCAAGCGATTTCGGAAAACCCACTACATGTGACTTCAGGAAAAGCCAATCCACGAGCAGAAGAGCTGGTGGCTGCGTTTAATAAAGGGTTAGCAGAAATTAAAGCTAATGGCACATTTGATAAACTGTTAGCCGATTACGGTATCAAATAGCGTCTTATCTTCGATTAACTGCAACAACAAAGAATAAAAAACTCGCTCAACTTGAGCGAGTTTTTGTTGTCGGCGGCCAAACCGAAAAGGCAGCTATGCCATGGTGAAATCTGTATAATCTTCATTCACAATAATAAGTGTAGACGTCATTCGTGAAGTTAATATGAATCATGCTGCACTTTCTTCCAGAATGTCGAAAGAGGCAGCGATCAGTTTCTTGGTGTATTCATGTTGTGGATTATGGAAGATGGATTCCGCACTGCCTTGCTCCATTACTTGCCCTTTTTGCATCACCAACACGCGATCTGATAAGGCTTTTACCACGGCAAGGTCGTGGCTGATGAACAGATAGCCGATGTTGCGTCGTTTTTGAATCTCTTTTAGCAGCTCAATTACCGTTAACTGTACGGAGCGATCCAGCGCTGAAGTGGGCTCATCCAATAAAATAAAGGAAGGTTCCAGAATTAGCGCACGAGCAATCGCAATCCGCTGACGCTGACCGCCGGAGAACTCATGTGGGTAACGATTAATCGAATTCGGATCTAACCGCACTTCTTCGAGCGCTCGTCTCGCCCGTTGCATGCGTTCCAACTTGCTGATGTGAGGTTGGTGAACCAAAAGCCCTTCAGTGATGATTTCACCAACGGTCATACGTGGAGAAAGCGAGCCATAAGGGTCTTGAAACACCATCTGAATGTCTTTCTTTAGGGCTAAGCGCTGTTTCTCGCTCAAAGCGCGAAAGTCTTGCCCTTTGAAGGCAATCTGACCCGTGGAAGGCAGTAATCCAATCAAAGCTCGCCCTAACGTGGATTTTCCGCTGCCTGATTCACCCACGATACCGAGGGTTTCGCCTTGCTTGATTTCAAGAGAAATCCCTTTCACTGCTTCAAAGTACTGATTACGACGGCTGATAAAGTGCGGTTTAACCAGAAACTTGACTCGAATATCTTCGGCTTTGAGCAGTGGTGCTGCATCGACAGCAACTGGCTCTTTATTGCCTTTGGGTATCGAGTTAATCAGCATGCGTGTGTAATCATGCTCAGGTTGTTGGAAAAGCTGTTCAGTAGAGCCTTGTTCCACCACATCCCCTTTGCACATTACCAGCACGCGGTCGGCAACAAATTTCACCACACCTAAATCGTGGGTGATAAACAAAATCGCCATGCCCATATTGGCTTGGATCTCTTTGATGAGTCGGAGCACTTCGGCTTGAACTGTCACATCGAGCGCCGTGGTCGGTTCATCGGCGATCAAAATATCTGGCTCATTGATCAGTGCCATCGCAATCATAATGCGCTGTAACTGACCGCCGGAAAACTCATGCGGGAATTTTTGGTAAGCGCCTTTGGGGTCGGGCAGATGAACGAGCTGAAACAGCTCCAAGACTCGCTGTTTCGCTTGATTCTGGCTGACATTACGGTGGCAACGAATGGCTTCAGCAACTTGAACGCCAACACGCATATAGGGATTGAGCGAGGTCATCGGCTCTTGGAAGATCATGCCAATCCGATCCCCACGGATGCGGCGCATCTGTGTGTCCGTTTTATTGAGCAGCTCTTCACCTTCAAACATGATGCTCGATTCTGGATGGATCCGCGCGTTTTTAGGCAGCAGTTGCATCAAGGCGTTGGTCGAAACCGATTTACCACTGCCGGACTCACCGACAATCGCAAGGGTTTCTCCGGGGCGAATGTCGAAGCTGACGTTTTTCACCGCATCGATAACACCATCATTGGTGGTAAAGCTCACACTTAAATTACGAACTTGCAAGAGTGGATTGGGTGACATTGTATTTCCTTATTCAATTCATCACGATTTAATTCATCACGGGAGATGCGGTGGGTAAAGCCATGCTGCTTCTTAACTGGTTAAAGTAGAAGTGTGCTTTCTCCACTTGTTGATATTCCAACTGCCATTCGGCACTGCGCTGCGCGTAGCAAAAGGCATTGATATGGCGCAGCAGATATTCGCTCACTTGGCATAGGGTGGAATTAAGGCGGCGCATCAAGTCAATTTCTTCAATCGATAGAAATTGCAACAGAGCATAGGCTTGATTGAGGGCATCAAACGCGCGTTGATACTGGCCGATGTTGTTGAAAATTTCAGACTGCGCGATGGCGGCATCACGCAATCCAGTGATCAAGCACGCCATCTGGCATGGTTTCGTCTGCTCATCATGTGCGGCACTATGAATATGTTGCGGCATGTAATGTAGAACATCTTCTAACAAGTAATGAGCTTGCGACCAGTGTCCTTGTTTGAGTAACTGTTCAGCCTGCAAAAAACTGTTCCAACACTGCTGTAATTCCATGGTCCATTCTCCCCGCCAAGAAAGGGATATTTAAATGCAATTCATTATCAAATGCAAATAATTACCGTTTTGAGTTTGGTGGATTTTGGCTATTATTTGTCCGCTTGGTCTTGAATTAGGAATAAGTCACTAAAAAGACAATGATTTATCTCTACACTTGAGCTACATATGAAGTAAATAATCTCGAAGGAAGGAGTGGAGCCATGGCGATTCAGCATCTGAGTTTTGAGCAGCTCTACCAAGTCGCAAAACTGGAAAAGCTAGAGTGTAAGTCAACTAAAGAGCTTGCACCGATCGATGAGATCGTTGGACAAGAGCGAGCGCAGAAGGCGGTCGAGTTTGCGATGTCAATCAAAGAGAAGGGATACAACATCTACGCGATTGGCCGCAATGGGCTAGGCAAGCGTACTATGATTTTGCGTTATCTCAGCCGCCATCAACACGATGTCAATAAACTGTATGACTGGTGTTATGTGGCGAATTTTGAGGATGTGCGCGTACCTAAAGTGCTGAAATTACCCTGTGGGATAGGCATTCAATTTCGTCAAGATATTGAAAAACTGATGACTAAGCTGGTCACGGCTATCCCATTGGCATTCGATAATGAAATCTACTTCAGCCGTGCTGAAAAGCTAAAAAACCAGCTTGCACAAAAGCAAGAAAGTGAGCTGGAAAGCATCACTCGCACCGCAAAAGAGCGGGGAGTGAGTTTAACCTTGACTCCTCAAGGGGAGTATCAGTTTGTCGCTTTGAATGGCGAGGAGATGCACACGGAAGAGACGTTTGATGCGCTCTCTAAACGTGAGCAAGAGCAGTTCAGTAATACGATTGATGAGTTGGAAGTCAGTTTGCGTAATATGGTGCGTCAGTTGACCGAATGGGAAGAATCATACAGCGAGAAAATCAAAAAACTGAATGATGAAGTCACTTTAGATGTGATTGCCCACTTTATTAAAAAACTGAAGCTTGATTACAGTAAGTACCCAGAAATCAAGGCGTATTTGACCGAGCTGCAAAAAGATATTGTGGAAAATGTCGAGATTTTTCTTGATGAAGGCGGTGACCAAGGTGAGCTTGCGAATGCGTCTTTGGATAAAAAAATGCCACGCCGTTATAAAGTGAACGTGCTGGTTAGCCGCAATGCACAAGAGTTTCCCATCGTGGTTGAGGAGAGCCCAAACTACCACTCTCTGTTTGGCTACATTGAAACCGCGACCTACAAAGGCACGGTGTTTACCGATTTCTCTCTGATCCGTCCCGGAAGTTTGCACAAAGCCAATGGTGGTGTGCTGCTCATGGATGCGGTAAAAGTACTCGAACAGCCTTATGTGTGGGATGGATTGAAGCGTGCGCTGCGTTCGCGTCAGCTCAGTTTCACTTCATTGGAAAAAGAAGTCACACTCACCGGCACGGTTTCGCTCGATCCCGAGCCCATCCCGCTCGATGTGAAAATTATCCTGTTTGGTGACTACCGTACCTATGAATTGCTGGCGCATTATGATCCCGAATTCAGTGAACTGTTTCGCGTGACAGCAGACTTTGCGGATGAAATGCCGCGTGATGCCGATTCAGAGCTGCACTATGCGCGCTTTATTTCCAGTATTGTGCATGATGCCAATATGCTGCATTGCGACCGTAAAGCCATCGCGCGCATTATCGAGCACAGTTCGCGCACCACGGGCGATCAAACCAAACTGTCGTTACACTCGGCCCATATTGCCAATTTGCTGCGTGAATCTAACTATGTGGCGAAACAGGCCAATGCGAATTTGATCCGTCAAAGCCATGTTGAGGAGGCATTGCGTAACCAAGAACTGCGCGTGAACCGCCTACAACAGAGCATGATGGAAACCTTCGTCAATGGCACCACGCTTATTCAGACTGAAGGGGTGGCCATAGGGCAAGTGAATGCGTTGTCGGTGTTGGCAACCAGCGATCACGCGTTTGGTATGCCAAATCGAATCACGGCCACAACGTCATACGGTGAGGGAGAGATCATTGATATTGAACGCAATGTCGATCTTGGTGGCAGTATTCACTCCAAAGGGGTGATGATTTTGTCGGCGTACCTCAGTTCGGTGTTTGGGCGCACCGCACGTATTCCGTTGACCACCACCATAACCTTTGAGCAATCCTATGGTGGGGTAGATGGCGACAGTGCGAGTATGGCGGAATTCTGTGCGATTGTTTCTGCGTTTTCGAAACAACCGAATCGACAAGATATTGCGATTACTGGATCCATGAACCAGTTTGGCGAATCACAACCGATTGGCGGCTTAAATGAGAAGATCGAAGGCTTCTTTGATGTGTGTACCATCAAAGGACGCAAAGATACCCAAGGGGTGATCATTCCGCGCTCTAATATGCACAATCTAATGCTGCGCGCGGATGTTGTGAAAGCGGTGGAAAAAGGTGAATTCCATATCTGGGCGATTGATCATGTGACCGAAGCGATCGAGATTTTTACGGGCAAACCCGCTGGCGTCGCAACCGATGATGGCAGCTATCCGGTGGATACCGTGTTTGGCCTTGCTCAAGCTAAGCTTAACGCATTGCGTAAATAAAACCTTTCTATATACGATAACTCAGGCCGCCATTGTGCGGCCATTTTTATAGTACAAATGGAGTCGTCTGAACGAGAAGAGGGTAAACTTGATATTAAGTTGTCAACGTAGAGATAAAGTCGGGAAAAACAGAGATAAACCAATAAAATAAACCGAGTTGTGCTGCTTTTTTATTTTAAAAATAATTTATAACTAACTGTTTTAAATTGGTTTAATTTTTTTATTATTCCTTTTTATGCAGCTCTTAATGCTTTGCTAAATTCAGCTATCTTTCCCTAATTTTTCTCTTTATATTGAGGGAATAATGAACAAGGTGTGATATCAGTCGCCCAATAATGTCAGCACAAGGGAAGGAAAATATATGGCTAAAAGTGAGCAAAAAGCTACAGAGGGAAGTGAGAGTTTATTTCAATGGGAAAGGGTAAAGCGTTTTAATTTTCCAGTATGGACTGTGCTGGTCGGGACGTTATTTGCCCGCACGAGTTTTTTCATGGCATGGCCTTTTCTCATCGTGTTTCTGTATCAAGATTATCACGCGACAGCGACCGAAGTGGGGGCAATGTTGGCAACATCGGCACTGGTCGGCTCGTTAACGGGGCTCTATTCTGGGTATCTTTCTGATAAGTTTGGCCGCAAATGGGTGATGGTCAGCGGTGCCCTGATCGCGACGTTTGCTTACACTGGTATCGGGCTTTCAAATCAAATCTGGCAATTTTTCATCATGATCGTTTTAACTGGCTTAATGCGGCCTATGATTGAAGCGCCTGGCAAAGCGGTGATTGGGGATAACTTACCCGATGAAAAAGATCGTGAATTGGCGCTCAATGTTCGTTATTTCCTGCTTAACCTTGGGGGAGCCATTGGCCCATTAATTGGGATTACCCTTGCGCTTGCTCATCCGCAAGTGCTGTTTATAGTCACTGGTATTGCGTATTTTCTATTTGGTTTATGGTTGCTCGCCACTTTAGAGCGTAAAGGACGTTTTCAACAACCCGATCGCTCACTGCTCCCCAATTTTTCTGTCACTTTACGCGTGATCAGTAAAGACAGCGTGTTCGTTAAAATGATGCTGGCTAACTTCCTGATGATGTTTGTTTATGGTCAGGTCGAGTCCTCTTTGCCACAAGTGATTGTTCGCTCTGGGATTGCGGAAGCGGCTCAGTTGGTGGCCGGGTTGGTATTGGTCAATACCATGACCATTATTTTATTCCAGTTTCCGACATTGAAACTGTTGGAAAGCGTGCCGTTGTTTACACGTACGCGCTTGGGAATGGCTTTGATGGGGCTTGCGCAAATCGGTTTTATGTTCACCCCAGAAGCTTTTCCATTAGGTTGGTATTTGGCTTGCTTTGTATTGAGTATGGGGGAGGTGATCGCATTCCCGACGTTAAATGTGCAGATTGACCGTTTAGCGCCCGCACATTTACGAGGTTCCTACTTTGGCGCTGCAGCTCTCTATTCGTTAGGTTTTGCGATTGCTCCACTGGCTGGAGGTATGATGATCGAAAATCTCAACGCGCAGTGGCTATACGGGCTCTGTTTTGTATTGTGTTTAGCCATGATGGGTTTGTATTACCTGGCGCAGCGAGAGCAAGAGATGGGAGAGAAAGAGAGGTTATCTCGTGCAACAGAGTATTAAACGGGAGGCTATTTTTCGTTGAAGTGTTCGGATAACGCCGAGCGTCTAAGCTGCACGGCGTTATTTCCTTGATCACTGATGGTGTGCTCAAACCCTTGGCGAATAAAACGCTGTACAGGGTTGATCGGCTGAGTTCGTTTCAACTGTGGTGAGTTAAAGGTACCTGAGAGCTCGTAAACGAAGATGCCATTACCAGTACGAATGGTGATGGCTGTGCCGTCAAATTCAAAGTTGGTACTGATCAAGCGATCATTGCGATAGACACCTTGTTCATTAAAACGCAGCACTTCGGTTTGGTAATTCGGTGCACCGATTTCAATCCAAGAACCAAAAACGTGTTTAGGATTCACATAGTCTTGATAACTCACGTAGAGCAGCATAGCAAATGCCACCCCGAGAATAGAGAGTGATGACCAGAATACAGATTTAAAGACCAGCTCTTTTGACATTTTCTCACTTGGTTTATGACAAACAACGGTTTATGGCAAACAAAGAATCACCCAACGCTCAGTGTCGAACTTTATACCCTTCCTACTTGAAGTTGCAGCGGTGTTGGCTACGTTCGTTCACCCCAATCACATAGTTTGCCTATGCTCATGGGGATTCACTTACTTGCCGCCTACCTGCAACTCCAAGTCGTTTGGGTATAGTTCATGGCGTTAAGGGCATCGGATAACCAAAAATATTGGATTCAGCGACAAAGTCTAGTGCCCTAGTTTATATCGCTGCCTAGCTTGTGCTAAGCGACCTCTAACCGCAAAAAGCATACGGTAAAAGCGTGATTTTATCCTCAAATAAAATGAGTGCTTCGTGAGGAATGTTTCATATTCGATACCGAGTCAATGCTCTCACCCTTGTTATGAGTATATACCTTCTAGCAAAAGGCGTATTGCTGGCACTTGTGCAAAGTGAAGTGATGGGTTACAACTCTCGCTTGAATTTTGCAGTTAAACGACTGTAGTGATTGATGACAGACAGGAAGAAAAAATGATCAAGGAAAACGTGTATTTTGATGGCAACGTAAAGTCATTGGGCTTCAGCCAGCAAGATGGAGAGAGTACGGTTGGCGTGATGGCTCCTGGCCAATACACTTTCGGTACTGGTGCACCAGAGCGCATGACGGTAGTCAAAGGTGCGCTTACTATTAAGCGTGTCACCGATGCTGACTGGGTTACCTTTACTGCAGGTGATGCGTTTGAAGTGGCGGGTAATTCCTCTTTTGATCTGCAAGTGGAAGTCGCGACCGCTTATCTGTGTGAATTTTTGCCTGCTTAAATTGAAAAAAGCCACACCTCTACAGGTGTGGCATACTCTCACCAAAGGCCAGTCGATGGCTGTGCATATTGGTTCCAGACAACTTTGTCACTGACTTGCTGCCTACCTGCAACGCCAAGTCGTTTGGGTATGAAACATCAGTAGGTCTCAAAATGCCCTGCATTGTAATCGCGGATCGCTTGCTCAATCTCAGCCATGCTGTTCATCACGAATGGGCCATAATGCACAACGGGTTCATCGATGGGGTGCCCCATTAAAAGCAAGCTGCCGCAAGGTTGCTCTGCACGCAGGGTGAGCTGTTCTCCGGCTGTCAGCATGGCCATGTGTCCTGCTTTGACCGACTGTTTCCCAACGTTCAGGCTCCCACGATAGACGTACAACATGGCATTAAAATAAGGCGGCGTGTTGATGCTGATGTCTTGACCCGCTTCTGCTCGCCAATCGACAACGGTGGCAGGCACGCCAGTATCGGTTAATGGGCCTGTTATCGTTTGATCCTCTACCTCGACGGAACCGGCAATCACGCGCAGTAAACCTTGTTGTGGATGATGGCGTTCAACAATACTTTCAGGCTGGAAATCTTGATATTTCGCGGGCGACATCTTGTTGCGAGCCGGCTGGTTAAGCCAGATTTGGAAGCCGTGCAATTGCCCTTCTTGCATAATCGGCATTTCACTGTGGATCACGCCACGTCCTGCTGCCATCCATTGCGCGCCGCCGGATCGTAATTCGCCCACATTTCCCATCTGATCTCGGTGCTGAAAATGGCCTTGCAGCATATAAGTCAAGGTTTCAATACCGCGATGCGGATGAGGTGGAAAGCCACCGATGTAGTCGGCTTGAGAATCGGCTTTCATTTCATCAAGCATCAAAAACGGCGAGAAATTGGGGCGCTGGAATCCTGCAATACGCTGAATTTTCACACCATCACCATCTGAGGTGGGTTGTGCGGGAACTGTTTGGCGAATTTCGCGGTCTTTAGTCATGAGACTTCTCCATTGCAGACTGAGCGATGATGAGGGAAATTGTAGATAAGCCAGAGGTAAATGAGCAGCAGGGGAAGTTGATCTTCATATTCGAGAAATTTGAATGATTGGGGAGTGATGGTGTGGGTCAACCTAAGATTAGCCGTTACACTCCATATCAAGGGGTAGCGAATGAATGGGAGGGATTGCCATGGCTATGTTGCCCAAACATAACGATCGATATCCGAATTACGATCCAAGCAAAGATCTGACCAAAGAGCAGTTGCAGCGTTTCACGCAGGCGGCGAATTCTGCCCAGCATAAGCGTGAAGAAATACGCGAGGCGGATCCTAGCTTTATGCAATACGCTAAACGGACGGCGTTGAAACAGGTGGTTAAACCTAAGCCTGATAAGCCTAACACTGCTCGCTATGCAGCCTGGATGGCTGTCTTTGGCGCAGTATGTTTATGGTTGATGTACATGTTTGGATGAGCTTAGTGCGCTTTTTTCAGTGGGGTTACGTTGGTCGGGTCGATAGGCTGGCTATCTAATATGGTATCTACGGTCGGAGGAAAAGCGGCATCATGGTAATAGCGGTACTGATTTTTTCCACCGTGTTTGGCGGCATACATGGCTTTATCTGCGCAGCGGGTTAGTTCCGGCAGAGTGATCGCATCTTTGGGATAAATAGCTGCCCCTATACTCACCGTGAGGTTGTTGAGCATATCCGTCTCAGGATAGCGGTCGACGAAGAGATTACAGATACGGTTGAGAATATTATCGAGATCACGCAAATTTCGCACACCATATAACAAGAGCACAAACTCATCACCAGCAAATCGAGCGATGGAATAATCATGTTGATTGGTGGCTCGATCTTTATTACGAATATTATTGCGTAGACGGTGTGCAAAATGTTTTAACACCTGATCGCCAACATCATGGCCGTAACTGTCATTAATGCGTTTGAAATTATCAATATCCAGAAAAACAAGCGCGGTAATGGTATTCGAACTCTGTTGTTCTTTGAGCTTTTCTGTGGCCCAAGTTTCAAAGCTCCAACGATTGGCTAAGCCTGTTAACGGATCAAGATAAGCCAACTCTTCAATACCTTCTTGGTATAGGGTATGAATATAATTGATCGCTCTTGAGAAAAAGAAAGAAGCGGTATTACAGATAATCGTCAGTGCAAATAGACTCACTAAAAAATAGGTCTGTGCAAGAGGGTACGAGCCCGTTTGTGCCGGATTAAAAAGGATAGAGGCGGTCATCGCTAAGCATATCGCTGCACTGTAAACCAATCCTAACCGAAAAGGGTTAATCATGATTAAAGTGGTGATGAGCGGATATAACCATAAGAGATGCGATAATTCATGCTGAGCATTGCTGACTAAGGCCAGAGCATAAGTGAGCAGAATTAATGACAGAATTAAATCGGCTTGAGTGTGTAATTCGCGGTGACGATTCAGCGAAATCATATTCAATAAGGTGACAATACCACTTAATAACAATAAACCGGATGACAGAGGTTGATGGTTAAAATAGTAGTAAAGGGCAAATCCAAGAAAAATAGCGGTAGCAACACCAGAGCTGATCAGGACAATATGCTGCTTACGAGCAAAACGCATCTCTGTCATCTCTTTTAATTGGTTGCCAGCAAAGCTATCCATCCAAATTCGATCCATTCGGTAAAGTTAGCTAAAGTTTAGATGATATTGGTTTGTTTGAAGGCGAAAAATAACGAAATAGTGTGATTTTATTCATCTTTTTGATATGCAACTCCACTTCCTTCATTGAATATGATGACGCTTGTCCAAATTACATAAAAATAATCTACTACTTTTGTGTGTTTTGATTTTGTTGGAATTCATTACGTAACCAACTTCTTAGTGTCAATACCGCTTCAGAACGCAATGCTTCAGGTCGGCAAGCGAAATAGTATCCCTGATCGGGATGAGTCACGGGCTGACCAATTTCTTTTAAAATTCCACTTTCCAATTCTTGTTTAATAAACAGTTTGTGGGTGACAAAGACGCCTAAACCACTCAGCGTGGCTTGCAGTGCTTGCGCTGATGCCGAAAAAGAAAGATTACGCTGTTGCGGTGGTGGCGTGACTTGATTGGCTTGGCACCAAATATCCCAATCGGTTTGCCGCCTTGGATTATTCACAAAAATCGCTGGAAATTGAGCCAATGCCTGTTGGGGGGACATGGTCGCCGAAACTATGGTTTGGCTGACGACCATCACTAGTTCGTCATCGGCTAATTGCTCACAATAGTAGTCTTGCCATTCGCGCCATTGACCGTGGATTAAAGCAACATCGACACCTTGCTCCTCCAAAGAAAAAGCACCGGTTAAGGTTGAAATGCGTACATCAACATCTGGCGCAAAGGCTTGAAAACTGCTGACGCGTGGAATCCACCAGTGGAGTGCCAACGAGTTGATCATATTCAAGGTGATACGATTGGAGTGCGTTGGTTTGAGTAAAGACTCCGTCGCTTCGACAATTTGCTCAAGAGCGGGCGCTACTTTTTGGTAATAGCGTTTGCCTGCACTATTAAGGACAACTTGACGACCCACTCGATGAAAAAGCGGCTGACCGAGTTGCGATTCTAATGACTTTATCGCTTGGCTGATGGCCGAGTGACTGACGTTGAGTGCCTCTGCTGCCAGTGTCATACTGCCTGTTTCCGCCACAGCGACAAAAGAGTAGAGGGATTTTAAGGGGGCCAATTTACGCATAAGGTGATCTGTAAGTATCTCTAACAGGTTTGGTCAATATTACTCGTTATTTTTTATCCGGTCATCTGCTTACAATTGGCAGCAATGTAAGGAGAGTTGTATGCCCAACCATGTTTTCCCAGTGTTATTTATGTTGTTATCTACCTTTAGTTTGTCGCTAACCGGTTTACTGACACAATATTTGTCGCACATTATCCCCATCACCCTATTGGGATTTTTACGTTTTATTATTCCGGCGCTATTTTTACTGGTTGCAATGAAGTTGACCCATTTTCGTTGGCCGCAGAGAAACATGTGGTTTTCTTTGTTGATCCGTGCCGTCTGTATTGCGGGCAGCCAGCTCTGTTTTATCTATGCATTGCAATCCCTTTCGCTGGTGGAAAGCGTCGTGCTATTCAGTACTGGTCCACTCTTCATTCCTTTATTGGAAAAGTGGTTATGGGGTGGTCAATTGGCTTGGCGAACGGTGCTGAGCGTGTGCATTATCTTCGTTGGAGTGGTTATGCTGGCAGGCAATACGGGCTCAATTGAGTGGCGACCAGAATTGCTTGCAGGTCTGAGCGCAGGTTTATTTAATGCGGGTTCGCAGTTAAGCTTGTATCGTGCAGCGCAAAGTGACATGCGCTCGATAGAAATTCATGGTTGGACATTTTTGGTCGCAGCGTTATTACTCAGCCCACTGTTATTGCTGGTGCCTTGGAGTCGCGATGTTGTGGCAAGTTTAGGGATGAGTTGGGATATCTCAGGAGCTGTGACATTCGCGGCTTTATTGCTCAGCGCCATCCTCGTCGTTAATACGCAAGTATTTCGCGCAAAAGCTTATCGCTTAGCGAAATCGGGCTCGCAACTGGCTCCACTGATCTTTACGAATCTGCTGTTCAGCGCCCTATGGCAAGTGCTGTTTTTTGATGTCGACTACACGCTCGCCCAGCAAGTTGGGCTCGCAGTGATCATAATCACCACGGTGATTAATGGGATTCTACCTCGCTTAACCGAGCGAAAAACCAGATTAAAAGCCGCTTAGTAATATGACTGGTCGAGGCTTATTTCATCCTTGGCCTTTTAATGGATTGGGTGCTTTTTTGATTAAGCCATAAGGCAGATCAGCAAAGACTTTGGAGTGCTTACCTGCCAGCGGGGCTAGGTTTACCGAACGCCAATCAAGCAGCATAATTGCCAATACATTGCGGTGCTCACCGAGAGATAAATCGAAATCACCGGAAGTGGAAGGGATCATTCCTTGCTCTTTATCGACGGCCGCTTGAATAAACTGGCGGGTTTTAAGTACCACAGGATCATCTTCTAGCCCTGCGAGTAGGAAAGCAATGCCGACTTCGGCCACAATGTCTGGCTTAGCGCGCAGCAAAATAGTGTCTATGTTGGCGCGGAAATAGTCGTAAATCCACTGATGTTGCTCCTGACTCACCGGATGTTGGTAGTATTCTGAGTCCGCAAAGATAATATGTGTCATACCATACAGTTTATTGCCGTATTGTTGGTCATTCAGCTCACTATCACGCTGATCTGGATAGGTATCACGAAAGGCTTGGATAAAAGGCTCAACCACGTCTTGTTCACCGAGTTGACGTAACCAATACACCTGATTGGCTAATTGTGCTGCCCAAGCTTCAATCATCGCTCTGTCTGTGGCGTAGGGTGTGAAGTCATACCGACGTAAAACTTGGCGCAGCTTGGTGTCTTCCTTATGTTGCAGCCCATATTCGTTGGCGCGAGCCATTGAGCCGAGCAAATCGATCCCGAGATAGAGATACTCCGGCATGGTTTGCGTCGCGGCGAAACGGCGTTGAGTGCGCTCATCATCACTGTGTTGATAGCGTTTTAGACGCTTCTGAGCGTAACGTTGAATTTGCTCGGGCGTGTTCACTTCAGCGGCAAAGTAGTTCAAACCGCTGGCGACTCGTGATAAATCACTGCCAATCGCCGCCGCGTATTTATCGTCTAAGGTTTGGCGATACATACGCAGTGCATAGTGGCCTTCTTTAAAAACGGGGAGTGTAAACAGTTGGCTTTCATAAGTTTGCTTAATAAGGTCAGCAGTCGCTTGAAAGGAAACGGGTACGACTACGCTTGGTGATGGCGCTATGTTGTGGCCTAGGTTTTCGAGAGAACTTTGTGCGCTATTTTGAGCTTTAGGCGCTCCCCCCAAAGGATGGGTTTGTGCGTAGCTCGTAAAAGTGGGAAGAATCAGTGCCGCGATAAGGCTAGAGACAACCGCTATTTGAGTTTTGTTCATCATTACAGTTCCCGATCAATTTTGCGCATTTTTAGACCCAAAAAACTCTAGCGCAGCGGAACTGGATCGATGTGAGGCTCTGGTTAGTGGTATGTCAATAATCCGAGTTTGTGTCAACACGTTTCATTTATTTGCAACGCCAAGTAGTTTGGGTATTAAAGAATATTACGGAAAGTAAGATTAATCCGTGTTTGCTTGGTTTGACGAGTTTTTGGGATGGCGTGTTGCCAGAAGTGCTGAGTGTTCCCTGCCATAATCAGCAAATCCCCATGATTCAATTCGCATTCGATTTTCAAGGCATGATCCTTGTGATGGCGCAACAGAAATCGGCGACTTTCTCCTAATGAGAGGGAGGCAATTACCGGATTAGGGCCTAATTCTGGTTCATTGTCTTGATGCCAGCCCATCGAGTCTTGTCCATCGCGATAAAGATTCGCGAGCACAGAATTAAAAGGGGTTTGCGCGGCCTGTTCGCACTGCGTCTTTAAAGTGAGCAGCGGTGGTGGGAAGGGTTGAGCAGACAAAGAGAGACCAGAATAACGGTAGCCTTTTTCGCCATACCAAGCGATTAGTCGCGGTTGAAGCACGCTTTTACCAAATAGACGAATACTTTTCTGCTGCCAATCCAAGTGCGCAAGCATGTGCTGAAAAGCTTGGTCGGCTTGAATCTGGGTGAGAAATTGCGGAAACCAGTAGAGTAAACCATCGGTTAACGTTATCTCGCCAGAAGCGGAATGAGTGTCCAAAAACAGTTTTTTCATCATGAGTTATATTTACAAATTTATAATCAGTTAGTTTCTTTATTGTACATTTGCGTTAATCTATTCAATAAGCCTATCGTGATATTCGGATGGCTTATCTCCTTTGCTGCTTGAAAGCATTGCCGCGTTTGAGTAGCGACAAGTCGTAGTGCGTTTGCGAATGGATCTGCGTGGTTCACTCAGTAATCAACAAACAATAATAAAACTGAGGATTGAGGGATGGGGTTCACCTCGAACAAATATAAGTATGTCTCAATTTATTTTTTTGCCTTACTTTTTTTGGGTATAGCAGTTATTGAATCTCTTCATCTTAGTCATAAACGTGATCTACAAGAGACTTTACGTCAACAAGCCAAAGAAGGCCTCTCAATTGTACGTTTTCAATTAGAAGCTGAGATTTTGGGTGATATCTATATCGTAAAAGGTTTAACAACCCTGTTAACCCTAGATCCTGAGCTCAACATTTACCAATGGGAACCGCTTTCAGCCGCTGTGATCAGAAATAGCGATCACTTGCGCTCATTAGGGATTGCACCCAATGACGTGGTCGTTTTCAGCTATCCTCTTCCTCAGACCAATGCAATTCTTGGGTTGGATTACCGCACCATTCCACAGCAGTGGCAGTCAATAAAAAAAGCTCGTGAAATCAAACAAACTTTTGTCTCTGGGCCTGTCGACCTCGTTCAAGGGGGGCGTGCGCTGGTGATTCGAGAGCCGATATTCTACGACCCTCCGAAGGATACCCGGTATTGGGGTGTGCTCAGTGTTGTGATGGATTGGGATTCTTTGCTTTCAGCTACCAGTATTAAAAGTTTTGGGGAGCATTTTCAGGTTGCAATTCGTGGGCTAGACAGCCGTGGCAGTGAGGGCGACGTGTTTTTTGGGGAGCCTCGGGTTTTTGAGCACGCTTTTGCACAAGAGAATGTGTATTTACCTTATGGAAGTTGGCGAATTGCAGTCGCTGAAAAACAAGATTTACTACAGCAGTTACCTTGGTATACCCGAAATGCAGTGCGCTTATTGGGATATTCGGTGTTATTGGTATTGATGGCAGGCTTTGGCGTCATCATGCGCCTTTATCAAGTTGCGGAAGGGCGTGCACTACATGACCCTTTAACTCAATTGCCAAATCGGCGCTATTTTATCTATACCATTGAACATTACTTTGAAAATGCTAAGCGCTCTCATAGTGATGGTAACTTTGCTTTGTTGAACATTGATATTGATCGTTTTAAATCTATCAACGATTCCCATGGACATCACGCAGGCGATAAAGTGCTGGTGGCTTGTGCGGAAAGAATTAAATCAAGCCTGCGGGTTTCTGATCTGGTGGCGCGGATTGGGGGAGATGAATTTCTCGTTTTAATTCCACGTATTCATCGTGAACAAGATGTACTGAAAGTCAGTGACAATATTTTAAAAAGGATTTCTGAAACGCCGATTGTTTATGAGGAAAAGCTTATCCATATACGTGTGAGTATTGGATACGCCTTGTATGACCCGTCGTTTGCCACACCGGATGAAATGTTCAAACTAGCTGATGAACGTATGTATATCGCTAAACGTAGGCAAAACCCACTCTATCGATTTTGATCTTTATGGAACCAAATTTGCATTTTGCTAAAGTTATTTTTGCGATTTGCAAAGAAAATCGCATTTCGTCATTCGTTTATGAGTGTGGTTGTAATGAAACTGTTCGTTTTTTGCCCGATTTTCATGCAAAAGTCGCTAATGAAAAGTTGGCACGTAATCTGCATTTATTAGATTGACCCTTCTAAGCCGAGGGTCACCTAGCCAACTGACGTTGTTAGTGAACACCATTGTTCACACTTATAGACGGCCAATCACACTTCTTGTGGTTGGCCTTTTTTTATTCGTCACATTCTCCATAGCATCTTGGCTTTCGTGGACAAACCGCGCCGCGTGAGCAAATTAATCTCGCTTCATTCTCGATACCTCGTTCAATCCAGTTGATGTTGAGAATTTTGGCGATAGTGCGCAAATCACGTTTAATCGGCGCTGGAATCGCGGTGGTTCCTCCTTTCTGCACACAACTCATTTTGAGCTCTTGAGCAATAGCGAGAGCGTCACCACCTTGTGCATTAATCGCAGGATTGAGGTCGATGCCCGCACACAAGACACGGTTGTTGCCGGCAGGATCCACAACATTGAGTGATTCACAACAGTAAATTCGAGGCTCGTCGCCCACAGTTAAAATCGAAATTTGGGCTGAACTGCCTTGTTGTGGTTGTGAAAGACGACGAAAAACGGCCCAATGCTGACAAGGATCATTCACTTTACGCATATTTCCCCAAGGAAGTGGGATACCATTTCCACGGTATACGGCCTTGAGTTTCCCTTCACCATAGGCATCAAAATAGTGCCAGTGGGGATAGGGCGAAACGACGGTCATCCGCCGCATGGCGACAGAAGGTGAGACTCCCGCTTTCTGATGAACGCTGATTTCATATCCGTTACGATCGAGCAGTTGTCGAAAGGGCACCTTAGGGCACAGTAGTGCCCCAGCAAAAAAGCTGGATTCAAAATCTCGCCAAGCTTGCAAGATATCTTGTGAATTCAGCTCTGAAGAGGGGGAGGTTTCCACCATCTCATCCCACCCTTGAGTGTGACCGACGGAGAGGACGCTTTTTAGGCCATCTTTGTTGTGCAGCACATTATGTCCGATATAAACCGCAAGGTCATATTTCAATCGCGTTGGGTATTCACGCAGGATCTCATTCAGGTAAATGCGTCCAGGCGGCTCAAAAAATGAGGTAACGAGTTGTTTAGCACTCACCCCAAGTTCGTCAATGACATCATGTGGCGTACGCTTTACCCAACGCACGTCCAATCCAAGCCCTTTGGCAATATCCAGCAAATCGGTGACAGACAAATTGAGGCGTTTTAGCCCCACCTCTTCGGCAGCACGCTCAAGATCAGGGAAATGATTTTGCAGACTTTCTTGATGGGCTCGGATTAAGAGATGAGCAAATTGGCGGCCAGTGATCCCAGTTTGCGAGAGCATCTCTGGAATAGCGATTTGTAAAATATCATTGGAAAACAAAAAGCTTGGCTCAAGAGCCATTCCACTAATACCACCTCTATTGCCTTTTTCGGGAGTGATATCAATTTGCTCTGGCTCATCATCTAAAAACCAGATGGGATCTTTTTGAAACACTTCCGCGATAACTTCCAGCATCTCTACGCTCGGTACTCGCTTTCCGCGCTCAATCATTGAGAGATAAGAAACCGATGGCGCGTATTCTGGGCTAACACGAATGCAGCGTGCAGAAAGATCCTCCATAGTTAAGTGGTTCCTTTTACGAAGGTTTCTGACTTTAGTACCCAGAAAATGGGACTGTCGAACAAGACTTTTAGACACACTCATTTTGTAAAATTCACATTGTAAAATTTTTGTTGTGAAATTGTAGTCAGAAATCCGCTAGTCTTCCAAGTAAGCGAAGTCACAAATCCGGCGAAAAGATCGCCAGTGCCTTTGCAGTAAAATGACATTGAATCTGAACGAGGGAACGACGATGAACATGCTGACGTTTGATAAAACAGAAATCCAACACCAAAACAAATCCTTTATCGCTGAAGCTGTGTTCGCCGTAGAAACGGTCGCCGCCAATCAACAGCGTGAAAAACAAATCAAAGCGAAGCAGTTATTAGACCGCCTGTTTCCGCTTGAAAATGGTACTCACCAAGATGTGACGGCTTATGTGATTGATTACAATCACCTGCTCGCATACTTTCAAGATGGCCGTCATAGTGGTTTGAAATACCCAAAACAGTTTGTGGCATTTAATGGTAGTAAAGAAAATCCAAGCCATCTTCTGTTTCGTGATGGACAAGGTAGTCATGTTGAAATGGCATTAGGTTGCCAACGCGGTACGGGTTGCATTGAGTTACGAGAGATAGCCGATATTCAATTAGAAACGTGCACGGTACTCAATCATTCCAATGAACACGCACAGCCAAGCACCACTATCCGCCACTGGGTGAGTTTGCTAAAAGGCGATGAACAAGGCCGCCCACAGGCTCGTATCGAAGAGAAAGAGTATACGGCTCGTAATGGTGACGAATATTTCCTCGGAGACTGTTTTTCACATTAATCCGCTATCGTATGAAAAAAGCCAAGAGTCAGAGATTCTTGGCTTTTTTGTGGCAATTTCGCGCTGAGTAACCTTTTCCTTGTCTATTTACAACGTCAAGTCGATGGGTATTGCCGAGTTTAGAGCGGCATGACTCGATTGCGGCCCAGATTTTTCGCTTCATACAGCAATTCATCAGCTCGACCGATGAGAGACTCCAAAGAGTCACCTTCAATTTTTTCTACTACACCAAACGAAGCGGTAATGCTGCCGACCGATTGGCCGCTACGCCTATCTTTTACGGTGAGTTTCTCTAGTGAGCGTCGCACTGATTCAGCAAACTGGCGTGCAATACGCAGCGATTTGTGCGGAGTAATCAGCGCAAACTCTTCACCGCCATAACGATAAGCCGTCACGCCGTCACGGCATAGGCTCTGAAGACGTTTGGCGATCGCACGGATAATTTGGTCACCAAATAGGTGGCCATAGTTGTCATTAAGGGCTTTGAAGTGGTCGATGTCGAGCATGATAAGGCTGACTTGCTGCCCAGCATGGATCAGTGTGAACATATCGCCATCAAAAGCTCGGCGATTATAAAGCCCGGATAAACTGTCAAACAGAGCATCTTTCTGAACTTTCGCTAGCTGCTCTTTAAGACGAGAGATTTCTAGTGTTGCCGCGTTCAGTTGATTATTCAGGAAATTGGTTGAGTGTCGAATATCTTTAGAGTCACTCACTAAGCGGCGGATCACCGTCATTACTTCTTCAATGGAGAGATTATCTTGCTCAACACGTTCCAATTCCTTAAAGCTTTTATCAATTACTGTAGCAAAGGAACTGGTATCACTGAGCGTATCACTCATTGAACTGCTAATTTCACCAAGTAGTACCTCAACATTCGCACGTAACTGATTAATATTGGTTTCTGCTTTAGTCGCAATGTATTGTTGGTAAAGATGTTCACCAGAAGCGGGTGGGCAAAGCCCAAAATTTTGTAATACAGAGTCCATTTCCGCATTGAGTTGCGGAATGGCTTGATCGACATAGGTATACCACAGAGCGTAGTTCACAGGTGTGGCAGCGACATGATGTTTCATCATTAAAGGTACGACTTTTTTTAAGTTAGCCGTGGATTTTTTGAAATCTTCAGTTGTCATCACTTGATTCGGATACGCAAGACATTTTCATAACCTTAAGATTAGCGGATTTACTGTAGAAACGCTGTAAATTTGTTCTGACTAGAGAGGCTGCTCAATGCGTGCCATTTTCCTCATCTTCGTTGAAGTGGTAACGTCAAGGAATAAAAGGAACAACACAGGATAAAACGAATGGATTCAGTGCAAAAATCCGTCATGGAATGGGCAAATGAGCTGCCTGAGCTTAATACTCTGCCCATGTCGGTACTTCATCGATTACAACGGTTGGCGAGACGTATTGAGTTAAAAATGGAGGCCTTCTATCAACAAGCGGGACTGACCTCTGGCGAGTTTGAAGTTTTAATGGCCTTGCGTGGTGTCGGTCATCCTTATTGCCTAAACCCTTCGGACTTGCAAGTGCGGTTATTGCTCAGCTCAGGGGCTATGACTAACCGTTTAACGCGGCTTGAACGCAAAGGACTTGTAGAGAGAAACCTCAGCAAGTATGACAGGCGTAACGTTGAGGTGACATTGACAGAAGAAGGGCGACAATGGATCGAATTCTGGTTACCAGAGTATTGTGATTTACAGTCGAGTTTGCTCGCGAAGTTTTCCGAGGTGGAGCAAGAGGCGCTATCGACACAATTACAACAATGGTTGAGTCATCATGAGCAGCTATGGTGTATACCTGATTTGCTCAATTCAGATCGGCAGCGCTAGAGCTGCCGAGAATTCATTTTTTATCTGTTATAGCAAATAGTCTTGCGATTGGCTTTGGGTTAAATGCTTAACCGATCACGGTTTTTGCAAACGCTGCGTCTCAAGCTTTTTGGCTCCACGCAACATGGCTTCGACTAACTCGGTGGCGTTAAATTTCTCCAACGCTTCGTGAGCGCCCACTTGATGGGCACGATCGACACAGATCTCACTGGAGAGCGAAGTGTGCAAAATACAATAAGCATGGTTCAACTGTGGATCGTTTTGCATTTCAAATGCCAGCTCATAACCATCTAATCCCGGCATTTCAATATCACTCACCAAAATGTCGATGGCGCGGTGATCGCGTGCCATATCACGCATCAAATCCAGTGCTTCACTACCATTTTTACAGATATGATACGGAATGTTGATGCTATCCAGCGCATCAGAGAGCTGTTTACGCGCAATAGAAGAGTCATCGACCAACAAAATATTGAGGGGTTTCAAGCGCTCACGCTCGATATCCGTCAACATAGGGACCTTGGTCGATTCATATTGTGGGTAGATTTTTGAGAGCAATAACTCAACGTCTAACAGTTGTACAATCTTATTCTGGAATCGAGTGATCCCTGTGACGAAAACATCATGTCCTGCCGTCTCGGGGGACGATTCGATTTGTCGCCAATCACACTCGATGATTTTCTCTATAGTGCGAACCATGAAAGCCACAACTGTGCGTAAGCAGTCTGTGACGATCAAATAGCACTTCTGATACTCGCTCGGTTGGATTGGGCGAAAGCCAATCGCTGCTGCCATATCAATCACTGGAACTGTCAGGTTACGAATTGTGACCGTTCCTATCACATGATGGTGTGAATAGGGGATCTGAGTCATTGGGTGATAAGTCACAATTTCTCGGACTTTCAGTGTCCCGATAGCGAAAAGTTGCTGCTGGGCACTGAGCGTGAACATCAACATCCCTTGTGATTGGTTCGCTTTACTGACGACTTTAGCCATAATATTTTCTTTAACTGTTCGGACTCTTACTTATACTAAACGAAATTACCGTATCGGCAACGGAATGGCTTGAATTTAGTCGATATTCGATGCGTTTGTATTGATCTCAGCCATGCGTTTACATTTATTGTTGTTCGAGTACACTACGCGGCTCGACAAAATAGGGGGAAACATTATGGCTCGCACCGCGGCAGCTTTGCATATTTTGGTTAAACACAAAGAGCAAGCCGATGATATTTTAGCTCAACTAAAGAAAGGGGCGAAGTTTCACGTACTCGCCAAGAAGTATTCGACTTGCCCATCGGGTAAAAAAGGCGGCGACTTGGGTGAATTTCGTCAAGGCCAAATGGTTCCTGCTTTCGACAAAGCCTGCTTCCAAGGTGAAGTGCTAACCCCACAATTGGTCAAAACCAAATTTGGTTGGCATGTTGTAAAGGTGCTTTATCGTACCTAGTCGCGTTTTTGTGCATATCCCCTTCCTACTTGAAGCTGCAGCGGTGTCGGCTACGTTCGTTCACCCTAATCACAGTGTTTATCTATGCTCATTGGGATTCACTCTCTTGCCACCTACCTGCAGCTCCAAGTGGTTCTGGTATATAGAACCATTGAATGTGTAGTTGATGCCTAGCTGCAACGCCAAACCGTTTGGTTCATACCTCGTATCAAGGCGCTTATTTTTCGAATCGAATATTCTGAATATTCCGCATAACAAATATCTCAAATTTGAATATTTTTTGTTAAACCATTGGCTGTTTTTATGGATTATTGTTTTAAGTTTGACACGCTATGAATAGATTTGTTGGTAACTGTTTCAGCTTATTTTATGGCTAACATTAAATGCATAAGAGTCTTTTTGCGTATTAACTGGCTTTTTATTAAGCAACTTGACTTATATGTGTTAAAAAATAATTTTATAGCTATTGATATTCTTAATATTGAGAAGGTTTCTTAACCTTATGAATTGTACAGATTAAATCTCCTATTCTACTTGCTTAAACGTTTGTCTTATTTTCTGAACATTGACTTCCATTTTCTTAACGTTAGTTTTAACCATGTTAGCCTTGATGTGTTAGGAGGGGTGAAATGAAAGATGAAAATAAACTAAACGTTAGAATGCTTTCTGATGTTTGCATGCAATCCAGATTGTTGAAAGAGGCGTTAGAATCAAAACTTCCTTTAGCGCTGGAAATTACACCATTTTCTGAGCTCTGGCTTGAAGAGAATAAACCAGAAAGCCGTAATATTCAGATGTTGATGATTGATTATTCTAGAATTTCTGATGATGTCTTGACCGATTACAGTTCGTTTAAGCACATCAGTTGTCCTGATGCGAAAGAGGTTATCATTAACTGTCCGCAGGATATTGAGCATAAGCTGCTCTTTAAGTGGAATAATTTGGCTGGAGTATTTTATATTGATGATGATATGGATACCCTGATCAAAGGCATGAGTAAAATTTTGCAAGATGAAATGTGGTTAACGCGTAAACTGGCCCAAGAATACATTCTCCATTATCGTGCCGGTAACTCAGTCGTGACCTCACAAATGTACGCAAAATTAACCAAAAGAGAACAACAGATTATCAAGTTACTTGGTAGTGGTGCTTCTAATATTGAAATTGCAGATAAACTATTTGTGAGTGAAAATACAGTAAAAACACATCTGCATAATGTCTTTAAGAAAATTAATGCCAAAAATCGCTTGCAGGCACTGATTTGGGCGAAAAATAACATTGGAATTGAAGAAGTCAATTCTTAATTTGTGTTGTAATTCCTCTTCTGTTTCTAATTCAATAGTTTAGGTTTCGCCGGAAATAAGAATAAGGCAGTTCCACACTGCCTTATTTTAAACCCTTCAAATCTCTCTAGATTTATTAAGATGAAATTACCTTCTGAGTACCTGAAAAATCAGTCGGTTAGGCATATTGGTTAACTATTCGACGATAACCGCAGTACCGCTGACCGACACCATGAGCATGCCATTGGCTTTTCCAAACGTTTCATAATCTAAATCGATACCGACCACGGCATTGGCACCCAGTGCTGCAGCGTGTTGTTGTAGTTCTTCCAATGCGATAGCGCGCGCTTTTTCTAGCTCTCGTTCATAAGTGCCAGAGCGTCCACCCACAATATCGCGGATCCCAGCAAACAGATCTTTAAAAATGTTAGCACCAAGAATGGCTTCGCCTGCAATCACTCCGCAGTAACGAACGATGCGTTTGCCTTCGATATTGGGAGTCGTTGTAACAATCATGGGGATTCCTCAAGGGATGTTTTTAATGTTCAGATTGGATTACAAAATGGCGGCGAAGTTCCCCAAACGTCTCAATCTCTTTGCGTGATAGGCTTGAATCTTTTGAGCCACAACCCCTCCATCAGAATTATTGATCTTGGAGATTAATAACTCGAATTGCTGACTGGTGGTAGGCCAGATATAACGCGCTTCTTATTGTTCGTGTAGTGAGAATCATGGCGTTAGATGGATTAATGGATGCAATTGCAGACCGAGGTTGGTATGTGTGGGATGATTTTTTGAACCCACAAGAAGTGCAAGCTCTACGAGAGTGCATTCCTGAACGTTGGAAACGAGCAAAAATTGGTAGAAACGAAGAGATTCAGCGTGCGGCGGATATCCGGAGCGATAAAATCCAATGGCTTGATCTATCAATGGGGCAGCCTGTTCAAGACTATTTGGCGCGGATGGAGCAGATCCGGTGTGAAGTGAACCGCCACTTTTTTTTGGGGCTGTTTGAATATGAAGCGCACTTTGCAAAATACGAGGCCGGTGATTTCTACCTTAAACATCTCGACTCGTTTCGCGGTAATGAAAACCGTAAATTAACTACAGTGTTTTATCTCAATGAAAATTGGACTCCTGCCGATGGCGGCGAATTAAAAATCTACGATTTGCAGGATAACTGGATTGAAACGTTAGCGCCCGTTGCGGGACGTCTAGTGGTATTTCTTTCAGAACGCTTCCCTCATGAAGTGCTCGAAGCGCATGCGGACCGCGTCAGTATTGCGGGCTGGTTTCGAACCAATGGCGTGAGCGGTAATAAGCTGGATATCGCGAACTAACGCATTCTCAAAGAGCCCCTTCCCACCTGCAACGTTAAGCCGTTGGGGTCTATACCCTTCTTACTTGAAGCTGCAGCGGTGTTAGCTGAAATGTAAAACGCAAGGCGGCTCGTCATTCTAGAGCGGCCTTGCTGTCTTCAGTGTGGTTTATTTGAAATGAATAACAGAGAAATGGGGCTGTTCACTTAAGGCTTCCATCGAACTCAGTTGATCAGTTTCGAGGAGCCAAGTTTCTTCTTCACCTCTTAGCGCAATGCACTCCTGCTTTTGATTATTACGTTGAGTGTCGGCGGCGACCCCGTAATACACCTCACCATTTTTCATTGTTAATTTAACTGGCAGATGAAACAAACAGGCCAGTTCAATGTAATCATATTGACTGCAGCTAACCATGTCTTTACTCGCTTTTATTTAAGTACTTACCTTGCAGTATATACATTCTCTTAACATCTTGGTAACGACCGTTGATGAAAAATTCCTCGACTAAGTGGCCTTCTTCGACAAATCCGCACTCTTCGTAGAGATGAACCGCTTTAGGGTTCTCGACGGCAACGTGTAGATAAATCTTATGCAGATTGAGAATAGTGAAGGAGTAATCTAAAGCTCGATTGATTAAAGTACGCGCAAAGCCTTTACCTTGATGCTCTGGAGCGATGATGATTTGAAATTCCGCGCTGCGATGGATGTAGTTAATCTCAATCAGCTCGACGAGGCCAATCAAATTTTTTTGTGCATCTTCAACCACAAAACGTCGTTCAGCATTATCGTGAATGTGTTTGTTGTAGAGCTCTTCGAGTTCATCAAAGGATTCATAAGGCTCTTCAAACCAGTAGGACATAATGTTGCGGTTGTTATTGAGATTGTGAATAAAGCGTAAGTCGCCGCGTTCTAATGCTCTAAGCGTTAACTGACTGTTCATATTCTTACCTAAAGGATGCTGTGAGTCTCTCGACTCGGTTGGTCTTCTTAGACCATAGAGGAAGAGAGGGCTTATTCACAAGGGGTATAACATCAATTTATTGCAAAATGAGTGGGTTGAACCCATTCGATGCATGTAGAAGCAGACAGCATAAGAAGCATGGATGATGGTTATAAAAAAGCCCTCTCAAGATGAAAGGGCTCAGCAAGTGAAGTCTAAGCATTAAACCGGAAGGTCAACACCTTTTTCTTGGTGTAGGCGACGGCAGGCACGGCCGTCACTGTGGAATAGATGACAGCGATGCGCTGGAATACCAATCGTGAGCGTGTCGCCGGTTTCGACATCGAGTGTGTCGGGTTGACGGTAGATCACATCAGAATCTGAGCCTTTCAGGTTCATATACACCTGTGTTTCGTTACCCAGCTTTTCAACAATCATCACTTTGCCTTCGATTTTGGCATCGCCATGTACGGCTTCAACCAGATGCTCAGGACGAATGCCTAGCGACATACGCTCTCCACGAGTGACGGTGGTGCCATCGACAGGGATCCAGAAGGTCGTACCGTTAGAAAGCTGGACCTGTACCCGCTCTTTTTCTACGCCTTCAATGAATACGCTCATGAAGTTCATTTTAGGCGAGCCAATAAATCCGGCTACAAAGCGGTTTTGTGGATAATGGTACAGTTCGAGTGGTTTGCCGACTTGAGACACGAATCCTGCATCCAACACCACAATTTTGTCCGCCATGGTCATGGCTTCGACTTGGTCATGGGTAACGTAGATCATGGTGCAGCCCAATTTACGTTGCAGTTTAGTGATTTCAGAGCGCATCTGTACGCGCAAAGCTGCATCTAGGTTCGATAAAGGTTCATCTAGCAAAAACACATTCGGCTGTGAAACCAGAGTACGGCCGATGGCGACACGTTGACGTTGACCGCCAGAGAGTGCCTTGGGTTGGCGATCCAGTAGATGGCTGAGTTGCAGAATTTCTGCCGCATGATCAACGCGCTTTTTGATCTCGCTCTTGTTGGCTTGCGATAGCTTTAAGCCAAATGACATGTTGTCATACAGATTGAGGTGCGGATACAGTGCGTAAGATTGGAAAACCATACCGACACCGCGTTTGGAAGGCTCGACATCATTCATGCGCTGTTCACCGATATACAAGTCGCCAGACGTAATGTCTTCTAAACCCGCAATACAGCGTAGCAGTGTGGATTTACCACAGCCTGAAGGACCGACGAACACCACAAATTCGCCTTCTTGAATCTCTAAGTCGACATTCTTTGAAATCAGCACATCGCCATAAGCTTTACATACATTTTTTAACGTGACACTCGCCATCTAGCTCGTCCTCGATCAAGATTTTTAATCGTTATCGCGGCTCATTATATGAATTATTGTGCACGCAATAACAGTAGGAATTGGATAAGGTGAACCACATCAAGTGGTTTCGTTGGCAGCGCCGCCTTATGGAGTAAGAAAAGAAAGGGTGAAGGCTCCGGCTATGAAGCCATTCACCCGACTACCGCGAAAAATCGATTGTTTCCCCCTACACAAAGTCATGTCTCTCCCGCAATGCTTTCACAACAATCATGACTTTATATCGACAACCTACTTGGCGGTGGAACCAGTTACAACACGTAAACTGGAAAGGCTCTTACCATCCTCTCTGGGATGAGGCTAGTTTCTGTGAAAGAGGTAAATCGTACATCCTCCTCTTCCGCTTTTTTGTAGGGGGAGTAGGTGAGGAGGAGATGGAGGAGGGGGACTAAGGCGTAGTTAGATCCAGTTCAAATTATTGAGGGTGGATAAGTTGAGTAGGATCACATCAATCCTGTTTTTTGTGATTTGGCTCGCTCACATCAAACGATAGAGATCACGAAAATACGCCATAATATCGAGGGCGTAGGGGTTAGGAGGATGAGTTAAACGCGGTTTTTTCTGATCATAAATGGCGAAATACGGCAAAACCTCTTGGTGAGCCCTACAACACAAAAAAAAGGATATGAACATGAAAAATGCCCTAAGCACAGTCGCGCTGAGCACCCTGGTGGCTCTTGGTTCGTTTGGTGCCCATGCTGCTATTGAAGAAGGACAACTCACTATTTGGATCAATGGTGATAAAGGCTATAACGGTTTGGCGGAAGTCGGTAAGAAGTTTGAAGCAGACACCGGGGTTAAAGTGACCGTCGCTCACCCTGATGGACTGCAAGATAAATTCCCGCAAACTGCAGCAACAGGCGATGGTCCTGATATTGTGTTCTGGGCTCACGACCGTTTTGGTGGCTATGCGGAAGCAGGTCTATTGGTTGAAATCAAACCTTCCGCAAAGGTCAAAGAAGGCATCGTAGATTTCGCATGGGATGCAGTGAAGTACAACGGCAAAATCATTGGTTATCCAATTGCTGTGGAATCTCTATCACTGATTTACAACAAAGATCTAGTGCCCAACCCACCGAAAAGCTGGGAAGAGGTAGCAGAGCTTGATGCCAAACTGAAGAAAACAGGCAAATCGGCCATCATGTGGAACCTAAAAGAGCCTTACTTTACTTGGCCTTTGATGGCTGCTGATGGTGGTTACGCGTTCAAATACGGTGTTGATGGCTATGATGTGAAAGACGCAGGTATCAACAATAAAGGCGTAAAAGACGCGATGAACTTCGTGAAAGGTCTAGTGGATAAAGGCGTGATCTCTCCAGATATGGATTATTCAGTGTCTGAAGCTGCTTTTAACCAAGGTAAAACAGCTATGACTATCAACGGCCCATGGTCTTGGGGCAACATTGAAAAGTCTGGTATCAACTATGGTGTTACTACGCTACCTAAATTTAACGGCCAAGCGTCAAAACCTTTCGTTGGCGTTCTCACCGCCGGCATCAGCACCGCTTCTCCAAATAAAGATCTGGCAGTGGAGTTCATTGAAAACTATCTGCTGACTAACGATGGTTTGCGCATGGTTAACAACGATAAGCCACTAGGTGCCGTTGCACTGAACTCATTCCAACGTGAACTGGATGCGGATGCACGCATTGCGGCGACCATGGATAACGCCATGAACGGCGAAATCATGCCTAACATTCCACAAATGAACGCATTTTGGGGTGCTGCGAAAAATACGATTGTCAACATCGTTGATGGCCGTCAAACCGTCGATGCTGCATTGGCAGACGCTGAAAAGCAGATGACGAAATAACCCATCGTCACACCTTGGAGGGGGCGTTTCCCCCTCCACATTTCTTGGTAACAACACGCTAGCAGGTTTTTTATGCAGTCAGTTCAAGGTACACAGGCTATGTCCGATCCAACTGCGGTACGTCCAGCCGACAAACGTGCGTTTTTAAAATGGGCAGTACTTGGCGCGGTAGGTATCGTGAATGGCTACGCAACCATTCTTATGTATTCTCGTGGGGAGGTGGCGTTTGCATTGCTGACCCTGATCCTTACCACATTAGCGCTGTATATCTTCGGAAGTCGTAAAACGTACGCGCACCGTTACATTTATCCCGGCATTGCAGGGATGATCCTCTTTATTCTGTTTCCACTGGCTTACACCGTTGGTCTTGCTTTTACAAACTACAGCGCGAAAAACCAACTCACTCTTGAACGCGCACAGTCAGTGTTGATGGATCAAACTTTCCAAAGTGGTGAAAGTTATGCCTTCCAACTTTATAAAACCGAGCAAGGCTACCGCTTATTGATTGAGGACGGAGATGAGCGTTTGGCGACCGCGCCTTTTTCGCTCAGTGGTAACGTACCGACCGATCTTAATCTTGAAGTGATTGGCGGCATTGACGGTGAAGTAGAGCCGATTAAAACCATCATCGGGTATCGCACCGAATTGAGTGGTATCGATCTGCATTTCCCTGATGGTGAAGACATTCGAATGAGTGGCCTGCGCAAATTTGCTGCGGTGAAACCACTCTATACCTTGCAGGATGATGGTGAAACACTCACCAACAATCAATCCGGTCAGGTGTTGCGCCCCAATATGGAGATTGGTTTTTATCAACCTATCAATGAGAGCGGCGAATTTGTCGGTGAGCGAGTCTCACCAGGATTTGTGGTGTCGATTGGTACCCATAACTTTGAGCGAGTATGGAAAGACGAAGGCATCAAAGAGCCGTTTATCAATATCTTTATCTGGACGGTCATCTTTTCAGTACTGACGGTGATTTTCACCCTGATGATTGGCCTTGTATTAGCCAGCGTAGTGCAGTGGGAAGCGTTGAAAGGTCGTGCGGTTTATCGTGTACTGCTGATCTTGCCTTATGCCGTTCCTGCCTTTATCTCGATTTTGATTTTCCGTGGCCTGTTCAACCAGAGTTTTGGTGAGATCAACATGGTGCTCAACGGTTTGTTTGGCCTCAGTCCCGCTTGGTTCTCGGATCCGCTATTAGCGAAAACCATGGTGCTGATCGTCAATACTTGGCTGGGCTTTCCTTACATGATGATTTTATGTATGGGCCTACTGAAAGCGATTCCCGATGATCTGTATGAAGCATCAGCGATCGATGGAGCAAATTTCATTCATAACTTCACCAAAATCACTCTGCCGATGATGATCAAACCGCTGACGCCGTTGCTGATTGCTAGCTTTGCTTTTAACTTCAACAACTTCGTAATGATTCAACTCTTGACGCAAGGTGGGCCAAACCGGATCGGCACTTCTGAGCCTGCGGGTTACACCGACCTCTTGGTGAGTTACACCTACCGCATTGCGTTTGAAGGTACAGGTGGTCAGGACTTTGGTTTGGCGAGTGCGATTGCGACGCTGATCTTCTTGCTGGTGGGCGCGTTAGCGCTGCTCAACCTGCGCTTTACTAAGCTGAGCCAACAATAAGGAGCATTCATATGGCTATGGTACAAGGCAAATCTCTCAAGTATCGCGTGTGGGCAACCCACGCGGCACTGTGGGTGTTCTTAGCGTTGATTATTTTCCCGCTGCTGATGATTGTCGCGATCTCATTTCGTGAAGGTAACTTCGCAACCGGCAGCTTGATCCCGGATCGCCCCTCATTGGAACACTGGAAGCTGGCACTCGGTATTGCGGTACAGAATGCTGATGGTTCAGTCACTCCACCGCCATTCCCGGTGATGACATGGTTGTGGAATTCGGTAAAAGTGGCGGGCATTACATCGGTATTGATTGTGGCGCTTTCTACTACTTCGGCTTACGCCTTTGCACGTATGCGTTTTAAAGGCAAAGAAACCATCTTAAAAGCGATGATGATTTTCCAAATGTTCCCTGCGGTATTGGCCTTGGTCGCATTGTATGCTCTGTTTGATAAGCTTGGGCAGTACATTCCCTTCTTGGGCTTAAACACGCACGGCGGTTTGATTTTCTCTTACCTCGGCGGGATTGCGCTGCACGTTTGGACTATTAAGGGGTACTTTGAAACCATCGATCGCTCACTGGAAGAAGCGGCGGCCTTGGATGGTGCGACACCATGGCAAGCGTTCAGATTAGTGCTACTTCCATTGTCTGTGCCTATACTTGCAGTAGTATTCATTTTGTCATTTATTGGTGTGGTGGGCGAAGTTCCGGTGGCGTCACTGCTGCTTTCTGATGTAAACTCGTACACGCTTGCGGTTGGTATGCAGCAGTATCTTTACCCTCAAAACTATCTGTGGGGTGATTTTGCGGCCGCTGCGGTGCTCTCAGCACTCCCAATCACTATCGTATTTTTACTTGCACAGCGTTGGCTTGTCGGAGGACTTACCGCTGGCGGTGTGAAAGGATAATAACGATAAGGGCGACGTAAAGTCGCCCATTTTGTCTCTTCTTAACATTAATTGGTTTGGCCGCCGACAAGTTAAGAAGCTTCAATTCTGGCGTTACGCATAGCTGGCTGTTAGCTCTATTCCTTACTAGTTCACGACTAACAGTTTTTGTAACCAAAACCTGAGCTTAGCTCGGGTTTTTTTATGCCTGAAGCCGTGACAGCCCACTGTGCGAAAACGGTTGCCAGTATAAGCACAACACATTTTCTCAACAGTGAAACAAGAACAGGATGCGAGTCAGATCGAATATTGATTTGTAACTGGTTTAGAGGGTGCAGAAAAATTAGAACTCACGGCTGGAAGGTGCGCAACTTAAGTATTGCAGCAGTAAATACAAGCTCTCTTCATGCATGGCGACCCGACGGAAAAGATCTGCAAATGTCTCGTCTCCCCCAAAACAGGTTTGGATGTAATGGTTGATCGCTTCAGGCTGATAACCTTGCACGTACAATGTTCTTACCCATTGATATTCGACCGCTTTGGGGTTAGTTAGGGTCGTCTCGGTGAGGGTGATTTTATCTAGGGTAATCGCCATAACAGAAGCGTGAAATCCATGTGCCAAAGATGGGCATGGATTAAAACAAAGCTTGATGACAATTCGATGACAAGCGCTCCATCCCAGTGGTTGGAGCGCAGAATAGCCCCTTAATTTTTCAAATATTTCACGTGCGCTTCCATCTCTTCACCAATTTCGGTGCGCATGTTCATTAAGCGGATCGCCGAAGCGCGTAATTCCTGATCTTCCTGAGTTTGCGGAATCCATTCGGGCACAGGAGACGGTTTGCCCGCTTCATCCACGGCGACCATAATCACAATGCAATGAGTCGTGAGATGATTTTTCAGGAACTTAGGATCGCTCGCCTGCACATCAATCGCGATGTGCATGGAGGTTTTTCCGGTATAAATCACCTTGGCATTCACTTCAACCAAGTTACCGACATGAATTGGAGCGACAAAGCGAATGCCACCAGCATAAGCCGTGATGCAATATTTACCACTCCAAGCCGCAGCACAAGCATACGCCGCAAGGTCAATCCATTTCATTACTGCGCCACCATGCACTTTGCCACCAAAATTGACATCTCCCGGCTCGGCCAGAAAACGTAATGTGATCTCTCGTTTGCCACTGCTCATCGGCTTATCCTTCATTTTCGTTTTGAGCGTTTTGCTCAAATAAGTATAGAGTTAATAACAACAAATTTTTTACACACAGGCAATCATTTGTGCATTTTGTGCATGCAACAGAAAAGGCGCGTTAGCGCCTTTTCTTGGTATTGATGAGCGGTTGTCTAGCGAATTACACCACCTGAATCGTGACTTCATTCTCTTTGGCGAACGCTTCAATCTCTTTCGGTGGCGTTTGGTCAGTAATGATCAAATCGACATCGGCCAATGTGCCGAGTTTGACCATTGCGTTGCGGCCAAATTTACTGTGGTCGACCGCGAGGAATACACTGCGGCTATTTTCGATAATCGCGCGTTTTACGCGCACTTCATGGTAGTCGAAATCAAGCAGAGAGCCGTCATAATCGATGCCACTGATCCCCAAAATGCCAAAATCCAAACGAAATTGGGAAATAAAATCCAATGTGGCTTCGCCTGTTACGCCGCCGTCTTTATTACGGACTTCTCCCCCCGCCAAAATGATGCTGAAATCAGGCTTACTCATTAGCATAGTGGCGACGTTTAAGTTGTTGGTCACCACACGCAGTTGATGATGATTAACCATTAAAGCGCGAGCGATGGCTTCTGGCGTAGTGCCAATATCAATAAACAGTGTGGCACCGTCAGGAATGTGCTGAACCAAGGCCATGGCGACTTTCTCTTTTTCATTTTGGTAAGAAACTTGCCGCGTGTGATAAGAGGAGTTCTCCGAACTGGTGGCAATCGTTGCGCCGCCATGGTTGCGCCGCAATTTATTGGCTTCGGCCAACTCGTTGAGGTCTCGCCGTATGGTTTGTGGGCTAACATCAAATCGCTCAACCAGCTCTTCCGTACTGACAAAACCTTGGGCTTGAACCAATTCAATGATTTCTTGATGGCGCTTTACTGCTTTCACCGGGAATATCCTTATGGTTTAAATTGCTTTCAGTGTACGGAGTCAGTGCCTGATTTCAAATCTTGGTTTGCGTTTTCTCACGTTTTCTTTTCGTTTTTAATCATTTTTCACAAAAACGAAAAGAAATTAGATGAGAGAGGGCTATATGAGGTTCATTCTGCCGATTGGTGATAGATACAGCATCGGTTACGGCCATTGCGTTTGGCTTGATATAACGCTTGGTCGGAGCGTCGATAAATATCGGCAATATCATGATCACCATGATGCAAGCTGGAAACGCCGGCACATAGATAGATGTGCTCGTTTGGCTCAAAGAATGGATGCTCGGCAAAATGCTGGCGGATCTGTTCAGCCAAATGAAAAGCCGTCTCTACGTGCGTATTTTCCAAAACGATGATGAACTCCTCACCTCCCACGCGACCACAAAAATGATGGTCAGAGATGACGCTCTGAAATAGTTTGGCGAGAAAACGCAGGACTTCATCACCCTTATCGTGACCAAATTGATCATTGATCAGTTTGAAATTATCAATATCGATAGAGATGCAACTTAAGGGGTGTCGTAAACGTTTTGCGCGTGAAAATACTCGCTTTTATACCTGCGTCACTTTTTCGACGCCGTCATCATTTCGACGTTGAATTTTCAATTGTGACAGCGCGACACCGCTGATGACTAATAGACCACCAATCAAATGGTAGGGATGAACTTTTTCGCCCAATAAAGTGGCGGCCAAAGAAACAGAAAAAACGGGTAGCAGATTCATAAACATGGCGGTGGAGTCAGCGCCAATCGCATCAATGGCTTTTACCCACATCCAAGGTGCTAACAGGGAAGCGGCAATGCCAGCATAAGCGATCAGAGAGAGTGAACCTTCGGTCGGTAATAGTGTATCGCTGGTTAGCCATAAAGGGATCAGCATGAATACGGCGCATACCCCTTGCAGATAAATTAAAGTCCAGTTGCTAAACGGCATTTTCCAGCGTTTTAAAAGCACGCAGTACAAGGCGTACACCAGTGCTGCCATCACCATTAAGGCATCCCCTTCGGTCACGCTTTGATGGAGGAAAAATAGCGGATTTCCTTCCCCGAGCATGTAGGCAAGCCCGCTCAGCGACAATACGCCACCTACCACGCTAAGGGCTGAGATGGGTTTATTAAGTAACGGCAAGCTAATGAAAACACTCATTAAAGGAACAAAAGAAGTGATGAGTGACATATTGGTTGCCGTGGTGGTAAGCCCCGCGTAGTAGCCGAGGGATTGGTTAAGCACCATGCCGAGTAAAGCCAAAAATGCGAGTTTTCTCAAGTGGCGTTTCACCGTTGACCATTGGCGGATAGCGCTAGGTAGACAGAAAGGAGTGAGGATCGCCATAGCCAATAGCCAGCGATAAAAGCTCATCGCACTAGGTTCGATGGTCGAGGCCGCGAGTTTATTGACAATCGAGTTGCCGCCCCAAATCAGCACAGTAAAAAATGGCAGAAGATAAATCATGTGTGCCTCGTCGCAATTTGTTCCTTGGGTTATAGTGTGGCAGGTCTTTATAATTACAACTATCTCTAAAAAGACATTGCGAGCGATAGGAAGACAAGATTGAAAAAACGCACTCGACACTTGCATCCCTCATTATCTATCGAGCATCCACCTTCGGATGTTTTTATGAATTTTGAAGCGTTTCTGTCCAATACAGAAACTCGTGAGCACAGCCACCCTTGGGGGCAAGTACAGCTCATTTCTGGCGGAATTTTGGAGATGGAAGCGGAAGATACGCGCTTTTTGGCTCCGCCCCATTTGGCGATTTGGGTTCCTGCGGGTATTCGCCATCGAAGCTACAACCGTAAGCCCATCGAATACTGTTCATTGAATATTGCTTCGCAACTGACCACGGCATTTCCCGCTAAAACCAGTTTAATTAAGGTGACATCGATTGTTTCGGCGATCATTGATGACTTTCGAGAGCGAAACATCAATGTGGCGCAGAGCAGTGAAGATAAGCGCTTAGTGCAAGTGTTGCTCGATCAATTGGCGACACGTGAAACTCAGCACCATTTTCTTCCTTCAACCAATCACAAATATTTAGCGCCGATTTTGGCTTTTGTGGAAGAGAACCCCACCGATAACACGACCTTGCAGCAGTGGGCGGAAAAAGTGCATACCACGGAGCGAACATTGGCGCGCCATTGTCAGGCTGAACTGGGGATGAGCTTTACCGAATGGCGGTTGCGGGTGCGCTATCTCTATTCGATGGAATTATTACGTCAAGGGCATGCGGTGAAAGAAGTGGCTTTAACCTTGGGCTACAACCAAGCCAGCCCGTTTATCACCATGTTCAAAAAGTACTCTGGGTTAACCCCGGAGCAGTATAAAAGCCGATTACTCGCCTAGCAGACCCTGCTCATTGGCAAGCACATAATCAAGAGCACCGAGGATGGCAGCGACTTGCGCGTCATTACAGAGTTGCGCGGTAACTTTAGGGCTATCTGGATAGACTTCGGTGGTTGTGCTGTAAGTACAATCAGTCATGCCGCCGCACAAGCCGAGTTGTCTCATCTGATAGAGGATGACACCCTCCGCGACAACAGGTGAACCAATGATTTCATGGTTTTCATCCGCTGGTGCGATATGCGTGACACGGCGGACGGAATCAATCACCGCTTGTTGGAAAGCCAATTGCGGATTTTCCGTATCACCTACAGTGTAAAAGCCATCGGGGATCGAACCTTCGAGATAGGCTTTACCATCGCGCGCCGCCAAGGCGGGGCGAAACTCAGATTCATCTGTATCTGTGGTTTCATGCAGATCAATGTGCAGCAAAATCGGCCCATACTCTGCGACCATCGCCATCAATAGAGCTGCTTCTTCTGCAGGACTATCCTGAACGAAAGAGCGGTTAGGATCGATAGCATTTGGGTTCCAGCGATTGATGGTTTCATAGCCCCAAGGGCTGACACAGGGCGCGGCAAGCAGATTAAAGTGAGCCAAATAAGGCTCTGCGGCTGTCGCTAAAAATTGCAGCGCACCGTGTACACCACTGGTTTCGTAACCATGTACCCCGCCTGTGATCAATACGGTCGGCTTGTGAGCATCCCAATGGCGGCTTTTTACTACATACAGTGGGTAGCGTGTTGGGTCATAAGAGAGCGCGCCATAAGTACTCACGTTAAATAGGCTACTCAAGGCCAGAATCTTGGGCACTACTTCTTGTTGATATTCGCGTTGAATATGGCGTTGTTCTCGCCAAGCTTGGCGCTCTGCGGCTTGCCAAGGCTGACCGGGAGTACCAATCGGATAAAAGGTTGACATCCTAATTCTCTGTTTGGGGATTAGTTAACAAAGAGTAAGACCTAGGTAGCGTCTGAGCAACAAGATTTTAAAATAGCAGAATAATTGAGCTAAGAAATAAATTCTATACTTCAAAATGATAGAAGGATAAATTAAATATTATTGCTTTGTTTTTATGAAATTAATGAATATTAAATTCACCAAGCTCAATTCCTGAACCGGAAAGTATTTTACCTTTTCTACTCACTTCACAGAAATCAAAATAAATTGGGTAATGGTTAGAGTTTATTCTGGGAAGGATATGGCGCTGTAGGATGTCACTATTTAATTGATGGATTTTAGATGACCAGCGGAGATTATTTTTCAGAAGATGGAAGTGGATTTTTATCATGGATTAAAATTTCATTTTGGTGAGATTTCTCACGTAATAATTGGTACCAGTGTCGCTGGCGAGATGTTCTGCGAGACATGAATTCCTCGATGTAATACAGATAAATGGGAATGAAGGAGTGGTAGATAAGGAATGGAAGAACAAAGCGTGGCACTGAGAGCACCACGCAGAATTTGGCTTACAGCGCGACTACGTTAGACGCTTGAGGGCCTTTCTTACCTTGTTCAACGATAAAGCTAACACGTTGACCTTCAGCTAAGGTTTTGAAACCTTCTGACTGAATAGAATTAAAGTGAACAAACACGTCGTTGCCACCGTTGTCTTGAGTAAGAAAACCGAAACCTTTAGTTTCGTTGAACCATTTTACAGAACCAGTCATTTTAGCAGACATAGAGACCTCTAGAGATAATTTTTACAATAATTTATTAGGGCTTAAAACAAAAGCTATTATATGGATTATAAAGGAGAAGCTATCACAGAGGTTGAACGAAGGGTATCGAAAAAAGACTGAGGTAAAACTTTAACTTAATTTTCATTAATAGCTCATTTGCTTGAGCTGTGATTGAGTATACACGGAAAAAGAGTTCTGACTAGGATTATTTTCAATCTAAGCCAATTATTTTATTTTCTTGGTAAGCTTACTGCTGCGAAAAATGCGCATACTTAACATAAAACCCATGGCAGCTCAGGCTTACTCTGTCTACACTCGATACATAGAAAATGGTAAATGAACCCAAATAATGAGTGTTGCACAAAATACCTTCCCTCTTTCAGAATTAATGATTTCGCTAACGACAGCGCTCGACATGACAGAAGGTCAGCCGCCTGAACACTGCATTCGTTGTTGCTGGATCGGTATGCATATTGGTATGCAGATCGAGCTGAATGAGCCTGAACTGCACGACCTGTTTTTTACTCTGCTACTGAAAGATGCGGGTTGCAGCAGCAATGCAGCACGAATTTGTGAGCTGTATGCGACCGATGATCTGACTTTCAAAAGACGTTACAAAACGGTAGGCACCAGTCTTTCCAGTGTCATTAACTTTATTGTGAAAAACACAGGATCAGAGCAAAGCTGGACGGAGCGCATTTTAACGACCATAGATATTTTGAAAAATGGCAATGACTATGCTCAAGAGCTGATCCAGACGCGTTGTACCCGCGGTGCGGATGTCGCCCGAGAATTGCGTTTTAGTGAAGCTGTCGCACAAGGCATTCATTCACTGGATGAGCATTGGAATGGTCAAGGGCGACCCGAACAGCGAAAAGGTGAAGCGATTCCGCTTTTCTCACGTATTGCGTTGTTAGCTCAGGTATTTGATGTTTTTCAAATGGAGCACAGCATCGAAGAAGCCCTGCAAGAGATTATGGTACGCAGCGGTGTGTGGTTTGATCCCAAACTGGTTGAGGTCGTTGAGCAGCTTGTTGAGAATCCTCGTTTTCTATCTGGACTGAAAGCCACCGATATCAGTCAGCGGGTCATGAATTTACCTCCCGCTCAAGCTCATTTACCTTTGGATGATGCTTACTTGGAATGCATAGTGACGGCTTTTGGTAAAATTGTGGACGCGAAAAGCCCGTATACCGCTGGTCATAGTGAGCGTGTTGCTGTGTATACCGATTTGATTGCAAGGCAATTGGTGATCTCTGATGCGGATCGCATTTGGCTGAGGCGTGCGGCACTGCTGCATGATATTGGTAAGCTTGGTGTCAGCAATGTCATTTTGGATAAACCAGGTAAGTTAGACGAAGCAGAATGGCGAGCGGTTCAAGCTCATGCCGCGTATACGGAGCAAATTCTGTACAAGCTATCTCCCTTTAAAACATTGGCGCGCATGGCTGGCGCGCACCATGAAAAATTAGACGGTACTGGTTACCCTCGGGGTGTCAACGGCGATGAAATCAGTTTGATGACTCGCATAATCACAACGGCCGATATTTTCGATGCCCTCAGTGCTGAGCGTCCCTATCGCGCGGCTATGCCTATTGATAAAGCGCTCGCCATTATGGAGGAGAACCTCCATACCGCGATTGATCCAGAATGTTTTGCCGCTTTGAAAAAGGCATTAAATCTGTTGCCCGATGAATATACTCAACTACCACACTCTTCAGATAAGACCTAACAAGGCTTAGATCTCGTTTGGCGTGGTCATATTCTTATTGCTGAATTTCCTTCAGCCGTTCGTTAATGTTACATTTTGTGACGCTTCTACCAATCAAATAGAGAGAGTTTCCATGGCAGGCGCAAGCTTACTGACCTTGCTTGATGATATTGCGACGGTGCTGGATGACGTGGCATTGATGTCCAAAATGGCCGCTAAAAAGACGGCGGGTGTATTGGGGGATGACTTAGCGCTCAATGCGCAGCAAGTCTCTGGTGTCGCGGCAGAGCGTGAAATTCCGGTGGTATGGGCGGTCGCCAAAGGCTCGTTTCGCAATAAGCTCATTTTGGTTCCGGCAGCACTTATTATTAGCTCGATTGCTCCTTGGTTGATCATGCCTCTACTGTTGATCGGTGGTCTGTTTCTCTGCTTTGAAGGCGCAGAGAAGATCCTCGAAAAATGGTTGCATCCAGAACCCAAGCAGAATGCTGAACAGCGTGCTGCCGCGATAGTCAATGAAGCTTTAGAAACGGAAAGTTTGGCGACAGAAAGCTTAGCCGAGTATGAAAAGCGTAAAATTGGTGGCGCGATCCGCACCGATTTTATTCTGTCGGCAGAAATTATTGTGATCGCTCTCGGTACCGTGCAGGGGCACTCGATGCTCACACAAATTTTGGTGGTTAGCTTGATTGCGGTCATCATGACGATCGGCGTATATGGCCTAGTGGCAGGCATAGTGAAGTTGGATGACTTAGGTTTTTACCTGCAACGCCAATCCAAAGGCCAAGGACTCAAAGCCAGTTTGGGCGGCGTGCTAGTAAGTTTTGCGCCCAAATTGATGAAAGGGCTGACGGTCGTTGGAACTGCGGCGATGTTTTTAGTCGGCGGTGGGATTGTGGTACATAACGTGCCTGCGGTACATCATATTCTTGAACCGATGCTTAATGTCGTCCATGCATGGCCAGTGGTCGGGACACTGATGCCAACCCTGATGAATGGTGTGATTGGCGTAGTGGCTGGCAGCCTCTTAGTAGCGGTAATGGAAGTGTGGCACAAAGTTCGCGGTTAATTCTCTTTCTGACTTGTTGTCTACAACATGAAGTAGGGTATCCGTAAAATTCTCGTTGTTATTTTTGGGAAGGCAAATAAACTAGCGGCTTTTGTTTTTCGGCGGTCGATATTATGCAGTGTGAGTTCTTTATTCAAAAACGGTGTACCTCTTGCCACCTATGTGCGCAGCCGTATTCCCAACAAGTTGAGAATAAAGATCAGCAGTTGCGCGAGTTGATTGCGCCAGCCACGGATGTGCAGTGGTTACCCCCTGTCACCAGTGCTGACACCGCGTTTCGCAATAAAGCCAAAATGGTGGTGCTCGGTGCGGCTCACGCGCCGATTTTAGGCATTGAAGATGCGCAAGGTCAGCCTTTGTCGCTAGTGACTTGTCCGCTTTATCCGCAGCCGATGCAAGAACTGCTCGCTTATCTGGAAAATTGGATCCGCATCGCGGGGATTCCGCCGTATAACAAGCTGAAGAAAAAAGGTGAACTGAAGTTTATTCTGCTCACCCGCAGTGAAAACAGCGGCCAATTTATGCTGCGTTTTGTGGCGCGCAGCCATGCGGTGCTTGAGCGAATTGAACGCAATTTGCCGATGTTGACCGCAGCTTTCCCGATGATTGAAGTCATTTCGGTCAATATCCAGCCGGTGCATATGGCGCGTTTAGAAGGCGAAGAGGAAATTTTCCTCACCGAAATGCAAAGCCTGCTTGAACACTTCAACGATGTGCCTATGGTGATCCGCCCGAAAAGCTTTTTCCAAACCAACCCTAAAGTGGCTGAGCAGCTATACGCGACCGCACGTGCTTGGGTGCGCGAGATTGCGCCAACGCAAATGTGGGATCTGTTTTGTGGTGTTGGTGGCTTTGCGCTGCATTGCGCCGCGCCAGACACTGCTGTGACGGGCATTGAAATTGAACCAGAAGCGATTGCCAGTGCGCAACGTTCGGCGCAAATCATGGGAATTGATAATCTCAGTTTTGCGGCGCTCGATTCGGCCAAGTTTTCACAAAGCCAGATAAGTGCGCCAGAGTTAGTGTTGGTCAACCCTCCCCGCCGTGGGTTGGGGAGCGAGCTGACCGCGCAGTTGGAAGCGCTCGCGCCACAACACATTCTTTATTCCAGTTGTAACCCACAGACCATGGTCAAAGACATCTCGGAACTCGCCAGTTACCAACTGACTCGCGTGCAGTGGTTTGATATGTTCCCGCATACGGATCACGCCGAAGTGCTGACCCTGTTGGTCAGAAAAGACCACTAAAAATGAAAAAGGAGAGGCGAACCTCTCCTTTCGTACATCTGAACTGAGTTTACTTGACTGTCCACTCGATATTTTCACCGGCGCGGATCGGCACCACGATATCGCTGCCAAACGGCATGCTTTCCGCGACTGGCCAAGCTTGCTTGGTGAGCGTGACGGTCTCTTGGTTGCGAGGCAGGCCGTAGAAATCAGGGCCATTAAAGCTAGCGAACGCTTCCAGATTTTCGAGCTTACCTTCTTTTTCAAACACTTCGGCATACAACTCAAGAGCTGCATGGGCGGTGTAAGAGCCTGCGCAGCCACAAGCGGCTTCTTTGCGGCCTTTGGCGTGCGGAGCAGAGTCGGTGCCGAGGAAGAATTTCTTGCTGCCTGAGGTTGCCGCTGCCACTAACGCGTGTTGGTGAGTCGCACGCTTTAGGATTGGCAAACAGTAGAAATGTGGGCGAATACCGCCAACCAACATGTGGTTACGGTTAAACAGCAAATGGTGCGCAGTAATGGTGGCGGCAACGTTTTCATTGGCTTGGCGAACAAAGTTCACTGCTTCTGCGGTGGTGATGTGTTCCAGCACGATCTTGAGCTGCGGGAAATCGGCCACGATCGGCGCTAATACAGTGTCGAGAAACACTTTTTCGCGGTCAAAAATATCGATCTCATGAGTGGTCACTTCACCATGCACTAGAAGTAGCATACCGACTTCCTGCATCGCTTGTAGTACGGGATAAATCTTTTTCGCTGACGTAACACCAGAATCCGAGTTGGTGGTCGCACCCGCTGGATAAAGCTTAGCTGCAACGACTTTACCTGACGCTTTGGCTTTGCGAATTTCCTCAGGTGAAGTGTTATCGGTGAGGTAAAGTGCCATCAAAGGTTCAAAGTGCAGCTGTGGTTGAGCGGCCATAATGCGCTCACGATAGGCTAAGGCCATCTCGGTGGTGGTTACAGGGGGAACCGTGTTGGGCATGATCAGCGCGCGGCCGTTATAACGGCTGATGTCGCGTACAGTATCGGCCAGTACATCGCCATCGCGAAGGTGAACGTGCCAGTCGTCTGGGCGTGTAATCGTCAGTGTTGTCATTGAGTGCTCCCACCATGAATGCATGAAATGATTGGAGCCTAAAGCGTCGCGCAAACGCTTCCGCTTAGGCGACAGGATGATAGTGGAAAGTGTAATCCATTTCACGTGTTATTTGTCTTGGTCTGTTTTGCCCTTGGTATACCCTTCCTACTTGAAGCTGCAGGGGTGTTGGCTACGTTCGTTCACCCCAATCACATAGTCTGTCTATGCTCATGGGGATTCACTCACTTGCCGCCTACCTGCAACTCCAAGTGGTTTGGGTATATCTGAATAGAAGCCAGAACCCTGAGTTGTAACAACGTGTTAGTCTGGAGTGACAATTTGTTCTATGATGTTGCGCAAATAACTCCGTCGTACTCGAAGCTGCAACAGTCTTGGCTAGATTCTTCCATCCCAATCATAGCGTTTGTCTATGCTCACGGGGATGCGCTCTGTGGCCGCTTAACGGCAAATCCGAGAAATTTGGGTATGACAACAACCAAAGGAAGCACCATGTCGTCTGGACTCTTATCTCAAATCAATGTTTTTCCAGTGAAATCGTTAGGCGGGCTGGCGCTGTCGTCCGCTTGGGTAGAAAAGCAAGGCTTAACCTTTGATCGTCGTTTTATGCTGGCACTGTCTGACGGAAGTATGGTGACGGCGCGTAAATTTCCGCAAATGGTGCTGATCAAAACCGCGCTGCGCCATGACGGTGTACTGTTTTCCGCACAAGGCCATCCATCGCTTACCATCCGTTATGCAGATTTCAAGTTGCAACCAGTACCCGCGCAAGTTTGGGCGGATAATTTCACCGCGTACACCACCACCGATGAAGCAGACGATTGGTTTAGTCAGGTGTTGGGGATTCGTGTTGAGCTCTTATACAGCGGCGAGCAATCCAATCGTGTGCGTGAAAAAGTGGGTCACAATGTCAGCTTTGCCGATGGTTATCCGCTGTTGGTGATCAGCCAAGCGTCGTTGGATGAACTCAATCGCCGCAGCCCTGAGTTTCATTCAATGGATCAATTTCGTACCAACTTAGTCGTTTCTGGTACTGAACCGTTTGCTGAAGATAGCTGGAAGCGTATCCGTATCGGCGAAGTGGAGTTTGAAGCCGTCAAACCTTGTGAACGCTGCATTTTAACCACGGTTGAAGTGAAGAAAGGGGTGTTTAGGCCAACCAAAGAGCCGCTGCGCACTCTCTCACAATTTCGTGCCAATGAGCGCGGTGGCGTGTTCTTTGGGCAAAACTTGGTTGCCAAGAATGAAGGAATGATTCGAGCTGGCGATCCGATTGAAGTGTTGGAATATAAAGAGAAAGAAGTTTACCCAGACCAAGGGGTCAGCCACTTCACACTGACTTGTGTTGAGCGCGAAGAGATCGCCCGTGATTTTGTGACTTTCTGGCTAGAGCCTGCCCAAGGCATCGCACCTCAGTATCTGCCGGGGCAATATCTGCCAATTGAAATGGTGATTGAGGGTGAGCCTGTGCAGCGTTACTACACGCTTTCTTCGAGCCCATCGCGTCCGAGACGTTTAGCGATTTCGGTCAAGCGCATCGATGGCGGGCGAGTTTCTAACTGGTTGCAAGAGAATTTGCAGATTGGCACGACCTTGACCGCGCAGCATCCTACTGGGCATTTCCATCTCGATACCAAAGCGCTACAGTCTTTGCTGCTGCTTTCGGCAGGCAGTGGTGTCACCCCTATGCTGTCTATGTTGCGTTATCTGGCGGACCATAACCAACTCGATGATGTGGTGTTTTATCATCAATGTCGCAGTGAGCAAGACATCCCTTGCCAAGCGGAATTGGATGCCTTGGCAAAACAACATGCTGGGCTGACGCTCATCTATGCGTTAACCCAACCTTCGCCGCAGTGGCAAGGGGCGCAAGGTCGCTTATCTCTCTCGCACATTAAACGCATTCCCAACCTTGTTTCCCGTCAAGTGTTTGTGTGTGGTCCTGACGGTTTTATGCAAAAAGCCAAGAATTTGCTGCTCAAACAAGGGGTAGCGGAATCGGCTTATCATCAGGAAGCCTTCGGTACTCTGCAAGTTGTGCCGCGAGAGAAAAAGGCTGTGACACTCAGTTTCAATGGTATTCAAGTCTCTGCGGATAATCAGAAAACCTTGCTGGAGCACGCCGAAGACGCGGGGGTGAAAATACCCAATAGCTGCCGTGCGGGCATTTGTGGTGCGTGTAAAGTGAAAGTAAAGTCAGGTTTAGTGGAGCAGCCTAAAGTTCCTGCTTTGATGGATCATGAACGCTCGATGGGCATGGCTTTGGCTTGCTGCTCGGTGGCTGAGACGGATCTGGATGTTGAGTTTTAGCAATTCAGATTTGAAGTGATAAAAAAAACCTCCCGTTGGGAGGTTTTTGCATTTTGGCTAAGGTTACACTTTGAATTTATTCAAGATTGCATCCTGTTCGCGGATATTTTCCGTTTGGATTTGCATCGACATGTTCGCTTCATCAGCGGATTCAGCAACTTGATCCGACAGGTCTTTGATCTTGACAGTGTTGTTGTTGATCTCTTCTGCAACTAAGCTTTGTTCTTCCGCAGCGGAGGCGATTTGAATGTTCATATCGCTGATCTGCTGAATCGCAAGGCGAATTTTTTCTAACGCTTCATTCGCGCCTTGCGCTTGGTTGACCGCACTGGTCGCCGTATCTTTACTGTGGCTCATGGCAACCGCAACCGCATTGGCTCCAGATTGCAGTTTCTCAATCATGTTGCGAATTTCAGTCGTGGACTGCTGAGTACGCTGTGCCAGAGTACGAACTTCATCGGCGACCACCGCAAAACCGCGACCAGATTCACCAGCTCGCGCTGCTTCAATTGCTGCGTTGAGTGCGAGCAGGTTGGTTTGATCTGCAATGTCGTTAATCACTTTCAGTACGGTTTCAATGTTTGCGGTCGCGCTTTCTAGCACTTTCACATCGTCTACCGCAGCATCAATAGTGGCAGAAAGGGTATCAATGGCTTTAGTGGTTTTGGTAACCACATCTGTACCTGCGGCGGCGGCATCGTCAGCCACTTTTGCAGCTGAAGCTGCACCTTGCGCATTGCTAGCAACATTAGATGAGGTCATGGCCATTTCATGCATTGCAGTAGCGAGCTGTTCCAACTCATGAAGCTGAGAGCGCATGGCTTCTGCCGACTGTTGTAGCGTCATCGATGTGGATTCCGAACCACGTAATATCTCGGCACCAATCGCTTTCGATTGGATCAACTGCTTCTGTAGCGTTTCAGTAAAGGTATTAAAACCAATCGCCAGTTTGGCAAACTCTTCATCGGTATTGGTGCTCAAGCGCTGTGTTAAATCACCTTCACCAGAAGCCACGTTTTGAATCGCGTCGTTAAGCGTATCGAGAGGTTTCATTAGTAAACGAACGATAAACAACAGAACAAACACGCTAATCACTAGGGCTATCACAGTGAAAATAAGCGTACTTCTGCGTAATTCGCTTAGCGCGGCGTAAGCAATCTCTTCATCAATCACCACCCCTACATACCAGTTTTTACCTTCTACATTAGAGAAGCTGACGGCATAAGGTTTGCCATTAATGATGACTTGGTGAGTATCAGCATTGATTCTGCTTTCCCCGAGAAACTCAGTCATGGGTTTGCCATTAAACTCTTTTTTCGGGTGAGCGATGGTAGTGCCATCTTCGGACACAATAAAGACATAACCAGCATCAAACAATCTGACTTTATTAACAATTCCTGCTAACTCAGCTAAGCTGACATCATAGAATATCGAACCGAGAAATTGACCGCTTCTATCTTTAACCGGAGCGGCAATAGAAACCAAAATTTCGCCGCTGGCTGAATCTGCATAAGGAGCGGTGATCACCAGCTTACCTGCATTCTTGGCATCTTTATACCAAGGACGGACACGCGGATCCCAAGTTGGGCCGGGATTCCAGCTGGGGTCGTTATTAATATTTGACCCATCTTTTTCTAAACCTAAGCCGACTAGCAAAAAGGTACTTTTGACAATCGGCTGAGTGATGATGGTCCGAATATTCTCTGGCTCAGGATTACTTTCAATTAAGTCAGTGGTGTATTGTGCGAGTCTTGTTCTTCCATTGAGGATGGCGGCTGTTGTTTTACTTACACCATCGACAATCTCATCAACACTATCAGAAACCATGCTGCGAATTTCATCTCGGACTTTGAAATATTGGCTTCCCGAAAGCAGCGCAACAGTAGCAAGCAGAAGTACAGACGACGCAGCAACAATTTTATGGCTGAATTTCATCGTGATTCCTTTCCATAACGATAGGGTTATTATTATTAATAAATTTATAGTTATGTTTTGGCACTTCAGCCAGTTAGAGATCACACTTTTATTCGGAGGTTGTGATAATGATTTGATTTATATTGAGATTTTGTGCAACTGCGCGCTTATAGTGTTCGTCCTAAAACTAACGTACAAAGCTGGTGATAATGCTCGGCATTGCCGGAAAACAGTTCCTCGATAATGCTGTGTGTCTGAGTGCCGGATTGGGAGCGTTTGAGCGCTTCACGCACAAGTAGCACCACATGCTGTTCTTTGCTGACACTCGCATGCGCTTGCGGCTGCCATTCCGTGACGGCTTGGGTGAGTGGTGACATCTTCAGTTTTGGGTCACAAGTAGTCAGCTCAAGCATGAGTAATTGGGTTAGATGGGTAAACGCCGGGTGGTGGCGTTCACAGTTTTGTAAGCGATGCAGTAGAGCAAGCGTAAGCTCAGAGCACTTGATCAATCCCGTATTGTGCGGTAAACGCACGTTTAAACGCAGTGAAAAATCGACCCGAGTGATGTGGGTGTCCGGAAAAAATGTGAGGCCACACAAGCAGTCGAAAGGAATCCAAAGCGTTTGGCCTTTTTCCACGGCATACTCATGCTTCCCGAGTCTAAAGAGCAGCAAACCTTGTTCAACGCGGATCAGGCTGTGTTTTAGCGTACGTTTCCGAGCCGATACTTCAAGGTAAGGATGGTGGCGCGTTTCAGACTGAATAGCATAGTTCATAAGATGCCTCGGGAATTTTAAGGGCGCTAAGATTAACGCTTATCGCAGAAAAAGCCAATTCCCGTGATTGGGGCAAATAAAGGGATATATAATTCTGGTCTGACCTTAGACATCCTTGCTGATAGCAGGGCTAACTATGCGTAGAATAGGCCAGCTTTTTATCTGATGTACAAACCTATGACTTCAACAACTGATCCTTATATTGATATTCGTCCTTACAATGATGACGAGATCCCCGCGGCGCTCTCTCGTCTCATCAACGACCAAGAGTTTATTTCAGCGATTTTGAAACATCGCTTCAAACACCATTCAGCTTGGTTGCGTACCTTGATGGCACCACTGGTTAAGCTTTACCTAAAGCGTAAATGGGCGAAGTTGAATAGCGTAGAAGCAATCCAACTTGAGGTAAAAAAATACCTAGACCAGACCTTAGAGCAAACCACGAAAGGGGTGAGCTACAGTGGCTTAGATAAGTTGGATAAAGAACAAGCCTACTTATTTATTTGTAACCACCGCGATATCGCGATGGATCCAGCCTTAGTCAATTACGGATTGCATACGGCGGGTCATCGTACCGTTCGTATCGCAATTGGTGATAACCTTTTGAAAAAACCTTGCGCGACAGAGCTGATGCGCTTGAACAAGAGCTTTATTGTGAAACGTTCGGCGAAAGGTCCCCGAGAAATGATGAAAGCTCTCGGCACGCTGTCGGCTTACATTAAGCATTCACTGGATACGGGCCACTCCATTTGGATCGCTCAAAAAGAGGGGCGTGCGAAAGATGGTAACGACCAAACCGATCCAGCTATCTTAAAAATGTTCCACGTTGAAGGACGTCGTCAAAAAATGGAATTTGCCGATTATGTTCGTTCACTCAATCTGGTTCCGGTTTCGATTTCCTATGAAAACGATCCTTGTGATATCGCAAAAGCGCGCGAGCTGTACGAGAAAGCCACGCAAGGCAGTTATGAAAAAGGTGAATTTGAAGATATCGAAAGCATCATCCAAGGCATTGTAGGTGATAAAGGCCGTGTGCATGTCGCGTTTGGTGACGTTATTACCCAGCCATTTGAGACACCAGAAGCCTTGGCGCAAGAGATTGATCGACAGATCCACCATAACTATGTGCTGTTCCCAATCAATCGTTTAGCGGCTGGACAAGACGATAAAGACATTACGCCAGAAGTGCGCGCAGTGTTACAGGCAAAATTGGCACAGTTGCCTGAGCCTGCTCATCGTTATTTGTTGGATGCTTACGCCAATCCTGTACGTAATCACATCTAATCCCCTCACTTAAGCAAAAGAGGAGCTAAGTCGGATCCTCTTTTGCTTCTTCTACATTAGCGAGCGACAGCGCCCCCGAGTGTGAGTTTGCTTGGCCATTTACTGATTTGGTTACCCCCTAAGTAAATATTGCCCTTAACCGTCATTGTGTCTGGGAAGCGAGTGATTTGTGAGCCGCCAATGAAGAGGTGTCCTTCAATCACTATACCTTCTGGCAAGTCAGTGAGCGGTGTACGGATCACGCTGAGATCCCCTTTTACCGTCATTCGTGCTGGAAGGGTGGTTAATGGCGTGTCAGTAAAGTTGAGATAACCGCCTACTTTTACACCCGATGGCCACGATTGAATTTTGGTCCCGAGTAAGTTGGCGTAGCCTTTGATGCTCGTGCCCCGTGGTACTTTTTCCAGCGAACTGTTTGAGGCATCTAAGCTGCCCTCTATGATGGTGCCTTTTGGTAGCGATTTGATCGCGGTTTTAGCGATATTCAAATTCCCTTTGATCGTGAAGTTTTCCGGCAAGGAAGTGTAGGGCTTGCCGCGCAGATCAAGGTTACCGTAATTGTCGAGATGGTTGAGCACCATGTAGAGATCCAAAGTTATCGCATGTGTGCAACCCGCGATAAGCGACAATGAAAGGGCAATAACACGAAGCATCATGGCGAAGCGTTTATCCTGTGTGGCGAGTTTTGTCAGTATAAAGGGGATATTGGATTGGCGTCGACGAGAAAGTGAGAAAAGAAAAGCGGGCTTGAGCCCGCTCGATGTGATGAGGTGACGATTAGCGTGCAAGCGCCCGTGTTTTCAGTTCGAAAATCAGTTTTTCAGCACTCACTTCAAATTTAAAACGAGCGTGCAGTTCAGTCGCGTTATCTGCAATGGGAGCCACTTCATACTCAACATTCGCACAGACTTGCTTGGCTAAGCTAATGTATTCTGCCAGCTTGCCTTCTAAATGCGCTTTATCCGAACCAAACAGAGAAACTTCTGCGACATCATCACCTTCGCGAATAATAAAACCGATTTCGCCAGCGCAGCCACACGCTTCACATACTTCATTTTCTACACAAGTTTGGTTACTCATATCCTAATCCTCTTACGACTTAATTTACTTATTCATAATGTGGCCATTTTAGTCCTCTCTTTAGGCTTATGCCACAAAAATGGTCTGCTACTTAGGATATAAAATGAAGAAGGAAATACAGGGAAATAAAAGTACAAAGCGCGATCATCTGGTGGGAGAGAGTAGGGACTTCTGTGATCTTCTCCGGTAATTTGGCGTTCCAAGTGTCGGAAAATTGTCAGAATTTCGACCAGTTCATTGTCACACTCAATAGATTGTTGGATTATTTGCTTACCAAAATATGATTTATTGCGGTTACCTAGCCAACAGCGGTTTATACAAGTGACCTTGTTCAAAAAAGTAACAAAGGTTTATGCAAATGTAAGAACTCACCGTTTGGCTGTCTAGTATTGAATAGGTGAGTCAAACCGTAGTAGTGAGTTCACTCCATCGTAGTGTTTGCCCCTGATCATTTTAATGATAATTATCGTGCTGCTGACTTGTTAAGCAGACAAAGATTTGACGTTAGAAAAGAGCCTGACCATGCCTAAGCGTAGTAAAGAAGATACTGAAGTGACGATTCAGACCATTATGGATGCGGTTGTCGACCAGTTGCTTCGACTGGGTTATGACAAAATGTCTTACACCACTCTCAGCCAGCAAACTGGGGTATCCCGAACTGGGATCAGCCACCATTTCCCGAAGAAAACCGATTTCGCCTCTGCGTTAGACGGACGCATATTTAAAATGTTTATGGAATACCTCGATTTTGAACACGACATGGAAGCATTTCGTGACAGTTGGCTAAAAGCCATGGAGAAATCTGAGTTTGTGGCCATTTTGCGCCTGCTGTTTCACCACATTGTGACAGCGGAGCGTGCACATGATTTTGCTCATAAAGGGGTTAATCGCCTCTATAAATTGACGGAAGAGAAATTCGGACAAGAGAGCCAAAAAGAAGTGGAATGGTTGCTGGGGCACTCGTTAGTCAGCATGGTGAATTGATTCTTCACCTTCTGCCTACTTCATCAGTAAAAAGCTCTGTACCTAAACTCAACGGCTAAACTCAACGGTTAGGTACAGAGCTTTTGGTCTATGCCTAAGATATGCCTATAGAATCGATGCCTATGGCGATGATAAAAGCCGATGCAACCGACTTGAGGGACACCTCAAGCCGGATAAACCATTGGGAAATCGCGAGTAGGATGGGCGGCAACCAGCGCTTGATAGCCGTAAACCTGCTCAATTCTTTCTGCCGTCAGCGCCTGCCAAGGTGCCGCATCACATACAATTTTGCCTTGATGAAGCAGGATCAGGCGATCTGAGTACTGCGCGGCAAGGTTTAAATCATGCAACACAACGACGACGGCACATTGTTCTTCATCGGCTAACTGACGCGCGAGTTGCAGCGTGTTGTGTTGATGAGCGAGATCGAGTGCTGATGTTGGCTCATCCAGCATCAAAATACGCTGTTGACCGGCTTGGTGCAGTTGAGTGAGTACTCGCGCGAGATGTAAGCGCTGCTTTTCACCTCCAGAAAGAGAAGGGTAAAGACTGGCTGCGAGATGTAACACATCGGTTTTGAGCATGTAATGACGGGCGACACGCTCTACTTCTTTACGCGGTAGATTGAGTGGAATTGCCCCAAGTTCAACCACTTCTTGCGCGGTAAAAGGAAAGGTCAGCGAGCTCTGCTGGGGCAAAATGCCCAAATGGTTAGCCAGTTTTTCGGCAGGCCACTGCGATGCTGGAACACCAAAATAATCGAGTTTGCCTGCTCCGCTCATTTCACCGCAGAGCAGCTTCAGTAAGGTACTTTTCCCGGCTCCGTTAGGGCCGAGTAAGGCTGCAACTTCGCCACAGCGCAAGGTGATATCCACATGATCGAGCACTTGGCGAGAGCCGTAGGTGACACAAAGATCCCTGCCTTGAATTGCAATAGTCTGCATCAGAATATTCGGCCTTTTTGTTGGAATAGGAGATACAAGAAGAAGGGGGCCCCGACCAGTGCGGTGACAATGCCAATTGGCAATTCAGCGGGCGCAACTGCAACTCGAGCGACCATATCTGCAAGGGTGAGCATCAATGCGCCAAGTAGGGTGGAGACTGGCACTAAGTTACGATGATCGGGACCCACCAACATGCGACCAATATGTGGCACCACAAGCCCCACAAAACCGATCATCCCTGCGGCACTTACCGCAACCCCGACGCCCACCGCCGAAAGCAGAATCATCTCTCTTTTGAGTTTTTGTACTGGAACACCAAGATGGCGCGCTTCCGCCTCTCCAAGCAATAAGGCATTGAGTGCCATCGATCGCCAATGGAAATAGGCAAATAGTATGATTAGAGTGACACTGCACAGCACAATGCTGGAGGTCGTCGCGCCTGCCACGGAACCCATAGACCATAGGGTTAAGTCGCGCAGCATTTGATCGCTCGCGAGATAATTAAGATAACCAATACCTGCGCCTGCAAGGGCCGAAATGGCTACCCCAGCCAGCAGCATGATAGTCACCGAAGTCCCAAATTTAGAGGTGCCAAGACGATAAACCAATACGGTTGTCAGCGCACCACCGATAAATGCTGCGATAGGCAGCACCAAGCTATTTACCCAAGGCAGGCTTGACACCACATCACTGAGCAACACGATGGCGAGCGCCGCACCAAGAGAAGCGCCCGAGGAGACGCCAATGATGCCAGGTTCAGCTAACGGGTTGCGAAATAGCCCCTGCATAGCGGTGCCGCATAGTGCGAGAATCGCCCCAACCAACAAACAAAGGAGCGTGCGTGGTAAGCGAATGTCATGGATCACGAGATGAATCGCATTCGTGAGTTGCTCGGAGCGAAAAAGCAGGCTTTGAATACTGTCAGAGATGGTGATGTTCATCGGTCCGACAGTAATGGAGTACAGTCCTGCAAAGAAGACCGCCAGAGTCAGGCAACTGACGGTCACAGCAAAAGGAAATCGTCTTAACACTGGGAGTGGCCTCAGGGGTACAGCAGAGCTTGAATACGCTGCGCTTCTTGCAGACTTTTCAGACCTAAGCCGCCGACTAAGGCGTGGCCATCAATCGCGACAATATTCTTGTTTTGTCCTGCTGGTGTTGCCGCGAGCATAGGCACGGCATTCAACACGGCATCGGCACCCCCCAGTTTTTCTAGGCTGCGACCACTGACCAACACCATGTCAGGTTGCATCTCAATCATGGATTCCATGGACAGTGGTTTATACGAAGTAATGGAAGGAGAGGCAGGATTATGAGCACCAATTAAACCAATAATGGTATCGGGGACGGTATCGCTACCCGCTACGTTGGCCGCACGACCTTCATGCAGTAGTAAAAACAGCACTTTCTTAGGTTTTTCCGGACGCTTAGCTTGCAACGCATTGATCTGCTGCTGAACGTTCTCTTTCAGCTTTTGAGCGTGTTGTTCGGTGTGGGTGATTTGGGCAATTTGGTCAATACGTGTTAACAAGCCTTGCGGCGTCGAATCACTGTTGATCACATCGACTTGGATACCGGAACTGCGCAGTTGTTGTAATGCAGTATCGGGTCCCATTTCATCTGAACCAATCAGGTGGGTTGGCTCAAGAGTTAACAAGCCTTCAGCGGCTAAGCGGCGGTGATAGCCGACGGTAGGTAAATTGAGAGAGCTTGGTACTTCGCTTGTGACATCGACCGCCACCAATTGCTGCTCAGCACCCAGTGCCAGAATCAGTTCAGTCACTGCACTTCCTGCACTGACGATCCGTTCTTGAGCGAAACTGATGCCTGAGGTGCAGCAGGCCAGTAATAAAGCCAATGATTGAGTGATTTTCATCTTGTTTCCATTAAGAGTGAGAAGGTTCAGTTAATAACTGGGTGGCTTGAATGCCGTTTTCTTGTAAAAAGCTCAACAGTTTGACTAATTGTTGAACCTCAGCCCCTTGATCGGCGGCGATGACTACCGGGCGCTTATCCACTTGTACCGACTCTAAAAGCGCCAACGAGAAGTTATGCCAGTCGAGGTAGGGCTTACCATCAATAGCCCAATAAGGTTCGGTGGCTAAGATATTGACGGTGATAGATTCTTTATTCACTTCATTCACTACGGGTGAATCGGTCGTGGGCAGAGCCACTTCCAACGATTCCAAGCGTACTGACGCGGTCAGCAGTAAGAACACCATTACGATAAAGATGATATCAAGTAGCGGAGTGAGATCCGGAGTCAGGCCGAAGTCGTTGTGTTTGGCTGAGGACTTGATCATAGGTTTTCCGTTGTGGCCTCTTGCGGTGTCACGACTGTCAGTGAAGTGTCGGCGTGCAGTGTCATGCCTTCTAGCCACAGGTTCACGTAGTTCAGGGTATGTTCCAGTTTAGCCATAGTGCGATCCGCCCACAGGTTGAGCAATTGGGCCCCCGCAACTGCCGGAACGGCAATCAGTAGACCGGCTGCCGTGGTGTACATTGCAACCCCTAAACCATCGGCTAACACACTGGGGGTAATACTTCCGGTCGTGGCGGCCACCCCTTTAAACATTTCAATCAGGCCAAGTACGGTACCCAACAGACCGAGCAAAGGGCTGATCACACCAATCAAAGTCAAGAGACGCAACCCCGAGTTAAACTGGTGACGTTGCTCCTGTAGCCAAATGCCCGCCGCATCTTCGCGCAGTGATTTATCAAATTGGTGATGGGCCAAAAGCATCGCCACTCCGCGATACAGCACCGGACGCTTACTCGCGAAATGCTCTGTAAGTTCAGCCAGTTGCTTTGAGTTTTTTGGGGAGGTAGCTTGCAAAGCGTGACGTATCGCTCCTTTGCCTACGGTTAAACTGAGCAGCACTTGAAATAGGCGCTCTGCGAGCAGCATTACCGTTAATGCTGAGCAAATGAAAAGTGGCCAAGCCATCAGGCCTAGCTGTTGTTGGAGTTGTTGTAACGATTCCATTAGCCTTCCAATTTAAAACGAATAGGGATATGAATTCGGTGAGCTACGGGCACACCGTCAAGAATATGTGGAGAAAATTTCCACTGTTTAATGGCTTCGAGCGCCGATTGATCTAGGGCTTCTGTGCCGGATGAAGAGAGCAACTGCTGCTTGATTTGATTACCTTGCGCATCCAACCAAATTTCATACATCACAGTGCCTTCGATCCCGCGCTTACGAGCAATACGTGGATAACGTGGTTGAACTTGTGCGCTCACTAAAGCGGGCTTATCCACCAAAATAGGTTGACTTGTGATGCCTTGGCTAGCTGCCGTGGGCTGGCTCGGTTGCTGGTTAGGCGTTGGCGCAGGCTTTTGTGCCGTTTCAGCGGTACGCTCTACCTTCTCCGGTTGCGGCTTCGCTACCGATTTGGATGGGACTTGCTCAGCCGGTACGGGTTTTTTCACGGTTTGAGGTTTAGGTTTGTGCGGCTCCACCTTCGGCTTAACAGGCGGAGTTTTTACGACTTCTTGTACTGGTGTCGGCTTGACCGATTCCGGTTTTGATTGTTCTGTTTGGGTTTGCTCTGGTTGAGCGTGCGCGACTTTAGGCATCGAAACCATATTGATCGAAACCGATTGAGTTGGGTTTCCAGCAGGCATGGCAAACACCTGTGCTTCATCTGTCGTGATAAGCAATAGCGCGTGAAAAGCTAGGGAAAGCCCTCCCGCAATGACATATCTGTTCAGATTCACGTCCTTCTCCCTCACGATGATCAGCAATATTGCTTCTGTCTCTGAAAACTCAGCAAGTGGCAGGCTGATCAAACTGGCTATTTCAATTCATGCAGACTAACGGGGCATGGGCAAATCCATACGCGATTAGCCTTAGTGGGCAAATATTATTGCTCAGCATCTTAATAATAGCAATTATCAATTGCATTATCATTAGCGTCAATTTATGATTTTGATCGTATGAGATGAAGAGAAGCGCAGCCCTTGTCGTATGGGGATTGGCTTGAGAAATGAGAATGTTGATTTTAGATAATTTTGATGAATCTATTTTGGGTGCGAATACGCCAGATCCGCTGCGTTTTGCTTTTCAAAATAAGCATTCAGCCCATGCAGGCGGTATCGCGATGCCTGTAGCGAGTCATGAGCAGGCGAACGTGTGGCAACACATCACCCAACAAGTCAGCCAACGTCAACAGGTGCGGTGTCTCTACATCCATGTTCCTTTTTGTCGAGTACGGTGTACTTTCTGTAATTTCTTCCAAAACGCGGCGAGTCGCCAGTTGGTGGATGCGTACTTTGCAGCGTTACTTGAAGAGATCAAACAAAAAGCGGCACTGCCTTGGACACAAACTGGCGTCTTTCATGCGGTCTATATTGGCGGGGGGACGCCGACTGAGCTCTCTCCCGAGCAGATCCGGCAGTTGGGCACTGCAATCCGTGAGTCGTTTCCATTAACGCCAGATTGTGAAATCACCCTAGAAGGTCGAATTCATCGCTTCAGTGATGAGATGTTTGAACACGCTCTGGAAGGGGGTTTTAACCGTTTCTCTTTTGGTGTGCAGAGTTTTAATACTCAGGTGAGACGCCGAGCCAAACGTCTGGATGATCGTGAGGTGGTGATGGAGCGAATTGCTTCGTTGGCCGCGACCCAACAAGCGCCGATTGTGATTGATCTACTCTACGGTTTACCCTACCAAACGGCGCAAGTGTTCGAGCAAGATCTGCAAGACTTTATGCAGACTGGTGCACAAGGGGTTGATTTATACCAGCTCGTCGTTGGCGGTAGTGCCCCTATGCTCAATCTGGTTGAAAAAGGCAAGTTACCCCCACCAGCTACTACACCAGATAAAGCCACCTTGTACCAAATCGGGGTGGAATTTATGGCGAAGCATCATCTGCGTCCATTAAGCGTAAACCACTGGACTCGCGACAACCGCGAGCGCAGCCTTTATAACAGTTTGGCCAAAACCTATGCCGAAGTGCTACCGATTGGTTGTGGCGCGGGCGGGAATATGGGCGGTTACTCACTGATGCAACATCGCCAGCTCGATACTTACCTTGACGCGATGAAAAATGGTCAACCGCTTGTCGCCATGATGGCTCGCCAACATGAATATGAACCTCTGTTTGCAGCCTTGAAAGCCGGATTTGACTCGGGCGTCATCGCCAAACAGCGTTTACCTAAATTTTATTACCACCAAACCTTTGACTGGTTAAAGCCACTCTTTTTACGTTGGCAACAAATCGGTTTGGTTGAGGTGGAGCAAGACTATCTCACTCTGACTACAGCCGGACGCTTCTGGTCGGTAAGCCTTGCGCAGGCTTGTATTCAGGTGCTTATTCATTCGTATAAATATCAACAGCAGCGTATCGCATAAGCAAACTAGACTGGAAAAAACAATGGAATCATTACAACAGCAAGTCGCTCAACTGCTTGAGCAGCAACCCACTTTATTACCTGCCGCCATGGCTGAGCAACTCAATGTCACTGAATTTGACATCGTACATGCTCTTCCTGAAGAGATGGTCGCCGTAGTGGATGGCTCTCATGCGCAAACCATTTTAGAAAGTCTTCCAGAATGGGGCCCTGTCACCACGATCATGACCATTGCGGGTTCTATTTTTGAAGTCAAAGCGCCTTTTCCAAAAGGGAAAGTTGCACGGGGTTACTACAATTTAATGGGTCGTGATGGGGAACTGCATGGCCATTTGAAACTCGAAAATATTAGCCATGTGGCTTTAGTCAGTAAGCCATTTATGGGACGCGAGAGCCACTACTTCGGCTTCTTTACCGCTCAAGGTGAAAACGCGTTCAAAATCTATCTGGGACGTGATGAGAAACGCGACTTGATCCCAGATCAAGTCGCACGCTTTAAAGCAATGCAGCAACAACACAAACAATAATAAACCATCGTTGAGGAGAAAGAGATGGATCAGCAAGTTAAGCAAGAGCGTTTGCAGGGTCGTTTAGAGCCAGAAATCAAAGAGTTCCGTCAAGAGCGTAAAACGCTGCAACTGGCGACAGTCGATGCGCAAGGTCGTCCGAATGTTAGTTATGCCCCTTTCGTACAAAATCAAGAAGGCTACTTTGTGCTGATTTCGCACATCGCCCGTCATGCCCGTAACCTTGAAGTCAATCCGCAAGTGTCGATTATGATGATTGAAGATGAAACGGAAGCAAAACAACTTTTCGCCCGTAAACGTCTGACCTTTGATGCAGTTGCTAGCATGGTTGAACGTGACAGCGAGTTGTGGTGCCAAGTGATTGCACAAATGGGTGAGCGCTTTGGCGAAATCATTGATGGTCTCAGTCAACTGCAAGACTTCATGTTATTCCGTCTACAGCCAGAGCAGGGCTTATTCGTGAAAGGTTTTGGCCAAGCTTATCAGGTCTCTGGTGATGATTTGGTGGACTTTGTTCATCTGGAAGAAGGTCACCGCAAGATTTCCAACGGTTAAGCATGGCTCTTGAGTCATAAATCGACATCTTTATAAGCGGCTGCAAAGCCGCTTTATTTTTAGGTGGCCATTCCTCCCTAGTTGAAGTTGTAACCTAATAAGCTTCAAATAAATACTTCTCAATGATTACCCACAGAAAAAAGCAAGATTCTCCTACCAGTTCGTTAAACATCTTCTAAGCTGAAAGTAACAACAAGAACGTCATTATAAATGTTCAGATATGCCCTGTTTTTCCTAGAAGGATCTTTCATGAAAATTAACACCACAATGAAGCTTGTTTTTTCGGCGATAGGCGTAGGCATAGCGATTACTATGGCGACCGTGTTCCAACTGGATAGCCTTGAACAGCAAGTCGATAGATTATCGTTGATCCGTTATCAATCTTACCAAGCTGCGGATGAGCTACGCCAAAGTTCCGATGACTTGACCCGTTTAGGGCGCACCTATGTGGTCACTGGGGATGAAAAATACGAAAAAATGTATATGGACATTCTCGATATCCGCAACGGCAAAAAGCCCCGTCCCGAGAGCTACCACACCATTTATTGGGATCTTGTTCTGCAGTACGGCCAAAAGCCTAAACCGGATGGAAAAACCATTACGTTGATGCAAATGATGAAAGACCTCGGTTTTAGTGACAGAGAGTTCGCCTTGCTAAAAGAAGCGCAAAATAACTCGGATGCTTTAGTGAGTATGGAAGTGAAAGCCATGAACGCGGTAAAAGGCTTGTTTCCTGATGCGAGTGGCAACTACACGGTAAAAGGTGAGCCGGATGTCAACATGGCGGTACAACTGTTACACAGTGAAGAGTACCATCGTGAAAAAGCCAAGATCATGGCACCGATTGACCGCTTCTTCCAAGAGCTTGAAACACGTACCGCACAACAGTTTAACCAAGCTGCAGAACAAGTAAAAAGTACCGTACTGATCGGCAATATCTCATTAATTGCGGTTACGATTATTGCGATTATTGGCTATGTCGTGGTCAATCGTAAAATTGTTGCACCGATTGACAGAATGGCGAGTGTTTTACAAAGAGCCGATGACAATTCAGACCTTACATTAAGAGTTGATGAAAAGAGTGATGATGAGCTTGCAGTAATTGGACGTACGATTAACAAAGTGCTGGTCAGTTATGGCTCAACCATCAGTAAAATTAATCAGGTTAACCACACCATTTCCTCAATTTCCGACACCATTCGTAGTATCACTGAGCAAAATATGAAAATGTCGAGCCAGCAAGATCAAGAGTTGAATATGGCTGCGACCGCGATGGAAGAGATGACATCGGCGCTATCGAGTGTGTCTCAAAGCACTAATATGGCAGAAGAGTATGCAGGCAGTGCTGAAAAAGAAGCCAACAACAGCAAACAAGTGTTTGAGAAAACGATTCGCGAATTTGCTGATTTAGATGGCGAATTCCAAAAAACCTCAGAGATCATTCAACAACTGGCTACTGAGTCCAATAATGTCGGTAACGTGCTGGATGTGATTAAAGCGATTGCAGAGCAGACTAACTTGCTGGCGTTGAATGCGGCGATTGAAGCGGCTCGCGCGGGTGAGCAAGGGCGAGGTTTTGCGGTGGTCGCCGATGAAGTACGTTCTTTGGCGCAGCGTACTCAAGAATCGACGGGCGAGATTGAAACCATGATTTCTATGTTGCAAGCAAAAGCGGAAATGTCGACCAAAACGATCCGCGTCAGTGCCGATAAAATGCAGTCAACCCGTGGCAATATGGGCGTTGCCAACGACTCGTTAGTGGCTATCCAAGGCTCGGCCAAAGAGATCCATAAACTCAACACGTCAATTGCTGCCGCGACTGAGGAGCAATTAAGCGTGAGTGATGAGATTTCAAGTAATCTCAGTACCATTAAATCGCTGTCTGGTGAAATGAACCTAGCGATCAAACAACTGGGTCCTGTTGTGGTGGATTTACAACGCAACGTTGACGATCTCAATAGTGCAATAGCGCATATCCGCACATAATCAAGACCTCTACTTTTACCCATCAAAGCTGCCTGCGGGCAGCTTTTCTTTTTATGCGCATACCGTGATGGGCGGGTATCCAGAAGTCATCACACTTTTAACCAACGGTTATCGAGATTTATTGAGTATCGGATTTTTGGATGATGATATGAGTACATAAATGGTGATGCGCAAAAGAGACGGAATAATGGCAAAAAATAGGCAGGAGCGCGTGATATGAAAGTGGTTATCGCCCCAGATTCCTTTAAAGAGAGCTTAACGGCAAAACAAGTGTGTGATGCGATTCAAGCTGGGTTGGCTCGGGTATGGCATGATGCAAAATTTGTCGCTATCCCGGTTGCGGACGGTGGCGAAGGGACGGTGCAATCGTTAGTGGACGCCACACAAGGACGACTTGTTGAAGTCAAAGTGATGGGGCCACAAGGTAAACGAGTCGAGGCCTTCTATGGAATGTTGGGAGATAACCAAACTGCGGTGATCGAAATGGCCGCGGCCAGTGGCCTGCACCATGTGCCAGTTGCGCAGCGCGACCCTAAACTCACCACCAGTTTTGGTACGGGAGAGCTGATCCGACACGCGTTAGATCAAGGTGTCACTAAGCTGATTATTGGTCTAGGTGGTAGTGCGACCAATGATGGCGGCGTGGGCATGCTTGCGGCACTTGGCGCGCGCTTTACCAATGCCGATGGCGATCCCATCCAACTGACTGGTGGAGGCTTACGCGAGTTGACCCACATCGATTTACAAGATTTCGACCCAAGGTTACAGCATTGCGATATCTTGGTGGCCTGTGATGTGAACAACCCATTATGTGGCGATAAAGGTGCGTCTGCGGTATTTGGTCCGCAAAAGGGGGCAACGCCAGAAGATGTTCAATTATTGGATGGAGCCTTACGGCAGTTTGGTTTACTCACGGAAAAAGTGACTGGCAAAATGGTTTTAGAGAGTGCCGGTGCGGGGGCTGCAGGGGGGATGGGCGCGGCGCTTTGGGCCTATACTCAAGCAAGATTGCGACCGGGTATTGAGATTGTGCTGGAGACGGTGCAACTTGCTCATCAAGTCAGTGATGCAGATTTAGTGATCACTGGCGAAGGGCGCATCGACAGTCAAACTGTACATGGCAAAACCCCAATGGGGGTGGCCAAAGTTGCCAAACGCTTTGACGTTCCTGTGCTGGCGTTGTGCGGCTGTACTGGCGATAACTATCAAGCCGTGTACCAGTGCGGGATCGATGCGGTTTTCGCTGCGGTGCCGCGGGCCATGTCGCTGGAAGATGCGCTGAAAGAGTCCGATTTTAACCTTGCCGATTTGGCCGAAAATGTCGCCAGATTGTGGGTTCTCTCCAAATAAATCCGAAAGCTGGCTTGGGTCAGCTTTCTTTCTCTCAAGGCTTCAGCCATTCTTTTTTAAGTTTCTCACTGGGGTGTTGAACGTTCGCTTGAATTACTGCGTAAAACCCAGAGTGATTAAGAAAGGACTTCTCTTATGTTGAAATGGCTTCGTGTACTTCTGCTCTGTACCTTGCTGGTTGGTTGCGCGACTAAGTTGGTCTACCACAATCTTGATTGGTTTGTGATTGAATATGCTGAGGATTTTGTTGACCTGAATAGGCAGCAGAAAACGTTGATTAAACAAACGATGCCGAGTTTACAGATCTGGCATCGTGCCCAAGAATTGCCCGATTATTTGGCAATCATGGATGAACTTTCGGCGCTCTCTTTACGTGAAGTAACGGTTGAGCAGGTCGCCCAGTACCAAGAGAAAATGCGACTTTACTATCAGCGTCTGGTTATCAAGCTGCTACCGGATGTCAGCCGGCTGGCCGCCACGCTCAGTGAGGAGCAAACCGAACAGTTTATGCAAGCCTTCATTAAACGACATGACAAATTTTCTAATAAATTCATTAAGATGGATGAGCGTGGGCTGCGTGATTTTTATCAAGAGCGGATCAAGGACCGTCTAGAAGATTGGCTTGGCTCCTTAAATAAGTCCCAGCAAGAGTTGGTCAAGGTTTGGAGTAACAATATTCAACCCACCGCCAACGATTGGATAGGATTTCAAACGACGATGCGTGAGCAGGTGCGTACATTATTGCAACAAAGAACACAACCAGAAGCATTTCAGGTCCAACTCGAATCTTTACTACTAAACCCTGAGCAGTATTACGGGATGATTTTGAAAGCCAAGCTGAGTTATAACCGCGAATTAGGTCAGCGCTATGTTGTGCAAATTTTGCAAAATAGCTCAGACAAACAGCAACAACATTGGCAAGATGAGCTAGCGGATTGGCAAAAAAGAGTCTCCGATTTATTAATCGAGTAAAAAATTGACACCCCATAGTAGGGTGTCAATTTTTTATGCTGTGACGCTGAGAGATTCTAACCAAGCTTGCCACTCTTGTGGGCGGCGATAGTAATGGCTAGGACTTAAGGTGTACCACTCGTTATTTTGCTCGATAGCTAACGAAGGAAAACCACCTAAACCCAGTTGTTGCATTAAGCGTTGGGTTTGAGCAATGTCACTGCGTACTTTTGCTGCAGCTTGTGGCATCACGTTTTGCCATGTTTCAGGGGTAATGCCCATCGTTTGCGCTAATTGTTGCATTACATCCGTTTGTGTCACATCCAGACCTTGCTGGTAGTGCGCACGCTGAATGGCTTTCAGCATGTCGAAATCACGTTTGCCAGCCAGGCGTGCCGCAATGATGGCTTGGGCTGTGAGGTACGAATCGAGCATGAGTGGTTGACCACTGCGTACACGCTCTAAATACGCCTCGCCAAACTCTGCGCCTGTTTCACGCTGAATGCGTTGGTCGGCTTGCAAAATATGCGCGCGAAAATCAGGACTGATCTGTGCTTTGTCCATCATGCCACCGGGGTGTAGTACCAGTTCAAGATGGGATTGTTGTGCCAGTTGTTCCATCAGTGAGGTGGCGCCGAAGCACCACCCACACATAGGGTCAAAAATGTAGTGAACCCTTACCATTTCATTTCACCAGTATGAACTTTCGCACCAATTTCAAGCGCCATAGGCAGGCCTGCATCCGGATAGATTTTGCTCATTTTTTCAATCAGTTGCGCACTATTTTTACTAGAGGCTTTCGCTTTGGCAAAATCAGCTAGGTATTTTTGTGAAAACGTAATCGCACTGCTGTCCATGGCGGTTCCCGGTGTCATATGTCCTGGAATGACCACTTTTGGCTTAAGCGCTGCCATTTCGTCGAGTTGTTCAGCCCAAGCTTTGCGCTCACTGTCGGTTTGTGCATCGGCCATCCATAGATGAACGTTACCGTATACAGCCACATTCCCCAAGATCGCTGCATTGGCAGGGATCCACAAATAAGGACGATGTTTCAGTTCACCTTCGGTACCACGAATTTCGATAGTTTGGCCGTCAATTTCCAGTGTTTTACCTTGGTATGCGGTTGGCAGAACTGGTTTCACTGGCGCGTTGGTGCCCATTTTCGGTGCCCAGAAATCCAGCTTACCTTGCAGTTTCTGTTCGATTTTCGCTTTCACACCTGGGGTTGCAATCACTTCTGCTTGCGGGAACATCTGCTTTAACACTTCTGCGCCAAAGTAGTAGTCTGGATCCGCTTGAGAGATGAAAATGGTTTTTAAGGTTTTACCTGAATCCAGTACTTTCGCGCCGATGCGCAGCGCATCTGCTTTGGTAAAGCCAGTATCCACTACCATCGCTTCGGTTTCACCGTACACCACGGTTGCATTCACATGGAAGCTGTTACCATCGGCGTTGTAGACATCCAAAGTCAGTGGGGTCGCAGCCATGGCTTGAGCAGATAAAGTCATGGTAGCAGCAAGTAGTTTGGTTAATGTGTTCATTGTAAGACTCCGTTGTTGGGAAGTTTGTTTTGTTGCGGTGAGTTTAAGCAAAGCACAGAGTTGGATATATAGCGACTTGGCAACATGATTGTTTCGCTAGTTGAACTAATCGATAGGAAGTTTCGAGGATTAGTTGATTTTCTATACTGTCTCTACCTGCACGTTCGGTGGCGTAAGCTCACTCTAATCACGTAGTCTATTTATGAGCATGGGAATGAATGTATTCGCTGTCTAGTGACCACTCGCTCTTTAGGTATATCGCGGAAAATGGACATAAAAAAAGCACCCTGAGGTGCTTTTTTATCGGCGTGGTTTGAGTTACAAACCGCCTTGATTTTGTGCTTCTTTTACCATTTGTTGGCGCTGAGCTTCCATGTCAGATGCAACGTCACTGTCCTGATGTGTTGACTGTTCCAAAGCCTGTGGAACCAAAACATAGTACTTGTTGATTGTCATCATCGATTCTCTTAAAAGCGAAATGTGCAGAAAAAAATAGAGGATGTCGGTAAAACCGACATCCTCCCTGAACGGCGAAATTATAGGCTGAGACGAAAGAAGTAGCTAGCCCTAATTTCATCCTTATCAGTATGACGCTTTCCTACTAGGTGTCATTACACGTCGTAAGTGGTAGATGCAGTATTTCCGCCTGTACCCGTCCAGTTAGTGTGGAAGAACTCACCACGCGGACGATCGATACGCTCATAAGTGTGCGCACCAAAGTAATCACGCTGTGCTTGCAGCAGGTTCGCTGGCAGGCGAGCCGTAGTGTAACCATCAAGGAAGGTCAGTGCTGAAGTCGTACATGGCATTGGAATGCCGACTTCCAGCGACTTCGCTGCCACTTTACGCCATGCTGCCAGACAGTTGTCCAGAATACCTTTGAAGTAGGCATCAGAGCCTAAGAACGCCAGTTCAGGGTTCTTTTCAAACGCATCACGGATGTTGCCGAGGAATGCAGAGCGGATGATACAACCACCACGCCACATCAGAGCCACGTTACCGTAGTTTAGGTTCCAACCATTCTCGTTCGATGCTTCACGCATCAGCATAAAGCCTTGTGCGTAAGAGATGATTTTTGAAGCCAGCAGCGCTTGACGCAGTGCATCAACCCAAACTTGTTTGTCACCTTCGACTTGAGTTTGGGTTTTACCAAACAGTTTTTCTGCTTCAACACGTTGATCTTTCAGTGCGGATAGGCAGCGAGAGAACACGGATTCGGTGATCAGCGTCAGTGGAATACCCATGTCCAGCGCGTTGATGCCCGTCCATTTACCTGTGCCTTTTTGGCCAGCAGTATCGAGGATCTTCTCAACCAACGCTTCACCATCTTCATCTTTGTAGCCAAGGATGTCAGCGGTGATCTCAACCAAGTAGCTGTCTAGCTCAGTTTTGTTCCAGTCAGCAAACACGGCTTGCATTTCATCGGCCGACATTCCCAGACCATCTTTCATGAACTGGTAAGCTTCAGTGATAAGCTGCATGTCGCCGTATTCGATACCGTTGTGAACCATTTTCACGAAGTGACCGGCACCATCGTTGCCCACCCAGTCACAGCAAGGCTCACCAGCGTCAGTTTTTGCAGAAATGCCTTGGAAAATCGGTTTTACCGCTTCCCACGCTTCAGGTGCGCCACCCGGCATGATCGAAGGTCCGAAACGTGCGCCTTCTTCACCACCAGAAACACCCGTACCGATGAAGTGAATGCCTTTTTCACGCAGCGCTTTGACACGGCGGTTAGTATCAGGGAAGTTGGTGTTACCACCATCAATGATGATGTCGCCTTTGTCGAGCAGTGGAACCAGTTGCTCGATGAAGTCATCAACCACTTGACCTGCACGAACCATCAACATCACTTTACGTGGTGTCGCCAGTTTATCAACCAGCTCTTGCAGCGTGTAAGCGCCAACAATGTTAGTGCCTTTGGCTGGGCCTTCTAGGAACTCGTCCACTTTAGCCGCGGTACGGTTGTGTGCCACCACTTTGAAGCCGTGGTCGTTCATGTTGAGGATCAGGTTTTGGCCCATGACTGCAAGGCCGATTACACCGATATCACCTTTCATTTATTTCTCTCCTTCACGCAATCTTTGCTGCGGCGTCTGAATCTAAGTACCACTCGGTCACTCCTGAAGTGGAGTGAATTTTTGCTGCCGGATAAGGCAGTTGCTCGGCTGGAGTGGTGTGAATTTGTTCTACGATCTCGGCTTTACCGGCGCCAAGAACGAGATAACTGATGCGTTTTGCGGCTTGCAGCACTTTCGCGGTTTTTGAAACGCGTAATTGCCCAGATTCCGGATGACTTGCCACCACCGAAAGATTGGCGTCTGCATAGTCGGTTTGCCCTGGGAACAGAGATGCAGTATGACCATCGGCACCGACACCGAGTAGAATCCAATCAAACACAGGCGTGCCGTTTTCGGTTGGGATCACATGCGCCATCGCTTGAGCAAAACGTTCTGCTTCAGCTTGTGGCTCGTTTTCACCCAGAATGCGGTGAATGTTCTGTGCAGGCATGTTGATTTTGCTAAACAGCAGCGCATTGGCTTCACCGTAGTTGCTTTCTGCGTCATCCGGTGCCACACAGCGCTCATCCCCCCACCAGAAATGCAGGTTTTGCCACTGAATGTCGTTCGCGTAAGGCTGGCTTGCCAAAAGCTTAAACAGCATTTTTGGTGTGCTGCCGCCAGATAAGGAAATGTGTACTGGCTGACCTTGCTGGCTGTACGCCAACATATCGTCGGCAAGGCTTTTCACTACGGCATCCGCAGTTGGGAAAATTTTATGGTTGATCATAATTCGCAGTAATCCGTGTTAGTGAGGTTTTTACAAGGGAAGCGCCACTCACGGCCGTCACGGCGCAGCAAGTCATCCGACTCTTTCGGGCCCCAAGTGCCACAGGCGTAGCCATACAGCGATTGCGGGTCTTGTTTGAAATCGAGGATCGGCTGCACAAACTTCCAACAAGCTTCTACCGCATCAGTACGGGCAAACAGCGTCGCATCACCATTGAGAGCATCGAGCAGCAGACGCTCATAAGCGGTGAGCATTTTGATCTGCTCCAGTGAGGCGTAGTGGAAATTCATCGACACTTCTTTGGCTTTGAAACCTGCGCCCGGCTCTTTCAAGCCGAAGCTCATCAGAATGCCTTCATCAGGCTGAATACGGATGATCAGCTTGTTCTCTGGAGCATTTTGCCCAAAGACAGGATGCGGTGTGCGTTTGAAGTGAATGACCACTTCGGTGACACGCGTTGGTAAACGTTTACCGCTGCGTACATAGAATGGCACACCATTCCAACGCCAGTTATTGATGAACATTTTCAGCGCAACGTAAGTTTCGGTGCGTGAATCCGCCGCGACGCCCGGTTCATTACGGTAGCTGGGTAAAAACTGCCCACGCACTTCCGATTCGGTGTATTGACCGAGCACCAGATTGTTGCGCAGATCAGATTCAGAAAGCGGTTGTAGGCTTTGCAGTACCTTGTTCACTTCGTTACGAATGGAATCGGCGTTGATCGCCGCAGGCGGCTCCATGCCGACCATCGCCAGCACTTGCAGTAGGTGGTTTTGGAACATATCGCGCACCGCGCCAGAGCCATCGTAATAACCGCCGCGCTCTTCCACACCAAGGAATTCTGCACCTGTGATTTCCACGTAATCAATAAAGTTACGATTCCACAGTGGCTCAAACATGCCGTTGGCAAAGCGGAATACCAGCAGGTTTTGCACGGTTTCTTTACCAAGGTAGTGGTCGATACGGTAAATCTGATGCTCTTTGAAGTGGCGGTGGATTTCCACATCCAGCTCTTGCGCAGATTGCAAATCGTAACCAAAAGGTTTTTCGATGATCAGACGCTTCCAACCTTGAGTCTCATCGTTGAGGCCATGTGCCGCAAGGCAAGCTGGGATCACGCCATACAAGCTTGGTGGTGTCGCGAGATAGAACAGCGTATTGCGCTGCTCAAACTGATAATCGTTAGCCAGCGTATCAAGGCGAGTCGCTAAGTGCTGATAATCAGCCATTTCTGAGGTGTTCAGCGCTTGATAATGCACATGCTGCATGAAGGCTTTGAGAGCGGCAGGTTCTGTTTTTTCCAGCTCTTGCAGTGAGCGCTTTAGCTTCTCGCGGTAAGACTCGTCACTGTACTCGGTACGGCTCACACCTAAAATCGCAAACGATTTAGGCAGTTGCTGACTGGCATAGAGGTGATACAACGCAGGAATAAGCTTACGGTACGTCAAATCTCCCGAAGCACCGAAAATTACGATGCTGCTGTTTTCAGGTATTACCATCATCTTTCCTTTAGAAACGAGGTACTCCCTTGATTTTGCAGTGAATCAATATCCATATTCACCGGAAAACCTTTGGGTATTGTTAGCATGCGCCAACCCTAGCAGCGCAATACACAAATCAAAAACCGATCTTGCCTATAGGTTTAATAGGAAAAATCAATCGGCGGGGAGGAACTGGTGCTAGCGAAACTCATCCCCGACTCGGGGGCTTATTGTCTACGACTCTTTGACATACATCAACTATTGATAACGCAATCGATTGAATTGTGACACGTTAAAATGTTAACCATCCGTTTTTAAAAGGAAAAATGAGAAAGGCGTCAATGCGCCTTTCTGCCTTGATGTGCTAGTAATCTTCCCGTAAATACGCCAGCACTTTTCGAATATGCTCTTGAGTATCGACAGCGCTATTTTGATACTGCTCCGCCGAAAGAAATTGCTCTGCGTAAGTTTGATGAAGGTTGTGCTGCAAAAACAGCAGATAGAGTTTAGGGTCGATGTGCCCGCTGGTGGCCATATATGTCATGATATCAATGCACTCTTGCAAGGACTTGGCCTTCTTGTAGGGGCGATCATTAGACGTGAGGGCTTCAAACACATCGGCAATCGCCATGATGCGTGCAGGTACCGACAGCTGCGAGGCTTCGATTCCTCGTGGGTAGCCTTTGCCATCCATGCGCTCATGGTGTCCACCCGCAATTTCGGGCACGCCTTGTAAATGTTTGGGGTAGGGTAAGCGTTGCAGCATCAAGATAGTCTGTATTATGTGATCATTAATCATAAACCGATCTTCTGCGGTTAAGGTGCCCCGTTTGACTTTGAGATTATGCAGCTCCCCACGATTGTATTGCAGAGCCGGAGGCGTGAGACAGAAGGCTTCTTGCCATGTTTCTTGTGGGGTTTTGCCTTGTGGCCAAGGAATTTGGTGGACAGACTTATCGGCCAGCAACGGTTCCCAGACCGGCAATGGAGCTGGGGCTGCGGCGCGGCTTTTCTCAACCCAAGAGATGCCGATTTGGTCATCTAAAGTCCGCTGCCATTGGCGCTGAGCGATCTGCTCCAGTCGTTTGAGATCGTCATCACTCATCCCTTCGCCGCCAAGGTTACACTGAGCCACAAAAGCAAACTCGTCGTCCAATTGTTGATGCAGCGCCTTCAACGCCTGCTCTGCCTGTTTTGGATCCCCCCCTTGAGCGCAGCTTTGCCAGTAATCGCGCTCCGCTTGCATTTTTAAGAGTTCAAAGCGCATGCGCACCTCGTGGATCCGGTCGTAAATCGTTTCCAGCTTAGTGGCTTTGTCAACCACGAATTCTGGCGTGGTAACTTTGCCACAGTCATGCAACCAAGCCGCGAGGGTTAACTCTTCCCACTGTTCGGAGCTCATCGTGAATTCAGCGAAATAGCGTTTATCTTTGGCAGCGACTTCGGCTAACAAACGGGTTAATTCAGGAACGCGTTGACAATGGCCTCCGGTATAGGGCGACTTGGTATCAATCGCCGATGCAATCAGTTCGACGAATGCATTCAGCATCTCTTTTTGTTGCTGAATTTTATCGATGTTGTCTTTGGCGATTTCGGCAAAACTGAGCAGTTCACGCAAAAAGGCGTGTTTATCGGCTTGAACGTTTTCTATGGTGCGTTCATAGCCCAAACAGACAATCCCGACTAATTGACGCTCGCGGTTCAGTAGTGGGAATAAGTACAAGTCTGAGTTGTAAAGCTGATCGAGGTACGTGCGCAGAATATTGTCTTTGCGATTGAGGTGGATAGTTTCCCCTTTGCGCAGCTCCGCTAACAACCATGCACTGCTGCTGAGTAGCTGATTAATATCGATTTTGAACGGTATGATGGCGTGATTGGCGGCAACAGAAAATTGATTATTTTCTTGATCATACACATACAGCAGTATGGTTTCGGCTTTAGTGATGGCATAACTCTGGTGAGCTATGGTTCTTGCCAGTTGAGCGAAATCTTGATTGTTAGTGGTTTCGCGCAGTAAGCGAAGCAGGTCGTGTAACGCATGTTCCATTAATTGGATGGATTGGCTTAAGTTCGCCGCTTCAGTAATCATGGTTTGTGGGTAGCGTGTTTTTTTGAAGTTAAAACGCGCGATGTTATCAGTCAATTGGATGAGATTGTGTAATGGGCTGGAGAGTCGTTTCGCCACCCAAATGACGACAGGGAAGCAAAACAGAAGCAACACAATCGCACTGGTGATTTGACGATTACGTAAGGTGATAAGATCCGCCAGCAGTTCATCTTTCGGTGTCGCTTGCGCTAAAAACAGATGCAACTGCTGGTTGAGTTTGACTGGCGTGAGGGTAGTGACCCAATCTTGACCTTGACTATGGGGAGTATCGTATTGCGCTTGGCTAGTAATGCGGCTCATGACAGAAGCAAACGGTGTGTCACTATTTAAGAGCGATTGCTTAATCTGCTCTGGATCGGAGCGAAGATTGAGCCCTGAATCGTGCTCTGCTAGGGGGCGTAGCTGCTGATCCAGCAAGATCAGTTGTGAATGATCGGAGAAGCCAAGTTTACTCAGTTCATTGGAAAGGGCTTTCAACGTTAAATCGGCCCCCACGACTTGTTTGCCACTGAATGAGCGGCGTGACAAGGTTAACCCATAGGTTTGGAGAGTGAAAAATAGGTAGGGCTCGGTAATGCGGACCACTCCATCATTGGCGGCATTCAGATACCAAGGGCGTACTCTCGGATCAAAAAAATGGGCGACCTCTTTATATTGCCCGACTAATTTCATCTCTTGATTGAGAAAATAGATGTCGTTGGTGCCATCGATATGGCTGTAGTTCATCCACAGTACTGCGTCATCTGGTGCCGCAAACATCACTCGGTCTGCACGGCTAAGTAAGGGGCGGAACATAAAAAACTGCCCTGTTTCATTGGCAAAATAGAGCGAATTTAAGTTCGAAGATTGCTCAAATGCGCGTAACACTGAGGTTAACCAACGTTGATCTTGTAGTGGCGGTTCGGTGTGCTCAATAAAATGGCTAGTGGCAAGAAAATCAAGGGTTGTCAGGATAGGAGCCACATTTTGCGTAAACACGGTTTCGAGCTTTTTGCTGTTCTCGTGTGCTAAGGTTCTCGCACTACCCGCCAGAAGTTGTTGAGAGCTGTAATAACTGATCGCAATCAGCACACTGCCGATGAATAAGATCAGAATAAAAAACAGACTGCTGATATGGATAGATAGGGAATAACGACGCTTTTTCATAATGTTACCTAAGCCAAATAACACAGATAAGTATTGTCCATCTTGGCCAGGTTGCAAAAAATCACGCGATTAAATCTGTTTGTTTGGCTTGGTGTCGCAAACTGAGCCTCTCTTTGGGGCGTGTTATGTCTGTGGTGCAAGGCCATGAAGTGCACGATTGAACATAGCAACCCTAGGGGGAGGCTGCTACACTCGCCGGCAATGCGTTTGGAAGGACTGTTGAAATGAAATTAGCTGTAGATACTCACACTCACACTTACGCCAGTGGTCACGCTTACAGCACGCTGATTGAGAATGCGCGTGCGGCCAAGCAAAATGGCTTGACGCTGTTTTGTACCACTGATCATGCCGAATCTATGCCCGGAGCGCCGCATTATTGGTTTTTCTCTAACCAGCGCATTTTGCCCCGTTTTCTGGAGGGTGTTGGCGTGATCCGCGGTGTCGAGGCTAACATCCTCAATACGCAAGGTGAGATTGATTTACACCCGAGCGTGGATCACAACTTGGATTGGGTAATTGGTAGTTTCCACGAGCCAGTATTTCATCCCGCCGATAAAGCAGCGCACACCCAAGCCCTGATCGAAACCATCAAAGGCGGTCGAGTGGATGCGCTAGGGCATCTGGGTAATCCGCATTTTGATTTTGATTTCGAGCAGGTGATTGCCTGTGCCAAAGCGCACAATGTGGCGATTGAAATCAACAACAGCACACTAAAAGGGCATAGCCGAGTGGGCAGCATTGATCGTTGTTACGAGATTGCTCGTGTTGCGAAATCGCTTGATGCCTACATCACCACTGGCAGTGACGCTCATTTTTGTCTGGATATCGGCGGTTTATCCCTAGCCAGTCAACTGATTGATGAAGTGGGCATTAACCCGCAACGTGTGATCACTCATACCGCGCGTCAGTTTCTCGACTTTCTTGAGTTACGTGGTCGCCAGCCGATTGAAGAGTTTGCTGGTCTACTTTAATTTTGCAACAAAACGCAGCTCACTTTTGCAGGTAGAATGGCGTACAATTCCACTCCCTTCAAAAGTGAGTCGAAAAATGAAAAAAACACTGATTCTAGCGGCAGCATTGCTCGCCACTCCGGTTTTTGCCGCGGGACAAGATCTCAAATCAATCATGCAAGACATGAAGCTCGCCTTTAAACAGGCCGCAGAAGCGCCAACCGTTGAAGCGATGCAAGCACCGATTTCTACCCTCGAAAGCTTGGTTGAACAAGCCAAACGAGGTGTTTATCCTGTTGAAAAAGAAGCCACTTACCAAGAAGGCTTCCAAAAGCTCGCGGTGACTTTGGATAAAATAGACGCTCATTTGCAAGCCGGTCAACTCGAGGCAGCAAAAGCTAGCCTAAAAACCGTTGATGATCTGCGAATTGAATACCATGACAAACGCAATCCAAGTATTTGGAAGCGGTTGTTTGGTTAAGTATTTATACCGCAACAACTTGGAGTTGTAGGTCGTCGGCAAGTGAGTGACTCTCCATGCGCATAGGCAAACTCTGCGCATGGAGAGAACGAACGTAGCTAACACTGTTGCAGCTTCAAGTAGGAAGAGTATGTGGGGCATATCTCCCTTTCCACTCTAGACCGAAGGGGGATGTGACCTTCCTAAATCGTTCGAGCATATTGAGCTGTGCGTTGAAAAACAATATTCAACGCAGTGATTGATTCGCTGTTTTAATTCTCATAAACAACACATTTGGTAAACTTATTAACAATATTAATAATTAAATTGCAACCAATCGATCTTTCTCACATAACTGATGAAATCCTGCGAATAATATTCAGCCTCAATCATGCATCACTAAGCATGATTAACCTATTGATAATAAAAACTTAATTATCACTTAATCTAAAAGGTCTAGTTTATGCTGGAACGGCTTACCGTCATAATTGCGCAGTCAAAACTTCTGCAGCATCAAGTCGGCAAGGCATAGATATTCTGTTAACCAAGGGATTTTCATCATGGTATTAGGAAAGAAAGCGTTATTAGCCTGTGCAATTGTGGCTGGATTATCTGGTTGTAATGAAGACAATGTGATCAAACAGCCTGAAAGTTTGACGTTGACGATTGCGCATATTAACGATCATCACTCAAAACTGGATGCACACTCCAATATGGCGCTCACTTTAAATGGAGAATCTGTCCGTAATGATGTTGGAGGATTTGCCAAAGTCGTTGCCCAATTTAAACAACTCGAAAATAAACATAAGAATCTTCTTAAATTGCATGCGGGCGATGCGATCACTGGCACCATGTTTTACAGCTTGTTCCGACAAGAATTACCGGATGCACTAATGATGAATCAGGTCTGTTTTGATGCATTTGCACTTGGTAATCATGAGTTTGATGATGGTAATGCTTCATTGGCACTTTTCCTTGATAAACTCGCGGAGGGGCAGTGCAAAACCTCTGTATTGGCCGCGAATATCGAAGTGCCTGATAATAATCCTATCGCTGGAAAGTATAAGCCTTATCAAATAGTTGAGTTTGATGGGCATAAGATAGGTGTGATTGGTATTGATATTTCAAGTAAAACTCAAGCTTCTTCCTCACCGTCTCCAGATACGGTATTTCTTGATGAAACAGAGACTGCGCAGAAATACATTAACCAATTCAAAGCGCAAGGTATCAACAAAATTGTTCTCCTCACCCACCAAACTTATGAAAATGATGTCACCATGGCGAGTAAACTGACCGATGTGGATGTCATTGTGGGTGGTGATAGTCATACGTTATTAGGTGATAAGCAAAGGCTGAACGCTATAGGCTTTACTCCAGCGGGGGATTATCCAACGAAAGTCACCAATGCCGATGGGCATACCACTTGTGTCGTACAAGCTTGGGAGCAAAGTAAAGCGGTTGGTGAATTAACGGTTGAGTTTACGGCGAGTGGTGAAGTAAAAAGTTGTTTTGGACAACCTCATATTCTATTGAGTCAGCAGTTTAAAACGAATGAGGATAAACCTACCTTGTTCTCTGAATCACAGAATCAAGCCATGCTTTTAGCTGCTCAAGCAGTACCAGAGCTCACGTTTGTAGAATCTGATGTCACAGCTGCAGCGTTGCTTGACCAATTCAGCAGTGAGATTAATGCTAAGAAAGCAGAAATTATTAATACCAGTAACAACAATCTCTGTAATGAGCGTGTTCCTGGTAGTAACCATGCTTCAGGTAGTCTATGTGGGCCGAGTACACCTGAACGTCTCTTCATCCAACAGCATGGCAGTGTCATGGCACACATTGTCTCTAAGGCATTCCTTGACCTCTCTAATCGCTCGGATATTGCGATTCAGAACACTGGTGGCGTGAGAACGAGTATTCCTGCCGGTAATGTAAGTGTCGGTCACGCCTTTGATGTGCTTCCATTTAGCAACGTTTTGGTGAATCTTGATATGACAGGACAAGAGATTGTTAATACATTGGAAGATGCGATTGATAATGTGGTTGCCAATCGCTCATCAGGCGCGTTTCCTGCTGCGGCAAATCTGCGCTTTAAAGTGGATATGAATGCAGCCAAAGGTTCACGCGTGACGGATGTTGAAGCTCGTAAGCGTGGGCAATCTGATTGGCATCCTATCGCATTAGCCGATACGTATGTGGTGGTGACTAATGACTTTATCGCTAAAGGTGGTGACCGCTACGATACGATGAAGCCGATTTACCAAGATACTAATCGCCGCGAAGATACTGGTTTGCTGTATACCGACTCATTGATCAACTACATCAAGAAGTTGGCTGAAAGTAACACAGCTTTAAGTATGCCGACTGCCGATGAAATGCCTATTCAGGAGTTCATTCCTAAGTTGTAATATTTGAATTTATTTAATAAACCTGCCAAGTGACGATGTTATTTGTTCACTTGGCAGGTTTATGTTTCTCACAGCAGCTTTTAAAGCGAAAAAAGAGTATGGATACTGAAAGTAGTGGTGATGCAATCCGTTTGGTAACTATGCTAAATGTAAACAACCCTCATCTTTTTGTTAAAACTTGGGTGTAACACACTGTTATGGTTATCACTAATGGTTATAGTAGTGAGCAATCCATAAAGAGTGTTGTTATGAACCCGCAACGTACCTTTCACCGCTTGATGCTGAAACTCAGCCTGCTTAGTTGGCTGCTGGTTTCGCTCATGCCTGTGCTCAATGCGCACGGCAATGCGGCGGGCGTTTGGGCAACACTTTGTACCATCAATGGTTTTGAACTGGTCAAAATTGAAGATGGTAAACCGCAAACTCAGCACAGTAAGCCGTGTCCGTTTGCCCATTTCTCCAATTTCCATCACACCGAACTTCCAACCACACAACTTCCAATTCGACAAACGACGGCGCAAGTAGATGGTTACACTTTTTTGGCTCTAAGTGTCCGTTTTGAAAGTGCTGTCCCGCGTGCTCCGCCTGTGGCTTAACTGAATTCATTACCCAATAACAATAACCTATTAGTAAAGTCACACGCTCATATCCCATTTGGTTTCTCCACCGAAGGGATAATTTGCGTTTAAAAAAGGAAGAAATACGTTGAGTACCGTTACTACTCCTCAACCGACGGCGGCTGCGCGTCGTAAAACCCTCTATTTTCTCACTTGGCGTTGGCATTTTTATGCGGGCCTGTTTGTGGTGCCTTTTATGTTGATGTTGGCGCTGACGGGCTTAGTCATGTTGTTTGATGATGAAATTGAACAAGCTCGCTACGTCGAGGTATTAAACGTTACACCACAAGCGCAGGCCATGCCTGTTTCTCAGCAGCTTGCGGCAGTACAAAAGGCGTATCCAGAAGCGCAAGTTACCCAGTTTATCCCTGCGCCTCAGCCGGATTTAGCCAACCGTTTTTCTGTACTGTTTAGCGATGGTTCAACCCAATTTGTCACGGTTAACCCGTACAGCGCTGTGGTTCTGGGCACTATTGATCGTAGCGAAAGCTGGTATGAATGGGCGAACAGTATTCACGGCACCTTATTGATTGGCGATTTGGGCGATTATTTGATTGAAGTTGCGGCGAGCTTGGGGATGATTTTACTGGTGAGTGGCATCTACTTATGGTTGCCGCTGGATAACGCGCGTAAAGCGGGTTTTCTCAAAATCCGAGTGGGCGGTGGTGCGCGAATTTTCTGGCGTGACCTGCACGCAAATTTAGGTGGCATGCTGTCCTTAGTGCTGCTGTTTTTCCTGATTTCCGGTCTTTCGTGGGCAGGCATTTGGGGTGGAAAACTGGTGCAGGCATGGAATACCTTCCCGACGTATTACACTTGGGGAGAAAAACCGCAATCGGTACTCACGCATGCGGATTTAAACCATGGTTCAGAAAAAGAGATGCCTTGGAACTTGGAGCAAACGCCAGTACCGCAATCTCATCATCATGGTGGTGAGCATGAAATGGTTGCGGTTAATCCTCAATTCGGTATCGATCAAGTGGTTGCTAAAGCCAAGGCTCTGGGTTTTACGCAGTACCGCGTTGCTTTTCCGCGTGGGGAAACGGGCGTTTATACTGTTTCTGCCAATACCATGGCGGGTGATATTGTCGATCCACGTGATGATCGCACCGCGCATTTTGACCAATATTCTGGTGCGTTACTCACAGAGGTCACTTGGCAAGATTATTCGCCATTTGCCAAAGCGATGGCGGCGGGGATCTCGCTGCATCAAGGCGATCTGAGTGTGTGGAACAAAATAGCCAACGTGCTGTTTTGTCTCGCTTTCATTCTGATCTCTGTCACAGGTGTGGTGATGTGGTGGCTGCGCCGCCCGACCGGTCAAGCTCGGTTAGGTGTTCCGCCACGTTTTGAGCAAGATGGGATTTGGAAAACAGGCTTAGTCACCTTACTGGTGATTGGTGTAGCATTCCCACTAGCGGGAGCGACAATTGTGTTAGCGCTGCTGCTTGATGGGTTACTGGTGAGTCGTATTGCTAAGCTGAAAATCGCTTTCAGTTAAGTGCAACAGTAGGAAAGTAAATAGAGGCCAGATTTTATCTGGCCTTTTTAGTTCACATGAGTACGAGTCGACCTCGTTTAAGCCTGATACAACTCAAGTGGTAATCCATCCGGATCGGCAAAAAAGGTGTAGGCTTTGCCTGTGTATTCATCAATGCGGATCGGCTCTACACTCACGCCTTGTTGCTCTAGCTGAGCCTTTATTTCCGCCACGTCATCCACCACAAACGCCAAATGGCGCAGCCCTTGCGCTTCCGGAAAACTTGGCCGCTCAGGTGCGTTAGGAAAAGAGAACAATTCGATTTGCGAGCCATCAGGCAGGGCTAAATCCAGCTTGTAAGAGTCTCGCGCGGCGCGGTAGTTTTCTGCTACAACGCGCAACCCGAGAATCTCTGTATAAAACGTTTTCGAACGTGGGTAATCCGAACAAATGATCGCAGCATGATGAATGCGTTTTAGCATGTGGACTCCTTACCATTGAGCTTGGGGCTGAGGTGCTCGAGCACAAAATCAATAAACACTCGCAAGCGAGCTGGCATGTATTTGGTCTGCGCGTACTGCATAGCAATCGCGCCGTGATAATTGCTCTTAATATTCCACTCTTGCAGCACTTGCACTACCTTGCCAGCCGTCAGCGCATCTTGCACCACAAAATCATGGAAAATCCCGATGCCGAGGTGATTCTTCACCCCAGTTAAACGCAGTTGCGATTGGTTCACTGCATAACGGCCACTCACCGCCACTGTGTGTGTTTCACGGCCTTTGGCAAACGTCCAGATATGATCTTTATCGGTTTCCGCGAGGTAGAGGCAATCATGCTCGGCTAAATCGGTGGGGTGAGTCGGCGTGCCGCGCTGCGCCAAATATTCAGGGCTGGCACACAGCACCAAATTGGTTTTGCACAGCTCACGCAGCACTAAGTTTTCATCTGGCTTATCCGTCAGGCGAAAGGCGACATCAATATTGTGTTTGAAGAGATCAATGTCACCATCGGCGGCGCGCAGCTTGAGCTGAATATGCGGATATTGGGCGAGAAATGGCACCACAAACGGCTGCAAAACAGAATTTAAAAACGCCTCCGGCGCAGCAACCGTCAGTGCGCCAGCAGGCTCGGCATGTTCTGAGCTCGAGATTTCAATGGCTTGCTGCGCCGCATTGACCATCAATAAGCTTTGGTCATACACCTTTTTCCCTGCTTGGGTGATGATGAGTTTGCGCGTCGTGCGTTCAAACAGCTTGACCGACAAGGCTTGCTCAAGGCGAGTAATCAGCTTACTGAGCGCAGAAGGTGTTACGCCAAGTTTGCTGGCCGCAGCGGTAAAACTGCCTTCATTAACCACCACAATAAAAGTGGCGAGGTCGGGCAAAAGAGCAATCAATTTGGGAAGTAGCATAAGTGTCGATAAGTCGGCCAAGCAGTGGCGTCACTGTCGCAGAATCATCGGTTAAATGCAATTTGGTGGTAGTAAAGTCAGAGTTTAATCGGGTGTAGCTCATATTGAATGACTATTGATATCGCCCCGTTGTATCGCAATTCTTATTGTTTCGGCTGTCGTTGCCCCTCCAAGTTTGAGTCTGGCGTTACGCAAGTGATTCTCAATGGTTCTGGGAGAAACACCAAGAGCTATGGCAATATCGGCTTGTCTGCGTCCAAGTGCTGTCAATGACAGTACTTCTTTTTCCCGTTTAGAGAGCAATGCTGAGCGGTTTGGATCGGACGACTCAAGCAGACGACGTGCTGCAAAAAACGCATAAGTTGATAAAAGACTAAGTTCACAACGAGCTCGCGGTGAGCTATCTATTGCCTTACCGCCTAGACTCACAGCTCCTTCTAGTCCGAGATGGCCAAAAATAGGAATTTGTAGGCCGTGTATGCCGCTACCTTTGGGTTTGGCAACCACTCTGTATTGTTCTCGATTGACGTCAGGTTTTTTAGTCCAAAAGAAAGGACGATCAGTTTCAATAATATGACGAGTTATAGGGCAATATTTGATGTAAGTAGCTGCATCAATGTTTTCTCCATCGTCAAACCAATCACCTTCAATCCAATAGATACGCTCTATGATGCCATCGAGCGTGGAGTGTGCTGAGAAAAACACGATCTTATCGTAACCATAAAAATGCGCCCGTTGCCGAACAATATCTTGAACCGTGGAAAAGCTATGGCTTTCTTCTAGTTGGCTGATCAAGGTGATTAAATCGACAGCGGGCATAGGTTATTTCTGCTCTATTTTATTTCTGCTCAACTTCAGCAAGTAATGCTTTGGCGGCGAGTTGCCCTAAAGCATTGCCTGCAAGCGGACTATCACCGGTCAACATTTTACGGTCTTGGAAGACTTGTCCTGATATTCCAGTATTCAGTAATTCAAAACCAATCGCTTGCAATTGTTCGCCAAACTTCCATGTCAGATGACCTGGCATATAGCCGATACTGGGCGTTTGAGCATCCATTTCGTCAGGAAAGGCCACAATTTTATATCCAGCAAACAATGGTTCATCGCCTACGGCAAGGAAGGCTGCAGGCCCGTGACAGAGCGAGATAATAAATTTATTTTGTTTCATCGCCCATTGTAAGACCGCTTTAACCTCTTGGCTGTCAGGCAAACCCATTAACGCGCCATGTCCACCGGGAATAAACACACCGATATAATCGGAGTCTTCACCTAACGCAGTTTCAATCACATCACTCAACTTAAGTGGCTGCCTGAAAGAAGATTGATATTTGCTATATAACCCATTCACGTCTTGGTCTTCTCTTGGCATGGCCCACCATTCAAACTTCACTGGATTACCAGAAAGTGTAGCAATATCAAAAGAAAAACCTGCCTTATCAAGATGATACATTGGCAAAAGCGTTTCAACGGGATGATTACCTGTAGAAAAAAAAGTGCCGTTATCCATCATCAGATAACGCTCATCGGCACCAACGACAAGGATTTTCCAACGTCCGCCTTGGTAAGGGGTAGGGTAATGGGCACCACTTAAATCTGACTTGGAGGCAGTGAATTGACTCAGAGAGTATGCCGATGGGAAGAAAGCATTATCTTCTGCTGGGTCGGGAGTCGGATGTTTATCGTTCATTACTGTCGTCATGGTGTTCTCCTTGGTTAAACCTTAAGTCGTTTTGATTATAGCGGTGACCTTTGATTAAAAAATAAGGGATTTCCCCTAAATGAAAATAATTCTTATGTTTAGGACTTGATGATAAGCGCAGGCAAATCATTCTTTATATGTGCCTTAAATTCACGAATGCTTTTCCGTTACCGCAGATAATCGCTTCGGATGGCGTGTTCTCAATGGACGGCGTAGTGGCTAACTTGCCGGCTATCTGTGACTTGGCGGATAAATACAACGCCTTAGTGATGGTGGATGATTCTCACGCGGTGGGCTTCATGGGCGCGAATGGTCGCGGCACACACGAATACCACGATGTGATTGACCGCATCGACATCATCACCGGCTAAATGCAATTTGGTGAACCTAAAGTGAGGGGTTGTCGGACAAGAACAGTATCCCGCCTAGATCTAGATATAGACGGGACAAGGTAAGCATCGCTTATTCGTTCAGTGCTTGTTCTAAGTCGGCCAGAATGTCATCAATGTGTTCAATCCCGACTGAAAGGCGGATCATCTCCGGTTTCACGCCCGCTTTGAATTGCTCCTCTTCACTCATTTGGCGGTGAGTGGTGGACGCAGGGTGGCAAGCGAGTGATTTGGCATCCCCAATATTGACCAAGCGTTTGAAGATTTGCAGCGCATCGTAAAAACGCACGCCTGCTTCATAACCGTCTTTCAAACCAAAGGACAAAATCGCCGAAGGTTTACCGCCCATGTATTTTTGTGCCAGCGCGTAATACGGCGAGTCTTCCAATCCGGAATAGCTCACCCAACTGACTTTAGGATGCTGTTTTAGGTACTGCGCGACTTTCAGCGCATTTTCGGTGTGGCGCTCCATACGCAGTGGCAGCGTTTCCAAACCTTGTAGGATCATGAAGGCGTTCATGGGTGAGAGAGCAGAACCAGTATTGCGCAGAGGCACAGTGCGCGCGCGGCCAATAAAGGCGGCATCGCCAAAGGCTTCGGTGTACACCACGCCGTGATAAGACGGTTCTGGTTGATTAAATACGGGGAAGCGCTCTTTGTGTTGCGCCCACGGGAATTTGCCTGAATCGACAATCACGCCGCCCAACGTGGTGCCGTGTCCGCCACAATATTTGGTCAGCGAATGGACAACGATATCCGCACCAAAGTGGATGGGTTTGCACAATGCAGGGCTGGCGACCGTGTTATCGACCATCACAGGCACACCCTTGGCGTGGGCTAAATCCGCGAGGCGTTGTAAATCAATGATGTTGCCCGCTGGGTTGCCAATACTTTCGCAGTACACTGCTTTGGTCTTGTCATCGATAAGCTCAATCAAACTCTCGGGGCGATCGTCCTTGGCGAAGCGCACTTCAATCCCTTGGCTTGGCAACATATGCGCAAATAGGGTGTAGGTGCCGCCATACAGTTGCGGGGTGGAAACAATGTTATCGCCCGCTTGCGCCAACGTCAGAATCGCGTAGTTGATAGCGGCGCTGCCCGCACTCACTACCAACGCGCCAATTCCGCCTTCGAGGGCGGCCATGCGCTTTTCCAACACATCGTTGGTCGGGTTCATGATCCGCGTATAAATGTTGCCCGGCACCGCCAAGTTGAATAGGTCTGCGCCGTGTTGTGCGTTATCAAATTCGTAAGCGACCGTTTGGTAAATCGGAGTTGCCACCGATTTGGTGGTCGGGTCTGTGGTGTAACCAAAATGGATAGCAAGAGTTTCGTCTTTCATCGTCTGTCCTTTGACTGGATTAGTGAGATTTTGTTCCTACTTGAAGCAGCCGCTCCAAGTCGTTTGGGCATAGGACATCTTTGAAGTTTCATGCTCATAAATCAAGCGTTCGCAATTCAACACGAGAAGCATGACACAATGAATCCGCGATAAATTTACAATAGTAAGGGCTTATCTGTGCCTGAGGTTCACGAATGCTTTTCCGTTACCGCAGATAATCGCTTGCGTGACCTTGGATTACACTAAGGGAAAGGTTTTTACAGTGTAAATATACCCTTGCGACTTGAAGCATTGTCGCTAAGTGTCTTAGGTATAGATCCTGTTACCCACAAAACAAAAACAAGAAGGAATACGCAATGTCTTCTGCTTTTTATCAGCAAATCCGAACTCAGATTGAGGAAGTGAAAGCTGAAGGGCTTTATAAATCCGAACGTGTGATCACCTCGCAGCAACAAGCGGCGGTCGAGATTTCTACGGGTGAAGAAGTTCTGAACTTCTGTGCCAACAACTACCTTGGCTTAGCCAATCACCCAGCGCTGATTGAAGCGGCGAAAGATGGGATGGACAGTCACGGCTTTGGTATGGCGTCGGTGCGTTTCATCTGTGGTACGCAAGATATCCATAAACAACTGGAACAGAAACTCTCTCAATTCTTAGGTAAAGAAGACACTATTCTTTACACATCATGCTTTGATGCTAACGCAGGTTTGTTTGAAACCCTGCTCGATAAAGAAGATGCGATCATCTCTGATGCGCTAAACCACGCTTCAATCATTGATGGTGTGCGCCTGTGTAAAGCGATGCGTTTTCGCTACTCGAACAACAACATGGCCGAGCTGGAAGAGCAGCTTATCGCGGCAGATGCTGCCGGTGCTCGCCACAAGCTCATCGTCACGGATGGCGTGTTCTCTATGGATGGGGTAGTGGCCAACTTGCCTGCCATCTGTGACCTGGCAGATAAATACAACGCCTTAGTGATGGTGGATGATTCTCACGCGGTGGGCTTCATGGGCGCGAATGGTCGTGGCACACACGAATACCACGATGTGATTGACCGCATCGACATCATCACCGGTACGCTAGGCAAAGCCATGGGCGGTGCATCCGGCGGTTACACCTCAGGCAAGAAAGAGGTGATTGATTGGCTGCGCCAACGTTCACGTCCATATCTGTTCTCTAACTCGGTTGCACCTTCGATTGTTGCAGCATCTCTGCGCGTATTGGATCTGCTACAAGAGAGTGGCGATCTACGTGAGCGCCTATGGGAAAACGCAGCGCACTTCCGTACTCGTATGGAAGCGGCGGGTTTCACCATGGGCGGCGCTGATCACGCCATCATTCCCATCATGCTAGGTGATGCCAAAGTGGCTGCAGAATTTGCAGAACGCGCACTCGCCAAAGGCATTTACGTTATTGGTTTCTCATTCCCGGTTGTACCAAAGGGACAAGCGCGCATTCGTACGCAAATGTCAGCCGCACACAGCCGTGAACAACTGGACAAAGCCATCGACGCCTTCATCGAAGTGGGTCGTGATATGGGATTAATTTAATTATGAAAATCAAAGCACTTTCAAAACTGAAACCAGAGCAGGGCATCTGGATGAACGAAGTGGACATGCCTGAGCTTGGCCACAACGACCTGCTGATCAAAATTAAGAAAACCGCGATTTGTGGTACGGATGTACACATTTATAACTGGGATGAGTGGTCACAAAAAACCATTCCAGTGCCTATGGTAGTCGGCCACGAATACGTGGGTGAAGTGGTTGGCATTGGCCAAGAAGTGCGTGGTTTCCAACTGGGTGATCGCGTTTCTGGTGAAGGCCACATCACTTGTGGTCACTGCCGTAACTGCCGTGGTGGCCGTACGCACTTGTGCCGCAACACCATTGGTGTGGGCGTAAACCGCACCGGTTGCTTCTCTGAATACTTGGTGATCCCAGCGTTTAACGCATTCAAAATTCCAGAAGAGATTTCCGACGATCTGGCGTCTATCTTCGATCCGTTTGGCAACGCTGTACACACTGCGCTTTCATTCGACTTAGTGGGTGAAGATGTGCTAATCACCGGTGCTGGCCCCATCGGCATTATGGCTGCTGCGGTTGCAAAACACGTAGGTGCGCGCCATGTGGTGATCACCGATGTGAACGAATACCGCCTTGATTTAGCCCGTAAGATGGGTGTGACTCGCGCAGTAAACGTTGCGGAGCAAAACCTAGAAGAGGTGATGAAAGAACTCGGCATGACCGAAGGTTTTGATGTGGGCCTAGAGATGTCTGGCGTACCAAGCGCATTCAGCGCCATGCTAAAAACCATGAACCACGGTGGCCGCATCGCTTTGCTAGGTATTCCACCGTCATCGATGGCGATTGATTGGAACCAAGTGATCTTCAAAGGCCTTGTTATTAAAGGGATTTATGGAAGGGAAATGTTTGAAACTTGGTATAAGATGGCGAGCCTCATTCAATCGGGTCTCGATATCAGCCCAATCATTACTCACCACTTCAAAGTGGATGACTTCCAAAAAGGCTTCGACATCATGCGCAGCGGTGCTTCCGGCAAAGTTATCCTCGATTGGCAGTAACTGAAAATCTCTCTACAGAGCGCTCCGAAAGGGGCGCTTTGTTTTTGGCTAACACTGTTTTTATGAACAGTAAAGTGGAAAATAAAACCGTATTCAACCTTTCAAAAAGCCCCAATTTAGCCCCAAATATTCTCGATAACACAACTGGTGTTCGCCCATTTAGCCCCAAAAGATTTCGAATCAATGTTTGAAGTATCTGTTCCTCAAAGGGCTAATCGTTAGTGTTTTGTTTATTGATAAAAATCCCTTTTAGACAAAAGTTCGTCACGGCCTTTATAGAATTCCAACTGTTCGGATTACTTTTACTACGGGAGTCCACATATAGATAATCAGATTGCATTACCCCAAGAACTAACTTATTTGAATAATAATGTTCTAATTTAGCAAAAACGGCCAATCGTCAGGTTGATTGTTTTATAAACAATCTTAATAAGCAATCCTATAATTGAGACAGTTTGCAATAAAAACAGCATTTTATAGTCATACATTTAATTGCGAATTTGTAATGGAACTAGTAGACTGGTTGTAAATTTTTATATGAAGTAATGTAAATGAATAATAGATTATTAACGCCAGTTGTGTTGAGTAATTTAGGTGATGGCCTTTTTATGGGGGGGATCCCTTTAATTTCTTATATGCTCACAAGTGATCCACTGATTATAACAATTTTGTCAATAGTGAGGCCGATATCGATTATTATATGTGGATACAAAATTGAACATCTAACAAGGAACTTAAGTGATAGCTTATATAATAGTTCTATTTGTCGAATTTTTGTCTTATTCATTTTGTTATTACTATCTCTTATGAATATGGTAAACGTTTTTGTTTTTAGTACCATCATTTTTCTATTTAGTTTCATGGAGCTGATTTACGATTCAACATTTAGTACGTTACCAAAAATAGTGTGTAAATCCGAAAACGAAATAAAAAAAGGATACTCGAAACTTCAAGTTTCAACGACACTTAGCAATGATTTCATCGGGCCTCCTTTAGCTGCTTTAATATTAACAGTCACAAGTTATAGTACCTTAAGCGTTTTTATTCTTACTTTAGTCGTTGTTTCATTTCTACTTTTATCACCAGTTAGAAAAACTTTGAATTCAATAGAAACATCAAAAACAAGTGCTCTAACCAACAATGAAACAACAGAAAGATTTAAGATGCCTTCTAAGGCTAAGTCACTACTCATGTACTGCTGTATTATTAGTGTTTTTACTGGAGCGTTTACATCAGTTTACGTTATACATATATTAAGTGGTTTAAACTTCAGCAAAATTGACTTTGGATTTTTAATGGTATTCTTCTCAATAGGAGTACTTCTAAATCACTTTGTACTTTCTAAGCATCTAACTTTTACACCAAAGCTTGATATGTTCATTTCAATATGTCTGATATTTGTGGGCACTTTGATAACTTCGGTCTCAGAACTTTATGCAATGCTAGGATTCGCACAGTTATTGGCTGGAATAGGTTTTGTGAGATGGATGATAAATGAATCATATATAAAGCAAAAGATATGCAATATTGATGATCTCAATGTTCTCAATGCTAAATTCAGAATGTATGAGACCATAGCTTTCTCATCCGGTGCTGTATTCAGTGGAATGATATTAAAATACACTACGTTCGATACTTTTAATATATATACTCTACTATTCATTTTGGAAGTGATAGTTGGAATCTTATTTTATAAAAACTATAAGGAACACAGTGGTGAGATTACCGAAGAATCATCCGTTTATGGATGAAAATATTGTGTCGGACATAATGTCTTTCTACAGAATGAGTGAAAAACAAAATAGTGGATTCTATAAAATAGATGGATGCCCTTATACAGAGTATGCATTTAAAGGTTTCGAGTTTGCTGACAAACTATTGGTCAACACCCCATTTTTATTATGGTCAGGACCCACACTAAAACTGACTGATGAGCGTAACAGTGATCGTATCTATGTTAACTTAACACTGGAACCTGAGAAAGGTCTTCCTTTCTATGAAACAGCGATATTGTTCAACCCAGATAATAATTATTCTTTTGTCAAAAAAAAACAAAGGTATGACATAGAAAAATCAGTAAAGGAAAGTTATGTTCGCATATCACCTTATGAACCTGCGCATAATAGAAAAATAATCCAGCTTCTTAAACAAAACTTAAGTAGCAAAGGAATGCCTGAAAAAATGCTTCCAGATAATCTATTGGCGTATATATTATCAAGTCACAAATTTAGGAAGGTATGCTGTACAGATCGTGAACATAATTTAGTTGGTATAGGTATTACTCTAGAAAATGATAACTATATTTGTTTATGGCTTGCAGCCTTTGAACAGGACACATTGAAAGCGAACAAGACGTCTTATGTGCTTTACGATCATCTAATCAAAGAATCAGTTTCAAGAAAAATTGGTGTACTAGATTTCGGACGAGGAATAAGCCAATTCAAAAAAAAATTCGGTTTCAAGCCGTATGCCGTGAATCTAGATTTCTCCACTGCCGATACCGAAATAAGTACTCAATTAAAACAATATATTATAAACAGACAAAAATATAGGGAATATAATAATGGCTAGGACTGACTTAGTTATTGGACATAATAGACTACCAGAATCTTCGGTTAGACTTGTTTTTGTGAGGCATGGAAATGCTGAGCACTATGGTAAAGAGATTGCAGCTGATTCCTCACTTACAGATATTGGAGAGAGACAGTCTATAGAAGTATGTCAGCATATCATGAAACACTATGAGATTGATGATGTGGTTTGTTCTGAGTTATCTCGGACTAAAAAAACAGCCTCACTATTATTGGAAAACCTTGGTCTTAAAGTGAAAATTGACTGTCTATTAAATGAGGCTCATACGTTTAAAAATTGGCGGCTACTTACTAAAGATGCACTAGAAAAAAACATATTGCGTAGAATTATTAAAGCAGAAGAGAGACCGATAAAAGGTGAGTCACCAAAAGATGTGCAGAGAAGGTGTGAAGCATTCATAAAAAATATATCAAGTGACTACAGTAACTTTGGTAAAACGATTGCCATTTTTGGTCATTTCTCTTGGATTAACATTTTACTTAACTATATTAATGGGAAAAGTAGTTGCTGTAATGTGAATTGTGTTACTGAGATACCAAATGCTTCTATAACGGAAATAATCATCCACAATACGTACGATGATGATGATTTCGGTGATCTATTTTTTACAATTAAGAAAGTTGGTGATGTATCTCATTTAATTAATAGTGAGGTCACGGTATAATGGAATTACTTTATGAAGATTATAAGTATTTGTCTTCGGGTTATGAAGCTGATGTATTCTTCTCTGAGGAAAAATATACCATTATCAAGGTTCATAAAACCACACAAGTTAAAGATGGTAATGATGAATTCGTAACTGATATAGATCTATACAATCAAGAATATGAGATTTTAAACTTTCTTGAGGGAAAAGGTCTACTTGCACCAAGACAACCTAGATTAGTAACTAGTCTAGGCAAACTCATGTTAGAAATGGAATACATAGAAAGTGATGGATCTACGTGTTGTATAGATGGAAAAATTAACTATCTAAAAAAGTTGCATGCTCTGCCGGTTAGTGGTGTTGTAACGTCGATCTCTAGAGGCACAACAGCAACATTTAACAATTATATTATAGAAAGGCTTATGGATAGAGCATCAAAACTGTATGGCTCTTCTTTAGACCCTATAGCTTCTATTTATGATGAGCTATTGTCTTGCCTTAATTCTAGATGTGAAGGAGATAGTTTACTTCATCTCGATTTTAGAAACGAAAACATTTTATGTAAGAAATCTCGGATTGTTGGTGTAATAGACTGGTGCAATTCATTAGTTGGAGATCCATTTATGGATATAGCTCGATTGATATCTTTTGAGGACCAATTATCAATAATAGATAAGTATCTGGCTAGGAAACCTAACAAGAATGAATTAGGTAGAATATATATATATCTTATAGATGTATATTTGATGCTAACATTATTTTACAGAAACATTTGTTCACAAAACAGTGCTCTTTATAGAAATAAACTAGAAAATGCTATCGGGTGTTTCAATGAATTGTAATAGCACCTTTAACTGCTTAGTGGTAAATCTAACTAGTGATACAGTCGTAGAAGATACAATTAATAGAACAATCGTTCATTATGACTCCATTAGAGATTTAGAGTCTATAAATCTGATATTCGACACTCTGTATATAATTGCAGAAGAAGGAAAGTGCACTGCATATGATATTTTACAATTAAGTAGAAAGCTTGATAAGCCAATCGGTTATACATTTATAGATAATTGTTTTAAGTTTATTATATCAGATCCAAGTTATTTTTCTAATGAGAGTAATATTGTCATAGACAGGCTTTCAAACCGAAAAGTCACTTCAGAAAATTTCCGGTATGTTTCTGAAGAGAAAAAGTTATCAGAGGTAGAAACATTAGAAATATTTAAAATAAATTATAACCTAGTAGCTATTACATCACATGGAAGAGTTGATGCTACATATCTTCCAAATGTTGTTTTATGTTCTAAATCATCATGTTTTGTTTCTAATGAAGAACTTACATTAAGTTGCAAGAGTTCTAACCAATGTTATTACACACCTAGAACCGTATTAAATAGTTCTAATATTAATTGTGAAGTATTATTTCTTAATACGTGTAACTCTATAAACTCTCATGGGACAGGCTTTAATACTGCAATAGACTTTTCACGTAATACAGAGTGTAGGGCATTTATAGGTTCACCAGTAGTTCATAATAGTACAGAGTATCAAACACTAATTTTCGTAAACAGTTTTATTAATGGAAATCCACTTTACAAAGCACTGGATGATACAGAGTCTTCTCTCCGCTTTTATGAACAAAGGTCAATGCTTATAGTGGGTGACCCACTTACCCGAATTTCTAATCCACCAAAGTTGGTTGAACACTTGAACAATGGTAATGATGTTCTGATAAAGCTTGAAAAACTTGAAGAGAGAATATCTAGAGGACTTCAAACTCTCGTTGAAGCTAAGTCAGTTACAGGTATTAGTATCAGTACTCTCAAGAATGATGTATACGAAATGAGTCGTTACATTGATGAGATAAAAAACCTCAAGAAGCAAGCGTTAAATTTCATAATGGATGATCTCGAACCTATAATGTATAATATTGAGTCTTTGTTTGGACAACGCGTAAAAAAAATTCAAAATGAAATAGTTGATAAAATAATTAAAAAGTCTTCTAAAGGTCTTGTTTCAATAAATGAGAATATGTTCCAATCATTTAAGTTGACCCATATTTTTGATGAGGTTTGTAATGAATGCAAATCATCTATTAATAAGGTTATTTACGAAAATAATAGAAGTTTCTCTTATTGCGGAAATTGTTCACTGCAGAAAGAAAGCTCAAGTGAAAAATTAGTATTTTCGACGAATATTTCAGTTAATAGAGAAGAGCTAACTGTAAATATATCTAATTTAGAAGAAAACAGCCTAGTCTTAGTTCTATTATCTGATGTTGGTAGGTTTGGGGTTGAGAATTACTTTGTGAAAAGCGATGTAGTATCTAATAAAGTATGTTTATCACTTGAAATAGATAAAAGGCTTCCCAGACATCCTTATTGGGTTAAAACAGTCGTACTCGTTGACCTAAGTGTCTGCATTGAAACGAAAACAATAAATATTAAATAAAATAGTTAGAAAGAGTTATGAATAAACTAGTGAATATCTTCAAGTCCCTTGATTCAATAAAGGAAAACTATCGGCTCGGGCTAGAGTATAATGGAAAGCATTTATCTCCAATATTTTGTGGCTTTGCTATCATCAATGATTCTTTTAGTATGAAGCTAATCCGAAAATCATTCAATGAAGTAACCTTTATATCATATAACCACATCGATTGCGATGACATGAAAGATTACTACATAATTAATCTCGATAATTTGCCTTTACATGAGCCAATTATAGTATGGATCCCATACAGTAGTATTCGATACCAATCAGAATCATATAAAGGACTCAAACGTGATAATGCACATTTTGGTAAGATAAAAAAATTATCTTTTGTTGGAATTACACCTAAATTTGGCATTACACAAGAGGCACATAGTGAAATAGAGAAGTCTGATGTTGTAATTGCTTATGATCGCTTCGTTAGTTTTTTATCTGAAATAGGCTTAAAAAACAAACATATTGAAACCTTTAAATATAATAGTACTGATTTTAACGAAAATATTGTATGTGCAAGTAATATTCTAAAAGATTTTTCAAATGATGATAGTAAGAAGCGTGCTGTAGTATTATGTGATGGTTCACCTTTAATTTATGATTTAGATGCTGGTATTGATACTAACCTATATCAAGTTTCATTTTTCTCTGCTACACCAGTAGGACTAAAAATACTTGCGTCACTTTATAAGGACTCTTGTAAAAAAAATATCGTCTATCTATCTGGTAGTGATTATAGGTCAATAAAAATTATTGACAAGGTTCAACAGATTGCAAATATGATTAAACAAGGTATTGTTTTGACATTGGTTGAAGGCTCATGCTTCGATATAGATGGACTAGTAACTATGATTGGTAAATATACTCATGTTTACGGTTATGTAGTATCTGACTATGGAATGGAAACTGAAAGCATTATCCCTATTAGGGATGGAGTTTTTATTACTAATGGGTGTGTTGATGATGTGAAAACGAGTTTAACTACACTTTTACTTTCAAATCGACAGCAGTATGAGCAAGACTCAATCTATCCGATCGAAAACTTTGGTTTAATGGATAAAGCAACGTCAATATAATATTTGAATTCTGTTACAGAGTGCTAATTGATTAGGTTTATGGGGCTAAAACACCCTCCGCAAATGAATAAATCACTTCATCTGTTATTCCTCAAGCGGGTTTTAGCACATTAAAGCCTTATCGCTTGGTAGATAGCTGAAGTGATGTAGTATTTTTATTTTGAATTTTGGCATCGATTCTTTGTAACTTCACTATTACGCAACTTAACCACAGTTAAGGCAAAAGTTTCTTATCATAGCTACTTGTTTGGTCATGTATTGTTTCGATAGGATCAAAAACCCGCCTTCCGGCGGTTATTGATTCCTGACTCTTTCTAGTTGTTGCCATACTCGTTCGGATTCTTTCTTGTTCGATTCAACCAGCCATTTACCGTAGACCCTTGCGACCATGGTGATATCTGCGTGGCCCATTTGTTGTGCCAAGTAACTCACGTTGACGTTAGCGTGAGTGATCATCCAACTGGCGTAGGTATGTCGAAGTTGATACTGATTACGGTATCGGACGCCTCCTTTTTTACACAGTGCCGTCCACATTCGGCCTAGTGCACGTTTGCCGTAATAGTCATAGCCACTGACCTTCTGCTCCCGAACGACTTTGGGATTGAACACAAAACGCAGAGACTCTTTTCTGTAGGCCTGACCGGGTAATTCGACATCGTACTCTTTAGGTTCGAACGAGTAGGTTAAATATTGTTGAGCCTTTAAAGCATCTAAAGCGGGTGGCAGTAAGTCAACAAACCGCTCTTTGTCTGTTTTGGTGGTTTTTAATCCGCGCATATCATAAGTCGAACGGCGGATATGGATAGTTTTATTCTCAAAATCCACATCCTCCCAAGCGAGCGCACAAAGCTCACCACTGCGTATGCCACTATAGACCAGCAAGGTCACGATATTGCGGTGCTGCAGTTGGTGGCAGTGTTTCAAAATGCTGTCGATCTCTGCCATCGAAAAGGGCTGAATATCGACTTCGCTTTCTTTAACTCTTTGCAAAACCTTGGACAAATCGCGATTGACGTATTCCATTTTATAGAGCCAAGCAAGGAAGGCGTTGATTGTCACCAGATTTCGATTAATGGTGCGACCCGTTTTTCCTTTAACGAGCTCTAGGCGAAACTCAGTCAAAGTCCGTGGTGAAAGAGTATCGCTACTTCTGGTTTTTCCATATATTTCAATAAAATCTCTTAACACCCAATCATATCTTTGCAACGTAGATCGGCGGATATCGTGATCTTTAGAGGCAAGGAATTGCTTCGTGAGTTGTAGTAAGTTCTTTGCTTGAGGGACACCTGATGCGTGTTTCGACTCTGGAAAATGCGCGGAGTAGTTAAAAGTCCCGATTTTCATTTCATAGAGAATGGCTTCTCTTTTTTGTCTAGCAAAGTTTATGTTTTGTTTGTTTGGTGTTAGACCTAAGGATTCCCTATATCTTTTGCCGTTATAGTAAAAGACGATCCTTAAGCTGTTGCCATGTACTTCAATGCCTGATGGAAGATTATCCGTTATTTGGTTCGATGCCATTTATTCCACTCCTCAATATCAATCATCCAAGTACCACGAATTTTTTTCATGACCGTTGATGGATAAAACCCATCGAGAGCTTTCTCTCTTAGCGTCTTTGCACTGAGGCCTATGACCTCGGCTGCTTTTTTAAGAGTGATGATGGAAATTTGTGATTGACTCATATTGCCTACCTTTCGATGCCATCTTGTTCACCAATCATTTTGATGGAGTGCATTGCGCCAAGCTTTTTAGCGAGTGGTGCGGCATCATTGGCAAACATGTTGAGAAATGTTGGTGTAATCGTGATTTCTGCAGGGCATTCTCGGCTTAACCCCCAGCTATCGTCAGTGGGATAAAGCGTTAGCGCGATTACTGAACGATGTAATCGTTGGCTGAAGTAAGGTGGTGAAGTGGTTACTGTTCCGTATTGGGTATCAATGGTTGCCGCCATGGATATTTCCTCGCATTGTAATTTTGGACTATGAGCAATAGTTGCCCTTGATACGCGTTATTAGTCTCGCATTAGCATCCAGTATTACATAATGGAATTTTGTTGTAAATTACAAATTGGAGTTTTTTGGTTTTTTACAAGATAGGGGGATGTTTGATGGTTACAATTTGGATAATAAAAAACCGCCTTGCTTGGCGGTTCGTATCTAGTAGGAGGTTGCTAAAAGAGTTTTAACTTTGCATCAATAACAACACCGATAATTTTACAGTTACCATTAACGGCGATGGCGTTATAGGAGGGATTGAGCGGTTTTAAGTACTTCTGACCAGCATCAATAACTAGTTTTTTGAATGTTGCTTCATTTACATCAGTCAGCTTAGCCACAACCAGAGAACCATTCTGATGATCTCGCTCCGTATCCACCAGAACAAGAGTGCCTTCAGGAAAACTGACTCCTACGCCAGATGTCATGGAGTCACCTTCAACTCTCAACCAAAAGCAGCGTTCACTTGTTCGTTCAGTGGTTTCGTACCACTCATTAATTTCCTCGGCGGTATAAGGCTCAATTGCTTCTGACCACATTCCTGCTTGTACTGAACTTAAAACGGGGAAAGACTTCTGGTACGAAGGTTGTATTTGGGGACGTGAAATATTCGCCCATGCTTCATCGGGATACTCCACTAATCCATCAGAATTTAGAGTGACGTGGTCTAACCCTACGATTTTCATCATAGCGGCTATCTCTTCGATACTCGGCTTACGATTTCCACCCAGCCAATGAGCAATCGCGCTTTGGGATTTGTCCAAACGCTCTGCAAGCACGGCTTGAGTGATGCCGTTATCTTTCATTCTGGCCTTAACCAGATCTTTCCAATCCATCTTCATAACGATGATTATTACTTAATGTAATCACACTTAAAACATCCAAAATGTAATTTATCTTGTTTTTGTAAATTCCATTTCGTAATCTTTATGCATGTTCCTATGGAGGCAAAATGTTTACATGACCAATATCAAGCAGATTCTTAAAAAAATTGGCAAGTCACAGGGATTGCTTGCGAAAAGTATCGGTATTTCCCAAGGGGCCGTAAATCACTATGCCAATGGTAATCGTAAGCCTAGCTACGAGATGGCATGGAAAATTGTTAAAGCTTTGAATGAACTAGGAGCAAGTTGTTCATTCGATGATGTTTTTCCTGAGCCAGCTTTTGAGGCGCGGCAGGAAACAAAGTGTGGTTAGTCGTTGATCTATCAAGCTAACAGTAAATCTAGAGGTACAGAGCATGAGAACAAACTCATTTTGGACCACGGTGGAGCAGCTTGCCTGTATCACGGTGAATACCTGTCGCGTAGCGTTATCGCAGGGGCAGGAGATATTAACTTTCGAAAGAGATCAAATTCAGCGATTGAAGGATAAGTGTGAGCATTACCTTCGGGTATTGGATGAGGAAAGAGAGTTGGCTTTAAACCGCGGCAACGGTTTAAAGCCGAGTGAAAAGTCTTGCGAGGAAATTTCACATACCACTTCGGAGAAGCAGTGATGGGAAGAATAGCATTAAGAGCTCGGATTGAGAATCTTCAATGGCGTCTGTTCAAGGTTGAGAAAGGTCAGCAAACCGAGATTACCTACGACGAAATGGCTGACCTTTATGAAGCTAAGCGTCTGTATGTCAAAGCTGTCTATGAGGGATTGGTCCGTGGTTAGAAAGAGGATGCCATGTTTTCCGTACCGAATGCTCGGTGAGTGGAACTGGTTGGTGGCAAGCTTACTTCATCACTTTCTGACTGCGAGGGAACGGGCTTTCTATTGGACATGGGGAGCTATTCGTAGACGGCCAGTGGCCTTAGATAGATTGATCATTGAGGTAATACGATGTCCGTTAAGGTAATGAGCTACGTATGGGATATTTCTCTTTTCAAAGGCTCTGACAAACTCATTATGCTTTGTCTGGCGGATCATGCTGATGATGCTGGCTTGTGCTGGCCTTCGATTGAAACCATCGCTCGTAAAAGTGGTGTCTCTCCAACCACAGTCAAAGCAACCTTAAAGAAGTTGGAAGCGGGGGGCTGGATTGTGAAACGAAACCAGTTCAAGAAAGCCGATTCAGGTCGATTAGTGCGTTCCAATAACCAGTATCAACTGCCAGTGAAGCGATTGAAATCTACCGCCGATGAACAGTCGGATTTCGAACAGACGGATTTCGTCCATTCAAAACTCGAACATTCGAAATACGAACAGACGAATTTACCCGAGGGGGTAGGTCAGATTTCGGCTGGGGGTAGGTCGGATTTCGGCTATAAACCATCAATAGATCCATTAATAGATCCACCAGAAGGCGATGCGCCGCTTTTCAGTGCTCAAACTGATCCTATTTTGGATCCGGTTGTGTTTGAGATCCCACTCAAAGGTAAAAACGTTTCGTATCCGGTGACCCAATCTCAGTTGGTGGAGTGGCGCTCGCTGTATCCTGCCGTTGATATTCGCCAACAGCTTCGCAACATGATCGGTTGGTGTCAGGCAAACCCAACACGCCAGAAAACAGCGCAAGGGATCCAGCGATTTATCCACGCTTGGCTTTGCAAAGAGCAAGACAAGGGGCGAATCGTCGCGGTGTCTCAGGCTGCGGCAAAGCCGATTGATGATGCGCAGTTGTTGAAGCGAAAGATCCAGCAAATTGAAATCGATATTAATAACGAGAACGTCGCGCTGATTTCATTTAAACAGCGTAAGTCCGCGGTATCAGAGCAGGCTGCGCAATCGGCTGAGCGTAAAATCAAGGCCATGATGGCTCAACGAGAAAGTTGGCTTCGAGAGCTTTCGGTGCGAGCGAATGAGCCTTGATGTGTTGAGCCCATACCGTTTTGCCATTTTTAGACCATATTCTCAGAGTAAGGAGTCACGACAGTGAGTAAAAAGCTTGAGCTTTTAACACTATTAAGCGCCGCAAGAACCATGAAATGGGAAGAGTCTGTCAGTAAAAATGGACCGACCAAAGAGCAGCTTCTCGGTGCGATGGGCTTAGCGCAACGCGATAATCCTATTGGTATGGCAATCCTTAATGCCAAATACTTGCATTGTGCTTATTCGTTGGTGGTATTGAGGGATTTTCTTGGATCACTGGAGGTTCATCGCTTAGAGATCGGTTTGGCTTCGAATGAGCTTAAACATTTGCATTATCTGGTCATGGCGGATGTGTTGAATGTTCCGATAGACAGTCAGCAAGCTCGTTTGGCTTCGGTTTGGCGACGATACAGCGCCTACGCAGCGAGGACCCAGAAATCGATTGAAGTACTTAGTAAAGCCATGCGCTCGATGGAGCGAGCAATTGAGATCAAAACCAATCCATTTGAGAGCCGTCGTTTGCAGGCCAACATTGCGTCACACCAAACTCGTATTGATGCGCAGAAGCAGCTATTGGCCGATTACGCACAGAAAAAGGCCGCAGAATCAGCAAAATGTCCGCGTTGCAAAGCAACAGGCGTTATTCCCAAAACGCAGCGACCTTGTGAGAGTTGTGATGGCGTAGGTGAGTTTCGAACGACGGAAGCGGATTGGAAATCCTCATTTTTGGGTGCAGCTTTGCCGGCTCACAAAGAGCTCATCATTCGTCATTGGCCTGCGATTGTTCACCTACTTCAAGAGTGGAGAACGCAATTGTATCGGCATGAAGCCGAGGCACTTTCGACGCTTGAAAAGCGCTTATCTGCTGAGTTTGAAGATTGAGTAAACTCGAGTCGCTCATTGATATGACAAGGTAATTGCGGTAGATTTTCCAACAATAGCGAGGCTGCATCTTTTGATGCGGCCTTTTTTATTGCTCGCAATTCGGAGCCTTAATGATGGCAAAACGAGATTGGAAAGCGCTGCAACAAGAGTACAAACTCGCGTTTGAACAAACAGGCATCACAATCAAAGCGTGGTGCGATCAAAACCAAATCAATTACAACACGGCGCGTCGATATCTGCAGGTGTTGAATTCGCCACTCGAAAACAGCGAAAACCCAGCAAAAAACGTTCAATCCCCACGTGCTATCACTTCTTCGCCCGATGTGGAACGGCTCGCTCAATGTGATCAGTTAGGAGAGGGTAGGGAAGAAAAGGTTTTTAAATCAAAAGGTAAGGGTGAAAAAGCATCAGTGATCAGTGAAAGTGATCAGTTCACTGATCATGTGACTGATCAAAACTCACCGAAACCGACCCATGCGCAATTTTTACAGCGTGTTTTGCATCTAGATACGACTCATCAACGCGATGAAAGTGGGCGGTTTATTCATGGCAACCAGTGCTCAACCAAACACAATGGCTATGCACAGCGCTTAAATGATCCAGATGCCATTTTTGATGCAGCGAACTCGGACATTGACCACGAGATTGTGTTTTGTCGGGCGCGGGTGCTGAAAGCCATGGAAACCTACCAGAAGATAGGAGCCGAGCTTGGCAAGGAGGGCTTGGCGCTGGCTGAACGCGTCAAACTGTATGAGCTCTACGTCAGCACCGACAACATTGTTGATAGAAACATGGCGCGCGTGGAATCTCTACTACGAACCAAAGCACAGGTAAAGAAAACAGAATTGGAAGCTGAGCGGATTGCACAAGAGTCTGCCGGGCTTGGAACTGCAATTGCCGACATTGTGCAAGAAATTCAAGAGATGGGATCGGACGGGTTCGTACTGAATGATTAACCTTGGTTCCGTCCCCCAAGAGAAGATAAGCGCGCAGGATCGAGCTTTTATTTTTTCTCGGCTGAGCAATAAGTGGTGGCGGCTCAATCATCTTTACAAGATAGAGAATGAAGATGGCGAGCTGGTGACGTTCAAGCTTCGCCCTGCCCAAGCATTGCTGTTTAAGATGATGGGCCATCGCAACATTATCCTAAAAGCGCGCCAGCTTGGTTTTTCGACCGCCATTGATATCTACCTACTCGATGAAGCGCTATTCAATAAACGGCTTAAGTGCGGCATCGTCGCGCAGGACAAACAAGCCGCGGGGGAGATTTTCAGAACCAAAGTGGAAGTACCTTATGACAACCTTCCGGCATGGCTCAAGGCGGCAATCCCAACCGAAGAGCGTAAGAGTGGAGCCAACGGTGGGCGCATGGTGTTTAAGAACGGCTCAAGTATTCAGGTTGCCACCTCCTTTCGCTCCGGTACTGTGCAGCGCTTGCATATTTCTGAGCATGGCAAAATTTGTGCGAAGTACCCACACAAAGCCAAAGAGGTGAAAACCGGTACGCTTAACGCGATACATCAGAATGCGATCTGTTTTATTGAGTCGACGGCAGAAGGTGTCGGGGGCGATTTCTATACCATGTGTATGCGTGCTATGGAGCAAGCCAAAAGTGGAGTAGAGCTGAGCCGCGAGGATTATCAGTTTCATTTTTTCGCATGGTGGCAAGATCCGAAATACCGCTCAAAAGTGCCGATGAATGGGCTCGTTGTGCCGAAAGTGATGGCTGAGTACTTTACCGGAGTCGAAAAATCGATGGGCTGCCAGCTCGATGATGAGCAAAAGCAGTGGTATCTCGAGAAAGAAGCCATGCAGGGCGAGGAGATGAAACAGGAATTCCCGTCCACGCCGCTGGAGGCGTTTTTAACCTCAGGGCGTCGGGTGTTTAATCCTGTCCATATTATGGCCGCGGAAGCGGATGTTCTTGCCCCGTTCTTGGTCTATGACCTTGAACCTATGACGGGAAACCTAACTCGGGTGCACTCGATAGAGAGTCACGATCCGCTTCGCATGCAGCGTAATGCGATGAACCTTTTGCTGATGTGGGAAATGTTCGATGAGGATGAAGAGTATGCACTGGGTGTGGATATTGCCGAAGGGCTAGAGCATGGCGATCGCAGTAGTATCGATGTTGTGAAAAAATCCGATGGTGAGCAAGTGGCCCACTGGTTTGGCTATATCGATGCTGAGTTATTGGCTTATCTGGTTAAACATATCGCGATTTTATACGGCAACGCTTACGTGATGCCTGAGCGCAATAACCACGGCCATGCCTTTATTCAAAAGCTTCGAGAAATCTACCCCACACCTTACATCTATTCAGAGCAATACCTAGATCGCGACAACGATGATGAGACGGTCAAGCTCGGCTGGTTAACCACCAAACAATCCAAACCTATCCTCACAGAAGGCATGAAGACGCTCTTTCAAAACGGCGTCTCTGGCGTTCGTTGGATGGGGACTATTTCGGAATACCACAGCTATGTGTACGACAAAAAGGGAGCGATGAACGCTCAGGAAGGGTGTTTTGATGACCAAGTGATGAGTCATATGCTCGCCCAAGAAGCCCGTGCACGTATGCCAAAGCGTGTGAAGTCAGAAGACCTCAAACGCGATCCTTCTAACAATCATTGGCAGACCAAATGATGCAACACGCAAAACTCGATACTTTTATGCTGCGTATTCTCTCCGATATTGATGGCCAACCTGACTGGCGCAGCGCTGCTAAAGTTGCCACCGCGTACTACGATGGCGATCAGCTTGATCCGAGAGTCAAAGATAAGCTTAAACAGCGTGGCCAGCCTACCACAATCCATAACCTGATTGCGCCGACCATTGATGGTGTCCTCGGGATGGAAGCCAAAACACGCACCGACCTTTTGGTGTGTGCAGATGATCCCGATGAACAAATGGAACTGATGGCGGAAGCCGTGAATGCCGAGTTTGCAGATGCGGCTCGGCTAGGTCGGCTCGATAAAGCACGCTCAGAGGCGTATGGGTCGCAAATCAAAGCGGGCGTGGGGTTTGTTGAGGCATATCGAAATCCGAACCCGTTCGGGCCTAAATACAAAATTAAGCTTATCCCTCGTGATGAAGTGTTTTGGGACTGGTTCTCCACTGAACCCGACTGGAGCGATTGTCGCTGGGTGATGCGTATGCGCTGGATCGATATTGATGAGCTCGCGAGTTTGGTTCCCAATAAAGCGAAGGTACTGGAATACGCGAAAAAGGATTGGCGTGGATTTGTTGATGTTGAAAACCTCGAAGGGCTCGACCCTCTGTTGACCAGTGCGCATGAGGCATTTAATCACTGGTCACGGGATCATTCGGAGTACTTATCCCATAACCGTGAGCGTATTCGTTTGCAGATTGTGTATGTGCGTCATATAGAACGCAAAGCCGTGCTTGAAACCCAAGATGGACGAGTGATGGAGTTTGACCCGAACGATCTGACTCATGCGATGGCTCTGGCGATGGAGAGAGCCACACTGCGGCAGGCTCAAGTCAGCCGGATTAAAGAAGAGTGGTACGCCGGGATGTATCACTTATTGAGCCGTGACTGTGCCGCGCCTAATGGCCAGTTTCCTATTGTGCCGTTCTGGGGATTTCGCAAAGACGCCAGTGGTGAGCCCTATGGTTTGATTGCTCGAGCCATTCCTGCGCAAGATGAAGTCAACTTTAGGCGCATTAAATTGACGTGGTTACTGCAGGCCAAACGAGTCTTAATGGATGAAGATGCCACTAATATGAGCCAACAACAGATTTTAGAAGAGGTTGAACGACCCGATGGCCTGATTAAGCTCAACCCACAGCGGAAAAACCAAAAATCCATCAGCGAAGTGTTTCAGGTCCAACAAGATTTCAATATCGCCGCGCAGCAATTTAATGTGATGCAGGATTCGATGAAGCTTATCCAAGATACCATGGGCGTTTATGGAGCCTTCTTGGGGCAAGAATCTAACGCGACCAGTGGGATTGCGATTGCCAATCTGGTGGAGCAAGGGGCGACAACGCTTGCCGAAATCAACGATAACTACAACTTTGGATCGCAGCTATTGGGTGAACTGTTACTGGGATACATCCTTGAGGATATGCGTGAGCAGCACAATAAAGCGATTGTGATCAACCGCAATGACAAGCGAAAGCGCAAGACCGTAGTAATGAACCATGTCGATGAACAAGGGCTACTGACCAATGATTTGACCCGCTTACGCGCCCATATTGCGCTCGCTCCCATTCAGCAAACCGCTGCTTACAAATCTCAGTTGGCAGAGCGAATGATGATGATCACCGCGCAGTTGCCGCCAGAGGTACAAATCACCGTGATTGATTTAGTGCTTGAGCTTACCGATGTGCCAAATAAGCAAGAGTTTATGGAGCGTGTCCGAGCGGCGCTGAATATTGAAAAAGAGCCGGAGGATATGACTGAGGAAGAGCAGGCCGAGTTAGCCGCGCAAAAGCAGCAGGAGCAACAACTTCAGCAAAAGCAGCTTGAGTTGCAGATGCGGGAAATGGAGGCCAAGGTCCTCAAACTGGAAAGCGAAGCAAAGAACATAATGGCCAAGGCGCAGCGCGAAGAAGGTTTAACCGATAGCCAGCGCTACGACAATGCCAAAACCCAAGCCGAAACCAAGCGGATTTTGCAAGAAATTGAAAACCTCAATCTCGAAATGAGTCAAATGCAAAGCCAGATGCTGCAAACCGTAGAGGCCATGATTGAACAGATGTGACTCACGTTTGTGTCATTTCGATAGAATTGAAAGGATTATAAATCAACAAAGGCTTAATATTGTCAACCTAATGATCTTAAAAAATAAATCAAATAAACGAAAAATGGCTGTTTATTCTGTATGCAAAGTGTATAGTGTAGTGGGCTCACAAATGCGGGCTATTAATGAATAATTTAGTTCAAGTATCTTCCTAGTTCTCTTTCGAATCTTTTCGTCATATTACTCCTTCGGTACCTTACCTTTATCCCATTAAATAGCTTCGTATATTGGTTTTTAATTTTTATCGAGGTGTTTATGTCTAATAAATTAACAGGTTCGGTTAAGTGGTTTAATGAAAGTAAAGGCTTTGGCTTCATTACTCCTGATAGTGGCGGCTCTGATGTATTTGTTCACTTCAATTCGATCGCTTCAGGTGGTGTTAAAACTTTATTTGAAGGTCAAAAAGTTAATTTTAGTATCGAACAGGGAAGTAAGGGCCTACAGGCTGTGAATGTCATTCCTGCTTAAATTTTGATGCAGGTGCATCTATACATCAGCTTAATAGTGATATTTTTAAACAGCACACAGCACCTAAAAGAGAATTTTTTGATAATGTTCTTCATTCTTATTTCTGTGAATAGATAGGCAGAGGTGAAATATTGGACAGTGAAAATCTATGCTTAGGAGTTTTTATTGTTGGGAAATAACGGTTTTTATAGGAATTTTATTATGAAGAAAAGAAATAAGAAAAAAATAACTAAAAATGATGAACTTAATCAGGATAAGACTGAAAGCTTGAACCAAGTGAGAAGACGAATTGAAGATATCTTATTGAAAAGAGAACAAGATAAACTGTTTGAACTCGATATGTATTATTAAAAACAAGAAATCATCTCTTGCCTACCAATGCTGGCATCTTTATGTGTGCCAATATATTTAGCGAAATAAATTTTGCTTTGATGAATTAACGTAGATTATTGGTATATTACGTTGGAGTGACGTGTTTTCGTTGATGGATAATATACTAAATATGAATTTCAAATCTAGAAAACCCACTGCCATAAATTTAACTCAGTTACCTAAAGAGTATATTGATTGGTTCTCAAAACCTATTACTAGATTTATTGCGATTGAATCGGCAGCTGGGATTGTATTGTTTATTGCAACTTTATGTGCGGTTATTATTGCGAACTCACCTCTTAGTGAGTCATATGCCAAGTTTTGGGAGCTTTCGTTAGGTATTACAATTGGTTCTTTTGTGTTTGAGCGATCATTACACTCATGGATTAATGACGCTGCAATGACAATTTTTTTCTTTCTTATCGCATTAGAACTTAAACGTGAGCTCGTATTGGGTGAACTACGTAACCCTAAGTTAGCCATGCTTTCTATTTCGGCGGCTCTCGGGGGAATGTTGGTTCCTGCTTTTTTCTACCTAACCCTTCAAATTGGAGAGCCCGGACAAAATGGTTGGGGTACAGTTATGGCAACGGATACAGCATTTGTTATTGGATGCCTTGCTTTATTAGGAAAGAGTATCCCTAAAAGCTTAAGGGTATTCATGTTGTCAATGGCTGTTGTGGATGATATCGGGGCTATTTTGGTGGTTGCCATTGGTTATGGAGAAGATATCAAGTGGCTTGCTATTTGTTTTTCAATTCTTGGTTTTCTAATGGTTCGCCTCATGTCTTTTATGGGGATCCGCAGCATTGGACTATTTTCTATTGCTGGGGGTTTAGTGTGGTTAGCCGTTGATGCTTCTGGCGTACATCCGACATTAACCGGCGTTATCCTTGGCTTGTTAACACCGACAAGTAAATGGGTTAGCAAACAGCGCCTCTATACTATTATGAACACGATAGTTTCAGCGTCACCTCGTGGGCACTGGAGTGGCAATAATATAGAGCGTCTTACTTTGAAAACTGCAGGTGCTGCGGCACGGGAAGTTCTCTCACCTGTTGAGCGATTAGAGATCATGTTGCATCCCTGGGTCGGATTTCTAATCATGCCGTTATTTGCGTTAGCAAATGCTGGTGTTGTGTTAGAGAGAACCAGTTTTTTCTCACCAATTACGCTTGCGGTACTTACCGGGTTTGTCTTTGGGAAACCTATTGGTGTTCTATTATTTAGTTGGTTTGCAGTTAAAATAAATATAGCAAAGCGTCCCGATAATCTGCAGTGGAATATGATTATTGGTGGGGGGATGTTAGCGGGGATCGGGTTTACAATGGCTCTATTTATCGCCGAGTTGGCGTATACCCCTGAGCAAATTCAGTTTGCTAAGATAGGTATTTTTTCAGCGTCTATCCTGTCAGCATCTTTAGGATTTCTTTTCTTACGATATTGTACGGGTTCTCCATCCTCAAGAATTGATTAAACAGCCATTTTCTTTGGTTCACACAGGCATGTACGAGTTTAATAATATAAAATACGAGTATTCATGAACTTACTTAGAACCTAAGAATGCGGTTATATCTAGGTGTGAGCATTGTTGATTAAAAAGTGTTCAAATGTCTTGTTGGTATTTTGAAATACGTGCTACAGTGTTTGCCATCCCCCACAGCTTAGTGGGGACATTTTGTCGAAACTGGAAAAACTAGCCTCCCCATTTTGCCCTCCTAAGCCTAACAGAGTTAGGTCTTATCATGTCTTCTACAACACGGAAAATGACTACGAGTCAGTATCTTCAAGGTGCTTCTTTACCTCAATCTAATTTATTTCCACAGCAGAGAGAAACGGCCATTGTATATTGTGAAGGTTACTTTGGTGAAAATACTGGAAAAACAGCGAATGGTCTTATTCGAGAGTCAAATCGCTTCCATATTATGTCCATCATTGATAGTACAAAAGCGGGGCAAGACAGTGGGTTGTATCTTAATGGTATTGAAAATGGAATCCCGATTTGCTCAAGCTTAAGTCAAGCTATTTCCATTAGTGAATGTATACCTGAATATTTTATTTATGGTTTAGCACCGGATAGTGGACATTTAACTTTAATTGAAAGACAGCTAATTCATAAAGCTATGCGTCTTGGTATGAATATTGTTATTGGTTTGCATGAGTTCTTAAACGAGGACCCGGAGTTTGTTGAAACGGCAAAGAAGCATCATGTAAAAATTGTTGATATTAGAAAGCCGAGACCCACGAAAGACTTAAAGATTTTTTCTAATCGTATTCAAAATGTACACTGTCCAAGAATTTTAGTGATGGGCACGGATTGTGCGATAGGAAAACGTACAACGGCTTTAGCATTAACAAGAATGTTGAAAAATAGCGGGTTAAACGCAGTTATGATTGCAACTGGGCAAACTGGCTTGATTCAAGGCTCAAGTTATGGTGTTGCGCTAGATGCTGTTCCTTCTCAATATTGTGTGGGTGAGCTTGAGGCAGTCATTGTGGAGGCCTATGAGAATGAGAAGCCAGATGTGATAGTCATAGAAGGGCAAGGTGCACTTAGTCATCCTTCGTTTTGTACTAGTGCCTCTATCATTCGAGGCTCTCAACCGACAGCTATCATTCTACAACATTCTCCTATGCGTGTTTATTTGAGTGGCTCCGAAGAGTATTTAATGCCTGAACTGGGAGCAGAAATCGATTTGATAGAACATTTTTCGGGAGCTCCTGTTATTGGTATAACATTGAACAATACAGGTATGGATGAACATTCGATCAGAGAAACAATTTTTGAATATAGTAATAAATATCAAGTGCCTGTAACCGAATTGTTTACATTACCTAATGATGTTTTAGTGAATATGGTTCTTGACAGGTTCCCTGAATTAGATGTGGTCTAATGACTGAAATTAAATGGTGCCCAATATCAGATTAATACCAAAAATATCAAAGCTACCTTCGGGTGGCTTTTTTATTTTTGAACACTGCCCATGGTGTGGTTTTTTATACGTTGATCGGGAGTTGAGGTACCATCGCAAGAGCCAATGCTATGACAACGCCAAACCCAAGCGGATTTTGCAAGAAATCGAAAGCCTCAATCTCGAAATGAGCCAAATGTAAAACCAGATGCTGCAGACCGTGGAAGCCATGATGGACAATGTGATTGTTGCTAATTTTAATGGTGAGTTTGTATGTGAGTGTCTTGATAGTCTCGTCGATTACTGCTTTCTGCAAATGAAACCTGCTATCCATGATTTTGACACCTTCTCTATAGAAGATGTTGTGATTAGTTCAATTCGTTTTCATTGAGGTAATCAATATAAGACTCTAGTTTTTATCGTTATCGGCTTACTTTTCTTAATCTTACTCGATGAGTTTGAGTTGTAAGTTGACATATGTGTAATTTCATATATATGATATTTCGTATGTGTTACCTGTGGGTTCTACTCAACGCTATGTTCGATCCAATCCTTCTTTACAAAGCCCTTTCAGAAGAAACTCGGCTTAAATCTCTGCTGTTAATGCAGAGACAAGGGGAGTTGTGCGTCTGTGACCTCATGCAGGCGCTGAATCTCAGTCAGCCCAAAGTCTCTCGGCATCTTGCCGAGTTGAGAAAACATGAACTTGTTCTTGATGAACGCCGTGGTAAATGGGTTTATTACCGAATCAATCCGACTCTAGAGCCTTGGGTCAAGCAAGTGCTAGAAATCACCCTTAATCATAATATGCCGCTCATTAACGTTGAGCTGCAGTCCATGAAGGGTAAGTCGTGTTCAGCTGGAGTGAGTGAATAGTTTATGCCCCGTTGCTTCAACCGTTTCAACTTAAAGAGGTCTGTATGAGTAATATATCTAGCTGTGTCGAAACCAGCGCATCTGAAAAAATGAGTTTTCTTGACCGATATCTAACCGTATGGATTTTCCTTGCAATGGCCGTTGGCGTTGGGATTGGAGTATGGTTTCCTCAGGTGGCTCAGTGGAACGAAAGCCTATCTGTTGGTTCAACCAATATCCCACTTGCCATTGGCTTAATCTTAATGATGTACCCACCGTTGGCGAAAGTGAACTATAGCCTTTTAGGTGAGGTAACTCGTGACAAACGCGCGATAACACTTTCATTAGTGATGAACTGGCTCGTGGGACCGATTCTTATGTTCACATTAGCCATCATTTTCTTACGCGATCAACCTGGTTATATGGTAGGACTCATTCTGATTGGCCTTGCTCGATGCATTGCTATGGTGTTGGTTTGGAATGACATCAGTGGCGGAAACAAAGAATACGGAGCAACCTTAGTTGCTTTAAATAGTGCGTTTCAAATTGTCACGTACAGTATTATGGCATGGCTGTTTATTACTGTGTTACCCCCTTACTTTGGTCTTGAAAGTTTCGTTGTTGACATCACTATCTGGGATATTGCACAAAGCGTCTTAATTTACTTAGGTATCCCTTTCTTAGCGGGTTTCCTAAGCCGTAAGCTATTGGTCTCGGCAAAAGGTGAACAGTGGTATAACGAAGTCTTCATCCCTCGTATTTCGCCAATCACCCTGATTGCGCTTTTGGCAACCATCGTTTTGATGTTTAGCCTGAAAGGTGAAATGATCATTGAGTTACCGATGGATGTGCTCCGTATAGCAGTACCACTGATCATCTATTTTATGGTGATGTTTTTTGCGAGCTTCTACATCGGGAAACGTATGGGGATCCCTTACGACCAAAATGCTTCTATCGCCTTTACTTCATCAGGTAACAACTTCGAACTGGCTATCGCCGTATCAATCGCTGTATTTGGATTAAACTCAGATCAAGCGTTTGCTGGTGTGATTGGACCTTTGGTAGAAGTGCCTGTCTTAATAGCTTTGGTTAACGTCGCCTTGAGAATGAAGCGTAAATATTATGCTTAAGATCAGCATTTCGAAACCAATATCAGTAGTAGCCATGCTTCATTGATGCATGGCTATACCAAGTAGCCGGGAATCTTTTGCTTGATAAACTGTTACTCATGGACAATTGCCATAACGCTATATAAGTTATGGCAAATATTTAACAACAGATGCTTCTCTACATTGATTTCAGTTCGAGCACATGCTGTTTTATTTTTTCAGAGTCGAGCTTTTGGAAATCGATGGTTGCAAGTGCTTCAATTCTTCGGGTTAGGGATGCATAGATTTTGTCGCATTCCTTGTTAAATTCTGAGATTGAAGCATCATCATTTGGCAATGGCTCCAGATCCCAAGCCACACGAATACCCGCTGATAACCAGTTGGGACAAGTTTCGTTGTGCATAGTGTCACACACTGTGATTATTAGGTCTGGGTGAAAACTCAGCCTTTCTTCCCATGAAGTGCTGTGAAACTCTGAAGCATCAAAACCGTGCATTTCAAGGTATTGAGCAATACGTGGATTGAGCAATACGTGGATTGATCTGACCTTTAGGGTGGCTACCACCACTTGCGATTTGGAAATGTCTAGGTAGGATTTTTTTTGCAATTGCTTCGGCCAAAATACTTCTGCTTGCGTTGTGTTTACACACAAATAATATTCTCATTAATGGTCCTGTCGAAATTTAGAGTCACTTAATACGATGTTTACCATACTTTCATTACAGTTTATTGACTGCTGCTAAGCTAAATGCTTAGAAACACTAGTGATCTGTGCCGTTAGTACAGGAAGGCTAAGTAACTATCTATATAGTTATTCGTGAAACGCTAATGTAGCAAATGTGCCAACGAGAAAGTGTCCATAGATATGCGGACAATAGTCTCTTTAAGTCACTTCGCCAAGTTTAAGTCCTCATCTACAAGAGTTGATTTTCCAACCAACTTGCGATAGATTTTCCAACAATACCAAAGCTGCCTCCGGGCGGCTTTTTTGTTTCTGGGCCCTGCCATTGGCGGGGTTTTTTATTGGCTGCTGGGAGTTGAGATGCCATTGAAAGAGCCGGAGAGCTGGACCCAACTCCAATCCATAGGCCTTGCGCTGATGGCGATTTGGGGAGGGCTGGTGACTTACATCATCGATATTCGCAAAAAGAATCGTCCCTTTCGTTGGGTAGAAGCGCTGATGCAAATCATCGTCTCTGGATTTGCGGGCGCATTGTGTGCTTTGGCCGCAATGTACTTTGAATGGCCGCAAGAATTGGCGGGGTTTGCTTGTGGTATCAGTGGTTACGCTGGCTCGCGGATCCTTGCCATTTTTGAGCGCAAATTTATTAGCTCTATCTCAAATCAGCCTTAAACGCCGAATGCTTTGTAATGCCCTCACATGCTTGGTTGGATGTGGGGGCTTTTTATTGGAGAAACGTCATGTTTGATGTGGTGTTCGAACGTCTCATGCCCCACGAAGGTGGCTTTCAATGTGACCCCAAAGATCGTGGCAACTGGACTGGAGGACGTGTCGGCGTTGGTGAGCTTAAGGGCACCAATCGTGGTATTGCCGCGATGACTTACCCACATCTTGATATCGAAAACCTCTCTTATGAGCAGGTGAAGGCGATTTACTTCGAGGATTGGTGGCAAGCACTCGGTATGGCGCGTTTTCGTCCGGCGATGCAATACCAACTTTTTGATGCTGCGGTGCAGCATGGTTGGCATCGTGCCGTGAAAATGCTGCAAAGCTCGGTGGGTGAAAAGCCTGACGGCATTATCGGCCCGAAGACGCTGTCGGCGACACAAACGATGGATCTCAATGATTTATTGATGCGCTACATCGCCTATCGCATCACGTTTTACACCAAAGTTTCGACCTTCAACGAATACGGACGAGGGTGGATGCGCCGAGTCGCGCAGTGCTTGCTGTTCGCCGCAGTGGATAATGACCTTTAAGGGGAACTTATGGATAAGCTAGGTCTTATTTTGAAAAGCCGCAAAGTGATCCGAGCGTTGGTGGCGTTATTGGCGGCACTGATGCTGTCATTAGGCTACCAGATATCGCCGGAATTTCAGTCGCGGGTGTCACAGGCGGTGTGTGAAGTGATGGAGTGTATCGAGTAACACCATGAACGAGTGGTTATCCCTTTTGATGAGGCTAGTGAATGCGATTTTGGATTCGATTAATCGGTCGCGGAAACAAGCGGCAACCGATTCTCCTAGTGAGCATATTGCTAATGGTGGTCTCGTGCAGCGCAGTGAGAAAACCTTCGCCGATGTGGCCAACCAACCTGACCGTGATTGAGCTCGCTGATGGCGGACTTTGCCTTGACCGAGCTTCGGCAGAAAAGCTTGCCGCTTTTAAAGCGGAATTAGAGTCGTTGTAAGAGGGAGTATTGATGAAAAGTATCGCGCATGAACTCACAGTATTGGTGGATAAATCCAAGCCGTTTCGTTCGTTATTGGTAAAAGCTGAGGCGGGTGGCTCCGTCAAACTACAATATGAGCTCGATGGTGAGCGGATCACCGCACAAACCTTTACTGCGACAGGTCACTATGAGCTGGTGATCTTGCGTAGCGGGTACCTTGTTCCAAACAATGCCCACTTTTCCTTGGTGTAAGCATGGTCGATCAACAGCCACTTTGGGTACGCCGAGTCTTGGTGAGCCGCGAACGCTACGCCCCATATTTTGATGGTTTAACGCAATATGCCGTATTGGATAAACCTATGGTTTTCACTGGTGATTTTGATATTTCTATTGAGGCCGAAGGGTTAAGAAACGACAGTTTTCAAGCGCTCTTTTCTGGAGAGACGGTCGATAATTTCTTTCGATTGCTTCAAGGTGGCAGTGGGATCCAGTGCTATATCGGTGGTGCAATTGTCTCTTGGTTGACCAATCAGTTTGATGCGTCTCAGCCTCATCATTACCGGCTGAAACGGGTGGGGTCAGTAGCCTCCATCGGGGTTGATGGCGAATGGAAAGTCAGCCGAGAAGGGATTCAAACGCCGCTCACCGTCACTCGTATGATGCGCTCTTGGACCACCTCACTTTTCACAAGAGGGCAGATCCGCGAGTTCATCATTCAAGGGGCGGTGTATCCCTTAGATCAGAAAGAGAGTGCTATTCAAAGCAGCCAGCCAGATAACGGCAATTCGCTGACCATTATCAACCATACCAAAGCGATGTGGAGACGGGTGTGAGCCTCTATCAGATGTATGCTTTTCTTTCTATGTCCGAGTGGCAAATGTACTTTAAAGCCCGATTTCCTGATGCGGTTGAGGTTCAGGGCTATAAGCTGGCGGTGTTTTTGAATACAGAAAAGGAGGCGTTGATGCGTCAGGCGAGCCAAGCTGTCGAACTGGAGGCGAGCGCCATTATCACCGCACTGGCCACACAAAATCACGCCTGCATGATTTGCGATTACGCTGCCGCCATGCAGGTTTGCCAGCATTTCGAGTCCAGCGAGCAATAGTCCCCATGAGTATTCAGTGCCGAGCCTAGTGCTCGGCTTTGTTGTTTTTGTCGCTAAGCGTTTTTTCGAGAGCGCTTAACCGCACAGACAGCGACACGTCTAATCAAAGGAGTCACCATGAATACCCATCAAGACACGATTGCCGTCACTGGTAATGAAACATTGGAAGAGCTGGAAGCTTTGCTGGAATCGATGGAAGCGGAAGAAAGTCGCGCAACTGTCGAGAAGGAACAAGGCGCTGACGAGCACCTTGTTCCCTCTTCACAATCGCAAAGTGTGGAAGGTTTAGACGGCGATACCGATGCAGCCTCGCCAACTGCAGAGCCTAACGCAAAGCCAGACGGTATTCTTGCCAAAGACCAAAAGCACATTATCCCGATGGAGGTGCTCGAGCGAGAGCGGCAAGAAAAAGCTCAGCTTCGCCAAGAGCTTGAAGAGTTAAAAGCGCATTCAGCGCAGCTTGAAAAAGCGCAGCGCATGATTGATGTGCGTAATAAACAACTCGAGGAATTGGGCGTTGCGCCGGCTGATTTACCCGAAGATGTCACCATTGATGAAAAAAAACTTGCTGCGTTACAGGAGGATTACCCCGAGCTTGCCCCTTTCTTTTTGGCTATGAATAACAAAATTGAGGCGTTGGTTTCCAGTGGCACAGTGGCGGCCTCGACCACATCACCGGAGACTGAAAGCGCCGCGCCAGTGGACAATGCTGAGTTGACGACGGCGCTACAAGCAAACGCGGATTTGCAGTCGTGGATGAGTGAAGGTGGGGCGCGTTGGAATGCCGCGCAGCAAATTGATGACCATTTGGCTTCAAGTTCTGAATGGGCGAATCGAAGCTACGCCGAGCGATTTGAAGAGGTCAGTAAGCGGGTACGACTGGCGTTTGGTGATGAACCTAAATTGTCAGCCCAAGAGGCTCTGAGCGCGGCGCAAGAAGCAAGCCGTAAAGCGAAAAACGCTTTGCCTGCGTCTCCGAGTGAGCTTGGCAATACTCATCGCACGGGGGATTCCGATCTGATGAACCGGGTACAGAGTGCTAATCACGAAGAGTTGGGTAAATTGTTTGACTCTCTCAGTGAAGCGCAAATCGAGCAACTGCTTTATAACGCTGGATTCTAAACCCGTTTTTCAAACACTAAGCCTCAGCTGAGACGCTGGGGCTTTTTTATTGGAGTGAAAGTATGACAACCATTACTGACGGCGTGAAGTTACAGGAAACCGCGCTGTTCAAAGCGACCCTGCGCAATCGCTCGTTTACTAATATGTTGACCGAAGATGCGCCGCAGAGTGTGACCAGTAATAAAAAAGGCAATGAGCAAACCTCACCTCATGCTCCGATTGTCCGCTGCGCCGACTTAAGTAAATCGGCAGGGGATGAGGTAGAAATGCAGATTGTGCATGGTTTGACGAAAAAGCCGACCATGGGCGATCGCCGAATTGCTGGACGGGGTGAAAGTTTAGAGTTCGCGGACTTCTCACTGAAAATCAACCAAGGCCGCCATCAAGTGGATTCTGGCGGTAAGATGACGCAGCAAAAGACTCGCCATCCACTGCGTAAACTCACTCGAGCTTTACTGCCGGATTACGTGAATACGCTGCAAGATCAGGTTACGACAGTGCACCTTGCCGGAGCACGGGGGGATTATGCGACCGATGACATCATTGTGCCTTTAGAAAGTGATACTGAGTTTGCCGAGATCATGGTCAATGATGTCTTGCCGCCAACGTATGATCGCCACTTCTTTGGGGGCGATGCGACCTCCTTTGAAGGGCTCGATGCGGCGGATATTTTCTCGATTGAAACACTGGATAATATTGGTCTCTATCTTGAAGAGATGCCACATCCACTACAACCAATCCGTTTTAATGACGACAAGATGGCGGGCGATGAGCCCTTCTATTTACTGAGTGTTACCCCACGTCAATGGAGTGACTTCTATACCTCAACCTCAGGTAAAGATTGGCAAAACCTCACTGCGAATGCGATTTCCCGATCGCGTAACTTTAATCATCCGGTGTTTCGTGGCGACTGTCTGATGCGGGGCAATATCTTGGTGCGCAAATACAAAGGTATGCCGATCCGTTTTAATCCTGGTTCTGTTGTCTCGATTTCCAATAACGATAAAGCAGCCAGTGTGCGTCAAGTCAATGCGGCCACCATCATAGATCGCGCCATGTTACTCGGCGGGCAGGCGTTGGCATACGCGTGGGGAAAAACGCAAGGTGGCCAATCCTTCCGTTATCACGAAGAAGATGTGGATGCGGGTAACCGTACCGAAGTCACGGTGTATTGGATGAATGGCTCCAAGAAAATTCGCTTTAAAGACAAAACGGGTCGCGTGAACGATCACGGGGTGATTGCGCTCGATACGGCTGTGAACCTGTAGTGGAGTAAACGTGAATGACTCATCGACAAAGTGAAACCTTTAACAACCGCGTCTACGTTGGGGCGCACGGCAATTTATCGCTTGAAGAAGGAAAACTCAGTGCCAAAAACACGCCTATCGACACGGTATTCGCTGTCTTGGAGCTGCCGATTGGCTTAAAGCTGACGGGGGTACGTCTGGTGACCAATGGGCTTGGAGCCTCGGTCAGCGTCGATATCAAAGTCAACGATATCGCCTTAGCGCTTGGGGAAGCGGTCGCCAATAAAGTCGCGAAGCAGATCCCGATCAAGCCCGTGTACCTCAAAGAAAAGGGCATCCTGAACGTCACCATTAAAGGTGGTGTCGCCACAGGCGAGCTTCTCATCTTGCCGGAGTACGTCAACGTTGGGTATTAAGCCCAGCCACTGTAGGGAGAGAGGCCAAGAGCCTCCTTTGATTTTTGGGAGAGAGTGATGACGCATAAAATTGCTGTGGTCTATATCGGGCCTAAGCCAAAGAAAAAAGACACGGTCGCTGGCTCTAGGCTGGTGTTTCCGCGCCATAAGCCGGTGTTGGTTGAACAAGATTTGGCTTATCAGCTACTGGATTTTCCGAGCGTATGGATAACGGAAGAGGAGTTAGAGGATCATCTGAAGCTTCTTGATGAAAAGGCCCAAGCGATGGCTCATCAACGGGCAGTGCAAGAAGCAATGCAGGAGGCCGAAGAAAAAGCGGCGTCCATGGTTGTCATGCTAAATGGTGAGCAGTTGGATCTTGATAAGCTCAACTCAGCCAAGTTAAAGACGCTGATCGCTGCCAATGAGCTAGATATCGCCCCCAAAGGCGCGCAGGAAGAGGTGACAGAGTTTCGAGTACGAGTGCGCGATTATCTGCGTCGCATGAGTGAAGAGAGTGAACCGGCAAACCTCGCGGAGTGATTATGGAAACCGTCGCTATCGAACAGTTTGTGCCTACCCTTCGGCAATTGGTCAATGTCGCACTTGCGCCATTACTGCACAGTGCTTTGCTGCAAGCTGGGCAAGAGTTTTGCCGAGAAAGTGGTCTTGTGCGTTACACGAGAACAATCGACAGGGTTAGTGCACACCAAGTAGTCGCGATTGTGGGTAGCTCTGAGTTGAATTCACCGAGTGTTGGTCGGTACACCACCGCTGAGTTGATGGCGGTGGTGGATGATAAAGGCTCGGCATTAATCAAAGGTATTGATTATCTGCAAACCAGTCGTGATGAGCTGCGCTTTCTAAGGGAGGGGGAAGATCTTTTCATCCACTGTGCGATAGAGCCGCAACGTGACTCACAGACCTTACCCAAAGTGCTTTGGGATGAGTATGGCCAAGCGATCTGTTATGGCGCAGCCCATTGTCTGATGTTGCAACCCGATAGTGATTGGCACAATCCATCGCTGGGGCGTGAGTATCGAACGTGGTTTGTTGAGGCGATCCGCTGTGCTAAGCGTTTTGGCTTAGAAACGGCTCAACAACAGGCCTTTACCAATCCGGTACGTCAACGGGAGTTCTTCTGATGAGCGTCACCATTAAAGGGCTTATTGATCGCGTTGCGCGCGATCTCATCGATGTTCGACATGTGCGTTGGTCGCGCCCGGAGCTGATGGACTTTGTGAATGATGCCATTTCAGCCATGGTGATTCGCCGGCCTGATTTATCTCGAACAACGGCGATGATCGAATCAAGTTCTTATCAGGTCACTCTACCGGCGGATGCCTATCAAATTTTGGCGGTCAACCACATCAATCAACAGGCGGCGCAGTTTGTGAATATTCATAAACTCAATCAACTCTATCCAGAGTGGCGTAAAACCGCAGGGGTACCTGTTTGTTGGACGCGTAATGAGCTCGATGAAACAACCCTGTTTTTATACCCGTCGCCTCAAGCACCAGTCAATGTAGAGCTGGTTTACTCACGCACGTTACAAGTGGCGAGCGAAAACGATGCCTTTCCACTGCCTGAGATCTATTTAGGGGTAGTGTCGGATTTTGTGATGTACCGAGCCTATAACAAAGATTCGCAAAATCCTGCAGAAGGCCAAAAGGCTCAGTTGCATTTACAAGCCTTTGCTACCGCGTTGGGCGATAAGACGGCCACCGATAATGCTAAGGCGCAGATGATCCAGAGCAGTGAAGGGGCACGTTAATGAGTTCGCCGTCGATGGAAGCACTGGTGAAAACGATTGATGCGCTCGAGAAATCCACCGCAGAGCTGGTGGATCTATACACTCAAGCGCTCTTTGGTGTGGATTCGAGTGCCCATGTGCTCAGTAGTAACGTCAACGCGAAAGCGCTGCAAGTGGCTGAGAATGCTCTCACTACGACGGCGAAAGCAAGAGAAGCGGCGCTATCGGCGCACATTGCCACCGAACAAGCCTCTCGCTCTGCGCTGCATGCCGACCGATCTGAAGCGGCGACGCAGATTGCGGTGATTCATGTTTCGCATTTAAAAGCGCTGCCGACCTATGAGCTGACTGACGGGAAACAGTTTTCTGTCGCGGGGTTTTACGCGGGGAGTTATGCCGGCGGCGGCTTCTTTGTGTTCGATAGTGAGCGAGATTTCTCGGAGCATAATGGCGCAGAGGTCATAGCATTGGATGCACTAAAAGCTTGGGATGGCGAAGAGCAGACGGTAAACACATTTTTAAGTTGGTCGGGTGTGGGGCAAGGTTGCTTTGTGCAAATCGGTACGCAAACTCTGTATGCCAGCCTGTTTGTCACAGATCCCAATGATCCCGTCTCTGTCTATCGAGGACTCGATAGGCTCAATAAGCAGGTGACCCACGGCTCAATCATTTATCTGGATAGGCCGATGGTTGCGCCGAGTTCTGCACTCATCATCGACAAAAATCAGGTCAAAGTGATTGGTGGAGCCCTGACTCGAACGCTTGGCGCGACCGAATACCCATTTTGGGTTGGTCGCGCGGATACCCAAGTCGACGGAGTCACTTTTATTGGTCTTTCCTTGACAGGTGAGCGAGAGGACAGCAATCCGCAGTGGGGCAAGCAAGGGGTATATATTCGTCGGGCCACCAATACGGCGTTTATCGGCTGTCAGTTTAAAAAAGTAGGGGATGCCGCAATTCGACTGGCCGCATCTCTCTCTAGCCATACGGTGGAGGGCGCTTTAGAGTCGCGAACCGATGGGGTTCAGTTGATTGGTTGCGTCTTTGAAGATTGTACGCAGGTAACCACCAATAACACGGGTGCGCAGAGTGTGATTTTCAGTGGCTGTGTGCTGCGGCGTATTGGCTCGGTGAAGTTCACCCAAAGAAATTTAGTCAAAGGCAAACCCAGTCTGCTCATCGGCTGCTTATTTGATGATGTGTCAAAAATTGTCGAGGTACAGGGTGGGGGCAATGTAGAGATAGTCAACTGCTCTGGGACAGCAGAAATGCTGGTTGCCGCTTACCCAAACGCTTCCACCTTTGTGACTGGACAACCTATTCCTTACGGCAATATCCAAATTCGCGGGGGCAGCTTTGTATTGAGCTGCCCCTCTGGGAACGCCTGTTATCTGGAAACCCTCGACTCTCCCAGTGGGGAAAGAGTGGTTAACTACGGCTCAGTAGCCATTTTAGGTGCGAAGCTCACGTCGTTAAATCCTCAAGCTCGATTGCTGCGTGCGCACGCCAATCCTTCGGTCACGGCCTCAATGCATCCCAATATTCGCGTGGATGGATGCCAACTGAATAACTTTCTTGGTGATGGATTGGTCAGTGTGAGTCACAGCGTGGTGGATGAGTGGTCGCTAGAGATAGCGAATAACCAGTGGGATGAGGTGAATCGCGTGTTAGTGGTTGAGCTGAGAAGCGGTGGGGCTTGGTCCATCGATCTCTCCAATAACCGCGGCAAAGTTCGTCTAGGTACCCATAGTATTGCTCGTGCTGCTTTGGGGCGATTACTCAAAGTTCATCGTAATCGCTTGGAATGCTGCTCGAATGAGGGCAACAGTTTTGCCTTCTTTGATATGGCGTTCTTCGCGTTTGCCTTGGAATTGACCGAAAACGAGCTAGATGTTTCCCAGTATTGGCGACCTGTTTGCGCCTCATTTGCCCAGCCCAGTACTTCGGGATGCACCCTGAAAATGGGGGGTAATAAGCTTTATCTACCTGCCTTGGGGGCAGAAGGTACGCTGCCAAGACCTGTGTATGTCAGTGCTGGTACGGGGATAGGTTGGCAGGGCGTTTTACAATGTTACCCAAGTTATGTGTTTGGAGAGGGGCGTAAACTCAGGGCGGAAACGGCCAGTGGCCTCAGTTTTTCGGTGATTGAATTTGAGTACCTCTGGGTGGGTAAAGAGTCGAGCCGCCGATTACTGAAAAGAGTCTTTGCAGAAAACATCGCAGGCGTCAGTGGTGCTTGGCGAGTTGTTGAGGTGTACAGCGATGGCGTGGTGAGAAGCCATGGCCGGCACCAAAACCAAACCTCCAATGATTTTAACCTTTACTTTCCCTTTTCTGGGTCGACTTTACTGGCTGAGCCATTCGCGCCGCAGATCATCCCTGAAGAGCCTTGCTTACCTTATTTTGTGCAGCCGATCAGTAATGGGTTGGTCGTCAGATTTATGAATTTAGCGGGTCAAGGCGTTTCACCATGGTTTCGTTATTCGGTGGAATACAAGGTGAGTCTGAATGAGCTGGCGAACTGGACCGGCGGCAGTTAATGCAGAAAGAGAGATTGAGCCATTTTTCGATGCGGTCTGTGGCCGCAGGGTTTGTTTTTTAAGGGGAGCGTATGCGTATTGAGATCTCGACAATGAAAGGTGAAATACCTCGCCTTGAGTCTCATCTATTGCCAAACGAAGCGGCTTCTCTGGCGTTTGATTGCACTTATGAGCGTGGCGTGGTTGCGCCGGTGCGCTCAGATCAAGAGCATGGTACCTTGGCGACTCTGTCACCAGTCACGCTGTTTTATTATGCACACTCACATTGGTTTACCTTCACTCAACGCGTGAGTGTGATTGCTAATCCGATGGCGCAAGATGCTTATCAACGAGTCTATTGGACAGGGCAAGGTAAACCCAAGGTGACCGCACAAGATATTGCGGTTACACAAGGTCAAATGCCAGCCGCGTGGTATGACTTAGGTGTGCCAAGACCTATGGGTAAGCCCGTTGTGATTAAGGTCGATGCGACGACCGGCGACAATCCCCCTGAGGGCGAGTTACCCGCCTACGATGATGAAGACAGGCTCTATATTCAAACCTACGTGACACGCTTTGGGGAAGAAGGGGCACCGGGTTTGCCGAGTGTCCCTGTACTGATTGAGAAACCCGGCTCGACGGTGACGGTGCAACTCGCGCCAATGTCTGTCAACACACACAATATCACTCACACTCGCTTGTATCGTTCGGTATCTGCAAGCGGAGTTGGGGATTATTTACTGGTCGCTGAGCTTCCCATCAGCCAAACCGAGTACTTAGATTCGGCACGCAATGTCAATGGACCACCGCTTGAAACATGGGACTACGATATGCCCGATGCCAATATGCAGGGACTGTGCACAATGGCGAATGGCATTTGCGCCGGCTTTGCAGGTAACGAGGTGATGTTCTCTGAAGCCTATTTGCCCTATGCGTGGAGTAAGAGTCATCGTGGTGTCACGGATGACGATATTGTGGCCATCGCTCCGATTGAAACGTCACTGGTTGTGGTCACTAAAGGCAAACCGTACCTCTTTTCAGGTGTCACACCGAGTATGGTTACCAGCATGCGCCTTAATGTTGAGCAAGCGTGTGTGAGTGCCCCCTCCTTGGTCGTTATAAACGGGATGGCGATGTATGCCTCGCCGGATGGCCTAGTCGCGATTTCGGGAACGAGTGCGACTGTCATCACCGAAGGCATTATGGATAGAGAGAGTTGGCAGAATTTCATGCCAACGACGATCAAAGCGTGGGTTGCTGAAGGTCAATATATCGCTCAATACCAAGGCGGAGCGTTTATTTTTGACCCAAGTACGCACAGCCTGACGCGTTTATCGAATACATGGGATAGTGCATTTCACTACTTGCATGACGATACGTTATTCATTGCCAAGGGCAATACGCTTAACGCTTGGCAACGAGGTCATCAACCGGTCGCCATGACATGGCAAACCAAAGCTTTCCTTATTCCTCAGCACGCCTTTTTAACTTGCGCTCGCCTTGAAGCGAAAGCGCCTGAACGTTTAAGGGTAACGGTTATCGTCGATGGTGAGGCGATTTTCAGGCTGGAACAGGGCGAGCTCACTCACGCGCCATTTCGGTTGCCAGCAGTACGCGGCAGCCGATGGCAAATCAAGGTAGAAGGGACCAGTCAGGTCGAGCGGATTGTCATGGCAGATAGCCTCTCGGAGTTGTACTGATGGCAAAGCGATCGCCTTTTCGGGCAGGACGTTCACTGGAGGCGTTGTACGAAAACGTCGAAATTTTAACTGGGCAACGTGGCGATGGTCGTTACCGAGCGGTGACCGAAAAAGAGGTAGTTACGCTCAATGCGAAAAACGCGCAATCGAATGTGAATCAAAGCAGCGAATCTTCATCGAGTTTGGTTCAAGTCCCGCATGCACCCCACCACGTGCAAGCCTTTGGTGGGTTTACTGCCATCTTAGTACAATGGGATACGCCACAATTTAGAGGATTTGCATACGCTGAAGTATGGCGGGCAAATCACAATGACTTTTCTCAAGCGGTAGTCGTGGCGACAACGCCGGCTAATGTGTTTTCTGATGTGGTCAACGCAGGGAGCCGATTCTATTACTGGGTTCGCTTCATCAATACGAAGAATTTTGCGGGACCTTACCATGGCGTAAACGGGATACTGGGTGAAACCTCGCAAAACATTGGTCAAGTGATTGATGAGCTGGCCGAGCAGCTAAAACAATCCGAGCTTATTCAACTCTTGCAACAAGAGATAAGCGCTAAAGCGCCACAGACTTTGCTGGAACAACTGGATAGTGAGCTGGCGGCTTCTGGAGAGCTGATCGCGCAAATCCAGCGCCAATTGAAAAGTGCGACAGAAACCTTCGCGGCTCAAGTGACTCAGCTTCATGCATCTTCACTGGCAAGAGATGAGGCGCAAGCCGCGTTGAATGAAGCGAAACTTCTTGATGTCTCGACGGTGTTTGCAAATGCAGATCAAGCATTAGCCGAGCGAGTGAATACCGTTGAAGCCGCCGCAGGTAACGCCAAGGCCGCCGCGCAAACCAATGCCCAAGCGATAGCGACCATCAATCAAGATGGGAGCGTAGCATTTAAGGCAATGTGGGGGGCGAAAGCGCAAGCGGGCGAGATTAGCGCTGGGATTGGTTTGATTGCTAAGAGCGATGGCACCAGCCAAGTGGCAGTCAGTGCCAGTCAATTCTTTGTCTACGATCCCAATCAGCCCGGAACCTTAGTGCCGACGTTCGCGATTGATAATGGCGCGGTCGTGATCCCCAAAGCGATCATTGAAAAAGCGACTATTCAGATCCTACAAGCACAAACCATTGTGGCCGATGAAGTGAAAGCGGGGATCGAAATCGCTTCGCCTGTTATTCATACCGGTCAATTGCGAGGTGGTGACGCAGGATTCGGTGCGGGTGGTTCTTATAACGGCTATCACACCTTTATTCACTCAAACGGCCTCTTACAAACCAACAATTTACAGGCCAATAATGGTTATTTTCGTGGCAACATCGAAGGAACTACCATTAATGGTGGTGTGATCAAAGGGGCGACAATTATCGCCAGCACCTTCTATCAATCGGTAGTGCTCTATACCACATTTGGGGATAACGCGACGACCAGCCTCTCTTACCCTTCTGCGTTAGGGGGCGGGTTAGTGGTCACCTCTGAATCGGTTCGTGTGACCTTGCCGGAAACAAGCTACTACAGTGATGGCGCGACCGCTCCGGTGGATTTTTTCCCGGCAGGGGATGTGTCCATTAACACTATGAACCGAGCACGTTACCGCACTATTCCGGATGGAGTATTTAACTTTACGGTGAGGCGGCCAAGAGTGGGGGGCTCTGGTTTTTTACAAATCTTTGTACAGGCCATCAATCTCAGTGGTGGAGTCGTTGCCGAGGCAAGGATTGTCGGAACCGATACCGCCAATGCGGTAGGTACAACCGTAAATGTGGCTGGGGTGAATTTTGCGCTGACTTATTACCGAGGAGGAAGCAACGGTTATGCTGTCGAAGAGGCGCACATTGCGAGTCGTCGTTCGCTGTTGGGTTCGGGCTGGACTTACTCTGCTTCTCAATCTTTACGCTTTCGGCTGCGTTTAACATCGCTGCACGATGGTGCGGTGATCGTCAACATGTCGGCCTCTATCAATAACAGTATTGACCCAAGGTGATGGCATGATGGTGACAACTGAAAAAGAGCCATATCGCTTTTACTTCCAAGGCGAAGTGACCGACTGGCACACGTTCAAGGCGGCTTATGATGCCGGAAACATCTCCGATGAACTTTATTACGAGCGATTGGCACTGCGGCAAACGTGGCTTGACGGTCATGAGGTCAATGAAAGGGCTTGGGCTCGCGCTGAACTTGCGGCTACCGATTTTATGGAGTTGCCAACGGCGACCTATCAAGGAGAGCGGTTAGTGACATCGCCAAAACTTGCTGAAATGTTGGCTTATCGCGAAGCGGTGCGACGTTACGATTTACGTGAAGAGTCTCGCCCATTGAGACCCACATGGTTTGTCGATGAGTCTTTATAAACTGTCTTACGAATCGTGGCGATCTCGAGTATTGCCGTTGATGGAACAGACCGAGAAACGCAACCAGCACTGGTTCGCCAAACAAGTGGACGAAGCCCTACTCGATGGTAGGGCTTCGCTGTTTTTGGTGGAGGAGGGAGTGTTCGTCCTTGAGCCCAGTTTGGACAATGGTGAAATGCAGGTATGGGTACTGTTTGCTTGGAGCAATCGTAAAGGTGCGCTTAAGCGCCATTTACCGACGGTTGAGCAGTTAGCTAAGCGGGTAAAGGCCAAGAGGTTACTGCTGAATACTGCCGTGAAAGCTTTGCAAGTAAGCCTTATTGACGGTGGGTTTTGTCGTATCGAAACCGGTGATGTTGAGACTTGGTGCAAGGAGATCTAATGGGTGGGAAAAAAGATGGCCGCGTTCAGGAAACCGCGGCGGAAATCGCCGCTTCCCAAGTTGCGGCGAAAGAGTGGAACTTATACAACACAGAACTCAAAGCGTTTGAAGATATCTTCATACGACGAGTGAACAACCTTAACTCAGAGGCCAATATGGCCGACGTGAAACAGGCGGCAGATTTAAATTATCAAAGCGAGTACGGCAAAGCGCGAGAGGCGGCCACTGAGAATCTTGTGGCCTCCGGTGTTGATCCGAGCTCCGGAACATTTAAAGCAACGTTAAGCCGTTTGTCGACAGACCAAACTGTCGCTCAGGGCGATACCGTAAACCGCGCTCAAGTCAATGAGCAGGACAAGTATGTGGTGGGTAAGCAAGATATCGTCGCTCTCGGTGCTGGTCAGAAAGCCGAAGGCTTGGCTGGCATGGAAGAGACCGCGCGGCTCTCTTTGAAAAAAGCCACAAGCGATGCCGCCACAGCGTTTAACCGACCCAGCGCGAATGCTCAGGCTGTAGGAACGTTAGCGGGGATTGGAACCAGTATGTACATGAACCGTGCCAAGCCAGATACGAGCTTTGTCAATGTCGATACTAAGACGCTGAAAGGTCAAGCGGGCATGGATCAGAACTATGTACTCAACAGAGGGTAAGTGATGAGCGTTAATGTTTCAGGTTCGGCGGCCAATAACTACGCGAATATCACTCATGCCATGTATCAAGACTGGTTAGAGCGATTTTATCCGCAGCAAAAACAGCTTTTAGGACAAACACAAAATGGCGAGTTACTGATACAGCAACTTGGTCGAGTTGGAGCCAATTTTTCGAGCGCGCAACAGAGTGCGCGGCTTGCGAATGTTAACCAAATGGCACGTTTTGGGGTTGGGGCAGATACTAACCTTAACGATGACGCCAAGCTCTCTCTGGCGCAGGTGACGGCCAAGAACAGTTTGCGTGAGAACGAGCAAGAGCGTGCGATGAGCGTGCTTAGTGGTGGCGCAAAGGGGAAGTTATCACAGCTTAAATTGGGGTAATCATGGCATACAGTTTATTGAATTTAGGCGCAGATACCCGCAAACGTGCATTGGCAGGGATGCAAGAATCGGCGCAACGTGAAGAGCAGCGTAATCAAACCAATCAAAGCCTCAAAGACGCGCAGCGTACCAAGCGTTTATCCAGTGTCACCACGGGGGCTGGCATGGGCATGATGGCGGGCATGCAAGCGGGTAGTGTGGGTGGACCCATGGGCGCGGCGATGGGTGCGGCAGCAGGTTTGATTCTAGGGGAGCTTTTTTAATGCAGTTAGATACACGCAGCGCTATTGATGGTGCAATCCGCGGATTTCAGGTCGCAGAAGGTTACTACCAGCGCAAAGCGGATAATGAACGCCAAGCGAAATTGGATGAGCGTAACGAGGCTCGCTATCAAGATGAGCGGTCTAGACTCTCTCAGATTGAAGCCAAAAACGAGCAACGTTATCAAGACGAGAAGGCATTTCGTCAGGCTGAAACGGAAAAAGCCGATAAACGTTATCAAGATAGCCTTAAACGAGAAAATGAGGATCGCATCCGGCGTGATCGACTACTTGATGTACAGGTTGATGCGCAGAAAAGTGCAAAAGCATTGAGCCAATACCAGCTCAATCAGCAAAAGAAAATGGCTTACATGCAGGAGAATTTGCCGCTAATTCAATCTGGCCTCAAACGTTACATGGAAACCGGAGAACTTGATCCCTTGTTTGAGCAGGAACACATTAAGGACAGTGCTTACGACCCGCGCCGTTATACACCTCGTGTGGTACAGGCGGCCTTTGATATCGAATCGACTATGCCTAAAGTGCTTGATGGCTCTATTTCTTACCAAGACTCACAATTCACCAAATCGATGGGCGTGTTGCTTGAGCGTAATGTTAAGCAAGGGATTGGCGATAAAGATCCTGAATCGGGTAAGGTGATTAAGGATAAAGAGTATCTGCGTCATGATTTTGTTGCCGATATTGACCCAAATCGCGAAGGCGATCAGCCGGGCGTGGTGGTCGGTTTGAAAGTCACTTATGAGGATGGCACGACCAAAACCGCGCCAGTAACCGAAAGCCGTTTGGCAGGTAGCCAAGAGGCCGTAAAAGTGATCCCGCTCGATGCGTTAATGAAAGACGTAACAGGCCAAATCCATATGGCTAAGCAGTTTTTTACCAACGAGCACTATGCCAACCTTTTCAATGTGGCAGAGACAAAATCACGCACTGAAATGGATAAGCAGTGGCGAGAGGCGGTGACCGAGCTTGAAAAAGACCGTACTGCAGCGCTGAATGATTTGTTGGAGCCGACACCAGAGCAAATTTCCGTGGTTAATGCTCGATTTGATGAAAGAAAATCGATGATTAATCAAGTGTATGGACGATTAGGTGACAATCAATCCAATCGTGAGGTCGGATCAAATAGCGCGCAAAGATGGGCAGGCGAAGACCCACAAAAGCGCCAATTCATCACTGAGCTCAGTCAATCCATGAATCTCGCAGAACTGACACCCGAAGCGTTGGAGCATAACTATCAGCGAGTTCTGACAATAAAGGCGAATCACGAAGCCGAATTGAAGAAGCAGCAACAGTTAGAACGATTACGCCAAAGCCAGCAATCTCAAAAAATTTATGGGGATTCAGGGGTATACGGTGCTGCTCAGCCAACCGACAATAGAGATGCGATGAAGTATGGCAGCCACAGTCTACTGAACCGCCATGAGTGGAATACTACGCCGAATGGAGAGTTGAAGTTTTAGTGAGAACAAGAGAACCGTCTCGCTTCAAACAACTTATATGAATCAGTGTTCATTTTTTGATGTGCAATAGGTTATTGATAAGTATCGGTTCTTTATTGTATTAATCAATGTTACGTTCGGTATAAAGTTGGCTAAAGGGCATAGATCCTCACCTTTAGTTTTTATTCAGCAGAATGGAACTGTGGAATGCGAAGACAGAACAACACAATTGATCTGCAAGGATTGAAAAAAGAACTTTTAAATTCAAATAAGGTTAACGATAAATGGGAAAGCTATTCATGCACCTTAGTTACGCCCATGTACGGTGGTGGTGTTAAAGCGGGCGAAGTCGATAAAGACATGCCGATTCGCGCCAGTGCTATTCGTGGGCAACTGCGTTTTTGGTGGCGCATTGCTTGTGGGTCGAAAGCCCCTGAGGTCATGCGAGAAAATGAAGAAGCCATTTGGGGTGGGATTGGCGATAAGGCAGCCATAGCGAGCCAAGTTCAAATTCGAGTGATATCTAAAAATGTCATTATGAGCAATTTGGTTAGCTCGAAAAAACTGGCTGGTTCGGGTGTTAAATATGCGCTTGGTGCGGCGGATGAAGCTTATTGTTTACCTAGTGGTTATAACTTTGTTCTTGAGATTCGCTACAAAGACGACATTACCTCTGATCAGATAAAGCAAGTCAAAGAGTCCTTACGTTGGTGGTCATCGTTTGGTGGTGTGGGTGCAAAAACTCGGCGTGGATTTGGTGCTGTGATTGTTGACTCGATTAAAACCATTGAGGCAACTGAGGTTGAGACGATTGGCGGGAAAATAGCCTTGACAGAACAATCTTCAGACTCTGCTCAGGACATGTGGAAAAAGGCGACAGAGTTACTTTATAAATTTCGGCAAGGCAGGGAACTTGGTCGGAATGAAGGACAAGGAAATCGCCCAGGACGCAGTCGCTGGCCTGAGCCTGATCAACTACGTCGAATGTCCAATAAGCATAAAACTAATCACGAACCTGAGCATAAAGCTGGAAATGTATTTCCGAGAGCTGCTTTTGGCATGCCAATCATTTTTGATTTTAATGATCGAAGTAGAACCGAGCCTAGCACTATGACCCTCTTGCCAAAGGACGCGCAACGTATGGGAAGTCCGTTGATTATTCGTCCTTACAAAAATGGTGCTCAATGGCAAGCTGCTGCTTTATTGCTACCCAATTGGAAAACTGCTCTGAATGAACCATTAGAATTAAGCCCTGTCCCGAAGAATGGCGCTCCAAACCATTGGCCAACCAGCGAAAACGAACGAGCTAGGCTGGCAGAAATGATCAAGCCGATGGTAGGTAAAGATGGCCAGTTAAGAGCCAATGACCCACTCTCGGCATTTTTAGACTTTTTTGAGAAGGGACAATAATGACTGATTATTTAGTGGCCATCAGTATTGGCCCCGTGCAAAGTTTGATTGAAGCAGGGCGGCGCAGCCAAGATTTATGGTGTGGCTCGTGGTTGTTGTCGGAAGTCTCCCGCGCGGTAGCATTGTCGCTGCACGAAGAACAAAGCGATTGTTTGATTTTTCCAAACCCAAAGAATCCAGATATCGATCTACAGCCACAAGATCCCGATTCAGATAGCCAGATAGAAGTAGAGGCAAATATTGCCAATGTGGTTCGGGCAGTGATTCAGGTCGATGATATTAGTCAGGTTCGTGACATTGTAGAGAATGCGAAACAGGCCGCCGAAGCGCGTTTAATGCAGATTCTCGATACTATACGACATAAAAAATTAGAGAGCTTTACGATTGACTGGGCGCGTTTTGAGCAACAAAAAAACGGCATTCTCGACACTTATGCCGCGTGGGTGAAGTTTGAGGCAGGCCAGTATGGCAAAGCCTCGGAGCGTTTGGGAAAGTTGCTTGCCGCACGTAAGCAGACCAAAGACTTTAAACCAATTCAAGACACAAAGTCGGGTTTGTTTAAATCCACGTTAGACGGGGCGAATAATACTCTGACAGAGCAAGTCAATAACAAAGAATACCAGCATCAGTTGCGACTTAGTCAAGGAGAAGAGCTAGACATATTAGGCTTAGTAAAACGCAGCGCGGGGCATTTTGAACAATTCACACCGTTTTCGCGTGTGGTCGTGGAACCTTGGTTATCCTCTTTGAGCTCAGAACAACTCAATACCCTTCAGTCAAATTATCAGCCATTTGTAAAAGCAGGCCTAGCCACAACCGTTAAGGGTAATGAGGATAGGTATCAGGCTTTCCCGTATGATGGCGAATACTTGTTTACTAGTCGTATTGAGCAAGAAAAAGACTTAGAAAAAGGTACAAAAAAGGCGCTGCTTGACTGTTTATCGACTATTGGCAAAGAGTCAGGCTCGCCAATGACCTACGGCGTTTTGCTTAAAGCTGATGGCGACCGTATGGGTGAGCTACTTTCTAAGGCTGAAGGCAAACAGCAATCAAAAGCGATTTCTAAAGCCCTACATGAATTTGCGACCAGTGTGCGCAAAACGCTACAAGATCACGGCGGGCATGCCATTTATGCGGGTGGTGATGATGTATTAGCCTTTGTGCCGTTAGCTCAAGCAATGACGTGTGCTAAACAGTTAGCCGATGATTTTAAAGAAAAGATGAAGGTTATTGCAGCCGAGTTGAAACTGAGTGAAGCGCTTTATCCAACCTTATCCGTGGGCTTAGCCATTGGTCATTTTGTACAACCTATGCGCCAACTGCGTGCTCGGGTTATCGCGGCAGAAAAACACGCCAAAGGTAATAAAGAACATAAGCCCCGTAATGCACTTGCCATACATCTAGGTATTCGTTCAGGTCATGAGATCACCTGGCGTTGTCGCTGGGATGATGATGAGACATTAAATGCGCTGACCGATTTCACTCACGCTTTTGCACAGGGTTGGATGCCAACTCGCATCATGCAAGAGGTCCGAGAAATGGCAGTTCATTTGAAGTGGACAACTGGGCAAAAAGAGTTAGCAGGCATTCGAGAAAGTGAACTCGAGCGAATGTTAGCGCGAGCAGAATTTAATGTAAGTGTTGAACAATCAGGAAAGACACCTGAACAAATTAAAGAGTCAAAGAAGGCAGCTCTGGATAAGCTTAAATCGCAGCTTCGCGCCCAAGCATCAGGTTCACTGGACGAACTCGCCAATCTACTTATCTTAGCGCGCTGGCTGAGTGCTAAAACCACCGCAGATATTGGAGGCGAAGAATAATCATGCTGTATTACCTTATTGAACCTAAAGATCCTCTAATTATTCGCTCAGGCAGGCCATTTGAAGAAATCTCTGATGCACAAGCTGCCCGTTTTCCACCACCATCCACGGTTGCAGGGGCGCTGCGAAATATCCATGCTCGCAGCACAGGAAAAACTTTGGACAACAAGCTGCTGAAACTAGATAACGAGCTGTTAAAACTTGCCGTCACAGGTCCGCTTGCTGTTAAACGGCCTATCAATGGCGACGCCCCAAGCGAAGAACATATCTTGGTGCCTAAGCCTGCCGATGTGCAGTATTTTTATGACCAACAGACTCAACTCACCCATTTAGTACGTTCTAAACCTATGGCGTTTGCTGAAGGTGAAGGTTGCGATCTACCCAATGGCTTGCTGCCCTTGTTTGCTGAAAATGCACCTGATGGCAAGCCAGTTTCCGGCCCTAACTGGTGGTCGTTTAACGACTTAGCCGCATGGCGAAAAGGGCAGTCGGTCAGTTTTGAGCGAATTTGCCAAAACGGTTGGATGCCTGCCGAGCCGGATATTCGCACACATATTGCTATTAATAATCACAGCCGAAATGTTGAATCGGGCAAGCTTTTTCAAACCACAGGCCTAAGCATGTGGCAGCAACGTGCTGATCATCAACCATTCCCGGACGCTTGCGTAAGCATTTTGGCTGGTATTGACGGCGACATAACCTTGCCATTGCTTAATCTGGGCGGCGAGCGGCGTTTAGCAGAGGTTGAGGCTTGTACTTTATGGCCCTCTTTACCCAGTGATTTGGCGCAATCAATAACAAAAGCTAAAGGGTTCACGCTGACCTTTTTAACGCCAGTGTTATTTAACTCTGGTTGGTTGCCAAGCTGGTTGAATGATGAGCTCATTGGCACTCCACCATGCTGTCAAAGCCTAACCGTCAAGTTACGCGCTGCCGCATTAGAGCGTTGGATCCCCCAATCAGGTTGGGATTTAGTAAATAACACGCCACGTGCTGCGCAAAAAATGATCCCCGCTGGGGCCACTTATTGGTTTGAAATTGAAGGCGAAGCAACGGATGAAGACATTCGTTCACTCTGGTTAGCGCACTTTTGTGATGACCCACAAAGCAACCTTAACGGCTTTGGTTTGGCGCTGCCTGCTGCCTATCAATTTACTCTTTAACGCTATTTTTAAAGGACTAGGTTATGTCGTTTCATATTTATCACTTATTCAGTCAAACCATTTTGCATTGTGGCTCAGGCCAATCGGTTGGCATTGTCGATCAACCGATTGCCCGCGAGCGAGCTTCTAATTTGCCGATTGTCCCCGGCTCAACGGTTCGTGGCGTGTTAAAAGCCTTCATTAGTCAAACGGAACAAAAAGAAGTTAAACCAACGCTTAGTCAGTCACTATTTGGTTATGACAAACAAGATGGTGAGCCCAGTTTTGCGGGGGCATTGTCGATAACCGATGCTCATCTGTTGCTACTACCAGTGCGAACGGCTTACGGTATTTTGGCCTATGCAACTTGTCCATTTATTTTGCAGCGCTATAAAAAAGATCGAAAATTAGACTTAACGGTTCCAACACCTGCCAATGATCAAGCGTTATACCCTAAAGGCAATCCTAATCATCAAGATAACTTGATGGTGCTAGAAGATTTAGATCTCAAAGCTCAAGAGTGTGAACACACCCCACAATGGGCTGAATACATTGCTAAAACGCTTTATGCAAAAGACAGCCCCGACTTTAGCGACATGAGCAAGCGCATCATCGTCTTGCCTGATACGGTTTTCTCCTTTCTGGCCGAAACCGCCACTGAAATTCGCACCCGTATTCGAATTAATCAAGAGACTGGCGTCGTTGATAATGGGGCATTATGGACTGAAGAAAGCTTACCCGCAGAAAGCGTTTTATGGGGCGTGTACTCGTTAGATGCACCCCGTTTGAACGATAAAAATGGTGATAAACGGCTTATGTTTAACGACATTATCAATAACAAACCTGTGCTGCAAATGGGCGGCAATATGGGTACTGGCAATGGCTTAGTGCAGTTTATTGCTCAGTCGGCCAGAGGGGAGTAACACATGCAACCACGTAGTCAAATTGTGGCCACTGCTGCTTTTAAGCAGATCAATTCCCGTAAAGACAAGAGTATTGAAGAGAATAAGAAATACGCCACTTTGGTGCATAAATTACCCACCATGATTTTGCAAAATGGCTTAGCGCAGGCAACAGGTTTTTTACTGGCCAAGAGTGAAGATCATCACAAAGCATTGCTTGAGGATCTTACGGCAGTGTTTAAACAAGTGGATGCCAAGCTTGCCAATATCGCCAATGGAGGGGCGTTACATGACGCAATCATCCAATCGGATTTGCCTCAAATCATGCGCATGACCCGTGAAGCACTGGAAATTGCAGGCTGGTTGCGTCGTTATGTGCAAGGCGTATTAAAGATTGATGCCACAGGCGAGGTGAATGATGACCATCATCCTGCGGAGACCAACTTATGACAGCCTTAGTGCGTAACCAAATAAAATCCGCTTATGGCCAGACGGATAGCGTCAATCCAAGTCTTTTACTGCAAAAAGGCCTGCTTGAAGCTAATCAAGAAAAAAAACATGACGATAAATCAGATAATAAGAAGAAGACAACGCATTTAGAAAAAATCGTAAAACTGCCCGCTTCACCTGAGTACAACAACACCTTTAACCGTTGGTTTGAGCTAACGAGTGATGCTAACCGTTTTAAGCAATCGGCCATGACGCTAGAAAACCGTTTGCTGATTGGTTTAACGGGCCAAGGCGCATTAGAAACTGGCTGTAGCCTTAGCCGTAATTATGGTATGCCGTATATTCCGGGGTCGAGTGTGAAAGGTGTTCTTAGAGCATGGGCAAATCAACATTTGGCTGGGCATAGCGATGAACTTGAACAACTGTTTGGCACCGACGATAGTGAGCAGCCTTATCGAGTATCGGGCTTAGTCACTTTTCATGATGCGTGGTGGATCCCCGATCCTGCGAAAAAAGAGCATAACCCCTTTGTACTCGATGTCGTTACCACGCACCATCAAGCCTATTACAACGGTACTCAGGCGGAACCATCTGATAAAGACAGCCCGATCCCGAATCATCTCTTAGCCGTACAAGGCAGTTTTTTATTTGTGCTCGAAGGAGAGCCCGCAGCGATTGAGCTTTGCCAAACCCTATTAGAAAAAGCCTTAGCAAATAACGGTATAGGTGCAAAAACTGCCGCTGGTTATGGGTATATGAAGGTTGACCCAGCGTTAATGCAAAGGCTTTTGGATGAATATGAAAAACGGTTATCGCCAGAAGAACGTGAACACAGGGAAGCTGAAGCTCAACGCCGAAACGAGCAACAATTGGAAGCGGCAGCTAAGGCCGAGCAAGCAAAGCCTCCAGTTCAAATTATTGCGGAATTAAGGGCGGGTTATCTTAAGCATAGAGATAATGCAGCATATCAACTTAAAGTTGAAAATTGGGTTGATACAGCGATAAAAACGTGGACAACACAAGACAGAACGTTATTAGCGGAATGTCTTAAGCAAGTCGGCTATGAACCAAGTAATAAGAAAAATCCTAATCATTTGATCCGGAAAACACGGTTACAGCAATTAAAGGGTAAATAACATGGCTCAAGACTGGCAACTGTCAGAATTACTTGAAAATTTACATGCAGACGTACAACACAAACTAACCACAGTCAGAAAATCCTTTAAGCATTCAGTGGTAAAGGGTGATGGTGCCGAAAATGTATGGGTGGATTTGTTTAACCAATATTTACCGGAACGCTATCGTGCAAGTAGAGCTTTTGTGGTTGATAGTGAAAACCAATTTAGCGAACAAATTGATGTGGTGATTTATGATCGTCAGTATTCTCCGTTTATTTTTCACTACGCTGAGCAGTTGATCATCCCAGCAGAAAGTGTTTACGCAGTTTTTGAAGTAAAGCAGACATTAAATAAACAACATATTGATGCTGCGCGTAAAAAAGTAGCAAGCGTGAGAGCTTTACATCGAACTAGCTTGCCAATTCCCCATGCGGGGGGTGTTCATTCACCTAGAGAACTTATCGGGATTATTGGTGGATTATTAACACTTGAAAATGAGCTTAAAATACCAGATACGCTAATGGGTCATCTCGATCATGACAAAGCGGATAAAGGGATGCTCAATATTGGCTGTGCCGCCGATGACTGCTTTTTTTATTACGATAATGATCATCAGCGGATGCAAGTCATGCAGCATAAAAAAGCGACTACGGCATTTTTGTTTGAGTTGTTATCGCAGTTACAAAAGTGCGGTACTGTACCCATGATCGATATTCATGCTTATGGTAAATGGCTAACGCCCAGAATCTCGGAGTAGCTATGGATTCATACATTGACATACATTTACGACCAGATGCGGAGATGAATGAAGCTGAATTGGGCAGTAAAGTGTATACGAAGTTTCACAAAGCATTGGTTAAGTTAAATACCAATCAAATTGCGATTAGCTTTCCAGGTGCAAACCTAAAGCTTGGACAGTTGTTTCGTGTGCATGGTCCGGTAAGCTTATTGAATGATCTACAAGGTTTATGCTGGTTAGGGCCTCTCAGCGGTTATTGCCAAATCAGTGAAGTGTTAAGCGTTCCTGAGCAAGTTCAATACCGGGTGATCTCAGCTAAGCGCCGTAATTTAAGTGCTGCGAAGCTGCGCCGTTTAATTGCACGAGGGAGTATAAATAAAGAAGGTGAGCAGCGTTATAAAAAGAAGATGCTGAATCAGAGTATTAAAGGTCCATATCTTGATTTACTCAGTAGCTCGACAGGACAAAAATATCGTAAATTCTTTGAATTTGGTGAAATTCAGGACGTGCCTGTACTTGGAAATTTTGATACCTATGGACTAAGTCTTAAGGCAACAGTACCTTGGTTTTAACCCTATTTTTTCGCTCTTTAAAAATATACCTAAAATACAATGAGTTACAATAGGTGTTTTTTAACAAGGTAAAAATACAATTTTTACCCTAACTGACTGTTGTAACTTACTTTTATAGATTTATTCTATAGTTCACTGCCGGACAGGCAGCTTAGAAATGACGACGAGATGATGCTGCCTTGACCAGCTCGTTCACTGCCGGACAGGCAGCTTAGAAACCGTTCTCACTCAGTACAGATAGAAAGCCGGAGTTCACTGCCGGACAGGCAGCTTAGAAATTTGCGGCACATCAATAGCCGATAACAACACAGTTCACTGCCGGACAGGCAGCTTAGAAAGTTCAAGGTTACCGCGTTTAACTCGGTTCAGGGTTCACTGCCGGACAGGCAGCTTAGAAAGTTGGAATATCGAGTAGATAACTGGAATTAATGTTCACTGCCGGACAGGCAGCTTAGAAAATTGAACCGAACCCCCTGTGGTTTAGGTGTGAGTTCACTGCCGGACAGGCAGCTTAGAAACAAAGCGCCGTGACGTAATCATTGCAACGCTTGTTCACTGCCGGACAGGCAGCTTAGAAACCTCAAATTATCATTGATGCGCTGAAATCAATGGTTCACTGCCGGACAGGCAGCTTAGAAATGTCTAATGCACCGAGCCCAGTATACCCAAGAGTTCACTGCCGGACAGGCAGCTTAGAAAGAAATACGCCAACGCCCAATCTTGCTCGGTCAGTTCACTGCCGGACAGGCAGCTTAGAAAAGTAAGATAAATTGGTGCTACTGCGTCTGCGCGTTCACTGCCGGACAGGCAGCTTAGAAATTTTAGGCATTTCTTTATGTCAGCGCCAACGCGTTCACTGCCGGACAGGCAGCTTAGAAATAATCGCAAAAACTCGGTAATCTGCTGCGGCAGTTCACTGCCGGACAGGCAGCTTAGAAAACTTTGATGGAGTCTGCAATCGCGTCCATCGCGTTCACTGCCGGACAGGCAGCTTAGAAAACAAAATCAGCCGTGATGTGGTTCGCACCCATGTTCACTGCCGGACAGGCAGCTTAGAAATTTAACTGGCACTCTTGGCAGATCATTCTTGGGTTCACTGCCGGACAGGCAGCTTAGAAATTATCGATTCTGAATACTGCATCACCGACCGAGTTCACTGCCGGACAGGCAGCTTAGAAAAAATAGCCCTAGTGCATTGATGAACACGCCATGTTCACTGCCGGACAGGCAGCTTAGAAAACTGTAAGTTCGGGTTTCTGGGTTATACGTATGTTCACTGCCGGACAGGCAGCTTAGAAAATTTTGAAGCCGTCAACCCACTCCCAAACATTGTTCACTGCCGGACAGGCAGCTTAGAAATTCACGTTCGCTGACTGACACACCGATACCGTGTTCACTGCCGGACAGGCAGCTTAGAAAATCATCAAGCTCGATTTCCATGTCGGCGTACTGTTCACTGCCGGACAGGCAGCTTAGAAATTAACGGTGACTTTTTGCATGTTGAGTCCTCAGTTCACTGCCGGACAGGCAGCTTAGAAAATTCGTCGGTTGCTTTGTAGGGATAGTGGAAAGTTCACTGCCGGACAGGCAGCTTAGAAAGCATTGATACAGTATATTGTGATGCGGTTGGTGTTCACTGCCGGACAGGCAGCTTAGAAATGTGTCGTAGGGTACTAGTGTTAAGTTTGTCGGTTCACTGCCGGACAGGCAGCTTAGAAACATAATGTCAACTGCGTTTAACTGGTCTGACTGTTCACTGCCGGACAGGCAGCTTAGAAAATCAAAAGCGGGTGTTTTTACACAGCGCTCATGTTCACTGCCGGACAGGCAGCTTAGAAAGTGGTGCGGAATTGATTTTGAATTGCTGCCGCGTTCACTGCCGGACTGGCAGCTTAGAAATAGTGCAGCCAGTCCGATTTTTTGGGGCTGGCGTTCACTGCCGGACAGGCAGCTTAGAAATTTGTAAGAGTATGCTTCGTGCTTGGTCGATAGTTCACTGCCGGACAGGCAGCTTAGAAATGCTGTCTGGGATCCGGTCTCTAACCAATGCAGTTCACTGCCGCACAGGCAGCTTAGAAAGACAGGCAACACCGAAGGATTAGGATAGATATGTTCACTGCCGCACAGGCAGCTTAGAAAGTTGTTGGGTTTGTTAACGTAAAAATCACCATGTTCACTGCCGCACAGGCAGCTTAGAAAACCATGCCGCAGGAGTTTGGCACGTTTTTATCAGTTCACTGCCGCACAGGCAGCTTAGAAAGGATTTTTCCATAGAGCGGATCCGCGCCTTCCGTTCACTGCCGCACAGGCAGCTTAGAAAATTGTCCCAAGCGGTTTCATCTTCGCTTAGTTGTTCACTGCCGCACAGGCAGCTTAGAAAAAAAACCGGATTGACGAACCACGAGATGCTTAGTTCACTGCCGCACAGGCAGCTTAGAAATGTTGTGTATCGGTCCTGACCGTTCTGATCTTGTTCACTGCCGCACAGGCAGTCTGAAAAATCTTTATATATCCTATAGTTGGGGTTATATAAATGACAGTTTGCGTTGAGATTTCCCGCTTACTGGCTGTATATCCAAAATTGTGGTAGCGTTTCCCACACTAACACCAGTCTATTAATTAAGCCGCTGCCCTTCGGGGTGGCGGTTTTTTTATGCCTGAAATTTGGAGCCGCACATGCAAGACAAGAAGTTATTGGGCGATGAACTCTCACCAAAATCGACCATTAATGCCACTACGGATATGAGTCAGTCTGCTTTTCTACCGAAAGGCTTTCAGTTTGAAGCCCCTAAAGCACCGCAACGTAACTACGATGTGACGTTAGGGGATACCGCTAAAGCCGTCGGTAGTGGCGCTCTGCGTTCACTGGCTGGCCTTGGTGAACTCTCGGAGAACTTCCTTGGTGTCGGTGAGGACTTTCGAGATTTGATGTCGTCTGGCTCGGATTATCTGCAAGAGAGTATGACTCAAGATGGCCGTGACGCCCTGAACTCTCGTATCTTTGAAGAAAACGAAAATGGCAATCCGACGTTTGCCGAAGGTGCGGCGGATATCGATGTGTGGGCGATGAAAATCGCTGACGGGCTAGGTTCGCTGGCGGCCAACTTTGCCGGTGGTGGTTTTGCAGGTGCGGGTGCAAAAGTGGCACTGCGCTCAACGATTACTAAATCGATGCTGAAAAAGGGCATGACAGAAAAGGCGGCGCAAGCCGTGGCTGATAAAGCCATCTCTCGAATGGCGGCTACCGGCGCGGGTGCAACGGGGGTAGGAACGTCGCTCGGTGGCGCAAGCATGGATGCGCGTGACGCGGTAATGCAGATGGATAGCTCATGGCTTGCGGATAACTCGGAGTATTTTCAGCAATCCTTGCTCCGCCTTGCGGATGATCCGCAATATCAGGGGATGAGCGCAACGGAGTTATTCGACCTTGCTCAAGAAGAGACGGCCAGTTATGCCAGCTTGCAAATGTCTACCGACCCGACCGCCGTGGCGGCCTCTGTCGCTGGTGCGATGGGTGATAAGTATTTGTTTGGCGCGTTACTCGGCAAGATGGGTAAAAAGGGTGTGGTTGCCGGTGCGGCGAAAGGTGCGATCACCGAAGGTGGCACGGAGTTTATTGAAGGCTATGGTCAGACTTATGCCCGAAACCAAGTAACCAATGAGGTGACGGGACAAGAGATTGACCCTACGACCAGTGCTTTGGTGGATGGCTTGGAAGGTGCGGTGATCGGTGGTGCGCTCGGTGGTCCTATTGGTGCGGTTGGCGGATATCGTGCTAAAGAGCAACCTAAGGAGAATAAGCGCGCGCAAACGAATCCACAGAATGTCAGTGATACTCAAGAGCAAGAGATCGCAGAGCAAGCCGCAGATGATGCGCAAGCGATGCCTAACAATGATGATGCGCCTGCGCAAACTGCCGCGATGAATGCGGTTGATCCTACGTTGAACCCACAAGGGCAATACGATGAGTTGCTGCAAGGTGCGCAGCAAAGACAAGCGGATAATGGCAGGGATGCGGCCATCCGCTCTCGCTTTGCGCAAAGTCGCCAAGCGCTGACTGAGCGTGGTGTGTTGCCAGAGCGCAACGCTTACCAAGAAACGATTGAGATGGCTCGCGCCGTAGACCCCACGCGGGCTGCGGAGATTGAGCAATTCCTGAAAAGCGAAGAGGCAGACCAAAATCCAGAGTTGACCGCACAGCTAGAACGAGAGTACGAGTCTCTTGCGCAAAAAGGGCGTGATCTCGATATCGACCCGACGTTAACCCAAATTGAACACCGCCAAAACCAAAACCGTTTGGATATGGCCAAGCGTGAAAAGCCGCACCAGCGTATTGAGCGCAAGCAGAATGAGTACCAGCTCGATGATACGGTAAGCTCACGCAAAGCAGCGATTCGCGCAGAAATGGAGCCTCAGTTACTCAAGGAAGACCGCAATAAGCCTGAGTTTCTAGAGCGTATGGTGGAGCTGGAATACGCCCGCCGCTACCCACAGCCTGAGAAAGCGAAAGCAACCGGCGATCAGGATGATGGCTTAGCGCGGTTTAAGTCTGCCCGTTTTGACCGTGATACGGCGCAAGCGGCGATTGAAGCTAAGGCGCAGGAGAGTAAGAACGCCGCGCAATTGGCTGCCGCACAGCGCGAAAGAGACAGCCGCCCTGCTTCACCGGATGAGAACCCTGCATGGTTTGGTGTGCATCCTGAATCGGGTGAGCGCACGACACGCGCTTTTATGCGTGACTTGGCCAACCAGAAAGGACAGGCACAAGCTTCTGAGCGCCAAGCCGATCTCGATGCGCGCCGTGAGCGTTTAGGTCAGCCGTTATCGAGCTTTGTGGAACGCCCGAACTCGATGAAAATGCGCGAACAAGGCAAGAAGCCTATCCGTGATTTTGCGGGGATTGCGGGAAAAACGTCAAGAATGTCGAAGCGTTTACGCAAGCGCTTAAGTCGTGCTAAAGGCTTTGATACCGATGCGGTTTTAGCGGAATTTCAAAACCATGAGAAGCGCCTCGCCGCCTATGAAGAAGCCGCCCGTCGCCGTGCTGACTATGAGGCGAATCTGCCTGAGAATATCGAGCGTCGTAAGAATGCCGAAGCGCTGTTTAAAGAGTTTGTTAGCGACACTGAGGCGCGTGCCTTTGCTGAGAACGAAATCACTCAGACAATCAAACGAATTAATGCGTTAGTTGATGCCTCGTCACAAGGTTCGGTATTAGAGCTGGACGGGCAAACCAGCTCATTACCGGTTATTAAAAAGCAGATGGCACACAGTGTGCGTAATTTGGCGAATCAGTTTGTGGGTAAAACCGCCGCGATGATGAATGCCGCCGCGCTTAAAAAGGAGGCTAGTACACAGTCCGTAGGAAGCTTGGACGAGCCTAATATCATTCGACAAGCAAAAGCGGTGATCCGCGAGGTCATTGATAACAATGGTGGAGCCAAACCCAAGCTTAAAGGCGTACGCGAAGCTTATCGAGATAAAGGTTTTACCGCAAAGGCGCTGCAAGAAGCGCTAGGCGAGAAGTCCCTTGCGGATTTCGAGCGTGAGCAAAAAGAGAGCTATACCGAAAGGTTATCTGCCTTATCTGAACCTTCAATTCATTCTGGCCAAGAAGTACCACTACAATCAAAAGGAGATATCGACCATGGCAACGAAACCTCAAATACAGCAAGATTTGATGAAAGATCTTCGCCGCAATCCGAAGTACAAGAAAATGAGCAACGAGGAACTGACGCCAATCGCCCAAGCGTTAGCGAAGAAGACGCGAGCGCGGGAAGACGAGCTAATGAGTCTAGGCGTACATTACCTGACAGCACAGAGCGAAGCGTATCGAGAGACGCTATTGAACGCCTAGCGCTCGATGAGGTGGATAACCTCGCCAATGGAACTGCTACACAAAGGATCGCCGCGAATATCGCGGCGATTCGCTTAATGAAGGATCTCACTCAGTCAGGAATGCCCGCGACGCTTGAGCAGAAAAAGGTACTGGCACAGTATGTGGGATGGGGCGGCCTCGCTTCTGTGTTTGATAACACGAACACTTCCAAAGCACAGCAAGCCGCGCACCAAGAGCTAAAAACGCTGCTGACCGAAGAGGAATACAACAACGTTCGGATGAGTACCCGTAACGCCTTCTACACCTCAGAGGCCGTAGTGAAAGGCATGTGGAGTGGCGTGAAAGCGTTGGGACTTGGCAACAGCCCGATGAATGTGGTCGAGCCATCGCTGGGTTCAGGTAACTTTATTGGTTGGCAACCGTCCGACATGCGCGATCAATCGCGCTGGTTTGCCTCTGAACTCGATCCTGTGACCGGCAATATTGCCAAACTTATCTACCCCGAAGCCGATGTTCAGGTTAAAGGATTCCAAGAAACGCCGTTTAAACACGGCGTTTTTTCTTTGGCGATTGGCAACCCGCCTTTTGGCAGTCAGTCTATCCGTGACAACAAGAACCCTGATATTTCAGGTATGGCGATCCATAACTATTTCATCGCTAAATCAAGCAAGCTTTTGCATGAAAATGGTTTGCTGATGATGGTAGTGACAAACCGCTTCCTCGATACGCTGAACAAAAACCACAAACAACTGAGCCAAGAGCTGGATTTTGTCGGCGCGGTGCGCCTGCCGAATACGGCGTTTAAGAGCAATGCTGGTACGGAAGTGACCACGGATATCGTGGTGTTTCGCAAGCTTAAGCAGGGGGAAACGGCCAAGAATACGGTTTGGACGGACGTAGACGGCGAGGTGAACGGTTTTCGTGTTAACCAGTGGTTTGCGCAAAACCCGCAATACATTCTGGGCGAAGTCGCGCAAGGCAAGATGTACCGTGGGGATGAAAGCGAATCGACGGTTAACCCTGTTTCGCAACATGCGAACCTTGAGCCGTCAATCAGCAAAGCGCTTGCCTCACTCGCACAAGGGCAAGATTTAGCGTTAACCCCTGAAACCAAAGATGCGATTGCTGGTGAGGTGATGTTGGCGGAATCCGACCTTGCGATTGGCGGCATGATGGTGAACACCGACGGTAAGGTGATGCGCCGTGGCGACGATCACCCGACGAATGGTGCTCAGGTTTATGAAGTGACGCCCGATTCGATTTGGAGTGATGACGGCTGGTTGATGGATTTAGCTCGCCATTATGTGGAGCAAGGTGATAAAGCACGCCTACAACGGTTTGTGGATGATGAGTTTCTAAACAAAGGCAAAATCAAAAGTGATTTTTCTGGCGTTAAGTACAAAGCGGCGGCGGTTCAGGCGGCGCTGGATTACTTAGCCGGCAAGCAGACAAGCGAGCAAGCGTTAAAAACCCTTGGGGATTCGATTGCTAAAACCCGCCTAGGTGAGAACAATTACCGCAAGGTTAAGGCGATGCTGACCATTCGCAATAGCGCACTGGCACTGCTGCGCGCCGAGAAAACCGGTACGGGGGATATCGAGCGTCTGCGTCAGCGCCTGAACGTGCAATACGATGAATTTGCCAAGGCGTTTGCGACCAAAGGCAAAAACAGTAAGCCCGCGACGCTGACTGAGAGCTTAAATCTTCTTGATGGCGATTCAGGGATTGAAGCGGGCTTAGATAACGTCAGTGAGAGCGGTGAAGTCACAAAGAGTGATCTCTTCTCTAAACGTTTGCTCTTCCCTTACAAGCGCCCTGAATCAGCCAGCAATGTGGCGGATGCGGTCAACTACTCGATGCGTGAACGCGGTAAGGTCGATATCGAGTACGTGAGCGGTTTGCTCGGTCTTGGCCATGATGAGGTGCTGGCGAAGCTGACCGAAGGTGAAAAGCCGTATTTGTTGATGAACCCTGAAACGCAAAAGTATGAGTTCATCGACGATTACTTATCGGGCAATGTGAAGGCGAAGTACCAAGCGGCGAAGAGTGCAGGGCTAGACACTAACGTTAAGCTTTTGGAAGCCGTGCTTCCCGAAGACAAAACGCCAGAGCAAGTGAAGCCCTCTATCCGAGCAACATGGATTGACTCTGATGTGTTTGAACGCTTTGCCGAAGCGCTAGGTTATAAGGCCAAGGTGACGGTTAACCGTCATATCGGGGCTATTTCAGTGTTGGGCGAGGCGGGCGGCACACTGAGTGCATTAGGCTCACAGTTTAAGCATGACCGCGCCACACTGGCGGATTTATTGAACTCTGCCGCTAATGGTAAATCACTGGTGATTTACGACACCAATGGCAAAGAGCGCACCAAAAACGAGAAAGCGACCAAGGAAGTTAACGCGCTGGCCAACAAGCTCGCTTCGACGTTTGTGACGTGGGCGAAAAGTGATGCGCAGATTGCTAAGCAAATCGCCGATAACTTTAACGAGCGGATTAATACTCACGTTAACCGTAAATACAACGGGCGTTTGTACCTGCAAACCGTCGGGATGAACCCTGCGGTCGATATGCGTAAAACCCAGCTTGATGGCGCGCTTCGCATGATCCAGAGTAAAAATACGTTACTCGATCATACCGTGGGGGCGGGTAAAACCTTTACGGCCATTACCGGCATGATGGAGCGTAAGCGTCTTGGCCTAAGCAAAAAGCCGATGGCGGTGGTTCCGAACCATATTCTAGGCTCCTTCCATAAAGATATTTTGAAGCTCTATCCGTCGGCTAAGGTGCTGGTCGCGGACGATAAAGCCTTTACGGCCAAGAAGCGTAAGCAGTTTTTCTCACGCATTGCGACCGGCGATTACGATGTGGTGCTGATGGGGCATAGCCATTTGCGCGCCATGCCCAATGATATTGAGCATTTTCGCACGGTGATTAACGAGAAAATTGACGAACTGCGCAGCGCACTGGAAGAGGCGAAAGCCGAAGCTAAGCAGTCTGGGCAGCGTGGGGCGACAGTCAAACAGATTGAGGACTCGATTTCCCGTCTGCAAGACAAAATCAAAGAGAAAGAGGAAGCGCTGAGTAAGAACGCTGACCAAATCGGGTTTAGTTTTGGGGATTTGGGCGTGGATTACTTGGTGGTTGATGAGGCGCACGAGTTTAAAAACCTGACTTACGCGACACGCACTGACCGTGTGGTGGGGATGAACGATCCGAAAGGCTCTGAAAAGGCGCTCGATTTGCTCATCAAAACCCGCAGCATTCAGGGCTTAGAGAACGGTGGCGTGACCTTTATGACCGGTACGCCGATTTCTAACAGCTTGGTCGAGGTGTACACCATGATGTATTACCTTGGCCACGACACGCTGAAAGAGCTGAAAATGTCTTTCTATGATGCGTTTGCAGGCTCGTTCTTCAATACCGAAATCACCTTGGAATACACGCCAACCGGCACGGTGAAAGAGCGCAGTGTGTTGAAGGGACTCAATAACATGCAGCAACTTTCGACCCTGTATCGTCAGTTTGCCGATGTGATCACCCAAAAAGATATGGTGAACATCTTCCGTCAGGATGTGGAGGCCAAGAACAAGGCGACGGGCGAGAATAAAGCGACCCGATTCCCTATCCCTAATATCAAAGGCGGTAAACGTCAGCTTAACATCGCACCAGCGACCGAAGCTCAGCGCGAGTACAACGACTATCTGATTGCCCGTATGGAGGCGTTTAACCAGCTCAAAAACAAAGAGGAGCGAATCGCTTACGCTAAGATTGATAACCCACTGTGGGTACTGACCGATGCGAAAAAAGCCTCGCTCGATGTGCGCTTGGTGGACCCGACCGCACAGCGTGACCCAACAGGGAAAGTGGCTCGCGCCGCCGAGCGGATAAAATCGATTTACGACCAGTGGCAGGACGATAAAGGTACACAACTGGTGTTCTCCGATATGGGGACGCCCGCGAAGTACGCGATTGCTACGGTGAAATCAGACCTGAAAAGCTTGGCGGAAACGGTCTTAGGTAAGGGCAAAGCGGCAGCGTTTATTTCCAGTCGTTTGGAAATCTACGAGGGGGAAATGCCTTACTCGCAAACGCTAAAAGAGTTGGTTGATAAGGTGAACGCTCAAGCGGAAACCGGCGAGATTGATGCGGACCAGTACGAGAAGCTGGAAGAGCAGATCCGCGAACTGACCGCCTCTACCATGACGGCGGATACCGGCTTTAGTGTGTACGATGACCTGAAAGCCTCGCTGATGGAAAAGGGCATTCCCGAAGATGAGATTGCGTTTATCCACGACTACAACACCACGTTGAAAAAAGAGGCGCTGTTTGATCGCGTTCGCCGTGGTGAGGTACGGGTATTGATTGGCTCATCGATGAAGATGGGCGCGGGAACCAACGTGCAAAATCGTTTGGTGGCCTTGCATCATATGGATGCGCCTTGGCGTCCGTCCGATATGGAGCAGCGCGAAGGGCGAATTGTGCGTCAGGGCAATGAGTTTTACCAACGTGCTGCGAACGCGGGTAAACCGGAAGACTTTGAGGTTGAGTTGATTGCTTATACCACTCAAGGTTCGAGTGACCCTGTGATGTGGCAAATCCTAGAGCGTAAAGCGGGCGCGATTGAGCAGTTCCGTAACGGCGAGTTAGATCAGTTTGTTGAAAACAGCAATTCGGATGCGGATAGCTACGCGGAGTTTAAAGCCGCGTCAACCGGCAACCCTATTTACCGTTTGAAACTGGAATCGGACGCTAAGCTTTTGGATTTAGACAGCTCTTACACGGCGCAAGCCAGCTCGATTGGCGCGGCCAAGCGTTTTGTAGAGCGTTTTGACGATGAGAAAGCCGCGATTGAATTGCGCCTTGAAACGCTGCGTAAGGCTGATATCACGGAGTTTGATGCACAAGCGTTCACAGAGCTGTACCGTGATGCACAAGCCGATTATTTAGCGGCGGATAATGAATACGATGCGGCGATGGCGATTTACTCTGAGCTGGATGCGAAAACCCGCAAAGAGCGTGGCTTGAAGAAACCGCAAAAGCCTAAGCGACCAATGATCCATGAACTGGATGATGAGTATTCCATCGAGCTGAATAAGTCCATCATTCAGCCAGCGATTGCGGCGGTCGAGCAATCTCGCCGTTGGCAAGGGGAAATCAAGCTGGGTAAGCAACTCGGCTTGGTGATGGACGTGGATTATTTCACCCATGAGGGAACGAAAACGCCTCTGGTTGATGTGCGCTTGGTGGATGGCAAGGGTAAGACCATTGACTACATGGCGCGAGGGATGCAAAGCAGTTCAATTGTGCAATCGCCTAAGCTGATGAGCGCGCTGCACCTTAATGCGATTGCCACGGCGTTAAATGGCGAGCAAGAGCGCTTCGAGAGAAAGCTGCAAAGCTTGCAAAGTGCGCTCAAGGATTCGCGCCAGATTGCCAAGATGGATATCACCGCGCTCAAACAAGAGCTGGATGAGGCGAAAAGCCGTAACCTGTGGTTGTCGGTAGAAGCCTCGATGGCCGATATCAAAGAAGAGCTACGCCGCAGTGAAACGCCGAACAAGTTTGTTGACCGTGAAACGCTGCGCAAAGTGAAGCGCTCCACCTTTGATCCGAACTCTATCCGCCCTGAAACGGTTGAGCATAACGGCCAGCGTTACCAGACAGTGGGTGTGCGCATTCCTTATCCCGGCTGGCAATACGATTCAGTGATGCCGGCGCTCGATGCTAACGGGGATTATGTGCATCTTCTCCTTTCACACAACTCGAAAGTGGGGGAAGCGCCGGTACTGTCTGAGGTGATACCGCAACCGACTCAAACGCCCAAAGCGGAGTATGCGTTTTTAGCTGAGGCTAAAGCGCGCCATGAAGCGCGCCTAATTGAAGAGGCCAAACGCGAGATAGGCTCGCCAGTGGATGAGCCGTCGAGGGATTCAGCGGCGAGTGATGGCGTCGTCTTGTTTAGTCGTACCAGTACGAATGCAGGGCGTACCGGGGTGAAAACCGGAAAGATAGCCGGTGGTATCACTGTGAAACGGAGCACCATTGATGCGGTGACTCGCACGGCGCTCGGCAAGCTCGGCCTCAAAGACTTCACGCTCCGCTTTGAGACGGTGGATACGGAGGCGGATCTTCCTGATTATGTAAAAACTGCCATAGCCAAGAATGATGCCCAAGGCGAAGTGTACGGGCTTTATGACACCAAAGAGCACAAAGTCTGGTTGGTCGCTGAAAAACATAATTATGCCTCAGAGGTAGAAGAAACGATTTTCCACGAAGTGGCCGGTCACGTTGGTTTGGCGCGATTGCTCAAAGAAGGTAAGGCGCAACCGGATATTAATACCCTAGCCTTAAGGTTAGGCGGCATCAAAGGGATTCAACGGCTTGCAGAGCAAAATGGTGTGGATTTAGCACCTTACTTAAATTCCGCGCAGACGCTCACTAAGGCGGATGCCGAGGAAATTCTGGTACAGGAGCTGGTGGCGCATCTTGCTGAGCAGCAAAAGTTTGCGACCCCAATTCAACGTTTATTGGCGAAAGTACGCGCTATGCTGCGTTCGTTATTTGGTTTTATTTACTCCCCTGAGTTTAACAATAATGAATTACTCACCTTGGTGTTCAAAGCAAAGGAGCAGCTAAAAGCGCCGTCGCCAAAAGATAAGGTGACAAGACCTGAGAATAATGCGCTGTTTTTCTCTCGCTCAAGATCGCAGGGCGTGCCAGCGTATACGGCCTCTACATCAAACCAGATGAGCGCCGATGAGGCGCTGGCTCAAAAGCAAAACGCTTTGGTGAGTAAAATCAAACAGGCGCTGTATGGTGCGCCAGTGATTGGGCAATCGCTCGATGCGCTTGGCCGCAACAAATACGCGATGTTGACGCTGCGCCAGATGGGGGAAGTCTCCACCGTTATTGATAAGCCTTTGGGCAAAATGATTGACGCCTACCAAGATGAAATTAACTCTATGGTGGTGACACAGAACATGTTGGCCGAAGAGGCGGCCAAGATGGCCGAAGACCTTAGCGATTGGGCTAAGGCGAACCCGAAAGAGGCGGATGAACTCTTTGCTTTTGCGCATGAGGCGACCTTGGCGGATGTGGATCCGTCTGAGGCGTTCCAATCCCGCGAGGAAGAGCTGAAAGAGAGTATTGCTAAGCAAGAGCGGATTTTGAAAGAAGAGGGCGGCTTAAACAGTGAACGTGGCTCTAAGGCTTGGAAAACCCTTCAAGAAGAGCGAGAGCTTTTGAAACAAGAGCCAAATCGCCGCAAGCGCCATGTGGAGTTACGCCCCAAATTTGCCCGCCTTAACGCTGAGCAGAAGCGCCGCTATCGACAAATGCGCGATCACTATCGTGCTCAATCTGAGCGGATGAATAAAGCGCTGGAAGAGAACATTGTACGAGCGGTGTTTGATGCCAAGATCCGCAAAGCGATGCTGGCCGAGTTGCGCCAGCGTCACGAGCGCGCCGCCAAAGGGTTGTACTTCCCACTGTCACGCCACGGTGATTATTGGATTGACTTTGCCGATGAGAACGGCGAACGCCAATTTATGATGTTTGAAACCAAAGGCGAAATGGAACTGGCCGCCGAGAAACTGCGTAAGGCGGGCTTTTCTCTCAATTCTGGTATGAAAGCGCAATTTAATGCGGTGCAGAAGGCGTCGCTGCCGTTTGTGGCCGATGTGTTGCAATTGGTGGAGAAAGCGAACATGCACACACCGGCGAAAGAGTCGCTGAGTGATGAGATTTACCAGATGTATTTGCGCACCTTGCCCGCTCGCTCGATGCGACGTAACTTCATTCACCGCAAAGGCGTTGCCGGTTTTAGCCAAGATGCGGTGCGAGCACTGGCTGACCAAGGCTTTAGACAATCGCGCCAGCAGGCTCGCCTCGACCATATGGATATCCTGGATAACCACCTCGATAGCATTCAGAAGTACGTGCATGAGCTGCCGAACAATGTGGAAGCCGACCGTGTAGTGGAAGAGTTGAACAAGCGCCATGAATGGGTGCGCAATCCTTCCCGCGCTGGTTGGGCGCAAAAACTGACCAGTTTGGGCTTTGTGTGGATGCTGGGTTTAACGCCTGCCGCAGCACTGGTGAACTTAACCCAAAACCTTCAAGTCGCCCTGCCTATTTTGGGTTCCCGCTATGGTATGGCGGAGTCTTCCAAAATGATGAGCCAAGCGACGGCGCAATACCTGAAAGCGGCATTTACCCGAAATCGCCCAAAAGGTCAGGGGATATTGGGAAGCGTGCTCACCGGTGGCGAAAAAGAGGCGATGCGCCGTGCGGTTGCGCAGGGCGTGATTGATGTTACGCAAGCGGCAGACTTAGCTGGTTTGGCAGAGAACCCCAACGCGAAGTATTCAGGGACTTGGAACAAAGCGATGAACATCATTGGTTGGGCTTTCCACCATGCCGAAGTGTTTAACCGCGAAGTGACCTATATTGCGGCCTATCGTCTTGCTATGAAGAAACACGGCGACCATGAAAAGGCGATCGCAGATGCGATTAAAGATACGTGGGATAGCCATTTTGACTACTCATCGATTAACCGTGCGCGCTTTATGCAAAGCGATATGGCGGCGGTCGCTCTGCAGTTTAAGCAGTACAGCCAGAACATGACTTATTACTTGTGGGCGAACCTAGCCAAAGCGTTAAAAGGGGAGACGCCCGAAGTCAAATCGATGGCACGTAAACAGCTTTTAGGAACGTTGGCCTCGACCTTCTTTATTGGTGGTGCGGGTGCGTTGCCATTGTGGGCGATCACCACGGCGATTGAAGCGGCGCAAGAGATTGTGGGGGATGACGACGAGCTGTTTGATGCGGAAACTGAATTAAAACGTATGCTGGCCGAAGCGTTTGGTAAAGAGAACGCAGCTTTAATCTGGCATGGCGCTTTACCAAGTATTTCTGGCCGTATCTCACTCAATGATTTGTGGGTGCGCAGCATTAACCGTGATGTGGATGCTTCTACCGCGTATGTGGAATACATGAAGCAAGCGCTAGGACCGGTATTAGGGGGTATTGGTGTTTCATGGGCGCAAGGCTTGTCCGATATTTCTAACGACCAATTTGCTCGCGGCATCGAGCGTATCCCGCCGAAAGCGATTAAAGACGTGCTTAAAACCGCTCGATACATCAATGAAGGTGGCGTGACGACGAAGAACGGCGACGAAATTGTAATTGATCTAACGGCCTTTGAGCTGCTTGGCCAAGCGTCTGGTTTTGCGATTGGCCGTGCGAACCTTCAGTATGATGAGAACAATGCGATTAAGAACTATGAAACCTTTATCGTTAAGCGCCGCCAAAGCTTGATGAACGCCTACTACACGGCCTATCGCCTGAAAGATGGTGAAGCAATGAAAGCGATGATGGTGAAGATCCGCAAGTTCAATCAATCGCAATATGGTAAGCGTAACCCGATTACCACAGAGGGTTTACAGCAGTCCATTAAAACGAGACAACGTAACGTGTCGAAAATGCAAAACGGTATTCAAGTGAACCCGAAACTTGAAAGGCTAGTAGCGGAGTACGATTTCTTCTAAGTAAAAACCTCACTGCAAATGCCGCTGCGAGTCGCTTATGCTAATGAGCCATGCTTAGTAGATTAAGAACTCAGGTTATAACAATGTTGACACTCCGAATGGAGCCTATACAATCTAAAGTGTTATAACAATGTGCTTACGCCAGAGGTGTGGTATGCGTACTCAAATACGAAAAATTGGTAACAGTCTTGGCAATATCATTCCAGCTACGTTTATTCGTCAGCTTGGATTGGTTGAAGGTGCTGATATTGAAGTGAAAACTGAAGGTAAGAGGATCATTATTGAGCCAGTAGAGCGTCAGAAAACGCGCTTTCCGTTCAGTGAGAAAGATCTATTGAAAGGTTTGAACGCTCACACAGGTCATGCTGATGAAATCGCTGTAGTTTCCGGTAAAGAGCTAGGTGAGTAATGGCAACATACATACCTCATCGTAATGACATTATCTGGTTAGATTTCGACCCCGTGAAAGGGAAAGAGATCGGCAAATATCGTCCTGCTCTTGTGCTTTCTAGCAAAAAATACAATCAGCAAACAGGGTTACTTATTTGCTGTCCGATTAGCACCAGTATTCGCGGCCAAGCTCTCGAAGTTCCAGTGAACAATCTTGATAAGCCGAGTGTAGTGGCTGCGAGTTTGATTCAAACCTTATCTTGGAAAGATCGAGCCGCGAAAAAAATTACTACTGCTGAGCATGGCGTGATGGAAGATGTGTTACTCCGACTTATTCCACTAATTGGTGCTGAGTCGCTATTCGAAGACTGACATGGTGGTATGGGTTGATAGAGTGGACAATACGAGAAGGTGAGGGCTGGGGGCTATTCGTCAGTTTCAAGATCTGGTATTGCTTGATATGGCAGAATTTGTGTTCAAAAAGTCATATTTTTAATCGCCCCATTTTAGCCCCAATTATGGTGGGTTCGCCGCTACTGCATTGATTTTAAAAAGTAAAAATGAATGGTGCGCAATATGTTTGAAACTTGGTATAAGATGGCGAGCCTCATTCAATCGGGTCTCGATATCAGCCCAATTATCACTCACCACTTCAAAGTGGATGACTTCCAAAAAGGCTTCGACATCATGCGCAGCGGGGCTTCCGGCAAAGTTATCCTCGATTGGCAGTAACCGAAAATCTCTCCACAGAGCGCTCCGCAAGGGGCGCTTTGTTTTTTGGCAAATACTGTTTTTATAAACAGTAAAGTGGGGTTTTGGTAATTAAGAAAAAACTCAATGACAAATCCTTCGTATGGATTAAACTTAAATATTAGCTGCAGCAATGTATTTTATAAGGTTTAATACATATACACCAAGGTTCTATGAATCGTTTTTTATTTATTTTAATTGCTAATATAATTGGTGTTATGATTGTTGTGGCTTTGACAATAAAAATATTTAAAGCTGATATAAGTTCTGGTGCCAATTCTATTGTTTCTAAGATAAATGGTGCGATTGATGAAGTTGACGCTATTTATAATGATCATTTCAAAAGTATTGAAATGCCAGACAATTGTGAAGTATTTAGAGAGCGGGCGAATTTAGCTGTTTTTGATAGTTCAATCATTCGAAGTGTTAGTTGGCTCAACGAAAACTTGGTTGAGTGTACTTCACTATCCAAAGAAAAATTAGTTATATCAGACTATATTGATAAGTACCATATAAACAAATTTCTATATCTATCAGAATCACCATATAGCAATAAATCAAATAATGCGGATAAAGGTGTTCTACTTGTGTCATACAAGGTAGAAGAGAAAATTTCTGTGATTTTTGGTGTGCATCCAGGTAATATTAAAGGGCTACTTAAATTTTAAGATGGATTTGCAGATTTTACTGTTTTAATCGGTGGGCATTATTTTAAATACGACTCTATTTTAGAACTAGATACTAACTTATATGGGTTTTATCAAGTTTACTCAAACGATTTTTATAAAATTTATGCTAATTACAAATCGATAGATTATTTTTCATTTGTGATAGAAAATTATGGTTTGTTTTTTTTGTTATGGATCGCATTTTGTAATTTTGGGGCTAACTTCATTTTTTCTAAGTTCTCTATTTATGGTGTCATGTGGTTTAAAATTGATAATGCTTTGAAAAATAAAGGCTTTCATCCTTACTTGCAACCTATTTTTGATCGTAATCTAAACTTAATGGGTGCAGAGGTTCTAGTGAGGTGGATCGATAAAAAGAATAAATTTATATTTCCTGATGAGTTTATTTCTATAGCTGAGAAAAATGGACAAATAAATGGAATAACAGAAATGTTGATGGAAAAATTAGCCTTAAGTTTAAATTTAATATCTATAAGTAGAAAGGCTCCATTGCACATATCTATTAACATATCGCCTAGCCAAATTATAAATGAAGATTTCTTTAATTATTGTGTGAAATATTTTGATTCTTTATCAAAGAGCGATTGCACATTTATAATTGAGTTGACAGAAAGAGAAGAGATTCCTAATGAGAAAAAATATATCGATGCAGTTAATGCTTTCAAATCTTTAGGCTTTAAAATAGCTCTTGATGATTTTGGAACTGGGCACTGCTCATTGAAATACTTGCTTCAGATGGATGTTGACTATATTAAAATAGATAAGAGTTATGTTGCATCAATAGATAGTGGGTACAAAATGGAATTATTAGATAATATCATTGATTTATCAAAGAATCTGGCTATTTCGACTATTGCAGAAGGGGTTGAAAGCAAAAAAGAGCTTGATTATCTTTTGTCGAAAAATGTTGATAATTTTCAAGGTTATATATTTGAAAAGCCAATGCCGATAGATGAATTTATTAGGGTTTATATTTTACAGCGCGATGCATAATAAGTGGCTAGATGCTACTAATTTTTTATTGGATTGATTAGTGGTGAATTTAAAAAACAACTTCTCAGCCTTGGGTTTTACTGGTGTGTTGCACAGAACTAAATTATATATGATGTATTTTATTTTTCTGAACTTTTTTATATGAAACGATAGAGTTAAGTCATCCCATAAAAACCAACACCTATACTTTAAGGTGTTGGGGAAATCGTTATGAAAATATAATTAAGCTATTGTTTATTTGTATAAACTAGAATTTGTTTATATCTTATAAATGACAGTAATATTTATTAATGTGCAATGTTATCGATAAATGAGAATGATGTGAAGAAGAATGACACTTACACACCACAATCACTATATTTATAAATAGGTTTGGTTATTGGTTCTGTTTGAAAAATCGTTCAGCATAAGCAAATAACTTGTCACAGAGGACTTTTTGTTCAGTGTATTCTTCCGAGCCTGCGGACATTTCACCCAAAACCGCTTGAGCGCTATGGTACTCTTTTACCATTTCTTCAAATTTTGCTTCATATGCACCTTTTTTATTCTTTTTAGGCAATTTAACTCTTTTGTTCTTCATATTTTTACCTTTTTAAAGTTTTACGATGAATATTTATTATTACTTTACATTCGTCTTAGTTTAATAATAAATATTCATCAATATTAAAATTCAAGCTGTGAATGTTCATATTTAATGCTTGAGTTTTATCTTGATAAATGTTCACGTACTTAACAAAAATCGTAAACCCATAGTGTTACTCTTCATTAATTATATGAGCAACACATTGTTTTTTTAAATTTCAATGTGCGATTTTCTTTATCTTCTATAGATGACTGTGCATGAAATGCTCTGAGACAATCTTATCAAGATAAAAATACGCTGCTAAGTGCGTAACTTTACAACGCACATCAGAATGATACCCAAAAGAGATTCAGACTAACTAAGGAATGAATATTTCAAGACAAAAAGCGAGGCACACTATACACGGATAAAATGAAATAGATAGAAGTTTTCTTATCTCTTCAATGTTCAAGGCTAAATGTTGCTTTGAGAGCTGCATAGAAAAACTAGACAATTTGACCACCTTACCCTGCATGGAGACTCTTGTATAGCGCTTGTGATGCAAGAGAAGCGAATGGTTTTCAGCCTTGTCTAGCCAAATGATCCCAACAAAATGAAAAATAAAAAAGAAAAGGCTGGCTATTCTTGATTCTATCGGTATACTGCACATCAGCTCTTAAGAAGAGAGCTATTTAGTTTTAAGATCGACATTTCTCTCAGTTATTCTTCGATACCCTCGTTTACGTTCCTGCGACAAAATATTTATCTCTAAATCATGAAATAGCACTTATTAGCTAAAAATTAATCCTAAAAATTCAATATCAATATAGAGGTATCTATGTCTAATAAATCAACTGGTTCAGTAAAATGGTTCAACGAGACTAAAGGCTTTGGCTTTCTTTCTCAAGACAATGGTGGTGATGACGTTTTCGTTCATTTCAACTCTATTGTTTCAACTGGATTCAAGACATTAGCTGAAGGTCAAAAAGTATCTTATCTCGTTGAGAAAGGTAAAAAAGGTTTACAAGCTGCTGAAGTAACAGTGCTGTAAGACTGAATGTGACACCACTTTAACGTGGTGTCACAATACCCCTTCGAATATTCTTCATTTATATACCTCAGCTATTTTAAAAACTTCACTGTTTTAACTACATCAATTACTGTTAATATCAAATTATCACCTTTCGTATTAATACCTTTGGTATATATTTACAATTAGGTAATGTTTACCTAAATCTTCTATTCCATCTTCTGGAATTTATATTAATAGGCTCATAATAGAGTCAATTTCGCCTAGTGCTTTATACATATAAATTGGTTTATATCTCGAGAGCGGTTGGCGAATAAATGAGAAATACATGAAATTAAACTTATCCGCATCTGCAATCAATATTGCCCATTATGATCACATTATCCCTAGTCGAGATTATATTCTTAGTCTATTCGACAAAGTAAAACACTATTTAAGTCACGAACAAATCTCTCATTCGACGGGATTAAGTGAAAGAAATCAAAAAGAAGCGCTGAAAAAACGGCTGAGAGCAATGGAGCGTGACGGTCAGCTCACCTTTACACACAGAAGAGGCTATCAAAAAGTTGATCAAACCGCGTTAGTCTCGGGCCGAATTAGCCTACATGCTGATGGTTTTGGTTTTGTCTCGTATGACGATAATCAAAAAGATCTATTTTTACCCAAACATCAGCTCGACCATGTGTTTGACGGCGATATCGTACAGGTTTTAAAAGGGCATGCTCAGCAACAGGGCCGTTCAAATCATCGTTTGATAAAGATTGTTGAGAGAAAGACGACTCACATTGTCGGTTTGCTTAAGAAAAAAGGCGTTAATTTCTATCTATCTCCAGAAAATTCAACGTTTTCACAGATCATTCATGTCAATACAAATCAATTTACAGCCAAAAGTGTGGGGAAACTGGTTTACGCCCAAGTGACTCAATACCCTGATCACAAACACTCTACTATGGTTGAGATCACAGAAGTTTTGGGGCGTCCGGGTGACTCTGGGATTGAGGTCAAGCTGGCATTACGTCGTCACGGTATCAATGAAAAGTGGGAGAGTGAGGTATTGAGCGCTGCCCTAGCTTTGGGAACGGATGTAAATGAAAAAGATAAACTGCAGCGTGTTGATTATCGAGATCTGCCTTTTGTCACTATAGATGGTGATGATGCCAAAGACTTTGATGATGCTGTCTATGGCTACCCTATGGATAATGGCCAATGGAAACTGTTCGTAGCTATCGCAGATGTATCTCACTATGTTCAGCCGCATGACCCTTTAGATCTTGAAGCCCAAACTCGCGCAACGTCAGTTTATTTTCCAGGTTATGTCGTCCCTATGTTGCCTGAAGCCTTATCGAATGGTTTGTGTTCTCTCAATCCGAATGTTGACCGGTTGGTCTTAGTGTGTGAAATGACCTTTGATGATGCGGGTGTTATGTTGGATGCCGAGTTTTCTGAAGGCCTTATTCACTCCCATGCTCGCTTGACCTATAACCAAGTCAACGAGACGATTCTTCAATCGAATCAACAGAGTCATTCTCATTTGAACAAGATAGATAAACACTTGCTCAATTTGCATCGTTTATATCTGAATTTGCTGGGGCAACGTCAGGTGAGAGGAGCGATTGATTTTGATACTCAAGAACTCGCATTTACTTTAGATAATAAAAAGAAAATTGCCTCGATCGATCCAGTTATCCGTAACGATGCGCACCGAATGATTGAGGAATTCATGTTGTGTGCGAATGTGGCTACTGCAGAGTTTTTAGAAGAGCATAAAATACCCAGTTTGTATCGTGTTCATGCTGGCCCTCAAATGAAAAAGCTAGCATCACTGCGCATGATGCTAGCCGACAAAGGCTTAGTTCTCGGTGGTGGTGATAAACCGACGTCGCATGATTACAACGCGCTGTTAGAACAGGTTCATGATTTAGAAGAAGGGGATGTGATTCGTACTTTGCTGCTACGTTCGCAAAGCCAAGCCGAATATTCACCGAAAAATCAGGGACACTTTGGCTTAGCTTATGGGGCTTATGCGCACTTTACTTCGCCCATTCGCCGTTATCCTGATTTGCTGGTACACCGAGCGATCCGTTCTAAGCTGCGTGAACAAGCGAAAGGGACGTTTCAGCGTCTACTGATCAAACTCAAATCGCTCGGTCAGTGCACTGGCGGGGCAACCAATTATCCTTATGATAGCAAGGTGATTGAGCAATTAAGTGTGCATTGTTCTCATCAGTCTCGTCAGGCGGATGAAGTGAGCCGTGAGGTTGAGAATGCGTTGAAGTGTCACTATATGAAGCCCTTTATCGGGCAAAGCTTTACTGGTCGAGTTTCTGGCGTAACCCATTTTGGCCTGTTTGTTGAGCTAGAATCAAACCGAATCGAAGGTTTGGTTCCCCTATCTAGCTTCCAAAATGGAGAGTTTGAGTTTGATGGGGTAAGACAAAAAATCGTTAGTCAAACTGCCACTTTTGCGTTGGGTACTCAAGTTGAAATTACGGTGAAAGAAGTGGACGCTAAACAAAGGAGAATCCTGTTTAGTTTTGCTGAGTAGAGTGAGCTATTGTGCTCATTCACTATCGGAATCGTCCGAGTGTATTAGATACACTCGGATTTTTTTATGGCATTTAGCTTAGAGTGGGATTGGCCTGCTAGTTTTTGTAATCACTGATTTTAGCGATTTGCTCTTGGCTGCGTTGCTTTTTATATTGCTTGGCTTCCGATGAAAGAGGCGTGACTTTGCCGGTTTCTATCCAAGTACGCAGGCGATTGGCATCACCGACGGGTGAGAGTTTGCCTTTGGTATCCAGTACGACGAAGGCAACTTGGCGTCTACCCATCTGTGTGCGCATGACAAGACAATGTCCTGCAGCGTTGGTGAATCCGGTTTTTGTGAGGTCAATTTTCCAATTGTCGTTGTGCACCAATCGGTTCGTGTTACGAAAATCGAGCGTGTATCGAGGTTTAGAAAAGGTGACGGTTTTCTTGTCGGTGGCGCTCAATTTACCCAATAAAGGGTATTTTTTACTGGCTTTCAGTAATACCACCAAGTCGCGAGCCGTTGAGACATTTTTCGCTGAGAGCCCGGTTGGCTCGACAAAGTGAGTATTTTTCATACCTAATGCTTTAGCTTTGGCATTCATTGCTTTAATGAACGCTTTATAACCACCTGGGTAATGGTGAGCAAGACTCGCAGCAGCACGGTTCTCAGATGACATCAATGTCAGCAATAGCATATCTTTTCGACTAATTTCACTACCGATCTTTACTCTAGAGTGCACGCCTTTCATCTCTTTCGCATCTTTGATGGTGATGGGCAGTTTGGCATCCATTGGTAGTTTGGCATCTAAAGTTACGATAGCCGTCATCAACTTAGTGACTGAAGCGATGGGTTTTACCGCATCAGGATTATTGGAATAAATAATCTCATTGGTTTTAAGATCAATTACTAATGCGCTATTGGCAGAGAGTTCTTGTTTCTTAACGGTTTGTTTGACGGCGGCTTTGGGCGTAGTCGAGGAATCGGCGGAATGCGCTGGTATGGCAATAATTAAACTGCTGCATATCAGAAGAACATGACTAAGGCGAGAGAAGATCTTCATTTTGAATTCACTGAACGGTTAATTAAGTCAAAGGTTTGTCATGTATACCCAACCAGCTCAATACAACAGAATCACGCCGCGCTTACGAATGACCTTGGCACGGTTTGTCTATGTTGTTGGTGGCTTACTTTGGAGTGCTTACCTAAACCTCAAGTGGTTTGAGTATCACAGACAAAGTAAGTATAAGAGGCTTAGTTCCGGAGCACATAGGAGCGCCATTGAAAATATATTTATCTTTTTATGGAACTCAACCACTGGAAAATTCTAGATTTTTGTATACGGTCTGGCGTGCTGAGCTTATGTGAATTTCAATATTTAGAAAAGGTGATTATCTAAAGAGAGTCGCAACTAATGATAAAGTTTGAGTACGAAAGCACAGTTTTTTGCGCTCACTCATTTAGATGACCACGTTAGGTCATGCCCATAAGCTCCACAACATATGCAACTTCCCTAGTCTTTTCTACTCACGAAGGCGTGTGAGGTTTTTCACCCTGTTTAAACACGGGCCCAGTTAATGGGTGATTTCGCTCACCAACTCTTCAAATTGGGTGATATCCCAATCGCTTAAACTGTCAGTGACTTTTCCGACCAGCGGCAGTAAACGCCACGCTTCACTTTCTCTAAACGGGTGATTGGTGATGACGGCGTAACCGGCGACGCAACATCTACCGCCTTTGGAGCGAATGAACGCGGCAATGGTATTAACGGCCTCATCACTGTATGACTCGATTTTGTAGATTGTGTCCATATCGTCATCCTCGATTGGGGAACAACGAGTCTTTTGCATATTTGATGCCAACATGGCACGTTAGGCTTGCACTAGAAGAATGTTAAGGATGTTTGCAAAAAGTGATGCAAGTTGCAAAAACACATTATTAATGTGTCTAAATGATGCAACTTGATTTCCATCAAGTTTGTGTGGTTTTTGTGTGCTACTGTGCGCGCAACACAAAGATAACAACATAGCCCTACAAAAAAGGAAAACGTCATGAAACAAACCATTTGCGGCTTAGCCGTGCTTGCAGCCCTAAGCTCCGCTCCTGTATTTGCGCACCAAGAAGGTGACTTTATTGTGCGCGCGGGTATTGCCTCAGTAGTACCTAATGACAGTAGCGATAAAGTGTTAAACACTCAAAGTGAGTTGGCAGTGAATAGCAATACCCAGTTAGGGTTAACGCTTGGCTATATGTTTACTGACAACATCAGTTTTGAAGTCCTTGCTGCTACGCCATTTTCACATAAGATTTCTACTTCTGGTGGTGAGTTAGGTAGCCTTGGTGACATTGCTGAAACTAAACATTTGCCACCTACCTTTATGGTCCAATACTACTTTGGTGAAGCCAATTCGACTTTCCGTCCATATGTTGGTGCGGGTTTGAACTACACCACTTTCTTTGATGAAGGCTTTAATGGTACGGGTACTAATAATGCATTGAGTGATTTAAAACTGGACGACTCATGGGGACTTGCTGCTAACGTTGGCTTTGATTATATGCTCAATGATAGCTGGTTCCTCAACGCTTCTGTGTGGTATGCCAATATTGAAACAACGGCAACCTACAAAGCGGGTGCAGATGCCAAATCCACGGATGTTGAAATCAATCCTTGGGTATTTATGATCGCGGGTGGTTATAAATTCTAACGCCCTATTTCGAAAATAAAGCCGCAAAATCGCGGCTTTATTTTTTTGTGGCCTCGATTTCATCATTTTTAGCGGTAGTGATTGTTTTCTAACGTAATATCCATTCAGAGTATCAGGCGTACGTCAACCCCCTGTTGATACTGATAAATAGGTGTCAAATTTTAAAGGCGCAAACCTATCAGTAAGATTCTATCTTTATGATTTTATTTTCTTTATTTCTGGCTTTCTTATCGAGTATTCCTACTTACTGAGTAGTTTGTGACACGTAAAGTGCACAGTGTCTGTTGACATTTTTTTAACTTGAGTTTGGTGTTTTTCATTGACTTGGACCACTTTGATTGAACGCGGTATTTCGCGTGCAATCGGCGTTGATGGGAGCGGTTCAACGCTTAACACATTCAATATCTCTAGGATTGAGAAATGAAAAAGATACAACGTCCTCTGAATTGGTTAGTTCTGGCCGGAGCGGCAACTGGCTTCCCTCTCTATGCGGCACAAATGGTCACGATTGATGATGCATCAATGGTTGAACAAGCGTTGGTGCAGCAACAGTACAGCATGATGCCTGCCGCCAGCGGTTTTAAAGCCGTCAATACGGTACAGTTGCCGAATGGTAAGGTAAAAGTGCGTTACCAGCAGATGTACAACGGGGTTCCTGTCTATGGCACCGTTGTGGCGGCAACCGAATCCAGTAAAGGGATTTCGCAAGTGTATGGTCAGATGGCTCAGCAGTTGGAAGACGATCTCCCAACCGTCACACCCGACATTGAAAGCCAGCAGGCCATCGCTTTAGCGGTTGGCCATTTTGGTGAACAACACGCTGGAGAGTCGCTCCCAGTTGAAAATGAAAACGTGCAACTGATGGTACGCTTGGATGATAACCAACAGGCCCAGTTAGTTTACTTGGTCGACTTTTTTGTCGCATCAGAAACACCTTCGCGTCCGTTCTACTTTATCAGTGCAGCAACGGGAGAAGTGCTAGACCAATGGGATGGAATTAACCATGCACATGCAACAGGAACCGGCCCCGGCGGTAACCAAAAAACGGGACGTTATGAATACGGCAGTAATGGTTTACCCGGTTTCACGATTGATAAGACCGGAACTACCTGTACGATGAATAACAGTGCGGTAAAAACCGTTAACCTCAATGGTGGCACCTCGGGTAGCACGGCTTTCAGTTATGCTTGTAACAACGGCACTAACTACAACAGCGTGAAAACAGTGAATGGTGCTTACTCACCGCTTAACGACGCGCACTTTTTTGGAAAGGTGGTGTTTGATATGTATCAGCAGTGGTTGAATACTTCGCCGCTGACTTTCCAATTAACCATGCGTGTGCACTACGGCAATAACTATGAAAATGCCTTCTGGGATGGCCGCGCGATGACTTTTGGTGATGGTTATACCCGTTTCTATCCTTTGGTGGATATCAACGTCAGTGCTCATGAGGTCAGTCACGGTTTTACCGAGCAGAATTCAGGCCTCGTGTACCGAGATATGTCCGGTGGTATCAACGAAGCATTCTCGGATATTGCTGGTGAAGCGGCGGAATACTTTATGCGCGGCAGCGTGGACTGGATTGTCGGCGCGGATATTTTTAAATCATCCGGTGGTTTGCGTTATTTCGATCAACCGTCACGTGATGGCCGTTCGATAGATCATGCTTCACAGTATTATAACGGTATGGACGTTCACCATTCGAGTGGCGTGTTTAATCGCGCGTTTTACCTACTCGCTAATAAAACGGGTTGGAACGTACGCAAAGGCTTTGAAGTGTTTGCCGTGGCTAACCAGTTGTACTGGACACCGAACAGCACGTTTGATCAAGGGGGCTGTGGGGTAGTGAAAGCTGCACAGGATCTCAACTACAACACCGCAGATGTCGTGGCGGCCTTTAATACCGTGGGTGTCAATGCTTCTTGTGGCACCACGCCACCACCTGTCGTCAAAGTCCTTGAGAAAGGTAAACCGATCACAGGATTGAGCGGCTCACGTGGCGGTGAAGATTTTTATACTTTCACCGTGGAAAGTTCAGGCAATGTGGTTGTGTCTATTAGTGGTGGAAATGGTGATGCCGATTTGTATGTGAAGGCTGGCAGCAAACCGACCACCTCAGTTTGGGATTGTCGTCCGTACCGCGCGGGTAATGTCGAACAATGTACAATTTCTGCCGTTGTAGGTACGACATACCATGTGATGTTACGCGGTTACAGTAACTATTCTGGTGTGACTTTACGCTTGGACTAACTTACTTGCCGCCAACCTGCAACTCCAAGTCGTTTGGGTATAAAACAATGCCCTCAGCAAAGTCTGAGGGCATTGTTTTTGAAGATCAGTTTTTAGAAGGTATTAACTATTTGAGTTGGCTGACCGCCGAAGAAACATTTTCTGCACCTTGGTAAATCTGTTCCATGATGGTTGACACTTCCACAATGCGGCCATTGGTTTCATTGGCAATCTTGGAGACTTGAGAAATGGAACTGGTTACCGTTTCCGTTAACGCGAGGTTTTTATTCACCACTTGATTGATCTCTTCTGTGGCTTTTGAGGTGCGAGAAGCCAGTTGACGCACTTCATCGGCAACCACAGCAAAACCGCGTCCTTGCTCACCCGCTCGCGCCGCTTCTATCGCTGCATTTAATGCGAGCAAGTTGGTTTGATCGGCAATGCCACTGATGGTTTTGACAATTTCAGAGACATCTTTCGATAGGGTGACCAGTTGTTCAATTTGCGCCAAGGATTGTGAAATATTGCCCACCATAACATCAGCCAGTGATACCGATTCATGCAACACTTTATTGCCTTGCATCGCTACCTGAGAGGTTTCAACCGATGTGCTGTAAGCTACATTCGCAACATCTTTCACTTCTTGCTCTCGAAGTACGTCTTGGGTGATGTCTGAAGCGAATTTCACCACCTTATATACATTGCCTTTATTATCTTTGACAGGGCTATAAATTGCTTGGATCCAAATTTGTTCGCCGTGTTTGTTTTTGCGTAAAAAGCGCCCAGTGAATGCATGACCTGTGGCTAATTCTTTCCAAAAATCTGGATTTTCACGGTAAAACTCGTCATAACAGAAAATACGATGGTGCTTACCTTTTATCTCTTCGAGCGAATAAGCGAGGGCACTTAAAAAGAGTTTGTTAGCGTTTAATATGGTGCCATCAGGCTGAAATTCAATGATAGCAAAATTGTCATTAGCACTCGATAAAACGTCTGCATCATTTCGTGACTTAAGAAACGCTGCAGTGGTATCTGAGGCGATTTTCATTACTCGTGTCACTTTACCCTCTTCCTTGATAGGAAAATAAGTGGCTTGAATGACGAGGAGCTCACCGTCTTTTTTGTAGCGCTTAAAAGTGCCTGCTTGCGCTTGACCTTGAGCAAGTGCTTGCCAAAATTTGGTGTACTCAGGTGATTGAATCGTATTCTGTGAACAAAATATACGATGGTGTTTGCCTTGAATCTCACTGAGCTGATAACCAGTGGCGGCTAAAAAATGGGCATTAGCGGTAAGAATGGTTCCCGTGGAATCAAACTCAATAGTCGCCATACTTTCTTGTATAGCTTGTAGCGTGTTTTGCTCCAGTGTTGGGGGGCACTGTACCGTTTTTTGACCAAAACCAAACATATGCATCTCCTATTAACGCCTTATGTTGGGTGTCTCGTATGAACAAGAGCATCTGGCTCTCTTTTTCATTTAACGTGAAACATCACCCGTCACATAAGGTCAATCCATTCAAACTTTGCCAAATAGAGTGGCAAAAGAAAAATTGTAGCTCCTGCACATTGGATGCGAATAAGCGCGAACTTAGTTCTTCCATAGGTTGCTGGGATTAGCCTAACCTCTGACATTGCGATTTCCATCCGTTTTACTAACCCGTTACTGGAGACTTATCGTCATTTCAGTTTGAGCAAATCGGTGAAGTGATTGTTACCACTGCAGTTTCATTTCACGTAAGGAGTATCATCAACGTGGAAACTGGTTGGTTATATTTGTTTACAATAAGCATTGGTGAGCATGCTTGGTATGTCAAGGTTATAGGTTTTTGTTTTTATAAAACATGAGATTAGTTGGAGTAAAGTGTGAGGTTCAAGATGAATGAGAGCCGTATCCGGCCCTCATTCATGGTCGTTTGAGGTATTTCTATGTAGCTTGCTTGGCTATTTCAATACAACAGTATTTGTAATCGCATCTAAGCTGTCATTGACAAGAAAATCGGTGGTTTGAGCTTGCATCTCAGTATGATGTGCAAGATCCGCATATCCTGCATCTTGCGGGGCAACAAAGGTCGAGTGTTTTGCCGTGCTGTTAAACTGAACAAAGCTTTTGGTTGCGTTTGGCGCTGTTTGTCCTGCATTGACTGTGGTTAAACCAAGCAAGGTAGCCAGTGGCTCTGTACCTGCAAATTGCGGGCTGAGATAAACCAGCGAGCCAGTAGGATTACTCACCTTGTTAGGTACCACGCTGTCACCATCCACTTCTGAGAAGTAAAGTGACGTGGTCAGTCCACCATTATTGAGCTTTGTGCTCACTACAGAGTAAGGATCAATAGTGTCGAGTAGGGTCTGCGCCGCATACGAGAACATCTGGAAGCCTGAAGTGACTTGGGCAAGCTGCTCTTGGGTTGCCAAGGCGGTGAACAAGTTATAGCAAGCAGAATCATCTAAGCTGGCACATTGTGCATCAGCAAACCCTTTGTATTCAGTGCTAGCATTGAGCGCCACATTATGTTTGATTTTGGGACCAAAAAACGCTGATCCCAATAGCAGGTTAGAAATTTGCCCGCCTGAGTTTTGAATCGCCGCGCCAGAGAAGCTGTACAGAGCATTAGCCAGTGTGGAGCCCAATGTTTTATTACTTTCTGCTACGGCAGAAGTGCCAACGATGCCACCCAAGGAGTGACCAAGCATACGTACTTTAGTAGACCCATTACGAACATTGATATTAGAGAGTGGGGTGCCAGTGAAAAGTGGCTGAGACAGGGTTAACGCTGCTCGTAGTCCCAATACATCGAGAATGCTTTGGCGTAAATTATCCCGAGCCACGGCCAAGTAGGTGAGGTTGATGTAAGCAAGGGGATCACTATTGGCCGAACGTGAGCTATCTAAGCTACGTTCACCGTGTAATGGAAGATCAATCGCGATCACCGCAAGGCCTTTATCGACCAAGTTTTTCGCAAATGCATAAGCATTTTCTTTCGCCGATGTCACACCGTGTTGATAAATCACAATATCAGTTGGCGCAGCACCTGCCGGAGTAAACAGTAAAAATGGCACATCTTGCACCGATTTCACTTTGGGTACGGGTGAATAGCGAGTGATGTAGCGTTCAGGATCTAGCGGGCTTCCATCTGATTTGGTCAAGGTCAAACCCATCAGCTTAAGCTGTTCACTCACATCAGTGGCGAGCTTGCTAGTATCAACCCCTGCGGCAAGCAGTTGGCTGCCGATCGTTAATTGCTCTTTACTGTCTGCCAGTGCGGCTTTGATCTTGGCGAGGCTTGGCATCGCCGATTCAAACGGCTGAGTATTCCAGTTATTGCCAGTTTCAAGGTAGTAAGGTAGACGGACTGTGCCTTTGGTTACATCAACGGTATTGGCCGTGTAAGTACCTAAAATAGCGGTTTTTTTGTCTGCACCAATATAGGTACTGAAATTGTCATCCGCTGTCAGAGCGGCAGCGAAGTCAACGGGTGTATCTAATTGTATGGTGTAAGCCGTATCGAGCCCAATGCCCGTTTGTTTCCACACGGCCTCTAATTGGTTGCTGCCACTGGCAAAAGCGGATGCGGTCGCACCGCGCGTGGCAAACAGAGTATTGCTCACCGATTGGGTAGAAAACCACGTCGAGTAGACGATTTGCGTTTCATCGACGCCGCTGAGTTGGAAGATTTTCTCCACCCCTTGAGTGACTTTTTGTAGCGTCGCAATATCTCCTTCGCTGTAAATCTTGTTTTTGGATTTCAGTGCGGCATAGCTTGCAGAAGTCCCCACCGGATTACCGTTGGCATCCGAGACTTCTGAGGTGACCGCCAAAATGTATTCCGAAGAGGCATTGAGTGCTTTTTTCGGTACTATCAGTATTTTACCTGAAGTGGCGCTTGATATTGCGGTGTAATCAGGACCATTGGTTAATTTAGTTTTGATACTCGGAGAACCGGTCATCGAGTCGGTTAACTCGTACAGATAAATACCCGATGTGATGATGTTATCGGCCAAACCTGCACCTTTAAAATCGAGGAACAGCGGCATAGTGATGGACCAGCCATCCACTTGTCCCATCGCCACTAACGGGTTTGAGCCAGAAGTATTGCTGCCGGACGGAATTTCTAACGTGCCATCCTTGCTATTCATTAAAGCAAATGAGGGGAGAGGCACATTGGCATCTTTGCCACTTAAGGCAAATTTGATCGTGGTATCACGTTGCAAGGCTTGTTGAATATAGGATTCGTATACCACCTCAGTGCTTGCACCTGAACTATTGGTCTCATCACCGCAACCGGCTAACCAGAGTGCTGAGCAGAGTAGGGAGAGCTTAATAACCTGTTTCATGTTCGACTCCAGAAATTAGTGAAAACGGTAGTTAAATTGCAATGCACTGATATAGGCGACCGCCTCAGACTCAAACTGAAGGTTCTGGCCGATTTGGTTTTTTTCAGTAAAAGACCCCTTACGGCTCTGTACTAACGCAAAACCGGCATCCATGGTCAGTTGTGGCGTCAAGGTGTACGTCAAACCCGCTGAGTACCAGAAACGGTCACTGTCGGGAATACTGAGTGTTGCCTTACCGGCTTGCTCATCGAAAGCCAAACCTGCGCGTAATGTCCAAGTGGTATTCAGCGTATAGGTTGCGCCGACAGACCAGCGTCCGTTGTCTTGGTATTGTTCGATTTTTTGGAAACAGGTGCCGTTTTTACATTGGCTGGAAGTGGCAGTGAGTTCTTCAAAGCTGCTCCAATCGGTTTGTTGGTAGCTGTAATGCACGGCCCATTGTTCATTCAGTTGGTGGAAGCCAGAGAGCTCCCAAATGGCTGGCAGTTCGATTTTGAGTTGTCCCGGAACAACCGCACCGGTCGCGATACCTGAATCATAACTGGAGAACTCGCCATCATCGAAATTCAGCTTAACGCGCGAACGGTAGCCAAAGCCGATCCGGTTTTGCTCATCCAATTCATAAAGCGCGCCGATATTCCAGCCTAAAGCAAGGGTTTCACCCGTCATGCCAATCAGGTTATCACTAGGATTTCCGCCGCCCATGAAGGGGGCCAATCCACCTTTGTGGCGAGTTAATTTGGCCTTGGCGGCGACCAAATCAAGGCCAAAACCTAAGCTCAGTTCTTGGTTAACACGATAAGCGATATTCGGGTTGAGGTTGACTGACATGAGCGAGGTATCACCGGCTAAGTCGCCTGCATAAATCTCATTGGGGTAGTCAGTCGCAACGCCATAGGTCGTAAACATGGCTAGCCCCCACGCCCATTGATCGTTGATTGGGCGGATATAATAAGCGGCTGGCACAATTTGCAAAGGAGCCACATCTTTCATCGACTGATTGTTGGAAAGATCGTCCACATTGACTTCAGGATCGACGATCGACAGTGCACCAGAGAATTGCGCTGTCTCAAAAAGCATCATGGCGGCAGGGTTTCGTGCTAACACGCTGGCATTATCGGCTACCGCCGCTTCACCAGAAAATGCACGGCCTAAACCTGATGCTGAGTGTTCGGCAACTTGAAAGCCAGCGGCGCTAACTTGCCCCGCAATCAGGGCTGAGATGACGACAGCAAGGGAAGATTTATACAACATTCTCGACCTCCTAGGTCTTTCCGCACGATTGAAGAACAAAAGCGACACTGGCAGCAGGCAGGAGCGCTTGGCTGCTAATCGGTATTCTCAAATCGCTTGGGTATGTGGTTATTGTTATTGGCTTGATGCGATTTTTTCAGTTGACCCATCACGGATATCCCTTGCTACCGATCTATAACGCCAAGTCGTTTTGTTATGGCGAGCAAGTGGTTGGATGCGTAACGGGTGGGGGCGAGAAGGTGCAAGTAAAGGAGCCCAACCACTGAAAAGAGCACACGAAGCGTGATGTTAAATTTGTGTTAATGTCATGTCAAAGAAAATAACCGAATCATTTTCTAAAAGAGGCGCAAGATAGAGATTTAATTCATCAAGATCAATGAATTAAAGCCATTTTCTGGTTGTACCAGTTTAAGTTTGCAGGCTTTACAGTCAGTTACAACCAAAGGATGATTTTTGAGATCTTTTGAAGTGGGGCAATCGCCACGAATTTCGACAAATTCAGGAGCATACTGTGTATGCCCCTGATGGAGTGGCTTAGCGGCCAACGAACGCCACGACCACCTTATCTTCACCCAATGTGCGAGTGAAAACATAAGCGTTGGATTGGGCGATTTCGCGATGATCTCCCGCTCCTATCGCAGGGTGACGTTGACGGAATTGACCTAAGGTTTGCCAATGCTTGAGCAGTGCTTGGCGTTCGGCATTCCATTCCCAAGGCATATCAGAGCGAGTGCCTTGATGGAAATCGTCTGCGTACGGTCCCGCTTCGCGGGCGACTTCATCGCCGTAATACACTTGGATGGCGCCCGGTGTCAGTAGCAGGGCATTGGCGGCGTTACGCTGCATATCCAATGATTTAAAGCGTCCGAAAAACAGCTCAGTATCGTGCGAGGACATATAACTGACGGGGTTAAAGTCGGGATATTTAGCGAGGGTTTGCGCGTAATCGCGATACACCATCGCCATCTGGCTCAAACAGGCTGCGCCGTTATCCATACGTTTTTGAATGTCAAAGTTAATCAGTGCATCAAAGCCATCATCAAAGTAAGGGCTGCGATAGGCACCGTGCCCCCACACTTCGCCAATCATCCAAAACGGCTCACCGCTTTGATTATTGTCTTTACGCCACGCTGCAAGGCTTTCCGTCGCGCGCTGTTTTAAGCGTTGCCACACTTCCCCTTCCACATGTTTGACGGTGTCGATGCGAAAACCGTCGATCCCAAAGCGGCGTACCCAATCGCTTTGCCACTCAATTAAATAGTCAGCGACAGTGTAATTGGGTTTGCTCAACACTCGTGTGCCGGGATTGTTGAGTAGCCACTGCGGCGGGGTAACGGCTTGGGGGGATTCAGTGCGAAAATCCGGTAAACCGGCGAGATTCATGGTGATGTCACTGCTGCCCGGGGCAGGATAGCCCGGTAAGCCTGCGCGTACCCAGTCTGGTCCCCACCACTGTTGCCAATTTTTGCTCTGGTAATCAATGGCTTGATTGAAACTGTGCCAGTTTTCGTCGGCGTTGGGTTTCCAGTCATTCCAACGTTCAGGCAGCATAGGTGCGTTGACCACTTGTACCGCATCTTGCTGTAAATCGGCGAGTGTCGCGTAACCTGCATGATTGATCACCGCATCCATCAAAATTTTAATGCCGCGACGATGCGCTTCACGTACTAAGGTTTGTAAATCCTCATCTTTCCCAAAGTTGGCATCGATCTTGGTGAAATCGCGGGTCCAATAGCCGTGATAGGCATAAAACGGGAATGATCCTTTCTCACCACCGCCGACAAACCCATGTACCTGTTCGACAATCGGAGAGAGCCAGATAGCATCCGTGCCTAAGCTTTGGATATGGTCAAGTTTTGCAATCACACCCTTGAGATCGCCGCCATGAAACGTTCCGATCTCCTCTTGGCCATCTTTGTGGCGACCATAACTGCCATCATTGCTTGGGTCAGCGTTGTAGAAGCGATCAACCATCACAAAATAAATATTGGCATTTCGATAGGTAAAGGGCTGTTTAGGCTCGGCTTTTGCTGTCTGTTTGGGTTCCAACAACACCAAGCCGCCGCTGTTAGCGGAAGGGGTTAAGCGCACTTTGCCTTGCTCGACGGTCACTACTTGCCCAGTCATTGCATCTTGCAACTCGGTTCCATCGGCAAAGCTGCTCGCCAGATCTAAAGTCACTTCACCGCCTTGATACACTTCGCAACTGACGTTTGGGAGCGGGCGACGAAACTCAGTTTTGGCTGTCTTAGTGGTTTGACGCACGAAGGTGAGCGTATTGTTTTGCGCTTGCCACTGAAATGCGTAATCCCCGGTAAAACGGATACTCAAAGGTAACTGAGTCGGGACATGGCAATTGAGAGCGATGGGCGTATTGAATTTGATCTCTTGTTCGGGGACCGGTGGGCAATCACCGCCAATCCCGCTAATGGTCAAGGTGTAGTCGCCTTTAGTGAGCGGGATCACCAGTGGTTCATCGGCTTGCAGTGGAAAATCACGGCTGTTGGTGGTGGTTGCTACCGTTAAATTCGCAGTGGAAGCCGAGGCCAGTGCTGGCAAAGCTAGAGCTGAGAGCAGCGATAGGGTCAAGGCGTTCAGTTTCATTCTCTATCCTTCTTATTATTGATTCGGCTTTCCTACCCAAATGGCGCCGATTTTTGTATCGATAAAGGATAAATTGCACCGCGTCACTCAACATCATTCTTAGCGCTACGCCTTGTTAATTTGCACTGCGTCACAACCCAACAGGATAGGGCGTAGAAAGCCAGATTGCCGCCATGCGTTATCGTCTAAAAATCTAATTCAAGTCACAACTTTATGGATCGATATTGATAGTTTTTGCACAGAGACGGCCAGCTGCATAGGATGTGCTGAGTGAAAAACAGGAGAATAACCATGCAACAACAAGCAGCCGTACAGAAAGTGACCATGGCGCAACAAGGGCCAGAGCTGTCTGAACTGGTTCAAGGTTACTGGCGACTGGCGGAATGGAACATGACGCCTCAGCAGCGCTTAACCTTTTTGAAGCAGCATATTGAGCTGGGGATCAGTACCGTTGATCACGCGGACATTTACGGCAACTATCAATGTGAAACACTGTTTGGTGAAGCCCTAGCGTTGGAACCTTCACTGCGCGAGCAGATCGAGATTGTGACCAAATGCGACATTAAACTGTGTAGCGATCGCTTTCCTGAGCGCAAAATTAATCACTACGACACCAGCGCGGCGCATATCTATCAATCGGTCAATCACTCGCTTGAGCGTTTGGGAGTCAATGAGATCGATGTCTTGCTGATCCACCGCCCAGATGTACTGATGAATGCTGATGAAGTCGCGGAAGCGTTTTCTGAACTGCACAAGGTCGGTAAAGTGAAACACTTTGGTGTTTCAAACTTCAGCCCTGCGCAGTTTGATTTGCTGCAGTCACGCTTAGGTAAGCTATTGGTGACTAACCAAGTCGAAATCAACCCACTCAATTTTGATGTGGCACACGATGGCACTTTGGATCAACTGCAGCGTCTACGCATTCGCCCAATGGCATGGTCATGCCTCGGTGGCGGCGCGATTTTCTCAGGTCAAACCGAGCAAACGCAGCGCGTACGAGCTGTGCTGGAAGAGATCCGTGTTGAGCTCGGCGCAGAGTCGATTGAGCAGGTGATTTATGCGTGGGTGCGTCGTTTACCGAGCCAACCACTACCGATTATCGGATCCGGAAAAATCGAGCGAGTTCAAAGTGCAATAGCAGCCTTGTCGTTAGAGCTTTCTCGTGAGCAGTGGTATCGGGTGTGGGTCGCATCCAAAGGTCATGGTGTGCCATAACGCTTTAAACTGAGGGATGGATCGAATTGATTGAGAGCAAACATTCATAGATGTTATGGTTTGCTTTACATTGGCCGAACTTGATGGGGAGTAAATTTTATAGGTCTTTGCAAGGGATTTTGATTAATTTTGGCTTGGTTTCGTGAGTCGTACTAAATCACAGTATATATCCCCTTCCTACTTGAAGGTGCATGGGTGTTGACTAGGTTCGTTCACCCCACTTACATAGTTTGGCTATGTTCATTTGGGCTTACTCACTTGCTGCCTATCTGCAACTCCAAGTAGTTTGGGTATAGTTTGACCACTAACGTTAAAATTCTATGCAATCTAAAAAGGGAATTCTAGATGCTCAAACGTTTTGACATCAGAAATCAAAGGTTAAAAAAATTTTTTTTAACCACATTGTTTTGTTTAGTTATTGCGTTAACAACCTTGGCTATTTGGGGTGGTACAGTGAGCGATCACATTGCCATCAGCTTTGGTTACGGTTATTGCGCATTTTTTTTGTCACCAGCGATCAGTTTCCATTGGCCAGAATTACCAAAACCCGTAGTAAAATTGCTAGCATTTTTTGGGACGATGTTATTCGGTACATTGAACGCTTATGTTTGGTTGCATCAAAAACCGGAATTTAATGATTACCTTTCATTTGTACCTGTCATTGTATTGGGCCTTGTTTTTACTTCAGTCAGTTTTTTATATTTATACACTTATGAGCAAAAAGCGTTGACGCAAGGTGCTCTGGAAGCGTCGCGCTATCGTGAGTCGAAGCAAGAGAAAGCTTTGCTACTGAGCCAGCTTAAGCAGCTACAGAGCCAAATGGATCCTCATTTTCTATTTAATACGTTAGCTAATATTAACGCCTTGATCCCCGTTGAACCCTACAAAGCTCAGCTTATGTTGGAGAAGCTCACCGATTTATTACGCGGTACTATGCGCTTGCGACGAAGTAATATAGGAGACTTGCGAGAAGAAATACAACTGATTGATGCGTATCTCGGTATCCAAAAAATACGCTTAGGAGACAGGCTGGAATACACTCTGCCTGAGTTGTCAGAATGGGGTACACTCGGCATGCCGCCTATGTTGATCCAACCTTTGGTGGAAAACGCGGTATCACATGGTATTGAACCAAAAGCCGAAGGCGGTACCATTCGAATGAGTATCGAAGTGACGGATAACTGGTTTGAGTTATCGGTAGAAGATAATGGCATGAGCTTAAACGATACCCCCAAGGGCAACGGCATTGCTTTGCAAAGTGTTCGCGATCGTCTATCAGGACTCTTTGGACATGAAGGTTTACTGACAGTGGCGCAAAATTGCTCTGGCGGCGTTACGGCCACGATTCGCATCCGTTTGCATCATTTGCAGAGGTTACAGCGTTCTTTCTATGCTTATTCGCATACTCGTTAAAACTGTTTATAACCTTGCCGCTTACCTGCAACTTCAAGTTGCTTGGGTATAGCACGCCTTCCTATTTTTTCTCTCCACTCTCCTACTGTCTAACAATTAATTCGCAAGAGTGCTTGCGAGCAATTTCACAATTGAGACTGGTGCTATTTAGCTTTCTTGTTAGTAGTTATTTAGTTATGCATCGCTTATAACTTAAGCAGGAAGTTTAGCTACAAAATTACCGTTACTATTCCAAATAAAAATATCCCCTTCTTATTGGTATTGCTGTGAGCAACACGACTGCAGTTTCAAATTGAAAGGGGGTCAATGTATTACCAATTATTTACCGCGAGAAATGGGGGCAGTATGCAGTCTCAAGTCGTCACTCAACCTGTAACAGTCACAAGTTTGTCTGGCAATGTGGTTGTTGTTAATGCGCAGGGTCAAGCGCGGATTGTGAATGCAGGGGATGTTCTGCAACCAGATGAAATTATCATTACGGTCAATCAATCTGCAATCGAACTGCAAACAACACAAGGTGGTGTGCAGATTGATGAGAACTGCGTGGCGTGTTTGCCAGAGTTCTCAGCAGATGGACAGCCGGAAGTGCAAGCTGCACCCGTTCAAGGTCAAATCAACCTTGATTTAGCGCAATTGGATACGGCGAATTTTGATGAGCAAGCCATCGCGGCGATTCAGCAGGCGATTTTAGACGGTGTCGACCCAACCACCGCATTAGAAGCCGCTGCGGCAGGTGCCGGTACGGCAGGCTCGGCTAATGGCGGTGCAATTACCATTGACTATAACTTTTTAGAAGTGCTTGCCAGTACTGCCTTTGATACTCAAGGCTACAACCAAACGTTTTCGACAACTCAAACTTTGGTTAACCCACTGCGTTTTGCCGCGGGTGGTGAAAGCCTAAGCGCGCAAGTTACCGAAGGATCGCTGTCACTTGGCACTTATCCACAAACGTCGACGGTGACTACGCTAATTACTGCGGGTAGCCTTGCGCTATTGCCTGCTTCATTTGTGCCTGAAGCCGCCTTTTTAACCTCGCTGCTTGCCGAACTGAACCAAGACATTACCTCTTCCGGCCAGCCTGTAGTTTTCCGTTATGATGCCGCGACCAATAGCATTATTGGCGAACAAAATGGCAGCGAAGTACTGAATATTGCGATTAGCGCGGAATCTGTCGGGCGAGATCTGAACCTGACGGTCACGACAACGCTGAGCCAGCCGATTGACCACTTGCCTTCGGTGGGTGGCGGTTTAGTGTCGATCAATGGCGATCAAATTTCGATTGCATTACAACTGACGGGCACCGACAGTAACGGCAACCCGATCCAAGCACCGATTACTGTGGTGGTTGCCATCAATGATGGTAGTGCACCAGTGATGGTGGATGAACCTACCCTAAGTCTGAATGAAAATGATCTGCCAACCGGCTCCAATGGTGCGGATCCACTCTCCGTTTCTGGGCAGTTTGATACTCAGTTAGGCTCCGATCAGGTTGCGTTTTATCAAATTGATCCCAGCACTGCTAATCCTATCGCTGGGCTGACTTCGCAAGGCGACGCGGTAATATTAGGCGAGCCAACTCTGATTGATGGCAACCGCGTTTATCAAGCTACCGCGGGCGGCCGTGATATTTTCCAACTGACGCTCAATGCCGACGGCAGTTACCAGTTCGTGTTACAAGGCACACTGGACCATGCTGCCGGCAGTGATACATTGACCATTAGCTTGCCAATTGTTGCGATAGATTACGATAACGACAGCTCAGCACCAGGCAATTTGAATATCGAAATTCAAGATGATAAACCGGCCATTATCGGAGCCGAGCCGCTTACCGTCGCAGAACAAACCTTAGACACTGGCTCGATCGGTGGTGGCGCGAGTTTGGTGGCCGATGGCAATTTTACTACCACTCAAGGTGCAGATGGTGTGGTGTCTTATCGTTTAGACAGCCTAACGAATGCCGTAGCAGGTATCACGTCAGGTGGGGTAGCGGTAACGTTAACTGAATCGGTCGATGCCAACGGCAATTACACGTATACCGCAACGGCTGGCGGTGAGCCAGTATTCACTCTGCTGCTCAACCAAGAAGGCAGCTACCGCTTTACCTTACAAGGCTCACTTGATCACGCGCTCAATAGTGATGAATTGTTGGTCAATTTCACCGTGGTCGCGACTGATTTTGATGGTGATACAGCAAGCATAACCTTGCCAGTAACGGTAAAAGACGATAAACCCTATTTCACCAATGTCACCAGTTTGAACGTTCATGAAAACGATCTGCCGCAAGGTTCTGATGTGACGAAAGAACCACTCACCGCGAGTGGTCAGTTTGAATTAGTGCAGGGTTCGGATCGCGTAGCGAGTTTCATGCTCGATAGCAGCGTCAATCCTGTGCAAGGGCTGACATCCAATGGCGTGGCGGTGACGCTGTCAGCGCCTGTCAATGATGGTCACGGAAATCTCACTTACACCGCGATGGCGGGCGCAGTCACCGTCTTTACCTTGACCCTGAATTCTGACGGCACCTACAGCTTTACGCTGGCGGCACCGGTTGATCATGCGCTGAATAGCGATAGCTTGACACTGAATTTCAAAGTGATTGCCACCGACTTTGATGGCGATACGGCGAGTATTGTGTTGCCAGTCAAAATCAATGACGACAAGCCTTACTTCACCAATGTGCAGGGCTTGCATGTACACGAAAACGATCTGCCACAAGGCTCGGATGCGGATAAAGAGCCGGTGACCGTTAATGGTCAATTCCAGTTGGTGCAAGGGGCAGATACGGTCGCGAGTTTCGCGCTCGATAGCAGCGTCAATCCTGTGCAAGGATTGACATCCAATGGCGTGGCGGTGACGCTGTCAGCGCCTGTCAATGATGGTAATGGCAACCTGACTTACACTGCGATGGCAGGCTCAGTCACCGTCTTTACCTTGACCCTAAATAGCGATGGTACTTACAGCTTTACGCTGGCGGCACCGGTGGATCATGCGCTGAATAGCGATAGCTTGACACTGAATTTCAAAGTGATTGCCACCGACTTTGATGGCGATACGGCGAGCATAGTGTTGCCAGTCAAAATCAATGACGACAAGCCCTATTTCACCAATGTGCAGGGCTTGCATGTACACGAAAACGATCTGCCACAAGGCTCGGATGCGGATAAAGAGCCGGTGACCGTCAATGGTCAATTCCAACTGGTACAAGGGGCAGATACGGTCGCGAGTTTTGCGCTCGATAGCAGCGTCAATCCTGTACAAGGACTGACATCCAATGGCGTGGCGGTGACGCTGTCAGCGCCTGTCAATGATGGTCACGGAAATCTCACTTACACTGCGATGGCAGGTTCAGTGACGGTCTTTACCTTGACCCTAAATAGCGATGGAACTTACAGTTTTACGCTGGCGGCACCGGTGGATCACGCGCTGAATAGCGATAGCTTGACACTGAATTTCAAAGTGATTGCCACCGACTTTGATGGCGATACGGCGAGTATTGTGTTGCCAGTCAAAATCAATGACGACAAGCCCTATTTCACCAATGTGCAGGGCTTGCATGTACACGAAAACGATCTGCCACAAGGCTCGGATGCGAATAAAGAGCCGGTGACCGTCAATGGTCAATTCCAGTTGGTGCAAGGTGCAGATACGGTCGCGAGTTTTGTGCTCGATAGCAGCGTCAATCCTGTGCAAGGGCTGACATCCAATGGCGTGGCGGTGACGCTGTCAGCGCCTGTCAATGATGGTAATGGCAACCTGACTTACACTGCGATGGCAGGTTCAGTGACGGTCTTTACCTTGACCCTAAATAGCGATGGTACTTACAGCTTTACGCTGGCGGCACCGGTGGATCATGCGCTGAATAGCGATAGCTTGACACTGAATTTCAAAGTGATTGCCACCGACTTTGATGGCGATACGGCGAGTATTGTGTTGCCAGTCAAAATCAATGACGACAAGCCCTATTTCACCAATGTGCAGGGCTTGCATGTACACGAAAACGATCTGCCACAAGGCTCGGATGCGGATAAAGAGCCGGTGACCGTCAATGGTCAATTCCAACTGGTACAAGGGGCAGATACGGTCGCGAGTTTCGCGCTCGATGGCAGCGTCAATCCTGTGCAAGGACTGACATCCAATGGCGTGGCGGTGACGCTGTCAGCGCCTGTCGATGATGGTCACGGAAATCTCACTTACACTGCGATTGCAGGCTCAGTGACGGTCTTTACCTTGACCCTAAATAGCGATGGCACCTACAGCTTTACGCTGGCGGCACCGGTGGATCATGCGCTGAATAGCGATAGCTTGACACTGAATTTCAAAGTGATTGCCACCGACTTTGATGGCGATACGGCGAGCATAGTGTTGCCAGTCAAAATCAATGACGACAAGCCCTATTTCACCAATGTGCAGGGCTTGCATGTACACGAAAACGATCTGCCACAAGGCTCGGATGCGGATAAAGAGCCGGTGACCGTCAATGGTCAATTCCAACTGGTACAAGGGGCAGATACGGTCGCGAGTTTCGCGCTCGATAGCAGCGTCAATCCTGTGCAAGGACTGACATCCAATGGCGTGGAGGTGACGCTGTCAGCGCCTGTCGATGATGGTAATGGCAACCTGACCTACACCGCGATGGCGGGCGCAGTCACCGTCTTTACCTTGACCCTGAATACCGATGGCACCTACAGCTTTACGCTGGCAGCCCCGGTCGATCATGCGCTCAATAGCAACGATTTAACGCTCAATTTCAAAGTAATTGCCACCGACTTTGATGGTGACAGCGATAGCATAGTGCTGCCGGTGAAAATCAATGATGACAAACCCTCGTTTATTCATCGCCAACCCTTGAGCGTCAATGAAGATGATCTGCCACAAGGCTCGGACAGCAGCAAAGAGTCGCTGAGTGACAGTGGTCAATTTACCGTAGTGCAAGGCGCGGATCAGGTGGTTAGCTATCAGCTCGATGGCAGTGTCAATCCGGTGCAAGGGCTAACTTCAAATGGTGTTGCCGTGGTGCTCTCTGCGCCTGTGGATGATGGCAACGGCAATCTCACTTACACGGCAACGGCGGGCGGTAACCCAATTTTTACCTTAGTGCTGAATACCGATGGCAGTTACACCTTCACCCTGTCTGGACCAATTGATCACGCCTCAGGCAGCGACAGCAAACAGCTCAACTTTAAAGTGTTGGCCGTGGATTTTGATGGCGACAAAGCCAGCGTGAATCTGCCCGTTACGATTATCGATGACAAACCGACTATTACCGCTGTACAAGCGCTGTCGGTCGATGAGGACGATCTGACTCAAGGCTCGGATACCACGAAAGAATCCTTAACCGCTACAGGTCATTTCACGACAACGCAAGGCGCGGATCATGTGGTTTCCTACACGCTGAATCTCACTACCAACCCATTGGCTGGGGTGACTTCTGGCGGTCAAGTGCTAACTCTGTCTGACAGTGTTGATGCCCATGGTAACCATACTTATACCGCGACTAAACCCGATGGCACGCTGATTTTTACTCTGCAGCTCAATGCGAATGGTAGCTATCAGTTCACCTTATCAGGGCCACTGGATCACGCTGCAAGCCGTGATGAATTGCTGCTGAATTTCAATGTAGTGGCGACGGATTACGATGGCGATACCTCAAGCATTGTATTGCCCGTGACCGTGGTCGATGACCAACCTTCTGTGATCAGCGCGCAAGCCTTGTCGGTCAACGAAGATGATTTAGCCACTGGTACAGATCAGAGCAAAGAATCAACCACCGCTAATGGCCAATTTACGACCACCCAAGGTGCAGATGGCATTGCGCATTATCAGATAGATAGCAGCACAAGTAGCGATACCGGCCTCACTTCACAAGGTCAGCCTGTGGTATGGGGCGCGCCTAGCATAACTACAACCAGTAGTGGTCAAGTCTATACCTATCAAGGTATCGCTAATGGCGTGGTGATCTTCACCCTAGTGCTAAGAGCCGATGGCAGCTACAGCTTTACTTTAAATGGCGCGGTGGATCATCCGCTCAATGCCAATGAGCTAACGCTGAATATTCCAGTGCTGGCGCAAGATGCGGACGGCGATACCTCACCGATCATCTTGCCTGTCACTATCGTCGATGATGTACCGATCCTGCATGATAAAAATATCGCACTGCAAGAGGGCTCAGTGGCATCGTCGGTGAATCTATTCTCGCGTGACAATAACTTAAGCCCAGATACACAAGGTGCAGATCGCGGAGTGATTACTCACTTTAGTGCAGTAGACGAAGCGGGGCGTGATATCCAGTTCCGTGAAGGCAGTGTGCTGAGTAATGATATTGAGCTCAATGGCGCCGCGAAAACCGTCACAGTGGTGGAAATTGTTAATGGTGTGAGCCGCGATCTTGGTACGTTAACTCTTCAACCTAACGGTACGGCCACTTTCACTCCAGTTACACAGTTGGATCACACTGATGGAAACGACATCAAGTTTACGGTGGATGTGACGGCGACCGATTACGATCACGATACCTCGACGGAACAGCTCAACATTACGATTTCCGATCACAAAGCAACTATTACCCAGCAGAAATTTACGGGTTATGAAGACCAAGGTCGCGATGCGGCGTTGAATTTGGTACCTGCGGGTGAGCAAAGCAATGTGCAAGATAACTTGGGTGGATTGCCAGTTGAAGCTCTGAAACTCGACTTGCAGGTCAACCTGTATGACGTAGACCAAGAGGAAAGCTTAGGTCAAGTCTCGATTTGGAATCCAAACCAGATCCGTGGCGATTTCTATTATTTGGATAGCGCCAACCAGCTAGTGAAACTGGATGTCGATCCGGCAAGCGGACATGTTGTGCTGCCTGCCGCACTGTTGCAACAATCGATCAATGGCACTATTGCCACGGTCGAAAACCTCTACTTTGTGCCGGATCGTCACTACTCGACAGGCAATGGAGGCATGAATGCCTCAGTGAGTGTGGAAATTCTGCACAATGGTGTGCGTGATCATTTCACCAACGGCAACATGCGCATCGAGATTGAAAGCGTAGCGGATATTGCAACGTGGAAGAGCAGCAGTGAGTTTCACTATAATGCGGTGGAAGACGGCAGTAATGTTAGCCTCAATATCACAGCGGAGACTCAAGACAACAGTAATCCTGAAGCGATCACCTACCAGATTCGTTTTACTGAAAATGGCGCAAACGCCAACTTGGTGTACAGCGATGGCTCGCCGATCCCAACCAAAACCGATGCTAATGGTACTTACTATGAAGTGCCGGCTAACAAGATAGCCCAAGTTCAGGTCGATCCGGCGGATAACTTCGCAGGGCAAATCAAACTGGATGTAACGGCCATCACTAAAGAGTCCACCAATTACGTTGCTGGCAAGCAGACGGCGCAATCAGAAACCAAAGAGATTGTGATTGATGTTGCGCCAGAGGCGGATCGTGGCAGCTTTACCGTTAATCGTATTTCGATTTTTGAAGATAACGCTTCCAATCAAAATGCGGTTGATCCGAGTGTTGAGCACGATCCTCTCCTGCTCAGTGAAGTAATTTCCATGACTGGCTCAAGCGATGCAGATGGCTCAGAGGCGCTGTTTGTTCGTCTGTCCGATTTTACGGATACGGGCGCCACTTTGGTGTGGTTAGGCTCTGGCCAAAGTCCGATCACGGTTGGAACCTACCCTAACGGGGAAACTTACTATGAGATCCCGCAGAGTGCGCTATCTCAGGTTGAGGTTCTACCAACGAAACACAGCAATGAGAATTTCTCGTTTGTGGTCGAAGGCATTGTGAAAGACACGGTTAACCTGTCAACGGGTCAAGCGCAGGACATTGAATCGTTAGGCAGTAAAACCGTCAATGTCACTGTGAAAGGCGTCGCCGATCTCCCTACGATTGAGTTTCTCAATGGCAATACGCAGTGGCAAACCTTCAATGATGGCGTGCAAAGTGGCGTGATCACTACGGTGAGTGAAGATAGCCGAGTCGATCTCAACTTCAGCATCATTTCTGGTGAAGTAGCAGACAGCCCGACGGACAGCTCAGAAACCATTTCGGTACTGCTCTCGAACATTCCGGACGGTGTAAAGCTGTTTGACAGTGACGGTACGAGCGTCGATTTGGTGTTTGCCGGCTACGACAGCAACCATAAACCGATTTATCAAGCCAACTTGACGGTCGCTCAGGTAGTCACAGGTATTCAGGTTCAGCCAGTGGCATCATCGACAGCCAATATTGATATCAAGGCAACGGTGATTGTGACTGAAAATGATGGTCATGTTCGCCAAGTGGAAGAGACGATCCGCATCTTAGTTGAGCCGAAAATTGATGTGACCGAAAACTATCACAATGCTGTGTCTGGCAACGAGGATGAGCGTATTCATGTCATTTGGGTACCACAAAACACACCAGGAAATATTCAAAACCCCGATGCGCAAGAGTACTTCAGCCGAGTTGAAATCTCTGGCTTCCCAGATGGTAGCCGAGTTTTTGTCAACAATGTGGAAGTGACCTTGGTCAATGGCGTGCTTGTGCTTGAACCTGCAGCAGGACAATCGGATCTCGATTTCTCAAATCAGGTTTCAGCGACAGGTTACATTCAAGTCATTCCTCCGCACAACTCCAGTACCGACTTCACTTTGAGTACGGCGATTACCGTAAAAGAGCAAGACCACGAGTACGTGGATGCGGCTAATTCGGGTCAAGGTATTGCCGAGGAAGTGATCCACGGTTCAATTGGCGTGAAAGTGAATCCGATCGCTGAGCCGGATGGACAGCTTTTGGTCGAAAACGCGGGCAGCGTAACCCAAACCGTGCAAGCCGATGCCAATGGCAAGATTGATTTCACCATCAATGATGCGAGTGGCGGTCAAGCGGGGGCGAATGTGATTCGCTTTGATAACCTTGATAGCAATACCGCAGGCAGTTATCAGTCCGCAGAGTTGGTGGATCAACTGGTGGTCAGCTTTGGCAACGTACCGCAGGCGGTATTGAACCAACTGCTGATAACCGGCGCAATTAACAATGGTGATGGCACATGGACAATCACTAACGAAGCCGATTTCAGCATCAAAGCGCCCAATGGTTTGGTGTACAACAGTAATAACGACCCGGATAACAACGGTTTCAACGACATCAAGATCACCATCACCGCCAAAGTGTATGACCGAGGTGAAGACAGCAGCGAAGTGAAAATTACCAAGCAAGTGAGCACAGAGTTAACCTTGAGTTTCCCCACCGTGGTCACGGGTAATAACAGCGTTGCCGCGCAGCTCAACTGGGTTGGCGATGCCGATGATTTGGTGATTGGCAAAGAAGATAACACGGTAAACTTGGGGCAACAGATCCAAGACAAACTCATGGTCAATGCCACCGGTTTTGATGCGGTAGTCGACGAACTGAGTATTGTGATTAACGCGAGCGATCTGCCTGCTGGAGCCTCGATTGGTGGGCAAGATTTCAACTTTGTTGATGGTCAATATGTATTTAAAGGCACGCTGAATCCTGATGGTTCAATTTCTGGATTGGAAGGACTGGTGCTGATCCCACAGCGCGATTTTGCGGGTGACTTTAAGCTGCCGATCACGTTTGTGACGACAGATACTCAGTCGGGTGATGAGAAAACATTGAAGGCGCAAGTGCCTGTCGCAATCTCTCCGGTTGCTGATGTACCCAGCAGCAGTGGCGATCAACCACTCGATAACCATGTGACCCCAAGCATTACACTCAATGTGCAAGAAACGTTGGGTCTGGATGCGAACCACCAACCGACCGATTTGGCGAACGATACGCCAACGCAAGACGGTATCGCCTATGAAGATGGCATTGTGCATCTCAATCTCGCGATTGGCTTGGCGGATAGCCTCAATGGCAGTACGCAAGGGCAAGAAGTGTTAACCGAAGTGACACTGACGTTGAATGACACCAACTCTGGTGTCTTCGTGGATGCCAACGGCCAAAGTTTGGGAACCAGTATTACGCTCACTCAAGCTGAGCTACCAGCTGCACTCGGCGAAATTTACTTCAAACCAGCGCCGAACTATCCAAGCGGTAACGACATCAATACCGTGGGAATTACTGTGGCCGGAAAAATCACTGACAGCACCGTATTTGATGAAACCAACGCCAGTTCACAAGGTGTGAGCAGCAGCGATGCCGATAAAACCTTCACCTCTCAAGTCAGCTTTGAAGTGAAACCTGTGGTGGACGATATCACGATTGGCTCTGGTAGCCCGATTTCGGTGACGGGGGATGAAGACAGTTGGATTGCCCTTGCCGATCAAGGCAGTGCGTTTAACGTTAGCTTGAATGACAATGATGGCTCGGAGCAATTTGTTTCCTTGGTTCTTACTGGACTGCCGACCGATTTCCTCGTCAAGTCACTGTCGAGTGACTATGTGGTGAAAAATAACGGCGGCGGCGAGTGGAGCGTGCAAATCCGCAATCCAAACTTAACCAGCTTGGATCTATCAGCACTGGCGATTAAACCGGCTAAAGATTTCAGTGGTGAAGTGCAACTGGGGATCAAGGTCTATACCCAAGAGTCACTGCTTAACCAACCCGTGGAACATTCTGGCCAATTTACCTTGCATGTAACGCCGGTCGGCGACGATGTGGATATTGCTCCGATAACGAATGTTGTTGGCAATGAAGGTCAAGCGATTGACATCAGCCTTGGTGCGCAAATTCTCGATAAAGCACCAAGCTTACCTGGTGGGGCGACTTACACCGAAAACAGCCCAGAGACTTTGCGTGTGGAAGTTTCTGGTGTACCGGATGGCGCTTCTGTCAGCTTGGCGGATGGCACTTTGGGAACACCTCTTGGTAGCGGCGTTTGGGTATTTGAAATTAATGCGCAGCAGCTTGATAAAGTGGTGTTCAATTCCGGCGATAACAACCAACTGAATTGGAATGGCAATCTGCATTTTAAAGTGCAGTCCGTGGATACCGGATTGGCTGGCGATCAGCACCTTGGTAGTGCGCAAGAGTTTGATGTGCATGTCGATGTGACGGCGGTGAACGATCGTCCAGAATTCATTAACGTGCAGGATCAAGTGACGGAAGAGGATACACCTCTACTGCTCAATAGCTTTACGTTGGCCGATATTGATGCCCAGTTAGATGACCCGAACGCTGACTATACGCTGCAAATCGGTGTGAATAGCGGTGTGCTGATCATCGACTCATCGCTCAGCAGCGGTTTGACCATTCAGGGCGATGGTACGGGGGCGCTTTCCATCACAGGTAACGTGGCTGAGATCAATGCTGCGATTGGCGCTGGCTTAGTGAAATTCGTCCCATCACCGGATTTTTATGGTCAGGTCGCCGTCACGCTTAACGTGAATGATAACGGCAATGCGGGGATCGAAATCGCGGGCGATGCATCAACCGCGCACGATAACAGCGCGCAGTTTGTGATTGATGTTACGGCTGTCAACGACAAACCCGAAGTGGATGGCATCCACTTGACCGCTCAGATTGATGAAGCGTCAGGGCAAAAACTGACTGGCATTACGGTGTCAGATGTGGATTATGCCGGATCACACGCGAATGATGTGATGAAAGTGACACTGAGTATCAGCGAAGGCATTTTGAGTGTACAAGCGCCTGCAGGCAGCTCAGTGGCCGTCAGTTATGCCTTAGATGGCAGTGTTATCCTCGAAGGCAGCCCAGAGGCGATTAACGCGCTACTGAACCATAGTGACACCGCTTACGGCTTATTTGTGGATGCAGCGGCTATCGCAGGGACGCAAATCAATCTCACCGTGACTGCGCAGGATATGGGCGTCTACTTCGAAAATGCCTCAGGTATGGCATTGGAGGAGAGCAAAACCTACCCGATTCAGGTCAATCCGGTGGCTAACGCGCCAAGCTTGAGCATGAATCCTGCCTTCGGTTATGCCCAGCAGATTTATGCTAATCAGAGCGTGAGTGCACAAGGAATTGCTCTTTTAGGCGCGATTGCCGCCTTAACGGATTTACATGAAACCTTGAGTTTGCGTGTCGTTCATCTTCCCGCGGGAGCAAGCTTAAGCAGCACGTCAGGCTCAGTGACCGATTTAGGTAATGGTCGCTGGGAAGTCTCTCCTGATGCGTTAGAAAGTCTCAAAGTAGTCGGTTTGGAGGAGGGAGTACACACCTTGTCGCTTACAGCACTGTCTACCGAGAGTGATGGTAGCAGCGCGCCTTCCACAAACAGCATCGATTATCGGATTGAGATTGCGGCAGATGGCTCACTGCTGGATCATCGCAGTGCAACCGATGATAGTTTGCTGGTGGCGGACAATAGTGGCATGACGCTGCTCTCCGGTAGCGGTGATGACTTTGTTCAAGGCGGTGCGGGTGACGATGTCTTGGTCGGTGGTTTAGGTGCTGACATTTTGGTCGGTGGCACGGGCGCAGATATGTTCAAATGGACGCTCGACGGAGTCGACGATAAAGTTGACCATATCCGTGATTTCAATGTCAGCGAAGGCGATAGCATTGATCTGATTGATGTGGTGCAGGACCTCGGTAACCACTTAACCATGGAACAACTGTTGAACAACTTGAGCGTGTCCAATCAATTGACCGCGCAGGTAGTGGATAATGATGTCACCTTGCAAGTCACGACCGATAATCAGGTTCAACAAACCATTGTGATCGAAAACCTCGCGACTCAAATTGATTTCACGGGAATGAGTTCATTGGACATTATCGGCACCTTGCTGGATCAGAATTTGTTGCGTCACGACTAACGCTCCATTCTACGACTGAATCATCAGCCCCTTCTTCTAGGGGCTGATTTTTATGCCGCTATACCCTTCCTACTCTTACCTGCCAGTCCACACCATTAGATTGTTTGCACCCGAGCTTGCCATGGCCGAATCAGTAGCACAAAGACGCCTAGAGCGTATAGCATTGACCAGCCTAAACAGATAAACACCCCAGCACACAGAACCAAAGCTAAGCCAGCAAGGTGTTTACTCCACCCCGTTAGGAGTTTGAATGCGGCTAACATCGCCAATAAGTAAACCAAGACAAAGATACCATTCGCCAGCTTGAGGAAGAATTCGAGATCAAGCCCAGTCAAATGGCCAATAAAGCAAGAAGCAAACAGCACCACTCCGACGAGTAACGTTGCGTGGGCAGGAACCCCACGAATCGAGACGCGAGCGATCGCACTTTCAGGACGATATTCTCGTGCTTGTGCCCACACCATGCGCGCTAAGCTTTGGGTGTAAAGGTTCAGACTGGCAAAACAGGCTAAGAAGCCAATCACACTGATCATGATTGCCCAGCGAGTGCCAAACAGTTGGTCACTGAGCCAAGGAATCGCGCCACTATCAAATTGAGGAGTGCCAAACGCACCAAATTTCAGTACGACGACGGAACACGCCCAGTAGGTCAATCCCGCGACAAAACTGCCGATCAAAATCGCCAATGGAAAATCGCGTTGCGGATTACGAAACTCTTCTCCCATATGGGCAAAAGCTTCAATGCCGACAAAACACCAGAACATGACTGCCAGCGCGGCTCCAATCGAGCTCCATCCTTCCTGTGTTAATGCAGGCATGACCAAATCTTGCGTGGTTACTTGACCACGCCACCAAAAAGCAATCACCAAACTGAAAATGGCCAACGCGATGAGGGTTTGTAAACGGCCTGATGACTTAGTACCCGCCAAATTAACCCCAACTAAGAGCAATATAGTTAGAGTTTGGGTTAGCAGTGGGTTAGCCAAAGGCGCTGGGAGTAAGGCTTGCAGAAAACTGGCGGCGAGCGTGACTGCCGCCGGAACGCCCACAGGAATAACGCTGAGAAACAACCATGCCACTGCACGTTCAAGGCGTGGATTAAATGCTTGGCGTACAAAGTAAGCGGTGCCCCCCGCATTGGGGTAACGTTTACCTAATTGCGCAAAGGTCAAGGCGATCGGACAAATCGCAACAAACAGCAGCAGCCATGCCCAGAGTGAGAATACACCGGCGATCCCTGCGGCAATCGCTGGAACCATAAACAGCCCAGTCCCCATTAACGTCGTGGAAAGTTGAGCAATTCCTGCTCCCAGAGAAATATCCTTTTTCAGTTGATTCACTTTACGCCACCTGCACAGAATTTGAGCTTTAGCATACCGACTTTATGAGCGGCTTTCATCTTCGCGAGACACATTTATATTGGCCGCTGAAAGCACGCGTAGAGGGGGGCCTATGGATATTCTCAGTATTGCAACGGTGCTTTGGTACACAGTTCAGCCTTATCTTTGGTTGGTGCTCCTACTTTTAGCGATTTTTGTGGTGAGTTTATGGGTAGGTAAAGAGAGACCCGCAGCCGATGGTAAAGCGTTGATCTTAGCAATCATTATCGGTGTTGCGGTCATGTTGCTTGCACCGACCATAACGGGTTCATCGTTGGGGTATGTGGCAACCACCTTTGATATCGTGACTCTAGTGGGCATTGGTGTTGGTGCCACACTTTATACTTGGCTGGTTGTGCGCAAGTGGTTAAGTCATTGACTTTGAATCGCTATCTAACCTGATTCTTCTTATCATTGTCCTACTTGAAGTAGCAGCGATGTCGGCGTCGTTCACCCCAATGACATAGTGTGTCTATGCTCATTGGGGTCACTCACTTGCCGCCAACCTGCTAGATTGGCTCGATAAGACCACGTCATTCATCTTCTCTCCAACCTTTCTTATTCTCCCGGTAGTTTTGAGAATTGTTGCGATTTCGGCTGTATTTCCCCTTCATTTGCTTATATTGTTGCTCGCTCAGTCTTTGGTTTTAGGAGCTTGCATGACACTGACAGTGTGGTTATCGCTATTTACGATTTGTATTTTAGGGGCGATGTCGCCGGGGCCGAGTTTGGCTATGGTGGCTAAACACAGTTTGGCAGGGGGACGTAAGAACGGCTTTGCCGCTGCTTGGGCTCATGCATTCGGGATTGGGGTGTATGCTTTTATTACCCTGATCGGATTGGCCGTCGTACTGCATCAATCTCCTGTGCTGTTTAAAACCATTAGCTATGCGGGTGCCGCTTATCTTGCCTACTTGGGCTGGAACGCTTTGCGTTCAAAAGGTGGGGTCGCGGCTAAGTTAGAGTCGGGCGAGTCGGTCAGCGTATGGCAATCAGCTAGAGAAGGGCTACTGATTTCTCTGCTCAGTCCTAAGATTGCGCTGTTTTTTATCGCGTTATTTAGTCAATACGTCGCGGTAGGCTCGGATTTGACCAGTAAGGCTGCGATTGTCATCACTCCCTTAGTGGTTGATGGTCTTTGGTATAGCTTCATTACTCTGATTTTATCTTCGCCTCGTTTACTCGATAAATTGCGCGCCCGCGCCGTGCTCATCGACAGGCTGTCTGGCCTGGTGCTGATTGCGTTAGCGATCCGAGTGTTGTGGACGGTGTAACTCATTTCATTAGGGTTTGAGCTGACCTCAAACCCTCTCGTCATCTTGTTAACGGCGTGGCGAGATCTCTTCACATTCCCCTTCAATCACATTGGCATGAGGCTGATAAGTCGCGGAAGATTTGAATTGAAACGCGCGTGCTTTGAGCTGTTTTTCTAAACGTTTGCCCGTAATTAACGCTGCGATAGTCAATGGAATCGCGAGCAGCAGACTAAAGATCAAAGCGAACACACCAGTAATCAGTGACAGTAAGGTGATCAGGAATCGGTTCATAATGGTTCCTCCAAGTAACAGAGCCACCTTACCCTGAACCAGATTAATCGAAAATGAACAATGTTCATTTTCACCATAACAGGACAAACTTGACGTATTTCTGACCTAAAGCGGGTGAGTCGGTACAAAAAAGCCGCCCACATCAGTGAGGCGGCAAGCTTGAGGGAGAGGTCGGTGTTGCTCATCGCGAAGCGATCAGCGCAGCACGACTTATGGTTGTTATTGTTTGACCCATTCCACCTGCCACGATACTATCGAGCTTCGCTGCACGCAGTTTGGGTCTGTTGTGGAGACGGTGATTTATTGAGCGGGATAGGTCGGGTAACGCACACCCATCATCTGTTCCATGCAATGTACCACTTGGCAGCTATAGCCAAATTCATTGTCATACCAAACATACAGAACACAACGGCTATCTTGTGCAATCGTTGCTGTGGCATCGACCACGCCCGCATAACGTGAACCCACCAGATCGCTGGAAACTATTTCCGTCGACTCGGTGTAATCAATTTGTCCTGAGAGTGGAGAATGGGTAGCCATTTCTCGCAAGTAAGCATTCAGCTCTTGCTTCGTCGTGGCATAAGCTAAATTGAGATTGGCTATCGCCATCGACACATTCGGAGTCGGGACGCGAATAGAATTACCCGTCAGTTTGCCAGTTAACTCAGGAAGCGCTTTAGCAACGGCTTTAGCCGCGCCTGTCTCAGTAAGCACCATATTGAGTGATGCGGCTCGACCACGACGCTCACCTTTGTGGAAGTTATCGATCAGGTTTTGATCATTGGTAAAAGAGTGGACGGTTTCGATGTGTCCAGAAGTAATGCCGAAACGGTCATTCACCGCTTTTAACACCGGAGTAATCGCGTTTGTGGTGCAACTTGCCGCTGAAATAATGGTGTCTTCCGGCTGAATCACCGATTCATTGACCCCAAACACCACGTTTTTAATATCGCCTTTACCCGGCGCAGTAAGCAGAACCTTACTCGTTCCCGGAGAGGCAAGGTGCTGGCTTAAGCCTTCGCTGTCGCGCCATACGCCCGTGTTATCCACCACCAAAGCGTTATGAATGCCGTAAGCGGTATAATCGACATCTTGTGGGGAATTTGCATAAATGACGTGGATGAAGTTACCGTTTGCGATCAGCGCTTTACGCTCTTTATCTATAGTAATACTGCCGTTGAATTGACCATGAACCGAGTCTCGACGCAGCAGACTCGCACGTTTTTCAAGATCGCCCTCTTTTCCACCACGCACAACAATCGCCCGTAGACGCAACGGATAACCTGCGCCGCTCTTTTCAATCAGTAAGCGAGCGAGTAGACGGCCAATTCGGCCAAATCCATACAGCACCACATCTTTGGGCTCAATAGCCTGAGCGGGTTGTAGTGCGGCGTCTAATGCGGTGTGCAGAAAATCATTCAAACCATGCTCATCGTCATGTTGCTGCCAATACTGGCTGGCAAGTTGGCCAATATCAATTCGGCAGGGGGCTAACTCAAGCGTCGATAACTGCTGCACTAAGGGTAAGGTCTTATCGAGTGCCAAAGGCTCACTTAAATAGCGCCGAGCAACACGGTGAGTCTTAATGATGTCGATCGTGGTCGCATTAATCAGGGTTTTACCGCACAACACGGCTTCAACCCCTTTCTGGCGATAGAGTTGACCAATTAAGGGAGACAGGGTTTCAGCAAGGGTTTGGCTTTTTTGCCAGTCTAGAAAGTAGTTCTCTGGACTCATGGTTGACTTGGGACCTTTCACGTTAGAGTTAATTCCCTCGCTGGGCATCGCCACAGCTTTGGGAGAGTGTTGATACAGATTATTTTTATACACACTTAAGTAGGGGGAGTGTGCACCATCCTATAATGCTTTTTACTCGAAGCCGCAGCAGCATGGGCTAGATTCATTGACCCTGAGCATAGCGTTTATCTATACCCGTTTATCTATCCCCATAGTGATGAACTCACCTGTTGCTTATCTGCAACGCCAAGTGGTTTGGGATATCCGATTTCGGCATACCCAAGCGGATGGTTGTTATTTTTATGTGGCACGATTGTAAAGTTGTGATCGTTTTTCTGCTAGGAAAAATAATGCATTGATATATCACGTAATAGTGGTGATTTTGATGAGTGTTTGGTCGATTTAGCAAGGTTTAGTCAGGGTTGACATTGGCAGAGTTGGCGACTTATTTCGTTCCGATAATGATTAAGTTCAAAGTTTTTTCATTGAGTAGATTTGCGTTTTGCAATTCAATGCGCAGTGCTTCGCGAAAATTGGCAGAATAAAGTGCTAGAAGGCGATCGTTGCTATCAGCGTATAAGAGAGAAAAAACAGCGGATAAAGTGGAAGCGGTACGCTGCTACAAAAATCAAAAATGGGACAGCGGTGTCCCATTTATAAGTACGATGGTTGCTGGTTATCCCCTTACTACTTGAAGCTGCAGCGGTGTTGGATGTAACTCCAAGTTGTTTGGGTATATCGCTTCCGTTTATGGATTGCTCGATACTGAAGGCAGCTCAATAGTATTGATGTGCTTCAGTTCAACCAAAGGTAGCCAATGCACTTTAACCCCAGCTTGTAAGAACATGTCTTGGCTGACTTTGATCTTATCGCCCCAGCGTGACAGAAAATCTTCGGATTGCTCAGGACAATGTACGGCAGAGATCCCAGTTTGGATAATCTTGGCCGCGCAGTTAGGGCAAGGGAAGTGGGTGACGTAAATCTCACAGCCATCCAAATCACGCTTGGCAAACAAAATCGCATTCTCTTCCGCGTGTAGCGTTTTCAAATACTTCATATCACGGTCATCGGTGCTGGCACTGTCAGAGATACCGTGTGGGTAGCCATTGAAGCCAACGGAGACAATCCGGTTTTGTTTGGTGATCACAGCGCCTACCTGCGTGGAAGGATCTTTACTCCACGAGCCAACTAATTCAGCCATTTGGAAAAAACGTTGCGCCCATTTTGAAATCATGTCGTTGTTCCTCATTCATTCGCGACATTGGTCAAGCCATCGAGTACGTAAGCCCAATACATTACTCTCGCTGATACTATCCTGATTTTTGTGATAAGAGTCTATAGCCTTTCTCTACTTGAAGCATTTGCGGGGTTGGCTAGGCAAAGTCGTTTGGAGATCTCTCTGTTGTGAACACGGTGCTTTTCTTGATTTGAATGAGTGGGAAAACTCTTGCGAGCGGCATCACAGAGTGTGCGAAGGGCGAAAAAGCAGAACCTTCTTGTTTTAGGATTTATCTTGTGCGAGATCTCTTACGTCTGGTGTAAGAGATTTTAGCTTTTGATTGCAGACTTTAAATTTGTTTTGTTTTTATGTTATTGATTTATTTTGTTTTATGTTTGAATTTGCCTATCGACCAGTAATAAAAATGCTCAACAGCGCTTGCTGAAATACGCTCATATCGTAAAGTCAATTCGTCGGCAGGAAGCGGACACGGAACAGGAAAGACCCAAGGATTGGTCATCTTCAGGACGAAGATTTCGATTGTTCAGGATGAATGGTCGGCAAGGAGAGCAAAGGACGTTAGCTGGACGCTTAATAACTAGGATGGTTATAAACGGAGAGTTAATGGACAACTTAAAGGACTAAGCGAGTTCTGTCAGGATGACAGAGGAAGGGACACCGCTAGGAAGGCGATGAAACGGATTGCGCTGAAGGACACAGCAGACTATCAAGGAATAGATGCAGGGAGCACCTATTAGTAGCGGGATTGCTGCGAGTGAGAACTGAACCCCACTAAGCTTAGGCTTAGTGGGGTTTTCTTTTTTAGCTTCGCTTTTGTCTCTTGGCATCTTTCCGTATGCCACTGTGCTAACATACTGGCGGTCATTTACTTTAGTGGGGTTCCGTTATGCAAGCGCAAGTCAAATGGGTTGAAGATTTTCGTTTTATTGGGTTATCTAACTCCGGTCATTCGATTGTAATGGATGGGAACGGTGGAGCGAGTGCTCCAAGTCCAATGGAAATGGTGTTGATGGCCGCAGGTGGATGCAGCTCTGTCGATGTTGTGGATGGCATGAAAAAAGCGGGACAAAAAATCCATGGTTGTACCGCGCAATTGTCTGCTGAGCGTCGTGATACCGCGCCGAAACTGTTCACTCAAGTCAATATCCATTTTGTCGTCAGTGGTGAAGATCTGGATCAAGAGATCGTAGCGCGCGTCACCGCTGATTCTCTAGAGAAATACTGCTCAGTATGTTTAATGCTCGGGAAAGGTGTTGATATGACTCATTCGTGGGAAATCCGCACCGAGTAATCCTTTTCCTGCTTGACGTTGCAGTATGCCTCTCTATCCGTCTCGTGTTCGTCTATGCTGAACGAGGCGGATAAAGAGGTGTTTATCTCTCGCTTATCTTCTCTGTTACTCGTGTTTTAAGCCGTTTGGTTTTATTGATTTTGGGTGTACACCTATGAGTTTTTTCGAAAACATCTCGATCATCATGGCGCTGATTGCTGCCAGTTGTTTCTTTTCTATGTCAGAAATTTCTTTGGCTGCGGCGCGCAAAATTCGTTTGCGGCAGATGGCCGATGAAGGCGATGAGCGTGCCGAGCGGGTGTTAGAGCTGCAAGCTCGGCCAGGCAATTTTTTCACTGTGGTGCAAATTGGCCTCAATGCGGTTGCCATTATGGGCGGTATTGTGGGGGAATCGGCGTTTACTCCTTACATCAGAGCGCTGCTAGAAGGATTGATTCCAGCCAATCTCCTATCACAAGCGAGTTTTGTGCTCTCCTTTATGCTCGTAACCAGTATGTTTATTTTGATTGCGGATTTGATGCCAAAGCGGATTGCGATGGCGATGCCAGAGCGAATTGCCACCAGTTTGGTGGGAGGCATGCTGATTTGCATTACTTTGTTAAAACCGTTTGTTTGGTTCTTCAATGGATTGGCGAACTTGCTGTTTCGCGCCCTCAGTGTACCGACCGAGCGTAATGATGAGATCACCTCTGACGACATTTATGCCGTGATGGATGCTGGCGCAGAAGCGGGCGTGCTGGATAAAGGTGAGCAACAGATGATGGAAAGCGTGTTTGAAATGCAGAGCATTCCAGTGACATCGGCCATGACGGCGCGCGAAAGTTTGGTGTTTCTTAACCTCAGCGACAGTGAGGAAGTGATCAAGCAGAAAATTTCTCAGCATCCGCACAACAAATTCTTGGTCTGTGATGGGCAGTTGGATCAGATTAAAGGTTACGTTGACTCGAAGGCCTTGTTAATTCGAGTAATTAATGGCCAAGGAATGAATCTCAAAGAGAGCAATGTGGTCATTGGATGCCCGATTATTCCCGATACGTTAAGCCTTTCGGAAGCGTTGGAGTACTTCAAAATTAACCGCGTTGATTTTGCGGTGGTGATGAACGAATACGCGCTTGTCGTAGGCGTTGTGACGTTCAACGACTTACAAAGCGCAGTCATGGGCACTTGGGTGCTTGCCGAAGGGGAAGAGCAAATCGTCGCGCGTGATGGCAACTCATGGCTAGTGGATGGGGTGACACCGATCACCGACGTGATGCGCTCCTTTGCGATTGAAGAGTTTCCTCAGCAACAAAACTACGAAACGATCGCAGGATTTATGATGTATATGCTGCGTAAGATCCCGCGTCGTACGGATTCAGTGGTCTATGCCGGCTATAAATTTGAAGTGGTGGACATCGATAATTACAAAGTCGATCAGCTTCTGGTGAGTCGCGTTGAACCTCTCGAACCTATCGTCAAAGAAGAATAGAGGAAACCGATTTGCTCTTATTTGCACTTTTCATTTACTGATGAGTGATTAACCATGTTATCCCCTTACGACTGGAGGCTGTATCGCCAACTGGTTGGGGGATAGCTGAGTAATGGACGTTCATAAATCACGGGGGAATGAAGATGAGCGAATTAGAAAAAATGCTCAAAGGTGAACACTTTGACGGCGCATCCGCGGAAATTGAGGCACTGCGCAGCCAAGCGGGAAGGCTCAAGCTCGAGATCAACCAAAGTCTTGATGAAGCGGAGCGCTATGCACTGCAACGTGAGCTGTTTGGTCATCTCGGTCATAAAAGTTGTGTACAGCCTCCTTTTCACTGTGAGTTTGGCAAAACCATTCGTATTGGCGATCACACCTTCATCAACATGAACGTGGTGATGTTGGATGGTGCCCCCATCACGATTGGCGATCACGTATTAATCGGCCCTAGTACTCAATTTTACACCGCATCGCACTCTTTAGATTATCGTCGTCGCCAAGCGTGGGAAACCATCTGCAAACCGATTGTGATTGAAGATGATGTCTGGATTGGCGGAAATGTCGTCATTAATCAAGGGGTCACGATTGGTGCTCGTTCTGTCGTAGCGGCGAATTCCGTGGTCAATCAGGATGTTCCACCGGATACGTTAGTCGGTGGCACTCCTGCGCGTATTTTGCGCTCACTGAAAGATCCTGCCGAATCAATGGCAGAATGATCGCACGGCTTGGCGTTTTATCCCTCAACTGCTTGACGTGATAGGTAGGGAAGGGGTTACCACTTTGAGGTTTACTGTGAAACAGCAATTCATCACTCATAAACACACCTTGTATGGTGTCGCGGCCATTTTGCTTTGGGGAAGCCTGATGGCATTAACGCGTCGTGTTGCTGAGGAGTTTTCACCGATTGGCGGCGCGGCGCTCATCTACACAGTGAGTACGCTGTTTTTGCTGTTTGCGATGGGGATGCCTCGACTCAAAGCGGGATCGAGTCGCTATATTCTGATTGGCGGTGCGCTGTTCGTGAGTTACGAAATTTGCCTTGCCTTAGCACTCGGTATGGCGAGCGATCGCTTACAAGCGATAGAAATGTCGGTGATTAACTACCTTTGGCCAGCCTTAACCGTATTGATCGCGGTGTTGCTCAGTCAGCGTGCGGTTAGCTTTTGGGTTTACCCGAGCGTGGGTTTGGCTTTCGCTGGTGTCGCGTGGACTATTGTCGCCGAACAAGGCATTTCGCTCGCCGATTTTTCCGCTCGCATCGCTACCAATCCAGCGGTTTATGCTATGGCATTAACGGGCGCTTTTATCTGGGCGATTTACTGCAATGTAACCCAACGTTTAGCACGAGGGCAGAATGCCATCGTACTGTTTTTTGCCGCGACCGCTGCCACACTCTGGCTCCAATACGCTTTGAGTAATGAGCCGGCACTCTCTTTTACTGGGTCGAGCATGGTGACGCTGTTATTAACGGGCATTGTGATGGGAAGTGGTTATGCACTGTGGAATGTGGCCATTTTGCGGGGGAACATGTTGCTGCTGGCAACGCTTTCTTACTTTACGCCGGTTATCTCAACCTTATTTTCATCGCTGATTTTAGGGGTGGTCCTCGGGTTAAGTTTCTGGCAGGGAGTGATCATGGTGACATTCGGTTCGCTGATCTGCTGGTGGGTGACTCGCGAGTCGAGTTCATCAACAGGGGAAGAGCCTGAAACGCCTCCGCCGCTTAAAGAACAAAGTTAACATTCAGCCCGCGACAGCGGGCTGAGATGAGTTAGCGGGCAACGCTCACCGTGAGCTGTAATTGGTAAGGTAATGCCGCCAAGCTTTGCTGCAAGTGGTTTTCGATACGCTGAATATCTTCTACCTCAACCGAATCATCCTCGGCCGTTTTTAACGCCACTTCGACCCACAGTTCACGTCCGACTTTAGCCACACCGTAAAGCTCAAGTGGTTGTTCGGCGTGCTCTTGCGTGGCTTGAACACTGTGTGATACGGCTTGCTGTATATCGTGGCTTGGAGCCATCAACAATATTTCACGCAGAGCGGATTTCAGCATCCCAAGTGGAAGTTTTATAAAGTAAAACGACATCAACAGCATCATCATCGGATCGGCGTAGACCGAATAATGCGCCCAAGGGGTTAGGTTGATTAACCAAGCGGCAATAAAGCCAACCATGACCACTAAACTCAGCAAGGTATCCATCTGCCACTGTTTGACTTCTGCCGCAATCAGCCCGGAAGGGTGACGTCGGCTTAAGCCTGCCATTTTCCACCAAGCTAAAGCACAACCGGTGACGCTAAACACACCAAATAAGGTGGCGATAGAAGGATCCACTTCGCGTCCGCCACTGAGGAGAGCGGTGAGCGAGGAGTAGAGTGAATAGCTGACAATCAGCAAGATCACTAAGCCTTTTATCGCGATAACCAGGGGTTCTAACACTGCGCGCCCAAAAGGGAAGCGAGCGTCAGACGGTTTTTGAATAAAACGTGATACCGCCAGCGACAATAATGTTAACAGTAAACTCACCAGCGAATAGACACCATCAAAGACAATGACCATAGAGCCGACGAGTAGACCGACTAGCAAACCACTGCCAGCAAAGCCTGATGCGATAAGGGCAGAAAGCGTTAAAACACGCTTTTCATTAAAATTGGATTGAGAACACATCGTTAATTTCCTCGTAGGTTTCGCCGCACATTCTGGCGATTCATGGGGGAATCGCAATGTCGATTTACGTCGAGAAGAGGAAGATAAATTTCAACATTAAAATAAATATAATTAAAACATATACTTAATTAACTTTTTCTGTGTCAGTATTTTTGACGCTGAGTGCGAGCATGCCTAGAAAGGAGGAGGATGTCTAGAAATCAAACAGATAATCACTCACCTTATCACTGAGCCAGAGAATGGCAGGGTTATCATGCATTCCGATAGGTTGGAACAAGCAGAAGTCTTCTTGCGTGAGACCATATGTATGTTTAATCACGGTCAGTTGCTGCTCACGTAAATAGTGACGAATCAATGGCTCAGGCAATACGCCCCAAGCATTCTCACTCAAAATTGTATTGAGCATGTATTCAAAGCTTGAGAAGCCGATATAGCGACGGGAGAAAGGCTGCAAGTTCGGGTTATCTTTTTCATTAAGATAGACCATGACGGCTTGCATGAATTTACGCAGTTCCTCATCGCTAACTCGCTTTTGTTTGACTAAAGGATGCTGGCTATTACACACCGACATGAGGCGGATTTTACCCAACGGTTGGTAAGTGATGCGCGGATCGTCTAAGCGCTCATAATCGACGCCGAAAGCGCAGTTGACTTGTTGTGTCGCGACCAAGTTGGCTAAATCGCCACTGGAGGCCAAAACCATATTAAAAGAGGTGTTGGGAAAGAGTTTGTGCAATTGACTGGCGATATCTTGCCAAAAATGGTCTGGGAGCGAATCATCACGCGCGATCCACATCTCGGCGGCAAATTCACTGCACGCTTGAGCGCAAGTCTGGCGAATACGTGATGCCGTGATGAGTAAACTCTCGCAATCTTTGTAAACGGCTTTGCCCGCTTCGGAAAGGGTTAAGTAGTTACCCGCTCTCACAAACAGCGCCACATTGAGTTCTTTTTCCAGCGCTTTGATCGCCATGCTTAATTTAGTACGATTGCAATCGAGTTGACGCGCGGCTTCAGAGACGGAGCCTGTATTGGCGATAGTGCAAAAAGCTTCGATTTGTGACAGGTTCATAGCAGACCCAAGTGGTTCAAACTTTTGGGATAATAAACAAAATTCACTGTGCTGCCTATCGGCATAAATTCTCGACAAATGAGGTCGAAATGGATTTTCTTAACAAAGAATGCGTTGTAACTCTATGAACTTGACTTCATTTTGGTTTACTCTTGGCAGCATTGCCCGAATACAAGAAGTAATACGGAGGCCATGATGGCACACGACTGGGATGAGTACGCAGCAAATTGGGAAAAAGACCCAGCGACCCATGCTTTTGCGCAAAGCGTATTTGAACATCTGACAAAAATCCTTTCTTTGCAGGGAAAGCATATTTTGGATTTTGGCTGTGGTACAGGCTTGCTAAGTCAGCGGATGTCGCCGCTTGCTCGTGATATTGTTGCGCTGGACTCATCAGAAGCCATGATTGAGGAGCTGGATCGCAAGGAACTACGCAACGTTGAGCCTGTGGTGGATTGCTTAACCCGCGGTTTGGTTGCTCAACATCCAGCCTTTCGTAAGCAGTTTGATTTGGTCGTTGCCTCATCGGTATGCGCTTTCTTACCGAATCTTCAAGATGTGACCGATATTATTTTCACGCTAGTGGATGAAGGCGGGTATTTTGTGCATTTTGATTGGTTAGCCGATGGCAAATCGGAAATAGGCTTGAGCACGACTGAGATTGAATCTGTGCTGCGTAATGCGGGGTTCTCTGCCGTGGAGACTCGGGTCGCGTTTGATGTCACTACCGCACAAGGCACGCAACCTGTTGTGGTTGGAATTGCTCGTAAGTAATTCATCGATTCATAGAGTTCGTCATAGCCGCTACTTGTATAGCGGCTTTATTTTTTCGCTTTTTGCTATCCCCCTTCCTACTTGAAGCTGCAGCGGTGTTGGCTACGTTCGTTCACCCCAATCACATCGTCTATCTATGCTCATGGGGACTCTCTCACTTGCCGCCTACCTGTAACTCCAAGTTGTTTGGGGATAAATCTTACCGACACTGTTTCATTCATTGGGTTATTGCATATCAATTTCGTTAACAATGTGATTTGCATATCTTTTCCAAATCGTAAATTGACCATTTACTTCTTTTCACTAACAAAAATTCAACCTTGCACCTAAACTAATGATTGAATAATCAAAGACGAGGCTCAGTTCCCCGAGTACACGTCTCAGTTTCTGTTTATTGACTGACAACTCATGGCTAGGGTTATTAACAAAAATCAAAAACAGAGCAACAAAGGAAAGGGTCAGCGTTTGCTGACCCTTTCCTTTTTCACCCATTTTCATCTCAAGTTAACTGGCTGTTCAGTTGCTGGCATAGCCACCGAATAGCTCGGTCATTCATGCTGGGTTTGTTCCAGACTAAGCTATAAGCCACCTTGCCATATTCAAAGGGTAGGGTTTTTTGCACCAAGCCTTGAACTTGCATTGCGTGATCCGCCCACATCTTTGAACAGGTGAGCAGCAAGTGTGTCTGCCGACACAAGATGGCTGCTGCACCAAAGTCAGGAGTGGCAACAGCAATACGTCGAGTTTCGTGTTGCTGAGTCAGGTACTTCTCAAAATACGGCTCATTGAGCTCATTATCGAGAATGCCGATGTGCTTATAAGCAAGGTAGGCTTCGACACTGAGTTCAGTGTGAGCGAGAGGATGATCAGCGCTCATCAAACAGACCAGCTCATCCGATTCGATTACCTGCCAAACTAAGTCTTGGGCAAAGGTTGGTGGCTGGCTGATGTCATGTGGCAGAAGAATGCAATCAATCAAGCCACTCTGCAAAGCCTCAAACCCATAATGTTCTTTGGAGTGAATCGTCATGGAGAGCTCGGATGAGCAAGCGGCGAGAATCGCAGTGACTTTGGACGCAAATAGCTCAAATGTACTTTCACGCATCGCTAAACGATAGTGGCCTTGGTATGCCTGAGGATCGAATTCGGTGCAGTGCAATAAGCCATTCATACTGGACAGAACATGATGCACTGTTGGCCCCATTTGCTGTACATAAGGGGTCGGGATCAACTGATTTCCATCCCGGTAAAAAAGGTCGTCATTAAGCAGTTCACGCAATTGAGCGAGTATTTTACTGATACTGGATGGACTTACACACAGTCGAGCGGCGGTTTGGGTAACACTGCGCGTGTTGAGCATGACATGCAGGGCTGTCAGGTGTTTTAAGCTAAATCGGGAGAGGTGAATATAATCCATAAAAAGTCTATGCAGAGAACAGCTGAGCCAAGAATACCACTGTGGCACGAAAATCAAACCGATAAATGTGCCAAAATAACTCGGATTATGCCGTGTAGTCAGTTTGTTATCGTATTTTCCAAGTCATGACTTATGCCGTAAGTAATCTTTCTATTTCCGTTAACACTTGCGGATTGGCGATAGCCCCAAGGTTTTTCACTTCGTCACCATGACACACTTGTTTGACGGCCAGTTCGACCAGCTTGCCCGATTTCGTGCGCGGGATTTCGCTGATGGCATAAATGTGAGCAGGAACATGGCGTGGAGAGCAGCGTTCGCGCAGTAAGCTGCGGATTTTCTGCTGCAGCTCGTCATTAAAGGGGACGTTTTGCGCGAGTTGAACGAATAGAATCACCTGTTCATCGCGGTCAATCTGGCGGCCAATGGCAATCGAATCGTGGATCTCAGGTAATGCATTGACTTGCTGATAAATTTCAGCCGTGCCAATCCGAACACCACCCGGGTTCAGAACGGTATCGCTGCGACCGAAGAATAATACACCTCCTTGGTCGGTGATTTCGATTTCATCGCCATGATGCCAAACTCCCGGGTATTTATCCCAATAAGCTTGGTGATAACGGCTGCCATCATCATGCCAAAATCCAATCGGTTGATTGGGGAAACTGTTTCGGCATACCAGCTCTCCACGCTCAGCGACGATGGCCTCTCCATGCTGATTGTAAGCCACGACATCCAAACCTAAGCCCGCACTTTGGCATTCGCCCTGATAAACCGGAGAAATAGGGTTACCAAGCACAAAGCAGCCGCAAATATCCGTGCCACCAGAAATAGAAGCCAGATGCAGATCGGATTTGACATGCTCATACACATAGTCAAATTGCTCAGGATAGAGCACCGAACCGGTCGAACACAGGGTCTTTAAGTGGCTTAATGAGTAAAAATCGCATGGAGAAAACTGATTTTTTTTCAGTGTTTCTAGGTACTTGGCAGAGGTACCAAACAAGCTGACTTTGGCTTCGTCAACCAGAGCCCATAACGCTCCCGCTTGTGGGTAGAGTGGATGCCCATCATAAATCACTAAGGTTGCGCCACTGGCGAGTGCAGACACATGCCAGTTCCACATCATCCAACCTGTTGTGGTGTAATAGAACACGCGATCTTGTGGCTGGATATCACAGTGTAACTGATGCTCTTTCAAATGGTTGAGTAGCGTACCGCCAACGGAGTGCGTGATGCATTTCGGTTTGCCCGTTGTTCCAGAGGAATACAAAACAAATAGTGGGTCGTTAAAACCAATCCGGCGGTATTCGACTCCTCGCGGTTGATAACTGGCGAAAATCGATTGCCAGTCAGAAAAGCTATCATTGAAATTCGGTGTGAAGTTGCGATCTTGCAGATATTCAATTTGACAGGTGTTGACCAGGCTCGGTAGGGCGCTCGCTATCTGAGCATTACGCTCTTGCATGGGAAACGATTTACCGTTAAACGTGTAGCCATTACAACAAAACAGAATTTTCGGTTGAACTTGACCAAAGCGTTCAATCACACTTTCCACGCCAAAATCCGGTGACGTCGAAGTCCAGATTGCCCCCAAACTGGTGGCGGCTAACATGGCAATCACGGTTTCGGGTAAGTGGGGAAGATAGCCAGCCACGACATCACCCTCTCCAACGCCATTTTGTGCCAACCACTGTTGAACGACGGAAACATGATCACACAACTGCTGCCAACAGAATTTCTTGGTATGGCCATTTTCATTTTTAAACCAGAGGGCGATCCCATCGGGATTTTGGAATGCGTATGAGAGTAGGTTTTCTGCGTAGTTGAGCTGAGCTTGTGGAAACCAGATCGAATCACGAGCGGGAACCATGGTTTTACCAAAACGAGGTAGTCCTTCACCAATAATGCAGTTTCCGCGATAGCCGATCACATCGCAAAATTGCCACACCTCAAGCCAGAATTGTCGTGTTTCAGCAACAGACCACTGATGCAACGAAGAATAACTGTCGATCGCTTCACCTTGCATGTTCACATGTGCGATGAACTGTTGCAGGTTAGAAGCGGAAATGCGCTCGTGGCTTGGCGTCCACAATGGTGTAGTCGATGACATAATATTCCCTGTCTAAAAATCAATTCTGACGTGATCACTGTGAACAAGTTTTGTCCTCGCAAGTTCGAAAGTCAACTTGACTGGTCAGGATCAGGCCTATGAAAAATAACTAAAAAGTACACGATTGTAAAATTATTGTTACATCAATGTTGGTTTGATTGAGCAAGATCCCATTGGCAGTTCAGATTAGGCTAGGTAGGCTTAATGTAATGAATTTGTTAAGGAGTAGGGCGATGACTCAGTATCACTCTAAACCCGTTAGTGAGCATGGTCATATTGATTGGGATCAGGATGAGCATGCTGTTTGGCATGAGCTGATCACTCGCCAGCAAGAGGTGGTGAAAACCAGAGCCTGCCAAGCTTATTTAGATGGTTTGAATATGCTTAATTTGCCGACAGATCGCCTGCCACAATTGCCGGAAATAAACCGAGTATTGCAAAGAGAAACCGGTTGGCAAGTTGAGCCTGTTCCGGCATTGATCAGTTTTGATCGCTTCTTTGCCTTACTCGCCGATAAGAAGTTTCCAGTGGCCACGTTTTTGCGGCGTCGAGAGGAGTTTGATTATCTCCAAGAGCCGGATTTCTTCCATGAAGTGTATGGTCACTGCGCTATGCTCACGCACCCTGATTTCGCCGCTTTTACTCATGTTTATGGCCAGCTAGGTGCTAAAGCGACCCCCAAAGAGCGTAGCTACTTAGCGCGTCTGTACTGGTTTACGGTTGAATTCGGCTTAGTTCAAGAACAGGGACAAACCAAAATTTATGGCGGGGGCATTTTGTCGTCACCGGGTGAAACGCTTTACGCTTCAGAAAGCACAATCCCAAAACGTGAGCCGTTCGATATTATGCAAGTGCTACGCACTCCTTACCGCATTGATATCATGCAGCCCATTTATTACGTGTTGCCAGATCTCAGTCAACTGTATCAACTCAGTCAACGCGATGTGATGGCGTTGGTGTGGCAAGCTATGCAAGACGGGTTACTCCCGCCTCTTTTTCAACCAAAGGAACAACAACATGCTGGATGAGTTACGTTGTGAAGCGTGCAGTGCAGACGCTGTCGGTTTGACATCAGAAGAGCAGCAACAACTGCTCAGTGAACTGGATGGTTGGGCATTAATTCACCGAGATGGTATTGCCCAACTTGAAAAGCGGTATCGCTTCAAAAACTTTAAACAAGCGTGGGCATTCTCTAATCAAATTGCTGAATTGGCAGAACAAGAATTTCATCATCCGGCCATTTTATTAGAATGGGGCAACGTGACCGTGACTTGGTGGAGTCATTCCATCAAAGGTCTACACAAAAATGATTTTATCTGTGCTGCGAAGTGTGACGCCTTAACATAATCGTTGGAAAACGCCTCCACACCTTGAATGTTGCAGGCTAAATGGTTTTTAGTTGTTCAGGGATTAAAAAGAAAAAAGCCAATCACAAAAGGGTGATAGGCTGATAAAACAAATGTGAACAATTTCATTCACTAACAACGTCAGTTGGCTAGGTAACCCTCGGCTTAATTAAGGGTCATTCCTATAGTTGCACTATCTGTGCCAAGTTTAATAGGCACGTATTTATGTGGTTTTTGTGCATTTCTTGCGGAGTTGTTGTTCACTTTGTTGCATTGTGCAATTGCAAAATGCAAATATTGCAAATGGAAGGTAAAAGAGGCGAGATGCTTCAAGTAAGGAGCAATAAAAGATGAGGTGAAGAGAGGATAGAACCGTTTGAAAAGTTAGGCATAGCCATCACGCTATGCCTATGGAATGCTACAACATCACCAAACTGGCGGTGCCGAGGAAGGCAAAAAAGCCGACCACATCGGTCACGGTGGTGAGAATAACCGAACCTGCCAGCGCGGGGTCGAGCTTGAATTTGTCCAAAATTATCGGGATCAACACCCCAAATAATGCTGCGGTAATAATGTTGACCACAATTGCCAGCGCAATGGTTGCGCCTATCACCGGCTCTTGGAACCAAAGTGCGGCCATACCCCCGATGATCAGCGCCCAGACTAGGCCGTTGATTGAGCCAATGCCGAGTTCATTTTTCAGCAAAGCAAAACGGTTACCCACGGTGATCTGATTAAGCGCCATCGCGCGTACCATCAAAGTCAAGGTTTGGCTTCCCGCAATGCCACCCATCGAAGCGACAATTGGCATCAGCACCGCTAAAGCGACAACTTGCGAAATCACATTCTCAAATAAGCCAATGGTGATGGAGGCGAGAATGGCGGTCAGAAGGTTAATGCCGAGCCACAACCCACGTTTTTTCGAGCTTTTGATGACGGGCGCGAACAGATCATCACCTTCATCCATACCGGTACCGGCCATCAGGCGTGCTTCATACATTTCACGTTGCACGCTGAGCGCAAAATGCCAGTCAATTTCACCAATCAAGGTTTCATCGTCACTCAGCACTGGCACAATTGGTAATGTGGTGTGTTCGAGGGCATCCACCGCGTCTGATAAGGTTTGCTGCGCATTGAGCGTCACCAGTTCTTCCATACGCAAGTTCTTGAGCTGAGTTGTTTCTTCGGCTTGCAATACATCACTAAAGCTTACTAAGCCACGGAACTTTTTGGCTTTGTTGATGAGGTAAATGTATTGAGGGGAGTCGTAGTGATATTTATCCAACAAGACTTTGGCGCGGCGAACACTGATGCTAAAAGGTAAGGTATAAACTTTTCTATCCGCCCAGTGGCCAATTTCATCATCTGCAAACTCGTTGGCTTGGTCGTATAGCTCAAGTTCATCACGGTTAATAAGGCTTAATGCTTCACTGATGATGTCATCGGGTAGCGAGTCTTCCCACTCGATCAGTGACAGGTTATCGAGCTTAGCCAGCGTCAGTTTGAGTTCAATTTCCGACAGCGCGTTAATGACCGAAATCCGCACCTCGGCGCGCATCTCGGTCAGCACATCTATGTGCATCTCCAGTGGCAAACTGCGCCATAAACGTACCCGTTGTTCCACTGGAAACGCTTCTAAAATCAGAGCGATCGAGCCTTCATCTAAGCCATTTTCCACCATCTCACCGAGTAGATGGGTTTGCTCGGATTCTTCGGCGGTGGCAATCAATTCAATTTGTTGAGATAAGTCTTGGTATTCGCTCAAAATTACAATCCCTTGGGTAGCCGTTTTCTTTCTGGTTTTTTGACCGCTTTCTCGGGTGCCTTTTGTAAGACAATCACAGGGCGAACAATAAATAAGTTGTTAGGGTAGAGCACGCGGTTGCCTTCAAGGGTTTCCAACTCAACATTCAGCAGCGCCATGTCAATGATCTTGCCTTCAATAAAGTTTGAGCCATCGACGATGCGAACCCAGCAGCCGATCCGACACTGGTTTTGCACAAACAGAATTAAGAATGCGGTGACATTACTCAGCAGTGACCAACCGGCAAACAAACCCACACCGAGCAAGGCAAATAGGGATGAGCCGACCACCAGTAGACCCCGTAACTCAATGCCCCACAAAATCAAGGTCGTAAACAGCATCACGAGAAAGAGCAAGGTGCGGATCAGCCAACGCGCGCGTTTCAAACGGTGGATGTCCACCCGTCCGGTAAGCATACTTTCGAACAGGCGTAAGGTTATCCGTGAAATATGCGGATATAAGACGATGATGAGTATTGTCATCAACCATTTATAGTGGGTTTGTAATAAAGCTAGGTATTCCATCGTGTATCTCACCGTTATGCTCAAATCACCTTAACGGAATTGTATGTAATTACAAAGAACAACCAAGTGAAAACCCGAGTTAATTAGACGAGTTGGTTGAATTGTACCCATTGTCATAAACAGCACTATACAGAGAATGAATTGATGCGTTCTATTTGTTTGTTGCAGTCTATAAATCTCCCTATTCAATGACATTTTATTGCAAAGAATCGATGACCGCTTTGTGCCGCTATGCCTTGTGGCATCAAGGGCGTACAGAAAAATATGAATGAAATGAAGACATTTATGCAAGTTTATGTGTGATAACTAACAGTTGTCCTAACGATAAATTATTATCATTAGACACACCCTAGCTTTTCACCGATAAAGCGCGTGACATCTAGGGTGTCAGGTGTGATTTCAACCGATGAAATCATTGTAATCCTCTCTGTTTTTGTGAGATACGATGTGGAACAACCATCCAAATTAGACCGCGTTCGCGCTGACTACAATGTGCATTACTGGAGCCAAGGCTTTTTTGGCATTGACGATCAAGGCGAAGTGTATGTGTCGCCGAGAAAAGACAAAGCTCATCAAACGCAATTAAGCTCAATTGTTAAACAGCTCGAAGCGCGCGATTTAAATTTGCCTGTGCTTGTACGCTTCCCGCAGATCCTGCATCAACGCGTGCACAACATTTGTGACGCTTTCAATCAGGCGATTGAAGAGTACGACTACCCAAATAAATACCTGCTGGTTTATCCCATCAAAGTGAACCAACAAAAAGAGGTAGTAGATGAAATTCTGGCCAGTCAGGCCGAATTAGAACACAAACAACTCGGCTTAGAAGCGGGCAGTAAGCCTGAACTTCTGGCGGTGTTGGCTATGGCTCAGCAAGCCAGTTCAGTGATTGTATGTAATGGTTACAAAGACAGAGAGTACATTCGTCTGGCACTGATCGGTGAAAAACTGGGTCACAAAGTTTTCATCGTTCTGGAAAAACTGTCAGAGCTGGATCTGGTCCTGAAAGAAGCGAAAAGCCTTGGCGTGAAACCACGTCTGGGTCTGCGTATTCGTCTTGCCTCTCAGGGTGCAGGCAAATGGCAATCGAGCGGCGGTGAAAAATCGAAGTTCGGCCTAGCTGCATCACAAGTGCTCACCGTGATTAACCGCTTGAAAGCGGAAGATCAACTGGAAGCGCTGCAGTTGGTGCATTTCCACCTTGGCTCACAAATGGCGAACATTCGTGACGTGCGTAATGGTGTGAACGAAGCAGTGCGTTTCTACTGTGAACTGCGTGAGCTGGGTGCGCACATCGATTTCTTCGACGTGGGTGGCGGCTTGGCTGTCGACTACGATGGTACTCGTAGCCAGTCATCCAACTCGATGAACTACGGTCTGCACGAATATGCGCGTAACATCGTGAGCACAGTGAGCGATGTGTGTAACCTGTACGGTCAGCCTCGTCCGGTGATCATTTCTGAATCGGGTCGTTCGATCACGGCGCACCATGCGGTATTGATCACCAACGTTATCGGTACGGAAGCCTACTCGCCGGAAGAGATCCCAGCACCGGGTGCGGATGCGCCAATGCTACTGAAAAACATGTGGCGTGGGTTTGAAGAAGTGCAACACGGTACCGATGACCGCGCACTGATTGAAATTTACAACGACACACAGAGCGATCTTTCTGAAGCGCATAGCCAGTTTGCAACGGGTGTATTAAACCTTGAGCACCGAGCATGGGCAGAGCAGTTGTCACTGCGTATCTACCATGAACTGCGTCAGAAGATGAGCAACAAAAACCGCTTCCATCGCCCGATTCTGGATGAGCTGCAAGAGCGTTTAGCAGACAAGTTCTTCGTGAACTTCTCACTGTTCCAGTCGCTGCCGGATGCTTGGGGTATCGATCAAGTGTTCCCAGTGCTGCCGCTTTCTGGTTTGGAAGAGATGAACGATCGCCGCGCAGTAATGCTCGACATCACCTGTGACTCAGACGGTGCGGTTGAACAGTACGTTGAAGGCCAAGGTATTGAAAGTACACTGCCTGTGCCAGCATGGACGAGTGACAAGCCATACCTAATGGGCTTTTTCCTGGTTGGTGCATACCAAGAAATCTTGGGCGATATGCACAACCTGTTTGGTGACACACACAGCGCGGTTGTGAATATTAATGATAATGGCGAGTCTGAAATTGCCTTTATCAATGAAGGTGACACGGTTGAAGATATGATGCGCTACGTTCACATCGATGTAGATAAAATTCGCACCAACTATCGTCAACTGGTTTCTCAACGTGTTGCCAAAGAAGAACAAGAGACCGTTTTGGCGGAACTTGAATTAGGCCTGAGCGGCTATACTTACTTAGAGGATTTCTAAATGAATGATTTGTTTACTAAAACTGATTATTCACTCTACTCAAACGCGATGACGTTTGTCCGTCGTCCCTATGTGCGTAACCCAGTAGATACTAATGCTGATGTCGTGGTACTTGGCGTGCCTTTGGATATGGCGACGTCCGGTCGTCCGGGGGCTCGTATGGGGCCTGACGCGATTCGTCGTGCTTCGGTTAACCTCGCTTGGGAAGGTAAGAAATTCCCTTGGGATTTCAACCTGTTCAAAAAGATCAACGTGATTGATGCGGGCGATTTGGTTTTTGATTGTGGTGATGCTGAAGATTTCACTTACCGCCTAGAAGCCGCGACCAGCGAAATTCTGAAAAGTGGCAAAACCATGCTGGCACTGGGTGGTGACCACTTCATCACTCTGCCAATCCTGCGTGCTTACGCTAAGCACTACGGTGAAATGGCGCTGATCCACTTTGATGCACACACGGACACTTACGCGAATGGCAGTGCGTATGACCATGGCACCATGTTCTACCATGCGCCAAAAGAAGGTCTGATCTCGGCTAAGCACTCGGTGCAAGTGGGTATTCGTACGGAATACAAACAAGAAGGCCACGGCTTCAACGTGATTAACGCGATGCAAGCCAACGACATGTCTGTCGAAGAGATTGTGGCGCAAATTCGCCAAATCGTGGGTGACAAGCCGGTTTACCTGACTTTCGACATTGACTGTCTGGATCCTGCTTTCGCACCGGGTACGGGTACCCCAGTTTGTGGCGGTTTGAGCTCAGACAAGATCCTGAAAATCATCCGCGCGCTGAAAGGCATTAACCTGATCGGTATGGATGTGGTAGAAGTGTCACCTCCTTACGATCAAAGCGACCTGACTTCACTGGCGGGTGCGACGATCGCTCTGGAACTGCTCTACGTTTGGGCATCCAACAAGAAAGATGAAGAGTAATCTGAGTTAAGCAATGTAAAGGCCTGAGAGATCAGGCCTTTTTTCTATACCCGTCCGACTTGAAGTTGCGGCGGTGTTGGCTACGTTCGTTCACCCCAATCACATAGTCTATCTATGCTCATGGGGATTCACTCACTTGCCTTCGACCAGCAACTCCAAGTTGTTTGGGTATATCGCTTTTCCCAAGCTACTGAGTTGAGGCCTTTAACGCCACATCACTGTAGTTGGTGTAACCGTCCAGCATCACATGGTAAATACCGGGTTGTGCGTTGTTGAATGAGCACGTTTCTCGGTTACCATTTTGGTAAGGGCGACAGTCCCAGTTCGATTTTGAGGGAGCGGAGCCATATTTTACGTACAGATCAACATCGCCTGAACCACCATAAGTTTGAATGGTGAGCGGTTTGCTTTGGGAGAGCTCAAAAGTAAAGCGCTTCTGAGTGCCTCGTGCACCGCTGAGATTGATTTTCGCCGTACCATCTTGCAAGACAGAATCATCGGGAACTTGAGATGAGCCTGCATTGGCCATCTCAATGACATAAGCGAGCCCAAGTTTGGTGAATTTAACCGCATGGTTACCCGTGGGATCAGAATTCGCTAGAGTATCTTGCGAAGTGTGGATCTTGGGGTTGTAGTCTTTGAATTTAGATTCAAAAGGCATGGCCGCTGAGAAGCCGGCTTTATGCCAAGAGGCATGGTCTGAGCATGCATAGCCGCAGCGATCGTAGCCATAAGTTAGCTCAGGGAGGTATTCATCAATCAGCGTTGTGAGGAACTGGGTTAAATTGCTGTCGGTATAATCGGTAATAAAGACTATATCCTCCGCTGAACCTCGATAGTTGGTCATATCAAGTTGCAGGACCGATACGACTTTTTTGCCTTGTGCTTTGTATTGATTCGCAAGGTCCTGTGAGCCTCGCAAACCGACCTCTTCCGCCGCATAGGCCATCAATGCAACGGAGCGTTTTGGCCTGAAATTGTTATCACGTAAGACACGAATGATCTCACTCAAACTGGCAATGCCGGAGGCATCATCATCCGCACCGGGGGCAATCGATTGTTCATTGGTGTGTGAGCCTAAAGTTGAATCTAAGTGACCACCGACAATGACCCATTCATCGGGTTTTTCGCTGCCTTGAATCGTCAAAACGACCGATTTTTGGTTATAACCAGAGTGCTTGATCTGCTCAATCCGGCTCCCCGGTAATGACGAGATGAGGGATCGCCACTCATTGGCCAGCCAATCAGAGGCTTGTGCCCCCGAGGTGGTGGTATAAAAGCGGTTATTAAAACTGGATAACGCACGGATCGTATTGGTGATTTGGTCTGCACTCACTTGTGGCAGCCAAGCATTGACCAGATCTTGCTGTGAAGGTGCGGGGATCGTGAAATTGGCGATGCTTTCCGGCATCATCAGCGCCGCCATCGCACCTTGTGCTGAGGTGTGTACCATGTAGCCACCGCAACGATTATGTTGCTCATGCATCGTATGTGAAAGCTCGGCAAGCTCGTCGATAGCGACTTCGCCTATCCATACCTGAGAGCCACTGGCGAATGAATGAGGTAATAAGGATTCGCTCAGCGCAGGATTTAAACTTCCGACGGCATCTGCGCCCATCGAGATCCAGACTTTGTCTTCAGCATTGGCGCTCAACGCTGCCGACATCAAAGCCATGACGAATAGTTTGTTCATAAGATTTTCCCCTCTCCGTGGGTGTGAAGAATCGTTATTGTTTTTCAGTCGCAGTGAGTGTGACCCCAGCAAAACTGCGATACGCACGCAGCATGATGTAGAGATCTTCATTCACTAAGGGCGCAACACAGGTTTCGTTATTTGTCGATTGATAAGGTCGGCAATCGTAGAGGCTTTGGGTTGGTGGCTGGCCCGTTTTTACGTAGAGGTCTGCGTCACCGCTCCCTGAACTCATCGATGGGGATAGACAACATAAAGCCAGTGTGGCGGTCACTATTTTACTTTTCATCATGATTCCTTCTGAAAGAACGGTTGTTAATAAAAAGTAAATGCAATTAATCGGTATGCAACAAGTTGGATTGATTCGATAAGTAAATAAATTTGAACATAAAACTATAAATAAAGTGCCGCAGACTCGATTCTCTCAGAGGTTTCTCAACGACGCTGGAGTTGTATGTAGGTGGTAAATAAGAGGCAAATTAGTATGGATCTAGCCCATAGCGCAGCTGCTTCAAATAGGAAGGGTAAAGCACGAAGAAAGAATGGAGAGGTAACCACTGGAGAATAAAAAATCCCCCAGCGTGAGCTGAGGGATGATGGGTGTAAGAGGGAGGATAACTTAACGTTTATCCCACGCCATTTCCCAATGACTGCCAGTACCCGGTTGGTATTGAGTAGCGTTACTTGTCCATTGCTGGCAGTAGCCAGAGTATGGCCATGGCTTACATTGGTAGATTGCGCCATCACTAGCGAGCACTTTGGTGCCAGCCACGTACTCTTTCAGGCCATTCGGGAACACAAAGTCGTAGTCACCCGGTGTTGGTGGTGTTTGCGGTTCAACCAGCATGAAATCGAGAGTTTGTTGATCTTGCAGATTGCCATCGCGATCTTTGATGCGAGAAACCAGCATGTGGTGTCCAGCTTTGGCTTCACTCAGTTCTAAGGTTACTGATTTCAGCTCGCCATCCGTCATCGCTTGTGACCAACTTGCCAGCGGCTTTTGGTGGTGGTTATAAACCGTCAGCTCTGCGCTCATTTCACCTTGCGCTTCTAAAGTCAGGTCAAGCTGAATCGGTTGTTCGCCAATCTCATACTCTTTCGCTAGACCAGAAACTGTCAGTGAATACTCAGGCTGTGGCGCTTCAATTTGGTAGCCAATTTCAACACTCTTCAAGCCACTGCCTTCTTTCAGATAAATCGGGTTGGTGCCGTAAACGGGAACAAATTGATCGCCATTAAGCTGACCAGCACGTTGCTGTTTTTGCGTTTGGTTAATTTTAGTCGCCAGAGCGTAAGACCATTGATTGGCTTTGGTTAGCGTCTCAGAGTCAATTTTCAGCTCAGTGCGATAAGCAGGGTTTTCCCCCTCGTTATCAAACACGCGAGTGTACACGGTATCGCCAATACTGAGATCCATACTTGGAATGATTTGACCTGCTGGGTTCCAATCGGGTAACACTGGGCCGTTACCGTCAAATTTCACGTCGATCACGTTGTAGAAGGAAGCTGCGGTATCGCCCACATCCCATACGGCGAGGATGACCTGATACCCTTCGCGCTCAGGCACGATACATTCGTGGCTGACACGTTTTGGTGGCTGCACCATATTTCCTTCAACGACACAAAACGGATTGAGGTCAAATGCATCACGCGACAATGGCTGGTTTGGGTTCCAGTTTGGTTTGGTAATGTAGTATTTCCAATCCTTTGTGACGTGGTTGGCGGTAAACGTCCACTCGAAGGTTTGCGGCCCGGCTTGAATTGGGCGCTTTACCCAACGGTCGGCGGTTTGCTCATCCAGCGCTGCCGCCAGTGCCGATTCCGCACTGGCAATTTTGCCATCGCGAGGGCCAGTGACCGGGAAGCCATCTGGGCCTTCGACACTTTGTGGTTCGTATTGAATCGCGCCACAGTGAGTGTTTTTCTCTCCAGTGCCGTTAGCGGCAAATTTACACAAGGTGACACGTCCTTCGGCGACACCGTTTTCCACTGCGGAAACGTAGCCGTGTCCATACGCTAATCCACTGATACCAGAGAGGATCAGGGCAATAGCGGTCATTTTAGGTTGTTTTTTCATCACAGACTCTTCTTTGTTAGCTGACATAGTTTGTCTGGCAAAGCGCCAGACGCAGTTCAGAGTGAATCTGAACTTCAGCACCTTCAGCAACGCATAAGACAAAACGGCATAAATCGAATTGGTAACCCCGCTATCCTAGGTGTAAGAGGGCTTTATGAGCTTTCTTGACCGACAGACCGGAAGCTTTGCGTCCCATTTTTTCAAAGGGTTTGCCAAAGTGTGACCGAGAGCAAATTTACTTAAGACCAAGAGAGAAAGCGAAGTCATTACTCAATATGTGGAATCAAGCTCTCACGCTTATTTTTTAGAGTTAAATAACTAATATCTTCATGAAATATATGATGTTTATTCAATATGAAAGGTTGATGCTTTACTCGGTTTCTACCGTGTCAATACAGGTTAACCACTGATCGGAGTGCGGTTTTAAACGTATACCCAAAGCATGAATGGAAGATAATGCATTCTTCTGTCGCGGTATTGATTAAGGAGCACCATGCGCTATTCCGTTGTGCGATTGATATTGGGTGACCAACTCAACCATGCTCATTCTTGGTTTTCTGAGCATAGGGATGATGTTTTATACCTGATTGCAGAGCTGCATCAGGAGCAGGAGTACGTTCGCCATCACATTCAAAAGCAGTGTGCATTTTTTGCGGCCATGCAAGCTTTTGCTGATTATTTAAGTGCAGAAGGTCATCACGTATGGCATCTGGATCTGGATGCCAGCGCGCAATATAACGATTTACCCGATCTGATCGCGCAAATTTGCCAGCAAGTTCAGGCCGATGCTTTCCAATACCAAAGACCTGACGAGTATCGACTGCTTGAGCAAATGGCCAATTTGCGTCTATCCGGCATCACAATAGGGTGCGTTGATACTGAGCACTTCTTGCTACCGTTTGCGGAGATCCCAGAGCAATTTCCCGCAAGCAAAGCTGTGCTGATGGAACACTTTTATCGACGAATGCGTAAGCGTTTTGGTTATTTGATGACGGCTGATGGTAAACCTGAGGGCGAGCAGTGGAATTTTGATGCCGACAATCGTAATAAACTGAAAGCGCCAGATCTTCTTCAGTTGCCGACGCCACTCTGTTTTGATAATCCCGTTGCATCAATCAAGGCGCGATTAGAACGTCATCGGATTCCGTCTATCGGACAAGTCGGGGAGTCGCTGCTGTGGCCTATCAATCGTGCGCAAGCACTTTCCTTACTGGCGCATTTTTGCCAAATTTGCCTGCCTAATTTTGGTCGCTTTCAAGATGCGATGACGGCGCAGCATCCCCATCGCTGGAGCTTGTATCACAGCCGACTTTCATTTGCGCTCAACAGCAAGTTACTTTCACCTCGCGAAGTGATTGAAGCCACTATTGGAGCTTATCGCGCAGCTCAAGGGCAGATCTCGTTAGCTCAAGTGGAAGGATTTGTGCGGCAAATCCTCGGTTGGCGTGAATATGTGCGCGGCATGTATTGGAGCAATATGCCCGATTACCAAACACGTAATCATTTAGGAGCGCAGCGCCCGTTACCAAGCTATTTCTGGAATGGACAAACCAAGATGCGCTGCTTGCAGCAGGCGATAACTCAGTCATTGGATTTTGGCTACGCGCATCATATTCAACGCCTGATGGTGACAGGGAATTTTGCCTTGCTGACGGAGTGTGACCCTGATCAAGTCGATGCCTGGTATCTAGGTATCTATATCGATGCGATTGAATGGGTCGAACTTCCCAATACGCGAGGTATGGCTCTGTTTGCGGATGGCGGATTGATCGCCACCAAACCCTATTCAGCCAGTGGTTCCTACATCAATAAAATGAGTGACTACTGCGCCTCTTGTGCTTATCAAGTGAAACTCAAATCCGGTGAGAAAGCGTGCCCGCTAAATTCGCTTTACTGGCGGTTTATGCTTAAACATCGTGATCGACTCGCCAACAATCCTCGCATCGGAATGCTATACAAAACGTGGGACAAGATGACGCGCGATTCTCAGCAAGCGATCCTGAGCACGGCTGATGCGTATCTGAGCCAGATTGAAAGTTTATGAATGAGGGTTAGGGAAGTAGCGAATAAGTCATGCATCACAAAACGGAAAAATATTAACGCATTGATATATAATGATTTAATGTTAAGTTATGGATGTGTCGGGGGACTTATTCGCATCTTCCTTAGAAAGTACCGATTTGGTGCAATATTTGCTTGGCATTCTACAATCCTTCGCAAGTTGCAGATGAGCTTGCTTGGCTAACGTAGCGCAAAAGGATGGAAATAAATGGTGTGTTTGCTCTAATTGTTCAAAAGCTAATAAAATAATGTTTTATTGATAATGCTTTGTTTTTAAACATTTTTGTTGATTACAGATTACGCATGTACGCCCGAAAGTGATTGCAGCTTACTGTGAAGTACTTCAAAATTAGGTCGTTTCCATTTCTTCTTGGTTAAGAATGAGGTTTTGATGAGAGTCGCTGAGCTTCTGAAGCATCGAGCTGAAAACTTGGTTAAGCACACTGAATTTAAGCAGTGGATGTCTCCGTCTGTGCGCGAGTACTGGGATGATATTTTAAACAAGACCCAAAGCCGCCCACTGTTTGGGTGGGTAAAAGATCTGCATCTGCCTGCCAATGAAGATACGCCGATCCCTGAGCCGATTGAACTCAAACCCGAGGCTCAGGCACTGTATGATGAGTTGCAAACTCAGGTGGGTGAAGTGATCCATACGGGAGATTGGTTACTGGTTGATCAAGAGCGAATCAATCAATTCGGTGCAGTCACTGAAGATATGCAGTGGATTCATACCAATCCGGATCGTGCGGCGTTGGAATCGCCATTCAAAACGACGATTGCGCATGGATTTTTAACACTGGCATTGCTGCCAAAGTTAACCGACAGCGTTGATGAAGAGAAAACCTTGTTTCCAACCGCGAAAATGGTGGTCAATATTGGTTTGAACTCGGTACGTTTCCCTTATCCAGTAAAAGCGGGTAATCGAGTTCGTGCTGTGAGCACTTTGTCGAAAGTTACCCCGATTAAGAAGGGACTTGAGATTGAGCGTGAAATCAAGGTTGAGATCGAGGGCGTTCGTCGTCCGGGTTGTGTTGTAGTGTCAGTGATCCAACTGCACTTCTAACCCATTCTGTCATCAGTATAAATCAACAAGGAGAGCCTATTTGCTCTCCTTGTTCGTTTCTGAAGCACACTGTGTGTGGTAAACCATGAAGAACTATGGTGCAACCATGCAGAAACTCATGCAGTAAGAGTAATGCTCTTGCGGTTTATTCCACATCACTTGGCATAATGTAGCCGTATTCCACAATCAATTTTTTAGCGCTTTCAGACTTTAAGAAGGCGATGAACTTTTTGGTCTGTTCGTCTGCGTTATCTGAGTAGTGCAAAATTAAGAACGGGCGCGATAATTGGTAAGTGTGCTTAGCTATGTTGTCAGAAGTGGGATCCGTTTTTTCAAACTGAATCGCTTTGACGGATTTATCGACCGAGCCAATAGAAATAAAGCCAACCGCTTGAGTATTGTGGTTGACTAACGTTTTCATCATGCTGTTGCTATTGACGACAAGAGCGGTCGGCGCAACATCGGAAACCTCACGATCTTTGACGGTTTTGGTCAATCCCATCAAGCTTTCAAAGCTGTAGCGAGTACCCGATGAGGCTTCGCGAGTCACGACCGCGATTTTTTGATCGTTACCGCCCACCTGTTTCCAGTTGGTGATTTGGCCTTTGTAAATGCCGTATAACTGCTCTCGCGTAAGATTGGTGACTGGATTGGCTTGGTTGACCACAATCGCTAAACCATCAAAAGCCAGCGTAAAAGTGTGTAGGGTGTTTTGCGCTTCACTTTCCGTGAGATAGCGTGAGGTCATAGCGATATCCGCGACGCCTTTTTTCAAAAGAGAAATCCCAGCGGTAGAACCCACACCTTGAACTGCGACATAAGTCTCGGGGTGTTGTTGGTTATATTTTTCAGCCAGTACGTCCATAATTCTGGCCACTGAGGTGGAACCTGAAATGGTAATTTCACTTGCTTGCACAAAGGGTGTCATCGTTGTGATGGAAAAAAGAAGTGCGCAAACGGCGGCAAGTGCCATCCTGATCATAAATTAGCTCCCATATTGTCAAAAAAATCTTACGCAGTATGCCTGAAACGTATGACAAAAATGTGAAGGCAGCTCTAGGTTAGTGAGTTGATTGGTGAAATTCACTGAGCTTGCACCCATTGCTTATACTCAAATGATGTGGAGATCATGGAATTGCATCGCTCAGATAGCCATACTGAGCAGACTCAGACACCGATGAGGTTAAAAATGATTGTCAATCTTCTCCAGAGACAGCTTGAACGCCGTGCAGAATTGCTTTGCATGAGCCGCAACCAGAGCTTACCTGCTGAGCTGGGCAAGTCGAGCTTTGAGCCCATCGAGCACGGGGTGCAGTTTATTCTGTGCCACTACAAACTCGACTCAACCCGTTGTGACTACGAAAGTTTGGTTGCAAAAATCGTCTGGGAAGAAGCGTCTAAACAGTGGGCGCTCTACGCCTACGATCAACAAAAAGCGCTGAATGAAGCTTGGTTCCCTTATCCATTTTTGGCGCGTAGCGAGGATTTAACCGCCATCATCCGCGAAGTGGAGAAAGATCCGAAAGCGTATTTTTGGGTGTAGGCTTGGCACGCTTATGGGTTTATGTACCAGACGAGAAAAAACAAAAGGCATTCCGAAGAATGCCTTTTGAGGGAAGGGGGCTTAAACCAAACGAATTAAACTTGTGGCTCGTTATTTTCTGCGTTCTCAGCAGGTTGCTCCGCACTGGTTTGCGTCTCTGAAACCAGATCAGCAAACACTTGTGTTGGTTTACCCACTAAGCTGCGGTTTTCTTGATTGACTTCTGCTAGAACGATTTCTAGCACATCACCGAGTTTGTACACCACTTCTTTATCGATAAGAACTGTACCGTCTTCACCATTACACTCGATACGCTCTTTGTTATCGAGGATCAGGGCTCCCGGAATAAAGGCCATTGCACCGTTTTCGAGTAAGCGAACACGCATGCCCGGACGGTTGATATCAAAGATCTCAGCTTGGAAGCGGGTTTCTTTCGCTGGCTCATCAGCCAGTGTGCGCGCATAGAGCCAATCTGCCACATTACGTTCAGCAATTTTGTGGTGTTTACGATGCAGAGCCAGTTCTTCACCGACCGTTTCATCCGGCGTTTGCACCGGGGCTTTGCCCAGAATGTGCGCTTTCAGCAGACGGTGGTTAATCATGTCGCCGTATTTACGAATCGGTGAAGTCCAAGTTGCGTACACATCAAGGCCCATCGCGAAGTGGGGAAGGGGCTGATTGCCAATTTCACTGTAGCTTTGGTATTTACGAATACGATTATCGAGGTAGCTGGTTTCTTGTGTGGCTAGCCAGCGACGCAGAGCAGCAAAGCCTTCTACAGTTGCGAGCGTTTCTGCATCCGCATTCGGTGCGCCGTTGACCGCCATGAGTTCAACGACATCGGCCATTTTCTCAGCTTTAAAACCAGCATGGGTATTGAATACACCAAAACCAAATGTGGTTTGCAGCGTTTTACCCGCACAGATGTTGGCAGTGATCATCGATTCTTCAACCAAGCGGTTTGCCGTACGGCGCATGTCAGCATGAATCGCCACGACATCGTTATCGGCACTCAGTTCGAAGCGGTAGTCTGGACGATCTGGGAATATCACAGCATGGGTCTCACGCCAGTTCGCACGAGCTTGTGAGAAAGCATACAGATCACGCACTACTTGGGCGATTTCTTCGCTTGGTTGCCATTGTTCCGAGCTGCCAGTCTCCAACCAGTCAGAAACATGGTCGTACACTAGGCGTGCGTGAGATTTGATGTTGGCTGCGAAAAAGCGAATATCATCGCCAATCACGCCATCTTTACTGATCGTGACTGAGCAACACAGGGCTGGACGAACTTGGTCTTCCATCAGAGAGCAAAGCTCATCGGCGAGATCGCGTGGCAACATAGGAATGTTGCGACCCGGCAAATAAATGGTAAAGCCACGCTCGCGAGCAACTTTGTCCATCTCATCTTCTGGGGTGATGTAAGCGGTTGGATCGGCAATCGCGATAGTCAGCGCAAAATCACCGTTTGGCAGTTGTTGTGCGTAAAGCGCGTCGTCCATATCTTTGGTCGATTCACCATCGATGGTCACAAAAGGCAGCGCGGTCAGATCTTCACGAACCAGGTCTGCATCATCTTTCAGTTGCCAATCGTCAATGCCCGCAGGCTCGCTGTTAGGCAGATCGTTTTCCGCTAATGTCACCCACCAAGGGGCAATTTTGTCATTCGCATCGGTGATTTTGTGTGAAATCTGCACAGAAAAACCGTCGTCACCTTTCAAAGGGTGGCGCACAAGGTGAGCGACTACCCAATCACCTTCTTGGAAGTCCGCCTCGTTGAGGCCTTTCTTGGTTTTCGCCTTCAGCGACATCTTTTTCAGTTGTGGATGATCGGGCGCAACGTTCAGTTTGCCCTTAAAGAGTTTTACGCGACCAATGAAGCGAGTTAGCGATTGCTCGATAAGTTCAGAAGGCTCAGCCACTTCACGTTCATTCTCAGTGCGGATGAAAGCTACGACTTTGTCGCCATGCAAACACTTCTTCATATAAGGGGGCGGAACAAAGTAGCTGGTTTTGCTATCGACTTCGAGGAAGCCAAAACCTTTGTCACTGGCTTTGATGGTGCCTTCTTTTTTAGGCAGGGTTTCTTGGATTTTTTGTTTAAGCTGCGCGAGGAGCGGATTGTCTTGGAACATCATTTTTATCTAACCGTTTAAGTTGGGCACACTATAATCATTGAGGGGCTGGATTACTACCGAAAACGTGAGATTGAGCGCCGTTGGCTGTTTATTTATTCGCTGAAATTGTCAACAATTTTGGTGTTTTAACGGGTTTTTCGGTCAATTAGGCATCATTTTTCCTTTGCTAAGAAATTTTTGTGATGAAATTCAATTTTTCCTAGCTTTTTTTATGCTTTTAAGGAATAATCCGCGTCCCTTATATGTCCCTAGCGGCTTGATGCGTTTTAATACTTATCCGCATCTGAACGGACTCAGCAATTCATTGGATTGGTTGGAAATGGTAAAGCACGTGGGACCTTGGTTATTTCTTCATTTAGTGGGATCCCCATGCAAGATACTGCAATTCAATTCAGTGATTTAGCACTGAACAGCGCCATCCTTTCTGCCCTAACCGAAATGGGCTTCGTATCACCAACACCTATCCAAGCAGCAGCGATTCCTGTTCTGCTTGACGGTCGTGATGCACTGGGTAAAGCGCAAACAGGTACAGGTAAAACAGCGGCATTCTCTTTGCCTCTGCTGAACAAACTTAATTTATCTCAGTACAAACCACAAGCTATCGTTATGGCGCCAACGCGTGAACTGGCGATTCAGGTAGCGGCTGAGATCAAAAACCTAGGCCAAAATATCAAAGGCCTCAAGGTTCTTGAGATTTACGGTGGTGCTTCGATTCTTGATCAAATGCGCGCTCTGAAATCTGGCGCTCACATTGTTGTGGGTACTCCGGGTCGTGTAAAAGATCTGATCACTCGTGATCGTCTACACCTAGACGAATGTCATACTTTCATCTTGGATGAAGCAGACGAAATGCTGAAAATGGGCTTCGTTGATGACGTTACTTGGATCATGGAACAAGCTCCAGAGTCTGCACAACGTGTACTGTTCTCTGCCACTATGCCGCCAATGGTTAAAGAAATCGTTGAGCGTTTTCTGCGTAATCCAGAGTGTGTTGACGTAGCCGGTTCTAACCAAACGGTCGCGAAAGTTGAGCAACAATACTGGGTAGTAAAAGGCGTAGAGAAAGATGAAGCGATGGCTCGTCTGCTTGAAACCGAAGAGACCGATGCTTCTATCGTATTCGTACGTACTCGTCAGGATACTGAGCGTCTAGCCGATTGGCTGTGTGCGCGTGGCTTTAAAGCTGCAGCTCTGCACGGTGATATCCCTCAGTCTCTGCGTGAGCGCACTGTTGATCATATCAAACAAGGTGTGATTGATATTCTGGTTGCGACTGACGTTGTCGCACGTGGTCTAGATGTTCCTCGTATCACTCACGTGTACAACTACGATATTCCATTCGATGTGGAATCTTACATCCACCGTATCGGCCGTACTGGTCGTGCTGGACGTAAAGGTAAGGCGATCCTGCTGGTTCGTACTAACCAAATCCGCATGCTACGCACTATCGAGCGTGTGACTCGTTCTTCAATGGAAGAGATCCAATTGCCGCACCGTGATAAAGTGGCTGAATCTCGTCTGACTAAACTGGGTCAAGAGCTGGCAGCAGATAAAGAGTTCAGCTCGCTGGAGCGTTTCGCAGATCTGGTTGAAAAACTGCAAGCGTCACTGGAAATCGATGCAACAACTCTGGCTGCAATCCTGCTGAAACGTCAGCAAGGTAAACGTCCACTATTCTATGTCGGCGCTGATCCAATGATCGAAGCGATGGAACGTGAAAAATCACGTCGTCGTGAGCGTCGTGATGACCGCCGTGATGGTGACCGTCCTGCTCGTCGTGAATTTGGTGGCCGTGACTCAGGTCAGGAAAACCACGATTGGGATACCTACCAACTGCAAGTCGGCCGTGACCAAGGCGTACAAGTGAAAGACATCGTCGGTGCACTAGCAAACGAACTCGGTTTGACCAAAGGTTCTATCGGTGCGATCAAACTGGCTCAAGGCCATACGTTTGTTCAGTTGCCAAAAGCAATGTCGAGCGATGTTTCTAGCAAACTCCGTAAGCTGCGCATTCGCCAGAAAGAAGTGGGTGCGGTTGTATGTGAATTTGATGATTTCCGCGAATCTCGTGGCGGTGCACGTCGTGAAGGTGGTGCACCACGTCGTGATGGTGCTCGTCGTCCAGAGGGCAACCGTGAAGGCGGTTTCCGTGGCGGTCGTGAAGGTGGCCGCGAAGGTGGTCGTGGCCGTGGTGGCGAAGGCCGTCCTTTCCGTGAAGGTGAGCGTCGTTTTGAACGTAACCGCAGCGGTGAAAGCAGCGGTAGCTACCGTGGCGAACGTGGCCATAGCCGTCGTCGCGAAGAAGCGTAATACGCTGAATTGATTTAAATTGATAAACCCGCAGGTAAAACTGCGGGTTTTTTGTTATCTGCGTCGCGTGATTCTATTTCATTGCTACACTTTAACTGGGTGATAAATCAGCAGAGCAATCAATTCAACCAATGAGGTGACGCATGCACAAATGGCTATGGCTCCTGTTACTGCTGACGGCGCGAGTTTCTGCGGTGGAGATTTCTCCGTACATTGTCAATGGTACCAATGCGAATATTGCAAGCTACCCTTCGTTTGCCAGCTTGGCGATTTATATCTCCCCCTATCAATACAGCTCAGGAACCTACTGTGGTGCGACGATTCTTAACTCTCGTTATATCTTAACTGCGGCGCACTGTTTTTACGGTAATAGCTATAGCATGCTGTACACCGTTGTGGTCCCTCAGTTGGAAGATGAAAGCCAGTTTCCCAATGGTAATGTTCAATTTGCTCGTGCTGCGGAATTTTATTATCCCGATAACTATGTCGATTCTTCGGCAGTGTATTGGCCCAATGATATTGCGATCATTAAATTAGAAAGTGACCTTAACGTGAGTAATTTCGTTGGGGTACTCAATAGCTCAATCAATAACAGTTATGACGTGAGTGCGACCTATAAAGCGATTGGTCACGGATATGTGAGCAGTAATACCGCCGGAGGAACCCGTTTATTAGAGACCACCTTAACCTTTGTTCCGTTTGCGACCTGCTCTGCCTACTATGGAGCTAATTTACAAGCTAGCCAGATCTGTTTCACTGGGCCGAATATAGGTGGATATCGCAACTCAACCTGTTCTGGAGATTCAGGAGGCCCCGTCTATTTAGATAGTGGCTCTGGATATGTGCAAATTGGGATCACCAGCTTTGGACCATCAACCTGTGGTAATCCAGCGCTGCCCGTTACCTCGGTATTCACGGAAGTTTCCGATTACTACAGTTGGATATTACGTGTCATGAATGGACTAGAGACACCGAAGTATTACGTTACAGAAAACAATGGGGTAAGGCAGTTGATTGCAGGAGGGACTATAGTGTCATCCGTCACCAGTAGTGATAGTGGCGGAAGCTCAACTGACTTAGCTTTGCTAGTGTTAGGTTTGCTTATGATCTTGCGTAAGAAAAATGGGTTATATCAAGATTACCGGCACTCTTTAATAAAGAAGGCGACCAATGGTCGCCTTCTTTATTAAAGAGTGAGAGTTTTGTCCACGATAATCAATTAACGATCCCAGTACGCTTCTTCCAAGCTATCTTCACGCTCAGGTAAAGCCCGTGACAGACGTGGCGAATGTTGAGTCAACACTTCATAGCTGACGCGGTTGGCGTACTTACACACTTGAGAGAGTGATGAATAGGTCAAATATGACTGATCATGCTTGGCTGAGTTCGGTACATTGCGTTGGTGATACGCGTTAGCCGCCATATCGTGCAACAACGCAGAAAGTGCGCCATCGCCAGCCCCATTGGTGTTTTTAATCTCCAGCGGGCCGCCTAAGTATGGACCAATGTGAGAGTAAACTTTCAGCGGGGTGCGGCAATCTTCTTTACGCATTGCGCGGCTGAATTCGTACTTATTAAACTCTGGAATATTACCCGGTAGCAGTGGCAGCTCCGTTTCACGTTTGGCTGACTCGTCAATATAGCCTGCCATATACAAACCCACAGGGCCTGCCGTGCACAGTACTAGATCAACCCATTGCAGCGCTTTATCCGCAGCAAGGAGAGGATCGCGTTCGCCCGTCAGCGCTGCGCCTTCTTCTTCATTCATGGCGACAACGGTAACATGCTCTTTCATGTAGTTTTGCCACCACTCGGCATTACCTTCGATCACATATTTTGTGCCTAAGGTGAGAACCACAGGAATGCCGCGTGCTTTTGCGATTTCAATGGCGCGTTGCACCGCTTGCGGCATCGGATCTTCTGGTTTGCCACGCATCAAATATGATGACACAACCAAAGCCGAAGCTTTATCAAACACTTCTTCGGGAATGCTATCCGGGCGCAGCTGGTTCATGTGCCCTTCATTGATCGCAAACGTGCGTTCACCATCTTCAGAAATCAAGGTATAGCAGCGACCGATAGGGCCATCCACCGTTTGCAAATGGTTTAAATTCATCCGCGCTGAAGTACGACACAGGTAGCGATAAGCGTATGAACCGACCTCGATATTTTTCGACATCACACCGAGCAACACCGATTTGCTGTCCGCTAAAACCGAATAGTTATGCAATGTGTTGCCAATCGTATCTCCCGGATACTGGTGAGTGATCAATCCACGCTCGACCAACTCATGATAGAGAGCATCCGCTTTACTCTCTTCCAGTACCAGTGAATGGCCTTTACTGAGATCGTAGCGGGTAAGAAATTCATCATCAACGCGAGCTTCAATATCGACAATAGTTTGGCCGACGCCGACAATCGTCGGACGATGGAGCTTTGGTGTTTGTTGAATCTGGTTGACGAGTGGATCGCGGGCGTGAGTTGGAAAATAGTGCTTAGATTTGCGCTGACCGGGAAACTTCATTTTGAAAGTGTTAATTGAAAAATTTTCGCGCATCATATCACAGATGTGAAAGATTACTTTCATTTTTATTGCAGCCTGAAGTGATGTAAAACACGCCTCAGGCTGCGATGGATGAAGCTATTTGTTCTGTTTTTCAGGGAAGGCGTTGTAGGCTTGAGTGCCCCACAGCGGCACGGTAGACAGGCTGTGTTTAAAGCTGCCGGATGTTTCTTTAGTCGAGTAGGAGAGATACATCAGGGTTTGGTTTTTCGCATCAAAAATGCGGCGAATTTTCATCGATTTGAAGAAAATACTTTTGGATTTTTGAAAGACTACTTCGCCTGAAGAGGATTTATCAATTTGCGCGATCATTTCTGGTGTAATTTCACCCGTTTGGCGACAAGAAATCGAGGAGTCTGATGGGTCGGCCAAGCTTAGGTCGGCTTCAATACTGGCTACATGGCAAGTCACGCCCGTCACAACAGGATCGGTCAAATTGTTGATTTTAATATCTTTCAAGGTAAACATGCCGAGACTGACATCGCCGACTTCTGAGCGATCACAACCACTCAAAACGAAAGCGAAGGAAAGAAGCAAAGCAGTGCGAATAGAATTGAGCATAATCAGGTTCCGTTTACGTTAATTGTGTTTACCCTGCCAACTTGCAACGGCAGCGCGCGTGAGCATCGTTTAGCTTCAAGCTGTTTTGGGATATCACCTTCCTACCTGATATTGGGAGGCTTATCGCGACAACATCAGGTTATTTGGGTTTACATCATACTGATTTTCTAACGATAGTGCAGCCTCATGGCTAAGACCAAGATACGCAATTGATCATCAAAAGGGATTAAAGCTTGTTCCGTGTGGGCTTGATGAGTATGCTGCGTTTACTGCGACGCTTATTGATTAGGTGTTGCTTCACCAACCAAGAAGAAGTCCCCTATGATTTACTCTCCCTCACCTGTGGTTGCGGCCAAAAATCAGTGGTTATCGAGTCAAGTGGATGTCGAATTCCCGACTGCTGAAAGTTTAGAGGGGCGCGATATTTACCATGCGTTAAGCCTACATACTGAAGTTTCGTTGTTTCAACCGCTGGCCTGTGATGCGCTATTACTGCAAGAGATTTATTTGGTGGATTTTCATCGTTTAACTGTCTGGTTTGCTCTCTTGCAGGCAACGCGCAGCTCAACCAAGCATGATCAAGAACGTTTGGTTGAGTTTTTTACCCAAATTATTTACTCACCGCCATGCCAACTATTCCTCGGATTTAATCTTGGTGAACCCGTTGCGGCGGGGATGGTGACGGAGCATGAGCACATGGTTCTGCTTTCCGATCTGGTTGTGAAACCCAACCCTCTATTTGACACTCGCGAAGCATTTGCTCAAGCACTGTATGCGAAATGGCAAGCCATGACCGCAAGTGATGCGATCTCTTACATCGAGCTCTGATCTAGTTTCTGTTCGCAAAAGAGTGACCTTTGTAGAAGTTATGCACGTTTGTGCATGGTTTTCTGCCATTCTGTTAACTCCATCCTTTTTAGTGCCACAGCGAGATATACACTGCTAATAGGGATAGAGGAATAAGTGATGACTGAATCCAGAGTAAAATGTGTCATTTTTGACTGCGAAGGAACCTTAGTAGACAGCGAACGTTTGTGCTGCGAAGCTTTGGTACAAGTGTTTGGCGAGCTTGGGGTAGCTTTAAGCTATCAGCAGGTTGCTGAACATTTTTCCGGCGGAAAAATTGCCGACATTCTCCATGCGGCTTGCCAACTGGCCAAGATTTCCGCGGATATTGATTTGCTTGAACAGCGCTATCGCTCGATTGTTACGGCGACGTTTCGGCGCAAACTTTCACCGATGGGGGGCGCGAGGGCATTGCTCAATTACTTGAAGCGTAACCAGATTGAATTTTGTGTGGCGTCAAACGCGCCACGAGAAAAAATCGCGATGACCCTGACACTCGCTGGACTCGAACATTATTTCGAGGGGCGGATTTTTTCTGCTTTTGATGCGAACAGTTGGAAACCTGAGCCGGATCTCATCCGTTATTGTGCAATGAACATGGGTTTTACATTGGATGAGTGCATTTATGTTGACGACACGCCGAAGGGCGTAGAAGCAGGATTAAATGCGGAAGTGTTGACATTTCAATTGAGTCCACTGAATCCCCAACATCGCAGCCATTCTCAGCAAGTGATTGTGCTGAGCAATCTACTTCAACTTGCGGAGTATTTGAGTGGTAGCGTGATGCGCCAATCCGCTTAAGCCGATCCTTTCTCGCCCCACTTTCGTCAGTTTCATTCCTTTCTTTGAGCGCGTAGAGAAGTGCTGAAACGACGAGGTCTTGCTGCACTTTTTTCACTCGCATTCCCGTCATCACGTCAGTCATGACCGCATTTCCCATCTTTGATTGAGGAATAATGCGGTTTCGATGGATACCGAGTCTTAATTATTGACGAGTTTTGATCCCGATATGAACAAAGCGATGTGTAAGATTCGCTTTAGCCGCTAACATGGGCTGAATGCTGGTCAGAGTGTTGGTGTGAAAGCCACATTTTGCACAGTAAAATTTTTCTTTGTCGGCAGAAATGAAAAATTCATCGTGTTGGCAGAGAGGGCAGCAATCGATCGTTTCTTCTGCAATGGTTTTGTCGACAAGTCGGTTATTCATAGTTTTATTCTCAGCAGCAAAAAAAGAGTGTTGCTCAGCGCTGTAGGCGACGCTAGGCTTGTGATTTAATTTTATATTTGCCTTTAGCATAAACACTTTCTAAAAGTTTGTTGGTGAGCTTTTCTGTCTTTGTTCCAAAATTGAGATGCAATTCATAGAAAATACATGCACAAATTGTCATCGATCATACTCTTATCGAGTTCTGTCAGAACCTGTGCATGCGATTGCGCAATAAAAGAAACGACTAGGAACAATATATGGCCTTAGCCTCTGGATCGTTGCCACGCAAGTAGGCAAAGTGCGGTGATAGCACCTAAGGTATCGCACAGCATATCTTTCTGTGCATCCCAAATATCCCCTTGTGAGCCTAAAAATGCGATACCTTCTTCGCCACCGGCGAGTGCGGCGTACCACCACTCGATAATTTCGTAAGCCGCGGCAAGACTCATCAAGCTAAATAGCGCAAAGCTGTAAGCTAGCCAAGGTTTCGTTTGCTGTTTACGTAACAGCCATTCCGCAACAGGGTAAGCATAAAGGCCGATGGAGAAGTGGGCGACGCGATCGAATTGATTGCGTGTAGAGCCTATCAAGGTATTGAACCAGTCAAAAGGGACTTCAGCGAAGGTGTATTTTGCGCCTATGGTATGCAAGCAGAGCCAAACAAACATCAAGACATAGGCGGTCGTGCTCATTGACCAGCGCAATGAAACCCACCAAATCGTGGCCAGAACCAGAACTGCGGGGATGATTTCGGCAAACCAAACAGCACGTGAAGTAGGCGCTATGGCTGAAAAAACAAAAACCAAACTGTAAAAAAGGGTCAATCCGATAAGGGGGCGCGACAAGGGCATAGTGAATCTCCGTCAATGGAATGCGCATTATCCTGCCATCATTATGAACAATGTTCAATTCCCAAATATTCAGAGCTAAGGTTGCGTCAGAAATCTGGCTTTTACAGTGTCAGAAAAACAGCCTGCAAGCCTTATGCGGATTGAGCTTCACACAATCAAGATTTGCCATTTCGTCGCCGTGACAAATGGGTTAGATTGATCTTGAATTAGAGTATTTCGTTGGAATGGAAGCCTTATGTCAGACAGTCATCAGCTTGCTGCAACGTTTCAGACTTATATGGAAAATCCACTGTTGTGGCCGATTTTTGAGGTTCTGAAACACCAGCCTTCAGGATGGAAAGTGCATACATTAGCCGCTCACTTGAGTGAGTTAGGTATCATGCCTGTATTAGACCCTCAACCGGAAAAAGATCTGTTCAAGCGTAATTTTCTGATAATGAATGCGCTTTATCAGCTCCAAGAAACCCTGCATCCAGAAAAGTGGTTGCAAGTGGAAGCGATGAACATCATTTTAACCCCGATGATGCGTAGTGAATTCCATGATATTGATGTCAATGATCCTTTGCGAGATTACTACACTCAGTGGATGAACTATGAAGCTAATGAGGGGGAAGTGAAGCGTTTGCTCAATGAATTCTGGACGCGATATCGACACTCAGTGGGCAGCCATAATGGTAAGGATTTAACCCGAGGACAAGCTCTGCGTCTGTTTGAATTAACCGAAGAGGCGAGCGCCGTTGAGATCCGTAAAACGTGGCGTAAGCTGGCTTTGCGCTGGCATCCCGATCGAGAAAATGGCAATGCCGAACGTTTTCGGATCTTATGTGAAGCGTGGAATGTGCTCAGACAAGACTCTTTAGTTTAAAAAAGACTCTTTAAGTTAAAAGTGAAAAAACGAGAAAAACGAATAACAAAAAGGTCATGCAGCCCTTTGTCAGTTGCATGACCTTTGAAACCTCTTTTCCTACAGATGTCTTCCTACTTGAAGCTGCTGCAGCAAGTGGTTTTGCCCCTGCGCGATAATTAGGCTTTAAATTGTGCTTTTCGCATTCGGTTTAGGGCTGCCATTGCATCTAAAATACGCGGCTTAGCTAAATCACCGTGATTTGGCATGGCTTGATACCAGTCACCTTCAAGCATTTTAGTCATTGCTTTGGCTGGATTGTCTGTCCAACCTGGCAGTTGTGCAAGTTGGAACCACAGCCAACCAATGGCATTCACTTCACTTGAACTTTGCAACTGCTCCAGTGCGGAAATATCCGTGAACTCTTTACCAAAACGCAGAGCATCCAAGCCTTTAGCCGATACACGGAATTTGCCATCCAGCAGCAGTTTTTGCAAAGTGGCACAGTTGAGAGCTCGTGGTGTAAAGGTCGCGAGTGGGGTTTCACACTCATTACGACGCAGCGTTGGGTGCTGGGCAATCACTTCACGCGCTTTTTCTGTTACGTCGACGGGTTGGTAGTCGTGCATCTGAATGACGGTATCGGCCACATCCAGATAGTCACCAGAGCCCCCCATTACCACCAGTGTCGAGATGCCGAGTTCATCACGTAATTGACCGATACGATCTACCAGCGGTGTGATCGGCTCTTGCCCTTTGCTGACCAGTGCCTGCATGCGCTCATCACGGATCATAAAGTTGGTGGCAGAAGTGTCTTCATCAATCAGCAAAGTTGTGACGCCCGCTTCAATCGACTCTTGTAACCAAGCCGACTGCGAGGTAGAGCCAGAAGCATCTTGCGTGCTGAAATCGGTCGTGTCTTTACCCATAGGTAAATGATTGATGTAGTTCGATAGATTGAGATTGTGTACACAACGGCCTTCTTCAGCGCGGATCTTCATCGCTTTAACATCAGTGACCATGCGCTCACGACCATCACCCGGAATATGGTTGTAGACCGAACGCTCAAGCGCGGTCAGCAAGGTGGATTTACCATGGAACCCACCGCCCACGATCAAGGTAATCCCTTGTGGAATACCCATACCCACCAGTTCACCTTGGTTAGGCGTTGAGAGGGTGACTTCGAGAGATTTTGGGGCGATGAAAGGAACCGCCTCTTTCATTGGCAGATCGCAGTTACCGGCTAATCGTGGCAATACACTGCCGTTAGCGACGAAAGCAGCAAGACCGAGATCGTCCAGTTGGGCGCGCATCGCTTCCTGATCTTCTACGATTTCACAATGGTGCAGAAGCGCGGCTTTATCTAACTCGCGTTCAAGCGTGGCGCGGCGAATGTATTTCGGCAGATGAAAGGTTAAGATATTCAGCGCTTTTTTCGCCAGAATATCGCGTCCTTCCGCTGGCATACTCATGCGAAAACGCAGTTCGATGCCATGTTCGTTAAACAAAACAGAGGTGCTATCGAGAACCGTTTGACCGCTAATGGCGATCGATAAGCTGTTGTCTTGTTTGGCGAACTCTGCAAAAGCACGAGCGATAAAATCACGCGCAGCCATTTGATAAGCAGGGGATTTCTCTTTCAGCCAATCTAAACCCGTCAACGACCAAGCGCGGGTAGCACGCAGGCGAGAGGCTGAAGCGTATGGATCAGACTGAATGTGATCGATGAACAGAGTGAAATCACCAAAGTCGTACTGACCTTTGATCTGCTGATAAGCACGATAGTTCTGCTTTTCGAGTTTCTTGAGTGTTGCAATTAGTCGATCCATCTCGATTATCGCTCATAGGGAAAGAAAAAGAGGAGCGCGATTATAGGTAGCGCCCACTGAAGAGTAAAGGAATGATAAGCCAATCTCTTTGTGCTCGACAACCACAGTGCAGGGTATACCTTCGATTATGCCTGAGCGTGGCTTTCGAGCTTGAGGGTAAACACTTCACTGGGCATAGGTTTGCCATATAAAAAGCCTTGGCCGACATCGCAACCTTGTTCCAGAATGAACTGCTCTTGCTGCGTCGACTCAATACCTTCCACCACCACGTTTAAGTTCAGTTTTTTCGCCACATGCAGCATAGAACGCACGATTTCTTGATCGCTTTCACTGTGTTCGATCTGCTCCATAAAACTTTTATCAATCTTGATGCCATCAAATGGGAATTTTTTTAGATACTGGAACGAAGCGTAACCCGTACCAAAATCATCGAGTGATAACGTCACGCCTAGTGTGTGTAGTCGGTTGAGAATATCACTCGCGGTCGGCTCATCGACGATCAGGCCACTTTCGGTGATTTCCAGTTCCAACTGATGCGCAGGGAAGCGATACAGCGCCAGCAGATCTCGAATCTGCTCGACAAAGCCACTGTTTTTGAGCTGTACGGAAGAGACATTGATCGCGATACAAAAGGTTGGGCACACCGCTAACCAATCACTGGCGGCTTTTAAAGCTTGGTGCAAAACAAAATGCCCCACTTCAAAGATAAGACCATTTTGCTCTGCCATATGAATCAAGGTTTCATTGGAAAATTCACCCAACACTGGGTGCTTCCAACGTAATAGCGCCTCAGCACCCACCCAGCGCTTGTTTTTCATGCTGACTTTAGGTTGGAAGTAGAGCAGCAGATCGTTGTTGCGCACCGCTTGCAGTAAATAGTTTTCTAACTGGTTTTGCCGTGCATGGTTATCGGCTAATGCGGGAGAGTGAAAAAACACTTTGTATCCCGAGTCCTTACACGCCAACATGCTGCTGACGGCATGGCGCAGTAGCTGCTGCGGATCGCGCGTTTCATGGCTAAGGGCCACACCAATATAAGGGTTGAGGTGAACGGGCAGCCCCTCGGTTACAAATTGCGCTTGCCCAGCGTGAATTAAACGATGGCAAAGCTGATTTAATTGGGTGTCGAGCGGCTGGGCTTTTAAGATCAGCGTCAAATTGGTCGAATTAGGGCGAGCGGTCAGTAATTCCCCCTCTGTCACTGGACCAAGTCGTTCACGTAACTGCTTTAGCACATCATCCCAAAGGTGATAACCCAGCCGCGCCTGTAATTGGCGGGCATTGGCAAAACCGATATGAATCACAGCGAGTTCTTCGTGTTCCGCTAATTGAGCCAGCTGCATCGCGAGCTGCTGTTCTAATGCCGTGCGATTCAGAAAGCCAGTCCCAAGGTCGTGACTGCGCTGATACTCAATCTGCTGTTCTGCAGCGCGGCGCTTATCGATCTCCTGATGGAGAGATTGGTTCAGCGAGGCGATGCTTTGCATTTTATGACGAACTTTGAAGTGCAAATCTTGGTTCATTTGCAACAGCGTTTCGCGTTGGTAAAGGGTTTTAAGCTGAGCTTCAATTGATTCAGCAAAGGTTTTTATCAATTGCTGATCGGTACTAAGAAAGTGCCGAGGCTGACGATCGGTGACACACAAAGAGCCAAAAAGCTCACCGTTTGGCCACTGTAGTGGTACGCCACAGTAGGCGCGCATGCCCAGTTCCAGATCTGGGTTATCCTTCCACAGTGGGTCGAGGTCGGCGTTACTGACCAGCAATAATTGGCGAGTATTGACCACAGTTTCACAATACAAGCCTGTGCCTAATCGTTCGGTCATGCCGACTTGGTATGGATTGTCACTGCCGACACTCGTACAAAACACATCAAGGTCGTGATGGCGTAAACGCATGATCAGGGTGGCTGAGACTTTCAGCACTTCGGTCAGCAGGTTGAGCATCTGCTGCCAATTTGCCTGCATGCTAGAAGGGATCGGGATCGCGTGTGAAAGGATCGGTGCCATTAAGAGGTCCTTGATTGCGGCATGGATTTGGGGTGTGACTAGAGCGACTGCCTGTCTGAAGTCACACTTTTACTTCAGTGGTCAGTCACTCTAACAAATGCCGATCAGAATGGCAGAGCGAATTGAGTCAGCTTGTGTGAATTCTCAAATCTAAAACAGCGGGGAGCATCACTTTTTATTAATAAAATTATGCATATCAACAGATTGGCTATAGTCGATCTGGTCAAATTCAAACCCGTTAAGCTGCATAAACTCACGTTTAAAGCCCGCATAATCGCCTAACTGCTGAAAATTGCTGGCATTCATTTGTTGTAAACGTTCACGAACTTGTACTTGTGTATCGGGGTTCATCTCCCAATCATCCATACGGATCAAACGTTCGCTATCGAGTGGAATTCGTGAATGGCCATACAGCTTGTCGCTAAACAGGCGCTGCATCTGTTCAATGCAACCTTCATGGGTACCTTTATTTTTCATTACTTGGTACAGCGCGAGTAAGTAAGGACTCAAACCGGGAATAAATACGCTGGCTTTTGTCACTAACGCCTTACAGACAACGGCATACGCACCACCATCAAAGTTGGCGAGTTTCAGATTCAGAGCATGGCTAGTTTGGTGTAAATCGATTTTAGCGCGGCCTAAAGTTCCATCCAGATAGATAGGGTGAGTAACGTCAGGGCCCATGTAAGAAAACGCGATCGTTTTGCACCCTTCAGCGAGTGATTCGGCATTGATCAAAGTATCAATCCAGTTTTCCCAATCATCGCCGCCCATGACGCGTAACGTCCCTTCAATCTCCTCTTGGCTGGCCGGTTGTAAGGTGGTTTCCATCCACGTGTCATTTTCAAGCAAGAGGGTTGCGCCAGAGACCGCTTCACCGATTGGCTTAATTGCGGAGCGCCAGAACTCGCCATCCGGTTTACGGCGCATACCACTGGCAATGCTGTAAATGATGAGGTCCACTTCCCCTTCAAAATAGGTTTCTATCGCTTCAATCACTTGCTCACGCATGTCGGCGGAAAAAACATCGCCTTCGAGATTGACCGCGATGCGACCTGCTTGCTCGGCATGCTGTTTAAAAAAGAGATTGTTGTAGTAACCCGCACTGCCCGTTTGTGTTTCACTCGGAGCACGTTCAAAGGAGACCCCAATCGTATCGGCTTGCGCGCCACCAAAGGTCAGCGCAATCCTTGCCGCGAGCCCAAATCCCGACGATGCTCCGAGGATCAGAACGCGTTTTGGACCTGACTTGATCGGATTCGCCTGTTTTACGTACTGGATCTGTTGTAGGACGGCTTGTTCGCAGCCATAAGGATGGGCGCTGCGCGCCACAACGCCCTGAATGATTGGCTTGATGTGCATAGGGTCACCTATTCTCTAGTTAAGGGCTCAAAAATAACGTAAAGCTGAGTAAATTTTATTGAGCTAAACCAGTAAATCGGTGGATGGTGTTACAAATGTGCGGCAAGGTGTTCGGCCACAAACTTGGCTATCCAAGGCTGCGCTTCAGGTTTGGGGTGTAAACCATCTGCCATCATCCATTCTGGTTTGAGGATCACTTGCTCAAGAAAGAACGGGATAAGCGGGATAGAAAACTGCTCAGCTAGGTTAGGATAGATCTGGTAAAACGTATCGCTGTACCGTTTGCCATAGTTAGGTGGGATACGGATCTGCATTAAGATGACTTTTGCGTTTTGAGCTTGGATCTGTTCAATCATGGTGGTGAGGTTATGAGTGACCGTTTGCGGTGGAAAACCGCGTAAACCGTCGTTGGCCCCTAATTCTATCAGTACGGTATCGGGCTGATGTTGGCTCAGAAGAGAGGGCAGGCGGTCGAGCCCGTTGCCTGTGGTATCACCAGAAATGCTCCCGTTAACTATGGTAACGGTTTGACCCTGTTCCACTAGCTCGTCGGCCAGTAAACTTGGCCAAGCTTGTTCGATGGGCATTTCGTACCCTGCGCTTAAACTGTCGCCGAGTATCAATAACGTTTTACTGCTGGCGGCAGCAGAAAAGAGAACAACAAACAAAAAGGAAAGTAGTCGGGTCATGCAAACATCCATCATTTCAGCGCAATCACTATCCAAATTAGTCTCCACTAATCAGGAGCAATTAACAATCCTTAAACAGGTGAATCTCTCGATTCAAGCGGGAGAAAGTGTGGCGATTGTCGGGGCATCAGGCGCGGGAAAATCGACGCTGATGACGCTACTGGCGGGTTTAGATACGCCAAGTGAAGGGGAAGTGTATCTGTTGGGGAAACCGCTTTCACAACTTGATGATGAAGCCCGCGCCGCACTGCGCAGTGAATCCGTTGGGTTTGTGTTCCAAAGTTTTCTGCTTATTCCGAGCCTGTCGGCGCTAGAAAATGTCACTCTGCCTTGTTTGTTAAAAGGTGAGGCGGAGGATCGCGAGCGCGCCCAGAAGCTGCTCAAAGCGGTCGGTTTGGAGCATCGAATGCACCATTCGCCCGCACAATTGTCGGGTGGTGAGCAGCAACGCGTAGCGATTGCTCGCGCATTTATGATAAGCCCCCAAGTGCTGTTTGCTGATGAGCCAACAGGCAATTTGGATCAAGAAACTGCTGCAAAAGTGATTGATTTACTGTTTGAACTGAACCGTGAACACGGCACCACACTAGTGTTGGTGACGCATGACCCTAAACTCGCGCAGCGTTGTCAGCGCCGATTCTTCATGCAAGCGGGTGAGCTGGAGGAGCGCGTATGAAGGCCTTGCCTCCCGCATCGCTCAATCGCCGGTTGCTGCGTTGGAGCTTAAGTGAAATTCGTCACGGGCAGTTATGGCCGGTGACTGTTGCGCTAACCTTAATTATTGCCTCGATTTTTGCATTAACCGCGCTCGCGCAGCGTATGGAACAAGTGATTGTGAAACAAGGGCGTGATGCGTTAACCGCTGATACGGTATTTGTTTCGGGCAACCCACTTCCTGAGTCCTTATTGACCCTGACCGCGCAGCAAGCCAATCAAACTTCACAAATGACCCGTTTTGCGACCATGGCCTTTAGCGATCAAGGAATGCAGTTAGTCACTGTAAAAGCGGTAGATAGTGTTTATCCACTGCGTGGTGAGATGCGTTTAAGCGATGGTCAGCAAACCTTTAATCATGTGGCGAGCAACCAACTTTGGCTTGAGCCGCGAGTAAAAGATCAGCTAGGGGTGGATATCGGTGACAATGTCACGATTGGTGATGCAGATTTTGTGGTCAGCGGCGAGGTGTTGGAAGAGCCGGGACTGAGCTTTAACCCATTCCAGCAAATGCCATCGGTTTACATCCATGCCTCTGATGTGGATAAAACTGGCGCGATTCAGCCGGGGAGTCGGGTGCAATTTAGCCTATTTATGACTGGTGATGACTCTGCGATTGAATCGATAAAACAACAAGTGAGCTTAACGGCGAGCGATCGCTGGCGCGATCAAGAAAGTGGCAGCCGTACGAATGAGGTGTTTGAACGCACTCAACAGTACTTATCGCTGACCGTGGCGATTGTGATCTTGATGGCCGCGACCACCTTAGTGCTGACCTGTCAGCATTACGTTTCCACCCGCACGCATACGATTGCGATGTTAAAAAGTCTCGGAGCAAGTCGCCGCTGGTTACGCCATTGGTTAGCGTTGCAAGTCGGATTGTTACTGGTATTTGCGGTGGTGTTGGGCAGCGTTATTGGTGTTGGGTTGGAGTCGCTGCTGCGTTTGCCACTAAAAGATTTGTTGCCCGACCCGCTCCCCAGTTACGGTTTGCGTCCGCTGTGGATTGCACTTGCCAGCAGCTTATTGATTGCGGTGCCGGCTCTGGGGATCCCGCTGGGACGTCTATTGAGTGTGAGTGCGGTTGCGGTCATGCAGCCGGTGGCGGCACAAACTCGTTGGCAGCGCAATCTGCTGCTGATCATGGTACCGATTGTGCCGCTACTGCTGGTGTATTGGCAAAACCAACTGATCTGGATTGTGCTGATCGGTATTGTGGTGCTGTTTGCGGTGTTAGCGGTGGTCAGTGTCCTGGTGACTCGTCTGCTGGCTAAGCTACCGCTCAATCCTGCTATGGCATTGGCACTGAGCCGAATTAACCGCTCTGGTGCAGCAAGTGGTTTACAGTTTGGCGCGTTAGCCCTCTCTTTGATGTTACTGGCCATCATCTGGTTAGTGCGTACCGATTTGCTCTCAGATTGGCAGCGCACCTTGCCGGAAAATGCGCCGAATGCGTTTGCACTCAACATCAGTGAATACGAAAAAGCCAGTTACCTTGCGGCATTAGATACAGCAAGCATTGAGCGCTCTGCCGCTTATCCCATCATGCGTGGGCGCTTAACGCATATTAACGGTCAAGAGGCGAAACAATACGCGCAAAATGGTGAAGAGAGTTCAGATGCGCTGCGCCGTGAGCTGAATTTAACCTGGGCAGAGCAGTTACCCGATTACAACCCCATTTTGCAAGGAGAGTGGCAAAGCCAAAATGGCGTATCGGTTGAGCAGGAAGTGGCGAGCGACCTCGGGCTTAAACTTGGGGATACGCTGACGTTTATGATCAATAGCCAAACAGTGAGCGCGCAAGTGAACACCATTCGCCAGGTCGAGTGGCGTGAAATGAAGCCCAATTTTTACTTCATTTTTAGTCCGGACGTGGTGCAAAACTTGCCAGCCAGTTATTTGATCAGCTTCCGCATTCAGCCCGAACATGATGCGTTGCTCGGTCAGCTCTCACGGCAACACCCGACGGTGAGCTTGATGGACATTCGCACCATGGGAGCCAAAATCCAAGCCTTGTTGACCCAAATTGTTTGGTCTGTGACGGTGTTGGCGGCACTCGGTGTGCTAGCAGGGGTATTGCTGATTTTTACTTTGCTGCGCTTAAGCCTTAGTCAACGTCAGCAGGAGATCCGCCTGTACCGCACGCTAGGGGCGAGTCGCCGCCGAGTTATGCACACCATTTGGGCTGAGTATGGGGTGATGGCGTTAGTCGGAGGGTTAGTCGCCAGCGTCAGTGCTGATGCAGTCGTCGCTGCGGTCATGAAATGGGGATTTAGCCTGACTCCGAGTCTGCATATGGCGCTGTGGTTCGTGCTCCCTGCGTTGACTTTTTGCACACTTGCTGCGGTTGTGAGCAGTTTGTTGAAACGCCTGTTAGCCCCCGTCAATAAAGCCTTCAGCGATTGAGTGTCGGGGTAAATGGGTTAGTTATCCACAAAATCAGTGGATAACTTTTGGGATAAGTAAAGTAGCGGATGAAGGGGGTTGGGGTGCCAGCCCCGTCGTGGCCGAGGTTTGCGAGGATCGGTTATTCACAAAGTGGTGAAAAGGGAAAAATGGCAAATCTCAGTCAAGCGTTTTTTTGACTTTTTTCGGCTAAAAATCGGCTTTGTGAGCCATGAGTGCGCTTGATCAAAAAACCTTATGTTACAGGTTGTTTTTTGTTACTTAAGGTCAAATTAGGCAAGCCATTTGCAGTCACTAAATCGTCAATTTTCTATGGCATGGTAAAACTTGAATCTCTCCCGATAACCGCTTGGGGCGGGAGAAAAATCTACACTCGTGACCTGTTTGGTCAGGATTGAGTGATCGGCCGAGGATAAGTCCGCGTAAAAAATGTGATTTTATTAACGTTTCATACCCTTTAGAATGGCGACCACATTTCTTAGCCTTGATGTAACAGTAGGTAAAATATGACATTGCGATCTCAAGATCCCCGAATTGCTATCATAGGTGGCGGTATTGCTGGTGCGACGGCGGCCGTCCATTTGGGTGAGCTGGGACTCAATGTTGTCCTGATGGAAAAAAGTGCTGGTTTAGTCAGTGGGCCGCCGATTTGTCATCTGCATGCCGGGGGCAATCTCTATCGAGAAATTTCCGAGCAGCAGTGTATCGACCTATTGGAGCAGTCAATTGAAACGGTACGCCTTTATCCACACACCTTAAATGTTCGCCCAACCTTGATTGCTATCCCGCAATCCGATCCGGGTCAACCCGAAGAAATTCTGCCGCGCTTAGTGACCATTCAAAACGCGTATCGTAAGTTGGTGGAGCAAGATGCGGCCAATCAAGTGCTCGGCGGAGTCGATAATTACTATCGCTTGTATCAGCGTGAAGAGTTAGAGCGTTTGGCGCAGCAGCAACAATCCAATCCACCGCAAAGCGACGATGAGTGGGTGATTCCGTTTGCTCAGCATGCCGATCTTACACAGCTCAAATATCCTGTCGTGTTGGTTCAAGAATACGGTTGGAGTGTGTTTCGCTTAGCAGCCAGCGTCGATCTGACTCTCGAAGCCTTACCCAATTGCCAAGTGATGTTGCGCACTGAACTGGTGGATGCCACGTTTCAAGACAACCAGTGGCGATTGACTTATCTTGATGCGCAAGGGGAGCGCCATACTCAAACTGTGGATTATCTGGTCAATGCTTGTGGTTTTGAGACAGGACGAGTAGACGATATGGCTCGCCACCACAGACAGCGTTTGGTGGAGTTTAAAGCGGCGTATGTCACTCACTGGCCTGCATGTCATCAGTGGTGGCCAGAAGTGATTTTCCATGGCCCACGTGGTAGCGAAGATGGCATGGCGCAGCTTACCCCTTATGCCGATGGCACGTTCCAACTGCATGGCATGACGGAATCTATCACCTTGTTTGCGGATGGTTTGGTCGCCTCGACTCCGACATCCGCGCAGCCAAAGCTGCCGTTGTATCTGCAACACAAGATTGAGCGTGGCTGGCCGATGTCGGCACAAAAAGAGCGCACTGTGCGTGCGATACAGCATATGAGCCGCTTTGTGCCCAGTTTTGACAATGCGGAGTTTGCGGGCACACCGCTATTCGGTGCGCAGCAGATCCCCGGTGACGATGTGACACTGCGTGCGGCGGACGTCAGTTTTGAAGCCAATCAGTACGCGAGACTCGAAGTGGTCAAAGGCTCATCGGCGCTGAGAGCCGCTTGCCAATTGGTTGCGGTTTGGCAACTCAAGCCAGATGCTGGTGAGCTATCGATTGAGGCTGAGCATCCATGCAGTATGGCCTTCACTGCGCAGCAGGTGGAGCAGCAGGCGATACGCTTATGCCATGCGCGTGGTTATCCCGCCGCGTTAGCCAAGGTGTATGGGCTTTAAAGTCTCAATAACGGAAGTTTTAATAACGGAAGCTTCAAAAAACGGAAAGGATCAGTAACCGAAAAATCGCGCCCACTGACACCATACCGCTTGAAGCCCAGCGAGATCGCCAGCGACAAACCGTACGGAATGTCCCGGCTTGGTTTGCGCTAAACGGGGCAGATCGATTCTCGCCACACAACCTAGCTTGGGATACCCGCCAATCGTCTGCCGATCATTGAGCAAAATGATTGGCTGACCATTCGGCGGAACTTGAATCGCCCCCAAGGCAATTCCCTCAGAGAGAATGGCTTGATCCGGTGGCGATATGGTTTCACCTTGCAAGCGATAGCCCATGCGATCGCTGTTTGGGGTCACGATAAATTCGCTGCGGTAGAAGCTTTCCATCGCGGATGGTGAAAACGCTTGATATTGGTAACTCTCAATCACGCGCAGTCGCAGAGGTAAGTTGTAATCAGGTCGAAAGCGAAACGTCATCTGCACGGGTTTTTGGGCAATCTGCCGTGCGGAAAATGCTAAGTCATCACCCGTTTGCAGCGCCAGCCCTTGCGACGTTAGTCCCCCTAAGCCTTGCCGAACATGGGTAGATACAGAGCCCAGTTGTGGTGAGACCGTAAACCCACCTTGAACCGCAAGATAGGCGCGTAGCCCGTTGCGTGGTAAACCAAAGCGCAGCGTTTGTCCTTGCTTGGCATAAAATCGGCTCCAATTGGCGATGGGGCGACCGTCTAGCGTGGCATTGAGATCGCCTCCGGCAATCGCCAATTGAGCGTCGCTGCGTAAAAGAAATTCCGCTGGACCGAGCGTGATTTCTAGGGTGGCGCAATTGACGGGATTGACGAGTAAATGGTTAGCCCAGCTGTAGGCGTATTCATCGAGAGGGCCGGAAGGCGTGATCCCGAAATGACTGAACCCATAGCGACCCAAGTCGTGAAGTAGCGTGAGTGGTCCCGCTTTGATCACGTGCAGCTTACCTAGCATGTTCCTTCCTTATGGAAAATATTCCCTGCTTATTCCTTTGTTACCCTAGGCAACTGTTACCTGAGGCCGCTGTTACCTGAGGCAGCTGTTATCTGAGGCAGCTCTGGGTGTTGGCCATCTTAAGCTCTGTGGATTGAGTACGGCTCAATCACACCGCCCAACTGAATAAACTCATCACGTTCAATCGAGCGAAATCGCACTTGAGTGCCAATCTGCCAAGGTGACATCGGCTCTTGTTTCGGGTCAAACAAGGTTTGCGGACAGTTACCGATAATGTTCCAGCCACCCGGAGAGGCGTTGGGATAAATGGCCGTTTGTTGCTCGGCAATCCCTACGCTGCCTTTGGGGAGCATTAGGCGCGGGGTAGCACGTCTGGGGCGGCGCAGCGGCTCGGCGACTTGAGTCATAAAGGCAAACCCGGGAGCAAAGCCAATCGCCGCCACCGTGTAAGTCACAGAGGTATGCAACTGAATCACCTCTGCTAGTGAAAGCCCTTGTTCCTGATAGCGAATGAGGTCAAGTCCTACATCCGGATGGTAGTACACGGGGAGCTCAATGAGATTGGCGTTCGCGTGGTTGGCCTGTCGCGGTTGATTAAGCAGTAAAGTCAACTGCGCCACCAACTCCTTTTGTGTTAAACGGTAGGGTAAATAATCAATCAGCAAGGTGGTGTAAGAGGGAGTGACGTTCATCAGTCCATAGGCCAAACTCTGCATGATGTCATGCGCACATTGGCCAATATGCATCGCTAAGGTTGCATCAGCCGGATGCAGAAAGCGCACCAGTATGCTGCCTTCCGCAATCGGCTCAATTTCAAATGGGATGGACATGGCCTACTCATCCAACGCAGCACGAATTCGGGCGATGAGCGACACTGCGTTTGGGTTATCGCCGTGCACACATAAAGTATCCGCTTCAATCGGGATGACGAACCCATCAGAACTGGTGACTTTGCCGTAACGGGCGATTTGTCGCACTTGGTTGAGAATGGCTTCTTCGCTACTGAGTACCGCATTGGGTTGTGAGCGCGGTGTCAGCTTGCCATTGGCGAGATAGGTACGGTCGGCAAAAGCTTCAAACAGCAGTGGTACATCAAAACGGTCCGCAATATCGAGATAGTCTTGATTGTTGGCAGAAGCGAGCACCATCAAAGGCAGGTTAAAACAGGAAACGGCGTCGACCACCGCACGAAAGATGCTCGGGTCGCTCATCATGTCGTTATACAGCGCGCCATGAGGTTTCACATAGCTCAATTGGCCATTTTTACTTTCACACAGCGCCTTCAGTGCGCCGACTTGGTAAAGAATGATTTCACTCACTTCTTGCTCATTCATCGCCAACGAGCGGCGACCAAATCCTTGCAAATCTGGGTAGCTAGGATGGGCACCTATCATCACTTCATGCTCAAGCGCCAAATCTATCGTGCGGCTCATAACATGAGGATCGGACGCGTGAAAGCCACAAGCGATATTGGCCATATCAATCCAAGGCATCACTTCTTCATCGGCCCCCATGGTCCAGACGCCGAAGCTTTCGCCCATATCGCAATTGAGTTGGATTGTCCGTTTGCTCACTGATGTACATCCTTCTGTAAACTCTGCCCGCTAAAGTAGCGAAAAAGAGTGATTTCGTCAGCCGAAATTAGGGTTTGGTCAATAAATTTTGCGGGTTTTGGAGCATTCTGAATCAAGTGCGATGCCACAAATGGTCCGGATTGTCCGCCTCTCGCCTTCTTTTCGCCACAAGGGGATATTTAAGAGCTTAAATCTGGATCGCAGATTTGATCCATTTGCTTCAGGTATAGTGCAGTCTATTTTTTTAATCCAGAGGCATCAATGCTTTGGCGATCGCTGAAAAGCCGTTACAATCGCCGAAAACATGAAGGAGGCTAGGCATGAAAGTATTGGTTACAGGTGGCATGGGTTACATTGGCAGTCACACCTGTATTCAGATGATCCAAGCGGGTATGGCCCCAGTGATCCTCGATAATTTATACAACAGTAAAGCAACGGTCCTTGATCGTATTGAAAAAGTGATTGGTATTCGTCCTCAGTTTGTGCAAGGGGACATCCGTGATAAAGCTTTGCTGGTTGATCTCATGCAACAGCATAACATTGAGGCGGTTGTGCATTTTGCGGGCCTCAAAGCGGTGGGTGAGTCCGTACAAAAACCGCTCGAATATTACGATAACAACGTGAATGGCACCTTAGTTTTGGTGGCGGCAATGCGTGAAGCGGGCGTAAAATCGCTGGTGTTCAGCTCATCTGCAACCGTATATGGCGATCCTGCGTCTGTGCCGATCACCGAATCTTTCCCAACCAGCGCGACCAACCCATATGGGCGCAGCAAATTGATGGTGGAAGAGTGTTTGACCGATTTTCAAAAAGCCAATCCAGACTGGAGTATTACGCTACTGCGCTACTTTAACCCGGTTGGCTCTCATCCCTCTGGCGAGTTGGGTGAAGATCCACAAGGCATCCCTAATAACTTGATGCCGTTTGTGTCTCAGGTTGCGGTAGGGCGCCGCGAGTATCTTTCCGTGTTTGGTAGCGATTATCCGACCAAAGATGGCACAGGGGTGCGTGACTACATCCATGTGATGGATCTGGCGGACGGTCATATTGCCGCGCTGCAAAAAGTCGGCACTCGTGCTGGTCTGCATATCTACAACCTAGGCACAGGGAATGGCTACAGCGTGCTTGAAATGGTGAAAGCGTTTGAAGCGGCTTCGGGTTGCGCTGTCCCTTATAAACTGGTGGAACGTCGTCCGGGGGATATCGCGGAGTGCTGGGCTGACCCGACAAAAGCTGCGCAAGATCTCGGCTGGAGAGCAACCCGCACCTTAGATGAAATGACGCAAGATACTTGGCGCTGGCAGTCGAATAATCCGCAAGGTTACCCAGAAGCTTAAACAGTCATTAGTGACTGTTGCTATTGAAGACAAACGCCCATCATGATTGATGGGCGTTTGCTTATGCGCTTCGCTGAGTTGCAACCTAAATTAGGTGCGGTAGCGCGCGAGGATTTCCCCTAAATTGCGTGTCGCTTGAGTAATTTCACTGACGCCTTGCGATGTCTGCTCTACAACACGGCGCAGCGTGTTGGACTGGCTGCGAATATCACTTAGTTCGGATGAAATATCGCTGGCAACCGAGCTCTGTTCGCTGGCTGAAGTAGAAATTTGCACACTGAGATCATTGATAAGCTGCGCCGAATGCGCGATGGCTTGTACATCGTTACCTACTTCACTGACCAATTGGCTGCTGGTGTGTGCTTGGCTCACCGTCTGCTCGGTAAGCTTGGCGATGTTTTGGCTTTCCACCTGTAGCTTTTCAATCATGGCTTGAATTTCCACCGTGGCCGATTGAGTGCGACTGGCCAAAGTGCGGACTTCATCGGCAACTACCGCAAAACCTCGACCTTGTTCACCGGCTCGAGCTGCTTCAATTGCGGCGTTAAGTGCCAAAAGATTGGTTTGCTCTGAAATGGCATTGATGGTGGTGATCACCGCATTAATCTGCGTTGTATTGGTGTTGAGGGTTTCGACTGAGGATGACGCTTGGGCGATGTAACGTGAGAGCTGTTCAATATCTTGAATCGCTTTTCTCACTCGCTGCTGGCTGCGTTCAACCTGTTTGGTGTCTTGTTCCGTTTGTTCGGTGGCTCGCTGTGAGGTCGTTGAAACTTCGGCTGCTGAAGCGGTCATCTCTTCCATCGCGGTGGCCACCGAATCGAGCGAACTGTATTGATTCTGAATCTGTACTTCCGATTCTTTCACTTCGTGAGCAAAAGTCATTGCGGTGTCACGCAGTGTGGCGCTGTTTTGTTTTACGGCCACAATCAGCTCTGCAAGTGTATCCATGGCTTTATCCAGCGCACAACCAATCGTACCGAACTCATCACGTCCGGGATGGAAACCGAGTCGTGACGTAAGATCGCCTTCAGCGATTTTTTGGGTGGTGGTATAAAGCACCCACAAGGCACCACCAATAAAGGTCGCGACCCAGTAAGTGAAAATGGCAAAAGGAATGGCCCACAAATAGGTGAGTAAAAAGCTGCGCAGGGCTTGCTCGCGAGCGGGCTGCTCATACTGTTTCATCGATTCTGTATAGGCATAGACCTGACCGTTTGCGCTGGTGGCACTGGCTGTGACAACGCCTTGTGAATAGGTCGTGTCGCTTACGCGATTTTGCGCTTTCAGTACGGAAAGCTGGCTAGGGTCGGGATGATTGAGTAGCCCTTGTAATTTGTATTCCACCGCCAATTGAGACTGCTGCTCAATGCTGGCAAGGGTGTGCCAATAGCGCATACCTGCAATTGTGGTGATTGCACTTAAAAACAGTAAAAAGATCACCCACATTTTGTCGTTAATCGACATGCGAATGAAAACTCGGTCAATCGTCCTGAATTGAACTTCTTTCATGATGGCTCCTGCATAGCAAAAATAGCTGGCACAAGTTAATCATATTCAAGTGATAAAAGTGAGATTCATGTTCAATAAAAATGAAAGAATAAGAGAGGATCATTTCAATAATGAGATTTGCATCAAGAAGTTGAGTTGCATAAAAATAGGGCGAATAGAAGCCTATTCGCCCTTAAAATCTGCTTTTATCTTTAAACGCTACCTAAGTCATAAGGGGAGCGTTAGGGTTAACCAAGAGCGGGAAGTATGCCTAACGTAATCAATAGCTGTGCGCCGATGATGAGCAGCCCGACCAAACCTGTCACAAGCAGAGCCCCATTGCTCCCTGTAACTTGATAGTGTTGCTCAGTGGCTTGTTGGCGCACTTTGATCACCATCACCAGAGGTAAAAAGATGGCCAGAATGGCGAGCGCAATCGCGGCATAGCCCAGCGCCATAATGAAGCCTTGCGGGTAGAACAGCGCAAAAACCAGCGGCGGTAAGAAGGTGACGACAGACGCTAATGGGCGGTTCATTTTACCTTGTTGGTTACGTAGAGAATCCCCCATAAATTCAAACAAACCTAGACTAACACCCAAAAACGAGGTGAGTAGAGCAAGGTCAGCGAATACGCCGATGATGTTGCCAAGATTTGATTGGTGAACCGTGGTCGAGAGTACAGCGATGAGCGCTGTGAGCCCCATATTGTCGAGTAGGGCAGATTGACTTACCACCCCAAGAGTGACCAGCTGCCAGAATATGTAAATCACCAGCGGAATCGCAGAGCCGATTAAAATCGCTTTGCGCAGCGCAGGGGTATCACCATCTAAGTAATTCACAATCGCAGGAATACTGCCGTGGAAACCGAAGGAAGTAAAAATCACGGGAATGGCCGCGACAATCAAGCCCTGCTGAATCGGCATACTCAGTAAGTAAGACTGCGAAACGTTAGGCGCAAGGAAAAACAGTACCGCCACCATAGCGATCATCTTGCCAGCAAATAATACGCGATTGACGCGATCAACTGTGCCGGTTCCAACGGTGACGACCAAAGCGACAATCAAGGTAAACAGCAAAGTACCGCTCGAGCTTTCAACGTTCACGCCGGTGAAATCGGTAATTCGTTGGGTAAATTGTGCGCCACCGCCAGCAATGTAGGCCGCACACAGCGAGTAAAACAAAAATAACATAGCGAACGTCGCTACCCATTTGCCTTTATCGCCTAAAATCTGTTTGGCGAGAGTATGCAAAGTTGCCTCTTTATCAGCGTACTGGTGGATTTCTACCATCAGCAATGCAGTAAATGCCATCAGCATCCACAAGCCGAGCATAATCATCAATGAGGTTGAGAAGCCAATACCGGCGGAAGCTAGAGGCAGAGCTAGCATTCCTGCACCAATCGTGGTGCCCGCGATAATCAAAGTACTGCCTAAAAGCTTCGATTGCGTCATGTGTAAACTCTTTTATACGTTTTTAGATGTTGTGTTTAGTGATTTGTGCGAAATTTGACCGATTAATAATCTCATTTCGCTATTTTTTGGCTATTCTGTAGAAGCTTTCGATTTGCGTCAATCTGTTTGTAAAAATTTAAATCCGAAGCTGTAATTAATAATTTACACTTTATGTAACTGAGGTTTTTACCACAAAGAAACCTTGGTACTTACTACAAGCTGTGGTAAACCTTATTGGCGTTTCTGGAAGCGCTTACGATGAACATCTCACCAGAAACCGTTATCCTTCTTCAACGTCAAGTTCAACGTGAAGTTGAACTTCAAGTCGAAAGGGGATAAAAGGATGAAATAAGTATGAATTAAGGAGGTCAACAATGAGTGACCACAATCACAATGATGAATGTCTAGAGCTGCTTGATGCGATGGAGATTGGTTTTACGCTCAGCGATTACCAAGCGGTTGAATCAGAGCAAACCGACGTCTCTGCGTCATAATCACCTTCTCGGTATCACGCCGAATCTCTTATCCCATGAACTTCCTTGCCCATCTGCATATTGCTCATCACTGCCAAAGTAGCTTACTCGGTAATTTACTGGGCGATTTTGTCAAAGGTGATCCGACAGAGCAGTATCCGCAATCTTTAGTGCAAGGAATCCGTTTACATCGCTGGGTTGATGCTTACACCGATAGCCACCCAGTGATGAAAGCGGCGAAATCTCTGTTTCCTTCCCAACAACAACGCTTTGCGCCGATTGCCCTCGACCTGTTTTGGGATCACTGTTTAGTCAATACTTGGTCGAATTGGCATGCCGAGCCCTTGGGGCAGTTTCTGACTCATGCACAACAAGGGATAGCCGAAGAAAGTACATCGGCGCTGCCTGAGCGTTTTGTGCGAGTGAATCGCGCTATGTGGCAAGGAGAATGGTTAGCCTCCTATGCGGAGTTGGCTAATATTCGCTATGCGTTGAGCAAGATGGCGCAGCGCAGCCCTCGCATGCAGCCTTTGGCTTGTAGCGCACAGGGATTAGAGGACAACTACACCGAGTTACAAGCACTGTTTGCGGTGCTGTATCCGGATGTTTTAGAGAAAGCCAAACGCCGTTCACTTTGATACAATCCGCGCCCCAAAAGTTATTAGGTACGCGACATGTCAGAACTCTCCATCACTTTTTCGCAATTAGGCTTGGATTCTCGTTTGCTGAATACATTGAGCGAGCTTGGGATCGTCAATCCCACTCCAATCCAACAGCAAGCTATTCCCCATGTATTGCAAGGAAAAGATGTACTGGCAGGGGCGCAAACCGGAACCGGTAAAACGGCGGCATTTGGCTTACCTTTGATCCAACGCTTTATTGAGCAGCCTTGGCAGCGTGAAACAAACAGCAAAGAGATCCGGGCGTTAGTGCTTGTGCCGACGCGTGAGTTAGCTCAGCAAGTATTGGATAGCCTACAAGCCTACGCGAAAGGAACGGAGCTTAAGATCGTAGCCGTTTATGGCGGCACGAGCATGAAGGTGCAGCTCAATCATTTGCGTGGTGGTGTGGATATTTTGATTGCGACGCCGGGGCGTTTGCTCGATCACGCCCATGTGAAATCGCTGTTTTTGGGCAAAGTTGAAGTGTTGGTACTCGATGAAGCGGATCGCATGCTGGATATGGGCTTTATGCCAGATTTGCAGCGCGTGCTGCGCCGTTTATCGCCACTGCGTCAAACGCTGTTTTTCTCTGCAACGTTTGATAGCAAAATCAAAGCGGTCGCGTATCGCATCATGCGTGATCCTATCGAAGTGCAGGTGACGCCATCCAATTCCACGGCAGAAACCGTGCAGCAGATGGTGTATCCGGTGGATAAAAAGCGCAAGCGTGAACTGCTCTCTTATCTGATTGGTTCGAAAAATTGGCAGCAGGTGTTGGTGTTTACCAAAACCCGTCAAGGCAGTGATGCACTGGCTGAAGAACTCAAGTTGGATGGCATAAAAGCGGTGTCGATTAATGGCGATAAAAGCCAAGGCGCACGCCAAAAGGCTCTGGATGATTTTAAAGCAGGTAAAGTGCGTGCTTTGATTGCGACCGATGTCGCCGCACGTGGGTTAGACATTGCCCAGCTTGAGCAAGTGGTGAACTACGATATGCCATTTAAAGCGGAAGACTATGTACATCGTATTGGGCGTACGGGGCGCGCAGGTTTAGCGGGATTGGCGGTCTCTTTACTGTCGCATGATGAACAGCCACAACTTGAAGCGATTGAGCGTTTACTCAATACACGCCTGCCGCAAGAGTGGTTGAAAGGTTTTGAGCCTAGCCCTGTGGTGCATGAGGAAAATTCACCGCGTCGCTCGGCTGGCCGTTCGTCAGAAAAACGCAAACTAAAAGCACAGCTGAAAATCCATGCGCAGCGCGGTAAAAAAGCGCGTTAAGTAGGGTAAATCAGTTGCATCCATCGATATCCCGTTTGCTATCGCCAATCACAGCACATGCAAACAGTACATCGGAAGGGGATAGCTTACGTCGCCTATTACTCTTGCGTCTCTTTATAGACATCTCGCCAGTCGCAACTGAGGGTATACACCAGCTCATCCACCGAGTTGGGTTGCATAATGTAAGGCTTGGCGACATGAAATTTCTCAACCATCAAAGCGTTAAACAACTGCCAATGTTTGAGTAAACAGGTGGAAACATCGTCAATTTCCGGGGCCCAGGTTGCACGCATAAAAGGCGTCAAACTGGCCGCACTATGTGTGTACATGATCATCTGCCATTTGATTTCCCACAAATGGATCGGTGATTGGGGGTACTGACGGTTGTAGTCGTCCGCCAAGGATTCAACCAAGCGTTCAATCTCACCAGAAGTATCGAGGAAATAATCGAATAACTTATCTTCTTGGCGAACGGCATCCGCAATCAATTGGATTGGCTGTTTAATGATTAAGCCATGTGCCAACATGCGCATGATGAAAGAGTACAGCTTTACGTTGACGGGAGTTTCTGCCGGCATGGCTTGGAGCACCGTCTGCATGTAGCGAATCATATAATCATGCAGACCATCGCTGATGCTGTGCCAGATCTTTTCTTTACTGCCGAAATGATGGCGGATCAAGCTGTGTGAGACGCCGGCCTTTTCACTGATATGGCGCAGAGAAACGCGTGAATAACCGAGCTCGCAGAACAGCTCTGCCGCTATGGTGATAATGTGATAACGCGTTTTTTGGGCATCTTGCGCACTACGCCGCCCCTGTTTTTTTTCAATCATGTCAACCTAATGTATAACGGTCACTGAGACGTCCCGATTTTTACCAGATCTGCGCCGATTTTTCATGACTCTTGTGCTTTAAACGTGGAATTTTTGGGAAAACTCATTGGGATGAGGCATAAAAAGCAGCAATGTCGCGCAAATCTTGATCATTTAAACGTTGCAACTGAGCTCTCATCATCTCCGCCATTGGGCCTGTGCGCTCACCGAGTTGGTAAGCCTTCATCGCGCTATACAGGTATTCTGCGCTTTGCCCATCAAGGTTAGGATAGCTGACCTGACTAGCTTTGCCGTCGGTGCCGTGGCAAAACACACAACTTGGCGCTTTTTGTTTACCGAGTACTGGGTCGCCACTGGCGAAGAGCGGAGTCGAAACAAGGGTTAAACAAAGCAGAGAGCACACAACGCGCATCAATAAACTCCAAACAAGAGGGTGTAAATCAGTGCGCGGAGTATAAAGCTTCCCCTAAGGGGAAGCTCAAGAGGGCGCGAGCGAGAATGAAGAGAGTTTACGAGCCTGTTAGCATTCTCAACCTCACTTAAGCCAGTAAGGTGCGCAGTTTGGCGAGTAGGGTATCAATATCCTGACGTGTAATATCTTTATGTGTCACGAAGCGCACTGGATTACCCGCGGTGATGATAATGCCTTCTTGGCGAAGTTGCTGGGCGATGGACTGGATATCGACTGTCGCGTCCAATTTAGCAAACACAATATTGGTCTGTACCCATTCGGTATTAACTGAAAACCCCGGTAAAGCATTCAGCCCCAAAGCCAGATGACGAGCATTATCATGATCGGTCTTGAGTTGCGTGACTTGCTCGGTGAGCGCCAATTTCCCCGCTGCGGCTAAAATGCCCGCTTGGCGCATACCGCCACCGACCATTTTTCGCCAGCGTCTCGCTTTGGCAATAAAGTCCTTGGAACCGAGCAGCAACGAACCGACTGGCGCGGCTAAGCCTTTGGATAGACACACGGTGATCGAATCAAAATACTGCGCGATCTCTTTGACATCCACATCCAGTGCGACCGCCGCGTTGTATACCCGAGCCCCATCAAGGTGCAGTTGCAAACCATGTTGATCAACAAACTCACGCGCCTTCGCCAAATAACTGAGTGGAAGCACTTTACCATTGATGGTGTTTTCCAAGCTGAGCAGTTTGGTGCGGGCAAAATGCGCATCATCCGGTTTGATTGCGGCTTTGAGTTTGGCGAAATCGAGTGTGCCATCCGGTTCATTGTCAATCGGTTGTGGCTGGATAGAGCCAAGTACGGCAGCACCGCCAGCTTCATAACGATAGTTATGGGCTTGCTGGCCACACAAATATTCGTCGCCGCGCTCGCAATGAGCGAGTAAACCTAACAAATTGGCTTGAGTGCCTGAGGTGGTAAACAGCGCGGCTTCAAAGCCATGGCGCTCGGCCGCCCACTGTTCTAACTCGTTGACGGTGGGGTCATCGCCATACACATCGTCACCCACAGGGGCTTGTGCCATCGCTTGACGCATCGCGTCAGTCGGTTGGGTAACGGTATCCGATCGAAAGTCCATCTTTTCTCCTACAAATATCCGCAAAGTTTGGCTTTACTTAAACAAGCAATGGTTTTGGAGTCGGTGATTTCGCCGAAAACAATTTTACGTTCTAATTCTTGTGGGGTAAGAAAGAGGACTTCAATCACTTCGTCCTCATCGCAAGAATAGCGCGCCGTTTTGCTTAGGTTTTTTGCGACAAACAGATGTTGAATTTCATCGCAGAAACCCGCGAGCGGCGTGACTTGACCGAGTTCGATAAATTGCTGAGCGCTAAAGCCGGTTTCTTCCTCTAATTCGCGCTGCGCACAGGAAAGAGGCGGTTCCCCCTCTTCTATAGTGCCAGCAGGAAGTTCGAGTAACCATTTTTTGAGCGAAGGGCGAAATTGGCGTATCAGTACAATCTCGCCTTGGTCAGTCAGTGGCAAAATCACTGCCGCACCGGGGTGTGAAATCGTGGTATGTGTGACCGAGTGGCCATTCGGAAGCAAAACGTCCTCCTCGACCAGTGCGATGCTTTTCCATTGATGGATGATTTTGCTCATGGAGTGTGTCTTGTCAAAATAAAGCAATGATGAGGGAGTCACCTTACCTTAGGTTCAATGGCATCCCCAAGAATAAATTGTACTTTTTGCGTCGTGTCTGTGGAAATGGCGAGAAGTTGAGCCGCTAAATGTGCAATCAATGATTACCAATTGTTTCAAGGAAATGAGATCTGTTATAAGGATGCATAAAACAAAAAATACACTTTGTAACAAATCGACAACAATTGTATAAAGTAATTGTTTATTGAAACTATTGTTTATAGAGCCATTGTTTATAGAGTCGTTGTTTATCGAAACAGTGCTTCTTATTGAAACAATATTACCCAATTTGGGCTTTGTCTGAGGAATCAAGAGATGCTGCAACCCACCCATAGCTCACATGCGCGCAAAGCGCTGCTTTCAGAGCGAATCAATAAGCTGGCCAAGGCGCTCTCTGATGGCGTGTATGAGCGTGAAAATACCATTAAGCTCTGTTTATTGACCGCGTTGGCTGGTGAAAGTGTGTTTTTGCTCGGCCCACCGGGTATCGCTAAAAGCCTTATCGCTAAGCGTTTGATTCAAGCATTTGATAACAGAAGCTATTTTGAATACCTGATGACTCGTTTTTCAACCCCCGAAGAGGTGTTTGGGCCGCTGAGTATTCAAGAATTGAAAGACAATGGTCGCTATGTGCGCCTTACCCAGGGTTATTTGCCTACCGCACAGGTCGTGTTCTTGGATGAAATCTGGAAGGCAGGGCCTGCCATCCTCAACACCTTACTAACGGTTGTCAACGAGAAAACCTTCAAAAATGGTAGCGATATTGAGCGCGTACCGATGCGCCTCTTGGTGACGGCCTCCAATGAACTCCCAGACGAAGACAGCGGCCTCGAAGCACTCTATGACCGTATGTTGGTACGAATTTTTGTAAATCGAATTCAAAACAAACAAAATTTCAAATCCATGCTTACCGTTGGTACAGCGCAAGAAGCGCAAATTCCAGCAGGGTTGGCGATCACCGATGAAGAGTATCACCAATGGCAGCAGCAACTGGATAAGCTTGAACTCAGTGATGACGTTTTCGAAAAACTCTACCAGTTGAAAACTATGGTTGAAGAGCGCTCAAAAGAGAGCGCGGGTTCAGATTTAGAGATGTATGTGTCTGACCGTCGTTGGAAAAAAGCGGCCAAACTTTTGAAAGCCAGTGCATTTTTTAATGGCCGTGATGAGATTAACCCGTTAGATCTACTGCTGCTGCAAAACTGCTTGTGGAATACCCCAGAATCGCATGATGTGGTGCATGAGGTGATCCGCGAATTTGCGCTGCGGTACGCCTTTGACCAAGCAGAAGTTGAGCAACAGCTCGATGTATGTCGACTTGAGCTTGCCCAAATTCAAGAAGAGCTAGAGTCTGAGTTTGCCATGGTGCTGTCACTGGAAACCACCAATGGCTTAATCAAAAAACAAGTTCATCATCAATATGACCTGTCTGATGCCAAAATTTACAAAGTGGGCATGACGCCTGATTTGATTAAGCTGGTGTTATTGCAGAGCAATATGTCGGTTTCTGAAGGTGAGAAAGGCGATAGCCGTTGGATTTACGTACAGAAAAGTGAGTTAGAGCGCGTGATCAAAGAAGGGCACGGCGAAGCTTATGGCTATGTGAACCAAAACACCAATCTATGTCGCTTACGCTTTGATCTCGATGCCAGTAACAATCTGGTGAGTAAAGATATTGCCAACCGCTCCGTACTTCTGGCGATGGTTACCAAACAAGGTTTAGATGAGTCGCTGTATCAGAATTGGCTGGCGAAAGCGGATCAAGCCATGGCGCAGCTCACTCATGCGGAGCACCATTTACGTAAAGTGCGCCTCAAATTTCACGATGCGCTGCCGCATAGCTTTATCGACCCTGAATTGCCGACGGCAATGCAAGCGACCTTGCATGAGCTGCAGCAGCAGTTGGATGCCACTCAAGTTGAATGCGAGCGTAATGTGATGCGCATTCGTAACCTCAACCAATTTTTTTCTTAGGTGTCATTATGTTAGGGGCGGATGCATTTAATCTGGTTGTTGCCATAGCAGAATCTGGCTTGATTGATACCGCCGTCAATGACTTGGTTGCGCGTTCCCAAGTGATGATGATGGCGGAAAACCGTGGTGTGGGCACGTCAGTGAAAAATCATCTGATTAAGTGGCGCACCAGCGTTCGTCGTCGTATGACCAAAGTGTGTGAAACCGAACGATTCCAACGTGAGTTGGCCCTCTACCAAGAAGTGATTCACTGGGATGAAGAGACGTTTTTTACGCAAGTCCCAGACGTGGTGAAGAAACTGGAATGGGACTCCGCATTCTATTTAGAAGCGCGCCGCTTGCTCGAAAAAGAGAAGCTGCATCATAACCCCATGTTCCCTCATTTCTTTTGTGATCAGTGGTATAAATCACTGTCTGATGCGATTCGCCAAGCGCAGGTGATCGAACTTAAAGCCAACAAAGAGCGTATGTTGGCTGATCTCTATCAGCGTATGGAAACCATGCGCAATATAGATAAGGTCACTGAAGCGGGTGATGAAGCGATCGTCGGCCGACTTTGGGATATGGCGGCAGCGAAATTGAGCCGCAATGATCTCACGGTTATGAAGCGTTACGCTGAGTTTCTCAAAAAACACAAAGGCATGCAGGAAATCGCCGAGCAGCTGGGGCGAATGGCTGGCCAGGTTGACGATCCGGACCTAAATCGTGCGCCCGCTGAAGAGATGCAAATGGTCGAAGAGCGTTCAGATGAAGCGACCGATGACATTGTGGGTATCCACGAAAGTGACGATTTGAATAAGCTACTGCCCAACGAAACCATGTTTTTAGCTTATCCAGAGCTGGAAGTGGTGTTTTATAAGCACTTGGTCGATAAACGGTTAATGAACTATCGCATGCAGGGTAAATCACGCACTCTGCGTAAGGTGCGAGCCCATCGTCCTGACAACAAACAGGTTGATATCGAAAAAGGGCCGTTCATTCTCTGTATTGATGCCTCAGGATCCATGAGTGGCTTTCCCGAGCAGTGTGCCAAAGCCATGGCTTACGCGCTGATGCAAATTGCGTTGGCAGAAGATCGTGATTGTTATGTGATGCTGTTTTCTTCCGAGTTCATCACCTACGAATTGACTCGCCAAGATGGACTGCGCGAAGCGAGTGACTTCTTAAGTTATTCGTTTCATGGTGGTACAGATTTTGAGCCCGTGCTCCTCAAATCTATTGAACTGATGAGCAGTGATAAGTATCGCAATGGCGATTTGGTTGTGATGTCGGATTTCATTGCACCCAAACAAAGTGACGAGCTGCTGGCGCAAGTGGCGGAACTCAAAACGCGCAAAAACCGCTTTCATGCCATCAGCCTATCAAAATATGGCAACCCGCAGTTGATGAGTATGTTTGATCACTGCTGGAGCTATCATCCGAGCTTGGTTGGGCGGCTAATGAAGAAGTGGTAACTTGAATGCTTCATACCCAACGACTGGAAGTGGCAAGTAGTTTGGCAATATCACGATTTATGCATTTGATTGTGGTTTAACCAGTCGTTTTTGCTATTCTTATGGCGTTTTTTTATACAAACAGTCTGTGCTTTTGGTTTTTATACATTTTTATTGCATAAAAATACGTTCGTAGTAGTATGAACGCCAGATGATAATTAATGCAGTATGTCAGCATGAGTATTCGAGTTAACGGAATTAACAAGTCTTATGGCACCACTCAGGTGCTGCACGACATCCACTTTGAATGTGCGAGTGGTGAAACTTTAGTGCTACTTGGGCCAAGTGGAGCGGGTAAAAGTTCACTGCTGCGTGTGCTCAATCTTCTTGAAACGGCCGATAATGGCCAACTGCATATCGCCAATCAATCGTTTGATTTCTCAACGCATCCGACCGAGCAGCAAGGCTTAGCACTACGTCGCAAAGTGGGCATGGTGTTTCAGCAATACCATCTATGGCCGCATATGACTGTGCTGGAAAATCTGGTGGAAGCCCCGGTGAAAGTCGCAGGTATGGCGAAATCGCAAGCCAAACAGCAAGCCATCGAGATCCTGAAAACGTTGCAACTGGCAGATAAAGCCGATGCGTGGCCGCTACAACTCTCGGGTGGCCAGCAGCAGCGAGTGGCGATTGCGCGTGCACTGATGATGAAGCCTGATGTACTGCTGTTTGATGAGCCGACAGCGGCTCTGGATCCTGAGATCACCAATCAAGTTGTGAAAATTATCAAAGAGTTAAGTGGAACAGGGATCACGCAAGTGGTGGTGACTCATGAAGTCGACTTTGCCAAGAAAATCGCCAGCCATGTGCTCTACCTCGAAAAAGGGCGCATTGTTGAACACGGCACGCACGCCTCCTTTACTCATCCGCAGACTCAGCAGTTTGCCGATTATTTAAAACATTAAGTTATGCCCAAACGACGAGAAGTTGCCGGTAGTCAACACCGATGCAGCGGCAAGTCGCAAGGTTAAACCGATATTAGCCCACAGATTCTGGCCAGTGATGCGCCAGATTTCGCAGAACACATGGAGTATTGCAATGAAAAAGATCCTACTCGCGTCTTTGATTGGTTTGGTTTCTGCTAGCGCAGTTGCGCAACAAGAGATCAAGTTTGTGATGGAAGCGACTTACGCGCCGTTCGAATACATGGATGAGAACAACCAAATCCAAGGTTTTGATGTGGATTTAGCGAATGCGCTGTGTAAGCAACTTGAAGCGAAATGTAGCTTCCACAACCAAGCGTTTGACAGTTTGATCCCAGCACTGAAATTCAAACGTTATGATGCCGCCATTTCGGCAATGGACATTACCGAAGCGCGTTTAGAGCAGGTGAATTTCTCCAATCCGTACTACGACAACTCAGCCGACTTCGTTTCTCTGGCGGGCAAAGTGGCGGATCAAGCAGCGCTGAAAGGCAAACGTGTTGGTGTGCAAAATGGTACTACTCACCAAAGCTTTTTGTTAGAGCAACGTTCTGATGTTGTCGCGGTACCATACTCAAGCTACCAAGATGCGTTTATCGATATGAAAAATGGCCGTATTGATTCGGTGTTCGGAGATACCGCGGTTGTGGCTGAATGGTTTAAAGGCGACAACAAGCTGGAGTATGTTGGTGAGCGAGTGACCAATCCACAATACTTTGGCAATGGTTTTGGTATTGCGGTGAATAAAGATAACCAAGCGCTGCTTGATCAACTGAACGCCGCGTTGGAAGCCGTGAAAGAAAATGGCGAATACGCCGCGATCTTCAATAAGTACTTCGGAAACTAAGATGGTGTTAACGGGCTACTCTTTATCACTGGTACAAGCAAGCTGGATGACGCTGCAAATTGCGTTGGCCAGCTTGCTGGTCGGTTTACTGCTGGCACTGGTGTTTGCTGGCGGTGAAATGGCAAAACTGAAATTGATCAAATGGCCAACCACCTTGTTGGTTACCGTGATCCGCGGTTTGCCTGAGCTTTTGGTGGTGCTGTTTATCTACTTTGGCTCGACCCAAGTGCTGTTTTTCATCACTGGTGAATTTATTGAGATCAGCCCGTTTATCTCTGGTGTGATTGCGCTCTCGCTGATTTTTGCTTCGTACGCTGCTCAGACGTTGCGCGGCGCGCTCAAAGCCGTGGGCAGAGGACAGCGTGAAGCGGCCAGCGCGTTAGGAATTCCGCCTAGCCATGCATTTATTCGTATTGTGCTGCCGCAAGCGGTACGCCATGCACTTCCCGGCTTAATGAACCAATGGTTGGTGCTACTTAAAGATACGGCGCTAGTTTCTTTGATTGGTGTGACAGATCTACTGAAACAAGCGCAGCTCGCATCTGCTGCGACTCATGAAGCCTTTACTTGGTATGCAACGGCGGCGGCGGTGTATCTGGTGATCACATTGATCACGCAGCGCGTCGTAAAAGTGATAGATAACAAGTTTTCGATACAAGGCATGAGCCATAGCCAAGGAGCCAGCGCATGAAAGAGCAACACCTATGGCAACTGCTTGAAGGCTTAGGCACCAGTTTGCAACTGACGGCGGCTTCGCTGCTGGTGGGCTGCATATTGTCGCTCTTGATGACTGTAAGCTTGGTGATGCGCACGCCCGTCGTGCATTGGTTTAGCCGTGCGGTGATCACCTTGTTTACCGGCACTCCGCTGCTGGTGCAAATTTTCTTGGTGTATTACGGCCCTGGGCAGTTTGAATGGATCCGCGAAAGCGTACTTTGGGTATGGCTCAGCCAACCTTGGTTTTGCGCTATGCTGGCTTTGGCGCTCAACACGGCGGCGTACAGCACGCAACTGTTTAAAGGCGCATTTAACGCCATTCCTAGCGGACAGTGGCAAGCGTGCCGCGCGTTAGGCATGAATAAAATTGCTACGCTACGGGTGCTGCTGCCTTATGCATTACGCAGAGCAGTGCCAGCCTATTCCAACGAAGTGATTCTTGTCTTTAAAGGCACTTCGCTGGCTAGTACGATCACCATTATGGATTTGATGGGCTACGCACAGCGCATCAACGCCCAAACCTACGATACGTTAACAGTGTTTGGCATTGCCGGGGCATTTTACCTTGCAGTGAACGGTATTCTGACCCTGATCTTCCGCCAAATCGAGAAAAAAGCGTTAGCTTTTGAATCATATTAACATTTAAGGTTGCGTGGTTTTTAGGCGTTGTGCGTGTCATTTGTACTTTATGGATCGCTTTTTAATCACTTGATTAAATTAATGAAAATTTCTTATTGACCAGAAATCTCAATCCGTTAAAGTACGCCTCGTTCTCACGGCAAAGCTCGTTAGAACAGATGGTGTCTTCCATCGCAGTATGCGTTGCCCTGGTGGTGAAATCGGTAGACACAAGGGATTTAAAATCCCTCGACTTTCGAGTCGTGCCGGTTCAAGTCCGGCCCGGGGCACCATCATCCTCAAGACACATCACTTAGGCGCGTTGGCAGAGTGGCCATGCAGCGGATTGCAAATCCGTGAACCTCGGTTCGACTCCGGGACGCGCCTCCATTATTTTCTCTGTAGTTGATACAAAACTCTTTCTAGCGTTCATCAAAAAAATCTTTATTACGTATGTATTTACTCATCAAGTGATAAGAGAACGGTCGAATTAACCAACTGATGATCGAACGCCCTAAACGCTCCCATGTCGGTGTGTTTTCGTAAATTCTGCCGTTGTACAGCCAGAGTAATTTTCCAGCATGCCAGAACAGAAATGGCACGGGTGGCATGAAGGTTACGATGTCCAGATCGCAGCAGATGCGATAGGTTTTATGAGCCAGCCCATAGTATTTCGGAAAGCGCCAATCCCCGATCGCAGGTTGACCAAAAGTGACGACTCGCTTGATCGTGCGTGGATATTTTCGCTCAAAATAGTCCGCAAACACGCAGCCAATCGCGCCGCCGGAAGAGTGTCCGGTGATTGCAATGCGTTTACCTTGTTCAATCAGCGGCAATAGGGTCTGTTCCAGCTTTTCAATCACCGTCATGCCAAGCGTATCATGGTTGCGGCTTGGTTGGCTCTCTTGATGCAGTAAGTGATAAAAACCAGCATGAATGCGGTATTGCAGCCCTAAATGGCGGCAGCTACGTGTCCAGAGGGCGAAGTTGAGTAGCCAGTCGGTGAGGCTGTGTGAGCCTTTAATCACAACGACCACTTCATCGCTCGCTCGGCTCCACAACACTCGGATCATGATTTTGCCAAACTGATTGGTGATCACTCGCTGTCCGTTAGGATCAAACCCGTAACGAGTCTGCTTAAAAATACGCGGATAAGCGAGGTTGCACAAAACGGCGTAGCGTTCGTATTGGTAGCGTTTGAGTGGTTTCACAGTGACATCAATGATTCGGTTTATGATGACTGTATGGGGCAAATATGAAGCTTAGATTAAGCTTGGGTCGGAAAAGGCAAGTTTCTCTCCCTCACACTGAGTGATAGAAACTTGCTCTAAAAGAAGGTTACTCGCCCGCCACCCATTGGCGTTTGGTTTTGACGCTTTTGATCAGCATATACAAACAAGTCGCGAGTAGGATGGCAAACAAGTAAGCCATCAAGCCGTGGCGATCTTGCATAAACCAATCGGCCAATACCGGACCAACCACCGAGCCTACGCTGTAGCTGAGTAGCATCACTTGGGTTGCGGAAACAATGTAGCTCGCATCCAATTTATCGCAGCCTAAATTAATCGCGATTGGGTAGAGAGCGAAAGTCGCCATGCCTAAAATAAATAGGCTAACGCCCAGTACGAGCAGCGAATCATCGAACACGGTCAGCGTGATGGCTGCCGTACCAAGTAAGCAGAACAGCGCCATCTGTAGAGTACGACCTAAAAATTTAGACAGCCAAGGCACCAGAGGTTGAACCGCCATGCCGCCTAAAATCACCAGCGCCATTAAGTTACCCAGATCGGTATGGCTAATGCCACGGTTGGCAAGTTCCACCGGCATCAAACCGTAAATCGCCCCTAATGTCAGGCCCGAAACTAGGCAGCCGATCATCGCCGCTTTACTGAGCTTGAAAATCTGACGCAATGAAAGTGAGCCGGCTTGCTGTGTGGAAGGCTGATCCGAATCGACGTACATCAGCACCATGGAAGCAATCAAAAGTAGTGTAGTGATCGCAATAAAAGGCACGGCTCCTGCCACCCCCAATTGGCCAATCGCCATTTGTCCGAGTGCGGTACCGCCATAGAGTGACACCATATAAATGCCAAGACGCTTAGCGCGACCTTGTTCATCGCCATGCAGTAACCAAGATTCCACCACCACAAAAATGCCGGCCACGGCGATACCTGCGACCAAACGCGCCAAAAGCCAAACACTGGCGTAGGGCAATAGCGGCATAACCACAATCGACAGTTGCAGTAAGCTCAAGCACCATACAAAGGCTTTACGGTGGCCTAAACGATTGACGAAAGGCTCTGCAACCAGCGCGCCCGCTAATAATCCTGCATAAAACACGCTCGCCAACCAACTGGCCAAATCAGATTCGAGTTGGTAATGCGGCAGCATTAAGGGCACTAGGCTCATTAAGTAGCCAGCGGCAATTGCATACAGAGTTAAGGCAATAACAGGCACCGCAATGCGGTTTGGTGCAGAAGAATGGATTTCCACAGCAGGCCTCGGGAACAGCAGAAGGAACAGTTGGCGCGAATATGGGACGAATAGTGCGCAGAGTAAAACGAAAAAAAACGTTCTTGACGATAAACTTTGCTTGTTGAGGAAAAGGGCGGGGAAAGTACCAGTTAAGTTGGCATAATTTTATCGAAAATGCCAACTTAATTGTGGATTACAAGATGTGATTATTTACTCAGCGCTTGGTTTAACCATTGGTCAAATTGAGATTTTGGCAGTGCACCATTGATCATGTCGATGCGTTGGCCATTTTTGAACACCATAATGGTGGGAATACTGCGAATTTGAAAATGTGCAGCAAGGTTTTGCTGCGCTTCGGTATCAATTTTCACGCAGCGGATCTGGCCTTTTCGCTCGGCGGCAACATCACTAAAAATCGGTGCGAAGCCGACACAAGGGTTACACCATGGTGCCCAAAAATCGACGACGACAGGTTTGTCGCTTTGCAGCAGCGCGGAAAAATTGGCTTCGGTACCTTCAATTGGTGCGCCATCGAGTAGTGCACTTTGGCATTTGCCACAATTTGGGCTTTCGGCAATGCGCTGTTCTGGCACACGGTTAAGGCTGTGGCAAGATGGGCAGCGGGTATTGAATGTTGACATGACTTCCTCTCTTTATTTTGCGCTTTCGTTACCAGTTTAAGCTCAATGGTTAACCATGGTTCGAAAATCGGCGTATACTTCTGCCCATTGCCGACAATGGCGACGGGCGTTGCTCAATATCTTGGGGCGCTCCGCCAAATTACAATAAGCAGCATAGACGGAATTTTTATGACTCAATGTTATGCCGAAATTACCGGGTGGGGTAAATGTCTGCCACCTGCGACGCTCTCCAATCACGATTTGAGCACCTTTCTTGATACTTCCGATGAGTGGATTCAATCACGTACTGGGATTGAACAGCGTCGGATCAGCCACGTGAATACTTCCGATCTCGCCACCGTTGCCGCTCAGCATGCCATTGCCTGTGCGGGCGTCAGCGTTGAAGAGATAGACCTGATTATTGTGGCAACCTGTTCACCGGATTCGTTAATTCCCAATATTGCTTCAAAAGTGCAGCAAAATTTAGGCATTCCTTCTGCTGCCGCCTTTGATCTCAACGCCGCCTGTACCGGTTTCCTCTATGGCTTAGAAACCGCGACACGCTTGATGCAAGCGAGCCATTATCGCCATGCTTTGGTGATTGGTGCTGAGCGCCTCTCTTTCTATCTGGACTGGACGAAGCGTGACACTGCTGTGCTGTTTGGAGATGGCGCAGGTGCCGTGGTATTGAGCAAGACCGAACAGAAAGTGGGCTTGCAAGATGCGCAAATTGGTTGTGATGCCCAAGGGCGAGACATTTTAGCTGTGCCTAAGTTTGGTACCGCGATGGATCGTTTTGATGCAGACAATGGTTACTGGGCGTTTGATTTCGTGGGTAAAGAGATCTTTAAACGCGCGGTGCGTGGCATGGGGGCTGCGGCGCAGCAAGTGCTGGCGCGTAGCGGCTTATCGACCGAAGAAATTGATGTGGTGATCCCGCATCAAGCCAATATCCGCATTATTCAAACCCTGTGTGATTTGGCGGGCATCGCGCAAGACAAAGCCTTTGTCAATATTCATCGCTACGGTAATACCTCCGCGGCTACGGTGCCGATTGCTCTGTGCGAAGCGTTAGAGCAAGGCAAAATCAAACCCCATGATGATCTGTTGGTCGCCGCTTTTGGCGCGGGTTTAACTTGGGGAGCGGGTCATATTCGCTGGGGTGAGCGGGTAACGCCTCTGGGTAAAAGTGATGCGCAATTGCCTTCTTGTGATCACACCGCGTTAGATCTGTTGAGCAAGGCTATCGAGCACTGCAAGCGTCATCAATCAGAATGATTTTCTGAACGTTGGAATAAGAATAGGGCAAGTTTTACTTGCCCTATTTACTGTCATCCCTAAACCACGGCTTTCAGCCGTGGTGATGGTTTAATATTTCCGTCCAGCTTTTGGCTTCAAGTAGGAAGTGGCTATTCACGCTCAAGCACGAGGCTCATCGATTAGCGCCATCGCCAGTAAACTCACCGGATGAATGGTTTCCAAATGCGCGTTTTCTTCGATTTGCCACTTACAGGTTTCGCAATCGGTCACCGCATAATCGGCATCAGAGGTTTGAATCGCATCAAACAGATGCGAACCAATTTTCTTCGATACCTCGTAGTTCTCTTCTTTAAAACCATAGGTACCGGCTAGGCCACAACACTCACTGTCGAGGACCACCAGCTCTAAGCCGGGGATCATTTTCAGCAGCTCAATCGTAAACATCACATTACCACTGCGCTCTAAATGGCAAGGGGTGTGATACACCACTTTTTTGTGCACGGGTTTCATCTTCGGCGCGTTACCGCTCATAAACTCTTTGAGCAGAAAACGCGTCACATAATGAATTTGATCCACCACTTGGCTGTTATCCACGCCCAGTACATGTGGGTACTCTTGTTGCAAAGTAAATGAACAGGTGGAAGAGGTGGAAAGCACTGGCGCATGGTAATCATTGACCATAGCCGTAAGGTGTTTGACGTTGTGTAGCGCGTTTTTACGCGCTTTGTTGTGAAAACCGTTGGCGATCAGGGGCACACCGCAACACTTTTCGCTATCAAGCAAACGCACGCCTATGTTCATCGCGTTCATCACTCGCACAAAGTCTTTACCCAGTTGCGGGTGGTTATAGTTCACGTAGCAACCATGGAAATAAGCCACTTGTCTTTGGTAGAGCGGCTGGCTGGTGCAGTTTTGTTTAAACCAGCGGCGGAACGTGCCGTGCGAATATTTGGGCAAGGTTTTATGGTCATGCACGCCAATGGTTTTGTGCATCAGCTTTTTCACCAACGGCAACGAGGTTGCGGCGTTGACGAGTGGCGCAAACGGCGTGGCGATCGAGCCAAATAAGTCGGTGTGGCTGAGTACAAAATCACGCACCAATTTAGGGTTGAGTGGCTTTTTGCCGTATTTGCCACGCGCCACGGCGATCATATCGCCAATTTTGACGCCTGAAGGGCAGGCGGTTTCACAGCGTTTGCAGTTGGTACACAGCTTGAGCGCGTCATCATAATATTCGGCACTTTTGATCCGTAAACGCTCACCATCTGGGCCACACTGTTTGGGGCCGGGATAGTTTGGGTTGGCTTTGGCAACGGGGCAATACACAGTGCACACCGTGCATTTGATGCATTGATCAAAGGTGGTATTTTGCGGTGCAGAGTGAATAAAGGCATGGTTCATAACAGCACCTCCGGTTGTTTGGTTTGCGCATAAGTCGCAAGGATCTGTTCCACGGCATGATAAGCGGTCGCAATCGCTACGCCTCCGCCACAGCCTTCAAACACGGGGTCGTACCCACTGAGCATTGCGCCGCAACACCATAGATTGTCAATGGTTTTGCCTTGGCGTGACGGATGCAAATTGGCATCGGTAGTGACGCCGAAAGTCATAAACGGGTGTGATTGTGCGGCGATAAATTGGGCATGTCGCCACTGAGCGCGGTCAGGGTTTTGCTGGACGTCCAGCGCAAAGATCGGCTCTTGAATCGCATGTTGTGAGGCTTGTAATCCTTGGCTGAAGTAACTGCCAGTCGCTATCACATAGTGCTCAGCACTGATCGGAAAATCGCGCAGATTTTGAGTATGAATAGCAGTGAGGCGAGAGCCTGCAAAATCGCCACCAATCACTTTGTCTCCCTTGAGTTGCACGCCGCCACCTTGGATGAAACTACGATGCAGCGCTTCTTCAATGCGGATCCCGAGCAGTGATGGGGGCATAGTCGGCACTTCATGAAAGCGTAGTTGGGTTACCTGTTGGAGTTTGCTCATCAAATGCAAACCATCACCGTTGCCCATGATGGCAGGCATGATCACCAGATCATCAGCACGCGCAACGCGCATCAGCTGATCGCACAATGCATTCCACACCGACTCTTGGCGCAGCAAACGCGCAATATCAATCGAGCGCAGCTCGTTAGGATTACGTCTGAACCCTTCAAAGCCGGGGATAGAAACATTCACCGTGAGTATCGGCATGTTAGCAAGCTCAGGGCGCTGAGCGAGGTTATCGCGCAGCATCGCAGGTTGAAAATCGCGATAGCCGTCAATCGCAACAATCATAATGCGTGAAAAATCGGCATTACCACGATAAGGGTAAACAAAAGGCTGTGACAGCCAAGTATTTTTTAGGGTACCAAGTGGGGTAATGCGCCAGTGGTTGGCCCCATCGGGTTCGTGATGCAAAGGGACGTGTGCACTGTCTAAAGTACGTTTGAACCACATCAAACCTTTTTCGCTGTTTTTGCGTCCGACTTTGCTGTAAGGGTGCTCTGGTGCTTGCTGTTGTAAAGCTGAAAGTGCGTCAAACGGCTGATTCACTACGCTGCCATCCGGCAAACGGCCAAGCACATCAATCGAGCCGGAAGAAAAATGCAGCGCACTTTGCCCTTGGTTGATTAACACCACTTTTTTTCCGGCTTGCAGTGCGCGCAGGGCGGCGCTGTATCCGGCAATTCCGCCACCGATGACGGCCACATCATAATGCATCATTGTTGTTTCTCCGTGGCTGAGTCGAAGGAAGGTAAATCGCTTGCACCGAGCAAGCCTTCGTAAATCCAGTAGCTAAATTCTGCTTCGCGTAGCGCATCGCCCCAGAAAATCGGTTTGATGCCTTTCCAGCGCTCTTCCAGAAAATCGACCAATAAGTGGCTCGATTGGCAACCCGAAACTTGCCCGTATTCACTAAACAGACTGGCTGCGCGATAGCTACACAGCTCACCCTGACAAGGCCCCATACCCAAACGAGTACGGCGTCGTAGGTCGACCAAATTATTCACATCCAACTGCTTGATGGCGTATTCGATTTCACCGGCGGTGACCATTTCGCACTCGCAGATCACCGCTTGGCTTTTCGCATCGTCGGCTAAAAAGCTCGCAGCACGCTCACCGTGGCGATAAATGGCGGATTCATAAACCGGTTTGGCGATACTGGCAGTTTTTTTGAGTGCTTTTGGCGCTTGCTGAGATCCTGGTAAAGGGCGCAGGTGCGTTTGGCAACTTTGGGTATTGCCAAGTTTTTTGGCGACCAGATCGGTGGCCCACTCGGCCATCAAACGATAAGTCATCAGTTTGCCACCGGTAATGGTGGTGAAGCCTTTCAAGCCGTCACGCTGCTCGTGATCCAGCAAAACAATGCCACGACTGATATTGCGGCCACTGCCATCATCATCCACCGCGACCAGTGGACGAACGCCCGCATACGCGCGCAATACACGAGTGTTGGCCATGATCGGGGCAAGTTTGGCGCCCTCGGCGAGCAAAATATCCACTTCACGTTCAGTGACATGCAGATTATCGATCTGATCATAATCAATGTGTTCGGATGTGGTGCCAATCAGCGAAATGGTATCGCCGGGAACCAAAATGTCCGCATCGGATGGCTTACGGCAGCGGTTAATCACCAGATTATTAATGCGGTAATCCAAGATCAGCAGCGAGCCTTTGGCGGGGAACATCTTGATGTTGAGGTCCGCGTATTCGCAGATGTTTTGTCCCCAAATACCTGCCGCATTAATCACTTGCTGGGCGAAAATATCAAACTTAGCGCCACTGCCTAAATGCTGGCAACGCACGCCAAGCACGGTATCTCCCTCACGGATCAACTGGGTCACAATAGTGCGGTTAAACATTCGCGCGCCATGTTCTTTGGCATCCAGCACATTGGCCGCACACAGGCGAAAAGGGTCGAGCGTACCGTCAGGCACTTTCACCGCGCCAATCAAAGCAGGGTTGACATTCGGCTCAAGTAACAAGGCTTCTTTAGGTGTTAAGCGCTGCGTTTCAATCCCTGCATCACTGCAGGCGTGAATAAACGACTCCTGAAAGCCTAAATCATCTTCTGGCAGAGTGATAAACAAACCATCGGTGGCTTCAACGCAGTGGCGCGCGATGGATTTCAGAATTTTGTTCTCTTGGATACACTCGCGTGCCGACTCAGAGTCAGTGACCGCGTAACGAGCGCCGGAGTGCAGCAAACCATGATTGCGACCTGTGGTGCCCGCGGCAATGTCATCTTTTTCAACCAGAATACAGCGCAATCCGCGCAATGCGCAGTCGCGCAAGATTCCGGTTCCTGTTGCGCCGCCGCCAATGATGACCACGTCGGTTTCCATTCTTTGATAAGCCGTCATGAGCTCAACCTTATGCAATCAAAACACATACGGTTAGTGTGCCATTATTTTCATTTCATGTTCGTTGTTTTGCTCACAAAAGCGCGAACGAGCATTAAATAGCGGATAGAAGTGGATGGAACCTTTCAGTGGCGTAATTTTATGCGATTCACTTATTGATGATTAACACTGTTTGTAACATGTATGACACATTTAATGTTCGTTTGAGTGAATATGTTCGTGACTTAATAAGGGAATATCTGTCGATTTTTTAGCGCGATCGTGCGTTAAATCTGGCTTGCACTCATGATTTAGTGATTGCTAAACCAAAAGATTAGCCATTTTCAGACATCGGAGAAGAGAGAGAAAAAAGATGCGTTGTTTAACAAAAAACGAATTTGTTAATAACAAAATTGTGCTCGAACACTCATTAATTGCGGTCGTTTGTTTTCGAGGTGATATTTTTGTGCCAGATTCACCGCGAACAGTGAGATTGTTCATCCAATAACGGCTATGTCATGATGCGATTAGAGCCGACGGGTGTAGGCGGCGACCACAATATAAACCGAAAAATAGTGAGACTGCAGATATTTATGCTGACTTTCTAAGTATAACGGGTGTGGATTGCTGTTCGATACGGCTCTGGTAGCAAGATAATAAAAAGGACTCTGAACTATGAACCAAACAAAGCAACATACTCTGCTCGGGCAGTGTATCGCCGAGTTTATCGGTACAGGATTACTGATTTTCTTCGGCGTCGGCTGCGTGGCCGCACTCGTTTTAGCAGGTGCTCAATTCGGACAGTGGGAAATCAGCATTGTCTGGGGTTTTGGCGTATCGATTGCCATTTATTGTACGGCTGGGGTTTCTGGCGCGCACATTAACCCTGCCGTCACTATCGCTCTGGCCGCTTTCCACGGCTTTGATAAAGCGAAAGTGTTACCTTACATCGTTTCGCAAGTGGCTGGTGCGTTTTGTGCGGCGGCACTGGTCTACAGCTTGTACAGCAACCTTTTTACCGACTACGAAGTCGCCCACAATTTTGTACGCAGCAGCCAAGAAGCCTTAGCGACAGCGGGGATCTTCTCAACTTATCCGCATGCTTCTCTCTCTTTTATGGGAGCCATGGCCGTTGAGTTCACCATTACAGCGGTACTGATGTTCGCGATTTTGGCGTTGGGTGATGAAAACAATGGCGCGCATCGCAATGCGATGAACCCCTTGCTAATCGGTATTTTGATTGCGGTGATTGGTGGCTCATTAGGTCCATTGACAGGCTTTGCCATGAATCCTGCGCGTGATTTCGGTCCTAAACTGTTTGCCTACTTCGCGGGATGGGATTTCGCCCTAACTGGCGCAAAAGAGATCCCTTACTTCATCGTACCGATTGTGGCTCCGATTCTGGGCGCATGTTTTGGCGCGTGGGCATATCCAAAGTTTATCGCGGCTTATCTGCCAAAAACGGGGACGGGTTGCACTATTCCGAACCAATGTGACACGGCAGAAGAGAGTGAAGAAGCGCGCGCATAGCAGCGGGTTAAACTTAACAAAAGTATATTCAATAACAATAGAGACTACTCCAGCGATTCGGTGTGATCGCCATGCTGGGGTAAAGCAAGAACGTGAAACCATAAGGAATAGAACATGACTGAGCAAAAATACGTCGTCGCTCTCGATCAAGGTACTACCAGCTCTCGTGCCGTGGTGTTAGACCATGATGCGAACATCGTGAGCGTTTCTCAGCGTGAGTTTACCCAAATCTACCCGCAAGCCGGGTGGGTGGAACACGATCCAATGGAAATCTACGCTACGCAAAGCTCAACATTGGTTGAAGCGCTGGGCAAAGCGGGTATTCGCAGTGATGAAGTTGCCGCTATCGGTATTACCAACCAACGTGAAACCACGGTAGTGTGGAATAAAGAGACGGGTAAGCCTGTCTACAACGCGATTGTTTGGCAATGTCGCCGTACTGCTGCCATTTGTGAAGAGCTGAAAGCGCGCGGTTTAGAAAGTTACATTCGCGACAATACTGGTTTGGTGCTCGACCCTTACTTCTCAGGTACCAAAATTAAATGGATTCTGGACAATGTCGAAGGCGCACGCGAGCAAGCTGAAGCAGGACAACTGCTGTTTGGTACGGTTGATACATGGCTAGTGTGGAAAATGACTCAAGGCCGTGTGCATGTGACCGATTACACCAACGCATCCCGTACTATGCTGTTCAACATCAACACCTTGCAGTGGGATGAAAAGATCCTCGCCGAATTTAATATCCCGCTCTCCATGATGCCGGAAGTGAAAAAATCGTCTGAAGTGTACGGTCAAACCAACATTGGTGGTAAAGGCGGTACGCGTATTCCAATCGCGGGGATTGCCGGTGACCAACAAGCGGCGCTGTACGGCCAAATGTGTGTGCAAGCGGGACAAGCGAAAAACACCTACGGTACGGGTTGCTTCTTGCTAATGAACACAGGACAGGAAAAAGTGACCTCGCACAACGGCTTGCTGACCACGCTAGCGTGTGGCCCACGCGGTGAACCGGCTTATGCACTGGAAGGGGCGGTGTTTATGGGCGGTGCATCCATTCAATGGCTGCGTGATGAGCTGAAACTGATTTCCGATGCTCGTGACTCTGAGTACTTCGCCACCAAAGTGGATACCTCCAATGGGGTGTATGTGGTGCCAGCCTTTACGGGTTTAGGCGCTCCGTACTGGGACGCGTATGCGCGTGGCACAATTGTCGGCTTAACCCGCGGTGTGAACTCTAACCACATTATTCGCGCAACACTGGAAAGTATCGCTTACCAAACGCGTGATGTGCTGGATGCGATGCAAGCCGATTCGGGCATCAAGCTTTCTGCGCTGCGTGTCGATGGTGGTGCGGTCGCCAACAACTTCCTGATGCAGTTCCAAGCGGATGTATTGGATACCGAAGTGCATCGTCCGAAAGTCACAGAAGTCACCGCATTAGGTGCAGCTTACCTCGCCGGTCTGGCTGTTGGTTTCTGGGATGGTTTGGAAGAGCTGCAAGGCAAAGCGGAAATCGATCGCAGCTTTAAACCGCATCATGATGAAGAGAAGCGTCAACGCCGTTATAAAGGTTGGAAGCGTGCGGTGAAATGTGCTCAAGCGTGGGCAGTACTGCACAACGAAGAAGAGTAATTTTTCTCTCTCCATAAAATTTTTCTTTCTTCATAACAATAATGCCCGGGTAAACCGGGCATTATTGTTTCAGGGAAAACTAAGCCGCGCTCGAAGACGCGTCAGGCTTTTTTTCCTGTTGCATTTTCACCAAGAAGTAGACGTTGACGCAGGCAATAAAACCGTTAGTCACGACGACAGGCCAAGCATCAATCATCAAACCGTATGCAGTAAACAGTGCACAACCAATAAAATTCAGTACACGCAGTCTGACGATGTCTTTCATTGTCAATGATACCGCCACCATGATCGATGCCGCGTATCCTAAAATTTCAACCATACTCATATCCATTATTTGACCCTCGTTAATAGTGTGGACAGTGTCAGTGTCGTGCCAATCTTCTCATCGTGAGAGTAGTGAGGAAGCTCCATGCCTCGAATGGTTTCTTGGTGAATTTGCCATGGATTGAGTATGGCTAAACCATCAAGAAAAGAGGCCGCTCTATCGCTATTTTAGTCAAACCTGCGATTTTCAGGGCACTCTGTTGATTCACTAATGACACTATAGCAATGGAAAATATGTGACGAAAGGCTCGGAATTTTGTTCGGTGAAGGTTAGCGATTACGCAAACGTTTAATGTCGGTCACGTTCAGTTTTTACAAGGCAGATATTGATAGAAACGTTAACGCCTTTGCCTTAACTCGAATGAGAGAAACGGATTGGCGCGCTAAAGAAAACCCACCTTGCGGTGGGTCTGGAATCATTAGGCTTTTTTGCCTTGAGTCATCTGCTTATCGTGCTCAGTTAAGTCTTTGATACGACGGCTGATATCACGGCGCTCTTTAGAAATTTCCGCGCTCTTGATGATGTGGTCATCGACACGATCTTCGTAGTCAGACTTCATGTTTTTGATGATGCCGAGAATCTCTTCGTGGCTCATGTTTGGCTTGATGTAGTCAAGCAGGTTTACCAGCAGTTCAACACGCTTACGGTTATCACGCACTTTTTTCTCGTTATCATCGAGTTCGCGTTGAAGTTTATTTTTGCGACGAGCCAAGCTCACAATTTCAAATACGCTGTTCATAGGTTCCTTTTCCTACTTTTAATGCAACTGCGAAGATTAAAACACAACAATTCTTTTCATAACAGACTTAAGATCAATATGCGGCTTATCTTGACCAATAAATCGCCATTCAAAGCGCGAGCCAATTGTACATCAGAAATAATGCGCTATATCATGTGCGCCATTCATGAAGACATGATGAGCAACCATGCGTAATTCTGAGATTTTGGTTCCCACACCGCCGCTGCAAACTGAGCTTGATGCTGTCGCAATCAAACTGCGAGAGGCTTACATGAAAGAGCGTCAGCAGCTTGAGTTGACCGAAATTGAATTAAACCGCGCCAGAATCATTATGATTGATGAGAATGGCAAAATGATTCGGTTACCTCTGTTAACTGAGCATTAAATACCGACTGCGGGTTCGCCCGCCAGCAGAAGGACAGCACGATGAATATTCAACTCTCCCCACTCGAAGCCCGTGTAATTGGCTGTTTAATTGAAAAAGAAGTCACCACGCCCGATCACTATCCGCTGACACTCAATAGCTTGACCACCGCCTGTAACCAAAAAAGCAACCGCGAACCGGTACTCAACTTGAGTGAAGCGGAAGTGCAAGACACGGTGGAAGGGTTAATCGCTCGTCGCCTTGTGAGCGATGAAAGCAGCTTTAATAGCCGTACCAGCAAATACCAACACCGCTTCTGCAATACAGAGTTTGGCGATCTCAAACTCAATCAACAAGAACTCGGACTCATCTGCTGCTTATTGCTGCGTGGTGCGCAAACCCCCGGAGAGCTGCGCACGCGAACCAATCGACTCTGTACATTCACCGATGTGAAAGAGACTGAAGCGGTACTTGAACGCTTAGCGAATCGTGACTCAGGTGCGCTGGTGGTGAAATTGCCGCGTGAGCCGGGTAAGCGTGAGTCTCGCTACCACCATCTGTTTTGTGGTGAAGTCGATATGACGGCTTTTGCCGCGAGCTCAGACAATGACGCGATCGCCTCTTCTCAATACGCTGAACTAGAACAAGAAGTGGCAGCCCTGCGTGAAGAAGTGGCCGAGTTGCGCGCACTGATTGAACAGCACCTTAGCTAATAGAAAATAATGGCTAATGGAAAACTTGGCTGAGTTGCCTTCACCTTGGTTTGTTTATTTGGTGCGTTGTGCAAATAACGCACTCTATTGTGGCATCACTACCGATGTGGCGCGCCGCTTTGCCCAACATCAAAAGGGCAATGGCGCGAAAGCGCTGCGTGGCAAAGGCCCACTGGAACTGGTGTGGTCATTGCCGATTGCCGAGGGTAAAAGTGCGGCATTGAAGCTTGAATACCGAATTAAGGCACTCTCGAAAGCTCAGAAAGAAGCGTTAGTAACGGGAATCGCTCGTATTGAGCAATTGGATATTATTTTTCAGTGATTGTGCTCGATTGGTGACCTATATCACTCTATTTTCTGGGAAAAAATCATTCATGTATTAATCTTGTGTATGGGATAACCCAATATGAGGTTGGTAACGGAATGAATATTCAAATAAAAAGTTCTTTAGCAGTGGTCATTTCTATGGCTTTCTCTTCTTCGGCATTGGCTTCTAATTTGTTGATGGATGCGCGTGGTGCCGGTATGGGTAACACGGGTGTTTCTACGGCGGATTATCTGCTGGCTCCCTATTACAACCCCGCACTTACTGCGGTGTATCGTAAAAATGACTCTTTCGGTATTTTGCTACCCAGTATTGGACTGCGAGCGGAAGATAAGGATGAATCACTCAAAACGATTGATGATTTACAAGATTCCATTAAACAGTTTGAGCGCGCAGGAGTCGGGGCGGCAACACAGGAAAACGTAGATCAGCTCAATCGCTATCTTGATCAACTGGCGGATGATAAACCGTTGGCCGTCACGGCTGGGATTGGTATTGCGGTCGCCTTACCTCTAGACTCTGTCTCTCTTAACTTTTTCACCCGTGGCTATGCAGAAGTGATTGCCAAAGCCAATGTGGCGGCCAAATCTGGCAACAGTGCTAATGATGTGCAAACTCGCTATGAAAGCTCCGATGTCGATTTAACCGCGTTTAGCTATACCGAAGTGGGCCTTGCAATGGGCAAACAAGTGGTATTGGGTGGGCAGACGGTTGCGCTAGGCGTGACACCGAAAGTGCAGCAACTGCGGACGTACCAAGATAATGCGTCGGTCAAATCTTTTGACCTCGATGACTACGATAAAAGCGAAGTCAAGGATAACGCGTTCAACTTAGATATGGGCGCAGTGTGGCTTATTGATCAATATCGCGTCGGTATCGTAGCCAAAGATCTGTTTGCGAAGGATATTCAAACCCAGAATCGAAACAACACTTACAAGCTAGATACCCAGATAGCGGTGTCAGGCAGTTATGTGAGTGATTTCTTTATTGCCGCGGTGGATCTTGACCTCACCAAACAGCGCCGCTTCAACGGTGACAACGATGATACCCAGTTTATGCGTTTCGGGGTGGAAGGGAATGTATGGGGTTGGGCGCAGCTCAGAGCCGGTTATGAAATCGACTTACAAAACTCGTTGGATAACTCGGTTTCTGTCGGTCTTGGTGTCAGTCCGTGGGATGTCGTCAGCTTTGATCTGGCAGGCTCTTACGCTGGCGATAACCAATTCGGGCTTTCGGCGAATCTTGCTTTTACTTTCTAAGACAAACTTGCTGAATAAGTGAGCAGTTGCAGGTGTGAGAAACTATTTTTCCCACACCTGCACTATGAATTACCTTAATCATGCTTAATAATCAGTGACAACGATTTCCCGATCTGGGCAAAAGAGTTCTTCTTTATTCAATGAGATGTCGGCGTTTGCCAGCGAATATCATTCAAATTGAACATTAGGAAGAAAAGCTCATGAGGAAGCTATGAAAAGAAAGCTAATATTCCCGCTGTTTCTGATGGCAGCACTCTTCAGCTCAACTGGTCAAGCCGATTCATTAAAAGGCTATTGGCATTATGATGAATTTCTTGCTGAGTTCCCTGAACAGCGGCCAATTTCCGAGCTTTTTGCTCAAACAGTTCGTGATAAACCGAGTGCGTTGACGGTGGCGCAAAAACAACCCGTTATTATTTCAGTGGTCTATCCCGGACAGCAAATTTCCGACTATTGGGTTCGCAATATCAAAGCGTTTGAAAAGCGAATGGACGCTTTAGGGATTCGCTATCAAATCAATCAGGTGTTTACTCGCCCAAAGCTTGATACTCGCCAGCAGAGTGTTTCCTTGATGGAAGCGCTGAAAAATAAGAGCGATTATCTGATTTTTACCTTAGATACTACCCGTCACCGCAAATTCATTGAGCATGTGCTGCACTCCTCCGAAACGAAACTGATTTTGCAAAACATCACGACGCCAGTGAAAGATTGGCAAGGTAAGCAGCCTATGATGTACATCGGTTTTGATCATGAGTCCGGCGCGCAATTATTAGCGCAATATTACCAAGCACATGCCCCGAAAAAGCCTTACTCAGTACTTTATTTTTCAGAGGGGTATATCAGTGAAGCGCGAGGAGATACCTTCATCCAAGATATGAATGCGGTACACCATTTTCCGCTGGCCTCTTCTTATTACACTAAGGCCACTGAGCAAAGTGGCTATGAAGCGACCCTAAACATAGTCAAAGATAATCCAGAAATTGGCTTTATTTACGCCTGTGCGACGGACGTGGCTTTGGGAGCTGCGCAGGCACTGAAAGAGCTGAATCGACAAGATATTATGGTCAATGGTTGGGGCGGCGGCTCGGCTGAATTGGAAGCGCTTGCTAAAGGCGAGTTAGATGTCACTGTGATGCGCATGAATGACGATACCGGCGTTGCCATGGCTGAAGCGATAAAATGGGATTTAGAAGGAAAAACCGTACCTTTGGTGTATTCGGGCGATTTTGAAATTGTTACCAAGCAAGATTCCGCTGCACGTGTTACAGAGCTGAAAGCCCGGGCTTTCCGTTATTCAGATCGTTAGGGCAGAGGATTACGTGTTTGGACATTCGACCTAGCCAAATCAAGCATAAACAGCGCATCGCTTCATTTATCACCCATGCTGTCGTGGTGGTGATGGGCGTTCTGATCGTCAGTGTATTATTCCAAAGTTACCAGATCAGTAGCCGCTTGATGGCTCAAGAAGGGCAACGCACTTCAGTTCAAACCTCTAGCTTAATTCAAAGTTTGTTTGATTTTCGTCTTGCTGCACTAAGAATTCATCAAGACAGCACAGCTAAGAACGCCAGTTTAATCAACGCACTTGTCAGCCGAAATGCGAGTCGGCTGGATGAATTCTTTTCCAGTGTCGATGAACTTGAACTCTCTAATGCGCCGGATCTGCGTTTTATTTCCAGCAGCGATCAAATCGTGTGGGACGATGGCAACGCTTCTTTCTATGGGATTGCATTGCAAGAACTGAATAAACTTATGCGCAGAGTGGCGATCAGTGGCAATTGGCACTTGGTTCAAACGTCTGGCGATGGTAAACCCGTGCATTTGTTGATGCGTCGCTCATCACTGATTCAGGCGGGAACGGGGCAGGTTGTTGGGCATCTTTATGTGGGGATTGTGCTTAATGATAACTTTGCGCTGTTGGAAAATATTCGCAGTGGCAGTAACTCAGAAAACCTAGTTCTGACCGTAGACACCACACCGCTGGTTTCTACCTTGAAAGGCAATGAACCTTATTCGTTAGACTACGTGGTGCATAGCCCCAAAGATGCCATGCGAGACAGCTTTATTGTTGGGCAAACCTTCTTAGAAGTGGAAAGTGTACCAACCTATCTGTGCGTCTACTCGATTCAGACCAACCAAAATGTGCTCACCCTGCGGGATAATTTCTATTTTTGGATGGCGTTTGCGCTGATCAGTATGATTGGTGTTTCCATAGCATCACGCTGGTGGTTACAAAAACGTATTCAGCGAGAAATCGAAACCCTAATGAATTACACCCATAAATTGATGGAGCTGGACACCAAGAGCCAGTTTGCTGGTTCTAAAATTTATGAGTTCGACTATTTTGGGCGAACGTTGGAACAATCATTCCGTCGTCTCGCCAATAAAGAAAAGCAGTTTGAAGATCTGTTTAACTTTGCGCTCTCACCGACCATGCTTTGGAATACCTCTGGTCGGCTGATCCGCATGAATCCCTCAGCGCAAATCCAGTTTTTGCGCGAAGATGCGCAAAACCATTTCTTATTTGAGATTCTTGAACGCCAACTATTACCGACCATCACTAAGGCGGCACAGGGCAATAATCCGAGTGACGTCACAACCGAAGTAGATGGTCGTGTGTACCGCTGGAACCTTTCGCCGATCATGGTGGAAGGGCAGATCATTTCCATCATTACTCAAGGGCAAGATATCACCACCATCGCGGAGGCGGAGAAACAAAGCCAAGCCGCAAGACGCGAAGCGGAAGAGTCGGCACGGGTCAGAGCCGAGTTTTTGGCCAAAATGAGCCACGAATTGCGCACGCCGCTCAATGGTGTGCTCGGCGTTTCCCAACTGCTAAAACGGACCCCACTCAATGACGAACAGCGTGAACACGTGGCTGTGTTATGCAGCAGTGGTGAACATTTGCTCGCTGTGTTGAATGACATCTTGGATTTCTCACGCTTAGAGCAGGGCAAATTCCGTATTCAAAAGAATGAGTTTCGCCTTAAAGAGTTGGTGTGCGCGATTGACCGCATTTATCGACCTTTATGTAATGAAAAAGGTTTGGAACTGGTGGTGAATTCCAATATCACCACCGCTACCATTGTGCGCAGCGATCAGATCCGGATTAACCAAATCTTGTTCAATTTGCTCAATAACGCGATCAAGTTTACTCACCAAGGTTCGATACGTGTCGAATTACAATTAATTGAAGGCGATCCGTTAGCTCAGTTGGTGATTCAAGTCGTCGATACGGGGATTGGTATACGCGAACAAGATTTAACGGTGATTTTTGAACCCTTCATGCAGGCTGAATCGACCACCACTCGAGAGTACGGCGGAAGTGGTTTAGGCTTAACGATTGTGCACAGTTTAGTGGAAATGCTCAGTGGCCAACTGCACGTCAGCTCCGAGTATGGCATCGGTACACGTTTTGAAATTCAGTTACCGATTGAGCTGGTAGAAAGACCGGATGCTCCGCAGCAGTTGTTACCGGCTCCTGATCCTCAACCGTTATTTGATAAAACTCTGCGTGTACTGTTAGTGGAGGATAACCACACCAACGCCTTTATTGCTCAAGCATTCTGTCGTAAGTATGGCTTAGATGTGAGTTGGGTAACCGATGGACTACAGGCGATTGAAGAGCTCAAAATACATGATTATGACTTAGTGCTGATGGATAACCAGTTACCCTATCTGGATGGCGTTGAGACCACGCGCACCATCAAAAAGGTGCTGCATCTTCCGGTGGTGGTGTATGCCTGTACTGCGGATGGCTTAGAAGAAACACGGCAAGCATTTTTCCATGCGGGTGCGGAATATGTATTAGTGAAGCCGCTGAAAGAGCAGACTTTGCATAAAGCGCTGGAGCATTTCAAATATCATCATGGCCAAAAAAACGCTGGCTTAAATTGAGCCAGCGAGAAAAGCGTGTTCAAGAACCTGTTTTTTTAGCGTTTCCGTCAAAGTGATCGGTTGTTCAAACTGAATGCCGATCAAATGCCCATTCGATTTACGCCGAATATTGACGATATGGCTTTTGAGCCGCTTCGGCAGAAAGGGGTCGAGTTCACTATTAATCCGCACTTTAGAGCCCATATGGAGCTCATTTTCACCACCAATAAACACCCCGCAACCTGAAATGGAAAAGTCGACTAACGTGCCCGCATAGTTTTTGTTGTCTTCACTCACTTCAGCCGGGATCGCCACTTTATAACGTTCATGGCTACGAATCGCTTTGGTCGCAAAATGTTTGGGTGGGCGAATAAACAAAACACAGAAAGGCTTAGTGCTGGGCTGCAAAATGGAACTTTGAAACGCCAAAATATGCCCCAATTCAGTGTCGCACATACCGCGTAAGACGATCGCGACATTCTTGAGTTTACGCATCACCAAGGCTTGATGCGCCTTGAGCGGCAGATCCAGCACAATATATTGCTCAATTTTGTGGCCAATCAGGGTGGTGTGGAACGCATAAGTATCTTCAGGGCCGAAATGAATTTCAGCCGATACCTTCATCCCCGGTTTTAAAAGCAACGCCAGTTTATTCAGATCTTCAGAACCGACAGCCATGCAAAAAACTCTTAACTTGTTTTTATTATTGACAAAGTTATACACCGTAACGCGGGGTATTGACTACTTGGATAGAAAGATTCTTGCACTAAGTTGACGAAAACCGCCCCTAGCAGGATTTAGTATTTAAGTGATTTGACTATGGTTTAGCGCAAAAATGAAAAGCCTAGGTGGAGTATCGGATTATCTATGTGCGCTGTTTTTATGTCCGATTGCGTTAGCAGTATTAAGAAATTGTCACGAGAATAACCTCCATTTATGGAGTTTTTATGTTGCTCTCAGACAACATGAGCCGAATGGCGGCACTGAAGAGTATGTTGCTAAGTGAGCGAAACCGCGTTGCGTTATCGGTAATTAGTGCCATTTTGTGTAGCGTGTTTGAGCTTATATTTTGGGTTTATCTCTACTTAGTGGTCTCGGCGATCTACCATGGGCAAACTGTGGCGGTTTACTTACTGTTGATGTGTATGGCAGTCATTATGCGCTATGCCCTTTATGGATTAGCTGTGTGGCAGGCTCATTTGGCGGCTTACCATATTATTCAGAAAGTAAGGCAGCACTTAGTACTTGCACTTGCCAAGATGAGAATCGACAAATTGCGCAGTTTGAGTCGGGGCGATATCGAAAAGCGCATCACCGATGAATGTCAGAGTCTTGAGCCACTGATTGCGCACCATGGTACGGATATTATCAATGGTTTGCTAATGCCCATTTTTATGGTGGGATTGTTGTTCTCTATTGATTGGCGACTTGCGCTGATTGCGTTAATACCATTGCCTTTGGCGATGGGCGCACAAATTTGGATGATGCGCGGGTTTGCGGAAAGACAGCAAAAATACAACCAAATCGTTGCGCATTTACATCAAGCACAAATGGAGTTTCTACGTACCATCGGGGTAATGAAGCTATTCGCGGTTGATGCGGATTCCTATCTTGAGCTCAGTCGAACTTTACAAACTCACCATAAGATGGTGACAAGATACACCCAAATTATGATTGGCGCTTGGGTAACCTTTGTCACGCTGGCTCAAATTTCGCTGATCTTGATTTTGCCTGTCGCCATCCTGTTTACCAATGCAGGCCAATTAACTCTGATTGATCTGGTCATGGTCGTGTGCGTATGCGTCGGATTACTTAAGCCTTGGTTAGATTTGACACAAGTGTTTGCACAAATTCAGCAATCTTTGATTGCGATAGACCGAATCCTCCCATTATGCGCAGAGACAGAGTCTCATGCTCTTCATCCTTCATGTTTAACGCTTCTTGAATGCCGTGAGCTTGTCGTGAAGCGTGATCTTCACCACACGATCCTGCAGCAGGTGAATTTAAGAGTGTATCCCGGACAACGAATAACCATTGAGGGAGAATCTGGGGTTGGGAAAAGTACTCTAATTGCCTCTTTACGTGGTGAATTAATGCCTACGTCTGGTGCTTGGTACATCAATGACCAACCAATAACTGACATTAACGATGAGAGCCGTAGCGATTATTTAGCCTCGGTTGATCAACATGTCGTCTTTTTTTCCGGATCCTTACGTGACAACTTATGTTTAACCAAACGTCATGTTGAAGAATATGAAGTTTGGCAGTTACTCACAGGCTTTGGGCTTGCACAATTAGTTCAGCGTTTACCTGAGCAGCTGGATTGCCAGATTGGAGAAGCTTGCCGTTCATTCAGTGGGGGTGAAATGCAGCGTTTAGCGATCATCCGAGCGGCGGTAACAAAAGCACCGATCTTAATTTTGGATGAGGCGACAGCTCATTTGGATATTTTTACTGAGCAGAATGTTTTTGAAACATTGCGACTTTATGCCCCAGAGCAGATTCAACTAATAATCAGCCATCGAGCCAACCAAATTAAGCAGGTTGATCGTCGTTTGGTATTACAAAATGGTCAATTGCGGGAGCTGAATGATGAATAGTTTACAGCGATTAATTCAACACAGTGGCGCAAAGACACAACATTTTTGGTTTGGTTTACTGGGGAAAGTGGTGACTGAACTGATTGGGCTACTGATTTGGCTACTGCTCTTTCGTTTTCTACTCTCTTTCGAGTCACTATCCTTCACCGTTATGTTATTGATAGCGCTGTCGTTGGTTTTAGCACAGTGGATAGTAGGGCAGAGCACTAAGCTCAGTTTTCTTGGTGCCTATCAAATTACCCATCAATTACGTCAGCAGTTATTAAATGATATCCGACTTCAACCTTTGGCTGCTTTACGAGGTAAGCGCTTGGGTGAAAAAGTGAAATTACTTACCTCTGATCTCAAGCAGTTTGAAGATATCTTCAGTCATTTATTGACGGAGTTTGTCGCAACTTGGGTGACGCCGATGGTGATGATCGCTGTGCTTGCTATCATTCAGCCTTGGTTAGCCATAACTCTAGTACTGATTTTTGGGTTAGCCTTTAGCGTATTAGTCCGAGTAGAAGGCCGATTTAGCCATCAAGCTGATCATACTCACCAGTCCAATGTGCAAAGCAGTAGCTTGTTACTCGAGTATCTTGACTGTTTACCTATGCTGCGTAGTTTTGGACAGAGTAAGCGATTGGCAGAACCACTCTGTCAGCAGATTGAAGAGCAAAAAGATCAAGGATTAGGATTAGAGTGGCTCGGCGGAAGTGGTGTGTTGCTGGCAACGCTGATTTTAGAGCTTGGCCTTGTGACCAATTTAGCTTTAGCAGCCTGGTTGGTGGAGATCGACTGGCTCAATCGATCTCAGTTTTTAGCGGTCGTAGTTGCAACTGTCGTTGCTATTCGGCCATTAACGCGGATGACTGTTTATGCAGCCTTACTCCGATACATGTTAAAAGCTGCATCTCGTTTGTATAAGTTTTCCCAGAATCCGCAGCAAATTACCCAAGGCGTAAAACCAAATGCTTTTGATTTATCACTCAAAGATATTCATCTTTGCTTAGATGGTCAGTCGGTACTCAATGGGATTAACCTTGAGGTAGCTGCGGGTGAACATATTGCTCTAGTCGGAAAAAGTGGCTCAGGGAAAAGCAGCTTACTCGATGTGTTGGCTGTATTTCACATACCAACACAGGGCCGCTTAACTATGGGTGGAAAAACCTTGGATGAGATAGGCACAGAGCAGTGGTATCGCCATATCGCCTATGTAACACAAGAGGTTCAGCTGCTAGGTGGGAGCTTACGCGATAATTTATTACTTGCTAGGCCTGAAGCGAGTGAACAAGTTTTATTCGAAGTCATACAAGCCGCAGGGTTGAACGATTTGGTGGCTAAGTTGCCGCACGGGCTAGATTCGCTGATCGGTGAAAATGGTAACCAAATTTCTGGCGGAGAACGACAGCGTTTGTCGATTGCCAGAGCGCTTTTACATGATGCGCCTATTTTACTACTTGATGAGTTTACCTCAGCACTGGATAGCCAAACTCAAGCCCAAGTATTGCAAGCGATCAAGACTTTTAGCCAAGGGAAAACAGTGATTTCTGTGGCGCATCGCCTAGAGACCATCGAGCAAGCGGATAAGATTTATGAGATGGAAGCAGGACAATTACGCAGGGTTGGGCAGAATCAATATCTGGCTAGGATACAACAAGGAAATCAACATGATTACAAACACAGCCAAATAGCCTAATGGTTAAGGTTAATGGTTGTTAAATTGAGCCGAGGACAGTGAGAGCCTATCTTTGGCTCTCACCAAACGCTAGTTTGCGACTGTACAAATGGGGTGATGACTCGCCGCCTATCTGTGATTTCAAGTCGCGAGGGATGATGAGTTAGGCCATTATCGCCGAGGAGAAATCAACCACAGCACGAACAGGTTCGGTTCTAGTTGGGACTCCATTCGCTTGGTAGTAGGCTGCTGTACTGCGTGGTAATGGGGTGCGCCCACGAATTTTATCAGCTATTTTTTCGGCCATCATAATAGTGGTAGCATTCAGATTTCCAGTGATAATAATGGGCATTATTGAAGCATCTACCACGCGCAGTTTTTGAACTCCATGGACCCTTCCTTCTCCATCGACGACTGACATATCATCTTCGCCCATTTTACAGGAGCATGAAGGATGAAAGGCGGTTTCAGCATGTTGGCGAATAAATGCATCCAACTCAGCATCACTCTGCTTATTGAGCCCAGGGCTCAATTCTCGGCCTCGGTAGGGGTCAAGAGCTGGTTGATGGATGATCTCGCGAGTAATACGAATGGCATCACGAAATTCCTGCCAATCTTGTTCTGTCGACATATAGTTAAACAAGATACTGGGATGCTTGCGGGGATCCCGAGAGAGTAATTCTACTCGGCCACGGCTTGGAGAGCGCATTGATCCGACATGCGCTTGGAAACCATGTTCTTGAACAGCGTTACTGCCATTATAATTGATGGCCACCGGTAAAAAATGAAACTGGATATTGGGCCATGCAAATGAATCCCTAGTACGAATAAATCCCCCTGCTTCAAAGTGGTTGCTGGCACCAATTCCGGTTCCATTCAATAACCATTTTGCTCCAATTTTGGGTTGATTCCACCACTGCAGTGAAGGATAGAGGGAAATGGGTTGTTTACATGAATATTGCAGGTACATTTCTAAATGATCTTGTAGATTTTGACCAACACCGGGTAAATCATGCACGAGAGGAATATTTAGATTTTTGAGTAAAGCGGCTGGACCTACACCTGAGCGCTGTAACAATTGGGGCGAAGCAATAGCGCCAGAACAAACTAAGACTTCACGTTTAGCTCGAGCCTCAAGACCATTCGGGTTATTTCTAACTAAATAGCGGATACCTGTGGCTTGTGTGCCACTGAATAAGATTTTGTCAGCTAAAGCATGAGTGACGATCGTTAAATTAGGGCGATGCTTAGCTTGGTCGAGATAGCCTCTCGCTGTACTAGAACGACGACCTTGCGGTGTAACTGAGCGGTCCATGGGGCCAAAACCTTCTTGCTGATAACCATTCAAATCATCAGTGATAGGGAACCCGGCTTGAGAGCCTGCCATGACCATCGCTTGGAAAAGAGGATTATTATTGGCTTTGGGAGTAGTGACGTGAACAGGTCCCTGATCGCCATGATAGTCATTAGCTCCGATATCACGGCATTCAGCTTTACGAAAGTATGGTAGGCAGTCAAGATAGCTCCAATCGGCTAGGCCTTTAAGTTTAGCCCAACCATCAAAATCCATCGCATTACCACGAATGTAACACATACCATTGATAAGTGATGAACCACCAAGCCCTTTACCTCGACCACACTCCATTCTTCGATAATTCATATGTGGTTCTGGATCGGTTAAATAGGCCCAGTTGTAGCGTCTTCCCTGTAATGGGTACGCTAATGCTGCTGGCATTTGGGTGCGAAAATCAAGGCGGTAGTCTGGTCCACCAGCTTCCAGTAGTAGCACACTAACGTCACTCTCCTCGGTTAGGCGTGTCGCTAACACGTTACCAGCAGAGCCAGCGCCAATAATAATGTAATCGTATTCCTTAGACATGTGATCTCCTTATATAGAGGGATAGGCGCTGAGTTAGAAAATAGAGTTAAAGTTATCCAGCTCAACTTGTATTGATTTAATTCGGGTATAATGCGCAAGTGTACTCAGACCATTTTCCCTACCGATGCCGGATTGCTTATAGCCGCCTACTGGCATTTGAGCAGGAGATTCACCCCAAGTGTTTATCCAGCAAATACCCGCTTCAAGTTGATGAATTATTCGATGGGCACGAGCTAAATCCTGTGTGACCACTCCTGCTGCCAAACCGTAGAGCGTTTTGTTGGCTCGCTGGATAACTTCTTGTTCATTCTGATAAGTCAAAATGCTCATAACAGGACCGAAGATTTCTTCTTGCACAATCTTCATGTCATCATGGCAATCAGTAAATACGGTAGGGGCAATGTAAGCGCCTTGACGGAATTCTCCTTCGGTAACTCGATAGCCACCGGTTAACAAGCGAGCATTCTGCTCTTGACCGGATTTAATGTATTCAAGTACTCGCTCAAGGTGAGTAAAGCTAACTAATGGGCCAAAATTGGTCTGTATGTCTTGGGGGTTACCTAAGCGAATACGTGCTATCCGTTCAAGGATTTTTCCCTCAAATTGAGCTTGTAAATGGTGAGGGATAAACACTCGCGTGCCGTTGGTACAGACCTGTCCTGAACTGAAGAAATTCGCCATCATGGCAATGTCAGCGGCCCGATCAAGGTCTGCATCATCGCAGATGATCAGCGGCGATTTTCCTCCTAGTTCCATCGTGACGTCCTTCAGCGAGGAGCTGCAAGCCGTAGCCATCACCTTCTTCCCTGTCGTCGTACCACCAGTGAATGATATTTTTTCTATAGCGGGATGTTCAGTAAGCCAATGGCCAACCTCATGACCATAACCGGTTAACACGTTAAACACGCCGTCAGGTAAACCCGCTTCTGTATATATTTCTGCTAATTTAAAAACACTCAGTGGGGTGACTTCACTTGGTTTGAAGATCATGGCATTACCAGCCGCTAAAGCGGGGGCTGATTTCCACAAAGCAATTTGGATGGGATAATTCCATGCGCCGATACCCGCTACGATGCCTAATGGCTCTCTACGGGTATAGACAAAACTGCTGTTGCGTAATGGGATTTGCTCACCTTCGATGGCAGGAATCAAGCCTGCATAATATTCCAAGACATCGGCACCAGTGACGATATCAACGGTAAGAGTTTCAGACAGTGGTTTGCCCGTATCCAGTGTTTCTAGGTTTGCCAGTGGCTCATTTCTTTCACGAAGTAGGTCAACAGCTCGACGTAAAATACGAGAGCGTTCCATTGGGCTCATTGCGGCCCAAATTTTCTGGCCTTGCGCTGCACTTTGTACTGCTCGCTCAACGTCCTCCTGAGAGGCTTGTTGTACCTTAGCTAAGACCTCGCCATTGGCTGGATTGACGGTGTCGAACAGGTTTGTGTTGCTTGCCTGTACATAACGACCACCAATATAAAGTGGTTGTTCAGGAAATAAAGCCATGGTGTAAATCCTTTTTTACTAGTGGTGATTTAATGGGCTAATCGTTGGATTAGCGAATTGTTGTTGTAAATAGTTGTTAGCGATTAATAGTGCTTGTTTGGTATCGAATTGAGTTCCACTGAGGGCACCGCGAAGCCATAAACCATCAATCAGAGCAGCAAGACCACGGGCTGAGGTTTTTGCACTAGCAGCAGGTAAAACTCTGCGAAATTGGTAACACAAGTTCGAATAGAGGCGGCGATCATTAATGATTTGTAGTCGCCGTAACGCGGGGTGATGCATGCTGCATGCCCAGAAAGCCAACCATGTCTTCATTGCGGCCTCGTTAACCTGTGTAGTATCGAAGTTTCCTTCAATAATGGCTTTTATGTGTTCATGGGCCGAATCATTATTTAATGCTTGCTGTCGCTGCTTAACTGCCGATCTGAGTGCTGACATTAAGTGGCGCATAGTGGCTTCTAATAGACCATTTTTATCTTGGAAATAATGGCTGATGATGCCAGTAGAAACCCCAGCTAAGCGGGCGATAAGTGCGATGCTTGCTTCATTTATACCCACCTGATCAATGGCTATTAACGTGGCGTGAATCAATTGCGCTCGACGAACGGGTTGCATTCCGACTTTTGGCATTTTCCCTCCGATAACAAGCTCATTCTTCGAACGAGCACCGAATACAGTATATGAAATCAATACTCTTTTTTAATTGAACGTTCAATTAACATAAGTGTAATATGCTATAACAAAAAATAAACAAAGTTAACATTTGAGGTGGATTAGGGGTGGAAAATATGCATTGCTGAAATTGGTAAAATTAGTCTGAGCCAAGGGAAGGGGCTACTTGGCCCCACTGTAAAGCGCATTCACGATGCCGTTATAGAGTGGTGTGCGGGATGAATAAGAATTTATTGCATAGGGACAACATGTGCATGACAACAGCACCGTTGAAAATAGCTAAACCCGTTGGATCGAGGGTAAATCCGATCGTCTTTTATGGTTCCACATCTCTTATTTTATTGTTAACGGCTATATTGGTTAGCTTCCCGGATGAGGCAGGCAAATGGCTCGGTCAAGTCCAAACCTGGCTATCTCATACTTTTGGTTGGTACTACATGCTGGCCATCGGCGCTTATCTTTTCTTTGTTTGCTGGATTGCCTTTTCTCGATTTGGCCAATTAAAACTGGGTGCAGATCATGAACAGCCAGATTTTAGTTACGCGGCATGGGCTGGCATGCTGTTTTCATCAGGAATTGGCATTTCATTACTGTATTTTGCAGCGTCTGAACCGATAAATCATCTTTATCATCCGCCTGAAGGCGTCGCAGGTTCTGCGCAGGCTGCCCGGCAAGCCATACAATTAATCTTCCTCCATTGGGGGATTCATGGCTGGGCGATTTATGCTTTAGTTGGTTTGGCCGTGGGGTATTTTGCTTATCGTCATCAGCAGCCTTTGGCTCTTCGTTCGGCATTACTACCGCTTTTGGGGAAAAGGCGTATACAAGGAATGGCTGGTCATGCCGTCGATTGTTTTGGGATTTTTGTTACCTTGGTCGGTCTAGTAACCAATCTAGGAATCGGGGCGTTACAAGTCACCTCTGGATTAGAGTATCTTCTGGATATTCCTCACTCACGAAGTACATTGCTGATTGTCTTATTGGTGATGAGTTTAGTGGCCACGCTGGCCGCTATTTCAGGAGTCGAGAAGGGGATCCGACGTCTTTCAAACCTTAATATCTTGCTATTCAGTGCACTACTTTTATTCGTTTTATTTTGTGGGCCGACCCTCGAACTCCTCAATCGTTTTGTGCAAAATCTTGGAGATTATGCGAATGGCTTAATTTTGAAGACATTTGATCTCTACGTCTATACAGATTCAGCTTCAGGCAACAATGCAGAATGGCTTGGCTTATGGACGCTTTTTTATTGGGGATGGTGGATATCGTGGGCACCATTTGTTGGTATGTTTATTGCGCGAATCTCTCGGGGTCGAACGATACGTGAGCTAGTGTTTGGTGTCTTGTTCATACCACTTGCCTTTACTCTGATGTGGCTCTCTGTATTTGGTAATAGCGCAATGGATTTGGTGCTCAATCACAATGCAACAGCGCTTGCTCAAGCAGCCATCGAGCAACCCTCTATGTCGATTTATCTACTGTTAGAATTTTATCCATGGGCGAAAATCGTTATTGGGATGTCGGTTTTTGTCGGATTCGTACTTTTCTTGACACCTGCAGATTCAGGTACAGTGATGCTTGCGAATCTTTCTCGTCGTGGGGGAGATTTAGATCAAGATGCTCCACATTGGCTGCGTATCTTTTGGTCGTCTGCGATCACCGTTGTAACTATCGGTTTACTCTTTGCCGGCAATTTTGCTGCAATGCAGACGGTGGTAGTACTTGCAGGGCTCCCATTCTCTGTGATTCTTATCCTATATATGATTGGTCTTTATAAAACCATGAAGGCAGAAGAGCGTGAACCAACGCGCTCTCCGGCCTGGATTGAGAGTCATCTGAGTTATGAAGAGGCTCAAGTTAATCCACAGCAAAATGCTATTTGATCGCATGTGAATCAAAATCCGAAACCGTGGTCTCGGTTTCGGATTCTTGAATGGGAGATGGCTCTTTACCCCATGACTAGGGCTTCAAGTAGCAAGGCTATAATCAGTCTGAATATCCAACATCCAAGGTGTCCCATTGGGGCCTAAAATCGCTTTTTTATCTATTTTTCCGACGGCGGTTTTGGGCAGATGGCTGACTATATGTAGTTCATCAGGAAACTTAAATGAGGCGAGATTACGCTCTTTTAAGAACTGACGAAGTGCTTGTAATGTCAATGTTGAGTCTTTGGAGATGAGTGCGACACCGATCCGCTCGCCTAAATAAGAGTCGGGTACTGCAACCACTGCGACCTGGGCTACCTGAGGGTGAGCTAATAAATGCTCTTCAATTTCATCCGTAGCAATGCATTCCCCAGCTCGATTGACCACATCTTTGATCCGTCCGGTCACGGTTAGATATTGGTCACTATCCATGCGCACTTTATCACCACTACAGTAAAAACCGTCCAGAGTGAAAGCTCTCTGATTGTGTTCATCCGCTCGGTAGTAACCACGTAAAGTGTAGGGACCTCGCGTCAGCAATTCGCCTTCTTCTCCCTCACCAACAGGATAACCTTGAGGGTCGACCACTCGAATTTCATCGAGTGCACAGACTGGACGACCTTGTCGAGACGCAATAATTTCAGGATGATCACCCAAGCGAGTGCAACAGATAAGGCCTTCTGCCATACCAAACACTTGTTGTAGGGTATTGGGGAAGGCTTTTTGAATGGCTAAAGCATCAGTGTAGGCCAGCTTCGAGCCTCCAACTTGTATCAAGCGTAGGCTTGAAAGATCGCTTTCTTCCCATTGTGTGGCTTCTGTCCATAATTGAGCTAAGGATGGCACCAAAGCGGTGGCGCTGATTTGGTGCTGTTCAATTAACTCAAAACAGTGGTCTGGCCCCGCGTGTTGGGTAAACACGACCTTTCCACCTTTGGCGAGCACCCCTAAAAAGCCCGGGCAGCCGAGTGTGAAATTGTGTGCAGCTGGCAGCACGGCAAGATAAACATCCCGCTCATTTATCTCACTTGCCTGACAGCAACAACGAATATTGAACAGGTAATCGTTGTGGGTGCGAGGGATAAGCTTGGGTAGTCCTGTCGTGCCACCAGATACCAGAAATAGAGCAGGGTGGTCTGGATTTATGGTAGGAGCTATCAGTGGTGAGTGAAGCTGAATATTATTAAGAGAATGGTGGTTACCGTGCTCACCAAACAGATAAACCTGCTGTAAGCCTTGGCAGTTGGCTATTAAGTTATTTGCTAACGTCGCACCTTGAATTTCTTCACTAATATACGCTTTGGCATCGCCGAGCTGAGCCAAATGTTTGATTTCAGAAAGCCCATGAGCAGGCAGCGCCAAAATAGGTACTAAACCAGCTCGTAGAGTGGCAAAAAGAGCGATTGGCAAACGGCAAGTATTTGAGAGTTGGATCACCACGCGCTCACCCACTTGCATTCCATCGGTTATCAAACGATGCGCGATACCATCCGCAGCGTTTAACAGTGCTTGATAAGTTAGCTGATGATGCTCATCTAGCACGGCAATCTGCTCACCGTATTGTTCAACACCTTGAGTTAATAGGCACCAAAGCGGTGCGTCTTCCCAAAGTCCTGCTTGCTGATAACGCATCGCTTGTGCGGTTTGGTAGCCGATAAAGCCTTGGAGTAAATCTGCTGTCATTGGCCGGTTTTTCATGCGACTGCCTCACTGATTAAGGAAGATGGGTTCTGTGCATCGCTGGTTTCAAGGACTAAATGATTGAGTACACAGGCCATTTTTTCACAAGTTTCTTCCCATTCTCGCTGAGGATTAGACAAACTGATAATGCCAGCTCCGGCTTGAAGCCGAGAAACAGAACCCGTTTTGTATCCCGCCCTTAACACCAAAGCCGCATCGAAAAATCCATTGCGGTCTGTAATGAATACGCTACCGCTGTACAGTTTTCTGGGTTGTTTCTCAAAACGAGCAATCGCGGCAATCGCCTCACGTTTAGGAATGCCAGAGGCAGTGATGGAAGGAAAGAGGACTCGGAATGCATCCCATGCGGATTTGTCTGTGGCGAGCTGACCTTTTACTCGTGATGCTAAATGTTGCACGCTACCTCTTTCTGATACGGTCATAAATTCGGACACATGGACGCTTGAGGGATCACAAACCTGTTCGAGCTCTTCGATAGCTAGCTTGACGGAAGCGGCATGTTCGGCAATTTCTTTAGGATCGTTAAGCAGTTCGTTCTTTAGCCTTGCTGCATCGGTTTTATCTTGTGGCAATAAGCGTGTTCCGGCCAACGGTTGGGTGCTCAAGGTCCCTCGCTCATCGACTTCTAAGACAGTTTCTGGTGAAAAACCAAATGCTTGCACGTTATTGAGCTTGAGCATGAAAGAGCGAGCAGGTGTGTTGTTCATTCTACCGTTAATAAAGCTTTTGGTTATGTCGATATTGAAGGGCAGTATTGCTGGCCGGGACAAAATCACTTTCTTGTATTGGTTGGTCTTGATTTCATTGACCGCTAAATCGACCGCCTGCTGATAGTGATGTTTCACTTCAAGGCCACCAACAATATCCTGTTGAGAGCAGGATTTACTTTGCAGAGGCAATGGCGACGGTAAGTGTGATACTCGAGTAATGATGGCTTGAATTTGCGCAAGTAGTGAGCTTTCAAAGGTACGAACGATAACGTGAGTGGTCGTAACGCGTAATTCGGTTTCGGCTACAAACAATTCCAGCAGTGGATGTTCACACTCTTGTTGTGGTAAATCGTGAGCGAAGCGACTGAATTCAAAATCAGCGCGGCCGAAGAGTCGCCAGTCCTCTCCACTCAGAGTTTGGGTTGCACGATGAATATATTGACACAGATGATGAGGGTTTACCTGTGCGACCTTTCCTTCAAAGTCACAAACTTCGCTTCTATGGTTGACGGTTAATTGCAGTCGTTTATTGATGCCGATCGCCCATTCATTCTCATGCTCATAGACCAGATATTCATGACAGAAAGAGGCCGAGGTCAGTTCGGCAACGAGTTGGAGTGGATGACATTGATGTTGCAATACCAAAGAATGTAAATATGCCGTATGAATGTTAGCCATGTTGTTCTCCAGAAACGTGAGAGTAATTTATTAAGGTTGTTGGTCGATGCTCCGACCTTGTTACTGTTGGTTCGCTAATCTTGCTGAGAAAGTGTTCAGGGGTTGCTGTGATGTAAAAGTGGTCGCCTGATATGGCTATCAGTGTTGGTTTGTCATCGATTGGCATCAACCATGGTTGCCATGCAGCGACTTCGGACTCCCAAGCTTCAGGGTCATGTTCGCCAAACACGAGTGTGCATGGGGTGTACTGTAGACATTTCGATGCTGTAACTTTTTGGTGGTAGTTAACTTGTTGGTGGTAGCACTCTGTGGCTAAAAAATCCGCTCTCAACATGGGTAGAAACAGCGGGAGTAGTTCAGGGTGCTGCTTGAGTATCGGACTGCCGCTGCCAATCTCGATCAGTTGGTCAATAAAGTCATCATCATTGAGTTGGCTCAATCGTCTTCGACTGCTTAAATGCGGGGCATGGCAGGCAGAAAGGATCAGATTTTTGATCGGTGATAGGGCTCCAAAACTGCTCTCAAATCGATGACATACTTCATAGGCCACTTGTGCCCCCATGCTATGTCCACAGAGTATTATTCGAGTCTCTTTAGTGAAGGTTTGATCCGCTATCCAAGTCCTCAATCCCTCAGCAACATCCTCTGCTATTGCTTCGATACTCGTAAGGGTGGGCTCTCGCATTCGATGATCTCTGCCGGGGTAAGTGGCCAGCAGTACCAGCGTTTCTTTTGCTAGTGCATTGCAGTCAAGTGACATCCATGTTTTAAATGCACTTAAACTGCCTCCAGCAAAAGGACAAATAATCCATATTTCACGAGGTTGGGCACCACTCTGATAAAGTGTTTTGAACACCTGATTCATATCTCCACCTCTTTGGTCACTGCGCGATTGAATCGAAATGAAATTCGTGGTGGTGGAGTCATGGTCCTTTCTTGGGGTTGTCCACATAATGTGAGAATGTCTTCCCACAGTTGAGCAACCTTGAGTTGGTGACAGATCAGCAATAATGGCGCGGTGTCTTGCCCATCAATTAAACGGCAAAACTGCTCTAAAGTGTTGCATACCCCTTCAGGTCCGAATTCTTCAAACAGGTCTTTAACGAGACAAGGTTGGTCGTAAAGTGTCTGCGTAGTCGGTTGATTGAGATAGTCTCCTTCAGCGAGGCTGACGACCTGATACAGGCTTTGCTGGTTATTCTGGTGCTTTTCGGCATGAAGCGCTGGTGTCCAATGTATCGGGCCATAGCTATCAACCATCGAAAGATAGCCAGATTCCCACCCTAACATAAGACGATGCATGGCGAGGCTGTGCATATCTGGATCTTGTGGGTCCAGATAGTTTTGTAACTGCAACAGATAATCACCGTGAGGAGATTGAAGACTAATCAGATCAAAACGGTGTTGTTTGCCTAATTTTATAGGTTGAATTTTGCCATCGCGGCCTAATGCCAACAGCAGTAAATCCAATGTTGAGTAAAGCAACTGCCGACTTGTCGTAATATTGCCGTAGCTGGCGGGCTGGCGCATTTGCAATGCGACTTGCTGTGCGCTTGAAATCATGGTTTGCCCTGCTTGAGACGAACTATAGAAACTATTGACTCGGTATTGGACTCCACATTGCTCTGCAAGCGCATGATGCCGTTGTAATTCTTTCGCCGACACGGGATGCTCTTGCAAAACATGAATATGACGTTTGAGCAGCTCTTCGACCAATACGTTACCGCCCCCACCGATAACGGAGGCGCGAACAACCACGCAGGCAATAGCAATATCCTGAGGCAACTGTGACACCTTTTCATACAGTGGTATACCAAAGGCAGTGGCCAGATTCTTTGAACGCAGGCTACCTTGGGACAGAATCCCTGCCAGTTCGAGATCTGGATGAGATTCGATAAAGGCATTTAGGTACAGTTCGCCAAATTTAGCCCCAACGATAATGACTTTCTTACGACTCTTCATTTTCTAGCTCTTTTACGTTTTGTTGGTGGAACGAATTTATTGAATGTGAAGGGTGGCCGAGCAGAGTAGAGATCTCGTGCGCCAGTGTTTTTACATGAGGTTGTTGTAGTAGGGTGTAGTGATCTCCCTGCATGCGATGAATGATGGGATGACAGCAATCACTCCAACCATGGCAGCGGCGTTTTGCCATCTCAGGATGTTGGTAGCGCATAAAATCAAGCTGTGAATGGTTTTGTGCGCTATAAAGTGTGACGGGGAGCGTCTCCAAATAAGGTGGCTGATAGTCGAGCATGGCACGCAAGTTTTGCTGATAGATTGCTAGCAAATCAGCAAAACTTGCACTGTCTAATAAGCCTGATCCTGTCTCTAAAAATGCCTTGGCAAGCTCTGCGCAAAATTGCGTCTCTGATTCGAAGTTCGAAATCACATGCTCTTTCAGCGCCGGGAATCGGCCAATACAATCCGCGTAGAAGTATTGGCGGATCGACGCCTCGGTTAATCGCTGATTTGGGTTTTGGCTTGGTTTATAACTATCAATCAAGATGCAGTGGCTGACCTCTTCGCCCTGTTCCATGAGTTGTCGAGCCATTTCAAAAGCCACTACTCCCCCAAATGACCAACCTGCCAGCTGGTAAGGGCCAGTTGGCTGTACGTGGCGAATCATAGATAGATAGTGTGCGGCTAAAGCCACAATGTCGGTTTTTGGCGCAGATTTATCGTGCCGATCTGGGTAGGCAAGTCCATACAAAGTGATCTGGTTGAGCTCTTTAGCTAATGCCTGATAGCTCAATAAGTGTCCGCCAATCGGATGCACAATAAAGAGTGTACGGTTTCGGTTACTGCCATTTGATGAGAGTTTTACTGGTGCATGATGGAGCAGTTGAGTTTGCTCTGTCAGCAAGGTGGCGAGGCGCTCAACCGTATCATGGGTTTGTAACTGCCCTGCAGTGAGAGCAAGGTTTAAACGGTGATTGATTTGGTTAAGTAAGCGCACGGCGATCAATGAATTTCCGCCTAGGTCGAAAAAGCTCTGATTGGCCGGAATCGGTGCAAAATTAAGGCATTCAGACCATATCTGAGCCAGAAGTTGTTCCTGCTGTGAGTGCGGTATGCGTAATTGTTCTGCGGCAAGATGGGCATCTGGGCGCGGTAGTGCAGAACGATCCACCTTACCGTTAGCCGTCAATGGAAGGTGCTCTAAGGTTATGATCTGGCTTGGACATAAGTACTGGGGCAACAGTCGGCGAGCATGATCCAGTAAAGCCTGATTATCACGTCGACTGTGGGGGGCGTACTGAATATAAGCCACTAAACGTGCACCATTTTGTGCCGTTCTGTCTGGCTGAACGATGGCATCTAGGATGTCTATTCCGCTCGCGTTGAGTGCACATTGACGTAGAGCATTTTCCACTTCACCAAGCTCAATACGATAACCGTTAATTTTGACTTGGTGATCGTTTCTGCCCAGAAACTCAATGTTACCATCCGGTAAATAGCGGCCTAAATCCCCCGTTTTATACAAGCGTTGGCCAAGAGTTGGATGCTCGATAAAAGCGAAGTCGGTCTTTTCTTGATCATGCCAATAGCCGCGAGCGAGACCACGTCCACCAATGTAAAGCTCTCCCGTAACCCAATCTGCACAAGGATTGAGTTGTTCATCGAGCACATAAAATTGTTGATGAGTGAGCGGTTTTCCATAGGGAATACTGGTGTGTGTGGCATAGCTTTTCTCAATCGGATAGCAGATAGACCAAATGGCGGCCTCGGTAGCACCACCTAAGCTGAGCAATTTAGCCTGAGGCATAAGGGTATTCAGTCGGTCTGGTAAGTTGACGGGTATCCAGTCGCCACTCATCATGATTTGACGTAAATGGGGCAGCGGATTTGATCGATTTTCTAGTAAATCTACCAATAACTGTGCGAAGGCTGGCACACTATTCCACACCGTAATCGCTGACTGCTGAGCTAAATGCAGCAGTGCTTCAGGATCTTGACTTGGCGATGTCTGTGGTATTACCAATCTTGCCCCACAGCTTAGGGTGGAGAAAATATCAAACACAGAGAGATCAAAATTGAGAGAGGAAATCGCCAATACTCGGTCACGATGATCGAGTGCAATACGCTGGTTTATATCGAGCAGGGTATTGACTACGGCACCATGCTCCATCATTACCCCTTTAGGTTGGCCAGTGGATCCAGAGGTGAAAATGACGTAAGCCAGATCGGTCGGTTGGTTTGCCACAGGGATAAAATGCGCTTGGGCTTCTGTCATTAACGCAGGGATTAGAACTCGATAGTCATCGGTGCGGCAAGGCTCAGAGCTATCGCTGATAATGGTTGAGACTGCTCCTTGTTTAAGCAGAGCTTGGATACGAGGTTCAGGATAAGCGCCATCAATGGGCATATAAGCTTTCCCTGCCAACAGAATGGCGAGAACAGCGACTACCTGTTGCCATCCTTTGTTCATCACAACCGCCACTAATGATGCATCATCTTGTTGTTCGATAAGCTGCGCAGCTAAGTGCTGAGCGGAAAACCAAAGTGTTTGATAAGTCAGTTCTAGTTCGCCTTGCTCAATCGCAATTCGCTGTGGGTGCTGTTCCACACCGAACCTTACTAAATCGCACAATGTCGCCACGCAAGCCGTAGTTTGGTTGTCTAAAACCAATTTGAGTTCACCTTGTGTTGCATTGACTTGATCACGCTTCTGCTGCTGTGCAGAGGGGAGTTCTAGGGCGAGAGGCAGTTGCCAGTCTCGGTTTGTAAGCGTTTCTAACGTGTGGGTATAAGCGGCAAACATGGCTTCAAAGACACCGCTTTTTAAGTAGTTTTCTTGAATCGTCCATTTGATGATAACGCCGCCGCATGGTGACGGAATCAACATACTGTCAAGGTAAACATGGGGGGTTTGTGCACCAAAGGCATTGAGCTTGCAATAAGGTAATGGTCTATGTTGCCCAACCGATAAGGTGTCGTTAAACACCACTGGCATGCCCGCATTGATATTATGATTATGGCGGTTTTTTTCAGTTAACACCGATTGACCATCAAATAAGGAATGTGCCATATCATCGGCCATCTGCTGTTGAATTTGCTGAACAAATGCGAGCAATGAACCGGGTTGGATTCTTACTTCAAGCATGGATGTGGTTGAAAGGTTGCCAATGACGTCGGCGGATTGAGGCAGCATAGCTGGACGGTTACTGTGCAGTATATTGATCGCAAAATGCTTCTGGGCACTCCAATGACTGATCACAAGGCAAAATGTGGACAGCATACTCATTGACGGCAATAAATTATGGGCAAATGAGACGGCTTGGATCTGACTCCACTGTTCGGCACTGAGGTGGTAAGTAAGTACACTTTGTGCTAAATGCTCTGAGCGTTTATCCGCTAACGGCAGTGCTGGAGCTTCTGGTAGCGTCGGTATTCGGTTAAGCCAGTAAGCTTGAGCTTGTTGGTAAGGCTCAGAGTGTTTGAGCTGTTCAAGCTCAAGGAGATAGTTGTCGATACTCATCGTTGGCACTGCCAATTCGATACTCAGATCGTCATACAGTGCAAACCATTGTTGAAAAAGAGTATTGAGGCTTTTGCCATCAGCTACGACCAAATCGAGTATCAAATGTACCAAAGAGGTCTCGGCGTCTACTTGCAGGATGCTGATATCAAACAGAGGCCATTGATCTGTTGCTACACCGTGGGCGGCGATCTGTGTCCTTGCCTCATCAATCCAGTGCGTTTTTTGTGGCTCATCCCATGAGCTTAAGTCGAGAAACTGTGGTTGATACTCTGGCACTTGGCGATGAATATGATATTGACCAGCATTGATTTCACCGCGTAACTGGTCGTGTAATTGCACCAGTCGATTCCATGCTTGGGTGAGTCTCAGACGATCAAGATGCTTAATTTCAAGTTCTGCATAGAAATGGGCAACCCCATTTCCCAAGGAAAACAGGGCATTTTCACCAAGCCAGTAGGCATTTTGTAGCGGCGTGAGTGGGTAATGTCGAACGCAAACGCCATTTTTCTGTTGTGGTGTATTATCTTGGGAGCCAAGGATGGTGTTTGGCTCAATACTGTCCGTTTCAACGGTTGTCGTTGCAGTCGACGGAGCACTCTCAAATTGGCAACAGAAGTCTTGGAATTTCGGATGCTCAAACAAGGACTGTAAGCTCGCTTGTTTGATTCCCGCATGTTGTAGTGCCACGATCATCTTTGTTGCCATTAAACTATCACCACCGGCAAGGAAAAAATCGGTGTCGTGGTTAATCTCACCATGTAAAAACGTTTGCCATATACTTTTTATCTGTTTTATTTGTTGCTGATAGGACTCAGACTGACCTAAGGTCTGCGGACGATGTTGTGGACGTTTTTGGGTTACTATCAGATGCTGACGTAATGCCGATACCTCACTGTTGGGATAGCTCAACTGTGGCTCTAAACCTTGTTCCGCCAGCAGGGCAAGCCAAGCAGGTTGTGTGAGCATGCCACTTCCACTGGATTGACGAAAATCATTGAATGCGTTGATTCCTTCAATAAATCCAACCGTCGCCAACTGCATTGGGCTGTGTTGATCGGTCGCCTCAATCAAAATCAAATAGCCATCATCGGCCAGAAGAGCGCGGAGACCTTGTAAACATTTTGCGAGATCGATGGCATCGTGCAGAACATTGACGGCCAAAATAACCTGATATCCACCATCCATTTTTAGTGCTTCATCAATGGGCTGATTAATATCAAATAGCCCATAGCTTACCTGTGGGTACTCAGACAATAGTTCGCGTGCTTCATGAAGGAACAGACGAGACACATCGGTAAACTGATAGTGGCGAATCGTTGAAGAGGCGAGGCTTAATACCTCTCGAGTGGTCGCTGCAGTGCCAGCACCGACTTCAAGTATATTCAAACCTTGCGCCTGCTGTTGGCCAAGGGCATAAATGGCACGCGCGGCACTTAAATTCAATATTTGCAGTGATGGATTGCAACGGTAGAGGCTATCGGTGATCGCCGGGTCAGAAAATAGTAACTCGAGTGCAGAGTGGCGACCATTCAACAAAGCCGGGTGTTGCTTGAGGCAATCCTCAAGATAAGTATCCAAACGCTGACACCAAGCTTGTTGAGGCAAAGGTAACCCCGGTGCTTTGGGGAAATCGTCTTGGAAGCGATACTCTCCATCCTTCTCCGTCAGCACGCCCTCTCGGCATAACTGATCTAACCAAAGTTGGATAAGCTTATGATGTTTATCGGTTACTTTAAGTTGTTGAATAATTTGTGGTGCGCGATGGGTTTGCTCTGGCGAGGTAAATAATTGGTGATTGCGTAAGGTTGCCCAGATCCCACACAGTGCCCGATGCTCGAGCTGCGCCCACGCTTGCGTCACCTCTTGTACAATCTGCGGTGAAATTTCGGGGAGAGATATGTTGTGCCAATCAAGGGTGGATTCGGCGATGACGTGATCAGGCGGCAGAAGGGGGGGCAGAGGCTCTGGTTGAGTCAATGATCGCTCGAAAAACTGCGGGTCTGCCGCACACTGCTGCAGCAAGCTTAGATATTGGTTGAATAAGTTTTCCAACAGATCTGGCGCCAGTACGCCGGCCATGCAATACCAGTTGAACGCCAAATCACCTTCAATTTCCATGATTTGATGATCAAGCCAGACTTGTGGGGTTTGACTCAGAACATAAACCGGATCCCCCAGTAAATGGGTCATGGCTTGTTCGATATCCATGCCATCCATCGACATTCCCAGCATGCTAGTAAATACCACCGGAGTTAACGGCAGTGCCGCTTCTTGCTCACTGAGCTGACCGGAGGATTTCCAGTGTTTGGCTAGTTCGCGGATCACCTCAACCCCATTGACTTGACTATGGCCTAAGCGTTGCCAAAGTTTGCTTTGGGTTTGCAAGATACGCTGTTTCAAATCGGTACTTGAGTCGTGTTGGAAATCCATTAGAAGGACTGAGGTGAAGTCACCAATCAGATCTTGGACGGCCTCATGAAAAGGTTGACGGTTAAAGAACGTCATGTTCAACGTAAAATCAGGGCTTGCAGTCCAATTGGCCAAGGTATGTGCAAATAGGGTCAGCAGGCCTGCTGAAGGGGTTACCCCCCATTGTTGCCAAACCGATTTTAGCGTTTGCCATTCAGAGTCGCTAAGGCGGCCTTCTAAGGTAATAAATTCCGGAGCATGGTGTTGATAATCCGGGTTCAGTGGCAACTGAGGCGCTTTAGGCAGAGTTGGGATCGTTTGTTGCCAGTAGTGCCATGAGTTTTGCCACTCGGCGGAATGGCGTAACGTTTGCTCATGCATCACGTAGTCACGGAAAGTGATCGGCAGAGGCTCCAAGTCTTTGCCTTGATAGGCGGTGGCTAAATCATCCATCATGATTTTGAAGCTTTGTACATCAAACTGCAGTAAGTCGAGGTTTAGGTGCAAACGCACTTTGTGCTCTGATAAACGGCTGAGTTGGACATCAAAGAGTGGCCAAACATCTGCAGCCCGTACCTGATGACGCATTTGTTGGCGTATTTGCTCAAGCTCAACGTGTTGTGCTTCTTCTGAGAGTGAACGTAAGTCTCTCTCTACAATCGGAAAATAGTCAACCTCAGCGTGAACAACTTGTTCTCCTGCATGATTGACTGTCATGCGCAGCATGTCGTGACGCTTGATTAAGGCATTCCAAGCGGCTGCAAATTGTTGTGGGCTAAACTCGGTAAGATCCTTATCCCACTCAAAGACGACGTGACAGGCAATACCGCCATATTGAACCCAGGGTTCACGACCAATCCAATACGCGTGTTGAATAGGCGTGAGTGGGAAGGGGGTATAGCGGTTGTGAGGATCGCTCACAAAGTGTGTGAGCATTGAATCTGATTCTGGTGCAGCAGGGACACGGGCGATCGCTTCCACCAAACCTGAAATGGTTAAGTTTTGGTAGGCTTGTTCGGCATCGATCTTGACTGCGAACTGTTTTTGAATAACCGCACTAAGCTCAAGAAATTGCAGAGAGTCTAAACCTAATTGCAGTAAATCTTGATCGACTCGGATTGGTGTATCGTCACTCATACCCAATTGGTAACGAAGTCGTTCGGTTAACCATTGGCCTACATCACTCACTGTGGAATGCGTTAGCGGCTTGGGTGATACCAAGCAATCTATGGTATCTGTCGTATCTATTGCTGTGTTCAATGGGTCAAGATAAGGCTGGAAATTAGCATGCTGAGGTTCGATATTCATTGCCAGTACGAAAGGAGCGCCACTGAGCAGACTCTGACTGATCTGCCACAAACCTTCTTGTACCTTTAAGGTATGCATACCTTCTTTGGCCAGTGTATCGAGAAGCGCTGAATCGGCGGTCATTCCTATGCTATCCCAAGCTCCCCATCCAATACTCATCACACGGCAACGGCTGCTGCCCTGTTGGGCGAGAGCATAGCCATCTAAGAAGGCATTGGCTAACGCATAAGCACCTTGTCCAACCGCACCTAGTGACGCTGCGGAGGATAAACCCAGTAAATATTGGGCTTCTTGTGCTTCAAGCCACTGGTGTAGTGCGACAAAAGCGTGGCATTTGGTTTGAATAAGTAGGGCAGATTGCTGAGGATCCCATTGATTGATAAGGCCTGCTAGCGATGTTCCCGCAGCATGAAACGCACCTATGATAGGTAAAGTCCGCGGCCAATCATTAAGCATTCGTTGCAGCTCCCCTTCTTGGCTCACATCGCAAAGCAAGGTCATCACCTGACAGCCGAATCTGGCTATGGTTTGGCAAAACTCAGGCCAATCGCTGGGTTCTCGTCGCCCAATCACCGCAATATGGCGGGCACCGGATTGTGCTAGCCATTTAATGATGTGTCGGCCTATGCCCCCCATACCTCCAGTGACAAGATGCCAACCTGAAGTCGTAAACCAAGAGGAAGGGATGAGGTCAGGCACGGTTTTGGCGTGCACCAATTGAGGTATCCAGTAGCTGTGGTTGCGATAAGCTATCTCAGTCGCTAGATGGAAAGGAGCAGAGTTTAAAGCCTGACTCAGAATCAGGGCTTGATGGTGATGATTCTCAAAAGACGGCTCAATATCAAGTAGATAGATACCTTGCTGTTTGTGTTCCGCGCGAGCAACTCGCAGCAGAGACATCAGTGCCACTTTCTCGGCAGCAACACTTTGCGTTGCATCTGTCGCCATGGCTTGTGAGGTCAAAACATACAGCGTTGTAAAATCAGCGCTTAGTGATTGGATGACTTTTTCAGCGCACTCGACAAGCTCACCATCAGGCAATACGAACAGGCTGACCGTCTCATTGACACGGTAAATCTCCCCTTGACGCTGTAGGGCTTGTTGGAGATCAGACTCACTAACGTTGAGCCTAGCTTGGCTCGCGGCGACTGGCAGCCACTGCCACTCATAGCGCTGATGGGGGCTTGGTAACAGCGCGTGTGGTTGAGAATCATCAAAGTTTGGGGTTTGAATCTGACCTATCCAAGCCCATTCTCCTGAAGTTAAGCATCCTCTTAATTGGTATTGGACTTGTCCCCAGAGTTGAGTCGTTCTGTGTACAACCAGTTGCGTTATTGTTTTAGGGTCAAGAGATGGCGCTGCAACAATCAACCAGTCGCTACGCTCTTCTTGTACGAAACTCGGCATATGCAGGGTGATGAGTTGATGCCAGTCTGTTTCTGTTGGTGTCATTACCCAATCTACATAGAGCAACTGCGTTTGATTGCTGAATGGTAATGGTATTGCTAGGTTTGGCTGAATCGAAGGAGTCAGTGGACTGAGCAAACGCTGTTTTATTTCTGCCACTTGTTTTTTTAGTTGCAGTGGCGAAGTGTGATAACAACGTAATACTTGCATAAGGCGCGCCGGAGTCTCGCACAAGGCTCGGATATCGCTCAATGGCACTGTCGCTGGCTCTTGATTGGTGGCCAAAGCATCACGCAGCCATTGTGCAACCACGTCTGTGGTTGGCAAAGACACGGCGGTGAATTGATAACACTGATGCCTTTGTTGCAAGTAGCCGTGTTCAAGTAAAGAGTTTAAAAGTGTTGTGATCAGATCGCGATGTTTTGGTAGCAAACGTCCCCCTCGGATCAGATCGCGCAGGGTAAAACGAGGCTGAGCCGTACAAGAGTGAATCAAATCGCGGATCACACAACAGCGCAGCATCGGATAGAGAGCCGCGATTGTGGTGGGTGGCGGTACGCTCAAGGTTTGCTTAGGCAGTGCAGTTTCGATTGTTTTGACATCGGAGGTTGGATACCAATATCTCTGTTCATCGAACACATACAGAGGCAATCGACAAGGTCGACCCTGCAGCGCGAATAGCGCGGACCACTGATTGTTGCAGCCCGCGACAAAAAGAGCGGCTAAGAGTTCAGTTTCTAAACGATGTGTAGGGATGCTAGGGTGAGAAGTACCTAGCCATACACAATCTGTTGACCATGTTTCACGTTGCCCCATGGCTGTGAGGTGTGCACTTGGCCCCATTTCGACCAACAGCTTAGCCTGCTTGGCTAAGGCCGACTCTATTGCACGCTGGAATTGTACAGAATCACGGACATGACGGGTCCAATACTCAGCGTTGAACGATGTCGCATTATCGGCGACCTGTCCTGTGACACTAGAAATCAGAGGTATAGTACCTTGCTTTGCGGTTATGGGAGCCGCAAACTCATGAAACGACGCTAGCATTTCATCCAATAGGCGTGAATGTGCGGCGCAGGATACGTCTAACTTTTTATAACGAATGGCATGCTTATCAAGTTCCAGAATCGCGTTGTCGACATCCCGTTGATGGCCAGAATATACCCAATGCTGCGCGCCATTATGCGCGGCCAGATCGAGTTCGCGTAAAGCCGGTATCGTCTCTAATGTGTTTGGCTTAGCGAAAATCGCTAACATAGAGCCCGCTTGGCGTTGCGCACATAAGTGCATCAGCCGTCCTCGTTCGCTGACAAGCGCAATCGCTTGTTGGTGAGTGAGGTATCCTGACACCACACAAGCAGAAAATTCACCTACCGAATGGCCCATCACCATATCTGGCCTAAACCCTTTACTTTGCCAGTGAGCGGCCATCGCGATTTCAAAAGCGACAATCGCTAATTGTGCGTAGTCGGTACGTTGGAGTAATTCTGTGCGGTGACCGAATAACGCATCAGTAAGCCGTATTTCTAAGCTGCCGAGCGCATATTGTTGACTCAGTTCGATGCTGTCACGAAATGCGGCGCTGCGGTGATATAACTCTTGTCCCATATTGGCCCATTGGCTGCCTTGGCCAGTAAAGCACCACACCACCTTGCCTGTTGCTGAAGGCTGGCCAACATGTAAATCACGGCCAGCTTGCCCTGTTAGCGCGAAATCACGTAGGGCCTGAATTGCCGCAGAATTGCAATCAATTGCCAGTCGATAGGGGAGATCTAATGCTCGCTTTAACATGGCGGAGTAAGCAATATCACTGTGGTGTGTTGGCTGTTCTAAGCGTGTGGCATATTCACCGGCCAGTTTACGTAGCGAGGTTTCACTATTGGCGGAGATCAGTAGTTTTGCATTTTCGGATCGAGGATTGAGGGGCGTAGGATCCGCCAGCTCAGGGGCCGATTGCACAATCATATGGCAGTTGGTACCACCGATACCAAAGGAAGAGACCGCCGCAGTGCGAGTTTCGCTCAGCCAATCAATGGTAGTGGTCGCAAGCTGGAAACCAGAACCTGTAAGCTCTAGAGCCGGGTTAGCTTGAGAAACGTTGAGTGAGGCCGGGATTTTGCGGCGCGATACCGATAAAACAGTCTTGATTAAAGAGGCGATACCTGCCGCTGTGTCCAGATGCCCGAATCCGCTTTTTACTGAACCCAAAAAGCAGGGTTTGGCTTCAATGCTGCGTTGATAAGCTTGTTTGATGGCTCGAACTTCGATAGGGTCACCGAGTTTAGTGCCTGTACCATGAGCCTCGATCATCTCCACTTCATCGGGTAATACATCAGCCAAATGCAGGGCATCGGATAGCACTTGTGCTTGGCCTTTTACCGAGGGAGCGGTAAACCCCACTTTATCCTGACCATCGTTGTTGATAGCACTACCACGTAACAACGCCAGAATAGTATCACCATCGCGTCGCGCATCCTCCCAGCGTTTGAGCACCACACAGCCTAGTCCGTGACCACCAAAAGTACCACTAGCATCAATATCAAACGGGCGACACAACCCATCTGGAGAAAAGATCATACCGGGTTGGTACAAGTAGCCTGAGCTTTGAGGAAATGACACAGCGACACCACCCGCAATCGCCATATCGCATTCCCCCGAACGCAGACTTTCGCAGGCGAGGTGGCAGGCGACCAAAGAGCTAGAACAAGCCGTTTGAACAGTAAACGCAGGACCCGTTAAGTTAAATTTATGGGCGACTCGCGTGGCAAGATAATCTTTATCGTTACCCAATAAGGCTTGCAGCCCCTTGACTTGGCCAACTTGAGTGACATCAAAGTCGGCAAAAGAAGGGTAGGTACTGGTACGAATCGAGCCGAAGACACCCGTTTTCGATTGAATGGCGTTTGGTGCATACCCTGCATCTTCAAGCGCATGCCAAACTATCTGTAAAAATAGCCGCTGTTGGGGATCAATAGAGAGGGCTTCAGTGGGCGAATAACCAAACAAGCTTGCATCAAAGTAGTCTGGATTATCAATAATGGCACCGCTTGGCACGAAGTTCTCTTGCGCGGAAAGCGAAGTGGTTATTCCAGCCGCTTGTAGCTCTTGTTCCGAAAAATAGCTTTGCCCAGAAATACCATTCACTAAGTTGTGCCAAAATTGCTCCGCATTCGGTGCTTTCGGAAAGCGGCAAGCCAGTCCGATGACGGCGATGGGATCACTGTTGCCAAAGCAAGGGTCGAGAGTGTTCATGGTTATCCTCGTAATTCAGTTGCAGGGTGGTCAGTTTCGCCACCCTGTTGTGCATTTGATAGATTCTGTTCACGTCAAGCGATATGGGGGGATGACGTGGCTCGTTGACGACGGTTGGCTTTTCGATCGCTCATTCTTTGTTGCCTACTTTTCAATGTTTCGTTTGAGCTATCGACCTTTTCCGCCTTCGATAACCAAGCAGCGAGTAAAGCTGGAGAGGGGTAGGCAAAAAGGTCGGTAACCGATAGCGGCATCGCCAGTGAATGTAAGGCGGCGTGTAGTTGAACCAGTTGCAAAGAGTTAGCCCCCGCATCAAAGAAGTTTTCTCTTTCGCTGATCGGTACATTCACAATCTGCTGAAACTGTTCGCGAATGGTCAAAATGGTTACCGGGTCGCCGCCGACTGGGGGCAAGATCGCTGCGTAGTTGTCAAGCTTGCTTGGGCTGGGAATCAATCGACTTACCCCTTGCGGTGCGGGCACCAGCAAGTTTAATGGCCGTGACCAAGCCTCTGGTTGAGTCGCCAGCGTTTGCAACAGAGTGAGGTACTGGTTGAACATCTTTTCCAGTAAGGGCTGAGGCAATAATTCCCCGACGGCATCCCAGTTGAGGCAGAGTTGTCCTGAAGACTCATAGACTTGGTGATCCAACCATACCTGAGGGGTTTGTGATAGACCTCCTACCGGTTTAAGCCAACCCGAATCAGAGAGGAAATCGCGCTCAGAAGTGCCCAAGGCACTGGTAAACACCACAGGCATAGTGGCGCTGGTACGCTGCTGCTGACGAGCCAATTCACGCATCACCCATACCGCAGAAACTTGGCTGTGTTTGAGATCGTTGACCAGCTGGTGTTGTAGACGCTGGAGGCTCGCGAGCCAATGCTGATCAGGATGCCATGCGAGCAGCAGTAGGGTGGTGAAATCGCCCATGATCTGCCCAATATTTGGATGGACATCAGGTCTATCAAATAAAGTGAGGTTGAGGGTGAGTGCTTGCTGGTCGCTCCAAGCGGAGAGGACACTGGCGTATGCATTGATCAAGAGAGCCGATGGTGTGACTTGGTGTCTGGCGGCCAGCTTTTTCAAAGCTTGCCACTCTTGTGGAGACAGTGAGCCTGCGGCACGAATAAACTTAGGCTTGTGAATCTGGTTTGGATCACTTTGAAGAGGCAAAGCCGGGGGCGCAGGTAGATCGGCCAAGCGCTGCAGCCAATATTTTTTCGCCGCTGCACGTGTTTGCTCGGTGACCGCTTGTTGCTGCCATTCAACATAATCTCTAAAGGTGATCGCAAGCTCTGGTAAAGCAAGGTCGGGATTGTGGTAGAGCGCTTGCAGCTCAGAAAAGAAGATCTGCATGCTCAAGCCATCGAGCATCATATTATCGAGATTGACAAAAATCCGCGCCTCGCCGTGGGAAGCGCTAACCGCCTCAACCGTAAACAGCGGCCATAGCGCACTATTTTTTACCTGATGGGCTAATGCATCACGCAGGGCATTGGCTTGAAAACCATCAATATCATCCAATAAATGACAAGTCAGCGTAAAAGCAGGAACCTGAATCAAAACTTGCTGTTGATGATCACGCACTACGGCACGGAGCATATCGTGGCGCTGGATTAAGCGATTCATCGCTTGGTTAAAGCGCTCAACATCCAGTTGTTCAACTCGAAACTCAATAAAGAATTGAGAGCTTATTTCTCCAAGAGCAAAACCAGACTGACGGCCAACCCAATAGGCTTGCTGCACTTCCGTCATTGGGAAAGGCAGAAAGCGCCGGCTGGGCTGTGCGATTAAAGGAGCAAGTGGACTTGATTCATCAGCCGTCATTTCAATTAGGCTGGCGGCGAATTGTGACAAAGTGGAATGGCTAAACAGAGCGGTTAAATCCGCTTGATAACCCTGTTTGCGTAATTCCCCCATACAACGCGTTGCCAGTAAACTATCCCCTCCGATCAGGAAGAAATCACTGTCGGCTTGTAAGTCCGATCGATGAAATAACGCCTGCCAGACTTGGGCGACGATTTGCTCTTTGGTGGTCCGAATGGGTTGAGATTGTTCTTCCTGACGGTGGGTATCACGAGTGGATTCCATTAACGCTTTTCTATCGACTTTGCCATTTGTAGTGAGTGGCAGAGATTCAACAAAGGTAAAGCGTTTAGGCACCATATAAGCTGGTATGAGTGAACTGAGTTTGGCAGATAATTGGCTACTATCCGGGCTGAGCAAGACATGCTGATTTCTGAGCACATAAAGGCGTTGCTCTGCCGCCAACAGACTGTGTTGTACATGCAGTTTGGCGAGCGCAAAGTGGGTAGCGAGCTGTTGGGCCGATAAAAGAGTCGGGGCCTGCTGTAAAACCTGAGCACTGATCAAACTGGCCTCAGGTAAGCTTGCCATCTCATTGACCAACAGCATGCCTTCCGGCTTAAGTAATCTGGTGATGTGTTGCAAATAGTCAATAGGGTTGGTTTGGCGGTGCAACACATTATTCAGTAGCACTACGTCAGCTTGACCAGCCAGTGTATCCAGATGAGTCAGTGAACCATGTTGGATTGTGACATGGCTAAAACGTTGTAAACGTTGTGCGGCACGTTGGGTGAAGCTTAATGAAGAGTCTAAGGCATAGTAATGCACCTTTTCAGGACCGAGCGCAGAGCAGATATGCTGTGCCAACAAGCCACTGCGCGCTTCGGTTTCAATCAAGACGATTGGTCTGCACAGTTGCTCTGCCAAGCTCGATATCGCCTTGATTGTGTTTGACAGCAAGGCTTGAAACGCTGGCGTTTTGAAGAGCATCACCTCAGGCGCAAGATCTGTCTCCAGTATCACAGAAGGGTCTGCTTGGCCGGTGATGATTTGTTGCAGCAGTGGGCTGACTTGAGAAAAATTTGTGCAAAGTGCGCTGGTCTTTGGTTGTGCACTAGATTGAGAAACGAGTTGATAGTAGTGTTCAGCGCCTTGTTGCTCGGTGGTGGCGTAACCTCTAGAGCACAGCAGTTGCCACCACTGCTTAAAGAGTTCTAAATAGGGTGCACAGACACCATAAGATTGGGCGAGTTTGGCTAAAGGTTGAGCTTGCAGGCTATTAGGCAGCGTCTGTAGTAAATGCCAAGATAAGAAATCCGCAACCTGAGAACCGGTGTCCTCAATGTCGGTATTAGGCTGCATTTCGAAAAGCGTTGCATAATCTTGTGGCAGCCGTGGGTCGGATTTTAATTGCGAGCAGAGCGTGGTTCCTTCGAGCACCACCACACATTCCAGTTGTTTATCTCGGCTGCCGGCGAGCTCAGTGGCCAGAGTGATGCCATGACGCACACCTTGAATACGATTCAAGGCTGCATCAATCTCTCCTAGCTCAATGCGATGCCCCCCCACTTTGACTTGGTTATCCTTGCGGCCAAGGAACTCAAGAGTACCGTCAGGCCAATAACAGCCCATATCTCCTGTACGATACCAACGTTGGATTTGATGGCTATCTGGACAAACAGCATGAACAAATTGTGTTGCTGTTCGCGGTTCATCATTCCAGTAACCTTGAGCAACCCCAAGACCCCCAATCCAAAGTTCACCTTGCACCCAATCTGGGCAGTCTCGGCCAGCCTCATCCACCACTCGATAAGCTTGATTGGTCAATGGGTAGCCATAAGGGATGGATCGCCAGTGCGGTTCAACGTGATTAACCAGATATTCGTTTGACCAAATCGCCGCCTCCGTTGCGCCGCCCATGGCACTGAAGGTACCGAGCGGACGGAAAGAGCGGTAGCGGCCGGGTAGCGAGAGATCAATCCAATCACCAGAGAGCATCACTGTTCTCAGTTGTTGCGGTGTGTTGAATTTCATCCCCTCGCAAAAAGTGAGGAACATGTCGAACAGCGCAGGCACACTATTCCAAAGCGTGACACTATGCTGCGTGACCAGTGAATTCCAAGCCATAGGATCACGAGTTTGCTGCTCTTTAGGTAGCACTAAGGCTCCGCCGGCCGATAACACGCCGAAAATGTCATAAACCGAGAGGTCAAAATGCAGTGCAGCAACGGCGAATATTCGATCGGTATGGCAAACACGATGACGTTGGTTGATATCAAGACAAGTATTGAGCGCAGATTGGTGGGAGACTACCACCCCTTTCGGTGTCCCGGTTGAGCCGGAAGTGTAGATAATATAAGCCGCTTGCTCGGGTTGACGTGAGTATGGCGATGTCTCAAGAGCAATATCGCCATGGGTTTGCCAATCAATGTGAGTGGCAGAGCTCCATGCAAACTTTTGCGCGCAGGTCTCACAGCGCAGCACAATGCGTACATTAGCACTCTCTTCAATCGCTTGACGACGGCTAAGAGGCTGATTAGGGGCAATAGGGACATAAACACCACCGGCGTGCAAAATAGCCAAAACGGCAACGATTTGTCCAACCCCTTTTTCCATACTGATGGCGACATGCTCACCACTTTGCATTCCAGCGTTGAGCAGTGTCTGGGCTAGCCGTTTGGCTTGGCTTACCAGATCGTTATAACTTAGGATTTGTTCCGCAGTGATAAGGGCGGTGTTGCTTGGGTTGGCTTGCGCTTGCTCAAAAATTCGCTGATGCAGTAAACCCTGAGGCGGCTCACTAGAGGTCTGATTACGTTCAGCCCGGATTTGGCGTTGGCTGGTCGGAAGCAAGTCTGGTAGGGGTGACCGCCATGCTGCTTGTCCTTGTAGTGTATGCTCAACCAACTGAATAAAGGCGCTAAACAGCGTATCCAGTAGACCTTGTGCAAACAGTTCATCCACCCCATCCCATTGCAGTGCAACACCGTCACCTTGCTTAAACGCGACAAAATCGAGCCACACTTGTGGAGTTTGTGAAATTCCCCAACCGAGTTCACCTAGTGGGCTATGGGTATCATCACCAAATAGTGAATGGTTAAGATTACTGGTGAATACGATAGGAGCTCCGTAAGGATTGCTACCATGGCGTTTTAACTCACGCAACACCTCAACGCCAGACACAAAACGGTGTTCATAAATCTCAGCAAAACGTTGTTGCTGGGTTTGGCAAAGCTCAGCCAGACTGGCTTGGTTAATCTCGGTCGGTAAGAGCAGAATGTTAGTAAAGTCCGCGAGCATCTGCTGGACATGCTGGTTAAATGGGTGACAGTCAAATAAGGTTAGATTGAGCAACAACTGGCTTTGCCCACTCCAACGTGACAATACTGCGGCAAACAAAGTGGCAAGAGTCATGGTCGGTGTGACTTGATTGGCGGCACAGAGCGTTTGCAGTTGTTGCCACTGAGTTGGATTTAACCAATGTTTACGCCGATGGAAAGTTGGTTTTTTAACTAAGGATGGGTCCTGCACTAAGGGTAAGTTGGGCGCAGGCGGCAGCAGAGGCGATTGCGTTTGCCAAAAATCATTAGCCGCCTTCTTTTGCGCCGCAAACTCTTGTTGTTCCTGCTGCAAATAACTGCAAAAGTCATAATCGGAAGTATGAGTAGGCAAGGTTTGGTTTTGCAAGAGTAGCGAGAGTTCATTGAAGAACAAGCTAAAGCTGGAAGCATCCATTACCAGCAGATCAATGCTGACATACAGACGCTGCCGCTCATGAGTGAGTAAGGCAATTTGAAAATCGAAGGTTTGCCCATGTTCTACATCCAACACTTGATGGCTCAATTGTTCACGAAGTGTGAGCATGGCTTGTTCAGCGTCATCATCGGTTAAATGGCGTAAGTCGTGCACCGTAATATGGTATGGAGCGTTAGGCGCTTTCCAGCATTGAGTTCCATCATTGTGGAAATGCACACAGAGCATGGGATGGCGCAGACGTAATTGATTCAGTGCCTGTTCAAGCGCGGAGATTTCAAGGCCGAGACCATTAAACTCCTGATACAGATGACAACCATTGCCACCTAAGGCTTGCTGTGGATCACGGCCGACATAATAAGCCAGTTGTACCGGGGTCATGGCAAAGGGTATGCCCTCTTTCATGGTGGGTAGCAAGTCAGGTTGGCGTTGTTCACTGACCGCGTCAGCATTACCTGTGAGATTACCAGCAAGCTTGCTTTGAATAAGCTCACCAATTTGTGCCAATGTTGGATTCTGGTATATCTCTTTTAGAGTGAGTTTACATCCGGCTCTGCGACATTGATTTACCATGCGCATCATCAACATCGAATCGACCCCCAACTCAAACAGATTGTCTGTTGTACTGATCGTGTCAATGGAGAGGCCTAATGATTGGCAAATGGCCTCTCGAAAAGTGGATAAAATCAGGTGTTGTTCTGACATAAGACATCATACCCCGGCAAATTTTAGGCAAAACGCTCCCGCCTGATGAACCGTGCCATCATGCAGAAAGTGGATGGAATAGCCCGCGTTACCGCGAGCGAAGTTTAGAAATTAAGCGTGTTAAGAGACATGGCAAATATCCTTATTGCCTAGCCTTAGCTGGTAGGCGTGAAATTGATAGAGTGTGAGTAGGGCACAGAGAGTAACGCTGAATGTCAGCAGGTAATGAACTTGGTAACCAAACTGAGCAATGATCCAGCCACACAGCATCGCCATTAGCATTGCGATCAGCATATCCATGGATTGGAACAGAGAGAAATCAACCCCCGCTTGATCACCATAGGACCAGTCCATCATTAGGGTGTAGAGTGCAACAAATTTGGCGGCAACCAACACTGTGTTTAATACATACAGCCCCTCTAGGCCGTAGGTGAGTGGCGTAATCTGTGCTGAATAGGAATAGAAAGTAAATCCGGCATACAGTAAGGCTTCTAACGCAAGGCAAACGAGTACCATGCTGATGGCGCTCACTTTTTTCATCAACCAACCACTTAGCCCAATCCCGATAAATGCAGTGATAATGCCGCCACCAGCCACCAATAAACCAAGCGCTTCAAGCTCAACGCCGTGATCGTACAAAAAAGGCATCATCATCGATTGCACACCGCGAGTACCTAATTGGCAGAGTGCCACCAATCCTAAACCTAGCGTCACCTTAGGATTGGTCAGTGCCGATTTGAGTGAAGGACGATGCGTAGGATGAAGTGGTTGTGATGTCTTGGACTTGCCAAATAGGCGGGCGGTCGGTAGCGACATGAAAAGGAGCAATGCCATCAGTAGCAGAATGGCATTTTGCCAACTGACACTGGCAGTCAGGTAAATGAATAAGCCGCCACCAAACACGGCGCCCAGATAAGCCCCACCCACTTGCATCACATTGCCAAAGCGTCTTTGATCGGCAGGTAACACATCAACCGCTAAGCCATCCGTGGTGATATCAGCAAAGGTTGAAAGTAAAGCCAACGTGAGTACACCAACAAATAACAGCGTTTGGTCACTGATCACGGCGTTAAATGAGAAGGCTCCCAAAACCAGCAGCATACCTGTTTGCGCCAAGCCAATCAGGTAAGCGTGACGAGTCAAAGTAATGCCCTGTTGTCGAATGCTCTCCACATACGGTGCCCAAAGAAATTTCAGCGCCCACGGCAGCATGGCTAAGTAAAAAAGACCAATTTGAGAGGTAGAGACGCCTTCTGAACGTAGCACTGCAGGGAGACCCTGCAGTGTAAACATACCAATCAGGCTTTGGGTGGTATAAACCCCCGCTAACAGACTGAGTAAAGAAGCTTTGCTCAGCGTAGAATGTTTGGCTGTTTGAAAACTCATCCTATTACCACTCAAGTTTGATATTGAGTCCGACTTCACGGCCGACCCCATAGTTACTCAAGGCGACGCTGGAGTTTGGAATTGGGTACGAATAGGTTTTGTAATCTTGGTCGGTCACATTATTGCTAAACAGGCGCATCGAGAGGTGTGGGTTTACTTGGTACTGAATGGCTAAGTCGACTAAGGTATAACCCGCTTGCGACAAGGTATTTGTTTCATTGAAAAAGACGCTTGAGGTATAGCGAGCATTCGAGGAAAGGGATACTGCACCATTAAACCAAGCTTGTGGTAATACGTAGTCTATCCCCGCCACCAGTGTGGTTTTAGGTGCGTACGGTAGTGTGTTCCCCTCAATATCGTGATTCCCCGATTTGAAGCTTGACTCACCGAAAGTGCCGCCTAGATTCAGGGTTAAATCATCTGTGGGATAGAAAGCGAGCTGCAGCTCTAAGCCTTGGCTTTGCGCTTCCCCTAAATTGCGCAGCACTTGGCTACCAGGATTCCCAGTATAGAGTTGAATATCATCCGTTTTTATCCAATACAGAGCCCCACTCAGGTCAACCATATTGTTAGCTAAGCGAGTACGCCAGCCCAACTCTCCATTGAGGGATTTCTCAGCGCTGTAGCCATTTTTATCACCGCTACTGCGTGGCTGTAAACTGAAGCCTCCTGGGCGATAACCACTTGATATAGAAGTAAATACTCTAGAGTTCGGTGTGATTTGCCAACCTAAAGCGGCTTTGGGGGATAGGGTGTTTTCTGATTTATTTTGTGCGTAAGCATCAATCATCCAAGACGGATTACCACTGTAATCCGCACGAGTCGAAAGGTGAGTGGCACGCAGCCCTAAAGTGAGATCAATCTGTTCATTGAGCGCATAAATGGCTTGACCAAACAGAGCGTATTGAGTTGCTTCAACCTGATTGGTTGCTTGAGAGCCTACGCCAAGTTTTGCATCGAAGTCGCGCTGTTCAAAATAAGCGCCAATTAGGGTAGATAAAGCATCGCTGACTTGCGTATTGGCGCGTAGCTCTTGGCTAAGAGTATTTTGGTCTTCTTGCCAAGTTCCACCAATAAACTGACGGTAGATGTTACGGTTTTGATAAGCCGTAACACTGGTCAATTGAGTCTCACCTAAATCGTAACCCATTTGCAGCGCGTAGCTATTAACGATACGTTTGAGCTGAGGGATCGCTTGGCTCGTCATTTTTTGGTCAAATTCAGCTTGGGTGAGATACCACTCTTCATGGCTATCCAAGTGACTATTAGCGATGGACAACGTTGCCGTGAACGGTGAGTGGTGTGGTAAATAGTGTAGGCGAGCTAAACCACTGAATTGTTCGCTATCGTTAGCATCTTTGCGCTGAGTGGGGAGATGGTTAATATTACCGTTGTCTTTGATGGCGCGCAGCGCAATATCCGCAGAAAGTGAGTCATTCAGTGACAGAGCTGCCGAACCATTCAGTTGTTCATTAAGATTACTGTAGCTCGCACTGGCCAGCGCCGAAGTTTGTCCGATGGCCTTGTTGGTGATGATATTGATGATACCACCTTGAGCATTACCACCGTATAAGGTGCCTTGTGGGCCTCTTAGCAGTTCAACGCGCTCAACATTGACCAGTGGCTGAGTTAAAAAGGCGCTATCTTGCAATACACCATCGACATAGACGCTAACGGTGGGGGAATAATAATCAGGTGAACTGATGCCGCGAATCGTTGTGTTGGCATAAGTACGATTACCGCGAGTTTGGATCAAAAGCCCGGGGAACACTTTCTCCAAATCTTGGACTTGATCGACTCCTGCACGCTCAAGCTCTTCCGCCGTTTTGACCAACACCGAACTATCAATACGGTTCAACAGAGTCGACTGCTTGCTTGATTCGATAACCATCACATCGTAGCTGGTTTCGCGAGCGAAAGTGCTGGAAGTGAACGTGGTTAATGCCATGGCTAAAGTCAGTGGTGAAAGTGTAAGGTTGTTCCTGGACATTAAGTCTGTTTCCTTTGGTGATCATTTTAACTGCATAGTGCCGATCGGGCTTTTAACCGGCTAACTGAATAAGGCATAAAAAGCGCGTGAAGCGACGTTTTATGAGGTTTTTTTGATAAGTGCGTTAGGCTGACCTGAGCTCTGTAGGCTTAAAAATGTAGAAGGTGTACAACCAAACTCTTTTTTAAAAGCCGCGGAAAAATGGCCATGATTGGAGTACCCCACCTCATGCGCAATGTGCGAGATGGTATAGTTTTCTCCGTTGAGCAGTTCAGCCGCTCTGGCCATTCTTTGTTGGGTAATATATTGATGAATTGTGGTATTGAGCTCCTTGCGAAAACCTTGTTTAAGAGAGGTTTCATTGGTGCCTACTCGGCGTGCGAGCTCAGTAATCGTTGGGGGGAGTGTGTATTCGCTATCAAGAATTTCAATCGCACGTTCAAGATGCGTATTACCATCATTCTGTGGATGAGCCGTGTCACCGCCGAGCAGATAACGAACGGCATCACTAATGAATGAATAACAAAGCTGTCGCTGGATGGCGCTGCTATGACCCTGTGGTTCGGCAAGTTTGAGGGCAACAAATTGCAGCGTACTGGGGGTGGGTTTGAGCAGAAAAAAGGGCTCTCTATGTTCTAAAGCGGGTTTCAGCTCACCACCCATTTGCATAATATTGATATATTCAAGTAACAGAGAACGCGGTACTTGTAGCGCGAACAACTGAGTAACCTGAGGTTGGTAGCGACAAAGCCCATGCCGAGTATCAGAATAACAAAGTGCCATGCTATTGGCCGGAAGAATTTTCGCGCAGTTAAGGCCATTAATCTGGTAATACACCGCATTCCCTAAATTCAGCATAATAGTCACACTGTCGTATTCGGTTTTATCGGCAGTATCGAGCTGAGTGGGGATTTCAAATCGTCCTCTAAATTGACTCAGCACCATATCATCATTAAGCAAACTGCAACGTAACGAAAATTCGCACTGTTCATGTTTGAAAATGATATTGCCATTGGTCTGTATCGATTCTTCCAATAAATCCAAATTAAAGGGAATGCGGTAGTAGGGCATAAGTAACAGCTATTTGTTGGATTTGTGAGAAAAGTTATCATTATCATGATTGCGTGTCCATCAAGCTATTAATACCCGCTATTCAACTGCTCAACAAAAAAACATATTCAACAAAACCAATACACATTACCGCTTATACATAATGCAACCTGTGCATTATGTGGTCTGGCCATTTTTTCTGTATTGCAGAGGATTGACCCCAAAATGTTGTTTAAACAGCTTACTGAAATGCGAAGGACTGGTGTACCCCACTTGGTAAGCAATATCGATAATCGGTTGATCGCTGTGGCGTAATACTTCGGCCGCAATTTTCATGCGCGTATGCTGAAGAAGCTTAGAAAAGGTCGTATTGAAAAGCAGTTTAAAGCCACGTTTAAAACTGGTTTCATTAGTGCCCACCTGCCGACACAGCTCGCCGATACTCCAATTTTTTTCAGGCTCTGAGGCCATCATGGCGTGTGCTTGGCGTATACGGTTCAACGTTCGGTTGGAAATCGAACTCGAATCATGGCATTTTTTATCACATTGTATGCTATCGAGTTTGCTGAGCAGCTTAGCCAAGCATTGATAAGCTTGAGATACCGCATACAGATTCTCAGTACCGCACTGCTTGCTTAATCCAACCTGCAGCTGGCTAATGAATTTTTGCATTTCAACTCGAGTATCAAACACAAAGCGACGCTTTTCCGTCAAAGGATTAATTCCATTGGCACGTAAGCTGTCACCCATTTGTTGATAAATAGAGGCCAAAAATTGGCATTCAAAACGAATATCGGCGATTTCGACATAACTGCCTGTTTCACTGATGAACACATCGTCAAATACATTCGCAGAAAAGATCAGTACGCTTTTACCTTGATGCAAATTCATAGGGTCGCACTCTTGACTATACCAAGTCAGTTGATCGCCTTGAATTACCGTCAGCAACCGTAAACAGAACTGATCTACATTGGCGTGAATTTGAGAAGAAGCGCATCGACCATAGCCAGAGAGGGTATGAATATGACAACCAAGGCATCCACCAAAAGACTGACAGACAACGGGTTGATGCACAGCCAGTAGGTTGGATTGATGGCTTGAACAATGGCTGGTTAATCGGATGGATTTAGGTTTTAAGTCAACGCTATTCATTTTAAATTCCATTCAATAATGCATGAGTCAGATCTACTCTCAATATTGCGTCTGTGTAATGAAAAGCGTGCCAGGTTAATAAATGGTAAGTTTTATTCGGTGTGTGCATTGTTATTATTGATTTTATAAAACTGAAATTTATTCTGTGATTTTTAGTGAGTGGCGTCTGCTCAATTCGGAAGTGATTTTTTATCACTCTTGGTCGGAATTGAGTATCTCCAAAGGCAGTTAGGCGGCAAATTGAAGTCGAAAGGGCTGCAAACTTCGAAAACACCAGAGAGATAGGATAAAGAGGTGCAGGCGGCACCTCTAAAGGTTGGTATAGCCTTGCTTAAACGGGAACGTTAAGCTGGGAGCTCAAACAGAAAGCTTAAAACTGGAAGCGAACGCCCATACCGACTTGTGGTCCCCACACACCCGCATTACGCGCTTCAGCGCTTAGCGAAAGTTGATCGGTTGAGTGAAAACGCACTCCAGCGATAAATACCGAATGGTCATCTAAACGGCCAAGTCTTAAATGTCCTTCCACCTGATTGGTGAGCCACGCACGAGCGCCAAGGTTGAATTCCAGTTGAGTATCCTTCTCGCCGCCCAATTCTTTAGGCATACGAATGTTGTGTACCAACATCTGCCCATACACATCGGCAAATTGATTAATCGGGCCATTAAAACCGATGCCGCCTGCGATATCCCAATCACTATCCAATTGAGAGTCAATACGAGCAATAAAGTGCGAGTTATCGGTAAAGTAGGTGCTCAATTCCACACCGCCAGATTCAGGGTTCATTGCGGTTCTGAACTCAAGAAAATTGTAGTTAAAGTTATTGGCAAGGGCAGGAGTGGCAAGAGTAAGACCCAGCAGCAGGCTCAGGTGCGTTTTTTTCAGCATAATGACGTTGTCCGCAAGCAATCAAATAGGTGGCAAAGATACCGTAACAAGAAGCAAATTACAGGCCATTTATTTCAATACCTTGCTTTTTGAAGGCTTTTTCGTCAAAAAATTGAAGGAGAGAAAGGCGCACCAGCCAAAATATAAAAAGCGGAGCGAAATCGGGTAAGTCAACCTTGGAGAAAAAAGTACAGCGATGTCCGAAAACATCGCTGTGTTACAGAATTATTTACAGCCTCTTGCGCAGCGATTACAGCAGCTCGATATGATCCACTTCAATCTCAGGCGTGCGGCCGTTTTCAAATTCCCCAAACAGGCGCACTTTGGTTTCTGGCGTGAGCGTTGCGTTCAGGTGAATATCATCATCCAGCTCCACCTGAATTTCGTTGCTGCCATCAGAGAACATAAAGGTGTCTTTGCGCAGTTGGCGAACCAAATTGCCTTCCACCACGACTTTCTTCTCCATAAATGGGTTGGATGAATCCAGCAGCGATTGCACCTTCACCACTTCTACAGGGCCTTGGAACTGAACGCCTGCTTGAGTTTGGTTGTCGCCAATAAATTTAATGTGTTGCGCGTTATCCGCCGCGATAACCAAAGTGGGTGCCAGAATCAGAGCAGAAGTCAGAGCGATAATAGTACGTTTCATGGTTTTTCCTTTTTTCATCAATGTATCTCGAAGGAGACTGTTTGTTGTCTTGATGTGCCTATTAAACGCTATCGGATTTGAACCAATACTGAGGCAACGATTAATATTCGGTTCATTTTTTAGGGCAGGATTTATCCAACACTTCGCTCTCAATCTCAGTCGCCATCTATACTAGAGATAGAAATGTCATTGTGCGTGGGGGGAAGAGATGCGAACTCAATATAAGGTGCTGATAGGTGTTATCTTGTTTTTTCCTATGATCGCCTTCGCCAAAATTAACATGGCGGAAGTGAATGCCTACGCTTACGAAGGATTGGCCGATATGTGCGCCAATTCTCGCCATATCACTGGTGAGCAGCAGAAAGAACTGCAAGCGATATATCTAAAAACCAAACACGCCCGCCAAAAAATCTTACCCGCCAATAACGATTTTGCTCACTACGCCGCCAAACAGTTATGGGATATTCACACCACTCCGCACTATGAAGAGTGCATTGCTCTCCTCAAAAAATAGTCACAACCAGCCCAACAAAGCCAAAACGAAAAAGCCGCCCCGAAGGGCGGCTGAAAGTGTGCAAGCAAAGGTGTTAAGTTGAACCTGTCGTTCAGCACAAACCTTAGACTGAATACTTGCGGCGCTCAACCCTGTCGTGTATAAAACGTGAATAGCAACTGTATTCATATGTAATTGTGGTATGTATTAGTTGCAGGTGAGGCATTGTTGAGGGTGATGGGTTGGGGTTTGAAAGGTGTGGCAGGGGTATGCAAAACGGAAATGCCCCGTTTCCATTCAGATTTATTACGCAATCAGAACCTCCTCATCTGTATTTGACCAAATTTCTCTAATGCATCTATATGTGTTTGGTTGACTATCAATGTAGCACGCATGTATCTACTGATTCAGTGGTTAATCCCCCCTGATTTCTATGCTGTAGCTAAATGAATGCTGCAATAACTCAGTTTGAGTGGTAACAAAATGGAGCTTATGAAAAATATCCCTACCTCGATTCAGCCATATTTAGATGAGATAGCTCAATGTCTTTGGAGCAAAAATGCATCGATAATGATAGGTGCTGGCTTTAGCATGAACGCGAAAGCGATGTTTGAAAATGCAAAACACTTTCCAAGTTGGCAAGATTTAGGGAATGTTTTTTACGAGAAAGTACGAGGGGAAAAGATAGCTCATTCAAAATATAATTTCTTTGACCCACTCAAGTTAGCATATGAAGTCGAATCAAATTTTGGCCGCCCAGTTTTAGACAACATCTTGCGAAACAATATACCAGACAGTGATTATAAGCCGTCAGAATTGCACCAGTCATTATTGAGCCTACCTTGGACGGATGTGTTTACTACGAATTATGACACCCTATTAGAGCGAGCTGCTGAATCCGTAAATGAACGCAACTATAAAGTAGTAGTCCATAAGGATAATTTGGTTCATTCAACACCACCAAGAATTGTAAAGCTTCATGGCTGTTTTTCTGCATCAACGCCTCTAATCATTAGCGAAGAAGATTATAGGACTTATCCTCAAAAATATGCTCCATTTGTTAATACTGTACAGCAAACATTACTAGAAAATACTCTATGTTTGATAGGTTTCTCCGGTGATGACCCAAATTTCTTAAAATGGATCGGTTGGATTCGAGATAATTTAGGTACTCAGAATGCTCCAAAAATCTATTTGATAGGTGTATTAAATTTATCAACATCTCAGGAGAAAGCACTAGCACAGTACAACATTACGTGTGTTGATATGTCAGTCTGTGAAAGTGTTGGAGAAAAGGATCATCAAGCGGGAATTGCTGCGTTCATTGACTACTGCGAACAAAGGAAGGAAGCTGAAACACAGAAGGGTTGGAAACTTAGCAACGAGTTGACCCACTCTCGTTTTAGCTCTACCAATCCACCTCAAGAAAATGAAGCTGAGGAAGAAATCTCGCAACTCTTATCGTTGTGGGAAAATGAAAGGCTTTCTTATCCTAATTGGCTAGTTGCACCAAATGAACTGAGACGCAAATTATGGATCTACACTAGAGATTGGTCTTCTGTTCTTGTTCAGAATCCACCCATATCTATTCCTCTGCTCAAAAGTTTTATCTACGAGTTTTTATGGCGTAAAGAAAAATCGCTGTTACCAATTTTTGATAATGAAGTGGAATCGATTTGGCAAGCTATAAGTTCGGAGTTTTCAGGCGATAGTACTTTTGATGGGGATGCTCTCTACATTGCACTGGCCCTTTTAAGGTACTACAGAGAGGAAGGCAAAAGTGATGAGTGGCATTCACTATTCAACCAACTTGAAGCTCATTATTCAGGTCAACGCGATAGAGACTACCTAACTTATGAGAGAGCTTTATTTTTGCTGGTAGATAACAAAAGTGTTGAACTGACGGATCTGCTGTCCACTTGGGGAGCCGGAAATTCATCAGCAATATGGATGTATCGTAAAGCAAGCATTTTGGCTGAAATAAATAAGCTTACTGATGCGCAAGATACATTAGAGCAAGCCCTTATAAAAACCAGACGTAAGATAAATGCAGGCACAATTATAGTTGACTATGCAAATGTATCTCTAGAATCGTATATATTGGTATTATTAAATAATGTAAATCATGCAATATCCATTAGGGCGAGAAATTGGACTCCAAAACCGAAACCTGAGTATTTAGAAAGATTGGAAGAGTTGAGACAGTTTCAATGTAATCCTCTTCAAGAGATACAACTCTTAGAATTAGAAATAAAACACAACCCTACACCTTTTAAACCTGTTGCTATTACACATGGCTTTGATATTGGTAGCCGAAAAACGACACGATTTTATTCTAATGAGAATAAAGAGGCTTTAAATGCATTTCGGCTGTTGAGGTTCTTTGAGGATACATCTTTACCTTTCAGCCTTCCCTACATAAATATCGGTGTTAATGGAGCAAATAATGCGATAGAGAGAATATCTAGAATTGCTCCATATTGGTCGATGACAACAATGCTTCGAACTCGTAACAAAGAGAGCTCAGAGTTAATATTTACCCGAGAAAGTTTATCTCAATTTGAATCTGGTTTTATCGATAGTCTTGCAAAAAGATATATTGAATTGTTGAGTGCATACTTGAATGATGAAAATAGCCTATATGAATATGGGCTTATATTACCTGAAGTTCTTTCACGACTTTGTTGTAGAGCAACACTAGCTGTTAAGGATGAGATAGTAGATTTATTATTGCAAATCTATCGCATTAAGAAGCCTCGTAATAAGCTACAAAGCGTAGACAAGCTAGTACAGAGGCTAATTGTATCGTTCAGTGATAACGAGATTTTTAATCGAATAGGTAAAATAACTAAAATTGCATATCATGCTATTTCAGACGATGTAAGCGAGTTGTCCTCTTTTGATTACCCTAATCCATTTGACTTTTTTCTTGGATTGTCCTCCTTAAATATAATATCAAAAAATCATGACGTGACAGTCTCTAATGACATGGTAAAAGCTTTATTGTCAGCGCTTGACTCTGGAAATAATGAAGCTAGACGAGGTGCTAGTAGAACATTGTTTACTTTGAATGACTTAGGGCTTTTGAATAAAAACCAGATTAGGAGCTTTTTATCGAAACTGCTTTCAGATAAAGATCAATATGGGCTACCTCAAAATACGAACTACTACAAATCTGCGTACCTCAGGATTTATTTAGGTAACATTGAAATAGAAAAAAATATCCGAAAGTACTTGCTTGATTTGTCACCTTTAGTTCAAGCGAATACTGATAATCCCAATTCATTTAGTATTTCTGGAAGAGCTGATCTATTCACAAAAGAGCTGATCATATGCAGCAAGAACATAAAATTTAGCAATGAGGAACTCCATCAGTATGCTCAAAAGTTAATAGAGTGGTGGAAAGCTGATAAAGCTATTTTTGAAAAATATTCTACTGATAGCGAAATCATTATAGAAATGAGAAAAAGATTCTCATTGTTTGTTGAATCTTTAGACGTAGTGATCATTCAAAATGAACTTGTTGAATATCAGCACTCGCTTCAACAAATGATTAGTGAATTTAAGGTGAAAGGACTAGATTATTTACGTTTAAAGGCTGTTGCGATGAATTATCTTCCATTTGATAGGGTGCAATTTATAAATGAAGTAGAAGAGTCACTATCAAGTTTTGAAGAACAACAAGTTATTGATGCATTGAGTGCTTTAAACCAATTGTTATGTAAAGATGACAAGCTCGATTCTAAATGCATAGATGTTCTTTCTACATTTATAAAGTACTCAAGGGGACAGTATTTATCGAATGCATTTCAGGTTGTAATTAACATTATTTATGAAAAACGCACTTATCTTTATTCTCAGTTTGAAAATACTGTTTTGAGCGCTCTTGGCAAGGTTTTATCTGGATTTGACCTACTAGATTTTGAAGAGCGTTTGGCATTAAGGAGTTGGTCTGCAAAGCTAGCAAGTGACCTCAATCTTTATTATGTTTCAAATGGAAAAGATGTTCCACCTGTTCTTCGCTTGTGGGAAGAGAATTGTCATTCACAAAAAGAATTTGCTGAAATTAGAAATCGATGGAAGGATTATTAGATCATTTTACGAATGTAGCGTCTCTATAATGTCCCGATAAATTAACGAGTACAATAGTTAATGGTCGTAATGTTGGTGTGTCATAGCCGTTGTTATAGGGGTATTTTAAATAACATTCTGTACTCGAGAATGTTAGATTAACCATGCTTGTGCTAATTCGTGAATAGCTAATTTAGCAAAATCACTGACACGCTTTTGTCCATAAAGGTGTTATCCCAAAATCAGCAATAAACTCCAAGCGACCAGTAATCCAGTTCCCTCCCCTTTTAGGGGAGGGTTAGGGTTGGGTATTTTAGTTTTCGCTGAAGTTTGTATTTTCCACGTTTAACTCCTCTGGCTCGAAATACCCCCTCCCAACCTCCCCCTAGAAGGGGGAGGAGCGTGAAACATTTGAGTTTTGTTGAAGTATTTATTTTCCACGTTTAACTCATCTGGTGCGAAATACCCCCACCCAACCTCCCCCTATAAGGGGGAGGGGCGAGTGATATTTGAGTTTTGTTGAAGTATTTATTTTCCACGTTTAACTCATCTGGTGCGAAATACCCCCACCCAACCTCCCCCTATAAGGGGGAGGGGCGAGTGATATTTGAGTTTTGTTGAAGTATTTATTTTCCACGTTTAACTCATCTGGCGTGAAATACCCCCTCCCCACTTCCCCCTATAAGTGGGAGGGGCGAGCGATATTTGAGTTTTGTTGAAGTGTTTATTTTCAACTATTTAACTCATCTGGCGCGAAATACCCCCACCCAACCTCCCCATAGAAGGGGGAGGGGCGAGTAATATTTGAGTTTCGCGGAAGTATTTATTTTTCACTATTTAACTCATTTGGTGCGAAATACCCCCACCCATCCTCCCCCTAGAAGGGGGAGGGGCAACGAAACCTGTATAAAACGCTTTCCCATTAAAAACAGCAAAGTACCAGACGCTGACCGTATTGAGGTATGCTAACGCCTCTTGGTTTTCGAGGGGCGAGGTTGCCCCTCTGGTTAACGTGGTTGCGGAGTGTGCGACACTGGCGCACTCCAATCCATCATTAAGTGATTGCATGAAAAAATGGTTAATGGTGCAAGGCACCACCTCAGATGCGGGAAAAAGCGTATTGGTTGCCGGTTTGTGCCGAGTATTGGCGCGCCGCGGCATTCAAGTTTGCCCTTTCAAACCTCAGAACATGGCGCTCAACAGCGCGGTAACGCCTGACGGGGGCGAGATAGGCCGCGCGCAAGCGGTACAAGCGCAAGCCTGTGGTATTGCGCCGAGCGTACACATGAATCCGGTGCTGTTGAAACCCAATTCAGATACGGGCGCGCAAGTGATTTTGCAAGGCCGCGCCTTATCCAACATGGAAGCCAACGCTTATCACGACTACAAAAAAGTCGCGATGGATACAGTGATGGATTCCTTCCAGCGCCTGCAACAAGAGTATGAAGCCATCATGATTGAGGGGGCGGGCAGCCCTGCGGAAATCAACTTACGTGAGAATGACATCGCCAATATGGGCTTTGCCGAAAAAGCCGATGTACCGGTGATCATCGTAGCGGATATAGATCGCGGCGGCGTGTTTGCCCATTTATACGGCACCTTGGCGCTGCTTTCTGAGTCTGAGCAAGCGCGGGTAAAAGGCTTTGTGATTAACCGCTTTCGCGGCGACATTGGCTTGCTGCAATCGGGGCTTGATTGGTTGGAGCAGAAAACCGGTAAACCTGTGATTGGTGTGTTGCCTTATCTGCATGGTTTTGATCTGGAAGCCGAGGATGCGATTGCCGCGCAGCAAAACCTGTCGGCGGATCGCCAATTGCGTGTGGCGGTTCCCGTGTTTACGCGCATCAGCAATCACACCGATTTTGATCCGCTGCGGCTCAATCCCAATATCGATTTTCGTTATGTTGGGCAGGGCGAGTCACTGTCGGGCGCAGATTTAATCATCCTCCCCGGAAGTAAATCCACCCGTGCTGATCTGGCTTATTTACGCTCACAAGGTTGGGATAAAGAGATCCTCCGTCACTTGCGCTTGGGCGGCAAAGTGATGGGCATTTGTGGCGGTTTTCAAATGCTTGGAGAATGGGTACATGATCCGCTTGGTATTGAAGGTGAGGCTGGCAGCAGCGAAGGTCTGGGGTTGTTTGCGATGCAAACCGAACTGACCGCCGAAAAGCGCCTCACTAACGTGCAAGGTCATTTGACCTTAGATGGCCAAACCGTGGCCGCGCAAGGTTATGAGATTCATGCGGGGCGCTCAAGTTGGGCAGCCGATCAAAAAAGCCCGATTATACTCAGTGATGGCAGCTTGGATGGGTTAGTCAGTGACTGTAATCAAGGCTTTGGCACCTATTTACATGGTATTTTTGACCGCCCTGAAACGGCGTTGCGCATTTGCCAATGGGCTGGCGCAAAAGAGATTGAAGCGTATGATCACCGAGCGGCGCAGGAGCGGGCGATTGACCGTATTGCGGATGCGATTGAACAGCACCTCAACCTCACGCTTTTGTGGCCTGACTTATAAGGAACATGCCCATGTTGACACGAATTCTGCTCCTGCTGTGTCTGGCGCTTAACGCGCCGCTGGCGAGCGCGAAAGAGACACTGCACATTTACGCGGCCTCATCGATGACCAATGCCGTCAATGCGTTAGTGGCCGACTACTCGCAGCAGCATGATGTGAAGCTGGTGACGGTATACGGCGGCTCTTCTTCGCTGGCGCGTCAAATTGAAGCGGGCGCACCTGCGGATCTGTTTATTTCCGCCAATGAAGAGTGGGCGGATTACTTAGTCGAGAAAGGCTTAGTGAAACCGAACAAGGTGGTGACGTTGGCGGCGAATAGTTTGGTGCTGATTCGCCCGACTGCGCAGCCGGTGGCAAGTTTTGAGCTGCAAGATGCCGCGGCTTGGCAAGCGGCCTTGGCCGATTCTCGCTTCGCGGTAGCGCAAGTGGATGCGGTGCCTGCGGGCATGTATGCCAAGCAAGCGCTGCAACATGCGGGGGTGTGGCCTGAGCTGGAATCACGCCTTGCGCAAACCAATAACGTGCGTTTGGCGCTGGCGTTGGTCGAGCGTGGTGAATCGCCGCTTGGCATCGTGTACAAAACCGATGCGATGCTCAGCGATAAAGTAACGATCGTGACGGCATTTTCAGCGCAGTCTCACCTGCCGATCCGCTATCCATTGGCGCAATTGAATGATAAAGCGGCGAGCGCCGAATGGGTGGCGTATTTGCGCTCAGACGCCGCGCAGCAAATCTTGCAACGTTTTGGTTTTGAGTCGGTGAGTGAGTAATTGATGGGGCTTACCGATTACGAATGGGCGGCGCTGGCGCTGAGTTTAAAAGTGGCAGGCTATGCGACCTTGTGGTTGTTGCCGATAGGCATTGTGCTGGCGTGGGTGCTGGCGCGCACCTCTTTTATCGGCAAAGGACTGATTGATAGCTTGGTGCATTTGCCCTTGGTGCTACCGCCGGTGGTGATCGGTTATTTACTGCTGATCAGCATGGGGCGGCAGGGGTTTATTGGTCAGTGGCTTTATCAGGTGTTTGGGCTCAGTTTTAGCTTCAGTTGGCGCGGTGCGGTGCTCGCGTGCATGGTGATTGCGCTGCCCTTGATGGTGCGCTCGATTCGTCTCAGCCTTGAAAGTGTCGATCAAAAACTTGAGCAAGCGGCGCGTACTTTAGGCGCTTCGCCAATGCGGGTCTTTTTTACCATCACGCTGCCATTAACCTTGCCGGGAATACTCACGGGCGTCATGCTCGCGTTTGCGCGTAGCCTTGGCGAGTTCGGTGCCACCATCAGTTTTGTCTCCAACATTCCCGGTGAAACCCAAACCATCCCGCTTGCCATGTTCACCTTTTTAGAAACGCCGGGTTCAGAAATGGAAGTGGCACGCTTGTGTGCGATCTCGATTGCCATCGCGCTCGGCTCGTTATTTATCTCCGAATGGTTAAGTCGGCGTATGCAGCGCCGCTTAGGTTTAACGTCATGAGTGGGTTAACATCATGAGTGAAGTGATTCTGCAACTGCAAAAGCGGTTGGGTGAAACCCAACTTGACGTGGATTTGCGTTTACCCGCCGTCGGGATTTGCGCGATCTTTGGGCGCTCTGGGGCGGGTAAAACCTCCCTGATTAACCTTATCAGTGGGTTAACCACGCCCGATGTGGGCGAAATTCACCTCGCCGGGCGCACGCTCTTTAGTTCATCACAAGGTATTCAATTGCCGGTTGAGCAGCGCAAAATTGGCTATGTGTTTCAAGATGCGCGACTGTTTCCGCACTATACGGTGCGCGGCAATCTGAATTACGGGGTGACTCACGCTGATCCTGAATACTTTGCCAGTGTGACCCGCCTATTGGCGTTAGAGCCGCTCCTTGCGCGTTATCCTCGCGATCTTTCCGGCGGCGAAAAGCAGCGCGTGGCGATTGGGCGAGCGCTACTGTCAAAACCCGATTTACTGCTGATGGATGAGCCGCTGGCCTCGCTCGATATGCCGCGCAAAAAAGAGGTGATGCCGTTTTTAGAAAACCTCGCGCAGCATTTTCGGCTGCCGATCCTCTATGTCTCGCACAGCATGCAGGAAATTTTACGCCTTGCGGATCATCTGGTGGTGTTGGAGCAGGGCAAGGTACTGAGCGCAGGGCCGATTGAGCAAGTTTGGTCATCCAAAGCGATGCGGCCTTGGCAATCATTCAGTGAACAAAGCACACTGTTTTCTGCCACCGTAGCCAAACATCACCAAGTCTATGGTTTGACGCAAGTTCGCTTGGCGGAGGAGGTGTGGCTTTGGGTGCAGCAAGTGGAGGCGGACGTAGGCAGCAGCGTGCGTATGCAGGTGCGCGCCAATGATGTGTCGATAACGCTGGATAAACCGACCGCAAGCTCGATTCGCAATATTTTGCCGGCTCGTATTGTCGCGATTGAGCACCAACAGCCGAGTAAAAAAAGTGTCTCGCTCAAGTTGGAGCTCGCGCCACACTGCTACTTGTGGGCAGTGGTGACGGAGTGGGCTCACGCCGAACTCGCGCTAGAGGTCGGTATGCCAGTCTTTGCCCAAATTAAAGGGGTGAGTGTGGCGCAGCGTGATGTGATTTTAACGAACTAACTGATGGTTATCCCCTTTCTTTGAGCCCCTTTCTACTTACAACACCAAGCAGAAAGGGGACAGTCGCAGTACAAATTGAGGTAACGGTATACGCTCAATGTGCTCAATGTGCTCAATGTGCTCAATGTGCTCAATGTGCTCAATGTGCTCAATGTGCTCAATGCTCAGCGTGCGAGCTTATGGTGCGCACGGGAAAAATGTCCCGCGCAAAATGCCCCGACGATCGATAATTCACCGGCTAAACAGAGTGCTGCGGCCACTTCGGCTAAGGCTCGTGCGTGGCCTTGCCCGGCCAATCCCATCAGCGATAAACAGGCGTGTTGGCTAGGGAGATGGGTGCCGCCGCCAACGGTTCCGACCATCAAATTAGGCAGGGTGACACAGGCGTATAAACCGCCGTGAGGGTGGATCTCCATGCGCGTCATCCCTATTGCGGATTCGGCTACACACGCGGCATCTTGCCCACACGCAATATAAAGCGCGGCAAGGGCATTGGCGTAATGAGCATTCACACCAATCGCGCCGCTCAGTGCGCCGCCCACTGTCGTCATTTGCCCAAATTGCACCATCTGCTCTGGCGTGGTGTGGAGATACTTTTTGACTAACTCGGCAGAGAGATGCACCTCTGCGCTGACTTTTTTGCCGCGCACGCTGCGCAGTGTATAACTATTGGCTTTTTTGTCACCGGAGAGATTGCCATCAAGAAAGGCTTGCACTGGCGCAACCGGTGAGTGGCGCATGATGAACTCAAAAACAGCGTGAGTGGCGATCGTCACCATATTTTGACCGCTGGCATCGCCTGTGGTGTATTCAAACACCAGATAGACGTGATTCCCTTCGATATTGACCTGAATATCTTTCAGTTTGCCGTGCGCGGTGGTGGACTGCGCTATTTCTTTCATCTGCTCAAATTGGCTGGTCACCCAACCGACAAATTGCCCGGCTTGCGCCAGCGAAAGAAAGGCAAACACGGGTGTGCGAGTCACCCCTTCATTGAGCAGTAGCGCACTTGCGCCGCCTGCTGCAGTGATGAGTTGGCTACCACGATGGTATGACGCCACTAACGCCGCTTCTGTGGTGGCCAGCGGAACCAAATAGTCCCCTTGTGCATGGGAGCCGTTAATACGCAGTGGCCCAGCAATACCGACAGGCAATTTCACTGTGCCGATGAAATACTCGATATTTTTTTGGTAGGCCTGCATGGTGCGCTCGGTTTGCTCATCCAAAAGTAGAGCTTGCGCTTCGGGCGCGGCGAGTTTTTGCCAACGCTTCATCACTTGTTGCTCGGTAAGAGCCGGGCTTGGCGTTAGGCGGACACTGGGTCTATCAAATCGGGGAGCAAGCTGATCTATCAATCTATCGGGAGCTAGCGTCGCCACATCTGGCGAATAAAGAGGTTGCAAAGCAAGCTTAGGCATAACAGTTCTTGGTATTGAGTTTGCTGGGCATTGTAAAGCCAACGAGGTGAATTTCAACGCGAGGATAAAAAAGCTTACAGTTTGGCTTAAACACGCACATCCAACATGGTACCGAGCATATCTTGGTCACGCTGGATCAGGTTTGTTCCAATTCGGCTGTAGTGCGAGGCTTGATTAAGGCTATTGAGCGCATCAATGTGATTGGCATGTTGCTTTTTAGGTGCGGGAGGCGCAGGTTGCAGCGTGGGGTCTATCGGTTTTCCGACGGTGGATTCAACGGGTAAGCTCGCCTGTTGGATCTCGCGCGCCGCATCCTCCATCATTTTGGAAGAGTGCATGACCATGGATGAACCATTAGAAACTGCTGATACGGACATCGCGCTTACCTCATCGTTACGGTTAAAGTTTAGTCGTATCGCCTGAGTTACTCAAGTTAGGAAAACAGATGCGCAATCGCATCGCGCTCTTCTTCGGTGAGCAACGCACTCTCATTTTGATGCAGCGAACGATCGATTTCCCCTTGCAGAGCGCGCAACTGCTGCGGGCTTAATTGGCTCAGTTGTGATTTCCAGCGTTCAAATTGTTGAGGGCTCATTGGGTGTTCCGGTATTAACAAATAGAGGTCTTTGTTGAGACGTCTTCGACAATCGGTGCTCATGGTGTTGCTCCCTGTTGCCGCATTGCAATAAGCGAAAATTAGCGCTGAGCTGCTGGTTTCTTGTCCGAAAAGTGTCAAGGTTATCAAAAAAACTGGTGATATCTGCCTTGGCTACAACAGGTATCTGTGCAGCATTAACTCGTTTGGTAACAAGCAAATACGCCTTTTGGGTGAGGCGGTCTTGCGACTTTTCCTTATCTCTACAACTCTTGAATGAAAACAAGCGCAATTGAGGCAATCCAGATGCAAGGCATTATCTATACCGTTCTCTCCGATATGGTGATTGAAAATTTTGGTGTGCTGTTTTGGGACCAGATGCTAGAAGATTTGAAACCCAGCTCAGAAGGGGTGTACACCTCCGGTCAGCAATACAACGACTATGTCACCACCAAACCTGTCGGGGTTGGAACTGGGCTTGGGTTATCCATCGCGTTTGGAATTGTGGAAAAACATCAAGGTAAGATCTCGGTGACCTCAGAAGTGGGGCAGGGAACACGGTTTACCTTATTGTTCCCTGCGTTCTGAATGGCGCGTTCAGTCGGATTGAGAATCGACCTTGACCGCAAACTTGCTGGCGAGCGTGTGCAGCTCAGGCAGCATGCGATAAATCAAGTGCAGCTGTTGCAGTACCATGCGCGCCGAGCCTTCATCATCTTCACGCCACTCAGCAAGACGTTTCTCTAGTCCTGAGCTATCAATACCGCTGGTATCACACTCTTCACAGTGGTTGGACAACTGTTGATGCAGCAAATCGAGATGTTGATGGATCACGCGATGTGAATCGAGCACCAACTGATGCACGGTTTCATCATCCAGTCGGGTTCGATGCGCTCCAAGCGCCGAGATATAACTGAGCAGCGCGTGGTTAAGGGTCAGGAAACGAAAACTCTCATCAGCAGCCGCACGATAACGCCCCGGCTCCGCCAGCATATTGGTGACCGCGGCAGAAAGCGCGGCATCTTGGTTGTGGGCATGACGCCGCGCAATCCGGTAACTCAAGCTGTCTTTTTTACCAATCCGATATTGACCAATGATCTGCGCCAAGTACTGCTTATTGGCGTCAATCGCTTCCGCCATCACTTTATGCAGCCGTTTCGATTGCCAGTCCGGCAGAATGAGCACCACGGCCGCTACCGCCAAGGCGCAGCCAATGAGGGTATCGGCCAATCTTGGTAATACCACCGCATAGCCTTCACCTAACTGATTGAAACAAAACAGCACCAATAAGGTGATAAAACCGGTCGCGTAGCCGTAGTTGTTGAGGCGAAACGCAAAAAACATCACACCGGAGAAGACAATAAACACCAATTGACTCTCTTGTGATGGGAAGAAGGTGAGTAGAGGCACGCCAATCAGCAAGCCGGCCAAGGTGCCAATGATTCGCGCGGTGAGTTTTTGCTTGGTTGCGGCGTAGTTTGGCTGGCAAACAAACAGGGTGGTGAGCAAAATCCAGTAACCGCGCTCAATGCCGAACCCTTGGATGATCGCATAGCCCAAGGTGAGCGTGATGGACAAGCGCAGCGCATGGCGAAATAACAGCGAATCTTTATTGAGATTGGCGCGAATACGTTGCCACATGCTGCCTAAGGTGTGCGCTTCGGTGTCATCCAGTACCCCTTCTTCGGGTTTGGCCACGTCCGGGTTACTGACGTTATTGAGCTGTTTTTCTACGGTCGCTAAGTTATTGAATAAATAGCCTAATTGACCCAAAAGACTTTTCCAATCTCGTCTCTCTTGTTGGCGAAGATAGCTGAGTGATAACTGCAGTTCATCCAGCGCGACAATCGAAGCGGAGTCGTGTTGGTAACTGTGTCCAAGACGAATCGATTGAGCGATATCGCGGCACGCTTTCGCTTGCGTCTCCAATAAATATTTAAAGCGGAACAGAATGTCTGAGCGGCCAAAGTGATCGGCCAGATCTTGGTAACGGTAATGGCTGGAGCTCACTCGTTCGTGAATGTCTTGCGCCAGAAAATAGATGTTTAAAAAGCGATCGCTGGCGCTGTCCACATGCCCCCGTTTGGAGCGGGTCAGAAACACCGCTTTGCATTGGTTTAAAGCATTGACTGTCGAGGCGTTAAGATTGGCCTCAATGATCCGGTGTGGCTGCGGGATCATGTTGGAAACAGGATGAAAAAGGGTGGATTTCGCCTCTAAATAATTGGCCAGTTGCAGAAACACGTTGGCGAGGTTTTGTTGTACGGGTTGCATTGGCCAAAAGGCGTACCACAGCATCGACATCAAATAGTACCAAGCGCTGCCACTGAGCAAAAGTAACGGCTGAAACCAGATATTCGTGCTTTGATGGGCACCGAGCATGGTGTACACGGCAACCAGTAGAGAAGCAAACGCGATGCTGGCGTAGCGTGCCCCCATAGCGCCGAGCATGATAAAACCAAAACTTGAGGTGAATAGACCAAGCGCAAACAGCCACGGGGTTTGAAACAGAATCTCAATCGAGAAAGCGGCAATCGCAAAACAGATCAATGTCATTACTATTGATTTTAAACGACCACTAAAGCGGTCATCTCGATCGGCGAGTGCCGCGGCAATCACCCCGAGAATCAAAGGGGTGATCCAAGTGTTGAGCTGATAATACCAAGCGGGGATCACCACACCCAGTAAAGTCAGTAAGATCAAGACACTGTAGTTAACAGTTTTATTTGCCCAATACAGGCGCAATTGGTTAATTTTCGGCACAGCGCAGCACATTCATCAGTGTAGAAAGGGGAAAGTCTAGCAGATTACACCAATAAGATTCTGATCAAGATAAAGAAAATCTCTGTTTGTCGGCTATGCGTTGTAGAGGTTAACCGTTAAGAATATTGACATTATCTTTTCATCGGTAGCGGAGTTTGGGGTATGATTGCCGACAACTTTGTTAGTGGGCTTTTTACCAATGCAGCTGAATGCGAATAAGACTGCACAATTTTTTATTGCCAATGAATATTACCAAGTCCAGCTTGAGAAAGAGTGGTTGGTGTTAACTTCGCTCACTAGCGAAGAACGTATTCCCTTTCATGTCTGGAACGGTGAAGTGCAGATCCGCAGAGGCGTGTTTTGGGGAACGTTGCAGTTTTTTGCTCATCCCGAAGAGGGCGTGCAGCGCAGTTGGCTGGTGCAGGGTCTCCCTTGGCCGGAGTGTCGCCATTTTGCGCACCAATTAGTGGCGCATTATCAAGCGTGGCACAATCGCCAATGTGAGCAATTGAGTCTCTATTTTCCGCGTTGGCAGCAAGAGCTGTCTCGTCTAAAACGTCTGCCATCCTTTTTATCCCACTCTTCCGTTGAAGCTTGGGTCGCGCAAGTGTATGCCGATTTAAAACTGATGGACATGACGCTGCATGAAGCGCAAAAACATCTTCCCACGGTTTTCGATACCTTACTGCCTTGGTTGCTCGATACCTCCGCAACCCTGTATGAACGTAACAAAACCTGGTTAGAGATAGAACGCGCGAACTGGACAGTCTTGTTTTCCCAGTGTGAATCTTCGCCGCTCAACGTCTCGCAGCAATACGCTGTGCTGCTGAATGACGATCACAACTTAGTGCTGGCGGGCGCAGGTTCAGGTAAAACCAGCGTACTGACTGCGCGCGTTTCCTATTTATTGCAAAGCCATTTGGCGAAACCAGAGCAAATTTTGTTGGTCGCTTTTGCACGCGATGCGGCACAAGAGATGGCCGAGCGCTTAAAAAATAAAATTGGTTTGGAGGCCGAGCGCTTGCACATCAATACCTTCCATCAGTTGGGTCTGCGAATTATCAACCGAGCGGAAGGTAAAACGGTGATCATGTCGCCACTCGCGAATGACAGTAAACTCAAGCAGGCTTGGTGTATTGATTGGTTAAAGCGCCACTGGATGACCCCGACTAATTTTAAACGTTGGCAAAAACATCTCGCCAAATGGCCGATTGCGTATCTGGCGGGTGATGATGAGCTGGGTAGCCACGTAGAAAACCCGAAATTGATCGCATGGCTCGAGAAGCAGCTCGATCAATTGGCACAAATGGGATTGAGTAAAAAAGAGCTGCAAGAGCGGCTGGTGGATCACGATGATTATCCACGCTTAAACAGCGAGCTTTCCTTATGCTGGCCGTGCTATCAAGCGTGGCAGCAGATGCTTAAAGATCAAAACCAGATTGATTTCAACATCATGATCACCAGAGCGACCGAGTATGTCGAAAAAGGCAAATTCCGCTCGCCGTGGAAATTTATTATGGTCGATGAGTATCAAGACATCTCGCCGCAGCGATTACGCTTGCTACAAGCGCTGTGTGAGCAAAACCAAGGCCAGTGTAACCTGTTTGCGGTCGGTGATGATTGGCAATCCATCTACCAATTTGCGGGTTCGGATGTCGATTTGACTACCGGTTTTGCGTCACGTTTTGCGCATTCGACAGTACACCATCTCGATACTACTTATCGTTTTAATGATCAGATTGGTGCGGTCGCTAACCGCTTTATTCAGCAAAATCCGCATCAGTTACCCAAAACGCTCAATAGCTTTAAAACCCAGAAGCAAAAAGCGGTCATGCTGGCACCGAACCATTCGGTTGAAAAAATATTGGATGAAATCAATCGCTCCACCAATAAGCTGAAAACCGTGCTGCTGCTTGGTCGTAATCACTACCATAAACCTGAGTTACTGAAAGATTGGCAGAATCGTTATCTCTCACTCAAGCTCGATTTTATGACTTGCCATGCCAGCAAAGGCAAAGAGGCGGATTATGTGATTATTTTGGCGGTCGATGATGGCCAATTCCCTGCTCGGGTGAAAGCCTTACATTTGGATGATGCTTTGAGCCAAAGTAAGGATGATTTCCCGTATGCGGAGGAGCGGCGCTTATTCTATGTCGCGTTGACTCGTGCCAAAGAGAAAGTGTGGGTGACTTATAACGGCAACGGCTCCAGCTTTGTTCAAGAACTGTTGAATGATGACTATCCTGTCGTGAAGCAGAAGTAAATTTTAACCAACAAGGTTATTTCCTTACGACGTGAAGCGACGGCCTTGTTGGTTAGAGCGTTTATTGAGAAAGAGGTCTGGCGAAAGCGTATCGTCGGACCTGTGCCGTTCAATCTGTTCAATTTGCCAAATGCGATTCCTTTCCCACTTGAAGCAGCTTTCCCACTTGAAGCAGCAGGGGGCTATGTTCGTTCCCCACCATCCTGCAACGCTAAGTCGTTTGGGTATAGGTATTGAATAAGATGATCCCCCATGTAAACGCGGCAAAACAGAGGGCAACAAACACGGCTGCGGAGCCAATATCCTTGGCACGACCGCTCAATTCGTGACGTTCAGCACCAATGCGATCGACCACAGCTTCAATCGCTGAGTTGAGTAATTCAGCAATCAAGATCAACACTAAACTGCCCACCATTAACACTTGTTCAATCGTGCTTACAGGCAGAAAAAAACTCAACGCGATCAAAGGGAGTGCTAAGGTAACTTCCTGACGAAACGCGGCTTCATTTTTCCATGCTGCGGCAAAGCCTTTCATCGAATATCCAGTGGCGTAAATAATGCGACTGAAGCCAGTACGAGAGTGTTTCATGCAAAGAACTCAGTTAGTCAGTGGAAATAAGCGCGTGATTATATACTCTTAACGGAAACATCGGCAGTGTTAATCGGCGTTAAGATATACCCTTCCTACCTGAAGCTGCAGCGGTGTTGGCTACGCTCGTTCACCCCAATCACATAGTTTGCCTATGCTCATGGGGATTCACTTACTTGCCGCCTACCTGCAACTCCAAGTAGTTTGGGTATAGCGATGAAATCGGTAATCTGTGCCCAAGCTCAAGTCGCAGCGCCAAGTCATTTGGGTATGGAGAAATGGGAAGATTTCCTTTTCACACTGCAATGAGTTTTGTAAAGTGGCGGCCTATACCCTTCCTACTTGAAGCTGCAACGCCAAGTAGTTTGGGTAAAAACCAATAAGGTCCATTAAATACACATACCCCACTCCCGATAAAGGAAACGAGGCGATGAGCAAAGCACTTCTGTTAGTTGATGTCCAAAATGATTTTTCACCCAGTGGTGCGCTGCCAGTGCCGGATGGCGATGCGGTCGTCCCTGTGATTAATCAATTGCTTCCGCTCTTTGAACATGTGATTGCCACCAAAGATTGGCACCCAGCCAAACACGCGAGTTTTGCGTCCGTGCAGGGGAAAACTCCAGGCGAAGTGATTGACCTTAACGGCATTCCACAAGTGATGTGGCCTGATCACTGCGTGCAAAACACCCATGGCGCAGAATTTATAGCAGGATTAGATGTGCAGCGGATTACGCATATTGTCACTAAAGGTACTCATCCTGATGTGGACAGCTACAGTGGTTTTTTTGATAACCAACGTTTCCATGCTACCGGATTGGCCGAATACTTGAGTAATCAGGGAATTTCAGAGGTTTACATTGCAGGTTTGGCGACCGACTACTGTGTGAAATATACCGCGCTGGATGCGGTTTCCCTCTACTTTAAAACTTGGGTCATTCAGGATGCGTGTCGAGGTGTGGAGCTGAATGCGGGCGATTGCGCGACAGCGTGGCACGCGATGCAAACGGCGGGGTGTCAGTTGATCACTTCTCAGCAGTTGCTTGCCGGTTAATGATCTACCTCAGGCTCTATAACCATGGCTATCTCAAGACATAGCCATGGTTGCGATTAGACCAAGTGCTAGGTGCCAAGTGTTAGGTGCGTTCAGCGAGATAAGCTTGGTAATCCGGAATTTCAATTTGCACTTCCTGCTCCATCAAAGAAGATGAAAACAAGAACTTAGCACTGGCGCGGTTGGTGGCGACGGGAATATTCCACACACTGGCGATACGCAGCAGCGCTTTCACATCGGGGTCATGCGGAACGGCATTGAGTGGATCCCAAAAGAAAATCAGCACATCAATTTTGCCTTCAGAAATTAACGCGCCCAGTTGTTGATCACCGCCCATTGGGCCGCTGATCATACTTTTTATTGCCAGTCCCGTTTCTTTACTGAGCATATGGCCCGTAGTGCCAGTGGCATACAGGAAATGGCGTTGCAGTTTTTCCTTGTTCTCTGTTACCCAGCGCAGCAGTTCACCTTTGCAGTTATCGTGAGCCACAAGAGCAACGTGTTTGTGCGCTGCCATAGTGCGGGTGGTTTTTTTCATGGGTTCATTTCCTAATGATTTTGGATTAGAGGTTTGATAACCAAATTTTCGAGTTTATTCAACCGCTTTTATTTGAAATACGGGTTTGTATTCGGATAGAGATAACGAATCCGTAATCCGAGTCTCGAATGTTACCCTTCCTACTTGATGCTCATTGGGTTAGGCGAACAGGGCTTCCTGCTGCGCCAAATTCAGTAGTCGGCACACGTTGATGTGACCAACCCCTTCGACCGATTCCAGTTGAGTGACCAAAATCGAGGCGATTTTTTTCTCTTGTGCGGGTTTACGCAGTAAATGAATCAGTTGAGTCGCAATATCACCTTGCTTATCTAAATGTGGGAAGTAGGTCGGTGTGACACCACGCAAAATAGCAAGCTTACGCAGTAGCGCAGGTTTATCAGACACCGCCCAAATGGTGGCTTGGCTTTGACAGCGTGACATCAACAGTGGCGTTTCACCTTGCTCGGTCACAATCGCTACACCGAGATCTTTATTCACTTTGGATGCTGAAATCATCGAAGAGAGAGCAAAGCTTTTACCCGCATCGCTGCAAAGGTGCTGTAGCGCATCCCAACAATTTTGCGCGCAGTGAGTTTCGTGCTCAACCCCTTGGGCGATACGCACCATGGCTTGTACTGCTTCAACGGGGTAGCGTCCCGCAGCCGATTCCGCAGAAAGCATGATCGCGTCAGTACCATCAATCACCGCATTCGCGACATCCAAGACTTCTGCGCACCCACCAATGGCCGGGGAATGTGCGCGAGCTGCGTAATGTGGCGGAGTTGTATGCGATTGGCATTGTAAAACTGGCGGGCAAAGAGCGTCTCTACAATCAAGAAGAGATGCTGTCGCCATTGGATGAGCTGGTGGACGATTACGAAAAGCAAGTGATTGAAGATGCGCTTTTTCTGTTTTCTGGTCGCGTAGCCGATGCTGCGAACTACCTACAAGTGCCGCGTAAAAAGCTCTATCTGAGAATGAAAAAGCATGGCTTAGAGAAAGATGCGTTTAAAGCCCGTGGTTAGGGGATGACGGATAAGGTCAGTAAAACCTGCGCGCTGTAGTAGGTGAACATGACTACATGTCGTGAGAATTGCGATGAAGAGCGAAATCGGTCAATCGCTAACACCAGATCGGAAAGTATAAACATGGCCGCTCCCATGAGAGCAAGCCGTGAGGCATTGTTGTTATAACCTAGCCAGTACTCGGTGGCGGTGCACGCCATGAATACGATAACGGCAATGTAGCCCGCCACTGGAAAAGTCATTTTGCCAAGGTTGGGCAGTAGCAGTAAAAAAGCGATTACGCCCAGTGCTGACCAAATGGCGAGCGGCCACCAAGTAAAGGTGGTGATGGTGGTGCTAAAACCGAGCGTATAAGCTATATGGGCCAGCAGAAAAGCCAGCAAACCAGAGACAAATTTATCCTTTGGATGCATTAGTAATATGTCGCCAAGCGCTGATAGTATTAGCCCTGCGACGATCCACCACGCAAAATTAGATAATGGGTTAGGGGTTATCACAATCGACAATGCCATTAGCAGGATCGGCGTGGGTTTCGAAAGATAGAACATCCAACGCGGACCGCGATCAATCGTGATTAATTGAACAACACAAAGAGCAATAATCAGCAGCCACATAACTCTATCCGCAATAACATCATCCGCAATAACATCCACAAAACGACCATAAACGAAACTCAAAAAAAGCAGCACGCCATCCGCATTGGATTGGTGTGCTGCAAGAGTGTAACAGGATTTATCGTTTAGCGAATAGCGCTGCTTGGCTCAGATTTAATACAAGGCGTTTTCTAAGATCTTGCGTGACTCTTGTAAGTCAATCGTGCCTTGTTCACCCAGTTTATGCATACCGTGGGCTGTCAGTTGCTGCAGTACCGCATCGACGGCAGCCTCTTTTGCCATGCCGTGTTCACCAAATTGGGTCGCCACATTCAGTTGGTGGTAAAAAGCTTCAATGGCCGCAATGGTTTTTTCCGCTAAATCATCGGATTGCGGTAAACCAAACACATTTTTGCCCATCTGTTCGAGTTTGGCTTTTTTATGCTTCAGTTGATTGCGTAGCAGCCAAGGTTGCACAATCGCTAGCGAACGAGCGTGGTCGACATGCCATAACGCAGTGAGCTCATGACCGATCATATGCGTTGCCCAGTCTTGCGGCACGCCAGTGCCAATTAAGCCATTTAACGCTTGGTTAGCGGTCCACATTAAATTGGCTCGCCATGCGTCATTGTCTCGATTCGCAAACTCTGCGCCCAAGGCTAACAGGTTGCGCAGCAGCACTTCGGCATAGCCTTCTTGCACCATGGCTTGAGTGGGGAGTGTCAAATACTGTTCACACACATGCACCCAAGCATCGACTAAACCATTCACCAACTGGCGTTCAGGCAAGCTTTTCATCACATCAGGGTCAAGCACGGCAAAACGTGGCTGAACGGCGGGAGAGAGAAACGCCAATTTATCTTGAGTTTCCGCTTTGGTGATCACCGCACCAGTATTGGATTCAGAGCCCGTTGCTGGCAGAGTCAAAATCGCACCGATAGGGGTAGCTTGTTGCACCGTGTGTTGCCCGGTCAAAATATCCCAACCATCGCCTTCATAAAATGCTGCGGCGGCCACGTACTTTGAGCCATCGATGACCGAGCCACCGCCGACGGCAAGAATAAAGTCAATGTGTTGGTTTTTCACTATGTGCACCGCTTTATCCAGTGTTTCCTTGGTTGGATTAGGCTCAACACCGGAAAACTCCACCCATTGATGTTCACTTAGTGCCTCAACCACTTGGTCATAAACGCCATTACGTTTAATGGAACCACCACCATACAGCACTAACACTTTGTGATCTTTTGGAATATCCAGACGGATGCTGGCGATCTGCCCTTGTCCAAAGTGGATCATGGTTGGGTTGACGTAACTAAACTGCATCTGCTCACCTCATTAGTATGGTTTTTGGAGTAGCCATGAATCGGAAAAACGAGCAGCCCAAGCTGCCGTTAGCCCACAAGTTTATAGGCTGAATGCTATTACGCATCTGCAAAACACAATAGGTCATTTTGCGAGGAAATTTTGTGTATTGTGCGAGGAAATGGGCATTTCATATACCCTTCCTACTTGAAGTTGCCGCGGTGTTGGCTACGTTCGTTCACCCCAATCACATAGTTTGCCTATGCTCATGGTGAGTCACTCACTTGCTGCCTACCTGCAACTCTAAGTTGTTTGGGTATAACAAGGATTGATAAAAGAGGAAGTTAAACTATTGACATTTTACTCTTTTGTAACAATAAGCATAGTTGTAGGCTTGTATTCCCCATTAGGAAAAATTGTCACACAAAAATTGTTGAACCCCGTATTTTGTTCTGAAAAACGGGGCTTTTTTTTATGGTGAAAAATTTATGAGTAATTCGTTGTTGATGCAAAATAACTCGCTTTGATTTGCATAAATCAGACACTCGTTTGCGAGTCATTATTAAAATTCACACTTTTTTGAGTGCCAAATTATCCCTCTATTCTAAAGTTGTTTTACGCAAGATTTTAAGTGAGCCGATGTCGACGTGGTTTATTTAATGGTTGAAATAATAACTTGAGGGAAGAACAACAATGCGTGTACTCGAAGGAAAAGCAGGGAAGAGTGTTTTTACACTAAGCACTTTAACCGCTTCATGTTTAATGGCTTTTAGCAGCTATGCTGCGGTGGATTGTTCGACGTTGCCTGAATGGCAATCGTCTGCGGTATATATCGGTGGTGCCAAAGTGCAGCACAAGGGCAATGCTTACCAAGCCAACTACTGGACTCAAAACAACGATCCTGAAACCTTTTCTGGTAACTATGCCCAATGGAAACTGTTGGATTCATGCAGCACATCGGGGGGGACTAACCAAGCACCGAGTGTGACGTTAACCGCACCGCTTGCCACTGCGCAGGTGAAAGCTGGAGAGGTCGTGACACTCGCAGCAAACGCCTCTGATGCAGATGGTTCTGTCGCGCGTGTTGAGTTCTCAGTGGATGGCGTATTGGTTGGTCAGGCAACCAAAGCCCCGTACAGCGCGAGCTGGACTGCGACCAAAGGAACGCATGAATTTAGTGCGGTTGCCTTTGATGATAAAGGGGCTGTCAGCACCAAAAATGCAGTCACTCTGACGGTGAGTGACGCTGGTCCAGCGAATCAAGCGCCAACCGTGGCGGTGGCGCTCTCTGCATCAAGTGTGGATGTTGGGACGGTCGTAACGTTGAGCGCAGAAGCGGCGGATGCAGATGGCTCAGTAGAGAAAGTCGATTTCTATGTTGGTGGTGCGCTTGTCGGCACTTCAGCAAAAGCACCTTACACTCTCAATTACACGGCAACCAAAGCAGGTTCACTAGCGGTTTATGCGCGTGCTACCGACAACTTAGGGGCAGCCACAGATTCTGCACTGACCACGATGGTGGTGAATGGCGTCGCACCGGTAGCGAATTGCCGTCCGGATGGTTTGTATCAAACGGAAGGCGTACAAGTGCCATACTGTACCGTTTACGATGCAGATGGCCGTGAGAAAATGGGCGTGGATCATCCACGCCGTGTGATTGGTTACTTTACCAGCTGGCGTTCAGGCGATGATCCGCAAGCCGCTTACTTGGTTAAAGACATTCCTTGGGAGCAACTGACACACATTAACTATGCGTTTGTCAGCATTGGTTCGGATGGCAAAGTGAATGTCGGTGATGTCAACGATCCAAATAACGCGGCCGTTGGTAAAGAGTGGCCAGGGGTAGAAATCGATCCAACGCTAGGTTTTAAAGGTCACTTTGGTGCTCTAGCCACTTACAAACAAAAATACGGTGTAAAAACCCTGATCTCTATCGGCGGATGGGCCGAAACCGGCGGTCACTTTGATGCAAATGGTAACCGTGTGGCTGATGGTGGCTTCTACACCATGACCACCAATGCTGATGGTTCCATCAACCACGCAGCGATTGAAAAATTTGCGGCATCTGCAGTCGATATGATCCGTAAGTACAAATTTGATGGTGTGGATATCGATTACGAATACCCAACCTCCATGGCGGGGGCAGGAAATCCCGATGACAAAGGCTTTATGGAGCCACGTCGTGCTTACCTGTGGGCTTCTTACCAAGAGTTGATGCGTGTTCTGCGTGAAAAACTCGATCAAGCCTCGGCGCAAGATGGCCATCACTACATGCTGACGATTGCCGCGCCATCTTCTGGTTACTTATTACGTGGTATGGAAACCTTCGATGTCACCAAGTACCTCGACTATGTCAATATCATGTCTTACGACTTGCATGGTGCGTGGAACGATCACGTTGGTCACAACGCAGCCCTGTACGACACAGGCAAAGACTCTGAGTTGGCGCAGTGGAACGTTTACGGTACAGCGCAATACGGTGGTATCGGTTACCTGAATACGGACTGGGCATATCACTACTTCCGCGGCTCAATGCCTGCAGGTCGTATCAACATTGGTGTGCCTTACTATACCCGTGGTTGGCAAGCTGTTACCGGTGGTGAGAATGGACTCTGGGGCCGAGCGGCACTGCCGAACCAAAATCTCTGTGCACCGGGTACTGGTGAAGGGGAGAAAAACAACTGTGGTCACGGTGCAACCGGCATCGACAACATGTGGCATGACGTTAACGCTGCAGGTGACGAAATGGGCGCAGGCTCTAACCCAATGTGGCATGCGAAGAACCTAGAAAAAGGCATTTGGGGTTCATACGCAGCGGCTTATAAGCTCGATCCAACCACCACACCGCTGATTGGTACTTATGTACGCAATTATGACAGTGTGGCCGTGGCTCCTTGGTTGTGGAACGCAGAGAAGAAAGTGTTCTTGTCGACCGAAGATAAACAGTCAATTGATGTGAAAGCCGATTACGTTATCGACAAAGAGATTGGCGGTATCATGTTCTGGGAGTTGGCGGGTGACTATAGCTGTTACAACCTTGATGCCAACGGCAAGCGCACCTCAGTGGACCCTTCTGAGCAAGCGTGTGCTACTGGTAAAGGTGAGTACCACATGGGTAATACCATGACCAAAGCCATCTACGACAAGTTCAAAGTCGCCACGCCTTATGGTAACAAGGTGGCAACGGGCGCAATCCCTGCTGAAGCGGTGAATATTGCGGTGAAAGTCGGTGGCTTCAAAGTCGGTGACCAAAACTACCCAATCAATCCGAAGATTACCTTCACCAACAATACAGGGGTTGATATCCCGGGAGGAACGGAGTTCCAATTCGATATTCCGGTTTCAGCGCCAGATAACGCGAAGGATCAATCGGGCGGTGGTTTGAAAGTGATTGCGTCGGGTCATACTCGTGCCAATAACATTGGCGGGTTAGACGGTACGATGCATCGCGTGGCGTTCTCTCTACCCGCTTGGAAATCACTTCCTGCAGGGGCAACCTATGAATTGGATATGGTTTACTACCTGCCGATTTCAGGTCCAGCGAACTACACAGTGAAAATCAACAATGTGGAGTACGCATTTAGCTTTGAGCAACCGGATCTCCCTGTCGCCGATTTGACTGCAGGTGGCAATACCGGCGGTAACACTGGTGGTGGTACGGGTGGTAGCTCAACGGGTGATGTCATCCAGTGGGTTCCCGGTTCGACCCAAGTCCAAAATGGCACAACGGTGACTTACAACGGTAAATGCTTTGTAGCTCAAAATAGCCCCGGCGTATGGGAATCACCGACACAATCTAACTGGTTCTGGAAAGAAGTGACTTGCCCTCAGGCGTAACTGTTCGAATCAGGTCATCAAGAACCCCCGCATTGCGGGGGTTCTTCTTATTCAGTCACTCAAAGAGTGTATGGTTTGCGATAGATGAGCCATGAACGGTCTAATATCTACTTTCCGGGAAAGCTACTCGGTCGAAAACTGATAACTTTCTGGTACGACAACAACGCCTCGCTCTGAGATATGAAAGCGTTTTCTATCCTCGATAGGATTAAGGCCAATTTCGGTATAGGGCGGAATTTTTACGTGTTTATCGATAATGCAATGAATGAGCTTACACCCTTCGCCCACTTCAACATCATCAAACAAAATACTGTCGACGATCAGCGCAGAATCATTGATGCGAACATTGGAAGAGATGATCGAATGTTGCACCGAGCCGCCCGAGTTGATGACGCCGTTAGCAATGATTGAATTGATAAAAATCCCTTCGTTACCCGTGGCCGATGAAACGGTTCTTGCTGGCGGGTACTGCTGCTCATAAGTGCGGATTGCCCAGTTTTTTTGATACAAATTCATGGGCGGAACGGGCTGCAACAAATCCATATTGGCATCATAAAAAGAGTCTATGGTTCCGACATCTCGCCAATAGCAATCGAGAGCGACGCGGCCTTTACCAGAGCAGAACGAGTAGGCAAAGACACTGCCTGTCGCGATCAATTTAGGAATGACGTCTTTCCCAAAGTCGTGGCTAGATTGCTCAATTTCAGCATCTTCGGTTAATGCTTTTTTCAGTACATCCATATTGAAAATATAAATCCCCATCGAGGCTAAACTGTGATCGGGTCTGTTGGGGATACAAGGGGGATCCGCGGGCTTTTCAACAAAGCAGGTAATACGAGAGTCGTCATCAATGGCCATCACGCCAAACGCAGAGGCTTCATGTCGAGGCACTTGCATACAGGCAATGGTTAAAGTGGCATTTTTGCTGATGTGTTCTTCGAGCATGGCAGCATAATCCATGCGATAGATGTGATCACCAGAAAGCACCATGACATATTTGGCATCACTACGCGCAAGTAGCCACATATTGTGAAACAGCGCATCGGCGGTTCCTTCGTACCATTTTCCTCCCTTACGCATTTGCGGCGGCACCACGGTGATGAATTCACCAAGCTCGGGATTGAATATGGACCAGCCATTACGAAGATGTTTATGCAACGAGTGCGATTTGTATTGAGTTAACACCAAGATGCGGCGTAATCCAGAATGCAGGCAATTGGTTAAGGTGAAATCGATAATCCGATATTTTCCACCAAAAGGTACAGCGGGCTTGGCTCTGTCATCCGTCAGCGGGGAAAGGCGTGAGCCCATTCCTCCTGCGAGAATCACAGCTAAAGTGTCCTGCATAAAGCGTCTCCATGAATCGATCTGTGACTAACTCCTTCCTCCTTGAAGTTGCAGTGGTGTTGGCAATATTCATTCACCCCAGTCACATAGTTTGTCTACGTACACGAGAATTTATTCACTTGCCGCCTACCTGCAACACCAATGAGCTTAGGTGTGTTTGTAGTAAAACCAACCTATCAAGCGTAGTACAAGACGCAAAAGTTAGCGGAGGGCTTAAGAGCCCACTCGATAAGGCTGAGTGAAAATCGCTACAAGCTGTGAGGTAGCTCTTAATAATTTTTGCTGCATACATCGATTTTGCATCACGCAAAGTGATGCATTTCCATGGCGGTGAGTACTGATATTTGGTTGCGTCCCGATGTTTTGGATTCATATAAAGCCAGATCGGCTCTTTTGTAGCTTTGGTCGGGTGATGTGCAAACATCGGTAACACCACCACTTAGGGTCACTTGCTGATGGTGTAATGAAGCGATATGCAGGCGTACGCGGTTAAGTACTTGTTCGGCTTCTTCAATGGAAGTGTAGGGGAAAATAATGGCAAACTCTTCTCCGCCAATCCGTGCGATAAAATCCGATTCCCGTAACTGATCTTGGATGCCTTTCGCAACGGTCCGTAACACTAGGTCCCCTTCGTTGTGTCCGAATTTGTCGTTAATGCGTTTAAAGTGGTCGATATCAATGATAGCAAGGCAGCTCTGGGCTTGATCGGGATAACGGCGACGCTTAGCGCACTCTAAAGAGATGGTTTGATCGAATTTACGTCGATTCCACAAATCGGTTAACGCATCTTTTTCGCTCAGCTCACGCAGGCGATTCTCCAGCGCTTTGCGATGTGAAATATCCACAAAAGAGGCAACGTAGAATTGAATGACATTGTTTTCATCGCGGATGCTTTGAATACGGAGAATTTCGGTGATGCTTTCGCCATCTTTGCGTTTGTTGATCACTTCACCTTCCCATACGCCATTGTCTTGCAGAGCTTTCCACATCTGCATATAGAACTCGACTTTGTGTAATCCAGAAGCAAAAATGGACGGCTGCTTACCTTTGACATCTTCAAAAGTGTAACCACTTAGGCGGGTAAATTCGTTGTTTACTTTGATGATGCGATTCTGGCGGTCAGTAATGACCACCGCTGACATGCCATCCATCGCTGCTCGAGCCAATTTACTGTCGAGGCTATTTTTTAAATGGTTGATGTTCCATGCCGCAAAACCAGCCGCAATGATAGAGAGTAGCGATAACACCGTCACCGCTTGACTCATCAGTGCCCAGCGCGCATTCGCATAGGTCTTATCTATTTCTGCCTTATTGATGCGCAGTACCAATACCAAAGGTTTAAAGTCAGGTAAGACAGAACTGAGATCCACTTTGATATAGCTAAACCAGGTTTGATTGGATAGAGCAAAGCCTTGTTGGTTGAGTTGGATTTTTTGCCAAAGCTCTGGGTGTTGGGCTGAAAAGTGGAGTGAAGATGTTGAACGCGTACCGGATGGCTTGTGTTCACTGAGCAGTAATTCTCCTGCCGAATTCAAAATATCCGGTGAATCAAACTGATCATAAATAAAAGAGAGACGTTGATAGAGAGACTGTAGCTTCACCGTCACGACAAGAAAACCTTGCCGTTGGCCTTGATGCTCAATACCCGTCACAAAACGAAAGGTCGGCAGCATACCAGAAGGCGTATCTGCTGACATCGCGACTTGCGTTGCCCACACTTGAGGCGTCGTGAGTTGGGCGTATTGAGCCACAATTTGCTGACTGAACGGATCTGTCGTTTGAGCAGATTCAACAAAGGTGACTTGGTGCCCATCGTAAATCGCTTTAAGTTGTTCTTTTCCTTGTCTATCCAGCAATCTGAATGAAGAGAAAATCGCTTGTGATCTTAACGTCACATCCCACAATGTTTTGAGTTGACTGAGTGCTTCTTTGCTTGGTGTGGTGACAGCCGTGAATAAAAGGTCATTTTTAGCTAACAGCTGGGTGGCTTGGTGTGTGCTTTCCAGCATTCGTAACAAGTCATGCTGACTGAACTCAAGTTGTAAGCGAGTCTGTTTTTCAACGCTGCTGACCGCTTGAGTCTCAAGCTGGCTAGCAGCATGTATGAAATACAGTGTAGGAATGAAACCAAGTACAAACGCAACAATGGCAAATTGTATGAAATATTTACGGGCTGAGGTGTACATAATTCGATGTATAAGTCGTTGAGTGCATACTATAGAACGAATCAAATGAGATTTCGCTTCCAGAATTTTACTTCGTGCACTCGATCATAGTTTGTGTTTGTTAATAAACGAACCATGCTCAATTTTTCAGCAGAGGATCCGATTAAAAGAGGCAGTCCGATGATGTCTGCCGCATTTACATTGTAAATCTCGCATTCATCTTGGGGGCGATTGGGCGACTCGGTGACGGATGATCTTCCATAACCGCAGCATGAAGTGTGTCTTTACTTCAAAAAATCTTTTTATCAGAAGATTTCTGGTCAAGCTTTGTTCAAATATCCCGCTATATTGATAAGAAAGTAAGATTCGTCGCATTTTCATGTCAATGACGTTGCGCTAGAGAAATTTTACGAGCGGGGGAAAATGAAAAAAATACTCATGCTACTCGTGCTGATACTCGGATTAGGCGGAGCAGGTGCGGGATTTTATCTGTTTTATCTCAAGCCGCAGATGGATGCGGAAGCGGCTAAAGCCAATGAAGTGCCTGAAACTGCGCCTGAGGCTCCTGCAGAGCCAACTCCCGCTATGGAAGCCAAACCTGAGATTATGGATTTTTATGTCGATGCGGTGACATTAAGTATTCGTGATCAACCCGATCCCAATGCTTATCCGGATGTTGATAAGCAACTCTATCGTGGTGACAAGGTTCATTTGCTTGAAAAAAAAGGGGGATGGGGGCGTATTTCGGATTATTACGTGTATGAGGACGGTGGGCCTGAAGTGGCAGAGTGGATCCCCTTAGAAGGATTGACCGTCCAACCGCCTGTGATTACGCCAGAAGAACGCACTAAAACCTTAACTGGCTACATCGAAAGCTCGGATGATTTTCTTTTGCATCAAGAAAAATTCCTGACTACAACCGATACCTTATTAAAAGAGGGAAATTGCTCGCCCAAAGATTTTGAAGAGCTCGGAGGCTGGGTGCGCTCAGTCACTTTCGGAGAGCAGCCGGTGTATTTTATCTACTGCGGAGGTTTGAGCCAGACACATAAGATCTACCTGAACGTGCAAACTGGCCAAATTTTCTATCGCTAGATCACATTTTTTCGCTTGAGCTTCACTGAGCATCGGCCTACACTGCTCACTTATCTAAGAGGCGAGATCTGAAGTCATGTACTTGCGTGTTCTGATCCAGTGTTGGTTTGCTTTACTTGCGGTGGTGCTACCTTCGCAGGTTTTTGCTTATGCGCTGGAAAGTGAAACAAGCTCCGCATGTCCAGAAGCCAGCATTTCGACAAATCCGATCCTTGAATCCGATTGGCTTTTGAGTTCAGCTCCGCAGCCTGCCATACCGAGTTCGCAGTCGCACGTTAGTCATAGTGCTTATGCCATTTTAAATCATTCGCGTCACGCCCCGACACAACGTCTTCTTGTAGGGTGTGGCTCTGATCTGCCGTTGGACGCTGATTTTGATGAGCCACAATTAGGCACTTCTCACAGTCGGCCGCTTTTTGCTACAACGACCGACTACTGCAACCGAAGTTACGACTTTTTCACCTCCTCTCACCGACTTGCTGGTTGGAAAGAGAGTAACGCTATGTATGTAGCCCTCAACAGCCAATTCTAACGTTCCCACATTCATTTTTTAGTGTGACATTGTCACTTGTTGAATCACTCAGTTTAGGCTGAGAGGGAACTATGAAGAAAAAAACACAAAATCAGGCGGCGAAACGCCTGATCAACCACTATTCCGCTTGGAAGTATGTGGTTCTGATAACCACCATCATTATGCTAACCTTAAGTGCTATTCCTACTTGGTATGGCGAACAACCTTCTATTCAGTTGCAATCTAAAGATGCAACGAGTGTATTACGCAACGTTCCTGAGCTGACGCAATTGCTCAATAAGCAAAATATCCAGGCCGATGAAATTACCCAACAAGGGGATAACACCACCTTGGTTTTTGCCAACGAAACGCAGCAATCACAAGCCAGAAATGCACTGGATGCGCTTGTGAAAGAAGGGGATACGATCACGTATTCTTATGTGTCTGTTGCGCCAAAGTGGCTAGGCAATTTGGGTTTTTCACCCATCAAATTAGGCTTGGATTTACGCGGGGGCGTACAGTTTCTGCTGAATGTGGATGTCGATAAGGCCTTCCAAGAACAGCGCGACAGTATGATGGATGCAGTAAAAGATTCGCTGCGTACAGAGCGTTTGCGCGGTGTCTCGGTGCAAGCGATGGGTAATGATGCTTTTGAGGTCAAAACTGAACAGCCGCAAGCCTTGAGCCATGTCCGCAAATACTTGCAAGAAAATTATCGAGGCTGGGAGATTCGTCAAGGCTCAGATCAGTTGCAGGTTCAGCCATCACAACAAAATAAATCCGAGTTTCAAACTGCGACGATCCAACAGAACTTGAAAATCATGCGTGATCGGATTGAAGAACTTGGGATTACAGAAGCTCTGGTTCAACGCCAAGGTGAACATGCGATCCGTATTGAGCTGCCCGGTGTGCAAGACCCCTCACAGGCGAAGAATGTGATTGGTGCGACCGCAAGTTTAGCGTTTTATGAAGCAAAATCTCCAACGGATGCGCGCAGTTACGACGATTTAATCCTAGAAGATGGCAATGGACGTCCTGTGATTCTGGCTAAGCGTCCAGTGCTGAGTGGCGAGCATATCGTCAATGCCCGTGCGGGTGTTGACAACATGGGTATGTCTGAGGTGAACATTTCACTGGATCACGCAGGCGGCAAAATCATGAGTGATTTTTCCGGTAAACACATTGGCAAACCGATGGCGACCGTCTATCGCGAATATAAAACCAATGCGCGTGGCGAAACCGTTCGCAGTGAGAAAGTGATCAGCGTTGCCACCATTCAATCTCAATTGGGGAGCCAATTTCGTATTACGGGCGCAGGTTCAATGGAAGAAGCACAGCAGCTCGCCTTACTGTTGCGTGCAGGCTCGCTGACGGCACCTGTCACCATTGTTGAAGAGCGCACCATCGGTGCTTCTTTGGGTGAAGAAAATATTGCCAACGGTTTTGCTGCTTTGGCGCTCGGTATGGCAATGACGCTGACTTTCATGGCGCTTTGGTATCGCCGTTTGGGTTGGGTGGCAAATGTCGCGTTGTTGGTCAACATGGCGTGTTTATTGGGGCTGATTGCTTTACTACCAGGGGCAGTATTGACCCTACCAGGTATTGCCGGTTTGGTGTTAACCGTAGGTATGGCGGTGGATACTAACGTGCTGATTTTTGAACGTATTCGCGACAAACTCAGTGAAGGGCGTAACTTCGCACAAGCCATTGATACCGGGTTTGACAGTGCTTTCAGCACGATTTTAGACGCCAACATTACCACCATGATCACGGCAGTCATTCTGTATTCTATCGGTAATGGTCCTATCCAAGGCTTTGCTTTGACTTTGGGCTTAGGCCTACTCACCAGTATGTTCAGCGGCGTATTCGCTTCACGAGCATTGATTAATTTGGTTTGGGGACGCGATACGCGTCGTGATGTGAGGGTATAAAGCCATGGTTGACTATTTAAAATCTCGAATCCGTCCGATTCGCTATATTACTGGCATCATTTCGCTTTTATTGATGGTGATCTCGCTGGGGGCTTTTGCAATCAAAGGTCTGAATATGGGCTTGGATTTCACGGGGGGCATGGTCACGGAAGCGATCATTAATCACTCGGTGACCAAGTCTCAGCTGATGGATCAATTACAGCCAGTATTGGGTGAATCGGTTTCTGCCACGCCTTCAGGAGAAGAGGGGCGTTGGGTGATCCGCTATCCATTAGCCGCTGAAGATGCTACGCCTGTAGACATTGCGACAGAGCTGCATCACATCTCAGATCAAGTGCAAATTGTCAGTAACAGCATGGTGGGATCGCAAGTTGGGCAAGATCTGATCGATCAAGGCGGACTCGCTTTGTTGATTTGTCTGCTCTCAATACTGGGTTACTTGAGCTTTCGCTTTGAATGGCGTTTAGCGAGCGGAGCGTTGTTAGCCCTGCTGCACGACGTGATTTTGGTACTGGGTTTCTTTGCTATAACACAAATGGAATTCAACTTGACGGTATTTGCCGCAGTCTTAGCGGTGCTCGGCTATTCATTGAACGACTCGATCATTATTTCGGATCGTATCCGAGAATTACTGTTAGCCAAGCAGCAAACGCCAACCGCAGATATTAATGACCAAGCCATTATTGCGACCTTCTCACGTACTATGGTGACATCCGGTACCACTTTGATGACCATTTCGGCACTTTGGCTGATGGGTGGTGCCCCGTTACAAGGTTTCGCCATCGCCATGTTTATCGGTATAATTTCAGGGACTTGGTCATCGATTTCTATTGGTACCGTGTTACCTGAATGGTTAGGTTTGGAATCGAAGCACTATCTCCCTGTTGAGTTGGATGCAGCACCATAAATTGCTCATATAAAATAGAATGAAGCCAGTTTGTACTGGCTTTATTTGTATTTGAAGATATTAAATCTATTATTTTGTTAAATGTATCTATCCCCTTCCTACTTGAAGCTGCAGCGGTGTTGGCTACGTTCGTTCACCCCAATCACATAGTGTATCTATGCTCATGGGGATTATGAGAGCCATCCTTGGCTCTCACCAAAGGCCAGCCGATGGCTGTGCAAATTTGTTCCAGACAAATTTGTCACTTACTTGCCGCCTACCTGCAACTCCAAGTAGTTTGGGTATATAGTTATATTTGTTAATTTAATATTTGTTGGTTTAATTGCTGATAATATTAACTCTATACTGATATAAATTATTAATATCAATCCTGTTAATAGTACGTCTTTAATCGCTATTGTTCGAAGATGTGTTTTCTATCATTAATATATTGAAAATGTGTTGAGGTTAATGTTTTCTATGTAACTCTTATTGGTTTTAAGTTGCTGATAAAGTTGATTTATTTTTTTAATGCGCTGAGTTTATTAGTTGAAACTTCTTATCTTTCAAGAACATTTATTTATTTAACATTTTGTTATCATTTCATTTAAATGGCGACTTTGATCAACTTTTATAAAAATACACGAAACTGAATTTGAAATGTCATAAACATCGATTAGGGTTAAATAGGATAAGTGATTCGAATAACCTATCTAACTGATTATTTAATAAATAATTTGGTTATAGAACTACTTACTAATAAGCATTTTTTATTTCATGTTGAGCGTAATATACCTTAGCCAATTCAAGTCACACTGAGTGCCGGAGTTGGAGAGGTATAAATCTAGTATTGCTGTTGAGAATGGAGTCTTGAATGAGAAAAATCGCTTTGATCACAGGATCGAAAGGCGGGATTGGTTCTGCAATTTCAACCCAGTTGGTTAGTGAAGGCTATCGAGTCATTGCCACTTACTACACGGGCAATTATCAATGTGCGTTAGATTGGTTTAATGAAAAGCAATTTACTGAGGATCAAGTACGCCTCCTAGAACTAGACGTTACTAATACTGAAGAGTGTGCTGAGCGTTTAGCCAAACTGCTTGAAGAAGAAGGCACCATTGATGTGGTGGTCAACAACGCAGGTATTACGCGTGACAGTGTGTTCAAGAAAATGTCCCATCAAGCATGGAAAGAGGTTATAGATACTAACCTCAATAGCCTATTCAATGTTACCCAGCCTTTGTTTGCCGCTATGTGTGAAAAAGGATTTGGTCGAGTTATTAATATTTCTTCAGTTAATGGCCTCAAAGGTCAATTTGGACAGGTTAACTATTCGGCTGCCAAAGCAGGGATGATTGGTTTCTCCAAAGCGTTAGCGGCTGAAGGTGCCCGTTATGGTGTTACCGTCAACGTTGTTGCTCCAGGTTATACCGCAACACCTATGGTCGAACAAATGCGCGCTGAAGTTTTGCAATCGATTGTGGATCAAGTACCCATGAAACGCTTGGCTAAGCCGGAAGAGATAGCCAATGCCGTCAGTTACTTAGCCAGCGATGCCACCGCCTATATCACAGGGGAAACCTTGTCGGTGAACGGCGGCTTATACATGCGCTAAGTAGGAGGAAGTATGGAAAAGATCTATATCGTGGGTGCAAAGCGCTCAGCTATCGGGGCTTTTGGTGGGTCACTTAAAGAGTGTTCGGCAGGCGCTTTGGCAGGGCAAGTCATCCAAGCCGCTCTTGAAGCCGCACAACTCAAACCTGAAGCTGTGGATGAAGTGATTGTTGGTAACGTTGTGAGTGCCGGACAAGGCATGGGCGTTGGGCGTCAAGCGGCTTTAGCGGCTGGCGTTCCACAGTCCGTTCCAGCTTACAGCATCAACATGGTGTGTGGCAGTGGGATGAAATCGGTGATGGATGCGGTTGCGCACATCAAAGCGGGGGATGCTTCTGTCGTTGTGGCTGCTGGTGTTGAGGTCATGTCACAAATCCCATTTGTTACGCCTGCCAGCTTACGAGATGGGCAGAAAATGGGGGCGTTTGAAGTAAAAGATCTCCTCATTCACGACGGTTTGACCGATGTTTTCAATCAATATCACATGGGTGTGACGGCAGAAAATATCGCCAAACAGTTCGACATCGCTCGTCAAACACAAGATGAGTTTGCACTGGCAAGCCAAATGAAAGCGACAGCGGCTATCGAAGCCGGACACTTCAAGCGAGAAATTGTGCCTATTTCGGTCAAAAAGCGCCGTGAAACGGTAGTTTTTGATACGGATGAATACCCCAAACCGACGACCACGTTGGCAGCATTGCAAGGCTTGCGCGCCGCGTTCGATGCTCAAGGTACGGTTACCGCCGGTAATGCTTCTGGAATTAACGATGGTGCCAGTGCGGTGATTATCGCCAGTGAAAGTGCGGTAAAAAAACTAGGTTTAACCCCTATCGCAGAAATTATGAGTTATGCACAAACAGGGTTGGATCCGAAAGTCATGGGCTTAGGACCAGTGAGTGCAGTCACTCAAGCATTAGCGAAAGCAGAATTATCTATCACTCAGGTTGATCTGTTTGAACTTAACGAAGCGTTTGCCGCTCAAGCATTAGGTGTCGTTTACGGTTTAGCTGAGCAACATGCAATTCAACCTGATGCGATTTTAGAAAAAGCCAACGTCAATGGCGGTGCCATTGCGTTAGGGCATCCACTAGGGGCATCGGGTAACCGCATTCTGGTTACTCTGCTTCATGAATTACAGCGTCGCCAAAAACATTATGGCGTTGCTTCACTCTGCGTCGGCGGTGGCATGGGCACCGCGATCGTGATTAAAACAGTTTAACTTTAGATTCATTCACTAGGAGATAACGTATGTACACGGAATTTTTTAAAACATTCAGCGATCAAACTGAGAAGAACTTCGAACCGTATATCAAGTTCAACAAGTTGGTGACCAAGAATGTTGAAGTGCTGACTGAGCTACAACTCAATGCCATCCGCACTTATAGCGAGTTAGGTCTGGCGCAGATGAAAGCTGCCAGTGAAATCAAGGATGTAACCTCTTTAACTGCATTTAACTCACAGCAGTTAGGCGTGCTGAATAAACTCTCTCAGCAAATGATGGATGACAGCAAAAAACTGCAAAACATCGCGAAAGAGTTTAAAGATGATGTAGAAAAACTTGCCTCTGAAAACCTTAAGACAGTGACCCCTGCGTAACACTGTATTTCGCGCCGCCTACGGGCGGCGCTTTTTTCTGTTTTAAGGAGTAAGTGTATGTTCCAACATGCCTTTACGGACTACCTTGTCCAATTACAACAAGTGAATCAGCGTTGGTGGAAAGAGGTCGAACAGAGCAAAGCCGCCGTGAATTCCCCACTCAATAAAGCGATGCAAGAAGTGAATCTGGAAGACTCGCTCAAGTTCTTTGAGCAAGCTGCTAATCAACCTGCAGCTCTGCTGAAAGTGCAAACCCAATGGTGGGAGCAGCAACTCCAGATTTGGCAAAAAGTGGTGCTAGAGTCCAAAGTTCAATCCATCATGGAAGCCGAAAAAGGGGATAAGCGTTTTAGCCATGAAGCGTGGCAGCAAGATCCTTTCTTCAACTTCATCAAACAATCCTATCTGCTGTTCAGTAAGACTTATCTTGACACGATCAATGCTATCGAAGGTCTTGATGAAAAAGCCAAAGAGCGGATTTTGTTCTTCTCTCGTCAGATGATCAATGCGCTTTCTCCGAGCAATTTTATTGCGACGAACCCAGAGTTGCTGCGTCTAACCTTAGAGAAAAACGGTGAAAACTTGATTGCGGGTCTTGAGCAACTGAAAGAGGATGTCGCGTCCAGTGCCGATATTCTCAAAATCCGCATGACCAACAATAATGCTTTCCGCCTTGGTGAAGATGTGGCCAACACGCCGGGTGAAGTGGTGTTCAAAAATGAGGTGTTTGAGCTTATTCAATACAAACCTCTGACTGAGCAAGTGGCCGTGACGCCACTGTTGATTGTTCCGCCTTTTATCAACAAGTACTACATTCTCGATTTGCGTGAGAAAAACTCCATGGTGCGCTGGCTAGTCGAGCAAGGTCACTCTGTGTTTATGATCTCATGGCGCAATCCGGGAGCAGCGCAAGCCCAACTCAATTTTGAAGACTATGTGCTCGAAGGCGTTGTTAAAGCGGTGAATGCGATTGAATCGATCACCGGGCAAGAGCAGATCAACGCGGCAGGTTACTGCATTGGTGGAACAGTATTAGCGACAACCATCGCTTACTACGCGGCTAAACGCATGAAAAAACGCATCAAAACCGCGAGCTTTTTCACCACCTTGCTCGATTTCTCTCAACCGGGAGAAGTGGGAGCCTACATCAACGACACCATTATTCGAGCCATTGAGCTGCAAAATAATGCCAAAGGCTATATGGATGGCCGCTCACTCAGCGTGACGTTCAGTTTGCTGCGTGAAAATAGCCTGTACTGGAATTACTACGTGGACAACTACCTAAAAGGGCAGAGTCCGGTTGATTTTGATCTTCTGTACTGGAATAGCGACAGCACTAACGTGGCAGGTGCTTGTCATAACTTCTTGTTACGAGAGCTCTATCTTGAGAACAAGTTGGTTCAGGATAAGGGCGTGAAAGTCGGTGGTGTCTGGATTGATTTAGATAAAATCAAAGTGCCGAGTTATTTCATTTCTACCAAGGAAGATCACATCGCTCTGTGGCAAGGCACTTACCGCGGCGCATTGCGTACGGGGGGGAACAAAACCTTTGTACTGGGTGAATCTGGGCATATTGCGGGAATCGTTAACCATCCTGACAAACGTAAGTATGGTTACTGGGTTAACGACACCTTGGATGATTCTGCGGAAGATTGGCTGGAAACGGCTCAGCACCGAGAAGGGTCATGGTGGGTGCATTGGAATGAATGGTTAAACGGCTTTGCAGATGGCAGCAAAGTTGAACCTTATCCATTAGGCAATGCCGACTATCCGGTGTTGTACAGTGCACCGGGTGAGTATGTAAAACAGGTATTACCCATTCAAGAAGCCTAAAAGTAACGCCACCTCAGGGTGGCGTTATTCTTACTGTACTCGAGTTTAAATATCGAGAGACGGCTTTACACAAGGTGTTATCACTATTCTGCATAGGGCAGCAAAAATAGGCCGCGAGGGTTAAAGACCAAATACGCGTGCTGAGTTAACGCGTGATTAAACTGCGCGGAATTGAGCTGTAACAGCAGTTCTTGATCGTGCCATTTTACGGTCACTTCATACATTGAACCCATATACGCGGATTTAAGGATTTGGCAGGCTTGGCTTTCGCTGCCTTGCGTATGTAAGGTGATCGCTTCTGGCCGGACACCAATTTCATATTCGCCAGTAGGCTTATCTCGCGTTACTTCAAGATCGGCATCAATCGCATAGCCATTAATGTGGATCTGCTGCCCGTCAAAATGGCCTTGGAACATGTTGGCTTCACCCATAAAGTTTGCCATAAACATCGACTTAGGCGCTTTATACAACTCTTGTGGCGTGCCGATTTGCATGATGTCGCCCTGTTTCATCACGATAACGGTATCTGATACCGCAAAGGCTTCTGCCTGATCGTGCGTCACGTAGAGCGAGGTAATATCAAAACGCTGTTGCAGCTCGCGAATGGTTTCACGCATGCTGCGGCGCAAGTTGGCATCTAAGTTACTCAACGGCTCATCAAACAGCAGCACCTTAGGTTTGAGCACCAAAGCCCGGGCAAGGGCAACACGTTGCTGCTGGCCGCCGGAAATCTGGTCAACATAGCGTTCACCCATTCCTTCGAGATCAACAATTTTAAGTGCTTCATCCACTCGCTGACGCACTTCTTCACTCGGTAACTTGAGCATCTTTAAGCCATAAGCCACGTTTTCGTACAGCGACATGTGCGGGAACAACGCGTAAGACTGAAACACCATGCAGATATCGCGTTGTTGGATGGAACGTTCGGTGACGTCTTCACCATCAATGAAAATCTGCCCGCTGGTCGGCTTCTCTAAACCGGCCACCAAACGCAAAACGGTGGTTTTCCCACAACCGGAAGGGCCAAGTAACGTAACCAAGCTGCCTTTTTTGATCTCAAGATCCAGGTTGCCAATCACGGTATTACGACCAAAGCGTTTGCAGATGTTTTTGAGTACAACAAAGTTTTGTTTTTCCACGGTGATGTCTCCTAAGAATCTTGATTGGTGGCTTTGGAACGAGAAACGCGAGCTTCACCGACCAGTAAATCGAACAGCAAAATGATGGCTAACATCACGACAATCAGCACGGAACCGTAGGCGATAGCAATGCCGTACTCACCATCTTCGACTCGGTTCAGAATGTAGGACGTTGCAACGCGGGTTTCCGGTGTAACCAGAAAGATGATCGCACTGACAGTGGTCATCGCCCGCACAAAGCTGTACACCAGCGTGGAAAGAATCGCGGGGCGCAGTAGTGGCAAAATAATGTAGCGAATGGTTTGTAATGAGCTGGCACGTAAGCTCAGTGACGCTTCATCCAATGATTTATCGAGCTGCCCGAGTCCTGCAATACCAGAGCGGATCCCCACAGGCACGTTACGCATCACCATCGAGATCACCACAATTGCGGCGGTGCCAGTTAAATAAATCGGCGCATCGTTAAACGCCAAGATGTAGGAAACCCCTGCCACTGTACCGGGTACGGCAAAGCAGAGCATGGTAGAAAACTCGATCACTTTTTTGCCGTAGAACTGCTGTCTCACCACCACATAAGCAATCAATAAGCCGAAAAGGGCAGTAATCGGAGCTGCCACTCCTGCATAAATAATGGTGGTGATCAGTGACGGCCAAGCGCCATCAGACATACCATTACCAAACAGATTGAGGTAGTTTTTGAAGGTTAGGGTGTAATCGACGCCCCAGTTCACCGTAAAGCTGCCGAAGAAGATACTGCCGTAGAGCAGAACGTTAAAGATCATCCACGCATATAAAATCACAGTGACGCCCAATTTCAGTGAAGCGGGCATCTCTTGCACATCGCCACGGTAAGCTTTGCCAGAAATGGTGACGTAGGAGCGCTGGCCGATCCACAGATACTGCACTACAAAAATCGCGAGTGAGAACAGCAGCAGAACCGAGCCGAGTGTACTGGCTGAAGCGTAATCCAGCTGCGCCCCTGCAATATAAAAATAGATTTGTGTTGCGAGCACATCAAAGCTGCCGCCCAGTACCAAGGGGTTACTGAAGTCCGCCAATGATTGAACAAAAATGATCAAAAATGAGTTGGCTAACGCGGGCTTAAGCAGTGGCATGATAATGCCGAAGAAGGTTTGATAGCGATTGGCTTTAAGCGTATAGGAAGCTTCTTCCAACGAAGGATGCAGTGACTTGAGTGCGCCATCTAAAATCATGAATGACATCGGTGCAAACGCCAGCACCTGTGCGAGCCAAATGCCCGTGAAGCCATACAACCAGTTGGTTTTCTGTAAACCAAACCCATCGACCATCAACTCAGTGATATAACCCGAACGACCCAGCATTAAAGTCACGCCCAAGCCGACAATAAAGGGCGGTGTGACGATCGGTAAAATAGAAAATACACGTGCGATAAAGGCGGAGCGTTTGGCAATACGTGTGGTGTAAATGGCAAAAATCAGCCCGAAGAAGGTGGCACCCACACCTACCGCAATACCGAGTACAATCGAGTTGTAAATGACGGTGAGGGTATGAGACTGGGACAAGATCGTCATGAACTGCCATGCCGTCCAGTTGCCCATGTCATCTTTAAACATCGGCAGGAAAATGGCGATGCTCGGATAAACAATAAAGATCACAATCAGTAGAATGATGCTGATCAGTGAACCAATCACAAAGTGATCGCCACCGAGGTATTCCAAGCGGGCGAAAGCCAGCGTCATAATAGCACCAAGGGCTGTGAACAGAATGATGCTGGAATAACCTAGCCCTTTATCGCTTAGCCAAGCGCTGAGCAAAATAGCCAGCATACAGAAGCCAGAATACGCAATATCGAGATAGTGGCGGTTTGTGTACTGACGTCCCTGAGCTTGCCGAGGTCGAAAAGCCAGCAATAAAGGCAAACTAAACCAGAACCAAGAAATGTTTGGTTCACTCCAACCCATGGCGGCATAAAATTCATCTGGAGTGGATTCAAATAGCCCATAATCCAGAGCAAAGGATGGCAGAAGAATAAAGCTAAACAGCACCGCAGCCAGCCAGTAAAAAACCGGATCGGTTTTGACTGGCTGGTGGAGTGTCAGTTTCAGCGCTTGAGAAGGCTCATGCATGGTCAAACCTTATTATTGAGTCGCACTTAACCTGCCCGCAAGTAGTGAGCAGGTTAAGTGTCAGGGGATAAATACCGCCACCGAGTGGCGGTGCGACTACGATTTGGGGTTAGTTACCCATTTTGATCTCGTTAACCCATTTGGTGATCAAACGCTTACGCTCATCGGATGAACCATAGGCTTCCATATCGTAATTGATCAGTTTGAGTGTTTTGGGATCGAGCGCATTCGGCGACTGTTCCGCTTGGGTGTTGGTCAAAATTTGGTAGGAGTCACCTTGTTTCCATGCCACTTCTTGGCCTTCTTTTGAGAGTACCCAGTCAACAAATAGCTTGGCATTATCGAGGTTACGCGCGCCTTTGATGATGCTCACGCCACCTAACTCATAGCCTGTACCTTCACAAGGAGAAATGAGTTCCAGCGGTGCACCTTTGGCTTGCTCCAGTGAGTAGTCGTGCAGGAATCCAATACCAATCGCTACTTCACCACGCGCCGAGTTACGTGATGGTGCTACACCAGATTTAGTATATTGAGATACGTTTTTGTTTAGTTGCTTGAAGTACTCAAAAGCCGAAGGTTCATCCCATAACTGGATAAAGGTAGCGAGTGCGGTATAAGCAGTGCCAGAACTTTGTGGGTCGGAGATTTGAATTTCGCCTTTGTATTCCGGCTTGGTCAAATCCGCCCAGCAACGCGGGATTGGAATGCCTTTTTGTGCCAAGCGTTCGGTGTTCACGCCAAAGCCCAAAATGCCCATGTATACCGCAGAAGAGTAGTTACCTTTGCGTTTGGCTGGATCACGGAAACCTTCCATGATGTTGGCCAGTTCTGGTGATTGGTAAGCTTGGAGTAAGTCCATTTCACCCGCTTGTGATTGTGGGTCAAGCGTGCCGCCGTACCAAACATCCGCGCGTGGGTTGTTTTTCTCTGCATCAATTTTGGCAAGTGTACTGCCAGAGCCATTGCGTACAAAGGAGGTGTTCACATTGTATTTTTCAGCGAACGCTTTGGTTCCGGCTTCACACATCGCATTGGTTGCACTGCAGTACACCACCAAACGGCCTTCTGCATGAACCAGCGGCGCGGTCATCATTGAACCAAGAACACTCAGTGCCAGCAGCGTGCGTTTTGCATTAACAATCATTGGGTTTTCCCTCTGGTTGATGCTCCCTTGTGTCCTTGTCAGGTCGGTACTGCGTCAGGTCATAAAGTGGAGCACAGTTACGTTATTGGATGGTAAAGATTGGTTATGTTTATCACTCATCTTCCGTCACCGGTTGCTGAGCTTTTATAAAGGGCAGCAGTTGTAAACTGATCACGGCTGCTGCCGCAGTAATTAGGCAGAAGAATCCTTCCCAGCCCCATGCTTCAATAGCCAGTGACATGGGGTAACTGGCCAACGCCGCACCGAGATAGCTAAATAAGCCAACGAACCCAGTCGCGGTGCCTGCCAAATCTTTCCTTGCGCATTCTGCAGCAGCCATACCAATCATCATTTGCGGGCCGAAGACAAAAAATCCGATACAGAAGAAGCAGCCAGCCAAAAACCATAAATGATCGATAGGGGTTAGCCATAAGGCCGCAACGGAGGCAAAAATGCCTAACGCAAAAATTAAATTCATCGGGGCGCGATTGCCGCGAAAATAGTAGTCAGAGCCCCAACCGCCAAGCAATGATCCCAAAAATCCGCCCACTTCAAACATGGCTACCGCGCTATTGGCACTGAGGATGTTGTACGCGTGCCGCTCAACCAGATAGAGCGATCCCCAGTCGTTAATACCAATTCTGACCACGTACACCAGCAAGTAAGATCCACACAACAGCCAAATGTAGCGATTAGTCAGTACATAGCGATAAACCGCGACGCGGAAGGCGAGACCTTGGCCTTCTTTTTCGTGCTCCAGTTCGAGAGCATCACCGCGCCATTCACCGACCGAAGGCAACCCCATTTCGCTTGGTTTCTCTTGGATGCGATAACAGAGCCAAAGCCCAACGAAAATCGCAACTCCGCCGGCAAACAAGAATCCGTAACGCCAGCCAAAGGTTAAGCTGATAAAACCAATCACGATGGGGATCAATGCGCCACTTAAGTTGTGGCAAGTATTCCAAATTGACCACCAAAAGCCCCGTTCGCTACGTGAATACCAGTGGGTGAGCACCTTGGCACACGCTGGCCAGCCCCAGCCTTGAAAAAAAGCGTTCGCCGTCCATAACAAGGTAAAAGCTAACAAGGACGAGCTAAAACCAAAAGCGATGTTGATGATGCCGGTAGCCATTAATCCCAACCCCATGAAATAGCGCGAGCGGGAGCGGTCGATCATCAAACCAGAAACAAATTTAGACACCCCGTAAGTGAGGTAGAACAGCGTACCGAGAAAACCCAAATCGGAGTAATCGAGTCCTAACTCACTGAGCATTTGCGGCATCGCAAAGTTGAAGCTTTTACGAGTGAGATAGAACACGCCATAACCGACATACATGGAAATCATTAAATGAATGCGCCAGTGGCGATAAGCCTGATCGATTTCCATTGTCTGAATGGGTTGTACCTTGGGTACAATCTTCATATTGCTTGTCCTTATTGAGTTTCATCCTAATCAAGCGAGGTGGGAAAAACATGGGAAGGAGTTGTATTCATCTAGGAATATTTCCTAGTTTTTCGCTGGTTATTGAGCGTTTTGTGGGTAAGTTAACAATTATTCGCGTGCCAGTTTGGAAAGTGGATGAAGTCATCTTTAATTGACCGCCGAGTGCGGATACACGCTCGCTCAATCCTTTTAAGCCTTGTCCACGTAGCCGCCAGTCGGTAGGCAAACCAATGCCATCGTCTTTGACTTCTAAAACCATTTCACTTCCCGGAAATAGGCTGATGTGTACTCGGGTGGCTTTGGCATGTTTGGAAATGTTGTTCAGCAACTCCTGCACAATCCGATACAGAGTGACTCGCGTGGTATCGTCCAGCTTTTGCGGATTGACCCCCATATTGAGGCGAACCGTCATACCTTGTTCGGCAAAACGCATTTCTTGCACCAGCTGACGAATGGCATGTTCTAACCCGAGTTCATCCAAAATATGCGGGCGTAGTTGCTTTAAGAGCTGACGTGTGGATTGATGAATGCGCATGGCGAGCGACTGCACGCTGGAAGCCGCTTGTTTAGCTTGATCATTACTGGCTAAACGTTCAGCGAGCATGGATTGAATTTGAATCGCGGTAATGTTTTGGCCAATCTCATCGTGCAGTTCACGGGCAACGGATTTGCGAATCTGCTCTTCTACAGAAACGAGCTGGCGCGCTAGATCTTGCTTTTCACGCAGCTCTTTGGCTAAGCGGGTGTTCATTTTTTGCAGTAATAAAGCGAGCTGATGCTGGCGGCTAATGGCGATACCCAATCCAAGCCCGACAAAAGCTTGGCTCGACATAAAAATCAGCAGCTCTTGATCCGAAGAAAAGGAGCCACTGAACTGGCGTGCCGTCGCTAGCAGAATGCAGTTTAAACTGCTCGCCAATACACCGCCTTGCCAGCCATAACGATAGGCAAGAAAAATCGTCGGGAGCAAGATGATCAATAGGGCAAACGGCTTCATCTGCTCAAGTAAGGTCAGTTCCGCCAGCAGTCCTAAGCTGAAAAACAGTAAGCTCCACATCAACATTTTCGGTTTAAGTTTCACATCGTGGTGAATCAGTTGTGGAGAAAGCGGATGCCATGTTTGGTGACGGAGATAGTCGGCCACCAGATACAAAAATGGGGTCAGCACAATGCCTCCCGTGAGCGAAGCGATACTCACGGCAATTAACGTCTCCGCCCCCATGTGTAGCGGTTTCGCCAACAAGGTAAAAGTGATACCCACCAAAATAGTGTGCAGCAGCACCAGTGCCACAATCAGCAGTAACTTTTGCCAGTACAAATGTAATTTCGGCCAGTGTTGGCGGGCAATGGCTGCGGCTAGCCAAACCACCCAAGGCATGAGCAACATCAACGGGCTGGATTGGTCTGGAAGCAACACCAAGATCGCGCCAGCCAAAAGCATGTCACTCAGTAACCAAACCCAAGTCTGTGTTGGGCGTGCTAACAAATAGACCGCCAAGCGTAAGCCGGTGGGGAAAAGTAAGTAGGCTTGGAGCGGATTGTGGCTCAAATATTGGCTGACATTCCATAGACTAAATTGGCTAATACTGTAGAGCACAAAAGCAAAAATCAGTGGAAACAGCTTGGCCATCGTTAACCTTCCACGAGCAGGTGGTGCTGCAAAGCAAAGCGGATCACATCCACGTTATTGGTTAGGTTTAATTTGCTCAAAATGTTGGCTCGGTGAACGTGAACGGTTTTATGGCTGAGAAACAGCGTTTGCGCGATCTCTTTCACCTCTTTGCCTTGTACCAATAAATCAAACACTTCAACTTCACGCTTGGTGAGGTCGGCAAGCACATTATTGATATCGGGATTACTCAAATTAACTAAGGCATCGGCGCACAAATAGCGCCTGCCAGAAGCAACGGTACGAATCGCACTCACTAGCTCGCTTGGGCCACAACGTTTTGAAAGATAACCTTGCGCTCCTGCATCCAAGGCTTTTTTCACAAATGAAGCCGAGTCATAAATACTGAGGATGATCGCTTTGAAACGCGGGTTATGTTGGCGCAGGCGCTCAAGCAGACTCAGTCCATTTTCATCCGGCATTGAAATATCGATGATAGCGACATCGACTTCCGCTTGGGTGAGGGCATGAAAGGCCGCTTTTGCACTTTCGTACTCACCTTGCACCCTAATATCTTGCTCAAGATTGAGTAGCTGAGCGAAGCCCGAACGAACAATTGTGTGGTCATCAATCAACGCAATAGTGATCATGGTTTAAATTGCCCAGTCAAATAATGTTCACAAAAGTGTAATATTTTTGACTGGCTAGAGCTGCGACTTGTCGCACGAAGCGCTATTTCACAAACGAGAAAGTATCGATGAACTCTACCCAAACCACTTGGAGTTTCAGGTAGGCGGCAAGTAAGTGACAAATTTGTCTGGAACAAATTTGCACAGCCATCGGCTGGCCTTTGGTGAGAGCCAAGGATGGCTCTCATAATCCCCATGAGCATAGGCAAACTATGTGATTGGGGTGAAGAGCGTGGCCAACACCGCCACAGCTTCAAGTAGGAAGGGTATATATAAAAATCCGGTGCGAATAGCACCGGATTTTCTCTCTCTGCATTCCTATTTGTCTTTGGTCATGGCGAGTAAGCCAATTGAGACGACGGCAACCCCAAGGAAACCGGCCAGAATGATGACTGGCATGGCGCTGTAACCGAGCACGTGCCAAAAAATCGATTCAAGAGTACTCATAGTGGCTCTCCTTATTGCCAGCCTTCAACACCATGCATGTCGGGTAGATTGTGTGCGATGCCTTTATGGCAATCCACACAGGTTTTTTCACCAGAGGCGAGTGCGGTCGAGTGTTGCTTCGCTGCTCGGCTACTCTGCTCAGAAAAATCCATGTAGTTGAACTGGTGACAGTTGCGACATTCCAACGAATCGTTCTTTTTCAAGCGTGCCCATTCGCGTTCGGCTAAGTGTGCGCGGCGTGCTTGAAACTTTTCTGGTGTATCAATCGTGCCGATAAAATGTGCCACCAATTCCTTGGAGGCTTGCACTTTACGCACAATTTTATCCGTCCATTCATGGGGGACATGGCAGTCAGAGCAGATGGCGCGAACCCCAGAGCGGTTTGAATAGTGAATCGTCTCTTGGATTTCGGCGACAATCGGCGCGTGACAACCCGAGCAAAACTCTTCGCTGTTGGTCGCTTCCATTCCTGTATTGAAGGCGCCCCAAAATAACAGGCCGCCGACAAAACCCATCAGCAAAACCACACCCACGGCGGCTTTACTTGGGCTCGATAGACGAAGCCAAAACGCTTTTAGAAATTTCATAAATGGCCTCTTTTCGGTTAACGAAGTGAATCAACGCGTTCGAAATCGTTCTCAACCAGCGGTTTTGCATCCGCCTGAGGGACGTGACACTGCAAACAGAAGTAGCGGCGTGGAGAGACGTCCGACAGTACCGCATCTTCGCGGTTCACAAAGTGAGTGACACTGATCTTGGTGGCGCCCATTTCTTTGGCGTTTTTCCAACTGTGGCACGCAAGGCACTTGTTGGCGTTCAACGATACTTCATAGTTGCGAATGTTGTGCGGGATGAGTGGCGGTTGATACACAAAATCACTCTCTAGCGCTTGTTCGCGTGGGTATTTCTTCATTGGATCAGCGGCGCGAGTTGCTTCAATTTCTGTTGCTCCGCGCAGTGATTCTAGACCTCCGATACCGCCTGGATTGTTCAGCTCAGCATGAGCAATGCCTGCCAGCACGGTAAACACTGAAAGTAAGGCAATGAGTTGTTTTTTCATCGTAAATTCTCCGCCTTGCGGCTTAATACTTAGTCTGGGCTGACGGGCAGCCCAGTGCAATCAGGGTTACGCGACTTTGGTGATCTTAACCGGACACTTCTTGAAGTCAGTCTGCTTCGAGAGTGGGTCGGTCGCATCGAGGATCAACTTGTTGACCAAAATGCGAGCATCAAAGAAAGGCACGAACACCAAGCCTTTTGGCGGCTTATTACGACCGCGAGTTTCTACGCGCACTCGAACTTCACCACGCGAGTTGGAGATCAGCACTTCATCACCACGGCGTAAACCGCGCGCTTGCGCGTCTTCATGGTGCATAAAGCACAGTGCATCTGGCACTGCTTTATACAGCTCAGGAACACGACGGGTCATAGTGCCTGTGTGCCAGTGTTCAAGAACACGGCCAGTACAGAGCCATAAATCGTACTCTTCATTCGGCACTTCTGGCGGCGCTTCATAAGGCGAGGAGATGATCCACGCTTTGCCATCCGGTTTGCCGTAGAAATCCCAACCTGAACCGGCTTTGGCATAAGGGTCAGAGCCTTCTTTAAAGCGCCATTTAGTCTCTTTGCCATCGACAACCGGCCAACGCAGGCCGCGTACTTGATGATAAACATCGTAAGGCGCTAAATCGTGACCATGGCCGCGGCCAAACTCGGCATACTCTTCAAACAGACCTTTTTGAATATAGAAGCCAAAGTGGTGTGCATCATCGTTGAGTTCACGTGCTTCGCTCAGTGGGAACTTGTCCACCTGACCGTTTTTGAACAGCACGTCATACAGGGTTTTGCCACGGTATTGCGGTGCTTTTGTCAGCAGTTCTTCCGGCCACACTTCTTCGACTTTGAAGCGTTTTGAAAACTCAATCAGCTGCCATGAGTCGGAGTGAGATTCACCGACAGTCTTCACTTGTTGATACCACACTTGGGTACGACGCTCGGCGTTACCATAAGCACCTTCTTTTTCTACCCACATGGCGGTTGGCAGAACAAGGTCAGCCGCTTGTGCGGTTACGGTTGGGTAAGCATCTGATACCACGATGAAGTTTTCAGGGTTGCGGTAGCCAGGTAAACGCTCTTCATTGATGTTTGGACCAGCTTGCATGTTGTTATTACATTGCACCCAGTAACAGTTCAGTACGCCGTCTTTGAGCATGCGGTCTTGCTGCACCGCATGGAAGCCCGGTTTCTCAGGAATTGTGCCTTCAGGCAATTTCCACACTTTTTCGGCAATCGCACGGTGTTTAGGGTTAGCGACCACCATGTCGGCTGGCAGACGGTGTGCAAAGGTACCTACTTCACGCGCCGTACCACAGGCTGATGGTTGACCGGTCAGTGAGAATGGGCTGTTGCCTGGGGTGGCGATTTTGCCAGTAAGCAAGTGCAGGTTGTACACCAAGCTTTGCATCCAGACACCGCGAGTATGTTGGTTCATCCCCATGGTCCAGAGTGACATCACTTTGGTGTTTGGATCGGCATACTGCTTCGCGAGCGTGATCAGTTTATCCGGTGATACTCCGGAAATTTCAGACGCTTTTTCAACCGTGTAAGGTGCAACCGATTTTTTGTACTCTTCAAACGAAATATCGCTGACATCACCGGAGTTGGCGTTTTTCGCCTTTTTCTGTAGCGGGTGATCGTCACGCAGACCGTAACCGATGTCCGTGACCGCTTGTTTGAAATGGGTGTGCTTGTTGACAAAGTCCCAGTTCACCGCATCGTTTTGAATGATGTAGTTGGCGATGAAGTTGGCAATCGCTAAGTCAGATTGTGGGTGGAAAATGTAGCCATGATCCGCCAACTCAAAGGAACGGTGGTAATACGTTGAGAGCACATTCACTTTGACATGAGGATGACTTAGGCGACGGTCAGTAATGCGTGTCCAGAGCACTGGGTGCATTTCCGCCATGTTGGAACCCCAAAGCACAAACGCATCGGCGTGTTCAAAGTCGTCATAACAGCCCATAGGTTCATCAATACCAAAGGTACGCATGAAGCCCACTACCGCAGAAGCCATACAGTGACGTGCGTTCGGGTCAATGTTATTAGAACGAAAGCCCGCTTTCATCAGTTTCACCGCCGCGTAGCCTTCCATCACTGTCCACTGGCCAGAGCCGAACATGCCGACGCTGGTTGGGCCTTTAGCTTTTAGCGAGGCTTTCCATTTCTCCGCCATCACATCAAATGCGGTATCCCAAGAGACTGGGGTGAATTCGCCGTCTTTGTGGTATTGACCATCTTTCATGCGCAGCAGAGGCGTTTTTAAGCGATCTTGGCCGTACATGATTTTGGAAAGGAAATAGCCTTTAATGCAGTTAAGGCCTTTGTTTACTGGGGCTTCAGGGTCACCTTGCGTGGCGACAACGCGTCCATCTTGGGTTCCGACCAGCACAGAACAGCCTGTACCACAGAAACGGCAAGGTGCTTTGTCCCAATGAATTGCGGTTTGATCGGAGCTAGCGATCAAGTTGGTGGCAGAAGCGGGGAGGGTGATCCCTGCAACCGCCGCAGCTGAGGCGGCTGCGTTTGCTTTCACAAACGCACGTCTGGTCATTTTCATACATTACCCTCGAGTTCAGAAAAGGTATTTCCAGTGTGTAATCGTTCTTCTTCCGTTACCGTCTCTACCTGATGAAACACCAGAAAAGCGTTGAGCACATTGGGAAGATTATTGATATGTTCTATGGTTTCGGTAATGAAGCCTTGACGATTGGTTTCAATCACCACGACGAGTTTGCCTTGCGGATCCTCGCCGTAAATTTCCACATCACGCAGCTCGCTCACCTGCTGTTTCACTGTGAGCAAATGCTCTGGCAAGGTGTGAACCACCAAGCTGGAAATGTGTACTTCGTGCAGTGACGCTGAGGGGTGTGACATCTTGCTCTCCAATGTATCTACGCCGTTTAAGCGATGTGTTGGGTGTAGTGAACCGTCATTGCGTTACTGGGACACACCGAAACGCAAGCTCCGCAACCGGAGCACAGTTCGCTGTTGACCTGCGGGCTTGCGGTGCGGCCGATTTGCAAAGCAAAATGAATCGCCTCTTCTGGGCAGGCATCTTGGCAAGAGCGGCACTCCACTTGCTGTTGAGCCAAACATTGATGGGTAATGTGCACCTCTGCTTGCCATGGCGCTTCGCTTTGCGCCACGAAGAGGGGTTCCGGACAGCTCTGTGCGCACTGGTAACAAAACGTGCACTCATCCATCGAAAAATTAACAGTCGGAAAGCCGCCATCGCCTTTTTCGATAATGTGAGTCTCACACGCAGTAACGCATTTGCCGCAGCGAGTACATTCATCGGTAAACGCGTCTGGACGTGCTAACCAAGGCAGCCGAACTTGGCTTTGGTTGGGCTGACGATTCGGAGTGAACCAACGTCGTTTACTTAAGTCGACCATGTTTTTCTCCACACCTGTTCACAACCTGCCATATTCCCATACACAAATTGTAGTTTTTGACATATTTGTATAAATACCTCTTAGGAGGTAATTGGGGTGGTGGATTGTTTTGGATCAATAAATTAACCTGCCCGTTTCGGATAGTGTGTAGCCCTAAAGAGGTGGAAGCTTGGTTATCAATCAGAGAGAGACTGCATTGTTCACTCCAGTACGACATTCATTAACCCGTACTATGGCGAAAGCCATGTTATTGATTTTGTTTCTCTCGGCATTGACGACTGGGGTTGCAATTGTCACTTTGGCGTCTTCTTTGAATGATGCAGAAGCGGTAAACGTCTCCGGCTCTATGCGTATGCAGAGTTATCGTTTGGCGTATGACATCCAAACCCAATCCCATGACTACAAGGCGCATATTTTTCTGTTTGAAAGCTCACTGTACTCGCCCTCCATGCTCGCTTTGCTCGACTGGACGGTACCCTGTGACATTCAACAAGATTACTACCAGCTGATTGAGCGCTGGCATGAGCTAAAAAAAGTGCTTAATAGTGACCAAAAAGCGCAATATCTTGACCAAGTTGCGCCTTTTGTCAGTTTAGTGGATGGCTTTGTACTCAAGTTACAGCGCTTTTCTGAGCGTAAATTGATTGCGTTAGCCGCAGTAGGCAGCTTTGGTTTAGGCGGGATTTTTGCGGTATCCCTATTTGTGGTGTATTACATCCGTGAGCAGGTCGTGCGGCCGCTCAATGCCATGGTCGATGCCAGCGAAAAGATCAAAAATCGAAATTTTGATGTCATGTTGGAGGAAACCAGCAGCACTGAAATGGGGATCCTCAGCCGAACGTTTAACAGTATGGCGGGCGATCTTGGCAAACTTTATCGCGGGCTAGAGCACGCCGTAAATGAGAAAACCTACAAGCTGCAAATGGCCAATCAATCGCTGCAGGTCTTGTATCACTCTTCGCAAGAGCTGACGGCTTCACGGATCACGGCGAGTAACTTCCAAACCATTTTGCGCCATTGGGTCGCGTTGGAAGGGATTTGTGCTCTTCGATTAGAAATTGAAGAGGAAGTCGGCAAGTCATTGATTTTGCAAGAAGGAAAGCCAAGCGGTGCCGCGATGTTGCAGACACCACTCACCTTAGATGGTCATCATCTTGGCTTTTTGTATTGGGAAGCGGGTTCGCCTGAGCCAGATCGGGCTTTGATTGATAATTTTGCGCTGATATTGTCGCGCGCGATTTACTACAATCAAGCACAGCGCCAAGCAGAGCAACTGCTGTTAATGGAAGAGCGAGCCACCATAGCGCGAGAACTGCATGATTCGCTTGCTCAATCGCTCTCTTATTTAAAGATCCAGTTGACCTTGCTGAAACGTTCCGTCACGCCGCTAAAGCCGGATAGCGATTTAAGTAAGACGGAAAACATCATTCGCGAGATAGACAAAGGTCTGTCGGATGCTTATACCCAGTTGCGTGAACTACTCACCACCTTCCGCCTGACATTAACCGAAGGCAGTTTTGGTCAATCTCTACTGGGTATGCTGACTCAACTTTCGGGGCAAACCGATGCGAAAATTGAACTCAATAACGCGCTTTGCTCAATTGCGCTGGATGCTCATCAGCAAGTGCATTTGGTACAGTTGATTCGTGAAGCAACGATTAACGCGATAAAGCACGCCAAGGCCACTAAAATTAAGGTCGACTGCCAAGAGCAGCAGGGACGAGTCCAAGTCACGATTGAAGATGATGGGGTTGGCTTCGATCTGCAAGATCACAAGCTCAACCATTATGGTATGAGCATAATGCAAGAACGCGCCGCCCGTTTACGTGGCGAATTAAAGGTTGAATCCGCTCCGGGTAAAGGCTGCAAAGTGGTGCTGACTTACCAACAAAGCGAGGAGAAAAATAAGAATGAGTTGTAGAGTCCTTTTGGTGGATGATCACCCGCTGATGCGCCGTGGTATTCATCAACTATTGAGTTTTGAAGAAGAATTTGAGGTGGTTGCTGAAGCGGGGAATGGGGCTGAAGCGATTGCTCTGGCGCATGATCTACAACCAGACTTGATTCTGCTCGATCTCAATATGAAAGGAATGTCGGGATTGGATACGCTGACTGCGCTGCGCACCGATGAGTGTGACGCTTATGTGGTGATCCTCACGGTTTCAGACAGCGCAGCAGATATTGAAGCATTAGTCAAAGCGGGGGCTGATGGCTATCTCCTCAAAGACACTGAGCCAGATCAACTGGTGGCGCTGCTTAAACAAGCCATGCAAGGCGAAAAAGCCTTTAGTGAGTCGGTCGAACGTTACCTTTTAAATCGCGAGCATACGAGTAATCCTTTTGAAGCACTGACGGAACGCGAAATGCAAATTATGTCAGAAGTGGCAAAGGGTTATCGCAATCGACAAATCGCCGACCGCCTGTTTATTTCCGAATCTACCGTCAAAGTGCACATGAAAAGCTTACTGAAAAAGCTCGATGTGCCGTCACGCACCGCCGCCACGATTCTTTATCTAGAGCGGTATGCTAACGGATAGTGAAAGCTTTCCCCTGAGCGAGAGCGTTGAACGTGTATATACTTATGGGTAACGATGACCTAAGGTGTTCAACCCTTCCTACTTGAAGCTGCAATGGTGTTGGCCACGTTCGTTCACCCCAATCACAGTGTTTATCTATGCTCATGGGGATGAACTCACTTGCCGCCTACCTGCAACGCCAAGTCGTTTGGGCATATACAAAGGGGAAAGTTATGCTCTCAATCTTTGATATTTACAAAATTGGGGTTGGCCCTTCCAGCTCGCATACCAATGGGCCGATGATTGCAGGTTACCGTTTTGTGCAGCAGTTATTGCCACAACTGAATAAAGTTGCTCGCATACAAGTGGATCTGTATGGCTCGCTGTCTTTAACGGGGAAAGGGCACCACACTGATCGTGCGACCTTACTGGGCTTAATGGGGAATCAACCTGCCACCATCAAGATTGGTGACGCTAATCAGACTCTACGTGAAGCGTTGCAAACGGGTAATCTGCGTCTCAACGGTCAACATGACATTGCCTTCGATTACCATCAGGATCTTCTTTTTCATCAAGATAATCTGCCGCTGCACGAAAATGGTATGACGTTGAGCGCGTTTGATACTCAAGGACAACAGATTGATTTTGAAACCTATTATTCAGTCGGTGGTGGCTTTGTTGCGACCGCTGAGCAGTTGCAAAATGGTACCGCGACCGCCGATGTGACGGTGACTTACCCCTTTATCAGTGCCGATGAGATGCTGCACCAAGCTGAAAAACATGGTTTGAGTTTAGGCGGAATGATTTTGCGCAATGAACTGGCTTTTCAAGAGATGGCGGTGATTGATGCCAAGGCCGATCAAATCTGGCGAGTGATGAGCCAGTGTATGGAGCGTGGTTTTGCGACCGAAGGCATTTTAGAAGGGGGATTAAATGTCACTCGCCGTGCGCCAAGTTTGCTGAAAAAACTTGAAGCCAATGCGGCGATTGAAAATGATCCGATGGAAGTGATGGACTGGATTAACCTCTTTGCTTTTGCTGTGAGTGAGGAGAATGCCGCTGGTGGACAAGTGGTGACATCGCCCACCAATGGAGCCGCGGGCGTGATCCCTGCGGTTTTGATGTATTACCACCGTTTTATCAAAGCGCTCGATACCAAGCAGCTTAAGGATTTTCTCGCCGTGTCTGGTGCGATCGGTATCTTGTACAAAACCAATGCCTCCATTTCCGGTGCTGAAGTTGGGTGTCAGGGTGAAGTGGGCGTTTCTTCCTCCATGGCAGCCGCAGGCTTAACGGCTTTGCGTGGTGGCAGTAATGAGCAAATCTGCATGGCGGCAGAAATTGCTATGGAGCACTCATTAGGGATGACCTGCGACCCGATAGGCGGTTTGGTGCAAGTGCCTTGTATTGAGCGTAACGCGATGGGCGCAGTAAAAGCGATTAACGCCTCGCGCATGGCACTCAAACGAACTGGCAAATGCCTGATTTCACTCGATAAGGTGATTGAAACCATGTATCAAACCGGAAAAGATATGAATAGGAAATACCGTGAAACCTCGCTCGGAGGATTGGCGCTAATCCACCTCGCGCCCCCTTGTGAATAATCCAGAATTGGACATGTTTTTACGAGTGGCTTATACGACTCAAAAAGAAAAGGGCGTGATTTCACGCCCTTTTGAATATTGGTCATAACACGGACAGTTAAGCGTGCATAGGTACCAGCACCATAGTACCGATGATCACCGTAACAAGGCCCAGTAACACAGGCACAGAAGTACGTTTTACTACTTCGAATGGGCTGATTTTACCCATACCCGCGGTAGCTACTACCACGCCAGAAACCGGAGAAATGGTACGGCCAAGGTTGGAGGCTTGCAGCATAGGAATAATCAGGAATGCAGGGTTGAGTCCCATTTTCGCAGCCAGTGACGGAGCCAATTCCACAAACGCATAGAAAGGCGCGTTGCCTGAGCCGGTGGCAATCGCAGCGGCGACGGTTAAACCAGTCAGAATCAACATCAGAGCAATACCGCCAGCCCCCGCCACTTCTGCTAAGTGCAGTAGGTTGTCAATGGCACCAATTGACATCAAACCTTGTGCAAATACGCCTGCTGCAACCAACAACATGACTACGCCTTTAAAGGCATCCGCCATGCCTTCGTAACAGGCTTCAAGATCTTCCAACGTTTGCTTACCGTTGAAACGTTTAGTGATGTAGTCGACCAGCACGCCAATGAAAATTGACAGTACAACGATGGTATAGATATCCAGCGTAATGCCAGGCAGCGTTTCACCATTGAACACAAACACACCGATGATGGGTAAGAATGGCAGGACTGCATAATAGGCTGGTGATTTAACCTCCATTTCCGACAAATCCACTTTCTCCATCGGTGTATTGTCTTTTTTATCAAGGTATTGGTTCCAGAAATATGCGGCGGCCGCCATCACAATGATCGCGCAGATCGAAACAGGCAATACGGTTTCTACGGCGAATACGTGCAATGGCAAACCGGATTTTTCTGCCGCAATGACCACGTCACCTGAGGTAGGAGAGAGAATGATCGCAGCCGGAGAGGCACATACCGCTACCGCCGCAGGGCGAGAAATGCCCATCGCGGTCATCATTGGGAATAAGGTGGCCATTAATAACACGCCAAGGCCAGTGGCTGAACTTACTGCCAGAGACATCAAACAGGCAACAAGATAGGCTGCGACCAACAAGATGTAGGGTGATTTAATAAAAGAGAGTGGTTTAGAAAACTGTTTTACCACTACGTTGTTGGCACCGATGTGCGTCATGTATGACGCAAAACCACACAGCAACATAATTTGCATACCTAAGCCGCCGCCACGGTTTTGCAGCATGTATTTCACATACTCCATTGCATCGGTGAGTAGGTTACCGGTTGATTCCATCTGTCCCGGTAGTACTTTGTGCCCCAAGATACCGGTTAAAATGAGTAGCAAAATCCCTGCGGTGAGTAGGATACCCGCAGGCTTATAGCCTTTAACGATGAAATAGCCGACCGCAAAGGTCACGACTAAGCCAATCAGAAGCTCAAGCATAGCAATCTCCAAAAATGTCCGTTTATTTCAAACTGTAAAATGTATGTCAGGAATTTACTGAAAATTAATTTGTAGCACGAGTTCAACTTGCACTTTGCATGATCTAAAGCAATAAAAGTATCAATTAATATTGGTGATTAATTCTTGTTAAAGGCGGCTTTTATTTGAATTGATCTGTCATTTGGTTAGATTTTTGGTTATTTGTTCTGTGAATGAGTGTTTTTACGATAATGGCATGACAAGGATGGATAAAACTTGTTCTATGGATAGCAGAGCATGCTACAACGTTTCATCAAGAAGCTGGCTCGCGTTTTATGTATGCTCACCTCAATCAAACAGAGAAAAAGAAAAAAGGCTCATCAAGAGCCTTTCTGTGAGTTCAGGAAAGTCAAGCTCAGTCACGGTTGGTACGAAACTCTGCAACCGCCTCATCCATGGCATGGGCTTGGCGAGAAACGGTATCGACCTCAGCAAGACATTGCTGTGCGGAGCGCATATTATTTTCTGAAATCGTGTTCAGCTCAGCAATCGACTCGCTGACATGGTTCATCACACTGCCTTGTTCTTCAATCGCAGCTGCAATGCGCTGTGAGTTATCTTGAATCGTATGCATGTCACGCAGGATCTGCTGCAAGCTTTCATCAAGTTGACGAGAGGCGCTTAGCGTTTCCTGACCTTGGTTGTTACACAAATCAATGTCATCGACCACTTGACTCATTTGTGACTGGATATTGGAGACAACGCGGGTGATCTCTTCCGTCGATTGATGGGTACGAGTCGCGAGTGAGCGTACTTCATCGGCGACCACCGCAAAACCGCGCCCTTGTTCACCGGCACGTGCGGCTTCAATCGCGGCGTTTAAGGCGAGTAGGTTAGTTTGTTCTGCAATCCCTTGAATGATGCTCACCGCACCACCGATTTTTTCAACAAAGGCATTCAATGAGCCGATAGAGTGTTGGCTTTTCTGTAGGGTAGAGGAGAGTAAGTCAATGTTTTTCACCGTAGTCACCACCACGCTGCGGCCTTGTTCCGCATTGCGCGCTGCCTGATTAACGCCATCGACAGCAATGTTAGTGCTTTCCGAAATCTCACTAATGGTCGATACCATCTGCTGTACCGATGTCGCCATCAAGCCCATGTGATCAGATTGAACATTAAATTGCTCAATCACTTGCTCAAGCTCGTCATGCATGCTCGAAGTGCTGCTGTACAATTGGTGAGATTTGGTCTGTGAACTGCTGATCAAATGCTCAAATTTATCCAACAGGCTATTGAAATAACGCGCCACGGCGGTGATTTCATCATTCCCTTTGAGCTCAGCGCGCAGAGAAATGTCGTTAGATTGCGCAATTCGTTGAATGACCAGCAACAATTGACTGACTTGTAAATTGATTGAGCGGCTGATTTGGAAAATCACCAGCAAAATAATCAATACCACGACAATGGTAACGGAGAGTTTCACGGTATTCATGGTTTGCTGCTTCTCATCAACCGCTTGCGTCAGGGTTTTAGAGAAGGCTTTAAACATCTCTTCGACATCGTGAGAGTGAGAACGCGTGGCGCCCAGTAAGCCTTCGTTGTATTTCAAGCCGATCACTTTTGCTTGGCTTACCACGGCTTGAGCGGATTTGATCAGGTCAGAAAATTGGTTCAACGCGCTTGAGTTAACGGAGCCTGCTAATACCTGCTGATGGAAATCCACTAGGGCTAACAGCTCTTCTGCGGAGGCTTGTTGTTTGGCTTGCTCGAGCGCCTGATAGTAGCTTTTCCATAAGCCACTTTCCGGATTAAGACCGAGGGTTTGATAGGCACGCACCAACTGTTCAAAACCCTGTTTGTATTCCAGTAGGTCATTACGTAAAGCGTTGGAGTCACCCAGCTCATATTTGAGCATGATGGCGTCGAGTTCAGTTTGTAAATTGAGGAACAGGTCAGTATTTTTTTGAAAGGTATCCAGATATTTGGCATCGCTACGCAATAAAAAGTCTTTTTCGTTGCGTCTTAAATTGAGTAACCTGACTTCCAGTTTATCGACTTGATTGATAGCTCGATTAAGTTCATCGTTGGTCTGGGCAAACTGTGAGGTCATAAAGAAAATGGCGATAGAGCCCAGTATGGCAATAATGCCCAAAGTATAAAGTTTATGGCGAATATTCATGGTGTTACCTGCTTGTTATTTTTATTCCATTGACATCCCATCAACGAGATAGGTGTCTGAGTGCAATGCGTGCAGCAGTGTACTGAGAATAATGAAACTATCAATACTAGTGTCGTTCATCGCTTTCAGCTTTATATGAAATATTAATGACAAATTTATTACAAAGAATTGGAGATGCTGTGACTGCTGTCAACTTTGGCCTTTATGAAGGATTCGTATTTGATATGGATGGAACCCTGCTTGATACCATGCCTGCGCATTTAACCGCTTGGGAAGCGACGGCGAAGCATTTTGACTTCCCATTTGATGCCCAGTGGCTCTATGGATTAGGCGGGATGCCAAGTGCAAAAATTACGACGCACATCAATAAAAAATTAGGGTTGACGCTCGATCCCGATCGCGTCGCAGCCTACAAAATGAACTGGTTTGCCAGCATGGGGCTGCAAGCGGAAGTGATCCCCGCCACCTATGAATTACTGTGCCAATGGCAGGGTAAGAAGAAAATGGCAATAGGGACGGGGAGCCAACGTGATAGCGCGCTGCGTTTATTAAGTAATGCGCAGGTGCTCGATAAATTTGATTCTGTTGTGACGGCCAGCGATGTGCAACAGCACAAGCCGCACCCCGAAACCTTTCTGATGGCGTGTGAGCAACTCGGCTTGACACCTAAACAGTGTTTGGTGTTTGAAGATACCCAATTAGGACTTCAGGCAGCGCACGCGGGTGGGATGGATTGCATGCTAGTGACTGAGCAAGGATTGGTTTTCTACCCCTTTGCTCATTGAGGTGGGCAGAGCGTGAGAACATGAGGCAAAAAAGCGAGTGAAGGCAACAGCGTTCACTCGCTTTTTGTTGTCATCCCTAAACCACCGCTTTTAGTGGTGATTGTTTCAACTTGAAAACTTATTCAATCGCCAGTAGTTCGACGTCAAAGATCAGTACAGCAGAAGGTGGGATTGGACCTGCGCCATTTTTGCCATAACCCAAGTTGCTTGGGATATAAAAGCGAGTTTTTTCACCGACTACCATCAGTTGCACACCCTCTTGCCAACCTTTGATAACTTGATTCAAACCAAAACTGATGGGTTCACCACGTTCAACCGAGCTATCAAACACCGTACCATCAAGTAATTCACCATGGTAATGCACTTTCACGCGGCTTTTTGGCCCCGGATGTTCAGTCCCTGTTCCTGCCTGCAGCACTTCGTATTGCAAACCACTATCGGTAGTGATGATGTTTTCGCGTTGTCCATTCTCAGCCAAAAACTGTTGCCCAGCCAAAAAATTGGCATCTGCCGACTTATGGTTGGTCCAAGTACGGTAAATCATGAAACCTGCGAGTAAGAATACAACTAAAGGGATAATAATTTTTGACATAAATGTTTGACGTCCTTTAACAGTGATGACTTTCCTCGTTAAACAGTAACCAGAGACGCTAATCCGCTAGCTTTACTTATGAGGGAATAAAGAATGGCGGACATTCTAACCATGGATTATGTGATGGCAAGCAACCCATTTGTAAATTGTTGTTGAAGACAGATAAAGTTTTTATGAACATGCCGATAAAGTATAGAAAGTTCAATAACTGAGTGTTTGAGATGAAATTCTGGGTGTTGTGCGTGACGTTTTTGCTAACAGGATGTGGTTCGGTCGTGACTGACCGAATGTTTAACGACAATCTACTCGATGTCGCCCCGAAAAGCGATTTGGATGTGCGTTATCCAGAATGGGGTTACGCGACCAAAAAGAACACCGGCGTTACGCAAAATTCAATGACACCGTCGCGTTCGGCCAGTTACGAGGATTTACGTCAGTATTTGCTGAGTAATGGTATTCAGCATGAAGTGATACCCGGTGACTACCCGATGCTTAAATTAAGCAATACAGTTCGATTTGAGACGGGCTCAGCAAAGGTTTCCATGGCTTCCAAACAGTGGCTAGATACGATCGCCCGATTTTTAGCCTCCGAGTCAGGCATTGATATTGTGCTAGAAGGGCATACGGATAATACGGGAACTGAAAAGTTTAACGACAAGCTAGCCGAGCGGCGGGCTAATGCTGTCAAAGCGGCTTTAGTACAGAGTCGAGTAGCACAAAATGTTATTTACACTCGTGGATTTGGTCAGAATGTTCCTGCGTGCACCAACAGCACTAAGAATGGCCGAGCATGTAACCGCCGAGTAGAGATCCGTTTTATCCTCGCGTCTAATTAAGGTTAATATTTGGTGTCTCGATTTTGAGAGTTGCTGTAGAACAAATCGAAATATCGAAAGAGTGGAATTTCATAGCATGAGGTTCCGCTCTTTATTGTTTTCTAAGTATTAACCCTAGTGTTTTTGATGTAATTCACGTTTGCGTTGCCCACGAGTCTCCAGAGTTTGAGTTTTTAACAGCAAGTGTGTATACATTTGCGCTCATAAAAATAACCTTAGAACAACAAGCCGAAATGTCAGCCTATACTCCCTATGCTCAACAAGAAGTCCTTGTCGGCGACCATGATCAATTGGTATCCACGACGGATTTAAAAGGTGTCATCACCTACTGTAATGATACATTTTGTCGTATTGCTGGGTTCCAAGCCGATGAGCTGCTAGGAAAAAATCACAATATCGTTCGTCATGCTTCGATGCCGAAAGCGGCGTTTGCCGATATGTGGCACCACCTTAAGCAAGGGCATGCTTGGCGCGGAATCGTGAAGAATCGCACTAAATCCGGCGGGTTTTACTGGGTTGATGCCTATGTAACGCCGATTTATCAACAAGGCCAACTTGCGGGTTATCAATCGGTTCGGGTAAAAGCTGAGCGAAAGTGGGTAGAGATTGCCACCAAAGCCTACCAAGCGTTATTAGCGGTTGAAAAAGCCGGTAAAAAAATCCAATTTAAGCTGCATACTTCGCTGCGTTACGCCTTGTTACTTGGTGCATTGATGTCACCAGCATTGGCACATGGATTTCAAGCTTCTGAACAGTGGCAATGGCTAGCCAGTCTTTTACCAGCGGGAGTATTAGGTTTGTTGTTTCGCCAAGAGCTAGTGCGAACCCCGCAACAGCTCAAACAGTGGCAAAACGAGTATGACAGTATCAGCCGTTTGATCTATTCGGGCTCTGATGCTTTTTCTGTTGCCGACTACCATTTAAAAATGGCTTCCGCTCGGATCCGTACCATTCTCGGTAGAATGATGGACTCGGCGCGTCCATTGGGTGAACTGGCTAATCAGCTGCATTTGACGACGCAAGAAGTGCATCGAGCGTTGGCAGCACAAAACAGCAACATCCAAGCCGTAACGCAGGCCACCGATGCTGTCGAGAGCGCCGCTGAGCGGGTTTCGAGTCATACTTACTCGGCTCATCAATTGATTAATCAAGTGCAAGAGCATTGTGCCGAGACCAAACACAGTATCAATGTCACCCATCAGAATTTACAGCGACTGGCCACGCAAGCTGAAAGTGCTGCCTTGACGACACTAAAATTGAGCGATCAAGCGCAGCAGGTCGGGCAATTAATGACTGAAATTGGCGGGATTGCTGAGCAAACCAATTTACTGGCGCTGAATGCTGCGATTGAAGCCGCTAGAGCGGGTGAACAAGGTCGAGGGTTCGCCGTTGTGGCTGATGAAGTGCGCGCATTATCGGCTCGTACCCAGCGCGCCACACAGCAAATTCAAACCAGCATTGATACTATGTTGTCCACTATTGAAGCGTGGCGAGGGGATATCACTGCAAGTCGTGATCAAACCGAGCAGTGCGCTCAAGATGCGAATACCACGCTGCAGCAGTTGCAGGATGTGGAATGCGTAATGAGTGACATGCTACGAGTCATCGGTGAGGTCGCGAGTGCTGCCCAACATCAACGCGAGCTCACCTGCGAGGTTAACCAACATATTCATTCTATCGCCAGTGTAGCTACGCAAAATTCGGCGGCCACCCATACCGTAGAACAGTTAGCGATGGCAATGAGCGGTAAAGTGACAGAATTTGGAGCGCTTTCGAAACAGTTTGCACAAAAATAGGCGCTAGGAACTATCCTCTCCACTTGAAGCTGACACACCAAGTCGCTTGGGTATCACCGATTTATTGAGCACAAGAGAAAAGAAAAATGGCCACGTTATGTGGCCATTTCAGTTTCAGCGAGTGCTTGGATTTTAAACAGTCGCTTTTAGCGGCTGCTCAGAGTGGATCTTCTGCTGTAGATAGGATTCTACTTCCTCAACCACGCTTGTATCGTGATTTAAGCCGAGTTTGGTTCTGCGCCAGAAAATATCTTGTGCATGACGAGCAAACTCTTTCTCGCACAGATAATCGATCTCTTTTTGGTAGAGCTCACCGCTGAACGCGATGCCGAGATCTTCAATGCCTGTCACGCCCGCCAAAAGTTGCGTGGTGCGGCTGCCATAGCTGCGTAACCAACGCTCAATCACTGACTCAGTAATAAAAGGAAAGGCGACCACCAGTTGGTTTTTTAAGGCTGCATAGTCAAAGTTTTCACCGCCTGGAAGGGGAGCATCTGCTGTCCAAGGGGCTTTCATTTTCGGGAAGAAAGGGGCGAGATGTTTCATCGCCGCTTCGCCTAGTTTGCGATACGTCGTGAGTTTGCCACCAAAAATGGACAGCAGCGGCGCTTCATCGGCCTGTTGATCCAGAGACAATGTATAGTCACGAGTAATGGCCTGTGGCGAGTTCGATTCGTCATCACATAGAGGGCGTACGCCACTGAATTCAGCAATGATGTCTGAACGCGTGATTTCGCGCATAAAATGTTTGTTCACAATCGAAATTAAATAATCACGCTCAGCATCGGTAATCGCCACTTTTCTTGGGTCGCCTTTGTATTCGACATCGGTTGTGCCAATCATCGAGTAGGCATCAAGATAAGGGATGACGAAGACAATGCGCTTATCTTCATTTTGCAGAATATACGCCTGCGGCTCATCGTGAATGCGCGGCACGATAATGTGTGAGCCTTGGATTAAACGAATGCCGTAAGGAGAACTGACGTGAGCATTCTCGTTTAAAAACTGCTTTACCCAAGGGCCTGCGGCATTCACAAGTGCATGACTGCGGCGCTCAAAGCGTTGTTGAGTCTGCTCATCAAGCAAAGTTACATGCCATAAATCGCCCATACGTTCGGCTTTTTCGACGGTGCAGTAGTTCAACACTTCTGCACCTTGTTCTTGAGCTTGCATGGCGTTGAGGATCACCAAACGCGCATCATCAACCCAGCAATCGGAGTACTCAAAACCAATTTGCATTTCAGGTTTAGTCACGCTGCCCGCTTTTAAGTTGACTTTGTGGCTTGCAGGTAGGGATGTGCGTTTGCCCAAATTGTCGTAAAGAAACAGACCGGCGCGGATCATCCATGCTGGGCGTAAGAAAGGACGATGTGGCAAACGAAAACGCATCGGCGTCACGATGTGCGGTGCTTTTTTCAAAAGCACTTCGCGCTCTGCCAGTGCTTCACTGACTAAGCGAAATTCATAATGTTCCAAATAGCGTAAACCACCGTGTACCAGCTTTGAGCTGGCAGAAGAGGTTGCGCTGGCAAAATCTTTTGCATCGTATAAGCCAACTTTTAATCCTCGCCCTGTTGCATCTGCGGCAATGCCAGCGCCATTAATGCCACCGCCAACAATAATCAAATCGAGCACTTCATCTTGGGTAAAACGTGTTGAGCGAGCGTTCATTTTCTATCTCCGCGCTTAATTGTTTTCGTTTTTGTTCTTTAATGTTCGTATGAAAGCATTAAAACATAGGAATGCGCAATGTTTCTACTATAAATTTTGATCTTGATCATAAATGAACGAGGAAAATGGGTGTAATGAGCGCTCGAATATTCCATTTTTACTGGTGACGCATGTGTGTGGCTGCTGCGCTAATCCGTTTGGGTATGTGATGAGGTGTGATGATTCTTCGGATAGGTAACGTTCCCGAAAAAGTAAAGGGAAACTTACCATAGACATCGTAATCTCTATTTAAGCTCACAAAAATGGGCAATTCCTGACCTGAACTCGAATAAGGCAGTTTTCCCACTTGAACGCTTTGGTTAGACTCAGCTCAAACCACATTTTCAGGAGTGATTCTATGTCAAGAGTATGGCTGACAGGCGATGCCGTGGTCGATCTGATCCCAGATGGGCAACAGCATTATTTAAAGTGTCCGGGTGGTGCACCCGCTAATGTTGCCGTCGCGATCGCCCGCTTATCTGGTCGCAGTGCTTTCTTTGGTCGAGTCGGGAACGATCCCTTTGGCCGATTTATGCAACAGACACTCACTGGCGAGCAAGTGGATTGCCAGCACTTGCATTTCGACCCCGTACATCGTACTTCCACTGTGGTCGTTGACCTTGATGAGCATGGAGAGCGCAGTTTTACCTTTATGGTGAAACCGAGCGCGGATCAATTCCTGCAACTCAGTGATATTCCCTCTTTTCAAAAAGGCGAGTGGCTGCATGTCTGTTCGATTGCTTTGGCCAATGAACCGAGCCGGAGCTCGACATTTGCCGCAATTGCGCAAATGAAAGAGGTGGGTGGATATGTCAGCTTTGATCCTAATCTGCGTGAAGAAGTATGGTCAGAGCCGCAAGAGTTACAGGCGACTGTCATGTGTGCCGTCGGTTTGGCGGATGTGGTGAAGTTTTCGGAGGAAGAATTACAGTTTTTAACCGGGACTCAGTCGATTGAAGAAGGATTACAGGCGATAGCTGATTTCCAGATCCCTCTTGTCGTCGTGACATTAGGCGCGAAAGGGGCGTTGGTGGTAACGCCAAACTTGCAGCAAATTGTGTCGGGCAAGGCAGTCAAACCGATTGATACAACAGGCGCGGGAGATGCATTTGTTGGTGGCTTGCTCTATCGATTATCCGTGGCGCATGATTGGTATAACCAAGCCACGATTTTAGAGGCCGTTAAATGGGCTAATGGCTGTGGCGCTTTAGCGACCACACAGAAAGGAGCCATGACCGCACTTCCGAATCAAGCGGCGCTGCATGCCTTTTTAGAATGAAATATGGCCAGAGTGAAGATTAACTCTGGCCATATTGACTCTTCGCATAGTGGGATATATCTCTCTGAGATATATCCCCTTGCAACTTGAAGCGGCATATCTGCCACGCCAAGTTGTTTATTCAAGGCTGCACATTCACTTCTAGGTTAAATGGCGCAGAAGCGGGAGCCATGTAGTACAGCTTTGAATCTACGTTTGCGCCATGCAATGAAATACCGGTTGCATCCAGTGGGGTAAAGATGCGGCTAGTCATCACATGTTCGCCTTGGTTGATGAAAAACTCTAATGAGGATTGATCAGCCAAGATGCGCAGCTCAACCGTTGGGCTATCGAGCTTCAGCTCCCGAATGGTGTCCCCTTGGCGAATTTGAGTCGCAGAGCGATCGAGGCGTAATAGTCGATTTTCTGCATCTAACGTTAGCGTGACGCAATACTGCGCATTTTGCATCAAGCGTAGCTGGCATCCCCAAGGCAGAGTCACTTGCAGATCAAAGCTTTTAGCCTTTAGCTCAGTGACGGTGTCACTCAAAAGCAAGGTGTGCGGTTCACTTTGCAGTGTGTCGAGTTCACGCAATGGGTGCTGATAAATCTTGCCTTCACGCCACTCTAGTTCACGGAGTGCGGTCAGTTGATGAATCCAGCCTTGGTCACAGCTAGGGTGCTGCGTTTCATCGGGTAGCCCCATCCAGCCACACAATACTCGCCGTCCATCGGCAGTTTGCGCGGTTTGCGGTGCATAAAAATCAAAGCCTTCATCCAGTGGCCACCCCTGCAGTAACGCTATTTCGCCTTGTGCATTCTGGGTCGCTCGAAAGATCCGATTTTGATGTTCAATGGTGTGATGAGGATTCGCCGATGCGATGCCTTGTGGCCCGAACACAAAAAAGGCTTCACCTTGCAGTTCAAACCAGTCAGGACACTCCCACATATACCCGTAATCGCCAAGTTCATCGCCATAGAGCTTATCGAAATGCCAATGGAGTAAGTCATCTGAGTGGTAGACCGCCAGTCGCGCTTGATGAGCGAGCGTTTGCGCACCAAGCAACATCTGCCACTTTCCTTGGGTGTAAATCACTTTAGGATCGCGGATATGTTCGGTCACGCCTTCAGGTAAACACCGAATCACAGGCCCTAATTTTTCAAACACACCATTGGCGTTCATGCGCGCGGCGCACTGCATGGTTTGGCGTTGGCGCTTTGTACCTAAGCGCGTGTTGCCGGTATAGAAAAGCAATAAATCTTGTTGATGGCTGACCGCATGACCTGAGAATACCCCGTGGCTATCAAACCAATCCGAAGGTGTCAGGGCGATCGACTGCCACTGCCAATCGACTAAATCGAGGCTCTTGAGATGCACCCAATATTTATCTTTGTGTTCGCAAGCGAAAGGATGCCATTGATAAAAGAGGTGGTATTCCCCTTGATGATAAATAAAGCCGTTGGGGTCGTTGAGTAAGCCCTGTGGTGGTGAGATATGCCACTGGGGCCGATAAGGGCAGTCTAAGGCTGTTTGATAAGGGAGAGTTTCAAGCTTTTGGCGCTCGGCAATGGCTTTACCTATCGCGGCGAGTTGCTGATCGGACACTTCAGCAGTGCGTTGGACAGAGAGTTGCCACTCTCCGAGTACCGATTGCAAACTCACATCATCAGGAAGGTGAGGGGAATGCGGGGGATGTTTCAGTGCCAAAACCACTTGCCCCTGTGGAGCTAAAATGCGCGTGACATTGTTTATTCCACCCGCGTGTTCGAGCAGCGTATCTAATAACATGGACTTACCTAACCACTAAATTCGGGAACGTTCTCAATTTAGCGCCGCAAAATTGGTAAAGCAAGTATTTCATGGTTAGACTGGGCAAGTCTCACGTTGAATGTTTTGGAAGGTCAGTACCACTTTGCTCATCTCTTGTCCGCGTCCGGCGATGCGTTCTAATAGCATTTTTGCAGCATTTTCTCCTGCCTTATCAAAAGCATAGTTAAAAGTGGAGAGTGGGGGATTGCTGACATAAGCCAACTCATCATTACCGACACCGAGCAGTTTGACTTGTTGTCCAACGTGAACCCCAAGCTCTTGCAAGGCTTTAATGGCGCCAACCGCTAACCTGTCGGTGGCACAGAAAAGGCCATCGAGCTGCGGGTAGTCAAGGTAGGCTTGTTTTGCCATTTGGTAGCCCGATTCTATTGAAAAATTACCGCGCGCATGAAACAGCAAGGTTTGTTGATGGAACCCCAGTGCTTGCTGCAAGCCTTGTGAACGCAGCACATCAACCGCTATGTCATCACTTTGTACCCCAATAAAGCCGATCTGTTTGCAGCCTGCTTTGACTAAGCGTTGTCCCGCTTCGAAGCCGACACGGTGATCGTCATGCACAATACTGGGAATGTTATACAAAGAGCCATCTTGGCCAACTAAAACCACAGGTACCGCAGAGTGTTGAATCGCATGAATCAGCGGCTGATCAAGATGAGTGGCGTAAAACACAATACCTTCCACCCGCTTTTGATTAAATATCTGAATATATTCAATTTCTTTTGCATGGACTTGATGAGTGTTGGCCAATAAAACATGTTTACCTGCTTGCTCAAAAATGGCGGTAAGTCCATCCACGCCTTGCGCTGTTGCGTGAGAGGACACGCGCGGCACAATCACGCCAATTAAGTTGGTTTTTTGTGATTTGAGGTCTTTAGCGACTTGATTGACCATATAGCCACACTGCTCAACCGCCTTTAACACTTTGATTTTTGTAGACTCTTTCACGCCATATTCATCATTGATGACGCGTGAGACGGTGGACTTAGAGACACCCGCTAAACGGGCGACATCATGCAAACTGGCCATAACGTATCCTGTAGGCTCAAAATCTGGGATGGATTGCAGAAATCAGTACGGCAATCAAACGAATGATCGGATTTTACCCCCGTTCTAAGGTTTATCCTCACGAAATTTGTCGATCCTATTCACATTTTCACTGTGTTGATTTTGACCATTACTCCGAAACAGACAAGAATTAGTTTTGCAAACGTTCCCAATTTAATATCAAAATCGACGAATCATTCAATTACACAACAATATCCAAACAACTTGGAGCAGCAGGTAAACCTCTCTGCTACAGCTTCAGTTGAAAGGGGATAACTACCGGGGTGAGTTATGGACTATCCAGTCATAGCAAAACAACTTCTCGAGAGCTTGGGTGGCAAAAGTAATATCCAGGCACTCGCGCACTGCGCGACTCGTTTACGCTTAGTGCTTAACGATGAAACGCAAATTAATGAGAGCGCCATTGAATCACTGCAAGGTGTCAAAGGACAATTTAAGGTCGCAGGGCAGTATCAAATCATTTTCGGCTCTGGCATTGTCAACCAAGTCTATGCCGAGATGGCGAAATTGACCGGTTTGGTCGAGATGTCAACCAATGATGTCGCTTCCGCAGGTAGCGAGAAGCAGAATTGGGCACAGCGCGCAGTAAAGGGATTGTCCGATATTTTTGTCCCTATCATCCCCGCGATCGTGGCCGGTGGTTTATTGATGGGACTGTTCAATGTCTTGACTGCACCGGGACTGTTTATTGAAGGCCAATCTTTGATTGATGCCAATCCTGGATTGGCTGATCTCGCGAGCATGATCAACACCTTCGCGAATGCCCCTTTTGTCTATTTGCCCGTGTTATTGGCTTTTTCTGCCTCGCGTAAGTTTGGCGGTAACCCCTTTTTGGGCGCTGCGCTCGGTATGCTGATGGTGCATCCCGATCTCTTGAATGGCTGGGGTTTTGGCAGTGCATCTGTATCTGGCACCGTTCCAACTTGGAATATTCTCGGTTTTGAAATCGAAAAAGTGGGTTATCAAGGCTCGGTATTGCCCGTGCTGGTTTCCGCTTACATTCTGGCCAAAATTGAAAATGGCTTACGCAAAATCGTACCGTCTGTACTGGATAATTTGCTCACCCCAATGCTGGCGATTTTTATCACGGGTTTTCTGACCTTTACTTTGGTTGGCCCCCTAACGCGTGATGTCGGCTTCATGTTGGGAGATGTGCTGAACTGGCTGTATGACTCGGCAGGGTTTGTCGGTGGCGCACTGTTTGGCTTTATCTATGCTCCTTTTGTGATCACCGGAATGCACCATAGCTTTATTGCGATAGAAACTCAGCTACTTGCTGATATCGTGACCACGGGCGGCACCTTTATTTTCCCTATCGCTGCGATGTCTAACATTGCGCAGGGCGCCGCGGCTTTAGCTGTGGGTGTGATGACGAAAGAGACCAAACTTAAAGGAGTCGCGATTCCTTCAGGTGTGACGGCGCTGCTAGGGATCACTGAACCTGCCATGTTTGGCGTGAATTTGAAATTGCGTTATCCGTTTATTGCTGCCATCTGTGGTGCGGCTTTAGCCAGTGCTTTCATCACCTTATTCAATGTGAAAGCACAAGCACTAGGTGCGGCTGGTTTGCCAGGGATCATTTCGATTAATCCACAGCAAATTGGCTACTACATCATGGGTATGGCGATCTCATTTGTGGCCGCCTTTGCGTTGACTGTCCTGCTTGCGATGCGTGAAAAAACCAAACAAGCTGCTCAGGTAACAGCGTAACTGCCTCCCCCTATATTGGCTACGCAGCCCACTCTTTGAGTGGGCTTTTTTGATAGTTCAATACCGAAGTGAATCTCTGGAAGATAGAAAAACGAAAGGAGCGCTTTGGCGCTCCTTAGTTATCTTTTTGCCTTTCAAACACGGATGTGAATGAGGGCTAGGTTTACTTACTTAACAAACACGTCTTTGAAGTCACGCTTCAGAATTGGGTCGCGGCGGGCTTTTTTGATCTGCTTAACCATGTCTTTCACACAGTTGTGTAGCACTTGATCAAGCAGTTGAGCGCGGTACGCGTCTTTATCTTCTTCGCTCATCTCTTTAGGAAGGTTCAGTGTTGGGAACTCTTCCATCACGTTTAGACCAGCAAATGCTTGGCTTACCGAGATCAGTGCGTGGAACTGTTCAAAGTTATCCAGAATGTTTTGCGCGCTCGCTGGCAGTGAATCCCATGCTTCGCGAACCACTTCTTCAGAGACTTCATGGATTGAAGTCACCATATGGAACATCGCTTCAGGCACCTGATCAAACTCTAGAACCTGACGCAGTTCAGGAGAGATGGATTCGAGATCCACTTTTGGTGTTTCGGTTTGGTTTGTCTCAGACATGGAAAATTCTCATTAGAGTAAAAAACGCCATGCTAAAAACTTATCCCAAAATGTCAATACAACAACGATAAATTGCTGTTGGGAGCACGTTTGACGCTGATTTTTCCACCGTTCTCTTATGTTGTGTTGATAATCTCGTAACAAGCATAAGACAGCAAAATCCGCAGAGTTTGACTATGGTGATTGAGAATAGATTCGGTCCCGTGGATTCTCTGTTTTTCTACAGGATTGTGACACTCCAAATAAAGGTGACATCATGCTCAATAATCCGGTAGGTTGGTTTGAAATTTATGTAAATGATTTGGAACGTGCAAAAACGTTTTATGAGACGGTTTTGAAGGTTTCTTTGGAAGAAATGCCTAATCCCACGTCGATGCCGATTAAAATGCTCGCTTTTCCTTCCAATATGGAAAAGTACGGGGCATCCGGCGCGTTGGTCAAAATGGAAGGCATTTGCGCTGGTGGTGGCGGTACACTGATTTATTTTTCGAGCGACGACTGTGCCGTGGAACAAGAGCGAATTGTTGCAGCAGGTGGTCAAATCCATACACCAAAAATGTCGATCGGCGAGTATGGCTTCATTACTTTAGCGGTCGATACCGAAGGTAATCTGTTTGGTTTGCATTCGATGCAGTAAATGCAGCCAACGGCATAGTTCAATTGAAAAGAGATGGCATATGCCATCTCTTTTGACTTTCTGTGTTCCGATTCTGTCTGGGAACCTTAACTTTAAGCCTTAGCAAACTTATAAGTACGGTAACCACCAATCAGGTTGCGTGCTTTAAAGCCGTTATTGACCAGTTGACGGTACGCTACGTTACCGCGTAACCCAACTTGGCAATAAATCACAATCTCTTTGTCTTTTGGCAGCTCGTTCATGCGCTGGCGCAACTGGTCAACAGGAATATTGATTGCGCCGGGCAAATAACCCATGTTTTGTAACTCCATCGGGTTACGCACATCGAGCAGCACTTGCTCATCGGTGAGGTTATCAATCTCATCAAAATGGATCGCTTTCGCATCACCTTTCATCAGGTTGGTGGCGACAAAGGCGGCTTGGTTAATCACATCTTTCGCGCTACCAAACGGTGGAGCGTAGGTCAGTTCAAGGTGCTGTAACTGCTCAACCGTCATACCTGCACGCTGCGCAACAGCCATCACGTCGATGCGTTTATCGATGCCATCTTTACCTACGGCTTGTGCGCCGAAGATTTTGCCTGTCTGGGGATCAAACAACATCTTGAACGACACCACTTCCGCACCCGGGTAGTAGCTCGCATGGCTTGCGGTGTGCACATACACTTTTTCATAAGCAATGCCTTCACGCTTAAGTTGCTTTTCATTTTTACCGGTCGAAGCGACCGCTAAATCAAAAATCTTACAAATCGCAGTACCTTGTGTGCCTTGGTAGCTTTCGTTGCGGCCAAGCATGTTATCTGCGGCCATACGACCTTGGCGGTTGGCAGGTCCTGCCAGTGGCACCAGCGTTTGTTTGCCTGTGACAAAGTCTTTCTCTTCAACCGCATCACCGACCGCGTAAATCGCCGGATCGCTGGTTTGCATCTGCTCGTTAACCCAAATACCACCGAGTTCTCCGAGCTGCAAACCGGCTTCCGCAGCCAGTTTGGTTTCTGGGCGTACACCAATCGCCATGATCAGAATGTCGGTAGTTAGCGTGTCACCATTGCTGAGCACCAAATCCAATTCGCCTTCCACGTGTTTATGCTCAAGGGATTCCCCCGATTCCGTGCTAGGTAAGGTGGCGGCGGGTCTGTATTCGACCGATTTCAAAGCTGCACCTAATCGTAAATCGATGCCTTTGGCACGGATTTCAGCGTGAGCAAAGCCCGCCATTTCGCGATCGACCGGTGTCATCACTTGATCGGCCATTTCAATCAGCGTGGTTTTGATCCCAAGGTGATGGAAGGCTTCCATCATTTCTAAACCGATAAAACCCCCGCCAACCACGGTAGCATGTTCAGGCTTATTCATTTGCAGCGTCTGGATGATCTTATCCATGTCCGGAATATTGCGCAGTGAATGGGTCAGTGGGTTTTGAATCCCCGGAATCGGCGGGATGACTGGACCTGCACCGGGAGAGAGCAGCAGAAAATCATAGTTTTCATCATACTCAGATTGATCGAGCAGATTACGCACAGTGATGGTCTTTGCCGCACGATTAATGCGCAACACTTCATTCATGGTACGCACATCCACGTTAAAACGCGCTAAAAAGCTTTCCGGTGTTTGCAGCAGCAAATTGCTGCGCTCTTTGATGTCACCACCGATGTGATATGGCAAGCCGCAGTTGGCAAAGGAAACGTAGGGGCCACGCTCGAACATGATGATTTCAGCGTCTTCGCTGAGTCGACGCGCACGAGCCGCCGCCGAGGCTCCACCTGCAACACCACCAATAATCACTATTTTCGTCATGAGTTACTCCAAGTCAGTTGCTAAAACCCTACACCGTTTCAGGATGGAAAGGGGTAGGGCTGTCATTAACGTAATCCTAGTTTCTTGAGAAAGAATGCGGCAGGACAAAAGCCCGTGAATGCGCTTTGGATCAGGTTTACACCCACAAATACTGTTAACCACAGAAAGTTGGGGTGGACAAACCAAGTGAGAATGACTGAGAGCAGAACCATGCTGCCAGCTAATACTCTTACACCGTTTTCAATCGTCATGTTGCTAACCTCCGTTGTTGTTTGTTCAGAACTATACGCCTGAGAATTAGCTTTGTCTAATGTAAATTTAACTAAATTCAAAATGACTAAATAAGAATTGACTAATATAATTATTTTTGTATTATCTCGTTAAATTTTAGTTAGAGGATTCGCCATGCCAGAACCCACCACCATCAAGATTGAAATGGATGAAATGAAGAAAAATGCCGAAGAAGTGGCTGAATTACTGCGTGTGATGGCTCATCCAGAACGATTAATGGTGCTGTGCCAATTGACGCAGAGTGAGATGGGCGTCGGGCAGCTTCAACAAGGTTCGACGTTGAGTCAATCGGCCTTTTCACAACACCTTACTGTGCTGCGAAAGCACGGCATTATCCAAGCGCGCAAAGAATCGCAACAGGTGTTTTATCGCTTGGCGGACAGTCGGATCACGGCGTTGATTCAAAGTTTACAGAATGTGTTTTGTCGATAAATAAGTAGAGGAAAGTATGACGTTTTCTATTCCTTGGGATTCGTTAATTGGAGGGATGATTCTAGGGATTTCAGCGACATTGATGTTGCTTATGAACGGAAAAATCGCCGGCATCAGTGGTATTTTGACGGGCTTGTTAACGCCTAAATCGCGGGATTTTGCATGGCGACTGCTGTTTGTGGTCGGCATGATTTGCGGTGGTGTGATCGGCGTAAAGCTCTTAGGCCATGATGTGCCGACCGATTTTGGTGTGAGCGGTATTGTGCTTGCGACGGCAGGTTTATTGGTGGGCGTGGGGACACGACTGGCCAATGGCTGCACCAGTGGACACGGGATCTGCGGCATTGGTCGCTTCTCTAAGCGATCCATCGTGGCGACTTGTGTGTTTATGGTGGTTGCTGCTATCACTGTTTTCGTTCGTCTTCATCTGATGTAAGTGAGTGGTTATGAATAAGCTGTTGTTTCGAGCAACTTCGCTCGTCGCTGGCCTGTTATTTGGCTTAGGAATGGTGGTATCTGGCATGGCGGATCCCGCTAAAGTGATCGGCTTTTTGGATGTGGCAGGCACTTGGGACCCCAGTTTGATGTTTGTGATGGGCGGCGCGTTAGCGGTATTCATGCCTGCTTATTTCTTCCTCATCAAACCCAAAGCCAAGCCTGTTAACGCAGAAGTGTTTTGTTTGGCCAACAACACCAAGATTGATCGTCGCTTGATCTCAGGCTCAGTGATCTTCGGTTTAGGGTGGGGTTTGGTCGGCATCTGTCCGGGGCCCGTTGTCTCAAGTCTTGCGTTAGGCAATCTCGGTGCATGGGTATTTTTCCCTGCGATGATGGTTGGCTTAGGTGCAACTAATTTATTGATCTGTATTAGAAATCGTAAAGAAAGCCAAACACAAACCGCCTAATGCAACTAGGCTATTAGGCAGTATCTAGGCAATCACTCTCTGACCCGCTTGACGCGTTCGCGATACCGTGTGGCAACAAGCGGGAAAGTAGAATCTGCGAGGGAAGAGGATGAAAGCGTTAAGTTGGAGTATCGCACTGGTGCTTGCCAGTTCGGCCTATGCTCAAAATCAGGACAGTAACGAACGGTTTACCGTGAAAACAGTGTCGATCTCGCAGATAGTCGAATTGGACGGTGTGGTGCAGCCGGTCAATCAAGGCTCGTTAGCCGCGCAAACCTCAGGGCGAGTGGTTGGCTTATACGTCGATGTGAATGATTTCGTAAAAAAAGATCAGGTGCTTTTGGAGATCTCGGCGGTTCAGCAATCTGCCGCATTGGATGCCGCGCAAGCTCAATTGGCGAGTGCCACGGCGCAAAACCGTGAAGCACAAGCCCAGCTCAATCGTTTTCGTCAACTGTTCCCCAAAGGCGCGATTTCCAAAGATCAAATGGACAGCGCCGAAGCGCGGGCACGCAGTGCCGATGCCGCAGTGAAATCGGCACAAGCGGCGGTAGAACAAGCCAAAGAATCGCTAGGTTACACCAACATCACCGCACCTTATGATGGCATTGTTACTCAGCGCATGGTGGAACTGGGTGAAACTGTTGCACCGGGTACGCCACTGCTCCGCGGTTTTTCGCTCGATGAATTACGGGTTGAAACAGAAATTCCGCAGCGTTATCAGCCTTATGTGGCAGATGTCTCTCAATTTACCGTGCGCCCTGCGCAAGGTGAGCAGCTGAAACCCGTCGAATTGAGCTTGTTTAGCTACGCCGATCCGCAATCGCACACCTTTAAAACTCGCCTTGAACTGCCGCAAAACAGCGCTGCTCTGGTGCCGGGTATGTGGGTAAAAACTGAATTTAACTATGGTCAGCGTGAAGTCTTAGTGGTGCCGAGCAGCGCCGTGTTACGTCGTGCCGAATTGAGCGCGGTGTACCGAGTCAATAACGGCCAACGTGCACTGAATCCGGTACGTTTGGGGCAAGTCTATGGTGACTACGTTGAAGTGCTCTCTGGGCTTGAACTAGGTGATGTGGTCGCTACACAGGCCGTCACAGCAAAAGGTGAATGATATGGAAAGTCGACTCGGTATTTCGGGTCGCATCGCTGCGGCCTTTCAAAATTCAGCCATGACACCACTGCTTGCCTTAGTCGGTTTGCTGATGGGGTTATTTGCAGTCATGGTGACGCCGAAAGAAGAAGAGCCGCAGATTGATGTGACGTTTGCGGATGTCTATATTCCGTTTCCCGGCGCTTCTCCTCGTGAAGTGGAAAGTTTGGTGACAACGCCAGCAGAGCAAGTGATCTCTGAGATTGAAGGGATTGATAAAATCTACTCATTCTCTCAACCGGATGGCGCGATGATCGTTGCCATTTTCAAAGTGGGTGTGTCACGTAATGATGCGGTGGTGCGCATCTACAACAAACTCTATTCCAATAAAGATTGGATGCCGCAAGGCGTTGGCGTGGGTGAGCCCATTATCAAACCGAAAGGAATTGAAGATGTACCGATTGTCACCATCACCTTGGCGGATAAGAGTGATCGCTTCGATCAGCAGCAACTGACGCAAGTGGCGCACGGTTTAGAAACCGAGCTCAAGCGCATTCCCGGTACACGCGATATTTATACCATCGGTGGACAGAACACCATTGTCGATGTGCGTCTTGACCCCGCCAAAATGAACGGCTTTGGCATCACCTTAGATCAACTCAATCAAAGTCTGCCGGCGGCGAATCAAAGCTCACCGATGCTGCGTTTAACCCATGATAACCAAGAGTTTCCGGTGCAAGTTGGCCAGTTTTTAACTCGGGTGGAAGAGGTCAAGCAACTGGTGGTTGGGTTACATAACGGCAAGCCCGTTTATCTGGAAGATATTGCGAGCGTATCCTTTGGGGTTAACACGCCTACTCAAAATGTGTGGACAGGCGATCGTGACGGTATTCATCCAGCGGTCACCATTGCAATTGCTAAAAAAGGTGGGGAAAACGCAGTCGATGTCGCTAGAGCGGTGGAAGCGCGTTTAGTCAGCCTTGAAAATCAGCTGATCCCACAAGGAATTGATGTCGATATTACTCGCGATTACGGGCAAACCGCCGCCGATAAAAGCAACACCTTGATGGGGAAACTCGCTTTCGCCACGACCGCGGTGGTGATTTTGGTGCTGCTGACCATGGGCTGGCGTGAAGCGCTGGTGGTCGGTATGGCTATCATTGTCACCCTGATGATTACCCTATTCGCCTCTTGGGCATGGGGTTTTACCCTCAATCGTGTGTCGCTGTTCGCGCTGATTTTCTCCATCGGTATCTTGGTCGATGATGCGATTGTGGTGGTGGAGAACATTCACCGGCATATGGCGATGGGCAAACGCAAGTTATCGGAACTCATTCCCCCTGCGGTGGATGAAGTCGGTGGGCCAACCATTCTTGCTACCCTAACTGTTATTGCGGCTTTGCTGCCGATGGCGTTTGTGTCGGGTTTGATGGGGCCGTACATGAGCCCAATTCCAATCAACGCCTCAATGGGCATGCTGATTTCTTTGGCCGTGGCCTTTGTGCTTTCCCCTTGGCTGGCGGGTAAATTCCTTAAAGCGGAGCATCATCAAGAAGAAGGCAAAGCGGCGAATGGCATTTTCCACAAAATCATGTCGCCGTTTGTCACTGCGCCAAAGCAGGGGCGTAACCGGCTGTTTTTGCTGCTGACCATTTTGGCGCTGATTGCAGGCTCCGTACTGCTGCCAGTGTTCCAAGCCGTGGTGTTGAAAATGCTGCCGTTTGATAACAAGTCGGAATTTCAGATTGTGCTGGATATGCCCGAAGGCAGTTCGCTAGAAAAAACGCAGCGGGTCTTGTTTGAGATGGGCGCGGCACTGAATGACGTTCCTGAAGTGCGGGATTACCAAATCTATGCCGGAACGGCCGCACCGATTAACTTCAACGGCTTAGTGCGCCACTACTTTATGCGTAACCAAGCGCACCAAGGCGATATTCAAGTCAACTTACTCGGGCGTAAAGAGCGCGACAGAGATAGCCACACCATCGCCAGCCAACTTCGCCCACAACTGAACGAAATAGCGCAGCGCTTTGGCGGCAAAGTGAAAGTGGTGGAAGTGCCGCCGGGGCCACCAGTTTGGTCGCCGATTCTGGCGGAAGTGTATGGCCCAACTCAAGAAATTCGTAACGAAGCCGCACGCCAAGTGCGTGAAATTTTCCGTGAAACAAAAGATATTGTTGATGTGGATATGTACTTGCCGGAAAGGCATGAGAAATGGCAGGTGGTGATTGATCGCAGCAAGGCTGCGCATCTGCAAGTGCCTTATGCCTCAATTGTCGATGCGCTGGCGACCGCGGTGGGCGGCAAACCCATCACTTATTTGCACAGTGAACACAGCAAGTACCCGATTCCGATCCAGATTCAAGCTACCGAAACCGCCAAGGTGCGTTTAGAGCAGGTGCTGAATATGAAAGTCGGTAGCCCAAACGGTCACGCTTATCCGCTTTCCGATCTGGTTGAGGTGCGCCAAACCCGCATGGATGATTACATCGTCCACAAAAACTTGGTGCCTATGGTGATGGTGGTCGGCGATATGTCAGGCGAGCTGGATAGCCCACTGTACGGCATGTTTGAGATTGGTTTTGCGCTGGATGAGCAAATGGGATTGGCGCAGTACTACATCCATCAACCCGATGGCCTAAGCGGTGTTGCGGTGGCGTGGGATGGTGAATGGACGGTGACTTACGAAACCTTCCGCGATATGGGTATTGCTTACGCCGTGGGTATGGTGCTGATTTATCTGTTGGTGGTTGCGCAGTTTAAATCTTATCTGGTGCCGCTGATTATTATGGCTCCAATCCCACTGACCATCATTGGCGTCATGCCCGGCCATGCGTTGTTGGGCGCGCAATTTACCGCCACCTCCATGATTGGGATGATCGCGCTGGCGGGGATCATTGTGCGTAACTCCATCTTGTTGGTGGACTTTATTAACCAACAGGTCGAGCAGGGCATGGCCTTCTCAGAAGCCGTGATTCAGTCGGCGGCAGTGCGAGCCAAACCGATCATGCTGACCGCCTTGGCGGCCATGATTGGCGCAGTATTTATCCTCGATGATCCTATCTTTAATGGCTTGGCGATCAGCTTGATCTTCGGGATTTTTGTCTCCACTGTGCTGACCTTGTTGGTGATTCCGGTGCTCTATTACGTGGTGATGCGTAAACGCTTTGCGGCATATTAGCCAAGCTTAGTATTGAGTGGCGAAAAATAGGTATCCCCTTCCTACTTGAAGCTGCCGCGGTGTTGGCAGCATTCGCTCATTTAACTTCTACCTGTAACGCCATGTCGTTTGGGTTGAGTTCTAGAGTGGCATCCATCGATTGAAGGATATCCACGGCCTGATACGCTTGCCAACGCTGCTCTGCGCCCGCATCACCGCCTTGCGCTTTGCGCTGATAGTGCTGCTGCAACTGCTTTAAATAACGCTGCGCGATCTTTGATTGATCTGTGCCGCTGACTTGCCACAGCGATTCACCGACCAAAGAGAGAGGGTGAGAGCAAGCCCCCGAACTGGGAAGGATCTGCACATGCAGCAGCTCATAAATGCGCTGATTCTCTTCCACTAGAAGTTCGCATTTCAGCTCCGCATTCAGCGCGATTAACTGCTCGCGCAAGGTATAAGTGTGGTGAACAGGGCACAGCAGCAGATCAAACGTCATGCTTGGGTGACGCTTGGCAAGCTCGGCAATAAATTCCGTCATCAAATCTCCGCCCACACCGGCGATGATGATTAGATGCGATCCGGCGTTGGCTTCGAGTGGCAAATCGCGCACATCAAGGCAGTAAGTGCGCCAGCGCGGTGAATCGGTTGTGGCAGGAAAATAGCGGGTTAAATCGAGCGTCACCTTCTCAATCAAAGAAGGAACGATATCGACAAAATGCACTGTGCTGTTTGGGTGCTGTTTGAGCAACGCTGCGCCGAGTAAGCCGTGGTCGCAGCAGCAATCCCAAATATGGTCGTAGTCGCGCTTTACGTGTTGGACTAACTGAGTCAGCCGTTTTCCTAATTTCATGCCGTACCTACATGCGGTAACTAAAAGAAGCCGCCGCTATCGGCCGCCGAATTAAAACAGAGGCGGCCATTTTACTCAGGTTCGGAAAAATGTTGCAGAGAAAATAACAAACTGGTTAATGAGCAGTTCTTCTTAACGGGAGAGTGATTTATAGTGGTTGCCTGTAACCTGTTCTGACAAAAGGAAATGTCATGGCGGCTTTGTTTTTCAAGTGCTTGCTTGGAGCGCTTGCGGTGTTGATCATTGCCCTGTTATCCAAAACCAAAAGCTTTTTTATTTCTGGCCTTGTACCACTGTTTCCCACCTTTGCTTTAATCGCCCATTACATTGTTGGCACCGAACGCACCATGGAAGATCTGCGCACTACCGCGCTGTTTGGGCTGTATTCGCTTATCCCGTATGCGGCGTATCTTCTTGCTGTGTATTACTTTAGTTACCGCCTGAGCCTTACTGGCACTCTGGTTTGTGCCACCTTGGTTTGGCTGGTATTTGCTGCACTTTTACTGGTGGGGTGGACTCGTTTACACCCGAGCATGGTCTAAGCTCACTCGCCATCATGAAACGGATTTAAGGAGAAAGCTGTGTCTGTAGAAAAAAACGAGCCTGTAGAAAAAAACGTGTCTGTAGAGAAAACGCCAACAAGATTGCCCGTGGCCGAATGTGTCTCTTTTTTGCTGGTCAAAGAGGGTAGTTGTCTGCTCGAACGTCGCTCAGCAACCAAAGCGAGCGATCCCAATATCATCGCGATCCCCGGTGGGCATATCGAAGCGGGAGAAAACCAAGCGCAAGCGTTGCAGCGTGAAGTGCAAGAAGAGTTAGGCGTGGACGCTACGCGCAGCGTTTATCTCTGCTCGCTCTATCATCCGACAGAATTTGAGCTGCAACTGCTGCACTATTACGTGGTGGATCAATGGCAAGGTGAGATTGCCTGCCACGAAGCGGACGAAGTTTTTTGGACGCCGATTGCGCCAAGTGCGGTGGAAACCATTGCCGATAAAATCGCGATTCAAGAGTTCCAACGCCTGTATCCATGCTATCTGGCGCTTTAAATTCGCGCTCAATCATAGGCCACGCCGCGAAAGCGTCACTGAGCGATAAGGCCTAAAGGAAACACAGCATGTCCGAAAGAGCTTCTTTCACACTCTTTATTCAAATCTTGATTATCGCCGCCGTGTCTGCGGGGGCAGGGACGCTACTCTCCATCCCACTTTCTGAAATGTTTATTGCCGCGGGTTTGGTTATTGTGCTGCACAAGAAGCGTTGGCTAACCATTCATACGCCGCCGTGGCTGCTGCTGTTTGTGCAAGTCGTGCTTGGGATCAGTGTCGGCGCGACCATCAGTTTGAGTGAGCTAGGTACCACCTTAACCTTGCCGGTGATCGTGGGTTTGGTGTGCTGTTTAACGCTGCAAATCATCAGTAGCTATTTGTGGCTCACCAAAAAAGAGGGCTGGACGCCGTTTGAATCTCTACTCGGTGCCGTACCGGGTGCGATGGCCGCGATTTTGGTGATCAGCGAATCAAGCGAAAAACCTTCCGCCAAAGTGGTCTATTCCCATTCTGTGCGCCTGATGATCCTCACTTTGTTGGCACTGTTGATCTCTAACAGCGCGCCGGATAGCGCATCCGTAGACGGCAGATTGACCGTTTACGCTTGGCTTATTTTCTTGGCTCTGGCGCTGATGAGCTTGCTACTGGGTAAAGCTTCCACCTTACTCGGCATTCCTGCGCCTTATATGTTGGCTGCGTTACTCATCACCGCCAGCTTTAATGGCTTTGCCACCGGTATTGATATGCAACTGCCAAAATGGATGGTGATATTCGCCACCGCTTTACTCGGCATTTTGATCGGCTCACGCATTGCCGATACCACACTGCGCGAAGCCATGGCGTATTCCCGCGCAGGGGTGATGGTCACCATGATTGGCCTTTTGGTCGCGGTGGGTGTCTCCGGCGTCTTTTCTATTTTGATCGATAAATCATGGGTAGTGTTGCTGCTTTCTTGGGTTCCCGGCAGTGTAGAAGCCATGACCGCCGTCGCCTTGTTACTCGGCATGGAACCGGCGTTTGTGATGATTAACCACGCTCTGCGCCTGTTGTTGCTCTACTCACTGCCCGCCATGCTGAAAAAGCAGTTGGAGGAGTTGAGGGGGAGGTGATGGGATTCTTGGGTAAGAGCTAGCTAGTGGTTAGCTCAGAAGTGCCCCGAAATGAGTTTAAGCACCCCAAAAATAGCATTTCTCTGAAGCGCAATTATACTTTTTACTTGCAAGTTTAGGGGGAGGAAGGTAAGCGAATCTATTCACCTACCCCCATATCTGTTATTAGTTCTTGCGAGATTTAAAATCAGCGTGCCAGTCAATAACGGCACTAATATCAGCATCTAGCTGCTCTGGTGTAGGTGGCTCTACTGGTGACTCAGTTGGCTGGCTATGTTCATGCGCAGAGTATATCCCCATAAGGCGCTCAATAAGGTTGCAGTCCTCGATTGTTATCTTCGCTAAGTTACTAATTTTATTTTTTGTTTGGACATCTCTACGATGACGTTGAACCACATCTGCTAGAAGCTCAACTTCAACAACTCTTTCAAGTAGAATTCTGAAGTCACTGCAAATTGACTTCGCCAGAGGGGCGTAAACTTCAGAGCCGTCTGAATCCAATAGTTTTCTAGCTTGAGCTAACCTTTGATTCTTCAATTCATTTAAAGCATTAAGTGGTTTTTTCGCAAACAATGGTACAACTCCGTGCTCTCCACAGCCCCAATGTTCACGTCTTATGTGTACACATGTAGGATTCCCAAGGTCATTTAAGGCTCCTAACAAACTAATTCGATGCGTAAAAACAATAACTTGCCTATGTTCTGATAACTCAACAAGTCGTTTTGCAACACACAGCTCATATGACTGGTCTAGCGATGATATCGGGTCATCAAAAATAAACGGAGTAGTTTGAGGTTTACTATTAGTATCTGCTAAGAAAGCGGCAAGGCTTACAATTCGCTGTTCACCCTCACTTAAAATGTCATGGGACTTACTAAGGGAGAAATTTTGGTTCACACCCATCAAATGCAGTTTGTGCATCACTTTTCCTTTTGATACACGCGTTTTGGACAACTGAACATTGATTTTTTTTGCACCAAGATTATCTAGTTCATCGTTGAAACGCTTAACATAAGCATCTGTTATGACTTGCTTTGATACTTCGCCAGCTTTGCGTGTGAACTTTGAGGTACCTAACAATTTGCCCCACTCTTCATATTGCCTATACTTCTCAAGCCTTTTGACCTCTTTAATAATTGCGTCAATGTAACCTGAAGCCCATTGTTTTGCTTTGTAATCATTCAGCTCGTTGGTTAGTTTCTCTTTGTTGAAAGCAATTACGTCTTTTTGGTGGTTTTCTATTTCTTTTGCTAACACCTCTTTTTTTTCTGATAGTGCCGCAATAAGTGAAGTATCGAATATGAATCCTTGATTCGGAATCTCAGGGTGCTTAGCAAGAGCCTCAGAGACTTTTTCGATTTCACCCCATATTTTGCTTAAGACTGGGAGCCATTCTTCTTCGGCAAGGTTTGATGCTGCTATTTGAGTCTTTAAGATATCTTTCGATGGTATTGATGGTAACTTCTTAACTAGGTTGTCAAAGTGTAGCTGCGCAGCTTTAACTTCTTTCTCAAGGCTTCCTTGGATGTGTTCCTCAAAAGACTTAAAGCGTTGTTTAGCTGCATTCGAAAGTGGTTGATGACATAGTACACACTGAGCGTCATTTCCAACAAAAGGGGATGATCCATCTGGGTATGCTTCTTTCATAGAGTATTCTTTCGCAGCAACCCAAAGAGCTTTCCAAGTTTGACTTCCGATGCCATTCAGCAAGTTCTCGTCAGAGAGGGCTTTAGCACCTTGCTCCGCTATTTTTTTTGCTGATTCTAGTTTAGCTTTAGATTCATTAATCATTTCACAAACTAGAGAGCTGACTTGTTCGCTGGCCGCTAAAATTGAATTAGTGAGTTCAGTCAGTTGTTTTAGCTCCCGAGATTTCTTTTCTTTTAGTTTTGAAGGGTGAAAAGTTAGCCTGGGGCAAACATATCTATATTGATGACTTGGTTACAAATTCAGAAGTTCGTTCAAAAGGTGTCGGCAAACTGCTCATAGATTGGTTTAAAAGTTATGCAATAGAAGAAGGCTGTGGCCAAATTCATCTTGATTCCGGTGTACAGCGTTTTTTAGCGCACAAATTTTACCTTCGAGAAGGATTTATTATTGGTTGCCATCATTTTTCTTTGGTTGTGTAAAAAAAACGGCTAACAAACGCCTCAAGAGGGACTGTCAACGCGTAGCGTTTCCAGTCCCATTGAGCCGCGGTGGTTTCGGTTGTTGTGTTTGAGTTTAGTGGTCATGCGTTGCCAGCCCCTTAGGCGGGCGTTATGGCTCATTCAATTGGCTGGGGCTGTATATAAAAACAGTTTTTCTTGTGTTCATGCTTTAATCTGTATAAGTTACCCATCATTTTCTAACAAAGCAGGCAATTAACAAGTGCGTAGTTCATTGAGAAAAAAGGTAATTCAAGTTTGTTCCAAGAAGATTGAACAGAAGGGTGATAATGTAGGCGTTTCATTTTATGCATTTTTTGCTAATAAAAATGACGATCCAGATTTGTTAATGGAAGCTGCAACATGGTGGATTCAAGAACACAAATTAGATCATTTTGAAAAAGCTCATAAAATCATGGCAATGGTAAAATCTGATATTTAGTGAACTGAGCCATAACAAACGGTTTAAGAGGGACTGCCAACGCGTGGCGGTTTTTGCTTAAATCAACATTTGTGATTACGGTTGTTATTTTAGGTTCGGTGTTTTACGTTGTCAGCCCCTTAACCGGGCGTTATGCTTAATCCATAAAAATCAGCAGGTTGTAATTGTCGATTTCTTTGGCATTTCATTCATGTTTTGTCGGCAATTCAATATTGTTTTTCGTTGCCTAATGAAGCGGCAATGTATCTGGCGCTGTAAATTCTGAGTGATTGCCTCATTGGGTTTTTGAGTCTGCGCGAGGTTAGTATTGTTGGCTCAAGTCGCTTTGAACAGTCTAGTGCCTTTACTTATGGGCTTAAAGTTTGTCAGCAATTAGGCATTGTTTTTCGCTGCCTAATGAAACGGCAATCTGTCTGTCGCTGTAAATTTCAGCGTCATTGCCTCATTGAGTTGTAGTGCCAATGTGTGGTGAGTGGGTTTGTCGGAGAGGGTTTCCACATTGGCCTAGTTGCTAAATGAAAGCCTGCATTGGTCAGTTCATAGGTAAAAAATGAGCCAGTTCTAATTCAAGATAATTCGAATTTTGGTCAATGATTTCAGTGAGTTATTCTTGGTTTGGTTCAAATGTAAAGTGTTGAAGCTTAAGCATAACAAACGCCTCAAGAGGGACTGTCAACGCGTGGCGTTTCCAGTCCCAATGAGCCGCGGTGGTTGCAGTTGTTGTGTTTAAGTTTAGTGGTAATGCGTTGTCAGCCCCTTAGGCGGGCGTTATAAAGCTCGAAGAAAGAGGACATTTTGTGGAAATTCGAACAGGTGAATTTGAAGATGTTGCGGGCATTACCGACATCTTTAACTTTTATATTGAACATACCAATGCACGCTTTGAGGAATTTCCATTTACTCTGGAAAATCGTGAGGAATGGTTCTCTCAGTTCTCTAGAACCACCAAATATCAAATATATGTGGCTGTAGAAAACGGGGTGTTGCAAGGTTTTGCATGTTCCCAAAAGTACAGAGCAATACCAGCTTTTGATGACACTGTAGAGGTGAGCGTTTATCTGGCACAAGAAGCTAAAGGGAAAGGTTTAGGTTCGAAGCTTTATACTCAGCTGTTTTCATCCATTCGTGCTTATGGCGTCCATCGTATATTGTCGGGTGTTGCATTACCAAACGACGCATCAGTAGCATTACATAAACGGTTTGGTTTCCGAGAAGTCGGCATTTTCAACGAATATGCCAAGAAACATGGGCAGTACATCAGCTCGGTGTGGTTAGAAAAAGCGCTTAACGTAGAGTCCGCTTTATAACAAACGCCTCAAGAGGGACTGTCAACGCGTGGCGTTTCCAGTCCCATTGAGCCCCGGTGGTTGCAGTTGTTGTGTTTGAGTTTAGTGGTAGTGCGTTGCCAGCCCCTTAGGCGGGCGTTATGTGATTTTTAAATTTTTGTGATTGATTTTAATGGAGATGAATAATGCAACCTAAATTTTGGAAGTTATCCCAAGGTACGCGTGAGTTTGAATTTCGAGATATTATTGAATCTATCAGTTCTGGACTGGTTTATGTTCATAAAGATACTCGAGGTAAAGGTACGTCCTCTACATCTCAAGCAGAAGATTTTATTAATGCAAATACTGGTGATTACTTTTATCTCACTCATGGGAATGAAGGCATTTACCTTCTTGGCCAGTTTATTGGGCCAGCAAACCTATTTTCAAAGTATGGTGATGGTTGGTTAGAAAGAGAGTTTAAGTTCATCTTTGCTTCCAACAATCGCAGTAGTTACTCTGGTGAACACAAATGGTGGACTCCTAATGATAATTCTACGTTTACACGTGTGCCTGAACATGAAGTTGAACAATTTGAATTAGAAATTTTGATTCCTTATTTTGGCGTGAATTTAAGCGATTTTGGGCTCTAATCACATAACAAACGCCTCAAGAGGGACTGTCAACGCGCGGCGTTTCCAGTCCCAATGAGCCGCGGTGGTTACAGTTGTTGTGATTGCGTTTGGTGTTATGCGTTGCCAGCCCCTTAGGCGGGCGTTATGCGTATGTTGAAAATAGGATGACGTTTGAAAAATTGTATCCGCCCCATGATCCCACAGGGCGATATTGTTAGTGTTTGAAGTTCCAAGGCAGGAGTGCATCGATATCTGGCTCTGCTTTCGCTAGCTCTTTCATGCACTTGACCATGTAGTCGTAGAGGATGAGACCGTTGGCTTTCGCTGTCCCAACGATGCTGTAAAGCATCGCACTCGCTTCAGCTCCATTGGGATTGGTCGAGAAGAGCCAGTTCTTTCTACCAATAACCAGCGGCTTAATGGCGCGTTCAGCACGGTTATTGTCTATCGATAAGTGACCGTCATCGATATAGAGGATTAACTTTGACCATTGGCCGAGCGTGTATTTTATCGCCTTACCCAGCGGGCTAGACTCAAGCATCTGTTGAGTCGTCATCCATTCGTATAACTCATCCAGTATCGGTTTGGCATGCTGCTGGCGTTCTGCTTTTCGTTTTTCCGCAGACTCACATTTTAAGCGTGATTCTATCCCATAAAGCTTTTGGATTTTGGCAAGCGCTTTATCCGCTTTACCTGACTTACCTTTGCCTTGAAGCTTTTTCGCGTCCATGAACTTGCGCCGAGCATGCGCGAAGCAACCGACATTGGTGACTCGATGAAGCCCATCATAAGCACCATAGCCATCGGTTTGCAGATAACCATCATAGTTGCCCAAGAAGGCAACAGGACACGACCTCGCGCGACTGTTTTGGTAGTCATACAAGACGATGTGTTTCACATTAGGGAGTGCGGCATCTGGCGAGTCCGCGCCAGAGCAGTAGAGCCACATGTAGCATTGCTTGTCTTCCTTGAGCACATTGAGCGGCGTTTCATCCGCCTGAACCACCACTTGTTCAAGTAGGTGTTCTTTCAGCGCGCCGTAGAGTGGTGCGAACTTCTCACTGACTTGGATAATCCACCTTGCCATAGTGGTGCGTGATAACTCGATACCCGACTGGGTAAACAGCGATTCTTGGCGATAAAGTGGCATCGCGTATTGGTATTTGCCGAGGATGATATTGGCCAGTAAGCTTTCTGTGGCGAAGCTTTTAGGGATAATGCTTTGCGGCGCTGGCTTTTGAACGACGTGGTTTTTGTCTTCTGTTTGTTCGCATTGGCGGCAAGCATATTTAGGACGAACATATTCCAACACTTTTAGTACCGCTGGCGTGAACTCAAGTTTCTCGCTACGGTCTTCACCGATTTTATGCAGACTATGTTGGCAGCAAGTGCACTGCTTTTCATGGTCGTCTAAATCAAGTTCGATAACTTCACGAGGCAGGCTCTTTGGCAGTGGCTTGCGTTTACCACGTTTCTTGGTTGTGTTGGTCGTCGTGACCTCAACCTCTTCTTCCTTAGCGGCTTCACATTCCGCTTCGTTGAAGAGGTCACCTTGTGATTCATTGTAAGGCTTTAACGCCTCCGAGCGTTTAGCGAACTGACGGTCGAAGGCAAGTTTGAGTTGTTCAAGCAGCGACTGGCGCTCTTGTTTCAATTGGGTTTCTGACGCCAACAGCGCTTTCACCATCGCTTGTAGCTCGGCAACATCTTGGCTTTCTGGATTGATATTTGGCGTCTTTTTCATGGCATTGATTATACTAAAATTATGCCATTAATGCTTGGTGGATAAGACTTTATTATCGCTTAAGTCATTGTAAAATCATTTATTATAACGGGTTTGTGGCCGATAATCGTGAAGCCAGAAAGCAGTCTATCAAGCTCGAATTGAGTTAGGGTAAACACGTCGTTTTGCTCTTTTGATGGCCACTTGTACTTGGCTTTTTCAAGGCGCTTGTACCAAAGAGCAAAGCCTGTCTTATCCCAGTACAGCACTTTGATTTTGTCGCGCTGTTTGTTGGTGAACAGGAACAGTGCACCACTTCCTAACGGTAAGTCGGTGTCACTTTCAATCATGGCCGCGAGACCGTTGATGGACTTTCTAAAATCGACGCTTTCACGATAGAGATAGATTTCGGGAGCACTGAGCATGCGTTTCATGACAGCGCACCGATAAGTTCTGCAAGATAGGTTGTTGGCGTGCCTTGCGGAATGATCAGTTCAACATTGTTTACAAGTAGTGTCATGTTGGCAACGACAAGGTGAGTGGCTTGATACTTTGTCCTCTTTTCAACGACTTCTGCTTTAACAAAGCCAACCGTGTTCGGTTTTTCGATGTGCTTTAACTGTTGTCGCTTAGCGTAAAAAGTGGAGAGGCTCAGTCCGTTACGTTCACAGAATAATCGTTGTGATAGCTGGCTGGATTCATAGTGTTCGAACAGGGTTCGCCATTCTTGGTGAGTGCGACGTTTGGCCATTTCAAATTTCCATTGGGTCGGAGGTTTGATCTTATTATTCGGGCTAGACGATTAGAATGCGGGGTTTATGACGCGCTTACGAAAAATTTAAAGGAAGCTCTGTTTCAGAAGTTGCAAGGTGCTGCGACTAAACTTGATAATAACCTGACAAATCAAGAGACGAATACATTTCTTGATACATTGCAAAGTATCGCAATAAAAATTCATAGTTACTTCGAGTCCTTGCCTAAAGAATTACAGAAAACAACTGATCAACTTATGAACAAAGGTTGGTTTGTCGTATTTTTTGATGATTATTTTGATAGTCACCACCAGCTAGAAGAAAACTTAACCAGGCAAAAGGACGCCTACAAAGACAAATTCTTAATGGAGTACTTTAATTCTAAGGCTGAAGAAATAGAGAGGATACTACTGGAAAAGCTACCCAGAAGAGAAAGTCAGATAAAACAAGCATTTATCGCTTATCGAGAACAACTATATTACTTATCAATTCCAGCTTTACTCATCCTAGCAGAAAGCGTTTGTCGTGATTTATCTGGCAATTTAGGTTTGTACAGTAAACACAAACAAGGGTCTAACAAAGCACATAAGCCACTTACAGATGATCTATTTGACAATATGGACGATATTGATCAGCTAGAAGAAGTCTTGTTTATTCCTTTAAGGAAAAGGTCTAGCTTGACCAAAAATTGCTCTAACCCTACGGCACATCAAAAAAAACTGCTTAATCGACACTTAATCATACACGGGCAATCGGATAACTATGGCTCAGAAATCAACAGTATAAAGTCTTTAAGTCTCGTATATTATGTTTTTTACACTTTAGAGTATTTGCAAACACGTTGAAAAATACGCATAACAAACGCCTCAAAGGGACTATCAACGCGTGGTGTTTCCAGTCCCAATGAGCCGCGGTGGTTGCAGTTGTTGTGTTTGAGTTTAGTGGTAATGCGTTGCCAGCCCCTTAGGCGGGCGTTATGCGCCTAACATAAAAAATCAGCCACATTTGCAAAATTTAAAAGGATAGAAATTGAGCAAGGTAATTCTAAAAGGCTTCATTGTTGTGCCCAAAGCAGAGCTAACTGCTGTTATCAATGAGCTAGACAATCATATTCGTTTCACGAGATTAGAAGATGGTTGTCTGATTTTTGAAGTCACGCAAAACGAAGAAAACCCATATCGATTCGATGTGTATGAAGAGTTTAGAGATCAAGCTGCTTTTGATAAGCATCAGCTAAGAGTTAAATCTTCTACGTGGGGTAAAGTTTCCGCTAATGTTGAACGTAATTATGAAGTTACGGTGAGTTGCGCATAACAAACGCCTCAAAGGGACTGCCAACGCGTGGCGTTTTCAGTCCCAATGAACCGCGGTGGTTGCAGTTGTTGTGTTTGAGTTTAGTGTTATGCGTTGTCAGCCCCTTAGGCGGGCGTTAGGTTTAAGGTTTTTCATGGAAATCAAAGAGTTTAGTGCTTGTAATCTCGAATCGTTGAGAAAGCTCTACTTGGACTCTAGACGAGATAGTTTCCCATGGCTCAAGGCGGATAGTTTTCGGATAGAAGACTTCGACCGCGATATGTCAAGGTGAACGAATTTGGTTGTCTGAGGTTTTAGGGAATGTTGCCGGCTTCATTTCCATTTGGGAGCCTGACAATTTTATTCATCATCTCTATGTCGCAACCGAATATCAGGGGCAAGGTTTGGGCTCGATGCTGCTTAACTGCGCAAAAATGAAATATGGCAACTTAAGCCTTAAGTGCATGGTTCAAAATCAAAAAGCACTCAACTTTTATTTGTCGCAAGGTTTTGAAATTGTGTCGCAAGTGGATGATGAATTGGGTGGTTATTACTATATGAGCTTCGTAGCACAAACCTAACAAACGCCTCAAGCGGGACTGTCAACGCGTGGCGTTTCCAGTCCCATTGAGCCGCGGTGGTTTTGGTTGTTGTTTTTGGGTTTAGTGTAATGCGTTGTCAGCCCCTTAGGCGGGCGTTATACAGCTTACCTGTCGTTCAAGTGCACATCCCTTAAGATAAAGAAATAATGTTATATAAAGAAACAAGGTTAGGAGTAAATTCTAGTGGCAGCAAAATCAAATTTAGTTAATCTGGACGCTATGATAAAGCGAGCAGATTTCGCACACCAACAAGATGAAAATACATCATTCGAAACGTTTAACAGTATACCCGCACGTGAACTAGCGTCAGGTAGCCCTATAGTTGCTCTTTTGAGAAAACCCGATTTTCAGCGAGAAACGAATCACTGGACCCCTGAACAAGTAGTGTCGCTATTGGAATGTTATATCAACGGCGACTTGATACCATCAGTCATTCTTTGGATGTCTCCTTCTTACTTATTTGTGATTGACGGTGGTCATCGCTTGAGTGTCATTAGAGCCTGGATGGAAGATGACTATGGTGATGGACAAATATCACACAAGCTCTTTGGGCACGACATTTCTGCCGAGCAAAAAAAAGCCGCGGAAAAAACTAGAAAACTTGTCAAAGAGCGTGTTGGTACGTGGAATTACTTCAAGAGCTTGCTAGACGATAATGACAATGAAGGTATCACACCGGAACAACGGAAAAAATTGAGCACATTGACAGCAAGAGGTTTACCAGTTCAGTGGGTCAAAGGGGACACAGATAAAGCTGAAACGTCGTTTTTTAACATCAATATGAAGGGTACACCACTTGATGAAGTTGAAGAGCTGTTGTTGAAAAATAGGAAAAAACCAGTACCAATAGCTGCTAGAGCAATCATACGAGCAGGTAAAGGACATAGATATTGGTCCTCATTTGCTCCTGAAATGACAGAATCTATAGAGTCGATGTCCCTCAAGGTGCATCGATTGCTTTTTGATCCCGAGATAAAAACACCGATTAAGACATTAGACCTACCATTGAGTGGTTCAAAAGGGATTAGAACGGCAATTCAAATTCTTATTGAGTTTATTCTTATTGCCAATACTACACAGCAAAAAGGAGTACTCAAAATTGATAGCTTCTCGGATGACCTGACAGGTCAAGATACAGTGACGGTGTTAAAAAAAACTATCGCATTAGCATCTAGGGTAACGGGAAATGATAGAGGGAGCTTAGGACTCCATCCCGCAATCTATTTTTATGGTCCTACAGGTCGACATTCAAGTGCGATGTTTTTAGGAACTGTTTCGTTGTTTAGTGAAAAGCTGGCGCAAAACAACAAAGCGTTCTTCACTCAGTTTTCTTTAGTTCGTGGAGGTATGTCCTCCTGGTTCAAATGTTTTGGTTGGCTCTAGTAGTGTTCAAATCGGTAGTTCGTCCGTTTCAGCTAATGTTACACCAGCGCAGCGTTCACTATCGAGTATGAATTCAGCGGCTTCCGCATCGAGTGCAGCATCGAATTCGAGTTCTGTGGCAGGTGCAACGGTTCCTAAAATTAATCCTAATAACATGTATTGGCCGCCCTATAACCCATTAGCTCCAGAGGGTGAAAAAGAAATCAAGTTAGAATACACGCAAGAAATTGTGAAATTTGCGGTATTAGAGCCGAAAGAGTGGACAGCATTCTTTGATAGATTTGATGTGGTCAAGAATTTAAAAGACACAGCAACAGGGTTATACAATGCAAGAGAGACAGCAAAAGCCTTAGGTGGGGTCGGTGTAACTGCGTTTGTCAGAACGATTGATGGGGTTGATTACGTTATCCTAAAAAATTATGAATATTGGTCTCAAACCCTATTACATGGTGGTGTGTTTAAAGCCGATAATGCACGAGTCGTCAAGCTAGGTTTAGGTGCTTTAGACTCTGCAAAAGGAATGGTTCGTTACGTTAGAGTCAGCGCACCCATGGAGATTTTAGTGGGTTCAGCGATCAATGTGCTTCAATTCATCGTCAACGACGAATATACGTTAGCTAAATTAGGTGTTGATGAGGCCAAACTATTTGTTCATGCATTAACTGTTGCAGGAGTATCTCTAGCCGCTGGTTCACTAGTAGCACTTGTAACACCTGTAACCTTTTTAGTCGGTAGTAGTATCTTGGTTCTTTCAAACTTAACTGTTTGGGGGGTAGATAAATGGACTGGTTTTGAATCAAAACTAATCGAAGTTGTGGTTGATACTTTTGATGGTAAATAAACTCAAAAAGGGATTGCTCGGTTCATTGGTATTTTTCATTGGTGGCTTATGGCTTTCCATCAGTATGGCAATGCCATTATTTACCGTTGAGTCAAATCTAGAAATAGTCAGGTTTAGTTGGTTAGGTCTACCTATTATTGGTGCTTTTGCGTTCACTGGATTATTTGGTGCAGTCGTTGTCGCATTAATATTGTCATTGATGCAAGGTCAGCAAATTATGCGTTCAGCAAAGTTTGTGTTAATACCGGCAATGCTTATGGGTTTTTTGGGGGCAGGTATAAACTATGCTAATTATCACTTTGTAATTAAGCCAATGGGTCTAGTTGCATGTCCTAAAATGGCAGGCTACGGTAAAAACTTGCTGATCGACTATGTAAAAAATATTGACAGCTGTCAGTCTGATTAACAGGCACTTAACAAACGCCTCAAGAGGGACTGTCAACGCGTGGCGTTTCCAGTCCCATTGAGCCGCGGTGGTTGCAGTTGTTGTGTTTGAGTTTGGTGGTAATGCGTTGCCAGCCCCTTAGGCGGGCGTTATGCTTAATCCATAAAAATCAGTAGGTTGTATTATCGGTTTCTTTGGCATTTCGTTCAGGTTTTGTCGGCAATTCAATATTGTTTTTCGCTGCCTAATGAAGCGGCAGTGTATCTGGCGCTGAAAAATCGCGGTGATTGCCTCATTGTGTTGTTGAGTCTGCGCGAGGTTAGTGTTGTTGGCTCAAGTCGCTTTGGGCAGTTTGGTGCCTTTACCTACAGGCTTAAAGTCTGTCGGCAATTGAATATTGTTTTGCGCTGCCTAATGAAACAGTAATGTGTCTGTCGCTGTAAATTTCAGCGTTATTGCCTCATTGAGTTGTCGCGCCCATGCGTGGTGAGTGAGTTTGTCGGAGAGGGTTTCCACATTGGCCTAGTTGCTAAATGAAAGCCTGCATTGGTCAGTTCATAGGTAAAAGTTGAGCCAGTTCTAGTTCAAGAGAATTCGAAGTTTAGTCAATGATTTCAGTGGGTTATTCTTGAGTTGGTTCAAATGTAAATTGTTGAAGCTTAAGCATAACAAACGCCTCAAGAAGGACTGTCAACGCGTGGCGTTTCCAGTCCCATTGAGCCGCGGTGGTTTCGGCTGTTGTGTTTGAGTTTAGTGTTATGCGTTGCCAGCCCCTTAGGCGGGCGTTAGTTTCTATCTAGAAAAATCATAAAGCTCAGGTTCAACGCTCTGAAAAATCAGCTTTAAGCGTTCAAGTCGAACTATTTGGCTTTTGAGTTTTGCCTGATGCTGATTTGGTAGAAAGTGTTGAAAGTTCAGCTATTTCAAAGTTGCTGAAAGCCAACAAGTCTCAATGCCTCAATGCCTCAATGCTTTTGGTTGTTCAACACGGTCAGTTTGGTTTCATAAAAGGCTGCATCATCGCTGTGATCTGGCTTTCTTTGTAGCGGACTCTTAACCGTGGTCAACTTAACCTTGATCGTTTTAAGTTTTGGCTGCCAACCTCACAGCTTTAGGCGTTGGACGTGCGCTTGCTTGATGCTTTCGCGTAAAATGACTTTCAAGCAAATGTGTTTAAAAAGTCATTGTTAAACAATGGGCTATGAAACTAACAAACGCCTCAAGAGGGACTGTCAACGCGCGGCGTTTCCAGTCCCATTGAGCCGCGGTGGTTGCAGTTGTTGTGATTGAGTTTAGTGTTATGCGTTGCCAGCCCCTTAGGCGGGCGTTAGCCCTCAAGAGGAAAAAAGTGATATTTCGGACGTTAAGCATACTAGCAATAATTGGTAGCGTTTTGTGGTTCATAAGTGAGCCTAGTCCAGAGCCTGCAGTCGTGTTTGTTGCTAGTCTCGCTGCATTCTTTAGAGACGAAGTTCATGGCATCATTGGTGCTAAATTTGTATCTCTCTCATCACGAGCGGCTCCAATACGTGATTTTCAGCACTACAAATATTCATTTGTTTCTGATAACTACATATCACCCGCGATATTAGATGATCTTAATGGTTGGATTTCTGATGTTGGCGACCAAATTGTTTCTATCAATATCTCTGACGCCAACCAGAGTAATCGATATTTTGGTAAAGTTGATACGCGGCATGTTTCTGGCACTTTTCCCGTAGTTGACTATAAAAGTGACGATAAATATTTGAGTTACCAGTATGTTGGTTGTTCGTTTAGTGGTGTTCATATCTTGAAGTTAGTTTCTAACTACGGAGGTGGCGGCTATTTCCATTCGCTGCTACTTGTAACTGTAATGGCGGATAGCTGCATTGAGTTTGAATCAACTTCTAAAGCGATTAAAAAGGAACGTTTTGTTATTAAAAAAGTAGGCACGATACCTTTAGGTGACCGTTACGATGGTACGGTTACATATAGGTTGGGCTTCCTGACAATATCGGCCTGTAAAGGTTTAAAAGCGTTACGTACCAAGCACGAGCGGGTATTCATACTTTAGGCATCGGGCTAACAAACGCCTCAAGAGGGACTGTCAACGCGTGGCGTTTCCAGTCCCAATGAGCCGCGGTGGTTATGGTTGGTGTGTTTGAGTTTAGTGGTAATGCGTTGTCAGCCCCTTAGGCGGGCGTTATGCAACTCAGGTAAATTTAGGGGTTTAATCTTTTTGGATTTCTCAGGCCATTCGTTTTATGTTGTCGGCAAATGAGCATTTTCGGCTTCAAATTCGTGGTCAACTCAGACCGTAAAACAGGCAAGATTCTTTGCTTGCCTCAATCAGTTTTAGCGTTGGCGCGTTGTTAATTTTGCGGGCGCAAAGTGTGGAAAGGGCAAGTTAATCGATCATTTTGCTTTTGCTAAAGGTTTCGCTCGTTGAGTTTTCCTGATTCAAAAGCTTAGTTTGTTGCTGAAAGGTGGACTTTGTTTTGGCGGCTTATTTATCACGGTTCGGGCTTGGGTTGATTCTTGGTTCACTTAACCAATATTTCGACTTTTTTCTTAATCAAATTTGGTGTAACTTTATGTTTATCTTATTGAATTTGCATAACAAAGCATTTAAGACGGATTCGCAACGCTTGGTGTTTTTAGTCTAAATTCAGTTTTTGTGTTTTAAGTGGTTTGTCGAGGCGTTGGTGTTTAGCGTCGCTCACCACTTAATGCGGCGTTATGCTTAATCCATAAAAATCAGTAGTTTGTGGTTGTCGATTCCTTTGGCATTTCGTTCAGGTTTTTTCGGCAATTCAATATTGTTTTTCGCTGCCTAATGAAGCGGCAATGTGTCTGTCGCTGTAAATTCTGAGTGATTGCCTCATTGGGTTCTTGAGTCTGCGCGAGGTTAGTATTGTTGGCTCAAGTCGCTTTGAGCAGTTTGGTGCCTTTACTTATAGGCTGAAAATTAGTCGGCAATTGAGCATTGTTTTGCGCTGCCTAATGAAACAGCAATGTGTTTGTCGCTGTAAATTTCAGTGTTATTGCCTCATTGAGTTGTCGTGCCCATGCGTGGTGAGTGAGTTTGTCGGAGAGGGTTTCCACATTGGCCTAGTTGCTAAATGAAAGCCTGCATTGGTCAGTTCATAGGTAAAAGTTGAGCCAGTTCTAGTTCAAGGGAATTCGAAGTTTGGTCAATGATTTCAGTGGGTTATTCTTGAGTTGGTTCAAATGTAAAGTGTTGAAGTTTAAGCATAACAAATGCCTCAAAGGGACTGTCAACGCGTGGCGTTTTCAGTCCCATTGAGCCGCGGTGGTTACGGTTGTTGTGTTTGGGTTTAGTGGTAGTGCGTTGCCAGCCCCTTAGGCGGGCGTTAGGTCAGAGGAGAAAAATTTGAGTAATACACCAAAATGGTTTGAAGTTGGTAGCCAGTTAATTGGCGAGGTGTCTGGTGTAGCTATGCAACTGGCAGATCAATTATCAGACTTGTCATTGGACAGTAAAACTTCGGTTCAATGTTCAGTTCTTCATTACGTTCAATGCTTAATGGCAAGCGCAGACGCAAATCGTGAGGGCAAACATGCAATAGCGTTAAGCTTAACTCGGCAAAGTGTCGAAGCGTTAACTTTAATTGAATGCGGCTTCTTAAAAGATCGAAGCCTTTCGTCAGAATTAGTTACCGCATGGGTCCAAGGATCAAAAAGTTCTGGGGCAATCAGAAAAAGATTAAGTCAGAATGTTTGGCAACATTATAGTAAATCCTTGTGGTCACAAGGCTGGGGAGAATATTTTGGAGAGTTCTGTTCTTCAATACAACCATATGCCCACTACACTCGAGAATTGCAAGGATGGCAACTTGAAGTGATCGATAATGCAACATTGGAAGACTGCGGCAGCATTACTCTTAATATGAAGTTCGGTTTTGATACTTACGATTCAAATAAAGCTACCAGAATCACGTTGATTCATATCTTGCTTAGTTGGACTCTGGGTAAAATCATTACAAATAACGTAAGCCAACCTGAACTAGAGCACAAGTTAGACGAATTGCAGCAAGCTTTAGAGGTTTGTCCTGAGTTAGGGAAAGGGCAACTTAATTGGGCTCAGCAGCTTTGGGCTTCTGAATTTACCAAGCCTCAAGAAATGACCTAACAAACGCCTCAAGAGGGACTGTCAACGCGTGGCGTTTCCAGTCCCAATGAGCCGCGGTGGTTGCAGTTGTTGTGTTTGAGTTTAGTGGTAATGCGTTGCCAGCCCCTTAGGCGGGCGTTAGCTTCTTAAAGGCTGGAATCATCAAAATCCAAACTCAATCGTTCTGAAAAATCAGCTTTTAGCGTTCAACTTGCACAAGTTGGCTTCCGAGTTTGTCGGATTCTGACTTGGTAGAAAGTGTTGAATGCTCAGCAGTTTCAAAGTCGCTGAAAACCATCAAGTTTCGATGCTTCAATGTTGTTGGATGCTCCACACGGAAAGTTTCGTTTCACAAAGGCTGCATTGTCGCTGAAATGGCGCTTTCTTTGTTGGAAATTCGGTAAGTGGCCAACTTAACCTTGATCACTGCGAGTTTTGGCTGCTCACTTCACAGCTTTTGGTGTTGGACGTGTGTTTGAGTGATGCTTTTGCGTAAAATGCATTTCAAGCAAATTTGTTAAAAGCCATTGTGAAACAATAGGCTACGAAGCTAACAAACGCCTCAAGAGGGACTGTCAACGCGCGGCGTTTCCAGTCCCATTGAGCCGCGGTGGTTGCAGTTGTTGTATTTGAGTTTAGTGTTAATGCGTTGCCAGCCCCTTAGGCGGGCGTTATAGGGATGTAAATGTCTGTAGAAATCAAAAGAGTTGATAAACACCATTGCCTTGATTTAGTTGAGATCTTCATTGAACTTGAGCAGTACTATTTCGGTGATAATGCTGCATCAGAGCAGGACTTAGCCAACTATCTTAGTCATCAAGTATTTTCTGAGCACTCAGGCGTAAAAGTGATCGCAGCCGTTGAACACGATAAGGTTTTGGGGTTTGCAACTTACACAATAATGTTTCCGGCACCAAAATTATCAGGCCAGATGTATATGAAAGACCTGTTTGTATCTTCCTCTGCTCGTGGTAAAGGTATCGGACTTCAATTGATGAAACACTTGGCTACTATCGCTATTACGCATAACTGTCAGCGCCTAGACTGGACAGCAGAGAGTACGAATCCGACAGCAGGAAAGTTTTACAAATCAATCGGAGCCAGTTTGATTAGAGAAAAAGAGTATTACCGATTTGAAGGTAATGGTTTGAATAAGCTGGCAAAATCCCTATAACAAACGCCTCAAGAGGGACTGTCAACGCGTAGCGTTTCCAGTCCCAATGAGCCGCGGTGGTTTCGGTTGTTGTGTTTGGGTTTAGTGTTAATGCGTTGCCAGCCCCTTAGGCGGGCGTTATGCTTAATCCATAAAAATCAGCAGGTTGAGGTTGTCGATTCCTTTGGCATTTCGTTTAGGTTTTGTCGGCAATTCAATATTGTTTGTCGCTGCCTAATGAAGCGGCAACGTGTCTGGCGCTGTAAATTCTGTGTTATTGCCTCATTGAAATGTTGAGTCTGCGCGGGGTTAGTATTGTTGGCTCAAGTCGTTTTGAGCAGTTTGGTGCCTTTACTTACAGGCTGAAAGTCAGTCGGCAATTGAGCATTGTTTTTCGCTGCCTAATGAAACGGCAATGTGTCTGTCGCTGTAAATTTCAGTGTTATTGCCTCATTGAGTTGTCTTGCCCATGCGTGGTGAGTTGGTTTGTCGGAGAGGGTCTCCACATTGGCCTAGTTGCTAAATGAAAGCCTGCATTGGTCAGTTCATAGGTAAAAGTTGAGCCAGTTCTAATTCAAGGAAACTCGGAGTTTGGCCAATGATTTCAGTTGGTTATCATTGATTTGATTCAAATGTAAAGTGTTGAAGCTTAAGCATAACAAACGCCTCAAGAGGGACTGTCAACGCGTGGCGTTTCCAGTCCCATTGAGCCGCGGTGGTTACGGTTGCTGTGTTTGAGTTTGGTTGTTATGCGTTGTCAGCCCCTTAGGCGGGCGTTATGCATTACATCAAATTCAGCGTTAAAAGGATGAATAATGAGCGTTCAAAAAGTAGTTGTTATTACTGGCGGTAGCCGAGGGATTGGTGCGGCGACAGCAAAACTTTTTGCTCAAAACGGTTTTTCCGTATGCATAAATTACAAATCTAATGCTGAGGCTGCTAATACTCTCGTTGAAGAAATCAAAGCGTTAGGTGGTCATTGTATTGCGGTTCAAGCTGACGTTTCCAAAGAAAGTGATGTTGTTAAACTGTTTGAAACCGTTGACCAAGAGCTTGGTGTTGTTTCTGTTCTTGTCAACAATGCTGGTATCTTAAAGAAGCAGATGCGCTTAGACGAAATGAGTGCAGAGAGGATTAACTCAATTCTCATCAACAATGTGACAGGTTATTTCTTGTGTTGTCGTGAAACAGTGAAACGAATGTCAACTCGTCATGGTGGTTTCGGTGGTGTCATAGTTAATGTTTCTTCGGGAGCCGCTCGAACAGGTTCACCGAATGAATACATCGATTATGCAGCGTCAAAAGGTGCAATTGACACGTTAACAAAAGGTCTGTCGTTGGAAGTTGCCGCGGAAGGTATCAGAGTTAACTGTGTTCGCCCAGGATTGATTTATACCGATATGCACGCTGACGGTGGAGAGCCTGACCGTATAGAACGACTCAAAAATAAAATCCCAATGCAACGTGGTGGTTTGCCTGATGAAGTCGCTGAGGCAATTTATTGGTTATCGTCTGAAAAATCATCATTTTCCACAGGTAACTTTCTGGATTTAGCCGGTGGTTTGTAATGCATAACAAACGCCTCAAGAGGGACTGTCAACGCGCGGCGTTTCCTGTCCCAATGAGTCGCGGTGGTTGCAGTTGTTGTGTTTGAGTTTAGTGTTATGCGTTGCCAGCCCCTTAGGCGGGCGTTATGCTTAATCCATAAAAATCAGCAGGTTGAGGTTGTCGATTCCTTTGGCATTTCGTTTAGGTTTTGTCGGCAATTCAATATTGTTTGTCGCTGCCTAATGAAGCGGCAACGTGTCTGGCGCTGTAAATTCTGTGTTATTGCCTCATTGAAATGTTGAGTCTGCGCGGGGTTAGTATTGTTGGCTCAAGTCGCTTTGAGCAGTTTGGTGCCTTTACTTACAGGCTTAAAGTCTGTCGGCAATTGAGCATTGTTTTTCGCTGCCTAATGAAACAGCAATGTGTTTGCCGCTGTACTTTCAGTGTTATTGCCTCATTGAGTTGTCGTGCCCATTCGTGGTGAGTTGGCTTGTCGGAGAGGGTTTCCACATTGACCTAGTTGCTAAATGAAAGCCTGCATTGGTCAGTTCATAGGTAAAAGTTGAGCCAGTTCTAATTCAAGGGAATTCGAAGTTTAGCCTATGATTTCAGTGATTTACTCTTGGGCTTGTTCAAATGTAAAGTGTTGAAGCTTAAGCATAACAAACGCCTCAAAGGGACTGTCAACGCGCGGCGTTTCCAGTCCCAATGAGCCGCAGTGGTTTCGGTTGTTGTGTTTGAGTTTAGTGGTAATGCGTTGTCAGCCCCTTAGGCGGGCGTTAGGTTACTGATATAAGTTCTCATCGAAACACGGAGTAACATATGAAACCAATTGGTTTCGGTGATAGTGCTTCTCATTATCGCTAGAATCAATTCTGAGCGTGTCTATTCATTCTAGGCTTGTTGGTTATGGCATAACGTCTTGGGCTTGTCTCAGAGCCTAAATAGGCGGCTAAATTGGCAAGCCTTTGCTTTGATACTGTGTCTGTATATTTTTCTCGGTCAAATGGACGTTGTGCGACTCTAACTTGGCTGTCATCGGTGTATCGAGAGAGCAGTTTGCTAAGCAAATTCAAATCAAGTTCGGCAGAGGTGAGAATTTGAATGTATCCGACAGTGCCATATCTGAACTGATTTTTTAATCTCAACACCCAAATCATAGTGATACTTTTGAATGCAGCACTGACAGGTTTTTTAATTTCCTGCATCAAATTGTTGAACAGAAATGCATCATCAAAGTTATTAAAAAATATCGCTGTCTGATGCGTGGGCTTGATGGTTTTAATGTGATTAATCAGCTTACGCTTAGTCTTATCTTGAGATGATTCAGTCATAGTTTATACACCAATAATCATATTTCTCTATATCCTTATAACTAGCACAAGAGAATGTGAGTTTTATCGTATGTTTAATGGTGCATAAGTTATTGATTTATTGGTATTATGCAATTGTGATATTGGTCGAGTTGACGACTGATAATTACGAAAATCGGATAGTAGTGCGGTGAAAATCACACTCAAAATGAGACATCGTAACCTAACAAAGCATTTAAGTGGGATTCACAACGCATGGCATTTTTAGCATGCAGTAGCTATCTTGGTGAGCGTAGTTTGCATTGAGTTAGTTTGGGCGTTGTTCACCCCTTAATGCGGCGTTATTTTGCTTATTCAAATTATGGAGGATAGCGGTAAGTGTTATATGCCAAAGCTTTAAGTATTGGAGACAAAATTGGTTTTTTCTCACCATCTTCACCGGCTACAGCTTTTGCTCCAAATCGATTTCAAAGAGCCAAAGCTTACCTTAAGGCTCAGGGATTTGAGTTAGTTGAAGGTTCGCTTACGGGAAAATCTGATTATTACCGCTCAGGCTCGATTCGAGAGCGTGCTGAAGAGTTGAATCAGCTTATTCGGGATCCGAATGTCCGTTGCATCATGTCTACTATTGGAGGCAGTAATAGCAATTCACTGTTGCCGTATATTGATTATGAAGCCTTAAGAAACGATCCAAAGATCATCATTGGTTATTCAGATGTCACAGCTTTATTGCTCGGGATCTATGCTCAAACAGGACTCATCACATTTTATGGCCCAGCCTTAGTCGCTTCGTTTGGTGAGTATCCTCCATTGGTTGATGAAACCTTTCATTCGTTTATCGATCTGTTGTGTTCAGAGACGAATCAATATCAATACACTATGCCCTCGTCATGGACAGATATTAAGCACGATTGGGAAACTCAGCATTCAGCTAAGCCCGTTTATCCGAATGAATGGCAGTTTATCGGTAAAGGCAAAGTGACAGGCAGAATTATTGGCGGGAACCTCAATACCATGGCTGGGATCTGGGGCAGTCGATACATGCCAGAGATTAAAGTTGGCGATATTTTACTCATAGAGGATTCTCTGAAAGGCATCGAAAATATCGAACGTTCGTTTGCACATCTCGCAGCTTGTGACGTTTTTGAGCGGGTGAGTGCGATCATTTTGGGGAAGCATGAGTTATTTGACAACAAAGGTACAGGTAGAACACCGCTGGACGTTTTAAACGAAGTATTAGCGGATAAAAATGTACCTATATTTTATGGCTTTGATAGTTGTCATACGCATCCGATGCTCGTCACACCATTAGGTGTGCGAGGTACAATCGATTTCGACAATCATACCTTTAAGCTAGAAGATAGTTGGGTAAAAGCAAAATAACAAACGCCTCAAGAGGGACTGTCAACGCGCGGCGTTTCCAGTCCCATTGAGCCGCGGTGGTTACAGTTGTTGTGTTTGAGTTTGGTGGTAATGCGTTGCCAGCCCCTTAGGCGGGCGTTAGTTTCTCTCAGGAAAAGTCATCAAAAATTCAAACGTAAGACTCTGAAAAATAATCCTTTAGTTTTCAAACCGCACAATTAGACTTTTGCGTTTTTCTTGATGCTGATTTGGTAGAACGTGTTGAAAGTTCAGCAGTCTCAAAGTTGCTGAAAACTAGCAAGCCTCGATGCTTCAACATTGTTGGATGCTCAACACTGGAAGTTTGGTTTCACAAAAGCGGCATCATTGCTGTGAGCGTGCTTTCTTTGTCGTTGATTCGGTAAGTGGCCAACTTAACCTTGATCGTTTTGAGTTTTGGCTGCCAACTTCACAGCTTTTGGCGTTGGACGTGTGTTTGTTTGATGCATTTGCGTAAAATCACTTTCAAGCAAATGTGTTTAAAAATTTATTGCTAAACAATGGGCTACGAAACTAACAAACGCCTCAAGAGGGACTGTCAACGCGCGGCGTTTCCAGTCCCAATGAGCCGCGGTGGTTGCAGTTGTTGTGTTTGAGTTTTGTGGTAATGCGTTGTCAGCCCCTTAGGCGGGCGTTAGTTTCTCTCAGGAAAACTCTCAAAAACTCATGAACAAGGTTCTGAAAATTCAGTATTTAGCGTTCAAGCTGCACAATTTGGCTTTTGAGTTTTGCTTGATTCTAATTTGGTAGAAAGCGTTGAAAGTTCAGTAGTTTCAAAGTCGCTGAAAACCAACAAGCCTCGCAGCTTCAATGTTGTTGGATGTTCAACACTCAAAGTTTGGTTTCACAAATGGCTTCATCATCGCTGAAAGTGTGCTTTCTTTGTCGCGGACTCTTAACCGTGGCCAACTTAACCTTGAATGTTTTGAGTTTAGGCAGCCAACTTCACAGCTTTTGGCGTTGGACGTGTGTTTGCTTGATGCTTTTGCGTAAAATGACTTTCAAGAAAATGTGTTTAAAAATCATTGTTAAACAATGGGCTACGAAACTAACAAACGCCTCAAGAGGGACTGTCAACGCGCGGCGTTTCCAGTCCCATTGAACCGCGGTGGTTACGGTTGTTGTGTTTGAGTTTAGTGGTAATGCGTTGCCAGCCCCTTAGGCGGGCGTTAGCTCTCTTTCAAAGTTCATCGCAGAGTCCAAAAAGCCAAGCTGGATTTGAAGTTCTTTTTAGCAATATTTCAGGAGATAGTATGAGCACAAGGTTTTGTGAAAAGTGTGGGAAGAACACTGAACATAAAGAAGTGATGAAGCAAAAGCCATCAAAGTACGGTAAGTCCAAAAGAGAGCAGTTCAAAGCATTTCTAGATGGATTTTTTAGTAGTTCGGCAGCCTCTTTACCTGGTGGCGTTTCGTTAGAATTAACAGATAGATATGTTGTTTGTGCTATCTGTGGTAGCACAACTTTAGAAAATCATGGTGAACAATTTCAGTAACCTATTCGCCAAGCAGAGAGCTAACAAACGCCTCAAGAGGGACTGTCAACGCGCGGCGTTTCCAGTCCCATTGAGCCGCGGTGGTTACGGTTGTTGTGTTTGAGTTTAGTGGTAATGCGTTGTCAGCCCCTTAGGCGGGCGTTATGTTTTTTATCACGTTTTGGGGCTATAATCGGCCTAACCTTTATTGATAGTAGGTGTGATATGAATCGAAAAGTTGAAGCTTACGGCGTTGATGCTGTTGAAAGACCGAAAATTAAGGCTAGTAAAAAGCTTGATTTGACTGGTGATGCTGGTCGTCAAATTGTGAAGTCTGAAACTAAACTTGCTTTGCGTACCCATCAGAAGACATTCACTAAATTGGCTGATATGTAATGGATATCATCTGTTTTCCTTTTGAACGAGTGATCGAGATTAATGCTTTCATCCTAAAAACAGAACCAGGAATGAAAGGAGCCGTTGATATTCCCAAGCTTCAGGGGGCATTAGGTCGAATCGATAATGCCATCGTTTATGAAGGACTGGATGATGTTTTTGAAATCGCTGCTAAATACACTGCTTGTATAGCGGTTTCACATGCGCTACCTGATGCGAACAAACGCACAGGTTTGGCTGTGGCACTTGAATATTTATCACTTAACGATTTTGAGCTTACGCAGGAAAACGATTTGCTTGCGGATGCAGTTCGAGATCTTGTTATCGGCATTATCAACGAAACAGATTTTGCCGACATTCTCTACGCACAATACGCAAAAGAACAAAATTCAGCTCTCTAAACATAACAAACGCTTCAAGAGGGACAGCCAACGCGTGGCATTTTTACCATGCGTTGGCTTTTGTGATTACGATGTTATGCGGAAACTTGGTAGTAGCGTTGTCAGCCCCTTAAGCGGGCGTTATGCTTAATCCATAAAAATCAGTAGTTTGTGGTTGTCGATTCCTTTGGCATTTCGTTCATGTTTTGTCGGCAATTCAATATTGTTTTTCGCTGCCTAATGAAGTGGCAATGTATCTGGCGCTGAAAAATCGCAGTGATTGCCTCATTGTGTTGTTGAGTCTGCGTGAGGTTAGTATTGTTGGCTCAAGTCGCTTTGAGCAGTTTGGTGCCTTTACTTATGGGCTTAAAGTTTGTCAGCAATTAGGCATTGTTTTTCGCTGCCTAATGAAACGGCAATCTGTCTGTCGCTGTAAATTTCAGTGTCATTGCCTCATTGAGTTGTTGTGCCCATGCGTGGTGAGTGAGTTTGTCGGAGAGGGTTTCCACATTGGCCTGGTGACTAAATGAAAGCCTGCATTGGTCAGTTCATAAGTAAAAGTTGAGCCAGTTCTAATTCAAGGGAATTCGATATTTGGTCAATATTTTCAGTTAGTTACTCTTGAGTTGGTTCAAATGTAAAGTGTTGAAGCTTAAGCATAACAAACGCCTCAAGAGGGACTGTCAACGCGCGGCGTTTCCAGTCCCATTGAGCCGCGGTGGTTACGGTTGTTGTGTTTGAGTTTGGTGTTATGCGTTGTCAGCCCCTTAGGCGGGCGTTATGCTTAATCCATAAAAATCAGCAGGTTGTGATTGTCGATTTCTTTGGCATTTCGTTCAGGTTTTTTCGGCAATTCAATATTGTTTTTCGCTGCCTAATGAAGCGGCAATGTCTCTGGCGCTGTAAATTCTGAGTGATTGCCTCATTGGGTTTTTGAGTCCACGCGAGGTGAGTTTTGCTCTCTCAAGTCGCTTTGAGCAGTTTGGTGCCTTTACTTACAGACTTAAAGTCTGTCGGCAATTGAGCATTGTTTTGCGCTACCTAATGAAACGGCAATGTGTCTGTCGCTGTAAATTTCAGTGTCATTGCCTCATTGAGTTGTTGTGCCCATGTGTGATGACTGGGTTTGTCGGAGAGGGTTTCCACATTGGCTAATTTGTAGGATGAAGCTCTGCATTGGTTAGTTCGCAGGTAAAGTTTGATTCAGTTCCAATTTAAGAAACTCTATGGTTTGGCTAATTATTTCAATGGTTTATTTTTGAGTTGTTTCAAATGTACAGTGTTGAAACTTAAGCATAACAAACGCCTCAAGAGGGACTGTCAACGCGTAGCGTTTCCAGTCCCAATGAGCCGCGGTGGTTGCAGTTGTTGTGTTTGGGTTTAGTGGTAATGCGTTGCCAGCCCCTTAGGCGGGCGTTAGGGCTTAATGGAGAAAGGAAACAATGGAGCTTGTTTTTGGCTACGCACTGGGATTTTTGGTGTTGATGCCGTTACTGACGCTCATGCATGAGCTTGGTCATGCGATACCTCAGTTGTGTATGAAAAAGAAAGTTGTCATTGATTTGGGTGGCTCGAGCCTAATCCCGATAATAAAAGTGAGCCGCTTGTTTATCAGAATTGCGCCATTTTCTACTTTTCATGGCTTTTGTAGCATAAGTTCAAGGCTGTCGAGAGTCGGTTTGGTGTTCACGTTGCTTGGTGGCCCACTAGTAACATTACTTTTAGCCATGTTATTAAATGAGCTAAGAATGGTTGACGCGGGTCAATGGTTCACTTTTTTAGCAAGCTTTGGTTTTTACTTCACGGTGTTTCAATTAGTTCTTACTTTAGCACCAATGAAATATCCAAGTTTTTTTGGTGGTTATAGTGGCACAAAAAGTGATGGGTTAAGAATATTAGAAGCCCTAAGGTGTAATGAAAGTACGCCCTAACAAACGCCTCAAAGGGACTGCCAACGCGTGGCGTTTTCAGTCCCATTGAACCGCAGTGGTTACTGTTGTTGTGTTTGAGTTTAGTGGTAATGCGTTGCCAGCCCCTTAGGCGGGCGTTATAGCGCACTCGAATATTCGGAATCGATGAAATGGAAAGTATAGAAAAAGATCTTTATGACGCAGCAGCACAATTAATAGTGAAACGATATCCGACGGGGTGGGGCGGTGCGGCAGCAGTGCGAACCCAATCGGGAAAAATTCTAACTAGTGTTGCTCCAGACGTGAAAAATGATGCATTGTCACTTTGTATGGAAGTCGGTGCTTATTTGGAAGCTCATAAATTAAATGAAGTGGTAACGCATTCGTTATGCATATGCCGTGAAGATGAACATGGAGAGTTTTTGGTTCTATCTCCGTGTGGTATTTGCCAAGAACGTTTGGTTCATTGGGGTGGCGATGTAAGAGCAGCAATTTCAACCGAAAAGAATGAGTTGGTGTTTAAGACTCTCCGTGAATTAATGCCTCACCATTGGTCGTTAGTAAATGGAAAAGCGCTATAACAAGGCGTTCAAGAGGGATTCACAACGCGCGGCATTTTTGTTATGCATTGATTTTATTGGTTTTTAGTGCAATGCGGTGAGTTGGCAGTTGCGTTGCTCACCCCTTAACGCGGCGTTATACCGTTTTTAGGCTCAGGAGGGCATTTGGATATTTTTAATAATCGAGAGTTAGCTACCGCTACTCTGGTCATTGTTGTCTTCATTTGGGTTTCCATAAAAAGTAAGGAGGTTCTACCTGCTATAGAGTTAGTCCTAAAATCCTTTTGCCAAAAAGCCATACTGATAACCACTAGCACTCTGCTTTTATATATTTCAATTGTCGTATATTTACTTTATAGCATCGATGTTTGGAATGCAGGGCAACTTAAAAATACGATACTGTGGTTTGTGTTTATTGGCTTTGTTCAGCTTATGAATACGACTAAGATCACCGAACCCAAAGAGTACTTGAAAGCATCGTTAAATTCTCAGGTTAAGCTGATTGTACTAATTGAGTTCCTAGTAGCGTTTCATTCTTACGGCTTTATAACGGAATTATTTCTAGTAACGACAGCTACACTATTTGCGTGTTGTAGTGCTTTTGCCAAAGGTAAACCAGAGTATAAGCAAGCACAAAAAATATCGGACTATATTTTAGCCATAATGGGAACCTTGATTTTCATCGACTCAATCTTAAATATATATAATGAACCAGGTAAGTTTATCAGTGTTGATACATTCCGGGATTTCTTGGTTCCGATGTTGTTGTCGGTATCTTTACTACCATATGTGTATCTGTTTTATTATTTTTTGGCTTACGAGAGAGCGTTTGTTATAACTCATATCTATACTGACTCTAAACAACTTCAACGGTACGCAAAAATACGCTCATTTGTTGCCTTCAAAGGGAAGCCTAGCCTTATTCATAAGTGGCTGATCTATTCTTGTATTCCAGAGTTTGAGTCAAAAAAAACGATTCAAGCTTCAATAGATAAATTTAAAGAGCAGCAGCGTGAATCAACGGTATAACAAACGCCTCAAGAGGGACTGTCAACGCGTGGCGTTTCCAGTCCCATTGAGCCGCGGTGGTTTCGGTTGTTGTGTTTGAGTTTGATGGTAATGCGTTGCCAGCCCCTTAGGCGGGCGTTATAAAGCAATTTAAATCGGAGATATAATGAAAAAAGAGTACCTATTTCTAGGGTTAGCCGTGACATTATTGGTCATCATTTTGTTTTCTAATTATTGGTTTCTCCTTGATAAGGATCCAATAGGTCAAAGCGCGTTTGGTAGTATGTTTGGTGCCAGCAGTGCTTTATTTTCAGGATTAGCCTTCCTTGGATTAATTTATACAATATTTTTACAGATGAAAGAGCTATCTCTACAGCGAGATGAGTTGAAGTTAACGCGTGAGTGTAGTGGTCAACTAAAATTGGCCACGTTTTTAGCGTTTACCCAATACCGTCGCTCTGACTCATTGGGCGTTAGACCACCGTTATACCAATGTGGCCTCCGTTGGCTGTAGTAACCAATAATATAACGAACGATTTCCTGCACCGCTTGGCCAAAACTATAATAACCGCTGGCGGGTACCCACTCTGTCTTTAAACTTCTAAAAAAACGCTCCATCGGGCTGTTATCCCAGCAATTTCCTCTACGTGATAAGCTTTGTTTTACCTGATAACGCCCAAGTAAGCGCCGATAAGCTCGACTTGTATAATGACTCCCCTGGTCGCTATGAAACATCGTAAGCGCGTCATAAACCCCGCATTCTAATCGTCTAGCCCGAATAATAAGATCAAACCTCCGACCCAATGGAAATTTGAAATGGCCAAACGTCGCACTAACCAAGAATGGCGAACCCTGTTCGAACACTATGAATCCAGCCAGCTATCACAACGATTATTCTGTGAACGTAACGGACTGAGCCTCTCCACTTTTTACGCTAAGCGACAACAGTTAAAGCACATCGAAAAACCGAACACGGTTGGCTTCATTAAAGCAGAAGTCGTTGAAAAAACCACGAGGTATCAAGCCACTCATATTGCAGTGGCCAACATGACACTACTTGTAAACAATGTTGAACTGAGCATTCCGCAAGGCACGCCAACAACCTATCTTGCAGAACTTATCGGTGCGCTGTCATGAAACGCATGCTCAGTGCTCCCGAAATCTATCTCTATCGTGAAAGCGTCGATTTTAGAAAGTCCATCAACGGTCTCGCGGCCATGATTGAAAGTGACACCGACTTACCGTTAGGAAGTGGTGCACTGTTCCTGTTCACCAACAAACAGCGCGACAAAATCAAAGTGCTGTACTGGGATAAGACAGGCTTTGCTCTTTGGTACAAGCGCCTTGAAAAAGCCAAGTACAAGTGGCCATCAAAAGAGCAAAACGACGTGTTTACCCTAACTCAATTCGAGCTTGATAGACTGCTTTCTGGCTTCACGATTATCGGCCACAAACCCGTTATAATAAATGATTTTACAATGACTTAAGCGATAATAAAGTCTTATCCACCAAGCATTAATGGCATAATTTTAGTATAATCAATGCCATGAAAAAGACGCCAAATATCAATCCAGAAAGCCAAGATGTTGCCGAGCTACAAGCGATGGTGAAAGCGCTGTTGGCGTCAGAAACCCAATTGAAACAAGAGCGCCAGTCGCTGCTTGAACAACTCAAACTTGCCTTTGACCGTCAGTTCGCTAAACGCTCGGAGGCGTTAAAGCCTTACAATGAATCACAAGGTGACCTCTTCAACGAAGCGGAATGTGAAGCCGCTAAGGAAGAAGAGGTTGAGGTCACGACGACCAACACAACCAAGAAACGTGGTAAACGCAAGCCACTGCCAAAGAGCCTGCCTCGTGAAGTTATCGAACTTGATTTAGACGACCATGAAAAGCAGTGCACTTGCTGCCAACATAGTCTGCATAAAATCGGTGAAGACCGTAGCGAGAAACTTGAGTTCACGCCAGCGGTACTAAAAGTGTTGGAATATGTTCGTCCTAAATATGCTTGCCGCCAATGCGAACAAACAGAAGACAAAAACCACGTCGTTCAAAAGCCAGCGCCGCAAAGCATTATCCCTAAAAGCTTCGCCACAGAAAGCTTACTGGCCAATATCATCCTCGGCAAATACCAATACGCGATGCCACTGTATCGTCAAGAATCCCTGTTTACCCAGTCGGGTATCGAACTCTCACGCACCACCATGGCAAGGTGGGTTATCCAAGTCAGTGAGAAGTTCGCCCCACTTTACGCGGCCTTAAAAACGCACCTACTTGAGCAAGTGGTGGTTCAGGCGGATGAAACGCCGCTCAATGTCCTCAAGGAAGACAAGCAATGCTACATGTGGCTCTACTGCTCGGGCGCGGACTCGCCAGGTGCCGCACTCCCTAATGTGAAAAATATCGTCTTGTACGACTATCAAAACAGTCGCGCGAGGTCGTGCCCTGTTGCCTTCTTGGGGGATTACAGTGGTTATCTGCAAACCGATGGCTATGGTGCTTATGATGGGCTTCATCGAGTCACCAATGTCGGTTGCTTCGCGCATGCTCGGCGTAAGTTCATGGACGCGAAAAAGCTTCAAGGCAAAGGTAAGTCAGGTAAAGCGGATAAAGCGCTTGCCAAAATCCAAAAGCTTTATGGGATAGAATCACGCTTAAAATGTGAGTCTGCGGAAAAACGAAAAGCAGAACGCCAGCAGCATGCCAAACCGATACTGGATGAGTTATACGAATGGATGACGACTCAACAGATGCTTGAGTCTAGCCCGCTGGGTAAGGCGATAAAATACACGCTCGGCCAATGGTCAAAGTTAATCCTCTATATCGATGACGGTCACTTATCGATAGACAATAACCGTGCTGAACGCGCCATTAAGCCGCTGGTTATTGGTAGAAAGAACTGGCTCTTCTCGACCAATCCCAATGGAGCTGAAGCGAGTGCGATGCTTTACAGCATCGTTGGGACAGCGAAAGCCAACGGTCTCATCCTCTACGACTACATGGTCAAGTGCATGAAAGAGCTAGCGAAAGCAGAGCCAGATATCGATGCACTCCTGCCTTGGAACTTCAAACACTAACAATATCGCCCTGTGGGATCATGGGGCGGATACCTTAGATGCCCTCAAAGAAAGAGATAAAATGTGTGATTTCTATAAGTCTAAATCCAATAGCTATGAATTCGATAAAGCTGTTATTCATAATCAGATAGCTGACCTTACAAAAAAACTAGAAGCATTTATCAAGTAGCTTTATAACAAACGCCTCAAAGGGATTGTCAACGCGTGGCGTTTCCAGTCCCATTGAGCCGCGGTGGTTTCGGTTGTTGTGTTTGAGTTTAGTGGTAATGCGTTGCCAGCCCCTTAGGCGGGCGTTATAAGGTGTTTTAGCAAAGGAGTCTGTATGCTTGACAAGGAAAATACTGGTCTGATTATCGTTGATATCCAAGGCAAGTTGGCTCGATTGGTTTCTGACAGTAATGAGCTTGTTTCAAACTGCATAAAACTAATTAAAAGAGCTCAATTGCTAGGATTGCCAATAGTTTGGCTTGAGCAAAATCCAGATAAATTAGGTCAAACCATCGAAGAGCTCAGAGTGTTATTGAGTAATCAACAACCGATTAGCAAGTTCAGTTTTGATGCTTGTGGTGAGCCTCGTTTCATCGGAACTATCCAAAAATCAAAGAAAACGTCTTGGTTAATATGTGGTATCGAAGCTCACATATGTGTTTATCAAACGGCTATTCATCTCAAAAATCTAGGTTACGACATACATTTAGTGAGTGATTGCGTGTCTTCACGTGATGAATCAAACAAGGAGCTAGCAATTACAAAGCTAGCAGGGGCTGGTGTTGAAATAACAGGTTTAGAAATGAGTCTTTATGAACTGGTTAAAGATTGTAGAGCGGCAGAGTTTAAAGAAATACTCAATCTAATTAAGTGGTTATCCACCTTATAACAAACGCCTCAAGAGGGACTGTCAACGCGCGGCGTTTCCAGTCCCATTGAGCCGCGGTGGTTGCAGTTGTTGTGTTTGAGTTTAGTGTTATGCGTTGCCAGCCCCTTAGGCGGGCGTTATGTCACAAGCGTTAAAATGAAATCCTCAGTGGAGTTTTTTAATGAAAGCATTCGAAATTGAACCTAAGTTAAAGCCTGATATGTCAAGGTATCTCATTCATATGACGGGTAAATCTGCCATAAAGAGTATCTTGACTGGTGGAAAAACAGATAATGAAGGTTTTATCAAGGCTCAAAACCCAAATGGTTCAACATCGAGTAACTTTACCCATAAAATCGCCTGTTTCACTGAAACCCCGATTTTTGCTTTGGGTGGTTTTGTTGCAATATCAGAAAGGCGTAGAGAGCAAAATATGCACTATGGCATTGGCTTTCGTAAATCTTATATGGTTAAGCATAATGTTAGACCGACAATTTACCTAGACAATGATGTACTTGGAAAATTGTTCTCAATTTCCGATGCTTCTGAGGACGAACAAGTAAGTTCATTAGTGGATTCAATCAAATCACTTGCTCACCCGTTGGGTGAAAAAACATACCGACAAGGCTTCACTTGGGAAAGGGAATGGAGGTATGTTGATGATTGTGGTTTTTACTTTGATTTTGATGCCATCGAAATAATTTGTTGTCCCAAAGAAGAGCAATTAGAACTTCAAGTAATACTTGGTGGTTTTTCCGATAAGATCCAATTTGTTGATTCGTGGGCACAATATAAAAGTCATACTGCGCATATAGAATACTCTGAAATCAAAGGGAGAATTGCACAGGGGTTAACTAGTCATGATGAGTTTGAAATTGATGACTTTCTTGAAAACTATGAAGAGAACCTAGAAAGTCTCAAAGCTTACAAGGATTATGTGGTTTCCCTAAAAAGCAGTGTGGATGATATCGAAAGACAATTAGTTGATATGGTTGAGTGGAAAAATTGTATCCGCCCCATGATCCCACAGGGCGATATTGTTAGTGTTTGAAGTTCCAAGGCAGGAGTGCATCGATATCTGGCTCTGCTTTCGCTAGCTCTTTCATGCACTTGACCATGTAGTCGTAGAGGATGAGACCGTTGGCTTTCGCTGTCCCAACGATGCTGTAAAGCATCGCACTCGCTTCAGCTCCATTGGGATTGGTCGAGAAGAGCCAGTTCTTTCTACCAATAACCAGCGGCTTAATGGCGCGTTCAGCACGGTTATTGTCTATCGATAAGTGACCGTCATCGATATAGAGGATTAACTTTGACCATTGGCCGAGCGTGTATTTTATCGCCTTACCCAGCGGGCTAGACTCAAGCATCTGTTGAGTCGTCATCCATTCGTATAACTCATCCAGTATCGGTTTGGCATGCTGCTGGCGTTCTGCTTTTCGTTTTTCCGCAGACTCACATTTTAAGCGTGATTCTATCCCATAAAGCTTTTGGATTTTGGCAAGCGCTTTATCCGCTTTACCTGACTTACCTTTGCCTTGAAGCTTTTTCGCGTCCATGAACTTACGCCGAGCATGCGCGAAGCAACCGACATTGGTGACTCGATGAAGCCCATCATAAGCACCATAGCCATCGGTTTGCAGATAACCACTGTAATCCCCCAAGAAGGCAACAGGGCACGACCTCGCGCGACTGTTTTGATAGTCGTACAAGACGATATTTTTCACATTAGGGAGTGCGGCACCTGGCGAGTCCGCGCCCGAGCAGTAGAGCCACATGTAGCATTGCTTGTCTTCCTTGAGGACATTGAGCGGCGTTTCATCCGCCTGAACCACCACTTGCTCAAGTAGGTGCGTTTTTAAGGCCGCGTAAAGTGGGGCGAACTTCTCACTGACTTGGATAACCCACCTTGCCATGGTGGTGCGTGAGAGTTCGATACCCGACTGGGTAAACAGGGATTCTTGACGATACAGTGGCATCGCGTATTGGTATTTGCCGAGGATGATATTGGCCAGTAAGCTTTCTGTGGCGAAGCTTTTAGGGATAATGCTTTGCGGCGCTGGCTTTTGAACGACGTGGTTTTTGTCTTCTGTTTGTTCGCATTGGCGGCAAGCATATTTAGGACGAACATATTCCAACACTTTTAGTACCGCTGGCGTGAACTCAAGTTTCTCGCTACGGTCTTCACCGATTTTATGCAGACTATGTTGGCAGCAAGTGCACTGCTTTTCATGGTCGTCTAAATCAAGTTCGATAACTTCACGAGGCAGGCTCTTTGGCAGTGGCTTGCGTTTACCACGTTTCTTGGTTGTGTTGGTCGTCGTGACCTCAACCTCTTCTTCCTTAGCGGCTTCACATTCCGCTTCGTTGAAGAGGTCACCTTGTGATTCATTGTAAGGCTTTAACGCCTCCGAGCGTTTAGCGAACTGACGGTCGAAGGCAAGTTTGAGTTGTTCAAGCAGCGACTGGCGCTCTTGTTTCAATTGGGTTTCTGACGCCAACAGCGCTTTCACCATCGCTTGTAGCTCGGCAACATCTTGGCTTTCTGGATTGATATTTGGCGTCTTTTTCATGGCATTGATTATACTAAAATTATGCCATTAATGCTTGGTGGATAAGACTTTATTATCGCTTAAGTCATTGTAAAATCATTTATTATAACGGGTTTGTGGCCGATAATCGTGAAGCCAGAAAGCAGTCTATCAAGCTCGAATTGAGTTAGGGTAAACACGTCGTTTTGCTCTTTTGATGGCCACTTGTACTTGGCTTTTTCAAGGCGCTTGTACCAAAGAGCAAAGCCTGTCTTATCCCAGTACAGCACTTTGATTTTGTCGCGCTGTTTGTTGGTGAACAGGAACAGTGCACCACTTCCTAACGGTAAGTCGGTGTCACTTTCAATCATGGCCGCGAGACCGTTGATGGACTTTCTAAAATCGACGCTTTCACGATAGAGATAGATTTCGGGAGCACTGAGCATGCGTTTCATGACAGCGCACCGATAAGTTCTGCAAGATAGGTTGTTGGCGTGCCTTGCGGAATGATCAGTTCAACATTGTTTACAAGTAGTGTCATGTTGGCAACGACAAGGTGAGTGGCTTGATACTTTGTCCTCTTTTCAACGACTTCTGCTTTAACAAAGCCAATCGTGTTCGGTTTTTCGATGTGCTTTAACTGTTGGCGCTTAGCGTAAAAAGTGGAGAGGCTCAGTCCGTTACGTTCACAGAATAATCGTTGTGATAACTGGCTGGATTCATAGTGTTCGAACAGGGTTCGCCATTCTTGGTGAGTGCGTCGTTTAGCCATTTCAAATCGCCTTTGGGTTGGAGGTTTGATCTTATTATTCGGGCTAGACGATTAGAATGCGGGGTTTATGACGCGCTTACGAAAAATTATATAGATGCCCATACTGCTACACATTGTGGACACTTTTCTGAAAATCTTGTTTGGCGCTCTGACTTTGAAGAATCTTTCTGTCCTGAATGTTCCAGAGAGTTTGATGAAGGCATGGCGAAAGCTATGCTCGACGACTAATCGGAAAAGTGACATAACAAACGCTTCAAGAGGGACAGCCAACGCGCGGCATTTTTATCATGCGTTGGTTTGTGTGTTTACGGTGTTATGCGGACAGTTCGTAAAGCGTTGGCTGCCCCTTAAGCGGGCGTTATGCTTAATCCATAAAAATCTGTGGTTTGTGGTTGTCGATTCCTTTGGCATTTCGTTCAGGTTTTGTTGGCAATTCAATATTGTTTTTCGCTGCCTAATGAAGCAGCAATGTATCTGACGCTGTAAATTCTGAGTGATTGCCTCATTGGAATGTTGAGTCTGTGCGAGGTGAGTTTTGCTGGCTCAAGTCGTTTTGAGCAGTTTGGTGCCTTTACTTACAGGCTGAAAGTCAGTCGGCAATTGAGCATTGTTTTGCGCTGCCTAATGAAACGGCAATGTGTCTGTCGCTGTAAGTTTCAGAGTGATTGCCTCATTGAGTTGTTGTGCCCATGCGTGGTGAGTGAGTTTGTCGGAGAGGGTCTTCACATTGGCCTAGTTGCTAAATGAAAGCCTGTATTGGTCAGTTCATCGGTAAAAATTGAGCCAGTTCTAATTCAAAGAAACTCGAAGTTTAGCCAATAATTTCAGTTGGTTATCATTGAGTTGGTTCAAATGTAAAGTGTTGAAGCTTAAGCATAACAAACGCCTCAAGAGGGACTGTCAACGCGTGGCGTTTCCAGTCCCAATGAGCCGCGGTGGTTGCAGTTGTTGTGTTTGAGTTTAGTGGTATGCGTTGCCAGCCCCTTAGGCGGGCGTTATGCAGTTTTTGGGCAATAAAAAACCAGCATTTTCAGCTGGCTTTAGAATTTGCTTTATTGAGCCGCTTTGACTCGAATCTTACTTTTGGCAACGTTTGCCATATTCAGTGCTGCAATTGCAGTTTTTGCTTCTGAAGCCTCTGGCATTTCGACGAAAGCAAAGCCTTTCGATAGACCGGTTTCTTGGTCTAAAACGAGAGTGCATTCGGTAACAGAGCCGTGTTCAGAAAACAGTTTACGAATGTCGTGCTCAGTTGTGGTGCGAGCAAGGTTGCGAACTAAGAGTTTCATAGTTGTCCGTTGATGTAGAAATAACGGTGAGGATTGTCTCAATAAAGACAGTGGCTACCAAGCGATAGTTTGGTTTTACCGTAAAATAACAGCATTCATAGCAACCAACTGCATAACAAGCGCCTCAAGAGGGACTGTCAACGCGTGGCGTTTCCAGTCCTAATGAGCCGCGGTGGTTATGGTTGGTGTGTTTGAGTTTAGTGGTAGTGCGTTGCCAGCCCCTTAGGCGGGCGTTATGGCTCATTCATTTGATCTGGTCTGTATATAAAAACAGTTCTTCTTGTTTTCATGCTTTCGTCTGTATAAGTTATTTGTCATCTTTAAATCAGGTAGGCGACTAACAAGTGCGTAGTTCATTGAGAGAAAAGGTAATTCAAGTTTGTTCTAAGAAGATTGAGCAGAAGGGTGATAATGTTGGCGTTTCATTTTATGCGTTTTTTGCTAACAAAAATGACGATCCAGATTTGTTGATGGAAGCAGCAACATGGTGGATTCAAGAGCACAAATTAGATCATTTCGAGAAAGCTCATAAGATCATATCGATGGTGAAATCTGGTATTTAGTGAACTGAGCCATAACAAACGCCTCAAGAGGGACTGTCAACGCGCGGCGTTTCCAGTCCCATTGAGCTGCGGTGGTTACGGTTGTTGTGTTTGAGTTTAGTGTTATGCGTTGCCAGCCCCTTAGGCGGGCGTTAGTTGCTCTTTGGAAAAATCACTATGAAACATGACTTATCAGTCGATGTTAGGCCAGCACAGGAAAATGAGTTAGAGCGTGTGTTTAAGCTGATGACTGAGCATAACGAATGGACTCGATTTAATGCTCCTTACTTTCCGTATTCTCATCCGACTTTGGCTGATTTTGCGGATTCAACCTTCCAACGGTTATTGGTTGGTTCAGATATGCAGTTAGTCATTTGTAATGAATTACCCGTTGGGACGGTGAGTTGTTATTGGGAATGTGAGGAAACCCGTTGGCTTGAAGCTGGTATTGTCATTTATGACGAAAGTTATTGGGGAAAAGGGATCGCATCAATAGCATTATCTCAATGGATTTCGTATCTGTTCGAAACACAAGAAATAGAGCGGGTAGGCATGACAACATGGTCGGGAAATGATCGCATGATGTCATTAGCGACAAAGCTAGGTTTGAAGCAAGAGGCACGGCTGCGCAAAGTTCGTTATTACCAAGGGATCTATTATGATTCAGTGAAATATGGTGTGATTCGAAGCGAATGGGAAGAACGCAACTAACAAACGCCTCAAGCGGGACTGTCAACGCGCGGCGTTTCCAGTCCCATTGAGCCGCGGTGGTTTCGGTTGTTGTGTTTGAGTTTAGTGTTATGCGTTGCCAGCCCCTTAGGCGGGCGTTATATTCTCCCTCGCCCCGTAAACTTTCCGTACGAATTGAATGTGCTTTAAGTTTGGCCTATAATCGCTAAACTGACGGAATGTATCCGTACGCAGGAGGTGTTATGGCAACGGCACGTTTAGATATCCGCCTTGATGAAGAGATCAAGGCAAAAGCCGAAAAGGCATCGGCTTTACTTGGTTTAAAAAGTCTCACTGAATATGTGGTGAGACTTATGGACGAAGATGCGACTCATGTTATTGAGGAGCATGAAAGTATTATGGTTAAAGACAGTGTTTTTGACGAGTTTATGGCTGCGTGTAATAAAGTAAAAGCACCGAATCAAGCTTTGCTTGAAGCTGTTAAATTTACAGAGAAGAGCGGTATCAAGTGAGTTGGGGCAAAGAGTTTGTAGAACTTAGTAAATCAAAGCATGACCGCGACTCATTTGACTGTGGTGAGCAAGAGCTAAACACATTTATCAAAACTCAAGCTGCAAAGCACATGCAAGCAGGTATTAGCCGAACAATGGTTTTACCTAGTGCTCACCCACTGTTAAATCAAAAATTCGCTATTTGTGCCTTTTATAGTGTTGCACCGAGCTCAATCAGCCGAGAAACATTACCGGCACAATTAGCAAAGAAACTACCGAGGTATCCAATCCCTGTTTTTCTGTTGGCTCAGTTAGCTGTGCACAAAGATTTTCACGGTTCTGGACTTGGAAAGGTCAGTCTAATCCGTGCGCTGAAGTACTTGTGGGAAGTGAATCATCACATGAGAGCATACGCAATAGTTGTGGATTGTCTGACAGATTCCGCTCAAGCGTTCTATACGAAGTTCGGCTTTGAAGTATTGTGCGAACATAATGAGCGTATTCGTATGTTCTTACCGATGAAAACGGTAGAACAACTTTTTAATCAATAGGCTACGAATATAACAAACGCTTCAAGAGGGACAGCCAACGCGCGGCATTTTTACTATGCGTTGGTTTTTGTTATTACGGTGTTATACGGTAAGTTAGTAGTGGCGTTGGCTGCCCCTTAAGCGGGCGTTATGTGTAAGCAGAGGAAAATGCATGGAAGTAAGTCTGAAAGTTAGTAGTGACCTCTTGTTTGCAGAGTCCTTAACAAAGTCAAATATGGCAAGTTACTATCAAGCCCGTGGGCTAACCTGGGATCATAATCGGTTCCTAAGTAGTTGGGATGAGTTAGACAACTACGAAATCTATCTAGGCCTAGCTCGTGTTGGTGTGTTGCGTTTGAGCTACAGTAACGATGTGACCTTCTTGAGAGATTTTCAAATTTTGCCCGAGTTTCAGGGATGCGGAATTGGGTCTAAGTGCCTTGAGCTAGTTGTTAGACATGCGCTCGACAGACAATCCACGAAGCTAGTTCTGCGTGTGTTTAGTGAAAATCCAGCAATCAATCTGTATGAGTCAAAGGGGTTTGTTAGAGTATCTGAAATCAAAGGGTTGATTGAAATGGAGCTCCCTTTAAATTCACACACATAACAAACGCCTCAAGAGGGACTGTCAACGCGTGGCGTTTCCAGTCCCAATGAGCCGTGGTGGTTGCAGTTGTTGTGTTTGAGTTTGGTTGTTATGCGTTGTCAGCCCCTTAGGCGGGCGTTAGCTTCTTAAAAAGGCTAGAATCATCAAAATCTAATTTCATTTGTTGTGAAAATCAGTTTTTAGCATTCAAATCTCACAACTTGGCTTTCGAGTTTTTCTGATGCCGATTTGGTAGAAAGTGTTGAAAGTTCAGCAGGTTCAAAGCCGCTGAAAACCCACAAGCCTCGATGCTTCAAGGTTGTTGGATGTTCCACACAGCAAGTTTGGTTTCACAAAAGGCTGCATCATCGCTGTGATCTTGCTTTCTTTGTCGCGGACTCTTAATCGTGGCCAACTTAGCCTAGATCGTTTTAAGTTTTGGCAGCCAACTTCACAGCTTTTGGCGTTGGACGTGTGTTTGAGAGATGCTTTTGCATAAAATGCATTTCAAGCAAAAGTGTTAGAAAGCCATTGTTAAACAATAGGCTACGAAGCTAACAAACGCCTCAAAGGGACTGCCAACGCGTGGCGTTTCCAGTCCCAATGAGCTGCGGTGGTTACGGCTGTTGTGTTTGAGTTTGGTTGTTATGCGTTGTCAGCCCCTTAGGCGGGCGTTATGCTTAATCCATAAAAATCAGTAGGTTGTTATTATCGATTCCTTTGGAATTTCGTTCAGGTTTTGTCGGCAATTCAATATTGTTTATCGCTGCCTAATGAAGCGGCAGTGTATCTGGCGCTGAAAAATCGCGGTGATTGCCTCATTGTGTTGTTGAGTTTGCGCGAGGTTAGTGTTGTTGGCTCAAGTCGTTTTGAGCAGTTTGGTGCCTTTACTTACAGGCTTAAAGTCTGTCGGCAATTGAATATTGTTTTGCGCTGCCTAATGAAACGGCAATGTGTCTGTCGCTGTAAGTTTCAGTGTGATTGCCTCATTGAGTTATCGTGCCCATGCGTGGTGAGTGAGTTTGTCGGAGAGGTTTTCTACATTGGCCTAGTTGCTAAATGAAAGCCTGCATTGGGTCAGTTCATAGGTAAAAGTTGAGTCAGTTCTAGTTCAAGAAAATTCGAAGTTTGGTCAATGATTTCAGTGGGTTATTCTTGAGTTGGTTCAAATGTAAAGTGTTGAAGCTTAAGCATAACAAACGCCTCAAGAGGGACTGTCAACGCGTGGCGTTTCCAGTCCCATTGAGCCGCGGTGGTTGCAGTTGGTGTGTTTAAGTTTAGTGGTATGCGTTGCCAGCCCCTTAGGCGGGCGTTAGCTGATAACGAGTTTTGTTCTTGGGTAATTATTAAGGATTGAAAATGCGTAATTTGGATATATTTAATTGTGCTGCATTGGAAATAATGAATGCTAGCTTGGAAAAGTTCCCATTAATAACAAGCATTGATCCGCAAAAAATAGCGAAAGCTGTTACTGAGTATTTTGATAAACAATCATTAGAAGATTTGACTGAAAGGGAACTGTTTATGACATGTTACAGTACGGTGAAATGGCTTGAACAAGAGCGTTTTCTTATTATTAAACAGGAGCTTAGAAGTGGCGAGAGTAGTGTGATACTTACTCAAAAAGGTTTAAATGCATTAAATGCAATCCCTTCATTTGCTGACAGTCAGAAGAAATCATTCGGTGAGTATTTTACAGATGGAGTAAAATCGGTTCCATTTTCAGTTATCAGTGGCTTAATGAGCGATTTCTTTAAATAATCAGCTAACAAACGCCTCAAGAGGGACTGTCAACGCGTGGCGTTTCCAGTCCCAATGAGCCGCGGTGGTTTCGGTTGTTGTGTTTGAGTTTAGTGGTAATGCGTTGCCAGCCCCTTAGGCGGGCGTTAGTTTCTCTCAGAAAAAAATCATCAAAAATTCACGCATAAGGTTCTGAAAATTCAGCCTTAAGCGTTCAAGTCGCACAATTTGGCTTTTGAGTTTTGCCTGATGCTGATTTGGTAGAAAGTGTTGAAAGCTCAGCTAGTTCAAAGTTGCTGAAAACCAACAAGTCTTGAAGCTTCAATGTTGTCGGATGTTCAACACGGCCAGTTTGGTTTCACAAAAGGCAGCATCATCGCTGTGATCTGGTTTTCTTTGTCGCGGACTCTTAACCGTGGCCAACTTAACCTTGATCGTTTTGAGTTTTGGCTGCCAACTTCACAGCTTTTGGTGTTGGACGTGTGTTTGTTTGATGCATTTGCGTAAAATGATCTTCAAACAAATGTGTTAAAAAAGTCATTGTTAAACAATGGGCTACGAAACTAACAAACGCCTCAAGAGGGACTGTCAACGCGCGGCGTTTCCAGTCCCAATGAGCCGCGGTGGTTGCAGTTGTTGTGTTTGAGTTTAGTGGTAATGCGTTGCCAGCCCCTTAGGCGGGCGTTATGCTTAATCCATAAAAATCAGCAGGTTGTGATTGTCGATTCCTTTGGCATTTCGTTCAGGTTTTGTCGGCAATTCAATATTGTTTGTCGCTGCCTAATGAAGCGGCAGTGTATCTGGCGCTGAAAAATCGCGGTGATTGCCTCATTGTGTTGTTGAGTCTGCGCGAGGTTAGTGTTGTTGGCTCAAGTCGTTTTGAGCAGTTTGGTGCCTTTACTTACAGGCTGAAAGTAAGTCGGCAATTGAGCATTGTTTTTCGCTACCTAATGAAACGGCAATGTGTCTGTCGCTGTAAATTTCAGTGTCATTGCCTCATTGAGTTGTTGTGCCCATGTGTGATGACTGGGTTTGTCGGAGAGGGTTTCCACATTGGCTAATTTGTAGGATGAAGCTCTGCATTGGTTAGTTCGCAGGTAAAGTTTGATTCAGTTCCAATTTAAGAAACTCTATGGTTTGGCTAATTATTTCAATGGTTTATTTTTGAGTTGTTTCAAATGTACAGTGTTGAAACTTAAGCATAACAAACGCCTCAAGAGGGACTGTCAACGCGTAGCGTTTCCAGTCCCAATGAGCCGCGGTGGTTGCAGTTGTTGTGTTTGGGTTTAGTGGTAATGCGTTGCCAGCCCCTTAGGCGGGCGTTATGCAGTTTTTGGGCAATAAAAAACCAGCATTTTCAGCTGGCTTTAGAATTTGCTTTATTGAGCCGCTTTGACTCGAATCTTACTTTTGGCAACGTTTGCCATATTCAGTGCTGCAATTGCAGTTTTTGCTTCTGAAGCCTCTGGCATTTCGACGAAAGCAAAGCCTTTCGATAGACCGGTTTCTTGGTCTAAAACGAGAGTGCATTCGGTAACAGAGCCGTGTTCAGAAAACAGTTTACGAATGTCGTGCTCAGTTGTGGTGCGAGCAAGGTTGCGAACTAAGAGTTTCATAGTTGTCCGTTGATGTAGAAATAACGGTGAGGATTGTCTCAATAAAGACAGTGGCTACCAAGCGATAGTTTGGTTTTACCGTAAAATAACAGCATTCATAGCAACCAACTGCATAACAAGCGCCTCAAGAGGGACTGTCAACGCGTGGCGTTTCCAGTCCCATTGAGCCGCGGTGGTTGCAGTTGTTGTGTTTGAGTTTGGTGGTAATGCGTTGGCAGCCCCTTAGGCGGGCGTTAACTGGCAATAAAATTACCCATCTTTTTTCGTTGGATTTTAAGTTATTGATTTATATTAATAATAAATCGAGTGAAAAATAAAAGGTTATTTTGAGAAATTTGATGTAATTACTTTTATTAACAATAGGTTACTGATAAAGTTTCATAGTTCACTGCCGCACAGGCAGCTTAGAAACTCACCTTATGCCCGGTGACAAGCTGTCTATCGTTCACTGCCGCACAGGCAGCTTAGAAATGCTTAAAGTTGCTCATCTACATTGGCCGATTGTTCACTGCCGCACAGGCAGCTTAGAAACGATGAATAACTTGCCTGACTCTGCGCTTACTAGTTCACTGCCGCACAGGCAGCTTAGAAATATCTTGTGCTACTGCATATCCTAATCACTTCGTTCACTGCCGCACAGGCAGCTTAGAAAATCCATTTCTGCGATATCTCGCTTAGTGAAATGTTCACTGCCGCACAGGCAGCTTAGAAACCTTGGGAATAACCAAAGTAGCCACGTTTTTCGTTCACTGCCGCACAGGCAGCTTAGAAAAGTCAGGGAACCAAGTCAGCGACACCCCTTTATGTTCACTGCCGCACAGGCAGCTTAGAAACACTCCCCGCCGCCTACTGGCTCAAACACGCCGTTCACTGCCGCACAGGCAGCTTAGAAAAGTAGCTGGATTCATCAAGTATTTGGTTTTCAGTTCACTGCCGCACAGGCAGCTTAGAAACAGCTCATCAGGTAGAGGCATGAGCACAAGGCGTTCACTGCCGCACAGGCAGCTTAGAAACTTAACAAAATCGTAAGCGACTAAAGCAGCAAGTTCACTGCCGCACAGGCAGCTTAGAAATGATGGCTCTACAGTGGGTATAAATCGTGCAGGTTCACTGCCGCACAGGCAGCTTAGAAACCAAAAGTAAGGATGAAGCATGAAAGTCGTTCGTTCACTGCCGCACAGGCAGCTTAGAAATTTAATGTTTTAAAATCCTCATTCGTGAAAGAGTTCACTGCCGCACAGGCAGCTTAGAAATGAACGGATCAGCGCGATCGCTTGTTCTTCAAGTTCACTGCCGCACAGGCAGCTTAGAAAAGTATCGATTATTCGATTATGGCGGCCTTAGAGTTCACTGCCGCACAGGCAGCTTAGAAATGTGGGGGCTGTGTCAGTTATGCTGAGAATTCGTTCACTGCCGCACAGGCAGCTTAGAAATTTTGTAATTTGAAATCAACAACCCAATTTTTGTTCACTGCCGCACAGGCAGCTTAGAAATTAAATCAGTTGGAGATAATCCTATGAAATTTGTTCACTGCCGCACAGGCAGCTTAAAAATATTGGTAAGTTTGGCATTTGGGATCGGCCAGTTAACAAAGCGTTTAAGAGGGATTCGCAACGCGTAGCATTTTCATTATGCATTGATTTTATTGGTTTTTAGTGCAATGCGGTAAGTTGGTCGTTGCGTTGCTCACCCCTTAACGCGGCGTTAGCCCTTAATAGGAATATCATGTGAAATATTTTCAAAAAGGTAGTGGTGAATATTTAGTCTTGGTTCATGGAGCATTAACAGATGGTTCTATGTGGCTCCCTCATACAGATTCGTTGTCTCAATATTTTGATGTGGTTTCAGTGACTTTAAGTCATTTTGACAATGATGATAACTTAATTTTTGGTCTGAACTCACACGCTCAAGAACTATGTGAGCTTGTGAAAAAGTTAGTTTCAGATAAGCCCGTGAATGTTGTTGGCTGGTCTTATGGTGCAGATGTTGTATTGAACATGATAGCATCGTCTCAATTGCCATTGTCTAAGGTATTTTTGTATGAGCTGGGATATCCCGGTTGTGTTCAAGAAGATGAAATGAAAACTTGGGTTGCGGATGCAGAGTCAATGTTTGAGCCTGTTTTTAATCATGTACATCAGGGGAATTTGAGTTTAGCTGTTGAATCATTGATTGACGGTTCTGGGAATTGTCATGGTTACTTCGATAAGCAACCAACTGAGGTGAAGAGTTTACAGTTAAAGCAAGCTTATACATTGCCTTTGCAACTAAATCAGCAAGAACATCCATCGATTGATGCCCAAAGTTTATCGAATATCGATCTGTCTTTGATATTTGGGCATGGCGATAAAACACGAGACTTATTTAAGCTGGCAACACAGAGTGATGCACGAGCTTCAAGACACTCAAAATTGGTGGTTATTGAAAATGAATCCCACATGTTACCTCAAGAAAATCCAGAAAAGTTTTCGAGTTTACTAATTGATTTACTGGGAAAAAAGGGCTAACAAACGCTTCAAGAGGGACTTCCAACGCGTGGCATTTTTATTATGCGTTGGCTTTTGTGGTTACGGTGTTATGCGGAAACTTGGTAGTAGCGTTGTCAGCCCCTTAAGCGGGCGTTATGAGCCAATATGGAGAAATTAATTTGTACGGTCCAAATCCAAATGATAAAGAGCCAATGAAAGGTTTTCCTCAAGTCGGCTATCTAAAAAACTATATTAAGTCTCCAAATATTGAAGTTGGTGATTATACGTATTACGACGATCCTAATGGGCCTGAGAATTTTGAAAGTAATGTGCTTTATCATTTTCCTTTTATTGGGGATAAGTTAAAGATTGGAAAATTTTGTGCTATTGCTAAAGACGTTAAGTTCATTATGAATGGTGCAAATCACAGTATGTCAGGTTTCTCAACTTACCCCTTTTTCATTTTTGGCAATGGTTGGGAAACGTCAGCCCCACAAGTTGGTGAGTTACCTTATAAGGGAGATACTGTAATTGGTAATGACGTCTGGTTGGGGTATGAGTCAACTATTATGCCTGGAATAACGATTGGTGATGGTGCAATCGTTGCTAGTAAGTCAGTAGTAACACAAGATGTGCCGCCTTATAGCATTGTTGGCGGAAATCCCGCAAAGGTTTTGAAACATCGTTTTGAGCCACATGTCGTAGATAAATTGTTAGCAATTGCATGGTGGGATTGGAGTGCGGAGAAAATAACGGAAAACCTAAAAGCAATAACACACAATGAATTAGATTTGCTTTTAGCGGAAAGTGGCTCATAACAAACGCCTCAAGAGGGACTGTCAACGCGTGGCGTTTCCAGTCCAATTGAGCCGAAGTGGTTACGGTTGTTGCGTTTGAGTTTAGTGTTATGCGTTGCCAGCCCCTTAGGCGGGCGTTATGCGTATTTGGAGTTTTAGAGATGGAAAAACCAGACAAACTTGAAAAATTTTTTGGTAGCTTGGGCGTGACAGTCGCAGGTACTTTAGTGGCCGCATCGTCTTTCGCGTCAGGTAGTTTATTCGCCCCTTTAATACCTGTATTTACTTCTAGCTTAGCAACAGCGAGGCAGCAAAAAAGATTAGAAAAGGCAATTAATGAGATAGAGGCTTTACTTGCAAGCCATCAAGATAAAATTGATGGGTTAACAGATAGTCAACTTCAATTAATTGTTGATTCATCAATGGTTATGTTCCAAACCTTTAGTGATGACAAGATCGACTTACTACAGAACTCTATTATCAATACGGTGTTTGAAAGAGATATTGCTGAACATGAAAGTATTGTTCTTTCTCGGGTGTTACGTGACTTATCGTGTTGGGAATTTAAGTTTCTTGTATCAATGACTAAGCATAAAACAATTTTGGTGATGGATGAACAATATGACAAAGAAGAATCTGATCCAGACAGAAAACGCTACGATCCAGGAAGCAATGAAGATCAAATAATTAGAAGCTTAGCCAACTATAATCTTGTTAAATCTGATATTTCAGGATTCGGCGCAAGCTTGTTTTATACAATTACTCCAATAGGAGATAGGTTGATTAAACTCTGTACTAAACCAGATATACACGCATAACAAACGCTTCAAGAGGGACAGCCAACGCGCGGCATTTTTACTATGCGTTGGTTTTTGTGGTTATGGTGTTATGCGGAAGTTTGGTAGTAGCGTTGGCTGCCCCTTAAGCGGGCGTTATGCTTAATCCATAAAAATCAGTAGTTTGTGGTTATCGATTCCTTTGGCATTTCGTTCAGGTTTTGTTGGCAATTCAATATTGTTTTTCGCTGCCTAATGAAGCGGCAATGTGTCTGGCGCTGTAAATTCTGAGTGATTGCCTCATTAGGTTTTTGAGTCTGCGCGAGGTTAGTATTGTTGGCTCAAGTCGCTTTGAGCAGTTTGGTGCCTTTACTTATGGGCTTAAAGCCTGTCGGCAATTGAGCATTGTTTTGCGCTGCCTAATGAAACAGCAATGTGTCTGTCGCTGTAAATTTCAGCGTCATTGCCTCATTGAGTTGTCGTGCCCATGTGTGGTGAGTGGGTTTGTCGGAGAGGTTTTCTACATTGGCCTAGTTACTAAATGAAAGCCTGCATTGGTCAGTTCATAGGTAAAAGTTGAGCCAGTTCTAATTCAAGATAATTCGAAGTTTGGTCAATAATTTCAGTTGGTTATTCTTGAGTTGGTTCAAATGTAAAGTATTGAAGCTTAAGCATAACAAACGCCTCAAAGGGACTGCCAACGCGCGGCGTTTCCAGTCCCAATGAGCCGCAGTGGTTACAGTTGTTGTGTTTGAGTTTAGTGGTAATGCGTTGTCAGCCCCTTAGGCGGGCGTTAGTTTACATATCAGATTCAGAGGACGAAAATGAAAATTAGATCAGCAGATGCGTCAGATTTAGACTCACTTTTGCGTCTTAATTATCAGATTGGAGTTATGCACTTTGAAAATGCACCTGAAGCATTTGTTAAACCGTCATCTGAAGAAAAAGAGTTCCTTCTTAAGGCTCTAAATGATCAATCAAGGCTGTTTCTTGTTGCAGAAATCTCTGGTGATGTTGTTGGCTTCGTAACAGCTACGGTAACTCAAAATGAAGCTATCCCGTTTTTAGTTAAAACACCCATTTGTCGTGTCGGCACAATCGTAGTTGATGAAAATGCTAGAGTTTCTGGTATTGGTACTCAACTCATGGCTCGATGTAATGACTGGGCTAAATCTCAGGGTGCTGAGCAAATTAGACTAGAGGTCATGGCTTTCAACAAGCGTGCGCAAAGCTTTTATGTAAAACTAGGCTTTGAAGAGCAGTCAAAAACAATGTGGAAAACTGTAAACTAACAAACGCCTCAAGAGGGACTGTCAACGCGTGGCGTTTCCAGTCCCATTGAGCCGCGGTGGTTACGGTTGGTGTGTTTGAGTTTTGTGTTATGCGTTGTCAGCCCCTTAGGCGGGCGTTATGCTTAATCCATAAAAATCAGCAGGTTGTGATTGTCGATTCCTTTGGCATTTCGTTCAGGTTTTGTCGGCAATTCAATATTGTTTGTCGCTGCCTAATGAAGCGGCAGTGTATCTGGCGCTGAAAAATCGCGGTGATTGCCTCATTGTGTTGTTGAGTCTGCGCGAGGTTAGTGTTGTTGGCTCAAGTCGTTTTGAGCAGTTTGGTGCCTTTACTTACAGGCTGAAAGTAAGTCGGCAATTGAGCATTGTTTTTCGCTACCTAATGAAACGGCAATGTGTCTGTCGCTGTAAATTTCAGTGTCATTGCCTCATTGAGTTGTTGTGCCCATGTGTGATGACTGGGTTTGTCGGAGAGGGTTTCCACATTGGCTAATTTGTAGGATGAAGCTCTGCATTGGTTAGTTCGCAGGTAAAGTTTGATTCAGTTCCAATTTAAGAAACTCTATGGTTTGGCTAATTATTTCAATGGTTTATTTTTGAGTTGTTTCAAATGTACAGTGTTGAAACTTAAGCATAACAAACGCCTCAAGAGGGACTGTCAACGCGCGGCGTTTCCAGTCCCAATGAGCCGCGGTGGTTTCGGTTGTTGTGTTTGAGTTTTGTGGTGTGCGTTGCCAGCCCCTTAGGCGGGCGTTATGCTTAATCCATAAAAATCAGTTGGTTGTGTTATCGATTTCTTTGGCATTTCGTTCAGGTTTTTTCGGCAATTCAATATTGTTTTTCGCTGCCTAATGAAGCGGCAATGTGCCTGGCGCTGTAAATTCTGAGTGATTGCCTCATTAGGTTTTTGAGTCCACGCGAGGTGAGTTTTGTTCTCTCAAGTCGCTTTGAGCAGTTTGGTGCCTTTACTTATAGGCTTAAAGTTTGTCGGCAATTGAGCATTGTTTTGCGCTGCCTAATGAAACGGCAATGTTTCTGTCGCTGTAAATTTCAGTGTCATTGCCTCATTGAGTTGTTGTGCCCATGCGTGGTGAGTTGGTTTGTCGGAGAGGGTTTCCACATTGACCTAGTTGCTAAATGAAAGCCTGCATTGGTCAGTTCATAGGTAAAAGTTGAGCCAGTTCTAATTCAGGGAAATTCGAAATTTGGTCAATGATTTCAGTGGGTTATTCTTGAGTTGGTTCAAATGTAAAGTGTTGAAGCTTAAGCATAACAAACGCCTCAAGAGGGACTGTCAACGCGTGGCGTTTCCAGTCCCAATGAGCCGCGGTGGTTTCGGCTGTTGTGTTTGAGTTTAGTGTTAATGCGTTGTCAGCCCCTTAGGCGGGCGTTATGTTGCTAAGGATGGACTTTGGAATAACATGCTAAATTTATTGAGGTTTTTTCTCATAAGCAATCTCACTGCATCAGCAGTTGTGGTCATGTTTGAGAAATCTATGGGTTTCTTTGGCCTGAGGTCTTGGCCCGATTATGCATTCTTTGTTGTGGTGATCCTTTGGGGGTTAGCAGCCTTATTTTTTATGTACCCACCAGAAGGCGGTTTTGGTGGTGATAGGGCAGAGAGTGTAGCGGGTTCAATGGTGGATAGCTCGGTGGCTAATGAAATTGACAGTGAGCGTTTTTCATCAAACACGATGCTTTGTATCAAACTTTTTGTTTCAGGGTTACCTGCATTTCTAACATTCATAATAGTTAGCACCGCAACATAACAAACGCCTCAAGAGGGACTGTCAACGCGTAGCATTTCCAGTCCCATTGAGCCGCGATGGTTTCGATTGTTGTGTTTGAGTTTAGTGGTAGTGCGTTGCCAGCCCCTTAGGCGGGCGTTAGCTTCTTGAAGCAAGAATCATCAAAATCTTGAGTTCAATGTACTTGAAAAATCAGCATCATATTTTGAAAGTTCATGAATCGGCCTTTGCGTTTTAATCGAATATTTACGTGGTAGAAAACGTCGAAAATTCAGCAATTTCAAAGGCGCTGAAAACAAACAAGTTTCGATGCTTCAATGTTGTTGGATGTTCAACGCGGTCAGCTTGGTTTCACAAAAGGCTGCATCGTCGCTGAAATCGTGCTTTCTTTGTTGGAAATTCGGTTATTGGCCAACTTAACCTTGAACGCTATGAGTTTTGGTAGCTTACTTCACAGCTTTTGGCGTTGGACGTGTGCTTGCTCGATGCATTTGCGTAAAATCATTTTCAAGCAAATGTGTCTGAAAAGTCATTGTGAAACAATAGGCTACGAAGCTAACAAACGCCTCAAGAGGGACTGTCAACGCGCGGCGTTTCCAGTCCCAATGAGCCGCGGTGGTTGCAGTTGTTGTGTTTGAGTTTAGTGGTAATGCGTTGTCAGCCCCTTAGGCGGGCGTTAGCTTTATAGGAGATATTCGTTGTATCAACAGAAATATTGGAACTTGTTAAAAGAACTTAAAACTCATTCGTTGTACATTCAAAACTTTGCAATCGAGCAAAGTAGAAAAGACCAGACGTTGAATATCATATTAGCAATTACGTCATCTACTAGTATTGCAGCGTGGGCTATTTGGAAAGATTATGCATTTGTTTGGGGAGTGATTATCGCTATCTCTCAAGTAATTACAGCTGTAAAACCAATTCTTCCTTACAAAAAGCGCTTAGATGCATTGAATTCTTTGGGTGATTCGATAGCGAAGTTGTCGTTGGTTGCTGAACGAGATTGGTACTATGTTGCTGAAGGTCAATGGACTGAGCACGATATTCATACTAAATGGGCAGAACTACGCGAAAAGTCATTGGCTGCCGAAAAAAAATGTTTAGGTAACCTGACTCTTCCTCGAAACAAAAAAGCACTTAAGCAAGCTGAGAGTGAAGCTGAACTGTATTTTACATCCACCTACAATACCGGAGATTATAATGAGTAATGAAAATGAAAACAGAAACCGACGTCCTGTTACTGACCATGAAAGAGATACCGCATTAAATAGGCAGTTACCTCCTACAAATACAAAAAATGTTATGCCCAAAGTGAAGCCACCAAAAAGTGACGACAAAAAATAAAGCTAACAAACGCCTCAAGAGGGACTGTCAACGCGTGGCGTTTCCAGTCCCATTGAGCCGCGGTGGTTTCGGTGGTTGTGTTTGGGTTTGGTTGTTATGCGTTGTCAGCCCCTTAGGCGGGCGTTAGTTTCTCTCAGGAAAATCATCAAAAATTCACGCGCAAGGTTCTGAAAATTCAGCCTTTATCGTTCAAACTGTACATTTTGGCTTTTGGGTTTTTCCTGATGCTGATTTGGTAGAAAGAGTTGAAAGTTCTGCGGTTTCAAAATCGCTGATAACCAACAAGCTTTGATGTTTCAATGTTGTCGGACGTTCAACTTGATCAGTTGGGTTTCATAAAAGGCTGAATCATCGTTGTGATCTGGCTTTCTTTGTCGCGGACTCTTAACTGTGCCCAAGCTAACCTTGTTCGTTTTAAGTTTTGGTAGACAACTTCACAGCTTTTGGCGTTGGAAGTGTGTTTGCGTGATACTTTTGCGTAAAATGACTTTCAAGCAAATGAGTTTAAAAAGTCATTGTTAAACAATAGGCTACGAAACTAACAAACGCCTCAAGAGGGACTGTCAACGCGTGGCGTTTCCAGTCCCAATGAGCCGCGGTGGTTATGGTTGTTTTGTTTGAGTTTAGTGTAATGCGTTGCCAGCCCCTTAGGCGGGCGTTAGTTTGCTAAAGGTAGTGGATAACTAGCCTAAGCTTGCTCTGATATCAGCAATGGTGATGAAGAGTTTGTTTTCAGCATCTTGAAATGCTTGAAATCCATAGCGCTCATAGAAATGTTTTGCACCATCTTTGGCATCAACGATCACAACAGGGAACGCTACGCTGTCACTGGCTGCGAGTAGCTTTCTGAGAGCGTCAATGAGTAGCCACTCACCAAAACCTTTTCCTTTGTATCTATCGTCGACAGCTAAACGAGCAATGAGCCCTCCAGAGGTTGAAGATTGGTGCTTCTTTTGTAACTTGTCGGGCAAGGCTTTCAAATCAATGGGTGTCATAGTCAGAGTGTAAAAGCCGATGATATAAGCACTGTTATTGTCATCTTCCAAAACGAAGGTTCTGGTGTTGTCTTTTTTGGCTTGCTGACTCGCCATTACTTTTAAGTAATTGTTGAGGGCTTCAATGCCACAATTGAAACGGTTCCTATCGTGCTTATCTTTATCGAGAAGTACCGTATTCATCATTGAGTTTTGCTCTCATAACGTTCGGATGCCAATTTGAGCTTTGCATTTACTACCGCTGGATTATCAAGAGCTTCCATCAGCAATACGGCATCAGCTTGGCTAAGCTTTAGAGCTTGCTCACGTTCAATGACTTGTTTTGCTTTTTCGATTGCTGCATTCAAAACAAATGAGTTAATGCTAGACATACCAGCAAGAGCAGCAGCCTTAGTGAGTAAATCTTGAGTATCGACATCAACTCTAGCGGTGATGCGAGGCAAAGTCGTTGCCATGGTTTTATCTCCTGTTGTGTCAAACTGTCACATCGGTATTATGGTGTTAAAGTGTTCAACAAGCAATCTTTGTGTCACTTTGGCACGCAAACTAACAAACGCCTCAAGAGGGACTGTCAACGCGTGGCGTTTCCAGTCCCATTGAGCCGCGGTGGTTTCGGTTGTTGTGTTTAAGTTTAGTGGTAATGCGTTGTCAGCCCCTTAGGCGGGCGTTATGGCGCAAGGTGAAAATGAAAGCCATCGTTGATTTAATTAGAAAAGATCCCATTCGACTTGAAGCACTGGAATGTGTTTGCCAGCTTGAATTGCCTCAATGCTACATAGCCGCAGGTTTTGTGCGAAACCTTGTTTGGGACTCTTTACATCACAACGTAACACTGACGCCATTAAACGACATTGATGTCATTTTCTTCGATGCCGATTGTTTAGATTCAGATTATGAAAAATTACTTGAACTCAAGTTGTCGGAGCAAATGCCCCAACTCAATTGGCAAGTGAAAAATCAAGCCAAGATGCACTTACAAAATGGCGACAATCCTTACCAAAGTACATTGGATGCCATGAGCTATTGGCCTGAAAAAGAAACGGCGGTAGCAGTAAGAAAAGTCGAGAACGATCGTTACGAATGTATATCAGCCTTTGGTTTCGAGAGTTTATTTCAAGGATTCATCACACATAATCCTAAACGAGCATATGGAACTTTTGAAAATCGAGTAAAGTCAAAGGGTTGGTTGGCTATGTGGCCTAATTTGAGAATTGCGCCATAACAAACGCCTCAAGAGGGACTGTCAACGCGTGGCGTTTCCAGTCCCATTGAGCGCGGTGGTTTCGGTTGTTGTATTTGAGTTTAGTCTTATGCGTTGCCAGCCCCTTAGGCGGGCGTTATGCTTAATCCATAAAAATCAGCAGGTTGAGGTTGTCGATTCCTTTGGTATTTCGTTTAGGTTTTGTCGGCAATTCAATATTGTTTGTCGCTGCCTAATGAAGCGGCAACGTGTCTGGCGCTGTAAATTCTGTGTTATTGCCTCATTGAAATGTTGAGTCTGCGCGGGGTTAGTATTGTTGGCTCAAGTCGCTTTGAGCAGTTTGGTGCCTTTACTTACAGGCTTAAAGTCTGTCGGCAATTGAGCATTGTTTTGCGCTGCCTAATGAAACGGCAATGTGTCTGTCGCTGTAAATTTCAGTGTCATTGCCTCATTGAGTTGTTGTGCTCATGCGTGGTGAGTTGGTTTGTCGGAGAGGGTTTCCACATTGGCTGATTTGTAGGATGAAACTCTGCATTGATCAGTTCATATGATAGATAAAATTTGAGTCAGTTCTAACTCAAGGAAATTCGAAGTTTGGTCAATGATTTCAGTGAGTTATTCTTGAGTTGGTTCAAGTGTAAAGTGTTGAAGCTTAAGCATAACAAACGCCTCAAAGGGACTGCCAACGCGTGGCGTTTCCAGTCCCAATGAGCCGCGGTGGTTGCAGTTGTTGTGTTTAAGTTTAGTGGTAATGCGTTGTCAGCCCCTTAGGCGGGCGTTATAAGCCAAGGAGAAGTTGTGGTTACATTTAGGGAAATGGATATTTCAGATTACAACGAAGTGATTGCTTTATGGGCTACTACTGAAAACCTATCTCTCAGAGATGCTGATTCTCGGCCAAACATCGAAGCTTATTTGAAAAGAAATCAAGGTTTAAGCTTTGTCGCAGTTTCAGACTCTCTTGTGATTGGTGCTGTTTTGGTTGGTACGGACGGTAGGCGAGGTTACGTACAACATCTGGCCGTCTCATCTGACTTCCGAGGCCAAGGGATTGGTAAGTCTTTAATTCAAAAAGCGACAGATGCATTATCAAGAATAGGCATTTCTAAGACGCATTTGTTTGTGTTGATTGAGAATGTTGCGGCACAGGACTTCTATACCAAGTTAGATTGGTATCCGAGAGATGAAATCCGAATGTTTTCGTACAACAGTTCGAGTAACCCAGAAGTCTAGGGTTCGGGCTTATAACAAACGCCTCAAGAGGGACTGTCAACGCGTGGCGTTTCCAGTCCCATTGAGCCGCGGTGGTTTCGGTTGTTGTGTTTGAGTTTTATGGTAATGCGTTGCCAGCCCCTTAGGCGGGCGTTATGTGAATTTTGTGAACAACAAAGAGATTGGTAATGGTAAATTTTACTGCTGGGAAGTGGATTTCTGAACCGAAAGTGAGTGAAGTCACTTCAGAGTTTGTGTCGATAACTACTGAGCCGAAAACAGATTTTTGGCAACGTTCTTATTATGGTTTTCGTAATGAAAATGCTCCTGCATTATTGATTGACTCAAAAGACAATTTCACATTTACCGCTAAGGTAAGTTTTGCTTATCAACAGCTGTTTGATCAATGTGGATTGATCGTTTATATCGATAATGAAAATTGGTTTAAAGCTTCGATAGAGTACGAAAATCAATCATTTTCTAGACTTGGTAGTGTAGTTACAAATTTAGGGTATTCAGATTGGGCAACTACCGATATCCCGCTTCCTAAAGAGATTTGGTATCGTTTAAGTCGTAGAGGGCCAGATTTTCTTATCGAATCCTCGTTTGATGGCTTGGTTTTTAACCAGATGCGTATCTTTCACTTACATCAGTTGGGAGAGACTACGATAGATATGGGTAAATGTAATCCCCCTTTGCCGACACAAAAAGTGGCCAGTTTTGGAGTTTATGCGTGTAGTCCTTCAGAATCATCGTTTACAGCAAAATTTACCGAAATGAGCCTGGAGCCTTGTAAATGGTTAGCTCACTAGGCTCAAATTCACATAACAAACGCCTCAAGAGGGACTGTCAACGCGTGGCGTTTCCAGTCCCATTGAGCCGCGGTGGTTACGGCTGTTGTGTTTGAGTCTGGTTGTAATGCGTTGCCAGCCCCTTAGGCGGGCGTTATAAGTAATCAGATGACAGTTTGGTAAAAAGGAAAGTATATGTTTGAAAAGATTATGAAAGTTTATGCAATTAATGCAACTGTGCAAATGCATGCTACACCTGCTGGAAAATATACAAACAAAGTTTATATAGATACGAATGCAGGTACAGCAGTAGACAGGATTCAGCAAGCGTATGATTTCCGGATAAATACGACCGACGAAGATGGTGGTTACAATCTGGCGAATGGCATGATTTTTACGAATGGACATCATTACGTAGCTTATGAAACTCATCCAGGCCCAGAAGCAGAAAGTGTTTTGGTTCTTACTTCACGATGTTCGGATCGAAACCTTGATGAAGAAAAAAGTAAAATTTGGGTCGCTAAAGGTATCCAAGAAGCAAGAAAGCAAGCAGATAAGATTTTAAGCAAAATGTCGCGCTAGAGGAAAATTACTTATAACAAGGCGTTCAAGAGGGATTCATGCCGCGTGGCATTTTTGGTTTGCGGCGACTTTTGGTGGTGAAAGTGGTTTGCGGAAGGTTGGTTTATGCGGCATTCACCCCTTAACGCAGCGTTAGCTTCTTAAAGCGAAAATCACCAAAATCTGGGTTTAATTGTTTTGAAAACTCAGCTTTTAGCATTCAAATATCGCAACTTGGCTTTCGAGTTTTCCTGATGCTAATTTGGTAGAACGTGTTGAAAGCTCAGCGATATCAAGTCGCTAAAATCCACAAGCCTGAAGCTTCAATGTTGTCGGATATTCAACACGGCAAATTTGGTTTCACAAATGCTGCATAATCGCTGTGATCTGGTTTTCTTTGTCGTGGACTCTTAACCGTGGCCAACTTAGCCTAGATCGTTATAAGTTTTGGCAGCCAACTTCACAGCTTTTGGCGTTGGACGTGTGTTTGTGTGATGCATTTGCGTAAAATACATTTCAAGCAAATTTGTTTAAAAAGTCATTAGCAAACAATGGGCTACGAAGCTAACAAACGCCTCAAGTGGGACTGTCAACGCGTGGCGTTTCCAGTCCCAATGAGCCGCGGTGGTTGCAGTTGTTGTGTTTGAGTTTAGTGGTATTGCGTTGCCAGCCCCTTAGGCGGGCGTTATGCTTAATCCATAAAAATCAGCAGGTTGTAATTGTCGATTTCTTTGGCATTTCGTTCAGGTTTTGTCGGCAATTCAATATTGTTTTTCGCTGCCTAATGAAACAGCAATGTATCTGACGCTGTAAATTCTGAGTGATTGCCTCATTGTGTTGTTGAGTCTGCGCGAGGTTAGTATTGTTGGCTCAAGTCGCTTTGAGCAGTTTGGTGCCTTTACTTATGGGCTTAAAGCCTGTCGGCAATTGAGCATTGTTTTGCGCTGCCTAATGAAACGGCAATGTGTTTATCGCTGTAAATTTCAGTGTTATTGCCTCATTGAGTTGTCGTGCCCATGCGTGGTGAGTGAGTTTGTCGGAGAGGTTTTCTACATTTGCCTAGTTGCTAAATGAAAGCCTGCATTGGTCAGTTCATAGGTAAAAGTTGAGCCAGTTCTAATTCAGGGAAATTCGAAGTTTGGTCAATGATTTCAGTGGGTTATTCTTGAGTTGGTTCAAATGTAAAGTGTTGAAGCTTAAGCATAACAAACGCCTCAAGAGGGACTGTCAACGCGTGGCGTTTCCAGTCCCATTGAGCCGCGGTGGTTATGGTTGTTGTGTTTGAGTTTAGTGGTAATGCGTTGTCAGCCCCTTAGGCGGGCGTTAGTTTCTCTCAGGAAAACCATCAAAAATTCACGCACAAGGTTCTGAAAATTTAGCCTTTATCGTTCAAGCTGCACAATTTAGCTTTTGGGTTTTTCCTGATGCCGATTTGGTAGAAAGCGTTGAAAGTTCAGCGGTTTCAAAATCGCTGATAACCAACAAGCTTTGATGCTTCAATGTTGTCGGACGTTCAACTTGATCAGTTTGGTTTCATAAAAGGCTGAATCATCGCTGTGATCTGGCTTTCTTTGTCGCGGACTCTTAACGTTTTGGCGGCCAACGTCACAGCTTTTGGCGTTGGACGTGTGTTTGCGTGATGCTTTTGCGTAAAATGACTTTCAAGCAAATGAGTTTAAAAAGTCATTGTTAAACAATAGGCTACGAAACTAACAAACGCCTCAAAGGGACTGCCAACGCGTGGCGTTGCCAGCCCCTTAGGCGGGCGTTAGCTTAAAACACGTAAAATCAATTGGTTGTGGTTTTTTCCTTCTTCCTTTGGCCATTCGTTCTGGTTTCTCGGCAAATCAGCATTGTTTGCCAACACGAGTTTTGAGCAGTTGCCTCAATTGAGTTTTGGGATTGCGCGAGGTGAGCCATTTTGCCGCAAAGTCGCTTTGGAAGTGTCGCTTTCGCTTTGAGTTTTGCGAAAATGATTTGTCAAAATTTTCGGTTTTTCAAATCGCATGAAAGGTCACAAAGTTTGAGTCAATGCGGGTTTTAAAGCTCAGGTAGTTTGTCGGTTTTCCAAATCAGGTTAATCTCGGGCTTAGCAAATCTAAGGTGCTGAAATTTAAGCTAACAAACTGCTTAAGCGGGATTCGCAATGCGTGGCATTTTTAGCATGCGGCGGGTTTTGTGGTTAAGGCGGTGTGCGGTAGCTTTTGTAGTGCATTGCTCACCCCTTAGCAGGGCGTTATGTGTTTTGGAGATTATCGTGCGTGAATTTGGTCTATTGTGTGTACTATTTTGTACGAGTTTTTCGAGTATTTCAGCGACGTTGGTGACAGAAAACTATGTGGTTTTGATTGAGTCAAATTGCATTGAAGGTAACGTGACTTGTGATGACGTAACTTATACTGGTAAATCAAAGAGTTCTGGCAATAAGATTATTCTCAATGGTCATACGTTACATACATATTTATCAGATGGTACACCATCAAGATTTATTGGTTATGAGTTTGTAAATGGCGATTTTGTTTACATAATTTCAGATTCAGGATTGTTGACAGTGACCCAAGATCAAAGAGTTTTGGTCAAGGAGCAAGGAAATTGGGACTGGTCGAAATAAACACATAACAAACGCCTCAAGAGGGACTGTCAACGCGTAGCGTTTCCAGTCCCAATGAGCCGCGGGGGTTACGGTTGTTGTGTTTGAGTTTAGTTGTTGTGCGTTGTCAGCCCCTTAGGCGGGCGTTAGCTGAATGGTGGTAAATATCAGCATGATCGAAATTAGAAAGTATCAAGAATCAGATGCGCATGATTTATGGGCTATTTTTTATCATACGGTTCGTAATGTGAACTTACGTGATTATTCGCAAGCCCAAGTTGAAGCATGGGCTCCAGATGATTTTTCTTCAGAGATTTGGCAACGAAAAATGAACTTGCTGTCACCTTTTGTGGCTGAAATTGATGGAAAAATTGTTGGTTATAGTGATCTTCAAGAAAATGGATTAATTGATCATTTCTTTTGTCACCATGAACATCAAGGTCGAGGAGTCGGGCGACAGTTAATGGAACATGTACTCAGAATGGGTAAGTTACAAGGAATTACTAGGTTTTACTCTGAGGTGAGTATTACAGCTCGTCCGTTTTATGAGAGATTTGGGTTCAAGGTTACACAAGAGCAAACCATAGAAGTCCGCGGTCAAAAGCTGTGCAACTTTGTCATGGAAAAATTCAGCTAACAAACGCCTCAAGAGGGACTGTCAACGCGTAGCGTTTCCAGTCCCATTGAGCCGCGGTGGTTGCAGTTGTTGTATTTGAGTTTAGTGGTAATGCGTTGCCAGCCCCTTAGGCGGGCGTTATGGCTCATTCAATTGGCTGGGGCTGTATATAAAAACAGTTTTTCTTGTGTTCATGCTTTAATCTGTATAAGTTACCCATCATTTTCTAACAAAGCAGGCAATTAACAAGTGCGTAGTTCATTGAGAAAAAAGGTAATTCAAGTTTGTTCCAAGAAGATTGAACAGAAGGGTGATAATGTAGGCGTTTCATTTTATGCATTTTTTGCTAATAAAAATGACGATCCAGATTTGTTAATGGAAGCTGCAACATGCTCTAAAGAATTGGAAGCTCAAACGTTACTTGAAGCGACACGTTCTCACTGGGGTGTAGAGGTCATGCATTGGTCACTTGATACTGCATTTTGTGAGGACAATTCGCGTATTAGAGCGGACGATCGAGCAGAGGCTTTTGCAAGGATCAGGCAGATATGTTTGAACCTATTAAAGAGCGAAACCACGTTTAAAGGTGGTATCAAACGTAAACGGATGAACTGCGCAATGGACGAAAAGTACCTAAGTAAGGTTCTTGAAAGCCTTACGTGACGGTGATGTTCATGCGGTTTCCGTGGTGGTCTATTAATTAGAAAGCGGTAGCCTACCTATTGGAAAGGTAAGAAGCTGTCTAGAAAGCGTTATAACACAGAATCAATTCCTTGCTCGTAAATCTCAATTGAACTACTATTTGTACATTAAATTGTACTAAATGGAGTTCATTATGAGCCGTATTCACCTTGATCAAGATATTCAGCCTTTGTCTGAGTTCCGTGCTGGCGTTGCATCATTTATCAAACAGATCAATGAGACTCGTCGACCATTGGTTATTACACAACGAGGTAAAGGTGTAGCCGTTGTTCTTGACGTTGCGGAGTATGAAGCAATGCAAGAGAAAATCGAATTACTCGAAGAAATGCGTACTGCAGAAGCTCAATTGGCTGCAGGTTTAGGTATATCAAACGAAGATGCTCGTTCACAAGTTCTGGGGCGCATCATCAAATGAAAGTAGTTTGGTCACCTCTAGCGTTACAAAAACTGGGTGATGCCGCAGAGTTTATTGCTTTGGATAACCCATCAGCTGCAGAAAAGTGGGTGAATGAAGTATTCGACAAAACGGAATTGCTCGGCTCAATGCCAGAAATGGGCCGCATGGTTCCTGAAATGCCTCATACGAACTACCGTGAAATCATTTTCGGTCATTACCGCATTATTTATAGTTTGAGCCACGAAATCCGCGTTCTAACAGTTCGTAACTGTCGTCAATTGCTCACGGAACATGATGTGTGAAACTGTGTTATAACAAACGCCTCAAGAGGGACTGTCAACGCGCGGCGTTTCCAGTCCCAATGAGCCGCGGTGGTTGCAGTTGCTGTGTTTGAGTTTAGTGTTAATGCGTTGCCAGCCCCTTAGGCGGGCGTTAGGTTTAAGGTTGTTCATGGAAATCAAAGAGTTTAGTGCCTGTAATCTCGAATCGTTGAGAAAGCTCTACTTGGACTCTAGACGAGATAGTTTCCCATGGCTCAAGGCGGATAGTTTTCGGATAGAAGACTTCGACCGCGATAGTCAAGGTGAACGAATTTGGTTGTCTGAGGTTTTAGGGAATGTTTCTGGCTTCATTTCCATTTGGGAGCCTGACAATTTTATTCATCATCTCTATGTCGCAACCGAATATCAGGGGCAAGGTGTGGGCTCGATGCTGCTTAACGGCGCAAAAATGAAATATGGCAACTTAAGCCTTAAGTGCATGGTTCAAAATCAAAAAGCACTCAACTTTTATTTGTCGCAAGGTTTTGAAATTGTGTCGCAAGTGGATGATGAATTGGGTGGTTATTACTATATGAGCTTCGTAGCACAAACCTAACAAACGCCTCAAGCGGGACTGTCAACGCGTGGCGTTTCCAGTCCCATTGAGCCGCGGTGGTTTCGGCTGTTGTGTTTGAGTTTAGTGTTAATGCGTTGCCAGCCCCTTAGGCGGGCGTTAGGGGGACGCCTTCGGCGCAGAATAGATAGCTTTCTCTAACAAGATTGGTTTTAAAAATTGAACTTAAAATGCTATTAAATTGTTATTTTTGATTAAAGTCTATCATGGCATTTGCTGTAAGTGTTGTTGCAAAAATGCAAATCAATAGAAATGCTTACAGATTCTATAATTTTTCCCGTAAGTACTTCCACGGAAAAGCGAAAAATGTAGTAATATTATTCACATGAGGGGGAGGAATAATGATACGTGACTTTAAACTTGAAGATAAAAACGAATTAATAAAATTAATAAAATTAGTAAAGCAGGATTTTTTAATTACAGAAGAAGAAATTTCTGAGTGTTTTGATGCTAAAAATTATCAAATAATTGTATTTGATAATGGTGAAAAAATACAAGGCTTCAGTTGTGTAAAACCGTGGAATAATAAGAAAAAAGCAGATGTGTTAGTGTATGTTGTTCCGAATGAAAGAAGAAAAGGCATTGGGACATTGCTTTATACTCAAATAATGAAACAGAAGTATACATTAAACTTTACTTTTATAGTAACACAATTTCGTATTGGCAAAGAGGATGTTACACCATTTTATAAAAGTTTAGGCTATCAAAAATGGTATGGGGTGCATGATTTATTATATAATGGATCGGCTCAACCTAAGTCAGAGCTAAAAATTATAGCATATGAGGATAGATATTTTGAACAATACGCAGAGGGATTAAGGTCAAGTTTTTATGAAATGAGAAAAGCGCATGATTTCCAACCACATATTTGCTGTGAGTTAAGCGATGAAAAAAGATCGGAATTTTTGAAAAACAAGGAAAAAATATTTCTCTTGTTAAATAACGAAAAGCTTATAGCATCTGCAATGGTTACTAATAATGGTTTATTAGATGATATATTTGTTACTCCATTCTATCAAGGAAAAGGTTATGGGAAAATAATAACACAATTTGCGATCAATAAAGCAATAAGCCAGGGTGCTAATAGAATTGAATTAAACGTAGTAGAATGGAATGAAAAAGCATTAAAATTATATCAAAGTCTTGGATTTAGTAAAATACAAACTACGCATTACTATAAATTGGTTAAAACTGAAATTTAAATTTTAGTTACTGGTTGAATTATTTACTGGAAATAAAAATTTCCCCTAACAAACGCTTCAAGAGGGACTTCCAACGCGTGGCATTTTTACTATGCGTTGGTTTTTGTGGCTGCGGTGTTATGCGGAAAGTTGGTAGTAGCGTTGTCAGCCCCTTAAGCGGGCGTTATGGCGCAAGGTGAAAATGAAAGCCATCGTTGATTTAATTAGAAAAGATCCCATTCGACTTGAAGCACTGGAATGTGTTTGCCAGCTTGAATTGCCTCAATGCTACATAGCCGCAGGTTTTGTGCGAAACCTTGTTTGGGACTCTTTACATCACAACGTAACACTGACGCCATTAAACGACATTGATGTCATTTTCTTCGATGCCGATTGTTTAGATTCAGATTATGAAAAATTACTTGAACTCAAGTTGTCGGAGCAAATGCCCCAACTCAATTGGCAAGTGAAAAATCAAGCCAAGATGCACTTACAAAATGGCGACAATCCTTACCAAAGTACATCAGGGAAACCGCATGAAGGTCGTTGATATATAAGGGCTGCGGTGATGCTTAGAATTAGCAACCAATGCTTCCTTAATCTCAGTTTTTTGATGTAACCCGATGAAATTTAAGATCACCTTGTAGATCATTTCAGTTGTTTTGTAATTGCTCCTAGACAATACAGGAGCCTAAATATGAGCGAGTTAATCAACCCATTTATGCATTTCCAAATCATTAAAGACTACCGACAAGAAAGCAAAGTAGAACACAAATTATCAGACATTATTTTGCTGACAATTTGTGGTGTTTTGTCGGGTCACGATGGCTGGGATGGCATTATCGATTTTGGTAATGCTCGCTTAGATTTCCTTAAACGATATGGTCACTTTGAAGCTGGAATTCCTTCTGCGGATACCCTGTCTCGCGTGATGGGTATGATTAATCCTGTCGCTTTGCAAAGAAGCTTCATTGCCTGGATGAAGGACTGCCATACACTGACGGATGGTGAAGTGATTGCCATCGACGGTAAAACATTACGCGGCTCTTATGACCGCTCAAAAGGCAAGGGAACGATCCATATGGTGAACGCTTTTGCTACAGCAAATGGAATGAGCATTGGGCAACTGAAGGTTGATTCTAAGAGTAACGAGATTACCGCGATCCCCAAGCTACTTGACTTGCTGGATGTAAAAGGCTGCTTGATTACAATTGATGCAATGGGCTGCCAAAAGAAAATAGCGCAGAAAATCCTTGATAAAGAAGCGGATTATTTATTGGCGGTCAAAGGCAATCAGGGAATGCTTGAGCAAGCCTTTGATGATTATTTTCGAATGGACATGCTTCAAGATTTCGACGGTAGTTCTTATAGTACTCAAGAAAAAAGTCACGGAAGAATAGAAACGAGAGTGGCTTTAGTGAATCGCGATTTGTCGGTTTTGGGTGATATTGAACATGAATGGCCTGGGCTTAAATCAATGGGCATCGTGGCTTCAATTCGACAAGAATCGGCAGTAGCAACAGAGCAAGATGTGAGTATTCGTTACTACATATGCTCTAAAGAATTGGAAGCTCAAACGTTACTTGAAGCGACACGTTCTCACTGGGGTGTAGAGGTCATGCATTGGTCACTTGATACTGCATTTTGTGAGGACAATTCGCGTATTAGAGCGGACGATCGAGCAGAGGCTTTTGCAAGGATCAGGCAGATATGTTTGAACCTATTAAAGAGTGAAACCACGTTTAAAGGTGGTATCAAACGTAAACGGATGAACTGCGCAATGGACGAAAAGTACCTAAGTAAGGTTCTTGAAAGCCTTACGTGACGGTGATGTTCATGCGGTTTCCGTGTCAAGAGGGACTGTCAACGCGCGGCGTTTCCAGTCCCAATGAGCCGCGGTGGTTGCAGTTGTTGTGTTTAAGTTTGGTGGTAATGCGTTGTCAGCCCCTTAGGCGGGCGTTAGCCTTATTTCAGTGCCTAATGCTTTAAGTTAAGATGTATGCCAATCAATATTATGGGGTCACATACATGAAGTCTTTGTTGGTATTTGCGCTTTTAATGCCATCTGTAGTTTTTGCAAGCAGTTCAAAATTTCAATCAGTTGAACAAGAAATTAAGGGAATTGAGTCTTCACTCTCTGCTCGTATAGGAGTCGCCATTTTGGATACTCAAAATGGCGAAAGCTGGGATTATAATGGTGATCAACGATTTCCATTAACAAGTACTTTCAAAACAATAGCTTGTGCTAAGTTGCTGTATGATGCAGAGCATGGAAAAGTTAATCTCAATAGTACAGTTGAGGTTAAGAAAGCAGATCTTGTTACGTATTCGCCTGTATTAGAAAAGCAAGTAGGTAAACCAATAACGCTCTCTGATGCATGCTTTGCTACTATGACAACAAGCGACAATACAGCAGCCAATATTGTTATAAATGCTGTCGGTGATCCTAAAAGAATTACTGATTTTCTGAGACAAATTGGTGACAAAGAAACTCGTCTAGATCGTGTCGAGCCTGAGCTCAATGAAGGTAAACTCGGTGATTTGAGGGATACGACAACGCCTAATGCAATAACCAGCACGTTAAATCAATTATTATTTGGTTCCACATTATCTGAAGCTAGTCAGAAAAAATTAGAGTCTTGGATGGTGAACAATCAAGTTACGGGTAATTTATTGAGGTCAGTATTGCCAGTGAAGTGGAGTATTGCTGATCGCTCAGGAGCAGGTGGATTTGGTGCTAGGAGTATTACAGCGATTGTGTGGAGTGAAGAAAAAAAACCGATTATCGTAAGTATTTATCTAGCTCAAACCGAGGCTTCAATGGCAGAACGAAATGATGCGATAGTTAAGATTGGTCGTTCAATTTTTGAAGTTTATACATCACAGTCGCGTTGATAAGGCTAACAAACGCCTCAAGAGGGACTGTCAACGCGCGGCGTTTCCAGTCCCTATGAGCCGCGGTGGTTACTGTTGTTGTGTTTGAGTTTAGTGTTTTGCGTTGTCAGCCCCTTAGGCGGGCGTTAGCTTCTTAAAGGCTGGAATCATCAAAATCCAAACTCAATCGCTCTGAAAAATCAGCTTTTAGCGTTCAAATTGCACAAGTTTGCTTTTGCGTTTTTTCTTGATGCTGATTTGGTCGAAAGTGTTGAAAGTTCCGTGGTTTCAAAGTCGCTGAAAGCCAACAAGTCTCGATGCTTCAACGTTGTTGGATGTTCAACACGGTCAACTTGGTTTCACAAAAAGCAGCATCGTCGCTGAAATCGTGCTTTCTTTGTCGGAAATGCGGTAAGTGGCCAACTTAACCTTGAGCGCTGCGAGTTTTGGCAGCTCACTTCACAGCTTTTGGCGTTGGACGTGTGTTTGAGTGATGCTTTTGCGTAAAATTCATTTCAAGCAAATTTGTTTTAAAAGTCATTAGAAAACAATTGGCTACGAAGCTAACAAACGCCTCAAGAGGGACTGTCAACGCGTAGCGTTTCCAGTCCCATTGAGCCGCGGTGGTTACGGTTGTTGTGATTGAGTTTAGTGGTCATGCGTTGCCAGCCCCTTAGGCGGGCGTTAGGTTTAAGGTTGTTCATGGAAATCAAAGAGTTTAGTGCCTGTAATCTCGAATCGTTGAGAAAGCTCTACTTGGACTCTAGACGAGATAGTTTCCCATGGCTCAAGGCGGATAGTTTTCGGATAGAAGACTTCGACCGCGATAGTCAAGGTGAACGAATTTGGTTGTCTGAGGTTTTAGGGAATGTTGCCGGCTTCATTTCCATTTGGGAGCCTGACAATTTTATTCATCATCTCTATGTCGCAACCGAATATCAGGGGCAAGGTGTGGGCTTGATGCTGCTTAACGGCGCAAAAATGAAATATGGCAACTTAAGCCTTAAGTGCATGGTTCAAAATCAAAAGGCACTCAACTTTTATTTGTCGCAAGGTTTTGAAATTGTGTCGAAAGTGGATGATGAATTGGGTGGTTATTACTACATGAGCTTCAGCGCACAAACCTAACAAACGCCTCAAGAGGGACTGTCAACGCGCGGCGTTTCCAGTCCCATTGAGCTGCGGTGGTTATGGTTGTTGTGTTTGAGTTTGGTGGTATGCGTTGCCAGCCCCTTAGGCGGGCGTTATGCAGTTTTTGGGCAATAAAAAACCAGCATTTTCAGCTGGCTTTAGAATTTGCTTTATTGAGCAGCTTTGACTCGGATCTTGCTTTTGGCAACGCTTGTCATATTCAGTGCTGCAATTGCCGTTTTTGCTTCTGAAGCCTCTGTCATTTCGACGAAAGCAAAGCCTTTCGATAGACCGGTTTCTTGATCTAAAACGAGAGTGCATTCGGTAACAGAGCCGTGTTCAGAAAACAGTTTACGAATGTCGTGCTCAGTTGTGGTACGAGCAAGGTTGCGAACTAAGAGTTTCATAGTTGTCCGTTGATGTAGAAATAACGGTGAGGATTGTCTCAACAAAGACAGTTGCCACCAAGTGATAGTTTGGTTTTACCGTAAAATAGCGGCATTTAGGGCAACCAACTGCATAACAAACGCCTCAAGAGGGACTGTCAACGCGCGGCGTTTCCAGTCCCATTGAGCCACGGTGGTGACGGTTGTTGTGTTTGAGTTTAGTGGTAATGCGTTGCCAGCCCCTTAGGCGGGCGTTAGCTTCTTAAAGGCTGGAATCATCAAAATCCAAACTCAATCGTTCTGAACAATCAGCTTTTAGCGTTCAAATTGCACAAGTTGGCTTTCGAGTTTGTCGGATTCTGACTTGGTAGAAAGTGTTGAATGCTCAGCAGTTTCAAAGTCGCTGAAACCCATCAAGTTTCGATGCTTCAATGTTGTTGGATGCTCCACACGGAAAGTTTCGTTTCACAAAGGCTGCATTGTCGCTGAAATCGCGCTTTCTTTGTCGGAAATTCGGTAAGTGGCCAACTTAACCTTGATCGCTGCGAGTTTTGGTTGCTCACTTCACAGCTTTTGGTGTTGGACGTGTGTTTGAGTAATGCTTTTGCGTAAAATGCATTTCAAGCAAATTTGTTTAAAAATCATTGGTAAACAATGGGCTACGAAGCTAACAAACGCCTCAAAGGGACTGCCAACGCGTGGCGTTTTCAGTCCCATTGAGCCGCGTGGTTACGGTTGTTGTGTTTGAGTTTAGTGGTAATGCGTTGCCAGCCCCTTAGGCGGGCGTTATATGCCAGTAATCAAAAAGTCGATAGCAGCGATAATCTCATCTCTGAAAGTGCTTAAGTCTGCGACGGGCTCAACTAAGATTTTGGTTGGTACACTTGCCATCTGTTGAGTAAGAATGACAAAGTCACCTTGTTCAATATGGATCGTTGGGCACAAATGGCTTGGTGCTTTCTTTTCTAGTAAATCAAGTGGTGTAAGTGGGATCACCAATCGAGTATTTAGCGTATTGAGCAGCTCACTTTGTACGTCAACAAAATAGGGATAAGCGGTAGACGTACTTTTGTCGAGATTTTGGTAAAGGGTAAATTGAGACATCAGAATACTCGGTATGAATCAGAAAAAAGGCCATGTTTCTCAGTAAGTTCGTTACAAGCTTCAATGGCTTCGGCATTTTGTTCTAGCCATTCAGCTTTCAATCTAGAGGAAACTTCTTTTTCTAAGGCTTTTTCCATCGTAGCGGATAGATTGATATTAAGGCGTTTAGCTTCAGCAAGTAACTCACTGTTTAAGCTAAGATTGGTAGCCTTTTTGGGGGCTTGTGTACTAAACGTGGTTCTCATGAAGTCACTCCGTGCGTATTTTAAATGCGCATTGATTATAGTGGTAAAAATGGCATATAACAAACGCCTCAAGAGGGACTGTCAACGCGTGGCGTTTCCAGTCCCAATGAGCCGCGGTGGTTACGGTTGTTGTGTTTGAGTTTAGTGGTAATGCGTTGCCAGCCCCTTAGGCGGGCGTTATGCTTAATCCATAAAATCAGTAGGTTGTGAATGTCGATTCCTTTGGCATTTCGTTCAGGTTTTGTTGGCAATTCAATATTGTTTTTCGCTGCCTAATGAAGCGGCAATGTGTCTGGCGCTGTTAATTCTGAGTTATTGCCTCATTAGGTTTTTGAGTCTGCGCGAGGTTAGTATTGTTGGCTCAAGTCGCTTTGAACAGTCTGGTGCCTTTACTTACAGGCTTAAAGTCTGTCGGCAATTGAGCATTGTTTTGCGCTGCCTAATGAAACGGCAATGTGTCTGTCGCTGTAAATTTCAGTGTCATTGCCTCATTCAGTTGTCGTGCCCATTCGTGGTGAGTTGGTTTGTCGGAGAGGGTTTCCACATTGGCCTAGTTGCTAAATGAAAGCCTGCATTGGTCAGTTCATAGGTAAAAGTTGAGCCAGTTCTAGTTCAATGAAAGTCGAAGTTTGGTGAATGATTTCAGTGGGTTATTCTTGGTTTGGTTCAAATGTAAAGTGTTGAAGCTTAAGCATAACAAACGCCTCAAGAGGGACTGTCAACGCGCGGCGTTTCCAGTCCCAATGAGCCGCGGTGGTTTCGGTTTTTGTGTTTGAGTTTAGCGTTATGCGTTGTCAGCCCCTTAGGCGGGCGTTATGCTTAAACCATAAAAATCAGTTGGTTGTGTTATCGATTTCTTTGGCATTTCGTTCAGGTTTTTTCGGCAATTCAATATTATTTGTCGCTGCCTAATGAAGCGGCAATGTGTCTGGCGCTGTAAATTCTGTGTTATTGCCTCATTGGTTTTTTGAGTCCACGCGAGGTGAGTTTTGCTCTCTCAAGTCGCTTTGAGCAGTTTGGTGCCTTTACTTATAGGCTGAAAGTCAGTCGGCAATTGAGCATTGTTTTGCGCTGCCTAATGAAACGGCAATCTGTCTGTCGCTGTAAATTTCAGTATCATTGCCTCATTGAGTTGTTGTGCTCATGCGTGGTGAATTGGTTTGTCGGAGAGGGTTTCCACATTGGCCTAGTTGCTAAATGAAAGCCTGCATTGGTCAGTTCATAGGTAAAAAATGAGCCAGTTCAAATTCAAGAAACTCGAGGTTTGGCCAATGATTTCAGTGGGTTATTATTGGTTTGATTCAAATGTAAAGTGTTGAAGCTTAAGCATAACAAACGCCTCAAGAGGGACTGTCAACGCGCGGCGTTTCCAGTCCCATTGAGCCGCAGTGGTTATGGTTGTTGTGTTTTAGTTTAGTGGTAATGCGTTGCCAGCCCCTTAGGCGGGCGTTATATTTCTTTTCAGTTCAACCATCAAAAGGGTTCATCATGAACGTGGATAAGGCGAAAAAACGCATATTGAAACGAGTACAAAGAGGTTTCAGAGGTTATCCGCAAATATCATTAGAGTATTTCGGTGAAACGACCGATTTGGCGACCGAAGTCGTCATCACTTTTGTTCCTGAAGAAAACGCCGAACCACAAATTCAGAGATTTACGAGTGACAAAGATGCCCGTGAAAATGAAGCGATTCAATCGGTATTGCTAAAAATCATTGAACGAGCAGAAGCTGCGACTGTTTTAGAGAGCCGAGAAATATCGGTTATTTAATGATTTTTGGCAATGCTCAACGTTCTATCACGTTATAGTTGAGAACGAAAATATAACAAACGCCTCAAGAGGGACTGTCAACGCGTAGCGTTTCCAGTCCCATTGAGCCGCGGTGGTTATGGTTGTTGTGTTTGAGTTTAGTAGTAATGCGTTGCCAGCCCCTTAGGCGGGCGTTATGCGCTAATTGGAAAAATTGACAGGAGTTAACAATGAACCAGCATGAAAAGCTTAATTATGTGGAGTTTGCAGCGAAAGACTTAGAGTCAACGAAAGCGTTCTTTTCAAAGGTTTTTGGCTGGAACTTTGTTGACTATGGACCTGAATATACAGCTTTCTCAAATGAAGGCTTAGACGGTGGTTTTTTCAAGGCTGAGTTTTCTAGTCGGACTGAAAATGGTGGCGCACTGTTAATTTTCTACAGTTCAGACATTGAAGCCACTTTAGAAAAAGTCGTGAAAAATGGCGGTCATATCATCCGTCCTATCTTTGAGTTTCCTGGTGGTTGTCGTTTTCATTTTACAGAGCCAAGTGGTAATGAATTTGCTGTTTGGTCTGAAGCACGCGCATAACAAACGCCTCAAGAGGGACTGTCAACGCGTGGCGTTTCCAGTCCAATTGAGCGGCGGTGGTTACGGTTGTTGTGTTTGAGTTTAGTGGTAATGCGTTGCCAGCCCCTTAGGCGGGCGTTAGCACACACATCTCATAAGCCGGAGCTTGTATCCTGTTACGGTATTTCTGTTTAATGGTCTTTTGCCTTGGTTTAGTATCGAGACGTAACCTTTATTTGAGAGGCTGAAAAATGAAAAAATCGTTAATGGTACTGACTGTAATGATTGCTTTAGTGGGTTGCGATGATGCAACTAAAGCGATTGATGAGGCTCAAGCTGCAGCGAATAAAGCCGTAGATAACTTGCAGCAAAAAGCGGACTCACTAAATTTGCAAGACCTTAATCTTGACGTTCTTGGTGATGCGACTCAAAAAGCACAAGAGTTTACTCAGTCAATAGATTCGTTGATCAATACCGACTTCACCGATCACCAAGCAGTTGTTGCCGCTACAGAGAAAATTTCTAATTCCTACAGTTGTTTAGTTGACGTTTCTTCGGAAGCAACAGCGGAAAACTTGCTAGATAAAATCGTATCATCAGTAAAGAACGATCAAGTGTTAGCAATTATCGAAAAAGGCGTGGCACAAGCTAAAACGGCGAAAGAGTGTGTTATGTAGCCAGTGTGTGCTAACAAACGCCTCAAGAGGGACTGTCAACGCGTGGCGTTTCCAGTCCCATTGAGCCGCGGTGGTTACAGTTGTTGCGTTTGATTTTAGTGGTAATGCGTTGTCAGCCCCTTAGGCGGGCGTTAGCCGACAGGAGATAGTTTTACAGTGGTCATAAGAGCGGCTACAAAGAAAGACCTAAATGTATTGTTGGGGCTTATCGAGCAAAAAGTTGAGTTTGATCGAAGGATGAAAAGTTTTCGAGGTGAGGTTACTACGTTTGTGGAAAAAATTGAACGTAGGTTGTTTTCTGAACATCCATATGCACATGTCTTATTATTGGAAGTTAATGGTAAGGCTTTGGGGTTTGCATTGTTTCGCTATAAGCGCTTATCTTTTGGCAATGAAATATCAATTTGGCTTGATGATCTTTTTGTTGTCGAAAAGCACAGGTCGAAAGGTTATGGTCGTAAACTCATGTTGGCTTTAAAAACACAAGCCAAATTATCGTCAGCGTCATACATAAGTTGGACAGTTAGTGCTAAAAATACCAAGGCTCAGGAATTCTACAAAAGCCTAGGGGCAGAGTTTAAGCAAGCAGAAGGCCAACGGCCACAATTTCGTTGGTGAATGTTCGGCTAACAAACGCTTCAAGAGGGACAGCCAACGCGTGGCATTTTAACTATGCGTTGGTTTTTGTGGTTACGGTGTTATGCAATAAGTTGGTAGAAGCGTTGTCTGCCCCTTAAGCGGGCGTTATGCAGTTTTTGGGCAATAAAAACCAGCATTTTCAGCTGGCTTTAGAAGTTGCTTTATTGAGCTGCTTTGACTCGAATCTTACTTTTGGCAACGTTTGCCATATTCAGTGCTGCAATTGCAGTTTTTGCTTCTGAAGCCTCTGGCATTTCGACGAAAGCAAAGCCTTTCGATAGACCGGTTTCTTGGTCTAAAACGAGAGTGCATTCGGTAACAGAGCCGTGTTCAGAAAAAAGTTTACGAATGTCGTGCTCAGTTGTGGTACGAGCAAGGTTGCGAACTAAGAGTTTCATAGTTGTCCGTTGATGTAGAAATAACGGTGAGGATTGTCTCAACAAAGACAGTGGCTACCAAGCGATAGTTTGGTTTTACCGTAAAATAGCAGCATTTATGGCAACCAACTGCATAACAAACGCCTCAAGAGGGACTGTCAACGCGTGGCGTTTCCAGTCCCAATGAGCTGCGGTGGTTTCGGTTGTTGTGTTTGAGTTTGGTTGTTGTGCGTTGCCAGCCCCTTAGGCGGGCGTTATGTGCACAATTGACTCATTAGAATAAATCACTATGTGAACCAATGCGCGCTAGTTGTAGTTGATCGTTAAAAACTCGATAGATTAACACTAGGTCGGGTTTAATGTGGCAGTCTCGAAATCCAACCCAATTTCCAGTTAACGGATGGTCAACATTCTTGGGTTCAAGCTTTTCGCCGCGTTGCAGCTTAGAAATAACATTGCCGACTTCAATGATGTCTGAAATCGGCATCTTAGTTATCTTTTTGAAATCTTTCTTAAACTGTGTTGAGTATTCGAGTTTATACATGCTTAACTTTGCCTTCAGTAAGCTCATTCAGCATAGCTTCAACGGATTCAGCTTTATGTCCTTTTCCTTCAACGAGCTCTTGAATTGCAGATTCAGTAACCTCATTAGGCTGTGGAACTCGCAGCTCAAAAGGGATTCCACCATGATTAATAACCGCTTTTGCAAATAACTTTATGGCCTGTGATGTACTTAGACCCATCTCATCGCAGACGTTTGTGAACGCAATTTTCGTGTCGTGGTCAATGCGCGTGCTCAGCATTTCTGTTCTCATAAATAGTACCTTTGTGCATACAATGTATTACATAGCTAGACAAAGTATATGTGCACATAACAAACGGTTCAAGAGGGACAGCCAACGCGCGGCATTTTTACTATGCGTTGGTCTTTGTGGTTTACGGTGTTATGCGTTAAGTTGTCAGTGGCGTTGGCTGCCCCTTAACCGGGCGTTAGCTTCTTAAAGGCTAAAATCATCAAAATCCAAACTTCTTGTTCTGAAAAATCAGCTTTTAGTGTTCAAATTGCACAATTTGGCATTTGAATTTTGCTAGATGCTGATTTGGTAGAAAGTGTTGGAAGTTCCGCAGTTTCAAAGCCGCTGAAAGTCAACAAGTCTCGATGCTTCAAAGTCGTTGAATGTTCAATTCGGTCAACTTGGTTTCACAAAAAGCAACATCGTCGCTGAAATCGTGCTTCTTTGTCGGAAATGCAGTAAGTGGCCAACTTAACCTTGAACGCTGCAAGTTTTGGCAGCTCACTTCACAGCTTTTGGCGTTGGACGTGTGTTTGAGTGATGCTTTTGCGTAAAATGCATTTCAAGCAAATGTGTTTAAAAAGTCATTGTTAAACAATGGGCTACGAAGCTAACAAACGCCTCAAGAGGGACTGTCAACGCGTGGCGTTTCCAGTCCCATTGAGCCGCGGTGGTGACGGTTGTTGTGTTTGAGTTTAGTGTTAATGCGTTGTCAGCCCCTTAGGCGGGCGTTAGCTTCTTAAAGGCTGGAATCATCAAAATCCAAACTCAATCGTTCTGAAAAATCAGCTTTTAGCGTTCAACTTGCACAAGTTGGCTTCCGAGTTTGTCGGATTCTGACTTGGTAGAAAGTGTTGAATGCTCAGCAGTTTCAAAGTCGCTGAAAACCATCAAGTTTCGATGCTTCAATGTTGTTGGATGCTCCACACGGAAAGTTTCGTTTCACAAAGGCTGCATTGTCGCTGAAATGGCGCTTTCTTTGTTGGAAATTCGGTAAGTGGCCAACTTAACCTTGAACGCTGCAATTTTTGGCAGCTCACTTCACAGCTTTTGGCGCTGGACGTGTGTTTACTTGATGCTTTTGCGTAAATGATGCTTTTGCGTAAAATGACTTTCAAGCAAATGTGTTTGAAAAATCATTGCTAAACAATAGGCTACGAAGCTAACAAACGCCTCAAGAGGGACTGTCAACGCGCGGCGTTTCCAGTCCCATTGAGCCGCTGTGGTTACGGTTGTTGTGTTTGAGTTTTGTGTAATGCGTTGTCAGCCCCTTAGGCGGGCGTTAGGTTGCTTCACAAAAGGGAGTACCTAATGGACGTAAATTTAGCTGAAAAATTGATTGCAGACGTACTGACCACAAAGTTTGGTTGTGAGTTTGAACCTGTTCCATCACATCGACATCTGAACTTTATAAGTGCAGATTATGACTTTTCGTTTCCTTCATGCTTATTAGATTCTATTGGTAGTAAGCCTTTGGAGCAAAAGATTGGTCATTGGCTTCAGCGGGATTTCGATTTAATCAAAGCGGGTAGTCATGTAATTTATAATGGAAATGGCGAGATTATGCCTGATTCGGTAATTGCAGAAGAATAGTTCTCATCGAAACACGGGGTAACATATGAAACCAATTGGTTTTGGTGATAGTGCTTCTCATTATCGCTAGAATCAATTCTGAGCGTGTCTATTCACTCTAGGCTTGTTGGTTATGGCATAACGTCTTGGGCTTGTCTCAGAGCCTAAATAGGCGGCTAAATTGGCAAGCCTTTGCTTTGATACTGTGTCTGTATATTTTTCTCGGTCAAATGGACGTTGTGCGACTCTAACTTGGCTGTCATAGGTGTATCGAGAGAGCACTTTGCTAAGCAAGTTCAAATCAAGTTCGGCAGAGGTGAGAATTTGAATGTATCCGACAGTGCCATATCTGAACTGATTTTTTAATCTCAACACCCAAATCATAGTGATACTTTTGAATGCAGCACTGACAGGTTTTTTAATTTCCTGCATCAAATTGTTGAACAGAAATGCATCATCAAAGTTATTAAAAAATATCGCTGTCTGATGCGTGGGCTTGATGGTTTTAATGTGATTAATCAGCTTACGCTTAGTCTTATCTTGAGATGATTCAGTCATAGTTTATACACCAATAATCATATTTCTCTATATCCTTATATTGCTTCCAGAGAATGTGAGTTTTATCGTATGTTTAATGGTGCATAAGTTATTGATTTATTGGTATTATGCAATTGTGATATTGGTCGAGTTGACGACTAAGAATTACGAAAATCGGATAGTAGTGCGGTGAAAATCACACTCAAAATGAGACATCGTAACCTAACAAAGCATTTAAGTGGGATTCACAACGCGTAGCATTTTTAGCATGCAGTAGCTATCTTGGTGAGCGTAGTTTGCATTGAGTTAGTTTGGGCGTTGTTCACCCCTTAATGCGGCGTTAGCTTCTTAAAGGCTAGAACCATCAGAATCTAAGCTCATTTGCTGTGAAAATTCAGCTTTTAGCGCTCAAATTCCATAATTTGGCTCTTGAATTTTTCTGATGTTTATTTGGTAGAAAGTGTTGAATGTTCAGCAGTTTCAAAGTCGCTGAAAACCATCAAACCTCGATGCTTCAATGTTGTTGGATGCTCCACACGGAAAGCTTGGTTTCACAAAAGGCTGCATCATCGCTGAAAGTGTGTTTTCTTGGTCGCGGACTCTTAACCGTGGTCAACTCAACCTTGATCGTTTTGAGTTTTGGCTGCTCACGTCACAGCTTTTGGTGTTGGACGTGTATTTGTCTGATGTATTTGCGTAAAATCGTTTTCAAGCAAATGTGTCTGAAAAGTCATTGTGAAACAATAGGCTACGAAGCTAACAAACGCCTCAAGAGGGACTGTCAACGCGTGGCGTTTCCAGTCCCATTGAGCCGCGGTGGTTTCAGTTGTTGCGTTTGAGTTTAGTGTTATGCGTTGCCAGCCCCTTAGGCGGGCGTTATAACTTGGAGTGATATATGAAATCGATATATGCTGAGTGTATATATACAATAATAAAAAAAAGACCTATTTCAGAGTCCGATTTCGATGCTGTTTTTCACAAAAAAGTTGGTTGTTTAGATATTGATTTGACTGTGTCTTATAGCAAAAGTTGTGTACTGGTTAAGGTTCGAGGCGCTGAATTAGAAGATAGCTTTATTGCCGAACTTGCTGCATTTAATCGTTTTGAGGGCGACAAGCTGTCAAAGGATTGCAAGGTTGCCGTATCAGAAATATTTCATCAAGCGAAGCATTTTACTCGACAAGTATTATCAATGCTTAAATACCACTTGAATCACTATGATATAGAAGAACAGCTGTTCTCAATAAAGTCAGAGTTATGGGGAGTCAATGAGAAAGAACTGCATGAACTTCCAAGCCAGTATTGCGTGTCTGTTTCCTCAAGTTCTATTTGTCCATTACGAGAAGATATTGGGCAATTAATACAGTCTGCAGTAGATAACAAGGTTGAGCCCTTATTAGCTATGAGGCACTTGCATAGAGCAAAGACAGAGTTTTCGCCTCATCACAAATGGATTGATGCCACAATAGCAGCTGAACTTGCTATAAAAGAAGCGTTATCTAAAGCTCGACCTGAACTCGAGCCGTTATTGCTTGATTTACCATCCCCCCCTTTGAGCAAACTGTATGGCAAAATTATGGCTGAATATTTTGGTGAGTCATCCCCTTATAAAAACCAGATAGACACAGGTGTTCAGATTAGGAACAAATTAGTTCACCGACACGATAGCCCTAGCATAGACACTCAGAAAGCAAATGATTATGTTAAGGATGTAGAGCGCGCTATCTTCCATCTGTTAACTTTGCTCTACCCAGATGATCAGTTAATAAAACAAACATACGCGAGAGCCAAGTTATAACAAACGCTTCAAGAGGGACAGCCAACGCATGGTATTTTTACTATGCGTTGATTTGTGTGATTACGGTGCTATGCGGAAAGTTAGTCGTAGCGTTGGCTGCCCCTTAAGCGGGCGTTATATGCTAGTGGTAGATATATAGTTTGGAGGAGTTTTCATGTCAATTACATTGGCAGCCGGGGTTACGCTAATCGACTTTTTAAATAAGTCACTTGAAACACTCAAATTAGTACAACAAGAAAACCCTAATTCGAATGAAATGCAGCTCCATTTAGCAACACTAACTAAACAGTTGTCGCTAACGATGGTTGAGGCAGCACAGTTACAGGGACTGTTGGCACAGAAAAATGAAGAGATTCGTCAGCTAAAACAAGCCTTGGAACAACAAGTTAATATTCAATATGACTCTGAAAGTGAATTGTATTGGGCTGATGGTGATAATTCACCTTACTGCCCAGTATGTTATGAGAGCGATAGTAAGTTGATTCATCTTGTTTGTACTGCATTTGTAAAAAACCAACAGGACTACCCACTTCATTTATGTAAGGTCTGTGGCAACAAATTTCATAACGGTTTGAAAGAACGCATATAACAAACGCCTCAAGAGGGACTGTCAACGCGTAGCGTTTCCAGTCCCAATGAGCCGAGGTGGTTACGGTTGTTGTGTTTGAGTTTGGTGGTAGTGCGTTGTCAGCCCCTTAGGCGGGCGTTAGCTTCTTAAAGGCTAAAATCATCAAAATCCAAACTTCTTGTTCTTAAAAATCAGCTTTTAGTGTTCAAATTGCACAATTTGGCATTTGAATTTTGCTAGATGCTGATTTGGCAGAAAGTGTTGAATGTTCAGCAGTTTCAAAGTCGCTGAAAACCATCAAACCTCGATGCTTCAATGTTGTTGGATGCTCCACACGGAAAGTTTCGTTTCACAAAGGCTGCATTGTCGCTGAAATTGCGCTTTCTTTGTCGGAAATGCAGTAAGTGGCCAACTTAACCTTGATCGCTGCAAGTTTTGGCAGCTCACTTCACAGCTTTTGGCGTTGGACGTGTGTTTGAGTGATGCTTTTGCGTAAAATGCATTTCAAGTAAATGTGTTTAAAAAGTCATTGTTAAACAATGAGCTACGAAGCTAACAAGCGCCTCAAAGGGACTGCCAACGCGTGGCGTTTCCAGTCCCATTGAGCCGCGGTGGTTACGGTTGTTGTGTTTGAGTTTAGTGGTAGTGCGTTGTCAGCCCCTTAGGCGGGCGTTAGCCGACTTCTACCACCTTGTCTGCTCACAAGTGTATACTTGGCCTAGTTTTACTTAAATTGAAGAATATCGCTATGACAGCATTTTCAGATAACACTTGGCATATGAAGCCAAATATAGCTTTGGCTAAGCAGCTTGCTAAAAGAGATGTGCCTGCTCTGGTTTATGATGCGGTGAACCTTGAAGGTGTTGCAATGACTTTGCCAGAGGTACAAACCATCCTTGATGGGATCACTGTCGGTGGTCATCGAATCAGTGATCAAAACATGGCCATGAACCAAGCTAAAGCATGGGAATTTATCTTTGCTTTAGTCGATCGTGGAGAGTTTAAATTTAATAAAGAAATAGCCTTAAAAATTCACAACATAGCCGGGCAAGAAGAGGCATTGGAGTGGGGAAAATTCCGTTCGGGTTATGTTTCTATAACGGGCTCTGAGTATGAACCTCCAGCTCCGGATGAGTTGGATGCAAAGTGGATTGAGGTTGAGCAACAAGTAGGCAATGAGGCTGATATTTACGATCAGGCGATCACTGCATTTTTACAAATGGCCCGAGCCCAATTTTTTTGGGACGTCAATAAGCGTACTGGCCGTTTTATGATGAATGGGATCCTTTTAGCTAATGGTTTTCCGATCATCAATGTTCAAGCAAAGCGTCAACAAGAGTTTAATACGCTGATGCTCGATTTTTACAGCTCCAATGATATGACAGCGATGAATAAGTTTTTGCGAAGCTGTTTGGATGAGAAAATCATCCGTAATTTCAAACTGGATCTGAAAATCGGCTAACAAACGCCTCAAGAGGGACTGTCAACGCGTGGCGTTTCCAGTCCCATTGAGCCGCGGTGGTTATGGTTGTTGTGTTTGAGTTTAGTGGTAATGCGTTGTCAGCCCCTTAGGCGGGCGTTATGTACTTTTCTAAAATCCTTCCTACAAATCAAACTTGTGCACAGTGTTATTATGCGTTAGTCTTTGTCTATGGATGCACAATGAGACAGTGCAAGTTGCAATGGCATTAGAATTTAAAGATAAGTGGTTAGAGCAGTTTTACGAGGATGATAAACGACATCGTTTAATTCCAAGTAGCATAGAGAATGCTCTATTTCGGAAGCTGGAAATCTTAGATGCAGCCCAAGCTGAATCTGACTTAAGAATTCCACCGGGTAATCGTTTTGAACATCTTGAAGGAAATCTTAAAGGTTGGTGTTCAATTCGAGTGAACAAACAGTATCGTTTGATTTTTCAGTGGGTTGATGGTGTTGCACTAAATACTTACTTAGACCCACATAAGTATTGAGGTAACGACTATGCGTAAGACAAAACGTCGTCCAGTTAGCGTTGGGGAAATGTTAAAAGTTGAATTTCTTGAACCAATGGGCATCACATCAAAAGCGCTCGCTGAAGCGATGGGCGTACACAGAAATACGGTGAGTAATTTGATTAATGGCGGTGTGTTAACAGCTCCGGTAGCAATCAAGTTAGCAGCGGCACTAGGTAATACACCAGAGTTTTGGCTTAATATTCAACATGCAGTTGATCTTTGGGACACGAGAAATCGTTATCAAGAAGAAGCAAAATTTGTAAAGCCGTTGTTTGTTTCGCTGGAACAAAGCGCACGTACATAACAAACGCCTCAAGAGGGACTGTCAACGCGCGGCGTTTCCAGTCCCATTGAGCCGCAGTGATTTCGGTTGTGGTGTTTGAGTTTTGTGTTAATGCGTTGCCAGCCCCTTAGGCGGGCGTTAGTTGCCAATCAGCAACAAATCAGTCGTTTGGAAATTTTTGTTTCTGATGTAGTACACGCATTATTCGAATTTTAGAACCATCAACCCAATACGAAACGATCATTGATATCTCAGGGATAATAAGCAATCTGCCTCTAATGCCATCACGCTGAACACCCATTAGTGGTTGCTCAAGCAAATTTTCGACTTTGGCTTCTATGACCTCGTCCGTTTTTTCAGCGGCTGCTGGGTTAAAGTCGTAGAGAAATTCGAAAATTTTCTCACGATCATTGAGAGATGCTTCTTCCCAGAAAATCATGCGTGGCCTCGATTTCGGATTTTAGCTTTACGTTCAGCCATTCGTGCTTTGGCGATGTCATGTTCAATGAATACTGCTTTTCCTGAGTCGAACTTCTCAAATGCTTGATTCACTTGTTCAGTTAGCCATGCATCGTGAGATAATGCCTTGCGTTGCTGCTCAGCTAATTGTTCAGTGAGTTCACGACAAGCATCGCTAAGAGTTCGACCTTGGCTTTCAGCCATTTGTTGAGCTAAACGTTTTGTTTCTTCGTCTACACGAAATTGAATTCTAGTATCCATGGTGAGCTCCTTTGTTGTGTGTACGAATGTTAGCACTGGTGTTGGTGTAGGGCAACTAACAAACGCCTCAAGAGGGACTGTCAACGCGTGGCGTTTCCAGTCCCAATGAGCCGCGGTGGTTATGGTTGTTGTGTTTGAGTTTAGTTGTAGGCGTTGTCAGCCCCTTAGGCGGGCGTTATGCCACCTTCAATTAACTTTTCTATAAGGAAATAAATGAAATTATCAAATTTGGCGTTTTTGAGTTGTATGGTTTTTGCGCAAAATGTGTACGCGAGTACAGAATCGAGTATCAACGAGCCAGAACGAGAGTTTTATATTGGTCTGGGGCTTTCATTTGCGAACACTATTATGTTGGAAAGTGGTGGAATATCACTTGAAGAGAATAGTGATTTTGGTAAGTCTGGTTTTGGGCTTTCTGCTGGATATGAATTTACGACTCACAAACAGGTTAGCATTGACGTAGAGGCTGAATATCGTCAGCTTGGTAAAGTGAATTATTCAAATATTCTAGATGTTTCGGGTAGTGGGGTGTTTGTTAACGTTAAACCGAAGCTATTTGTGAACTATGAATTTGGTGATGTTTATCTTGCTCCATTTGGTGGTGTTGGTTTAGTGAAAGTCGATGCCAAATCTCCCATAAATAATATTGCAGAGTCTGAAACCGAGTTAGGTTATCAATTGGGCATAGAGCTTGGTTTTAAAGTGAACAGGTCGATGGACATCATGATTGGCTATCGCTCAGCTCAGGTCGAAGTTGACAGCGTAACTACCAGTTTTGGCAATGGTTATCTTGGTGGTAGATATTACTTCTAAGTACGGAGTGGCGGTGGCATAACAAACGCCTCAAGAGGGACTGTCAACGCGCGGCGTTTCCAGTCCCATTGAGCCGCGGTGGTTTCGGTTGTTGTGTTTGAGTTTAGTGGTAATGCGTTGCCAGCCCCTTAGGCGGGCGTTAAACTGCATCAGTCGTCTAGCCGTTGCAGCGCTTTAGTGTAAACTTCGCTGCGTTCTCGTTTACCGACAGCTAAAACAGTAACTACGATGATGTCATTTTCAACTTGATAGACTAAGCGATAACCAGACTGCCGAAGTTTTATTTTATAAATGTTCTCAGCGCCAGACAGTTTGGCTGATGGAACATGTGGATTTTCAAGGCGTTCTATTAGTTTCTTCTTGAACTGCTGTTGGAGTGGTACGGCTAACTTTTTCCATTCCTTCAAAGCACTCTTTTTGAACTCAAGCTTATAGGTCATCGATATTTACCGATACGCTGTCTTCACTTAAGCGTTCTTTGGCAATAGCCAGTAGCTCAAGATCTTCAAGCTTATCCATCATGATCTCATAGGTGCTTGCAGGGACGCAGTAGAAAGCCGGCTCATTTCGGTTGAGTACAGCAACAGGAGCACCGAAGGCGCTAGTTGCAACTTTCATTGGGTTTGCTTTAAATTCGGTAATGCTTGCTGCAACATCAGCTAGGATTCTAGTGGTCATTTAATCGGTCCTTTATGTGGTCTTTAATTGGGTCATTATAGTCTTGAAAATGCAGTTTAACAAACGCCTCAAGAGGGACTGTCAACGCGTGGCGTTTCCAGTCCCATTGAGCCGCGGTGGTTGCAGTTGTTGTGTTTGAGTTTAGTGGTATGCGTTGCCAGCCCCTTAGGCGGGCGTTATATGCCTGAAATGGGAACTCCAAAATAATGTCAGAAGAACATATGCTTAGAGCTTTGGAAGTTTCTAAGTTTGCTTTACCAAATTGCCTACCTAATCCACCAGTTGGTTGTGTGTTAGTTAAAGGCGGCAGTATTGTAGCCGAGGGCTTCACTCAAAAAATTGGCGGTAACCATGCAGAGGTGCAAGCACTTGAAGCATACTCAGGCGATATGGACAGTGTGACAGCCTATGTAACACTAGAGCCCTGTTCATTTATTGGTAGAACACCTGCTTGTGCAGCAACTCTCGTAAAGTCAGGTATTAAACATGTTGTAGTTTCAATACTTGATCCAGATCTACGCAATAGTGGACGCGGGATTCAAATTCTTGAGCAAGCCGGCATACAAGTAGATATTGGGTTATGTAGCAGTCAGGTTAGCGCTTTTTTAGATCCATATCTGGGAAAGTCGTAGCGGCATATAACAAACGCCTCAAGAGGGACTGTCAACGCGTGGCGTTTCCAGTCCCATTGAGCCGCGGTGGTTGCAGTTGCTGTGTTTAAGTTTAGTGGTAATGCGTTGTCAGCCCCTTAGGCGGGCGTTATGCTTAATCCATAAAAATCAGCAGGTTGTGATTGTCGATTCCTTTGGCATTTCGTTCAGGTTTTGTCGGCAATTCAATATTGTTTTTCGCTGCCTAATGAAGTGGCAATGTATCTGGCGCTGAAAAATCGCAGTGATTGCCTCATTGTGTTGTTGAGTCTGCGTGAGGTTAGTATTGTTGGCTCAAGTCGCTTTGAGCAGTTTGGTGCCTTTACTTACAGGCTTAAAGTCTGTCGGCAATTGAGCATTGTTTTGCGCTGCCTAATGAAACGGCAATGTGTCTGTCGCTGTAAATTTCAGTGTCATTGCCTCATTCAGTTGTCGTGCCCATTCGTGGTGAGTTGGTTTGTCGGAGAGGGTTTCCACATTGGCCTAGTTGCTAAATGAAAGCCTGCATTGGTCAGTTCATAGGTAAAAGTTGAGCCAGTTCTAGTTCAAGAGAATTCGAAGTTTGGTCAATGATTTCAGTGGGTTATTCTTGAGTTGGTTCAAATGTAAAGTGTTGAAGCTTAAGCATAACAAACGCCTCAAGAGGGACTGTCAACGCGCGGCGTTTCCAGTCCCAATGAGCCGCGGTGGTTACGGTTGTTGTGTTTGAGTTTAGTGTTATGCGTTGTCAGCCCCTTAGGCGGGCGTTAGTTTGCAATCGGAGACTAAGAAACAAAGCGTGACTGTTTGAGATGCTTTTGGGGCAGCTGTGATTGCCCTAATACTGCAACAATGAGAATGAAGTCTGCTTCTTTGGTGTAATAAGCCATGTGTTTCCCAACTGGAAAGTAAAAACCATTTTGGTAAATATCTTCACAGCTTTTTCCTAGTCCTGGGTTATCCGCTAGAGTTTGGAAACCTGAAAGCAAGGTCGACTTATATTTTTGCCACTGCGCTTCAGCGAAATTTTCAATGGTGTAGTGTTTAATTTTGAGTAAGTGCTCTTGGGCTAATTGGCTGAGATTATATTGTTTACTTTGCATATCGAGGTAAACGCTCCATCAAAGGGTGTTTAGAAAAGCGGCACCATCAACGGTTTCACCATTATCTAAGTCTTTCTGAGCAGACTCAAAGCAGTGTTTGAGATAATCGAGTTTCATGGCTTCAAGTTCTTCAAAATCCTTAATGGACATGACAACGACAGTATTTTTACTGTTTTTGCTGATGATGACAGGTTCGCGCTGTGCGCTTAGAAGAAGTTCACCAAAATTTCGTTTAGCATCATTTGCTGTTAGTGTGTGCATAGCTAGGCTCCTCACTCAAAGTTTGAAAGAGTATAGCTCATGGTGCGAAGTGTTTAAAATGATTAAATCGCATGATTTGGGTGAAAGCAAACTAACAAACGCCTCAAGAGGGACTGTCAACGCGTGGCGTTTCCAGTCCCATTGAGCCGCGGTGGCTACGGTTGTTGTGTTTGAGTTTTGTGGTAATGCGTTGTCAGCCCCTTAGGCGGGCGTTAGCACACACATCTCATAAGCCGGAGCTTGTATTCTGTTACGGTATTTCTGTTCAATGGCTTTTTGCCTTGGTTTAGTATCGAGACGTAACCTTTATTTGAGAGGCTGAAAATGAAAAAATCGTTAATGGTACTGACTGTTATGACTGCTTTAGTGGGTTGCGATGATGCAACTAAAGCGATTGATGAAGCTCAAGCAGCAGCAAATAAAGCTGTAGATAGCTTGCAGCAGAAAGCGGACTCACTAAATTTGCAAGATCTTAATCTTGACGTTCTTGGTGATGCGACTCAAAAAGCACAAGAGTTTACTCAATCAATAGATTCGTTGATTAAGACCGATTTCAACGATCACCAAGCAGTTGTTGCCGCTACAGAGAAAATTTCTAATTCCTACAGTTGCTTAGTTGACGTTTCTTCGGAAGCAACAGCGGAGAACTTGCTAGATAAAATCGTATCATCAGTAAAGAACGATCAAGTGTTAGCAATTATCGAAAAAGGTGTGGCACAAGCTAAAACGGCGAAAGAGTGCGTTATGTAACCAGTGTGTGCTAACAAACGCCTCAAAGGGACTGCCAACGCGTGGCGTTTCTAGTCCCATTGAGCCGCAGTGGTGATGGTTGTTGTGTTTAAGTTTTGTGGTAATGCGTTGTCAGCCCCTTAGGCGGGCGTTATATTTTTGTTCAGCCTTCGGTGTTATATATGAGGTAAATTGGTGAGAAAAATGATTCTCCGTTTATTCCTTGATTCAAGTAGAGGAATGCAGAATGTTTACATAGGTTTAATTTTACTCTTTTTAAGCTTGCTTAGAATAACGTTGGAAATATATCCAACAGTTGTAGTAATTGACGATAGAAATGCTTTCCCATTATGGGAATATTTTACAGGAAATTTATTGCCAGAGCTGTCTGGCATGGTGATCGAAGTTCTACTATTTCTATTTGTAATCGATGTCATAAGGGAAGTTGAGCGAAGTCGTATAGAAAAAGAACAAAAGCGTCTGGATTTCCAAAGAAAAGTTGAAATTGAACACCGTTTAAGGCATCAGCTAAGAATTTTAATTCGCCGAATTTTTGAGGATGTTGAAATTGAGCATGATGAAACTTGTGCTGAATTTAAGTTTCATGCGGATAAATATATAGAAAATCAAAGATTATTTGACTTGCTTGGCGCTAAAATTGCCGAAGAAAGTGTTGATAGCCACTTTTACGAAGAAGCAAAAAAGTTGGCTGGTTTTGAATTGGATTTATTAATGGCCGTAACTCAACTGTGTACGGAACTAAGCTATGATCATATGAAAACATGGATGAATATATTGTTTTTTCTGAAAAGAATCTCGATTGGTCAAAATATAGATGAAAGCACGGTTTATTTAGTGAAGAATATTTCTGCCTTTGAAAAACATAGCCATAAACAGGGGTATGATCAAAAAATATAACAAACGGTTCAAGAGGGACAACCAACGCGTGGCATTTTTATTGTGCGTTGGTTTTTGTGATTACGGTGTTATGCGGTAAGTTGGTAGTAGCGTTGGTTGCCCCTTAACCGGGCGTTAGCTGCCTACTGGCGAATATGTTCCTTTAGCTGTACAAGTTGATTTCTAAATACTATAATTGTTCCGTAAACAGTACATGTGGGAGGTTCTATGAGAATCGTTTCTTTTACAGAAGCTAGGAATAGTTTAAAAGCAGTCTTGGATGCCGTTGTGAATGATGCGGATACAACCGTCATCACTCGACGTGATTCAGAAGATGCCGTGGTTATGTCGCTGGATTATTACAATAGTCTAATGGAAACCGTACATTTGCTTCGCTCTCCAGCGAACGCTGAACATCTAAACCGTTCCATTGCCCAGTTCAAAGCGGGAAAAGTTACCCAAAGAGATCTGATTGATGAGTAGTCGTTTACTGTCATGGACAGATGAGTCCTGGGATGACTACTTGTACTGGCAAACACAAGACAAAAAAACACTCAAGCGGATCAATAAAATCATCAATGATGTTAAGCGTTCACCGTTTGAAGGCATTGGTAAACCAGAGCCTCTAAAGGAAAATCTATCTGGTTTTTGGTCTCGACGGATCGATGATACAAATAGACTGGTTTATGCTGTTGATGATAATGCAATAACGGTTATTTCGTGTCGCTACCATTATTGAACCAACTGACTAAAGGCAGCTAACAAACGCCTCAAGAGGGACTGTCAACGCGCGGCGTTTTCAGTCCCATTGATCCGTGGTGGTTTCGGTTGTTGTGTTTTAGTTTAGTGTTATGCGTTGTCAGCCCCTTAGGCGGGCGTTATGCTTAATCCATAAAAATCAGCAGGTTGTAATTGTCGATTTCTTTGGCATTTCGTTCAGGTTTTGTCGGCAATTCAATATTGTTTTTCGCTGCCTAATGAAACAGCAATGTATCTGACGCTGTAAATTCTGAGTGATTGCCTCATTGGGTTGTTGAGTCTGCGCGGGGTTAGTATTGTTGGCTCAAGTCGCTTTGAGCAGTTTGGTGCCTTTACTTACAGGCTTAAAGTCTGTCGGCAATTGAACATTGTTTTTCGCTGCCTAATGAAACGGCAATGTGTCTGTCGCTGTAAATTTCAGTGTTATTGCCTCATTGAGTTGTTGTGCCAATGTGTGGTGAGTGGGTTTGTCGGAGAGGGTTTCAACATTAGCTGAGTTGATAGATGAAACTCTGCTTTGGTCAGTTCATAGGTAAAATTTGAGTCAGTTCTAACTCAAGAAAATTTGAAGTTTGGTCAATATTTTCAGTGGTTTACTTTTGAGTTGGCTCAAATGTAAAGTGTTGAAGCTTAAGCATAACAAACGCCTCAAGAGGGACTGTCAACGCGCGGCGTTTCCAGTCCCATTGCGCCGTGGTGGTTACGGTTGTTGTGTTTGAGTTTAGTGTTATGCGTTGTCAGCCCCTTAGGCGGGCGTTATGTTTACAGGAGGTAACTTGAAACAGGATCATCCCGTTTGGGAAGTTTATGATTTGCTAAGAACAGCAAAGTTGAATGAAAAATATTTTGGATACAGGCTCCAAAAATATGTGCGAATTAACAATTTCATGGAATTCACAATCGCTGCAACGGCCTCGACATCTGCTATAGCTAGTTTGACTTTATGGCATGAGGGCTTTGCTGGCTATTTTTGGCAATCATTTTTGGTTATCTCCGCAGTTATATCTGTTGCGAAACCAATCCTAGGTATTACCAAAAGAGTGCGTCTATATGAAGAGGTTCTCAGTGAATATCGAGCTTTGTCATATGAATTGATACGACTAAAAGTCGGTGTCAGTACTGCTAGAGAATACAATGAAACTCACAAAGACAAGTTCCATGAGATTATGGAAAAACATGCGACTCTAGTCTGTAAATCTCCTGAGAATACCGAAAATAAAACTGTAAAAACAAAGTGTGTTGATGAGGTTCTCAAAGCTTATCCACCTGAAAATTTCTTTGTTCCCCAAGGTATCTGAAATGGCAAAAAAAGAAAGTAACAATGTAGATAAAGGCTCCTCAAAGGGTAGCGATAAAGACGGTGCTTGGCGTGGTGAAGCATCTCGTGGTGATTCAGACAAAGGTCACTGGCGGGGCAGCCCAAGTGGTAGAGAGCGCAGTCAGGGTAAAGGCTCTAATGATAAACCTATGATACACGTTGAGCCTGATAATCCATGGCCAAGAAAGTAAACATAACAAAGCATTTAAGAGGGACAGCCAACGCGTGGCATTTTTAGTATGCGTTGGTTCTTGTGGGTACAGTGTTATGCGGAAGCTCGGTAGTCGCGTTGGCTGCCCCTTAATGCGGCGTTAGCTTCTTAAAGGCTGGAATCATCAAAATCCAAACTCAATCGTTCTGAAAAATCAGCTTTTAGCGTTCAAGTTGCACAAGTTGGCTTTCGAGTTTGTCGGATTCTGACTTGGTAGAAAGTGTTGAATGCTCAGCAGTTTCAAAGTCGCTGAAAACCATCAAGCCTCGATGCTTCAAGGTTGTTGGATGTTCCACAAGGCAAGTTTGGTTTCACAAAAAGCAGCATCGTCGCTGAAATCGCGCTTTCTTTGTCGGAAATGCGGTAAGTGGCCAACTTAACCTTGAACGCTGCAAGTTTTGGCAGCTCACTTCACAGCTTTTGGCGTTGGACGTGTGTTGAGTGATGCTTTTGCGTAAAATGCATTTCAAGCAAATGTGTTTAAAAAATCATTGGTAAACAATGGGCTACGAAGCTAACAAACGCCTCAAGAGGGACTGTCAACGCGTAGCGTTTCCAGTCCCATTGAGCCGCGGTGGTTTCGGTTGTCGTGATTGAGTTTTGTGTTATGCGTTGTCAGCCCCTTAGGCGGGCGTTAGCCGTCATCGAGGAAATATGAAAGTTCATCTATTGAAAGATAGCACTGACTTGAGGTCAGTTGCAGAAGTACTACTGACACTTCGTCCAGATTTTGATTTGGAATCTCTGTCTGCACAAATACTTAAACAGCAGTCGAATGGCTATAAAGTTGCGTATGTAAAATCAGGTGATGCTGTATTGGGTGTTGCTGGATTTTGTATTTGTGAAAAGTTGGCCTGGGGCAAACATATCTATATTGATGACTTGGTTACAAATTCAGAAGTTCGTTCAAAAGGTGTCGGCAAACTGCTCATAGATTGGTTTAAAAGTTATGCAATAGAAGAAGGCTGTGGCCAAATTCATCTTGATTCCGGTGTACAGCGTTTTTTAGCGCACAAATTTTACCTTCGAGAAGGATTTATTATTGGTTGCCATCATTTTTCTTTGGTTGTGTAAAAAAAACGGCTAACAAACGCCTCAAGAGGGACTGTCAACGCGTAGCGTTTCCAGTCCCATTGAGCCGCGGTGGTTTCGGTTGTTGTGTTTGAGTTTAGTGGTCATGCGTTGCCAGCCCCTTAGGCGGGCGTTAAGTGCCTAAAGTTTTCTCGATAAAAATAAGGTTGTTATGAAAGCATTATTGTTAGGAGCAGGGGCTTCATACGAGCTTGGTCTTCCATTAGTTTGGGAGTTAACTGCAGAAGTGAAAAATTGGCTTACCCCAGAAAAGATGGATTGGTTAAATGCTCTTTTGGCAACGTTTGCCATATTCAGTGCTGCAATTGCCGTTTTTGCTTCTGAAGCCTCTGGCATTTCGACGAAAGCAAAGCCTTTCGATAGACCAGTTTCTTGGTCTAAAATGAGAGTGCATTCGGTCACAGAGCCGTGTTCAGAAAACAGTTTACGAATGTCGTGCTCAGTTGTGGTGCGAGCAAGGTTGCGAACTAAGAGTTTCATAGTTGTCCGTTGATGTAGAAATAACGGTGAGGATTGTCTCAACAAAGACAGTTGCCACCAAGCGATAGTTTGGTTTTACCGTAAAATAGCAGCATTTATGTAAACCAACTGCATAACAAACGCCTCAAGAGGGACTGTCAACGCGTGGCGTTTCCAGTCCCATTGAGCCGCGGTGGTTACGGTTGTTGTGTTTGAGTTTTGTGGTGTGCGTTGTCAGCCCCTTAGGCGGGCGTTATATTTCTTTTCAGTTCAACCATCAAAAGGATTCATCATGAACGTGGATAAAGCGAAAAAACGCATATTGAAACGAGTACAAAGAGGTTTCAGAGGTTATCCGCAAATATCATTAGAGTATTTCGGTGAAACGACCGATTTGGCGACCGAAGTAGTCATCACTTTCGTTCCTGAAGAAAACGCTGAACCACAAATTCAGAGATTTACGAGTGACAAAGATGCCCGTGAAGATGAAGCGATTCAATCGGTATTGTTGAAAATTATTGAGCGAGCAGAAGCTGCGACTGTTTTAGAGAGCCGAGAAATATCGGTTATTTAATGATTTTTGGCAATGCTCAACGTTCTATCACGTTAGAGTTGAGAACGAAAATATAACAAACGCCTCAAGAGGGACTGTCAACGCGTGGCGTTTCCAGTCCCATTGAGCCGCGGTGGTTTCGGTTGTTGTGTTTGACTTTAGTGGTAATGCGTTGTCAGCCCCTTAGGCGGGCGTTAGTTTGCAATCGGAGACTAAGAAACAAAGCGTGACTGTTTGAGATGCTTTTGGGGCAGCTGTGATTGCCCTAATACTGCAACAATGAGAATGAAGTCTGCTTCTTTGGTGTAATAAGCCATGTGTTTCCCAACTGGAAAGTAAAAACCATTTTGGTAAATATCTTCACAGCTTTTTCCTAGTCCTGGGTTATCCGCTAGAGTTTGGAAACCTGAAAGCAAGGTCGACTTATATTTTTGCCACTGCGCTTCAGCGAAATTTTCAATGGTGTAGTGTTTAATTTTGAGTAAGTGCTCTTGGGCTAATTGGCTGAGATTATATTGTTTACTTTGCATATCGAGGTAAACGCTCCATCAAAGGGTGTTTAGAAAAGCGGCACCATCAACGGTTTCACCATTATCTAAGTCTTTCTGAGCAGACTCAAAGCAGTGTTTGAGATAATCGAGTTTCATGGCTTCAAGTTCTTCAAAATCCTTAATGGACATGACAACGACAGTATTTTTACTGTTTTTGCTGATGATGACAGGTTCGCGCTGTGCGCTTAGAAGAAGTTCACCAAAATTTCGTTTAGCATCATTTGCTGTTAGTGTGTGCATAGCTAGGCTCCTCACTCAAAGTTTGAAAGAGTATAGCTCATGGTGCGAAGTGTTTAAAATGATTAAATCGCATGATTTGGGTGAAAGCAAACTAACAAACGCCTCAAGAGGGACTGTCAACGCGTGGCGTTTCCAGTCCCATTGAGCCGCGGTGGCTACGGTTGTTGTGTTTGAGTTTTGTGGTAATGCGTTGTCAGCCCCTTAGGCGGGCGTTAGCCGTCATCAATAAACAAAGTTTGCCTAATGAGTAAAAAGGGTGTAGTTTTTACTCATGATTAAATTTGAATTTGATGAAAACAAAAGCAGAAGTAATCTCGAAAAGCACGGTATTGATTTTCATACAGCTCAAGGGTTGTGGAATGATTCAGATCTTATCGAGATCCCTGCTAACACGAGTGATGAGCCCAGATATTTGGTTGTCGGCTTACTAAACGGTAAGCATTGGTCAGGAGTAATTACCTACCGAGGTACGAATATCAGGATCATCTCAGTTCGGCGTTCACGGAAAGCGGAGGTAAGCCTTTATGAAAGCGCATGAATTTGATGCCAAGTTTGAAAGTGACGACGATGATATCGTAATGGACTTGGATCTATCGCAAGCTAAAAGACCGATGCATAAGCAAAAACGAGTCAATGTGGATTTTCCAGCCTGGATGCTTGAGTCCTTGGACAGAGAAGCGAGTCGTATTGGTGTAACACGTCAATCAATCATTAAAATTTGGTTGGCAGAAAGGTTAGAGAGCGTGTCTCATCATTCAAGTGTGAGATAAACGGCTAACAAAGCATTTAAGAGGGACTCACAACGCGTGGCATTTTTGCCATGCGTTTGTTTTTGTGATGAATTTGCTATGCATTGAGTGCTTTTGTGCGTTGTCAGCCCCTTAGGCGGGCGTTATGCTTAATCCATAAAAATCAGCAGTTTGCCGCTGTCGATTCCTCTGGCATTTCGTTCAGGTATTGTCGGCAATTCAATATTGTTTTTCGCTGCCTAATGAAGCAGCAATGTGTCTGGCGTTGTAAATTCTGAGTGATTGCCTCATTGGGTTTTTGCGTCCACACGAGGTGAGTTTTGCTCTCTCAAGTCGCTTTGAGCAATTTGGTGCCTTTACTTATGGGCTGAAAGTCTGTCGGCAATTGAGCATTGTTTTTCGCTGCCTAATGAAACGGCAATGTGTCTGTCGCTGTAAATTTCAGTGTCATTGCCTCATTGAGTTGTTGTGCTCATGTGTGGTGAGTTGGTTTGTCGGAGAGGGTTTCCACATTGGCTGATTTGTAGGATGAAACTCTGCATTGGTCAGTTCATAAGTAAACTTTGATTCAGTTCCAATTCGAGAAACTCTATGGTTTGGCTAATAATTTCAATGGTTTATTTTTGAGTTGTTTCAAGTGTAAAGTGTTGAAGCTTAAGCATAACAAACGCCTCAAAGGGACTGCCAACGCGTGGCGTTTCCAGTCCCAATGAGCCGCAGTGGTTTCGGTTGTTGTGTTTGAGTTTAGTGGTAATGCGTTGTCAGCCCCTTAGGCGGGCGTTATATTCTCTCTCGTTCCGTAAACCTTCCGTACGAATTGAATGTGCTTTAAGTTTGGCCTATAATCGCCCAACTGACGGAATGTATCCGTACGTAGGAGGGGTTTGTGGCAACGGCACGTTTAGATATCCGCCTTGATGAAGAGATCAAGGCAAAAGCCGAAAAGGCATCGGCTTTACTTGGTTTAAAAAGTCTCACTGAATATGTGGTGAGACTTATGGACGAAGATGCGACTCATGTTATTGAGGAGCATGAAAGTATTATGGTTAAAGACAGTGTTTTTGACGAGTTTATTGCTGCGTGTAATAAAGTAAAAGCACCGAATCAAGCTTTGCTTGAAGCTGTTAAATTTACAGAGAAGAGCGGTATCAAGTGAGTTGGGGCAAAGAGTTTGTAGAACTTAGTAAATCAAAGCATGACCGCGACTCATTTGACTGTGGTGAGCAAGAGCTAAACACATTTATCAAAACTCAAGCTGCAAAGCACATGCAAGCAGGTATTAGCCGAACAATGGTTTTACCTAGTGCTCAACCACTGTTAAATCAAAAATTCGCTATTTGTGCCTTTTATAGTGTTGCACCGAGCTCAATCTGCCGAGAAACATTACCGGCACAATTAGCAAAGAAACTACCGAGGTATCCAATCCCTGTTTTTCTGTTGGCTCAGTTAGCTGTGCACAAAGAATTTCACGGTTCTGGACTTGGAAAGGTCAGCCTAATTCGTGCGCTGAAGTACTTATGGGAAGTGAATCATCACATGAGGGCATACGCAATAGTTGTGGATTGTCTGACAGATTGCGCTCAAGCGTTCTATACGAAGTTCGGCTTTGAAGTATTGTGCGAACATAATGAGCGTATTCGTATGTTCTTACCGATGAAAACGGTAGAACAACTTTTTAATCAATAGGCTACGAATATAACAAACGCCTCAAGAGGGACTGTCAACGCGTGGCGTTTCCAGTCCCATTGAGCCGCGGTGGTTACGGTTGTTGTGTTTGAGTTTAGTGGTAATGCGTTGCCAGCCCCTTAGGCGGGCGTTAGCTTCTTAAAGGCTGGAATCATCAAAATCCAAACTCAATCGTTCTGAAAAATAAGCTTTTAGCGTTCAAATTGCACAAGTTGGCTTCCGAGTTTGTCTGATTCTGACTTGGTAGAAAGTGTTGAATGCTCAGCAGTTTCAAAGTCGCTGAAAACCATCAAGTCTCGATGCTTCAATGTTGTTGGATGTTCAACACTGGCAGCTTGGTTTCACAAAAAGCAGCATCGTCGCTGAAATCGCACGTTCTTTGTCGGAAATGCAGTAAGTGGCCAACTTAACCTTGATCGCTGCAAGTTTTGGCAGCTCACTTCACAGCTTTTGGCGTTGGACGTGTGTTTGAGTGATGCTTTTGCTTTCAAGCAAATGTGTTTAAAAAGTCATTGGTAAACAATGGGCTACGAAGCTAACAAACGCCTCAAGAGGGACTGTCAACGCGTGGCGTTTCCAGTCCCAATGAGCCGCGGTGGTTGCAGTTGTTGTGTTTGAGTTTAGTGTTAATGCGTTGTCAGCCCCTTAGGCGGGCGTTAGGGCTCAAATCTTCTACTTGAAGATCCGTTGATCAAAGCTGAAATCCAGTTTCTCGGCTTTGTTAAATATCTCGGACATAAGTGGATGATTTGGATTAACGACATAGTTGCGGTCTCTGGGGGAGATCGTTGATGGAACTTGAAGTGCTGCAAATTCAGGGTTTTCTGCCTTTAAAAACTGGTCTCCAATCTCTTGCGTTTGTTCATTGGCGGGTATTGCCCTCCAGTTGTTTGGTAGATCCTCATTTTCTAGTTGCACAATCAGCTCATCAGGCACATCAATTCGATAAAGGTCATATTTATGAATGAGTTCCGGATCATTGTTTATGTGCACAAACACCTCAAGAACACACAACGATTCCGACTCAGCAAAATAAAGCGCTTCAATCCCTTTTGAATTCCATCGTCCTCCGAATAGCTTTGCTCCCATGGGATTAAAAGGCGTGTCTGCAAATTTCTTCTGAGTGAGCCTGTACATCTTCATTAAGAGAAGACTCCATGCTCAACACGACCAATGAGATCTTTAACGGTTTCGAAGTCGACAGTTGTTGCAATCATATCTAGTGGACGCTTTCCGTTAAGACCATAGATATTCTCACGCATCCATTCTAATGCGCGCTGTTCATTACCAAAAAGGTCAGTGGCAAGTTTGATAAGCATGGCAAGGCGATACATAACATCACTCTCTTGAGTGCTGAACCGCTCTTCATTCTTGAGTCTACGCTTTATTGTGCTGATTGGGATAAGAGTAACGTTATGAAACTCGCTCTGAGACAATTTGGCTTTCTCAACAATATTGCGATAGACAATCGGTTTAAAACCTTGATGTATAGCGGTATTCTTTGATGTGTCTTCGTCTTCAATGCCAAGTGTATACCAAAAGTTAGGTTGGTAAGATGGCTTAGGTTTAAAGCTTTTGAGTGTAGTATTAGCCATAATAGTGATCCTTTTGGTTCATATGGTCTATACATATTGGCTCAATTGGACTTTGTGGTCAACCTTAAAGAATTTGCGCCCTAACAAACGCCTCAAGAGGGACTGTCAACGCGCGGCGTTTCCAGTCCCATTGAGCCGCGGTGGTTACGGTTGTTGTGTTTGAGTTTGGTGGTAATGCGTTTCCAGCCCCTTAGGCGGGCGTTGTGCCGCAATCGCAAAAAAACAACTATCACAGAATTAAATTAAGGTCTAAAATTAGGTCTTATTTTGATGCTTATATGGTGTTTTATGAGACAAGTTTTAGCGAATTGCTCTGCAAGTATTTCAGAGTTAAAGAAGAACCCAACAGCTTTGTTGAATGAGGCTGATGGGTCTGCAATTGCAATTTTAAACCACAACAAGCCAGCGGCTTACCTTGTGCCAGCGGAAACGTATGAGTATCTCATCGATATGCTCGATGATTATGAGCTTTCCCAAATTGTCGATAGCCGCCGAGCGGACTTATCACAAGCTGTGGAAGTAAATATTGATGACCTATAAGTTAAAGTTTCTGCCGGCTGCGCAAAAGGAATGGAGTAAGTTAGCTCCGACAATTCAGAGTCAGTTCAAGAAGAAGTTAAAGGAACGGTTAGAAAATCCGCATGTCCCTTCGGCTAAGCTTCGAGGATACGACGCTGTTTACAAGATTAAACTTCGTACGGCGGGCTATCGTTTAGCTTATGAGGTTATTGACGACGAGATAGTTGTCTATGTCCTTGCTGTCGGTAAACGTGACAAAGATGCTGTCTATAAAAAACTGGCTTCACGCTTTGGTTAGCGGCACAACAAACGCCTCAAGAGGGACTGTCAACGCGTAGCGTTTCCAGTCCCAATGAGCCGCGGTGGTTTCGGTTGTTGTGATTGAGTTTTGTGTTAATGCGTTGCCAGCCCCTTAGGCGGGCGTAAGGCTGGCGTGGAATACCCCCTCCCATCCTCCCCCTAGAAGGGGGAGGGGCATAAAGCATTTTTGTTATCGTTAAACGTAAAAAGTGAACGCGGTTTAGCTTTTCACCTTCAACCGATTTTTATTATCTCGATTGGCGATCACTTGTGCTTGATCGTCAATCTCACCGAGGCTTTTGGCTAAACGGTCATACAGCACAACATTGACGGTGGCGGCGAGGTTCATACAGCCGTGGGTGGGCACGTAAACCACATGATGCGCTTGATCAACCACCTCTTGCGGCAGCGAACCATCTTCGGGGCCAAACAGATAAATCGCTTGTTCTGGATGGGTAAAGTGAGGCAGCGCAGTTGCACCTACCGCCAGCTCGACACAGACGATTTTGACTTCACTATCCAATCCCGCAGTGAGATCGTCCATCTCGACCAATCCAATACGTTCATGGCTATTTTGAGTGTCGGTCTGAAATTTCACGGCGCGAGCATAACGCGTACCGTTGTAACGCACTTGAGTGGCGTTGTAGCAGCCAGCGGCACGCATTACTGCGCCGACGTTGGTTGGGCTTTTCGGGTTGTGCAATCCAATAATTACGGTGGAAGAGGTGATCATTGCGGTGGTTCTACTTCTGTGTTGCTTTGATTTGAGCTTGGCTCACGAGTGGCGCGATTGTCGCTCTAACACGAGAGAAAAGCCAGTTGATCGCTCCATCTGAGCATTGACTCAGGAGAATTCATTAAGCAATCGATTGCTAATTTTGCTTTTGTTCGGTGGCGATAAATGGCTCAATCAGAGTAAATCGTGCGCAAACGATTGATCGTATGAATATTTGTGGGAGCAAGGTCACTAAAATCATTATTACAAATTGTTGATAATGGTTATCAATTGCATCAGTATTCGTGCTTTATTTTTGACAAGGATCAAATTATGCAGTTGAAACCTTTGTTCACTCTTCTTCCTGTCGTTTTGAGTAGTGTCGTTCAAGCACAAGAGAATACCGAGCAAGCCGTCGATGAAACCGTTACGGTTCATGGTCAATCGATTCCCACCGATCAACGTACTCGTTCTGATTTAGATAAAGTGCGCAGTATTGCCAACGCGGATATTTTTTCCGGCATCACGAGTGTGCAGAGTAATAACATGCACAATGAAGCGGGGGCATTGGATATTGGCATCCGTGGTGTGCAGGGCGAGGGGCGTGTGCCGATCTTTATTGATGGGAGTTTGCAGTCCACTCATACCTCTCGTGGCTATCAAGGGGTGAGTGATCGCACTTATATTGATACCGATTTGCTCAGTTCATTGACCGTCAATAAAGGGGCAACGATTGAGAGTTCACCTTATGCCAGTGGCGCGGTGGGCGGTGTGGTGAATGCCACGACCTTGGGTATCAAAGACATCATCAAAGATGATCAAGCCTTCGGTGTGGTACTGAAAGCACGCGCCAATAACCACAATCGGACGCCTGATGTTTCGAGTGATTACTCGGAACAAGGCCAATACGCGCTTGATGAGCGAGGTGAGCATTCTGCATTTAAACACGGTTCACTTATGCTTGGATTGGGCTATCAGGCCGAATCATTCAATACGGTACTGGCGTACAGTAAGCGTTCAAAAGGCAATCACTTCGCTGGCAAGAAAGGTTATGAGGAGTATCAAGAGCCTGTTGTTGGGCAAGGGCAAGAAGTCGTCAATACCAGTTTTGAGAGTGACTCTTGGCTGTTCAAACTCGCGAGCGACACTGGCACGGCACACAATGCCGATTTTAATTACCGTCACCATGCGCAAAAAGCGGGTGAAGTGCTGATGGCGTATTGGTACAAATCTTCAGAAGATTGGGAAGGGAACCCATACCCCGATGGCAAAGACAGAATGCCGCAGTGGGGGCTAGGAACCGCCAAAGTGAATACCTACAGCGCCAATTACTATTACCAACCGGATCATCCTTGGCTCAATTTGAATGCTAACTTTTGGTACACCGAGGCTGATCTGGCGCAATACAATGGGCTTTGGGCGCTAGGAACCAACGCGGAGCAATATTTTCATGCATATCACAATGATCGCTCTGGTTTGAGTCTGACCAATGAAACCTTACTGACTCAGTGGCCAGTCAGGCTGAATTATGGTTTGGCTCAGCAGAATGAGCGTTTATCTCCCGAAGAAGATGGGCAAACCCGCTTTACCAAGACGGTGACTTCCCGCCACGGAAAACGCACGGCGCAGAACCTGTTTGCAAATGCGGATATCGATTACTCGCCGTTGAGAGTTCAGCTTGGCCTCAATCTGCACAATGCCAAGTCAACCGATTATCAAACCAAGCAGCAGTTAGACTACAAGGAGAAGCTCGATCTGCTCAGTGAGTTCACCTACGCCTTAACACCTAGCACTCAGCTGTTTTTGAAATCCTCACGCACTTATCGTATGCCGAGCTTGTATGAAACAACGCTATCAAATGAGGTGTTCAGCTATAACCCATACAACCCGATCAAACCGGAACAAGCGTGGAACAATGAGGTTGGCGTGCAATTTATGGCGTCGGACAGTGTGCTGCAGGATGATCGTTTGAATCTGTCGGTGTCCTATTTCCGCAACAGTATTAAAGACTTCATTTCAGGTGGACGATTGGCGAAAACCCCGGGTATGTCTGAATGGCAGGCGAACTTTACCTTCACCAATTATGATAAGTTGCAACTCTCTGGTTGGGAGTTGGGGGCTCATTACCAATATGCTTGGTTGTACACCCACTTCGCGGCGACCTTGTACAGCGAGACAAAGATTTGTTCCGTTCAACAAGCGCAATACGCGGAGAGTGATACCTGTAATTCGCTCGGATTTGCATGGGGATTAACCCCAACGCGTATTCCGCCAAAACAGAATTTGTACCTGAATGTGGGTACGAAATTCTTTAACGATACGCTCGATTCTGGGGTGAAAGTTTCTTATCACTCAGGCAAATCAAACCCTAGTGATTGGTTGGCGGGCACGGCGGCCAATCCGATCCTTGAAATTCCGTCCGATTACACGATTGATCTCTATTCACAGTACGAGTTGAATGCCAACACCCAGCTGTTCTTTGCGGTCAACAACGTGACCGATCGTTATCAAGTGCGTCCGGGGTCTGTGGTCAGCATGCCGGATCCGGGGCGAACCATTACGCTCGGATTTGAAATCTCTTATTAAGCGAATCGTTTAAGTCTCGTGCTATAAAACAAAAATCCCGCCGCAGCGGGATTTTTTATCATCGATTTTTCTTTGCGTAACTTTCTTTGCGTAACTTTGAAATAAATCGCTTTTAATTACGCCAGCAGTTCTTTGGCTTGTTTCACTACGTTTTCAGTCGTGAAACCAAACAGTTTGAACAGCTCACCCGCAGGTGCGGATTCACCAAAGCTGGTCATACCGATGATGCGACCACCAAAGCCAACATACTTGTACCAGAAGTCGGCAATACCGGCTTCAATCGCGATACGCTTGGTGACTGCCGCTGGCAGTACCGCTTCACGGTAGGCTGCATCTTGCTTATCAAATGCGTCGGTCGATGGCATAGAGACCACGCGAACCGCTTTGCCTTCGGCGCTCAGTTGCTCGTAAGCGGCAACCGCCAGTTCCACTTCAGAGCCAGTCGCAATCAGGATAAGCTCAGGTTGGCCTGCACACTCTTTCAGGATGTAACCACCCTTAGCGATGTTCGCGACTTGCTCAGCGCTGCGTGGTTGCTGCGCGAGGTTTTGACGCGAGAAAATCAGCGCAGATGGCGCATCTTTACGCTCAATCGCCAGTTTCCAAGCCATTGCCGATTCCACTTGGTCACATGGACGCCATGTGCTCATGTTTGGTGTCATACGCAGGGAAGCGATTTGCTCAACCGGTTGGTGGGTTGGACCATCTTCACCCAGACCGATAGAGTCGTGGGTGTACACTTGGATGTTTTGCACTTTCATCAGTGCCGCCATACGCATCGCGTTACGCGCGTATTCCATAAACATCAGGAAGGTTGCACCATAAGGCACAAAGCCACCGTGCAGCGCGATACCGTTGATGATGGCCGTCATACCAAACTCACGCACACCGTAGTGGATGTAGTTGCCGGAGAAATCTTCTGCTGTGAGAGACTTAGAGCCAGACCACATGGTGAGGTTAGAAGGCGCCAAGTCAGCTGAGCCGCCCATAAATTCTGGCAGCAGTTTGCCGAACGCTTCCAACGCGTTTTGTGATGCTTTACGCGATGCGATATTGGCAGGGTTAGCTTGCAGGTTAGCGATAATTTCGCTGGTTGCCGCTTCCCAATTCGCTGGCAGCTCGCCTGCTACGCGGCGTTTATATTCAGCAGCTTCGGCTGGGTAAGCTTTCGCGTAAGCCGCGAATTTCTCATCCCAAGCGGCTTCTTTACTTGCGCCTGCTGGTTTTGCATCCCACGCTGCGTAGATGTCCGCTGGGATTTCAAATGGAGCGTATTCCCAACCCAAGAATTCACGGGCGGCTTTGATTTCATCGTTGCCCAGAGGCGCACCGTGACAGTCGTGTGAGCCCGCTTTATTTGGAGAGCCGAAACCGATGATGGTTTTGGTACAAATCAGCGTTGGGCGAGAGGTTTCTGCTTTCGCCGCTTCAATCGCAGCGTTAATCGCATCTGCATCGTGGCCATCAACCGCAGGGATCACATGCCAGCCGTAGGCTTCAAAACGTTTTGGTGTGTCGTCTGAGAACCAGCCTTCCACGTGACCATCAATAGAAATACCGTTGTCATCCCAGAATGCAATCAGTTTGCCAAGGCCAAGTGTACCCGCCAGTGAACACGCTTCGTGCGAGATACCTTCCATCAAACAGCCGTCACCCATGAACACATAAGTGAAGTGGTCAACGATGTCGTGACCCGGTTTGTTGAACTGCGCTGCCAGAGCTTTTTCAGCAATCGCCATACCTACGGCATTGGTGATGCCTTGGCCTAGTGGGCCAGTAGTGGTTTCGATGCCCGGTGCGTAACCATATTCTGGGTGACCCGGTGTTTTTGAGTGCAGTTGACGGAAGTTTTTCAAATCGTCAATCGACAGCTCGTAGCCGCTCAGGTGCAGCAGCGAGTAAATCAGCATAGAGCCGTGGCCGTTAGACAGTACGAAACGGTCGCGGTCAGCCCAATTTGGGTTTTGTGGGTTGTGGTTTAAGTGTGAACGCCACAGCACTTCGGCGATGTCCGCCATGCCCATTGGGGCTCCCGGGTGGCCAGAGTTAGCTTTTTGGACGCCGTCCATGCTCAGGGCGCGGATAGCATTGGCAAGTTGTTTGCGATTCATAGTGTTACTCATTTCAATAAAGGAGGTTGAACGGAGTGCGTTCAACAAAAATAAAAAGCAGAAAGAAGCGAGCCGGAGCTCGCTTCAAAATCAGGATTACAGCTTAGCCGCGATCATCGCTTCCAGTTTGCCTTGGTCAACCGCGAAGTTACGGATGCCTTCAGCCAGTTTCTCAACGGCCATAGCGTCTAGGTTGTGTTCCCACAGGAATTCGCTGTGCGTCATTGGAGCAGGGCGAGCTTTAGAGCCTTTTGAGTCAACCAGTTTTGCAACCAATTCGCCTTCAGCCGCTTCAAGCTCAGCGAGTAGCGAAGGTGCGATAGTCAGGCGGTCACAGCCAGCCAGTTCTAGGATCTCGCCAATGTTACGGAAGCTTGCGCCCATCACGACAGTTTTGTAGCCGTGCTCTTTGTAGTAGTTGTAGATCTTGGTCACTGACAGTACGCCTGGATCTTCGCTTGCCGCGAAATCACGACCTTCTTTAGCTTTGTACCAGTCCATGATACGGCCAACGAATGGAGAGATCAGGAACACACCTGCTTCAGCACACGCACGCGCTTGTGCGAAAGAGAACAGCAGAGTCAGGTTACAGTTGATGCCTTCTTTCTCAAGAATTTCCGCCGCGCGGATACCTTCCCAAGTAGAAGCCAGTTTGATCAGGATACGATCGTTGCTGATGCCCGCATCGTTGTACATTTTTACTAGCTGACGTGCTTTCGCTACGCTGCGCTCGGTGTCGTAAGAAAGACGCGCGTCAACTTCAGTCGAAATACGACCCGGAATGGTTTTTAGGATTTCTTTACCGATGTTGACCGCCAGCATGTCACAAGTGTCTTGTACTTGTTGTGCTTTGTCGTTGCTTTGAGTTTTTGCGTAGGCGATAGCTTGATCAATCAGAGGTGCGTATTCAGCAATCTGCGCAGCTTTTAGAATCAGAGAAGGGTTAGTGGTTGCGTCTTCTGGCTGGTATTTTTTGATCGCATCAATTTCACCAGTGTCGGCCACGACTGTGGTCAGTTTACGAAGTTGCGCTAATTTATTGCTCATTTCGATCGTCCTATTTCGTTGGGCTTATCTGCCGATGAGGGTCAGATAGGGCAAGCAGTTGAATGACTCAATCACTTTATACCCTTCCTATTTGAAACTGCAGCGGTGTTGGCTACGTTCGTTCACCCCAATCACATAGTGCATCTATGCTCATGGGGATGAACTCACTTGCCGCCTACCTGCACCTCCAAGTAGTTTGGGTTGATTTAGAGAGTGCGAGCCAGTAAATGCAAAATTTTCAGCGCCCGAACTTTTGCTCTGAACATTTGCTCGTTCGCTGAGTAAATGATGGAGCCATATTTATCCTATCTGTAGGGAAAGTCAATTCAACAACCCGGTTTATGACGCGTTGAGCGGAGTTTTTTTTCGCCTTCGCAGCCCTTGTTGACATTAAATCGTTTGCTCAAATTTGGCCTCACCATGGGCTATCCATCAAAGGTGAGAAAACCACACTGAGAAAATGTTATGACTAAGATCATTTGCTCACTCCAAAAAGGCGAGTAACATAGCGCGCATACTGATGTTGAGCTGAATGTTGAGCGCAATGTTGAGTGCTGCGGCATGCAAGGCCGCTGCCATAGAAGGATAGCCCATGAGCCAAATTCCAGAGATTTCGGTTGAAAGTACCGATCTGCTGACTGAAATCGCCGTCTCTTATTATCAAGATGGTGCAACACAGGAAGAGATTTCCAAAAAATACACCATTTCACGCGCCAAAGTGGGGCGGTTGCTCAAGCAAGCCCGTGATGAGGGGATTGTTGAAATTACTGTGAAATACCATCCGGTGTTCAGCGCCAAAATCGAGCAGCGCTTGATTGAGCGTTTTGGCGTGCGCCGCGCCTTGATTGCCCTTGATCAACCCAATGATGAAGCACAGCGCCAACAAGTCGCTGGCTTGGTATCCAACTATCTCACCAGCACGCTAAAAAACGGCATGGTGGTGACGGTTGGGCAGGGGCGTAATGTGTCGGCCGTAGCACATCATGTTGGGGTGATCACGCCGCGAGATTGCAAATTTGTGTGCAGCATCGGCGGCATTCACCCACGTGGCGGTATGTTTAACGCTGACCACATTTGTCGCCAACTCGCAAAAAAATACGGCGGCAGCTCGGAAACCTTGTACGCGCCAGCTTACGCAGAAAACCCGGAGCAGAAACGGGTATTCATGCAAAACAGTACGGTGAAGCAAACCCTCGACCTTGCTCGTAAAGCGGATATCGCACTGGTCGGAATTGGTGATATGAGTGAAAACAGCTACATGGTTGACCTTGGCTGGTTTACGCCGGAAGAGGTGGTGCAATCACGCCTGAACCAAGGTGTGGTCGGGGATTTCGCCGGGCATGATTTTTTTGATGTGCACGGGCGCATCGCCAATACCGTGATGAATGACCGCGTGATTGGCTTGGGGATTGACGAGTTCCGCCCAATTGCTGAAGTGATCGCAATTGCCGCAGAAAACAGTAAACCGCTTGCTCTTTTGGGCGCACTGCGCACCGGCGCGATTGATGTGATTGCGACTAGCGTGAGTAACGCTTTGACCGTACTCAACTTAGATGAACAGATGCAAACGGCATTATCTGCGTCTTAAATCGCTATTTAATGGATATTTTGTAGGCCAATTTCTGTAGAAAAGAAGTGCAGCGAGCTCCGCTGCACTCTAACGACTTAGACATTACTCAATCGGCAGATCTTGCCGTTGTCCCCATTCTGTCCACGAACCATCGTAAACCGAGAGGTTTTGATAGCCGCACACATACGCCGCGAGCAGCACAATACATGCGGTCACGCCTGAGCCACAGCTAAACAGATACTCTTGGGCGGTGTCGGGCAACATATGAGTCAGTAGCGGGGGTAACTCGGCTTGCTCTTTTAGCTTGTGACCAGTGATGAGCTCTGCAAAAGGCAAGCAGGATGAGCCGGGAATATGCCCACTGCGCACGCCGGGGCGAGGTTCTGGCACTTCACCGAAAAAGCGCGCTAATCCACGTGCATCAATGGTTTGGCTATGTGGATTATCGATCTGTTTGAGAACATAACTCGCATCAACAAAGGCTTGTGGGTTGAGTTTGCCGTCAAAGTTCCCTTTTGGTGTGGGTTCACGATAGTTTTGAGTGACGTTGTAACCCTGAACCTTCCATTCGGTTAATCCGCCATTGAGGATATACACCTTGTGATGTCCCATGGCCTTGAACATCCACCATGCTCGGGGAGAGGCAAACGTGCCGCTGTTGTCGTACACCACAATAAAGGAATCTTGGTTGATACCCAGTTCGCGAGCGAGAGTGTTAAAACGCTCCTCAGAAGGCATCATGTGCGGCAAGGGCGAATCAGGGTCGCAAAAGACTTTGTCGTAATCAAAGCGCTGCGCATTAGGGATCTTGTTGACCCAATCTTTTTCAGACTCGGTTGGAATTTGAAACTCGATGCTGCTATCGAGGATCACCAAATTGGGGTCGTGCAGATGTTGTTGCAGCCATTGCGCCGTGACGAGTGGGGAGGTCATTGTTATTCCTTATTTTTGTGATTACCCAATACGTTGACCAATACGCCACAGAACATCACTCGGGTCAACCAAACAAAACTCCAACATGCCCCAAGGTTGAGTGATGAGATCAGTCACTTTGCTTTCAAAACGTTCTTCCAATTGCAACGTTTTGACGTGATCGAACCAGCTTTGCGCATCTTCCACTAACAGATGCATCATGGTGTTGCCTTGATGGGGGCGCTGATGGGTGTTTTGCAGCAAAAAGGCGCATTGGCCTAAACGCAAATAAGCCACATCGCCAAATTCTGTAATCAGTTCAAAACCGAGGGATAAGTAAAACTGTTTGGACGTGGTGAAGTCCTGAGCGGGAACGAAAGATTTAATTTCCAAAACGTTGAGATTGGACATGGCTCAGCTCCTCTATTTGATCTTATTCCCACCATGCTTGAAGCTGCAGGGTATTAGCTGCAACTCCAAGTCATGTGGGTATAACTTTAGTCGGCTTTAGAGGATTTAACTTCGCCATCTGGCACAGAATGGGTAGCCAGACCGTGTCAGCGTCGCAAAATTGTGACGTTAATACAGCAGACGTTAGCTTTGCGGGTGGCAAACTGGACACTGAGGTAGCTGCATCAGGTTCATTTCACGCCATGACATGCTCATCGCGTCAAGAATCAAGATCTTACCTTGCTTAGGTGTCCCCAAACCGGTCAACACCTTAATCGCTTCCATCGCCTGAACAGCACCAATAATGCCTACCACTGGAGCCATTATGCCCGCTTCAACACAACTGAGTGCCGATGAGCCGAATAGGGCGCTTAAGCATTGATAGCAAGGCTGCGCGGGATCTTGATACTTAAACACGCTCACTTGGCCTTCCATACGAATCGCCGCACCGGAAACCAGCGGTGTTTTATGTTTAAAGCAGAGGCGATTGAGCTGGTTACGTGTGCCCACATTATCGCAAGCATCCAGCACCAGATCGTGGCGTGCAATCAGCGCGTCCAATTCGTCATCACTCAAACGTGCTTGGATCGTCTCAACCTGAAGATGCGGATTGAGCAGACGCAGCGAATCAGCCGCTGAATCGACTTTCGCGCGGCCAATATCCGCATCATGGTGTAGCACTTGACGCTGGAGGTTAGAGAGTTCAACCACATCATCATCAATCAATGTGATGTGACCGATCCCCGCGGTCGCTAGGTATTGGCCACTCGCGCAGCCCAAACCACCTGCACCGAGGATCAGCACTGAGCTCTGCTTTAGTTTCTCTTGTCCTTCAAAATCAAACGCTTTGAGAATGATCTGTCGGTTGTAACGCAGCATTTCTGCATCGCTGAGAATATCCACCATCACTCCTAGTACAGGGTTGGGTTAAACAGTTGGATTTGAACCGTTTCGCCGACTTCCACGCGGCCACGTTCACGCTCAAGCACCACAAAGCAGTTAGCCAAGCTCATTGATCGGAACGCGCCAGAGCTTTGGTTGCCTGTGCTTTCCACCACGAATTGACCATTTTCAATGCGGTAAATGCCGCGTTGGAAATCCGTCCGTCCCGGTGCTTTTTTAAAGGGGCTACGCGTGATCGCCGGGATCGATTCCGGGGCTTGCCAAGCGCTGTGTCCTGCCAATTTGGCAACCATAGGTTGTACGAGCACGTACATGGTCAGCACCGCGGAAACCGGATTGCCCGGCAGACCGCAGAACCATGCATTTTGCAGCGCGCCAAATGCAAAAGGTTTACCTGGTTTTATCGCCAGTTTCCAAAAACCGATTTCACCCAGCTCTTCCAAAATATCTTTGGTGTAATCGGCTTCACCCACGCTGACGCCACCGGAGGTGACCACCACATCCGCCAAGCTTTGCGCTTGTTCAAACGTGGCTTTCAGAGTGGCAGGGCAATCTGGCACTATGCCGAGATCAATCGCTTCGCAGCCGAAGTTTTCAATCAAGGGTTTAATGCCGTAGCGATTGCTGTCGTAAATTTGTCCGGCTTGCAGCGGTTCACCGAGTGGCTTGAGCTCATCTCCGGTGGAGAAAAACGCGACTTTCGGTTTGCGATAGACGGTGACATGGCTAATGCCGAGAGTCGCAATCATCGGGATATCACGTGCGGTTAAGCGTGCACCGCGTTCCAGCACCACATCGTTTTGGCGAATGTCATCACCGGTTGGGCGAATGTTGTCATTGAGTTTGACCTCATGCTGGCAGAACACGACACCTTCTTCGGTGATGGTTGCTTGCTCTTGCATGATCACCGCATCACAACCGGCAGGGATTTGTGCACCCGTCATAATGCGCACGCAGGTCATTGGCGGCCATTCTTCTGTAAAGGGTTGACCAGCAAACGATTTTCCTGCAACGGGCAACGGCTTTTGCTGCGCAAGTTCAGCGCGACGGACGGCATAACCATCCATCGCTGAGTTATCAAACGGTGGCACATGAATGGGCGATAAGATCGCCTCGGCGAGCACATAGCCGAGCGCCTCAGGCAGAGGCAAACGTAAAGTGGTTTGCACGGGTTGAATACGTGACAGCATTTTCTCAAGTGCATCTTCAATCGGCATTAAGCCGGGAGCATCGCAACAGCCCATCGGGAATGTCCTATGTTGTTGTTCTTTTGCGGCAAACTGTAGCACAGAATCCTTCTACGATGCAGAATCCACGTGAATTTTGGGGTGTAATTGTCGCTAAATCCGAGTATTCTTGTCAGCCATCCGAAAGGGGTATTTAAGAGGTAGAGGAATGTCAGGTCTTAGCGAATCCGCGAAGTTGGTGAAAGATGCGCTAGAGCGCCGAGGGTTGGAAACACCAATGCAGCCCAACTTGGCGACACCAGCAGAGAAAAAGGAAAAAATCGAACAGCATATGCGTGAGATCCTCAACCTGCTCGGACTGGACTTAACGGATGACAGTTTGGAAGAAACCCCACAACGCATCGCTAAGATGTATGTGGATGAGATTTTCTCAGGGTTGGATTATGCCAACTTCCCCAAGATCACCGTTATCGAAAATAAGATGAAAGTGAGTGAGATGGTTAAAGTGAAAGACATCACGCTGACCAGTACCTGTGAACACCACTTAGTCACCATCGATGGCACGGCAGCGGTGGCGTACATCCCGCGCGGCAAAATTATCGGCTTATCGAAAATTAACCGTATTGTGCGCTTTTTTGCCCAGCGTCCGCAGGTGCAAGAGCGTATGACGCAGCAGATCTTAGTTGCGCTGCAAACGTTGCTTGAGTCGGATGATGTGGCAGTCACCATCGATGCGACTCACTATTGCGTGAAATCTCGCGGCGTGATGGACGCAACCAGCGTCACCACAACGACCGCTTTGGGGGGGATTTTTAAATCTAACCCTGCAACGCGTGCGGAATTCCTACACGGTTTGCGTTAATTCATTTTCTTAGTTAATTCCTTTTCTTAAAAGTGAATATGAATCAGCCCTCAAATTGAGGGCTGATTGCTTTTCAGGGTTGGTATAGCTAGTTATTTGAATAGAGCTAAATATTCACCGTAGCCTTCTGCTGCCATCTCTTGTTTGGGGATGAAACGCATCGCGGCGGAGTTCATGCAATAGCGTAAACCGGTTGGAGCAGGGCCATCGTTAAACACATGGCCGAGGTGTGAATCGGCAAAGCGGCTACGCACTTCGGTACGCGTGTAGAACAGGCTACGGTCGTCTTTGGTGACAATGTAACTTGAATCTATCGGCTTGGTGAAACTCGGCCAACCAGTTTTGGAATCGTACTTGTCGGTGGAAGAGAACAGCGGTTCACCCGAGACGATATCGACATAAATTCCTTCTTCTTTGTTATCCCAATACTCGTTATCAAATGGGCGCTCTGTACCGTCGCGTTGAGTCACCTTGTATTGCAAGCTAGTCAGTTTGGCGCGGATCTGATCATCCGATGGGCGGACATAAGCTTTGACGTTCGCTTGCCCATTTTTCTCATCAATCCACTGGCGAAGGGTTTTCGGATGCGTGTTACGGTCAGCGCCGAAGATCTCATCCAAATACTGATCGCGTCCGGAAGCATAGCGATAGTAGTTGTAACGGACTTTACTCTTCTTGTAGTAGTCCTGATGGTAATCTTCTGCTGGCCAGAACTTTTTAAACTCAATCAACTCGGTTTTGAGTGGCTTTTTGAATATGCCGAGTTGGTCAATCTCCATCATAAAACGTTTTGCCACTTCAAGTTGCTCGGCGTTGTGATAGAAAATCGCCGGGCGATATTGTTCACCTCTATCCACAAACGAGCCTTGGTCATCGGTTGGGTCAATATGACGGAAAAACTGATCCAGCACTTGTTCATAAGTGACGATCTTCGGGTCAAACGTCACTTGAATGACCTCGATGTGTCCCGTTTTACCCGATGAGACTTGCTTATAAGTCGGGTCATCGACATCTCCACCGGCATAACCTGAAATCACATCCACGACACCGGGAAGTTTCTCCATATCCGATTCTGTACACCAGAAGCAGCCACCAGCCAATGTCGCTTTCTGGTAATTGGCTGAAGCTGAGGCGATGGTACTTGGTTTGGTGTCAGCTTGGCTAAACAGAGAAAGGGTGAGTGCCAGCAAGGCGAAAAGTGGCGCTCCCCAAGTAAAGAGTCGTTTCATGAGCATTTCCTTTTGGTTCTTTACAAAGTTATAGAAAAAGAACGGCAAACCGGATCAGAAATTTCAGCCTTGGAGATAACTTTTTGCCAGAGATAACTTTGTGTTAGAGGAAACGTTTTTAGGAAAGAATCACCGTGCTGCTACTAAGAGAAGCACGGGAGTAAGTTGGAAGAGAATTAACTTAGGCCGACAATATTGCCGTGCTGATCGATATCGAGCGCCATAAAGGAAGGTTTTTCCGGTAAGCCGGGCATGGTCATCACACTGCCACACAGGGCGTAAACAAATTCGGCGCCTGCACATAAACGCAGCTCGCGGATCGGCACGGTAAAATCACGTGGAGCGCCTTTGATTGCGGGATCGGTAGAAATCGACAGCGGTGTTTTGGCCAAGCAAACCGCAAGATGATCAAAGCCTTGGGCTTGCAGTTTGGCTAATTGCTGCGCGGCTTTATCACTCAGTGCAATCTCGGCAGCGCCATAACCTTTTACCGCGACCGCTTTGAGTTTTTCATCCAATGGCATGCCTGAATGGTAGAGGTGAGTGAATTTCGCTGGATGTTGACACTGCTCAACCACTTTTTCGGCAAGCAGCTTGGTACCTTCACCACCTTTGGCAAAGCCTTCTGAAATGGCTACCGATACACGGTTGGGTAGGGCTTCTATCAGCTTAACCAGTTGTTCCAGTTCTTCGGCACAATCTTGTGGGAAGCGGTTAATCGCTACCACGGCAGGCACACCATACTGGTTAACGTTATCAATATGCCATTTCAAGTTTGCAAAACCGGCTTGCAAAGCGGCGCTGTCTGGCGCGAATAGGGCATCCGGTACCGCTTGGCCGGGGCGTAAATCATACAGGCCTGAGTTGGCTTTTAAGCCGCGTAAGGTGGCGACAATCACCGCACAATCAGGGGTTTTACCGGATGCTTTGGCTTTGATGTTGCACGCTTTTTCAAACCCCATATCGGAGCCAAAACCACCTTCGGTTACTGTGTAGTCTGCCAAACGAGTGGCAATTTCATCGGCAATGATCGAGGAGTTACCGTGCGCGATATTGGCAAATGGGCCGGCGTGGATCAGTGTTGGGACGCCTTCTAAAGTTTGCATCAAGGTCGGCTCAATGGCTTCTTTCATACTGACTGCCATTGCACCAGCCACTTTCAGATCTTCGGTGGTGACCGGATTACCGTCCAAATCATAAGCTAGCACCACATTACCGATGCGGCGACGCAAATCACGTAGATCCGAGGCGAGAGCCAGAATCGCCATCAATTCGGAGGCGGCAGAGATATCGAAACCATCTTCGCGCTCATAACCATTAATATTTTTTCCCGGTTCATTGCGGCCGACCATCACCATGCGCAGCGCGCGATCGTTATGATCCATCACGCGTTTCCATACGACCTGTTTGGGGTCAATGCGCAGCGCTGACATGCCGGTGCGGCGCTCAAAATCTGCATAGCCGAGGCGCTGCTCGTGATAAATTCGCGCATCAATCGCAGCTGCCGCAAGGTTATGCGCCGCAGTGACGGCATGAATATCACCAGTTAAATGCAGGTTGAGTTCTTCCATTGGTGCGACCTGTGAATAACCACCACCTGCAGCGCCGCCTTTCACACCAAAAATTGGCCCCATAGAGGGCTGGCGAATGCACGCCATGACCGAATGATTAAGTTTGGCCAACCCTTGTGCTAAACCAATCGTGGTAACGGTTTTGCCTTCACCCAGTGGTGTTGGGGTAATCGCAGTGACCAGAATGAATTTGCCTTTAGGTTTGCTGGCCAATCGCTCTAGACAATGCAGTGACACTTTGGCTTTATGCAGGCCGTGGCTTTCGTACTCATTCGCGAGCAATCCCGCTTTTTGAGCAATGGTGTCGATAGACGCTAATGGTGTAGCGCGGCAAATTTCAATATCTGGCAGCATAAAACCCTCATCTAGAGCGCTAAAAATGGTGAGGAAAACGTTTGCGCGCAAATCATAGCGATAAATTGTGGCTTGTAAAGATTCTTATGGAGTGAATTCTGCGAGCGATTGGGATTTTAGCGGATTGCTGATTTTGATCAATTGAAGCACGAGATTTTTACTCTTATTCGGCGCGCTAAAATGGAAAAAAGCGCTCAAGTGAGCGCCTTAGAGGGGGAATCATCCAGAGTTATTTATCTTGCTGTGCTTTTAACAAATCACGAATTTCAGAAAGCAGTTCTTGATCTTTGGTTGGCGCTGCAGGGGCTTTAGGCGCTTCTTCTTCCTTACGCTTCAAGCTATTGATTGCTTTTAAACCCATGAAAATGGCGAACGCGATAATCGTAAAATCGACCACGGTTTGGATAAATTTGCCGTAGGCAATCACTACAGCAGGGGCATCACCTTGCGCGGCAAGTAACACGAAACTCAGATCGCTGAAATTCACACCGCCTAAAATAATGCCGATTGGCGGCATAATGATATCGGCTACAAATGACGACACTATTTTGCCAAAAGCCGCACCAATGATGATACCGACTGCCATGTCGATTACATTGCCACGAGATGCAAAAGCCTTGAACTCTTTAAGTAAGCTCATTGGGTTTTCTCCAAACTGAATAAATTATTGAATTGAAGGTGACTGCGGTATCAGGAGAAGCCAACGTTTTTCTGCTACCGATTACGTTACCAAGGGTATAGCGCTGTTTGGTTGTGCGCAATCTCGTCATCCAGAAATTTTATATACCTAGCATTATTCATGCGGCCGTTTCATTTGTGCAACAAATGACGACTCTGTGTTGGTCTGAGGGCAAAAACCAATGCCCACGTAAAGTGGGCATTGTTATCGATTGAGTTTGTGAAACACTAAGCCAGTTGCAGTAGGCGCTCAACCAATTTTTCGATACCGCAAGCGGCTTGGGAAATATTCTCTGCCAGCATGTAGGCAGGGGTGGAAAGTACTTTATGTCTTTCATCAAATACGATGCCTTCCACTGGGCAATCCACATGTTGCCCCCCCAACTGATTAAATGCGGCTGCGGTGCCGTGATCATTGCCAATCGTGCCTTGAGCGGCTTCGCCATAAATCATCGGGATGATGGTTGGGGCAATACAGATATAACCCGCAGGTTTTTGCGCATCCGCAAAAGCAAGGCAAGCGGCAGCTACATCCGGGTTGATACTGCACTGTGCGCCTTTCACCGCAAAGTCGGTGAGATTTTTCGCGGCTCCAAACCCGCCCGGTAGCAAAAGTGCATCAAATTCATTCACATTGAGTGTGGCTACATCTTGGATTTTTCCGCGCGCAATGCGGGCAGATTCCACCAACACATTGCGTGTTTCTGGCATCTCTTCACTCGTGAGGTGGTTAATGACATGCATCTGCTGCACATTCGGCGCAAAGCAGTGCCAACTGGCTCCTTGTTTCTCGATGGCATGCAGCGCAAGCACCGATTCGTGGATCTCTGCTCCATCGAAAACTCCACAGCCACTGAGAATAACCGCAACTTTTTTCATGACATTAATCCTCTATAGATTGCTTATGCGCCTTAGACGTGTCGGTGAGATGGTCTGTAGCCATCGAGGAAGGAGTCTCATGCTCCGCGCCATCTTCTGCCGCTGAATACTCTTCCTGCTCGGGGTAATGTTTGACCACAAACGGGATCAACATCACTGCTGACGGGAAAAAACGCTTCATAACCACTCCTTCTACCGTTCAATGTATCGCTTCACGGCTCTTTATAAAAAGAAATGTCGGGCTACTTTTTGCGCTAAGTCACCGAATCTATCGGTTGACGGAAATAAATTACATATTTGCTGGCGGTTTAACAAAATGATAACCATGTTCATTCGCCACGAAAAACACTACACTGTCGGCCTGATTTTAAGGAGATCATCATGAAGTACGATTGGATCTTATTTGACGCTGACGAGACCTTGTTTCATTTCGATGCTTTTAAAGGGATGCAGCTGATGTTCGCGCGCAAAGGCGTGGAATTTACCGAACAAGATTTTCACCAATACCAAGAAGTGAATAAACCGCTGTGGGTGGATTACCAAAACGGCGATATTACTGCCGCGCAGCTCAAACATACCCGTTTTGCTGGCTGGGCTGAAAAGCTTAATACCACCACAGCTGAGCTCAATAGCGCATTTTTGCAAGCCATGGCGGATATTTGCACCTTGCTACCGGGCGCGAAGGAGTTGATGCAGGCGCTACAAGGTAAAGCGCGTTTGGGCATTATTACCAACGGTTTTACCGAGCTACAAGATGTTCGGCTGGCTAAAACCGGCATGACTGATTTTTTTGATCAGATTGTGATTTCTGAAGAAGTCGGGATTGCTAAACCTGATGCTGGCATTTTTGCCCACGCGCTAGAGCGTATGGGGAATCCAGCTAAAAGCCGAGTACTGATGGTCGGGGATAATCCACATTCTGACATTTTAGGTGGCTTGAATTTTGGCATCGAAACTTGCTGGTTAAACGTACATCAGCACCCGAAACCAGAAGGCATTACACCACATTATGAAGTGACTTCACTGCATGAGCTGAGAGAGATTTTATTGGCGTAAGATGGCCAGATGACTTCGTTTTTGCAGGTCAATCTCTTGTATCGATAAAAAAGGCGGGATTCTATCCCGCCTCAGTTTTTCCACTTATGCTTTTATTTGAGCTTGTAAGCTTAAGCGGTCATCAATCACCATGCTGTTTTCTAACTCATGCACTGTGGCAATACGACAGCGCTTCTCTGGCGCGAGTTTTTCATACTCGGTGAGGTAGATGTCACTATGAATGTGTTCCGCCATCATTTTCACCATTAAGTGATTGTTAGAAAAAAGCCCTTGTGTCTCTTCTCGGTTAGAGAACATCATGGCTTGTTTCATATCCACCACCAACATAAAACGGTGTGAAGGGTAGCGTTGTTCCTCATTGTCGGAGCGAGAGTAGTGCTCGATTTTCGGATGAGGCAGACTTAACCGATTGAAAGAGAAAACAATCACTCGCACTCCGCGTTCAATGGCTTGGCACATTTCATCGGCGATAAGATCAAGGTGAAAATCGGTATTGAGGTAGACCTCGATTTGCGCCAAGTTGAGCATTTCTCGTGCTTTTTGCAACAGGTTTTCAAACCCTGACACGTTGTAGATAAATTCTTTCTCTTCCTGAAGCATCATCCGTGAGAGTTCTTTTTTCAGGATCTGAATGTTTTCTATGGTTTTTTTCTCAATCTGGCTAAAAATCAAATCGGGTGATTTCGCTTCGTATTCTTTTGTCTCACCATCAGACATAAAAATGCAGCCATTCTTGTACAAGTTATCAATCGACGAATAGACAGATGAGCGAGAAAGTGAAATATCTTTGGCAATTTTATAACCACTGGCGCGGCCATTTTTGAGTAAATTGATATAAACCAAGGCATCGGTTTTGGTAAAGCCAAAGTCCATCAGTTTTGTTACCAGCTCGGTCACGGGGGTTCCTCGGTAATGATTCACACGAATTTTCCTGTCAAGGTTACCACTCATCATGAGGTGAATGTAGGGAGTTGTGCACAATTTACGGTGTACATCGAGACTGAGCCTTTGGCAAAATCGTATCCCTCACTATTCAGACACACGATTTTTGGTAGAGCGTCCGATAGACAGTAGCGACTTAAGGCGCTTCTGAGAGTTAAGCCTAAATCAGGGTGTTGGATTAAACGGCCACTTAAGATGAGCAGCTTGGGTTTGAAGTGAATGATCGCATCGGATAGAGCGCGAGCGAGCTGATCAATCCAGATGCGATAGATACGGGTTGACCATGCTTGGTTTTGATCAACATTTTGAATAATTTCGCTCGCGGTGCAATGTTGTAAAGAGAGCTGATGATATTGGCGCTCCAGCCCTTTGCGCGATAAGTATTGACGAATGCATTCATCACTACCGCAAGTACAAAGGGGCGTCAGCCCATCAATTAAGCTTTGATATCCTTTTAGTGGCTTATGTGCCCAGCTTAAATCGAGCACGTGGCGATAAGGATCGTTTGGATTGAATTGATCAGTTACGTACAACTCGCAGCCATCGTCTAATACGGCACTTAAGGTATTGCCTTCAGGTAGCGGCTGTATTTGCGCTAGTGCAATCACAGCCGGATTTAAGATTTGATAGGGAACGGTAAGGTGCGTAGATAACCACTGAGACAGCGTTTCTTTAGCCTTAGGTGATGCACCTTGCCAGCTGTCAGGCATCAAATTAATACCAATTAGCGTTAAGGATCCAAACATGCGTTGCATGTTAAGAGCGATGTTAACCATAAGTTCAGCGGCTTGCTGTACGTTGGTGGGGGCTATCAGCTGGCCTTGATAGAGAGGCTGCCCACCGTTATCGATGAGCATGCTCCATATCCACTTGGAATCAACAGAAAACCCTAATTTCATAGCACTTGTAACGTCTGAAGATCCCGCAATTCAAAGCCAAATGCAGGAAGAGTGAGTTCGCTGCCATTCACGGTGCACACTGCTTCTCTATCGCTATTGTTGATCACCACTTGTAGTGAGCCTTTGCGGAAGGCAACGACATGAGGATGTGCTACATCAATCCATTCTAGATAGGGGTGGTTACATTCCGGATAGGCTTGGCGAAGCTGGATAAGCTTTTGTATAAAAGATTTAAATTCAATATCTTGCTGCTCCTCATCCCAAACCATGCATTTTCGGTTAAGTTCTAAGCCGATACCTTTTTGTCCATCCATGCCGATTTCGCCACCATAGTAAATACAGGGTGATCCGACTTGCGTGAACATGAACAGATAAGCCAGTTTCGCTTTGCGTTTATCACCGCCACACAAACTAATCAGACGCGTGGTGTCGTGACTTTCCAGCAGATTAAACATCGCTTCGTTTACATTGCGCGGATAAGCAAGGTAAGAGTGGGTCACTGAGTGAATAAAGCGTGTTTTATCATCGGTACCCAGCGCAAAAAAGTCTGTGATCGCTTGTGTGAGCGGGTAATTCATCAGCGAGTCGTATTGATCTCCACGCAACCAAGGCATGCCTTCATGCCATATTTCGCCCAAGATGTAGCAATCAGGTTTTATGCCTTTGACTAAACGGCGGAAATCGCGCCAAAAGTCGTGATCAACTTCATTCGCCACGTCCAGTCGCCATCCATCGATATCAAACTCTTCAATCCAGTGGCGTGCTACATCCAAAAGGTAAGCGCGACATTCAGGATTTTCGGTATTTAACTTGGGCATTTCTGCTACGTTGGCAAACGTTTCATAATTGAGGTTACTAAAGTCCCACTCAGACTTAGGTTTATCCGGATACACAGGGAATTGTTTGATCCAGAACCAGTCGGCGTAGCGAGACTTAGCCCCTTTTTCTACCACGTCCAACCATAGTGGTGACTGGTGGCCAATATGGTTGAATACCGCATCTAACATCACTTTCATACCGCGACGATGAGCCTCTTGCACCAAAGCGCGAAACGCCTCATTACCGCCAAAATGTGGATCGACGTTGTAGTAATCAATCGTGTCATATTTATGGTTAGCATTAGCCGTAAAAATGGGGCAAAAATAGAGTCCGTTGACACCAAGATCTTGTAAGTAATTCAATTTTTCAATAACGCCCCACAGATCACCGCCCATAAAATTGTGACGGGTTGGTGTGCTTCCCCAAGGCTCAACTTGCGGTGGTGAAATCTCTGGCCGTCCATTGTGAAAACGTTCAGGGAAAATTTGGTACCAGATGGTGCTGCGTACCCATTCTGGCGTTTTTAAAACGTCTTTTGGGTTGATGTAAGGAAAACAAAAAAAGTTGCTTAAATTGCTCAGCTCAATATCTGCTTGTCGCTTGTCCTGAATATCCACACAGCGTTTTTCACCAAACAGCAGTTTTTCCCCCTCTTTACCATGCAGGATAAAACCGTAACGGCTACGCTTTTTCGGTGGAACAAAGGAAGCAAACCAATGGTCATGATGTTCACTTTGGCCTTCTAAATACATGGGTACTTCGGTGCCACCAATCCAGCCGTGGGCGTCACTTCCTCCTAAATTGCCGCCGTCTAATCCGCCTTTCGCCCAGATGTAGGGATCGCCAATCCATAACGTTACGCGGTCGACTTCGCCTTTAGCACTGCGAAAGCGAATATGCAGTGTATTGTTGTCGTAAGCATAGCTGTCTGCGCTTTTTGCCAAGTGAGTTAATGAGCTTCTTGTAATCATAATAGTTCCTGATAATTATTCTTTTACTGCGCCACTGACTAAGCCAGTGGTGATGTGTTTTTGTGTGATAACAAACAGTAGGGTGATCGGTACCGCGACCAGTAGCGAGCCTGCGGCAAAGAGAGTGAAGTTTTCCGCTGAGTTGGATGTGATCCAACTGAAGATGCCGATAGCGAGAGTCATCTTCTCTTCGCTGCGTAAAATCAGCGTTGGCAAAATAAAATCCATCCAAGGCCCGGTAAAAGAGACCAAAGCGACAAACACTAAAATTGGTTTAGCCAACGGCAAAATAATCTCAAGGAAAATGGTCATGTGCCCTGCGCCATCGATTTTGGCCGCTTCATCTAGAGAGGTAGGTATGGCATCAAAATAACCTTTCACTAGCCAAGTCATAAATGGCAGGGAGCCTGTGACATAAACGAATAGCAAGCCTATATAGGTATCGATTAAGCCCATTTTTGACAACAGAATGTAAATCGCCGTCATCGATAAAAAAGCGGGAAACATTTGCAACACCAAAATGCTCATCAATACGTTGCGTTTCCCTTGAAAGCGATAACGTGAGAAGACAAAGGCTGTCATGGTAACCACTACCAGTGAGATCAACATGTTTGCGGTAGCAAGCAAGAAGGTGTTTTTGTACCACTCTAAATACGGTGTATCGGTAAACAGAGCTTTGTAATGGTCGAGCGTAAAAGCGAACTCACCAAATGAGGAGCTGAAGAGGTTATTGCCCGGCTTAAAGGAGGCTAAAACCGTCCACAACACGGGTCCTAAAACGAGGATGGCATTGATGGTGAGAAACAAATAGACGATAGCAGTCGCGAGTTTAGTCAGTAGTTTATCCATGGTTACATTCCTACATCGTCTTTAAAGGATTTCATGCGGCGGAATTGCCAGATAGCGATTACCGACAAAAACAAAAAGATCACAATCGAAATCACAGAGGCGATTTGGTACTGCTGGAAGTCCAAGGTTAATTTATAAATCCAAGTGATCAGAATGTCGGTATGACCTGCAAATCGGTATTCTGGATTGATTGGGCCGCCTTCGGTGAGCAAAAATATCGCACCGAAATTATTGAAGTTGTGGGCAAAGGTCATCACTAGCGATGGGGCGACTTGATGCAAGACCATCGGCAGCGTGATTTCACGAAATTGTTGAAATTTACTGGCACCATCAACTTCGCTTGCTTCGTACAAATCGCGGGGAATATTGGTTAATGCACCAGAAATCAATAGCATAAAGTAGGGCGCACCAACCCAGACACTGACCGCAATCACCGTTAACTTGGCTAAGTGCGGATCAGAGAGGAAAGCAACGGACTCAAATCCCCATGCATTGAGCGTCGCGTTCACAGGCCCAATACCGTTGAGCAGTAAACGAAACATCAGTAGCGTAACAAACGCGGGAATGGCATAAGGCAAGATAAACACAAAACGCCAAAGCTTCTTTGCTTTGATGTTGCGATTTTCCAGCGCCAACGCAAGGATAAAGCCAAAACCACAAGTACAAATGGTCGCGGCAATCGCCCAGATAACCGTCCAAGTCGCCACACCGATAAAAGTGCTCGACCAGATCTTTAGTTCAAATAGGGTCAGAAAGTTTTTAAAACCGACCCAATCGACCAGATTTTTCGGTGGAATATGGTGCGGCGCTGAGTAGTTGGTGAATGAGACCAACACGGTGATCGCAATCGGCATAATGATGAAAGCGATGCTGGCAATGAACGCTGGCGATAAAACAATAAAAGCGAATTTTTCATCGTAGATTGCTTTAAGTTGTTGACCTACGGTTAATCGGCATGGCTCACATGCTTGCGCATGACGAACGTTCATCACGTAAGCGATGATAACCAAGAAGAGGAACAGTAGGGCAATAACCCCTTCCACCAACATAAAGATGGAGTTATCCCCTTGGATCACTTTAAAACCTTGACGAGTCTGGGCTACATCACCTAGTGATATCAAGCCTTTGAGTGCGGTAGTTAAATCGGACAGATAGAAAATAAACAGACATTGAATGGCGAAGAAAACTCCGCCAGTAATCCAATGTTTATGCGCCAATTGTGTGGATCCCATGATAATCCAGGATGCCGACACATTGGGTGCTTTGGAGGTTTGCGACAACAACATAGTTACTCCTGAAACGCGATCTGCTCTTCAATGATCGCTTTGGCACGATCAAGAACCTGTTTTGGCGTTTGATCATTGACCCACATTGCTGTGATGGCACTCGCCATCGGTGACCACAAGTAGCCCATCTCAGGAATCGATGGCATAGCGTCAGAATGGAAACCTTGAGCGATAATTGCGTAGGTAGCTTCATCCGCATTAACAATGATTTTTTCCATCAAGCTCTGTACTGGTGGAATTGATTTGGTCATTTGATAGCGTTTCATCAGCATCTTTTCTGAAGAGAGATAATTCGCAAATAGTTGAGCGGCTTTTGGGTATTCACTGTATGAGGAAACCACCGCGAGGCGCACTGTCGAGAATGTACGGGGTTGTTTACCTTCAAACGTTGGGATAGGAACAACACCATAGTTAACGCCACTAGTGTCATAACCTTGAATTGCCCAAGGGCCGTCAATAATCGCGGCCACTTTTCCTTCTCCAAATAGACCACGGCGTACCTGTGGGTTACGCATATCAACGGGATTCGAGTTATTCGCGCTTTTCAGCGTTTTCATCGCACTCATCCCCTGTTGTGCTAGAGATGAATCGATACAGAGATCTTTTGCATCAGTACCGCCTTTACCAAATTCATACGCACCATACAGAGTTAAGAACATACGCGATTCATAGTAGTTCTGGATATCCCACAGTAGCGCGTATTTATTTTCTTTGGCGTTATTAAAACCTTTCCCAAACTCCATGATCTCTTCAAAGGTGGTCGGGGCTTTAGGGAGCAAATCTTTGTTGTAAAACAGCGCTAAAGTCGCATAGCTCACTGGGAAGCCGTAATGGTTTCCAGCATATTGAGCGGCTACGGTGGCGTTGGGTAAAAAAGTAGATTGAATATGCTCTGCGGATATCAGGTTTTCCATTGCGCCGCCTGCGACCACCAGTTTGCCAAGCAAATCGTGTTCGATTTCGGAAATGTCAGCGACTCGCGCAGAACCGCCGTCTTGAATCATGCGAGAGGCGGCATCAATCGGGGCTAATCCACGAAATGAAAATTTCACCTTGTAACCAAAATCTTGGTTAAACGATTCCGCCGCAGACTTCATGAAATCCAGAGTTGTAGTGTCTGTCCAGATCAACAGATTGGAATCAGATTCTGGCTGGATGTCTTGAGCGTAGATAGCCGTTGGCAGACTCACAAACGTGGCAAGTAGCGCTGTTGTTATCCATGTCTTTTTCATTGTGACGACCTTGTAGTAGTTCATAATATACTACTAGGTTAAGTGTGCGGTATTTTAAGTCAACCACCCTCAGCATAACTTTAATTTTAAGTGTGATGACCATCAATAAAATCCAGTTATTACTATGCCTGAAGCACTTTTCACAGTATTTCCTTGTCTCGATATTTTTATCAGCAAAAAGCGCACACAGTTTCGACTCATGATCGGGTGATTAGCTGTCATTTGTGATGTTTGTCACTTGTTTGTTGTGTTGAGAGTGATGGGTATCTCATTTGCAGAAAAGGGAAGAAGAAAAACAAATTAACATGCAGAAGAATATATAGGCGTTCACAGTGAACTACTAAACATTCATCTTGATTATACCAACGATTTACAACCAAGTGGTTGATAAGGACCTATCGTGAAAAGAACGTTAATTTCCGTCTCCGTAGCGGCAGCGCTTGCTCTCTCATTTCCTACCTTTGCAGCCAGTGAGCATGGCATGGATGCAGACGCAGGTTTTCTAGACCAAGCGGTGCAATTTGGTGGGCATGTCGGCACATCACTCGAATATGAGGATAAAGTGACTGACGGCTTCAATGGCAACAAGAAAAAAGAGAGAACGACAACTCATGAAGTGTTTGGCGTTTACTACAACAATGCTCGCTGGAATCTCAGTGCCTTATATGGGTTGAAATTGGAAAACCGTGAGCAAAGAGAGACAAGCTACTTCGAAAATGAAGACGGAATTAAACATCTTTTTTCACTCAACAAAGGTTTTGATTTAGGTAACGGCTGGGCAACGGGCGCTATCTATGAACTCGAATACACCAATAGTAAAGTCTTTTCCCCTTATGTGAGTGGTTTACGCAAAGAGCTCGCAGAGCACAGCTTCCGCCCTTATCTCACCTATTTTAACAATCAACATAACTGGGGTTTTTACTCGAATCTGGAATATCTCTACAGCAAGGAAGATAAGAGTGACTGGGGTGAGCGTATTGAAGATGGATATAGCTTACTGTTTAAACCTTATAAGCGCTTTGGTAATTGGGAATTGGGTGTCGAGCTGTATTACCAAATTAAAGACAATGAAGATCGCCAAGCTAATGGCGGTATCAATGAAATCAGTGACTTCAACGAAAAATATATTGAACCCATTGTGCAATATAGCTTTGACGATGCTGGCGTATTGTACGCTCGTGTTCGCGTCGGTAAAAACGAAACCAATAATGCCGCCAACAGTGGTGGGGGTAATGCTAACGTCGATTACTTCAAAGACATTCGCAAAGCGACTTTAGGTTACGAACAAGCCGTAGGTGATAGCTGGTTACTAAAAGGCGAGTATGAGTATGCCAATGAAGTAGAAGAAAAAAGTAAACTGGCTGGCTGGGAAGCTAAGAATGAAAGCGAGCTAAAACAGCACACCGTTTATTTCCAAGCTTTATATCGTTTCTAACTCAAGTTAAGGGGTCAACATGCTGAGTGTTTCAGAAATTGCGCAAAGTTTATCGGGACTAGTCGAGGGGGATGCCTCATTGGTAGTGGACACCATACGCCCAGTGGTCAGCGACATCCATGGTGGCCTTGCTATTGTCTTTGCACGCTCGGATCTTAAACAGCTTTCTGAAACCTCAGCTGACGTACTGATTGGCCCCGCGGCAATTTTACAAAGCCCAGTTAAAGCACACATTGTGATTGAACATTTGGATGTTGAAAAAATCAATCAACTACTGCGTTATTACAAAGTCCATAAATATCAACTATTTGATCAGGGTAATACATCCACTATTGACGGTGTATATATTGGTAAACATTGCCAAATAGGAGAAGGATGCCATTTTATGCCCGGCGTCCGCATTATGAATGGCGTGACCATCGGTAACAACGTGGCGATTCACGCGAATACGGTGATCAAAGAGGGGACGGTGATCGGTAACAACGTCACCATCGATTCCAATAATTCGATTGGTAACTACAGCTTTGAATACATGTCTGGCAAAGATGGTAGCTATCAGCGCGTGGAAAGTATTGGACGCGTCATTATCGAGGACGATGTGGAGATCGGCTGTAATAACACCATAGATCGCGGCACATTCGGCGACACTGTGATTGGCAAAGGCAGCAAAATCGACAATCAAGTGCAGATTGGCCACGACTGCCGCATTGGTAAACACTGTTTGATTATCTCTCAGTGTGGCTTCGCCGGGCATACCGTATTGGGTGATCATGTTGTCGTACATGGTCAAGTGGGTACCGCTGGACACATTCATATTGGCAGTCATTCGGTGATCAAAGCCAAATCGGGGGTGAGCCACTCTTGCCCTCCGGGCAGTGATTTGTTTGGTTATCCAGCCAAAGAATCGAAAGCCTATTACCGTAATCTTGCGGTCTTGAACAAACTTACCCAGCACTATGAGCAGTTAAAAAAATCGCAACCGGAGCAAAAGCGTTGGTTTGCGCGCCTGTTTGAAAAAAAATCAGCTTAATAAAGGAAAGCGTAGAGTAAATCGAACTCTACGACACGGTAACAAGAACCCAATAATCAAGGATTTGTTATGAAGCATACACTTCTTATTGCAGCGACCGCCACCGCGTTACTGGCAGGTTGTGCCAGCACGACTGAACAAACTGCTCCAGCAGCAACCAATGTTGATGCGCGTTTTACAGATTGTACTTTGCCAACGCTAGCTGATGACCGTGGGCCAATTCGCCCGTCATTATTTGTCGTTGGTACCTTTCCTGAAGGCCAGTGGATTCACCTAGATAACCACAAAATGGGTTACAAGGGTGATGGTATCTATCAAGTGGTCGTGGATGAAAAAGCAGGTAACGTGAGCTTGCAATTTGCCACTATGAGTTGGACACCGCAGTTTACTGCTTCCGGCATGGCAATGACGGTAGGCCAGCTTAACGAGCTTAAACGTGGCGGCTTTGCAAAAAATACAGTGGTGAATATACCCAAAGATGGCAAGTACGTTTGGACTATTCAAATTGCAGCGGACAAAACCCCATTGCTAGCCATGATTTCTGAGTGTCAGTGATATTGATAATGCAGGGTTGGTAACTGAATTTCGGTTCAGTTACCTCACTTACCGAGGCAGATTGTGAGCCAGTCTATCTCGGTAAGTTGAAAACCAATTTTATACCTTTTGGTAAGTGGAGAGATTCATGGCGACGGTTAGCTTACGTAAAGTAGAAAAAAAATATGAGAACGGTTTTAAAGCTGTCCATGGCATAGATCTGGATATTCGCGAAGGCGAATTTATGGTGTTTGTGGGGCCATCAGGCTGCGCAAAATCGACCACCCTACGCATGATTGCAGGTTTGGAAAGCATCTCCGGCGGTGAGATCCGCATTGGTAATAAAGTCGTGAACGACTTACCGCCGAAAGATCGTGGCATCGCAATGGTATTTCAAAACTATGCGCTTTACCCGCACAAAACCGTGTTCGATAACATGGCCTTTGGTTTGAAAATGCAAAAGCGGCCTAAAGAGGAGATTAAGCGTCGCGTGGAAGAGGCGGCTGAAAAGCTGGAAATCACTGACCTTTTGTATCGTAAACCGAAAGAGATGTCTGGTGGTCAGCGCCAGCGTGTTGCCGTTGGACGTGCGATTGTGCGTAAGCCTGATGTTTTCCTATTTGATGAACCCTTATCCAACCTTGACGCAAAACTGCGTGTGTCGATGCGAGTCAAAATTGCTCAATTACATCAATCGCTGAAAGAAGAAGGCAATCCGGCAACCATGATCTATGTAACCCATGATCAGACCGAAGCATTGACTTTAGGTGATCGTATTTGCGTGCTCAATCTTGGCAAGATTATGCAAGTCGATACCCCAGCGAATTTGTACAACTATCCCGCTAACAAATTTGTAGCGAGTTTCATTGGCTCACCCGCAATGAACTTGATTGACACCGTGATCCGTGAAGACAACGGACCGCTCTATATTGAAATTAGTAACGGTATTCGCATGTTCATTCCAGTAGAAAAACAGAAGGCATTGCGTGAATACATCAACAAACCCGTCTGTTTTGGTATTCGTCCTGAACACATTCGTGTTGCTGAACCGGGTGACACGATTAACGCTTTCGAAGGCATTTTGACTGTGGTTGAAAACATGGGGAATGAAAAGTACCTCTATTTCAAAGTTGGAGGAAAAGAGCTTATTGCTCGTGTGAACGATCAAACGATCACTACCGCCGACATTGGTAAGCCAATCCGCTTCAACCTCAATACCGCTTTCTGTCACATCTTCGATTTCTACAGTGAAAAGAATTTAACCAACAACCGGGAATAGTTCCCGGTTCATTTTCGCAAACCACGGGGGATCTCCAATGAAAAAACGCACTTTGCTTTGCAGTGCGCTGCTGGCAGCTATTGCTGCAAATGGACTGATGTTTAGCCCAACACTTTATGCTGCGACCAGTGCGCAGACGGAAAGTGGCACTTTTCTCGATTTTCGCAAAGAAACGATCTACTTCGTTTTTCTTGATCGTTTTAGCGATGGCGATGTGAGTAACAACACAGGCCGCAACCCAGCAACTTACGATCCGAACAACTTGAAAAAGTATGTTGGCGGAGACCTTCGTGGCTTAATTAACAAACTCCCGTACTTAAAATCACTGGGTGTTACGGCGATTTGGATCACGCCACCAGTGGACAACGCCGATAACCTAGATGCTCATGGTGGGGCGGGCTATCATGGTTACTGGGGACGAGATTTCTTTCGCGTCGATGAGCATTTCGGCACATTAGAGGATTTCAAAGAGCTGACCGCCTTAATGCACAGTTCCGAATACAACATGAAGTTGGTTCTTGACTATGCGCCTAACCATTCGAATGGCAACGATGAAAATGAATATGGCGCGTTGTATCGTGATGGGCAGTTCATTACCGATTACAACAGTGATGTTGCAGCAGGCACCAATTGGTATCACCACAACGGTGGTGTGACCAACTGGAACGATTGGTATCAAGTCCGTAACTTCAACTTATTTAACCTTTCTGACTTCAATCAATCCGATGCCAATGTTTATCAGTATTTGTTAGATGGCGCAAAGTTCTGGATAGATGCAGGGGTGGATGCGATTCGTATCGATGCCATCAAACACATGGATAAATCCTTTATCCAACAGTGGACGACGGACATCTATAACTACAGCAAAACGCTGGGGCGCGAAGGTTTCTACTTCTTCGGCGAATGGTTTGGTGCTAGCGCCAATACCACCACAGGCATTGATGGCTACGCGATTGACTACGCCAACACTTCTGGCTCAGCGTTACTTGATTTCGGTTTTCGCGATACGTTAGAACGTGTATTAGCCAATCGTTCAGGTAATAGCATGAAAACGTTGAACAACTATTTGGAAACACGTAAATCTGTTTTCACCAGTGATGATTGGCAAGTGGTGTTTATGGATAACCATGATATGGCGCGGATCTCGACTGCGCTGCGTTCTAGTGCCTTGACGTTTGGCCCAGGTAACAACGAAGCGGGTGGCAACCAGAGTGAAGCATTTGCTCAGCAGCGCGTTAATTTAGGTTTGGTCGCGACCATGACCGTGCGTGGTATTCCAGCGATTTATTACGGTACGGAACACTACTCGGCAAACTTTACCCAAAATGCGTTTGGTCAAGTGGGTAGTGACCCTTACAACCGTGAAAAAATGCCAAGCTTTAGCCAAGATACGCAAGCGTTTAAAATCATCCAAGCGTTAAGTGAATTACGCCAAAATAGTTTAGCGATCCAACGTGGCAGCTATATTCAGCGCTGGGTGAATGACGATGTCTTGGTGTACGAGCGTAAAGAAGGTGACGATGTAGTGACCGTGGCGCTTAACCGTGGGCCTGCAACCTCGGTGACGGTGAGCAACTTAGCCATGAAAGACGGCAACCACACCAGTTTGATTGGCGATGACAGCGTTAACGTTGCTGGTGGACAAGCGACGTTCCATTTAGCACAAAACCAAGCGGTGGTATTGCATGCTGTAGGAAGTGGTAGCGTTGATCCAACGTTGAAAAGCGTAACGTTCACTTGCTACAACGGTTACACCAATCTTGGTCAAAGTGTTTATGCTGTAGGCAGTGTCACTCAACTCGGCAATTGGATGGCGGCAGATGCGGTGAAGCTTGCTCCGACGCAGTATCCAACGTGGAGTGCAACTATTCGCGTGCCGGCCACACAAAGCATTGAGTGGAAGTGTTTAAAACGTAATGAGACCAATCCTGCATTGAATGTGGTTTGGCAATCAGGCGCAAATAACCAACTCCATAGCAGTAGCAGTGCCAGCCAAGGTTCTTTCTAACCGAAAACAGCGTTGAATGACGCTGAGAATATAAGTCCGGTCATTATGATGATCGGATTTTTTTATTTATAGATAAGCGAGGCGCTTTTGGTGCAAAGTGAACCACTTTGCACCGGATACCTGATTAGCGGTGGAATTCGCCAGCGCGTTCAGGTTGATAGACGATGTCGATGATTTCGAGGGTTTTGACTGTACCGCCCGGCATTGGCCAAGCCAGTTGTTGACCGACTGCCAAACCAAGCAATGCACTTCCCACAGGGGCGAAAATCGAAACATCCGCGCTGCTTTTCACATCGTTTGGATACACCAAGGTTTTTTCCATCACTTCATCGCTGCCCAAAAATTTAAAGCGCACCGTAGAATTCATAGTGACGACATTCTCTGGCATCTCTGCAGGTTCGAGCACGGTGGCGCGATCCAATTCTTCTTCCAGTCTCTCTAGCTCTGGCGACAAAGTGGCTAGGTTATCCATCAACTGGCTGATTCTGTCCATATCGCGAGTGGACACCACGATAGTATTAAGTTGAGACATTTTATTCCTCCCAAATAAATACCGCCCTGAAAACAGGGCGGTATCAATCAGTCTTGTTAAGTTGTCGGACTAACCATAGCTCGCATAGCAGAAGATTTCAAGCCCCCAATAGGTAACCAGTTTTTTAGAAGGGGAGCGAGAAATGGAGTAAACGAACCAACCCGTTAAGGGCGTTCACCGACTAATAATCTTTGCTCAATTTGCGCGAGCACGGCAGGTAAGTCTGCAACCGTATCAATCAAATAATGCGGTTTTGCCTGTTGCAGTTTAGCTTGTGCGCGCTCGCGCGCCACCTGTAGCATTTGGGCATCAGCATATTGATATTCTTCAAGGGTTAAGCCTGCTTCGTTGCCTGACAGCAGTAAACCGACTGTCCACATCCCCGCATTATGACCTTCCTCGATGCCGGGCAGCGCATCATCGACTTTCACGCAAGCACGAACATCGGTCACGCCAAGCTCAATCACATTTTTGAGTGCCATAAAAGGGGCGGGGCGGCCACCTTGCGGTAAATCATCGGTGGCGACCACATAATCCGGGCGATAACCGTAATCGGCAGCCGCTGCGATCAACACATCCATCACTTGGCGTGGATAACCAGAGCAAGATCCGATTTTGATCCCGCGCGATCGGATCTGTTCAACCACTTCAAGTGAGTGTGGGATCGGTGCTGCGTGATCGGCGACTTTGGCGATTTGCAGCGGCATAAAGGCGGCGTAAATCGCATCAATATCGCTGGCTTGCATCGGGCGTGCAAATTGGTTTTGCCAGCGCTGCGCAACACTGGGGAGTTTTCCTACAGCTTCAATGTGTTGCCATTTGCCCAGTCCCATCGGCTCGCGAGCCTCGGCAAGGCTAATCTCAAAATCAAAGCCTTGCTTGAAAGCTTCAACAAAAATCGAGGTCGGCGCAAAGGATCCAAAATCCACAATGGTGCCAGCCCAATCGAAAATAACGGCTTGAATCGGAGAGTTCATTATTTTTCCTTAACGTAAATAACCCATTTGCTGGCTAACAGCGAGCAAAGCGGAATAGAGAATATCGAGAGCTTTATCCAGCTCTTGGCGTGAAATGATCAATGGCGGGCTAAGTTGCAGCACATTACCTTGTGAAACTTTAAAGCTCATCCCATGACGTAAGCAGTGATAAAGTACGGCTTCGGCTTCATCGTGAGCACGCTGTTTGGTCTCGCGATCGGTCACCAGTTCGATGCCCCAAAGCAAACCAATACCGCGCACATCCCCAATCAGTGAAAATTGTTGCTGCATTTGATTGAGACGTTGGCGCATATAAACGCTATCCGCTTGAACTTTGGCAAGTAAGTTGTGCTGCTCAATCACTTCAATCGTGGCTAATGCTGCAGCGCAGCCCAGCGGGCTTTTTTCATGGGTGTAGTGACCCAAAGAAACCTGCGCGGCGGTGTTGTATTTTTCTTTGGTGAGGAGGGCCGCGATGGGGATAAGTCCAGCCCCCAAACCTTTGCCGATACACAAAATATCGGGTTCGATGCCGAACGCCTGGTGAGTAAACCACTCGCCGCTGCGCCCCATGCCGTTGGGAATGTCATCAATAATCAACAGCACATTGTGTTTATCGCAAATTTCCCTTACGCGTTGCCAATAGGCGCGGCTAGGGACTTGTACATCGGTATTGCGTACCGCTTCGGCGATGAATGAGCCAATGCCGCCTTCTTTTTCAATCACGTATTCCAAGTAATCGGCGTAGTGCACATCGCTGCCGTCTTCTCGGGGAAATGCACCTCGATAAGTAATGGCTGGAGGAATACGCTCCACGCCTGCCATCAATGGCCCCATGCCTTGGCGGAAACAAGCTTCGCCGCCAACGGAGATCGCATCCAGCGACGCGCCATGAAAAGCATCCCACAAACTGACCACTTTAAAATTCTGCGTGACATGACGCGCTAATTTGAGCGCCATACCAATCACCGAAGTACCGCCGGGAGCAAACAGCACTCGGTTTAGCTCACCGCCAGCAATCTCCGTGAGCTTTTCTGCGCAGCGAATCGCGGTTTCATGGGTAAAACGGCGCGGTGCGAAAGGTAAGGTTTGCATCTGTTCGGTGATTTTTTCGATCACCTGCGGATGACCATGACCGAGTTGATGCACATTATTGCCATGAAAATCGAGATAACTTTTCCCTGATACATCATACAAATAGCAGCCCGCTGCACTGGCCAATGCAGCGAGGCAAGGTGTGGACATGGCTTGATGCAGAAACACATTCGCATCACGTTGTAACAAATTCTGAGTTGTTTCATCATTCACCTGTGTTAGCCAGTCGCGACGTGCGGCGGTGGTATTGATATCGCCTTCGCTACGCCAGTGAGTTGCGCTATGTGGCGAGAGGGGATCGGATGTTTTCATCGGATTTTCCTAACCGTTTACGCTTGTTGCCAATACATAGCGTCCCGCATGGCGCTCAGTAGGCGCTCAATATCTTGCGGATACACCTCACCAATATTGCCAATCCGAAAACAGTCGGCGTGACTGACTTTGCCGGGATAAATCACAAAGCCTTGCTGTTTTAAGCGCTGATAAAACTCCGCAAACTGGTAATCCGAATGTTCAGGTGAATAGAAAGAGGTGATGATGGGGGAATGCAGCTTTTCTGGGAGTAACGGGACAAAACCCAGTTCACGCATGCCTTTCACCAATTGGGTCTGATTGGTCTGATAACGCTGATAGCGCGCCGCGATACCACCTTCGTTTTCCAACTCAAGTAACGCTTGATAGAACGCACGAACCGTATGAGTGGGAGAGGTAAAACGCCACTTGCCGTGATTTTTCTCCATACATTGCCATTGGTCGAACAAATCTAAAGTGAGTGAGCGTGCGCGGCCTTGGCACTGTTCAAGCTCGCTGCGTTTGGCAATCACAAAACCAAATCCCGGCACCCCTTGAATGCATTTGTTGGCTGAGCTGATCATAAAATCGATACCCAGAGCACCAATATCCATCGGAATACCGCCAAAGCTCGACATCGCATCGAGAATCACACGCTTGCCATGCTGTTTAGCGATCTTAGCCACCTCAGCAATCGGGTTCAGCATGCCGGTGGTGGTTTCGCAGTGCACAATCGCCACATGCGTAATTGCCGGATCATGGGTCAGCACATCGGCAATCTCATCAAGATTAGGCTGCGCCGTTTCTCCGGGAGCAATAACACTACATGCGATATTCAGGTACTGAGCGATTTGCGCGATGCGTGCGCCATAAGCACCGTTATCAATCACGAGCAGCTTATCGGTGGGTAACATCACGCTTCCAATGGTGGCTTCTACCGAAGCGGTGCCACTGCCTTGCATTAACACGGAGGTGTAACCGGATTGTGTGGTGGCCAGTGTGACGAGTTTGCGGCGGATCACTTCAACAATCTCTAAGTTGTAATCATCATCCCAAGTACACCAGTCTTTAAGCATGGCTTCACGCACGGATTCTGAGGTTGAAAGCGGTCCCGGTGTCAGCAGTAGATAAGCATTCTTCATGTTTATTCCTTTTTGGACTATACCAATAAATTTAACGCTATCTAACAACGAGAAATGCACGCGGTAAACCCTTCGAAGGCGAATTTCATAAAAGTTTCATAACCGCAAATGCAGGAAAAATGGCATAAAAAGAGCCTAAAAAGTCGTGAAACTGCCAATTTTTTCTTCATCGAATCGTCACATAGACTGGGTAGGGTAAATAACAATTCTGGTACATACCAAGTTTAATCAATTGGAGAGGATGATGAACAAGCGTATATTGAAAGGAACCTTAACGACGATCGCAGCACTTATGTCTGCTCATGCGTTTGCGGGACAAGAAGTCACGGTGTATACCGCATTTGAAACCGATCTACTGGCGAAATACAAAAGCGCTTTTGAAAAAGAGAACCCAGATATTGAGATTAAGTGGGTGCGCGATTCGACCGGGATCATGACGGCCAAACTGCTGGCTGAAAAAGACAACCCTCGTGCCGAAGTAGTGTGGGGATTGGCCAGCTCGTCAATGGCTCTCCTCAAAGATCAAGGAGTTCTAAAACCTTACACTCCCAAAGGAGCGAACGAGCTACGAGCTAATTTGAACGATCCGCAAGCGCAGCAAGCTTGGTATGGTAACGATGCATTTTTCAATGCAGTATGCTTTAACGAAGCGGTGGCAAAACAGCTGAATTTACCTAAGCCACAGAGTTGGGAAGATTTGACCAACCCTGTCTACAAAGGCCACATTGCGATGCCTAACCCCGCATCTTCCGGCACGGGGTACATGCAAGTTTCCGCATGGCTGCAAAACATGGGCGAAGATAAAGCGTGGGATTACATGCAACGCCTTGATCAAAATATTGCTCATTACACGCATTCTGGCTCAAAACCTTGTGTTCAAGCGGGGATGGGGGAAGTGGCGATCGGCATATCAATGGCAACGCGTGGTGCTAAACTTAAAACCCAAGGTGCACCCTTGGATGTGATTGTACCAAACGGCATTGGCTGGGAATCCGAAGCGGTAGGGCTCGTCAAAGAAAGCGATGCGGCAAAACGTGTGGTCGATTGGTCTGTCTCGAAAGCGGCAAATGAGCTGTATATTGAGAACTATCCTATCGTTGGCCATCAGGACGTCAGCAAGCAAGTGCCGAATTATCCGAATGTTGAAAAAGTGATGGCGAAGATGGACTTCACGCAAATGGGAAGTGATCGTGCCCGCGTGCTGCAAACCTGGTCTGAAAAGTTTGATGCTAAATCGGAACCCAAATCTTAACTTGTTCACCAAAGGAGGCGAAAGCCTCCTTTTTACCTAACTGTCATCAGATGGTCACGTATCAGCGATAAAACTGTCACCGCATTGCAATAAAACCTTGTTAATTTTGGACTATACCAAATTAAAGGTGACTTTTATGACCATGCATCATCCTAATTTACAGCAGCACGATCGACCACAAGGCGAGCGACCACAAGATAATCGACCTCAAGCGATCAGCAGAAGCTACCTCGATATTCGTCATGTGGTAAAACAGTTTGGCTCATTTACCGCGTTGAAAGAGATCAGTTTATCGATTGAAAAAGGCGAGTTTGTCTGCTTTCTTGGCCCTTCTGGCTGTGGCAAAACCACCTTGTTGCGCGCCATCGCTGGATTAGATCTCCCTACTTCAGGCAGCATTCACCAAAACCAGCAAGCGATTACTTTTTTACCCCCCGAGCAGCGTGATTTCGGCATAGTGTTCCAATCTTATGCTCTATTTCCCAATTTAACGGTGGAAGAAAACATCGCCATCGGTTTGCGTAATCAAGGCATGTCAGTCCGTGATGCGTTAGAGAAAGTGGAGCAGTGGTTGGAGATGATCGGGCTCGCCACATCGGCACAAAAATACCCAAGCCAGCTCTCTGGCGGTCAGCAGCAGCGGGTGGCGTTAGCGCGTGCTTTGGCATTATCGCCGGGGTTATTACTGCTTGATGAACCGCTTTCCGCTCTCGATGCCAAGGTAAGAACGCATTTGCGCGAAGAAATTTGCCAACTGCAACGTAAATTGGGCATTACCACCATCATGGTCACGCATGATCAAGAAGAAGCGTTAACCATGGCGGATCGCATTGTGGTGATGAACCACGGGGTGATTGAGCAAGTTGGTACGCCGCAAGAGATCTACCAAAAGCCCGCCAGCCGTTTTGTGGCTGAGTTTGTTGGCACGATGAATTTTATTCCCGTTTCCATGGCGAGTTCCCAGCAACTGCGTATTGCTGAATCCCTTATTGCTTTGCCCAAAATCGAAAATTATACGCCTTGCCAAGGTGAGCAATTTGATTTGGCTGTGCGCCCTGAAAATCTAGAACTGGTTACGCGCTACAACGAAGCCATTCCAGTCGTCATTCGCCATTTGGAGTTTCTTGGCGCGTTTTATCGAGTCGAATGTGTGTTTCAAGGTGAGCGTTTGGCTCCGCCCGTGTATGTCGATTTACCGATCACACAGGTACAAACTATGCATTTAAAAGCGGGCGATGTTCGATATTTGGCATTGAGAGCAGGGCAGCTGCGCGCGTACCGTCGTAAGGTCATGTCGACAACGCCAGCAGCTACAGCCAGCTGTGCTTATGCGGCTTAAGGAGAAGAGTATGTTGAATGTCGCTCGTACTTTTTCGGTGCGGATATTGCCGCATTGGAGCCGCGATAGCCTGATTTTATCGATCACCTTATTGATCCTGCTATCACTGATGCTGTTGTTTATTGTCGCGCCGCTGGCCGCTATGTTGGTGAAAAGCGTGCAAAATGGGCAGGGTGAATTTGTCGGGCTCGCTTACTTCGCCCAGTACTTTTCCTCGGCCCCACTCTGGCAATCCTTGCGCAACACCTTAGTGCTTGGTATCAGTGTGACGGCGATTGTCGGCATCCTCGCGTTTGGCTACGCCTATGCGTTAACGCGCTCGTGCATGCCGGGAAAACATCTGTTTCGAGTGTTAGGTAGTGCGCCGATTCTCGCGCCTTCATTACTGCCCGCGATCAGTCTGATTTTCTTATTTGGTAATCAAGGCATGCTCAAGAGTTGGCTCGGCGGTGAATCCATTTATGGTGGCTTAGGTATTACGCTCGGGTTGATTTTCTGGACATTTCCGCATGCGTTGATGATTCTGACCACCTCGCTCAGCACATCGGATGCTCGTCTGTATGAAGCGGCGAGGGCGCTGAAAACATCCCCCATCAAAACGTTTTTTATTGTCACGCTACCGGCAGCCAAGTATGGGCTGATCAGCGCCTTGATCGTTGTGTTTACCTTGGTGGTGTGTGATTTCGGCGTACCGAAAGTGATTGGTGGCAGCTATAACGTGCTTGCAACGGACATTTTCAAGCAAGTAGTGGGGCAGCAAAATTTCGCGATGGGCGCGGTGACCAGTATTGTTCTGTTGCTACCCGCCGTGTTTGCGTTTATTGCCGATCTCTGGGTGCAGAAAAAACAGCAAAGCCTATTTGATACCCGTTCTGTGGCTTATCAACCAGCACCACATCGGCTGCGTGATGGTTTATGTCTGCTCTATTGTGTGCTGATTTGCGTGGCGATTGTGGCGGTATTAGCCACGGCGGTGTACGGCTCACTGGTGACGTTTTGGCCGTGGAATACAGCGCTGACACTCAAACATTACCAATTTGCCGAAACCAGTGCCTATGGTTGGAGCCCGTATTTTAACTCACTCACCCTAGCCAGCTTAACCGCACTGTGTGGGACGGTGATCATTTTTCTCGGCGCTTACAGTATTGAAAAAGGGCGAGTGTTCGCGCCGCTGCGTCAGGCGATGCAGATGCTGAGTATGGTACCGATGGCGGTTCCCGGTTTAGTGCTAGGCTTGGGTTACATCTTCTTTTTCAATCACGCGTCTAATCCGCTCAATGGCTTGTACGGTGGAATGCTGCTTTTGGTGATCAATACCGTGGTGCATTACTACACGGTGGGGCATATGACGGCGGTTACCGCGCTTAAACAGTTGCCACCTGAATTGGAGGCGACGGCGGCCTCCATCAAGCTGCCGCAATACCGCTTACTGTGGAAAGTGACGTTACCTGTCTCCTTGCCTGCGGTATTGGACATTGCTAGCTATTTGTTTATTAATGCATTAACCACCACTTCTGCGGTAGTATTCCTCTATTCAACCGACACCGTACCCGCATCGGTTGCGGTACTGAATATGGATGATGCCGGGCAGACGGGCGCCGCCGCTGCCATGGCGGTGATGATTATGCTCTCGGCTGCGTTAGCCAAATTGCTGCATGTGGGATTAGAGTTTGGATTGTTTGGCCGCCTGCAAGCTTGGCGCAAGCGTTAGTGGAAAGAGGCAATAGGATCGCAAGTGCAATACGTAAAAATTAAAGATGCCATCGTAGAGCAGATTGATGCCGGCATGCTGATGCCGCGCCAAAAGCTCCCCGCTGAGCGCAAGTTAGCCGAATCATTTGATACCACGCGAGTCACCTTGCGTGAGGCGCTTTCCCTGCTCGAAGCTGAAGGAAAGATTTACCGTGAAGATCGCCGCGGTTGGTTTATTTCGCCCGCGCCTTTATGCTATGACCCCACTCAAACGCTCAACTTTACTAATATGGCGTTGGCGCAAAATCGCCAGCCGAAAACGGAGTTGGTGTCTGCCAAAGCGGTGATCGCCAACAAGCAGGCGACTCGTCTTTTAAAACTTAAACCGTTTTCGGATGTGTATCGCGTAGACCGAGTGCGTTATTTGGATAACCGACCTGTGGTGTATGTCACCAACTACATTCGTCCAGAGCTGTTTCCGAATCTGCTCGCTTTTGATCTGTCGCAGTCGCTGACGGATCTGTATCGTGAACACTATGCGACACAATACCAGACGATTCACTACCGTATTTCTACCAGCTCGTTACTGGGCGAAATGGCTCAAGCCCTGCGCGCAACGTCAGGTACACCGGCAATGGTGGTGGAGCGGGTCAACTATAACCAGAAAGGTGAGTTGATTGATTGTGATATTGAATACTGGCGTCACGATGCGATTACCATTGAATCCATCGCAGAATTAAAGCGTTAATTCGTTTCGCGAAAGCGCAAATCACTTTCCCTGTCGATGACAGGGCTTTTTGACAAGGTTGTCGTATGTCTTTTGTGCCCATCATTTTAGTGCTGTTTTCTGCTTTGTTGCATGCTGGTTGGAATATCATCGGCAAGCGTTACCAAAGCTCTGGTCCTTCTTTCTTCCTTGGTGCCACTTCAGCGACCTCACTGCTGCTCACGCCTTATATTGTGTGGTATTTCACTAAGATTGGTTGGTCAACGCTGCCGACACAATTTTGGTTACTCTTGGTTGTAAGTGGGCTGAGCCAGATGGTGTACATGCTGGGGCTGGCTTTTGCTTACAGCAAAGTGGATATCGGCATTGCTTATCCTTTAGCGCGCGGATTGCCCGTGTTGTTGGTTGGGGCAGGCACTGTGATGCTGGGCTATGACTTACAGCTTAATCAGTGGTTGGGATTTGGGTTGATCACGCTCGGCTGCGTGATGATCCCGCTACAAAAATTTCGTCAGTTCCGTTTCGCCGATTATACCAACATCGGGATTGTGTGGGCTTTGGTCGCGGCGCTAGGCACGGCGGGATATTCGATTATCGATAAAGAAGCGCTGGCGATCATAGAACAGACCGTAGGCTTACAAATGCCTGCCAGTTACTCTGCCGTGCTTTATTTGGGGATTCAATTTTGGGCGATGTGTTTGCCTCTGGCGATCTGGTATTTGCTCACTGGCCAACGAGCTCCGTTTGTTGAAGCATGGCGCATTCGTTATACCGCGACCTTCGCGGGGTTGATGATGGGTGCAACCTATAGCTTGGTTCTCTATGCCATGACGTTAACCGAAAACGTCAGTTTTATTGTCGCACTGCGTCAAACCAGTATCGTGTTTGGACTGTTTATGGGGATCGCATTTCTTGGAGAGCGTTGGTACGTGACTCGTTTACTCGGCGTTAGCGCGATTGTGGCAGGGCTAGTTGTCGCGTTCGCTAGATGAGAAATACTGGATAAAAGAAATGGCCTGCAGGCCATTTGAGTCTATTCCACATATCGGTCTGTTTCTTTGCATTAAGCTGGTGTATATCTCTAAACTTAGTCTTTACATCAGCATCTAATAAAAATAAGGGTGCAATTTTGGCAGATACCGTTTTTTTCAAATACTGAACGTAAGAGGCAAGATTGAATGTCAGCTGTGTGCCCGATTTATGTTGTGCTCGGTAAACGTCTCAATGCTAACCAACTGACATTAGAAGGCAAAAGCCGCGTCGATGGATTGATTTCTGCGTTACAGTGTCATGAAAATACGGCAGCACGAGTGGCATTTTGCGGAGGCATTACTCTCGGCCAGACGGTGTCTGAAGCAAACCGAATGCATGAGTATTTTGAGCAACGTCGCCAACAATTAGGGCTGTCATTCCCACAAATCGATGTACTGCTTGAGCAAGAATCCACCAGCACAGTGGAAAATATTGAGCATGTGGCGCAGGTATTATTGGAAAGTGGTGTTGTGCAGCGAGGTGAAACACTTGCCTTGACCTTGGTATCCAATGACTATCACCTCAAACGAATTTTTGAAATCCAGCAACTGATGGATGAACAAGGCTTGTTACGTAAGTTGGTTGATCGCTGTGCGCAGTCTGGCGTCCGGTTAGAGATAGCGCGCGATCTTAAGGCTCATCTTTGCGTGCCGTATCCTCACCAAAACCCGCAAGGCTTACGTTTTTTGTGGGTCGATGAACTGACGACTTATCGTGTTTTTCTTGAAGGCGTCGTGGCAAACGCTTTCCAAAGGCAGCTCATGCAAGTTCAGCAACAGCCTTATTGGATTGCGCAAAAAGCGATTGCCGAACTTCGCCACACCATGAGTGAAGAGCCCAGATTGCTTTCATTGCTCGATGTGATTGAAACCGTCGTGGAGTCCACGGTTTACCAGATTCAGCATGGTCAAGTTAACCATAATCAAATTAACCATGACCAAGCTAACCATAGCCTAGCGGTAAATAATCCCACTATGGACAGTCAGACAGATCAGCAGGTGTTTTGTGAAGCGTTGGCTATCTTGGATACTGAACTGACGTTATTGAACCGTTTATGCGATCCCGAGCTCGAACGTTCAGGACGTTGGTGGAAGCGCTAACCGAAAGTGCGCCAATAAAAACCAAAAAGGCAGCTAGGCTGCCTCGTCTATCTCAACTCATGATGACTATTGTTGGGCATGGTTTTGACGAAAATATTCCCACTGCTCAATTTTCTCACCATCCTTGGTCACGCAATAAGTGACGCGTTGCTCATTCTCCGTCACCATCTCCAACTGACCTCTTTGCTCCACACAGTAAACGGAAGCTGGGTTTGCCATAGAAGTGTATTCCTTAACGGTGTACTCATTCTCTTGGCGCGCACAGCCAGTGAGCAGAACGGCACCAACAACAGTGAGTAATAGGGCGGTTTTATTCATGCTTTCTCCATTTTTCTTGTTACGGGTTGCATATCAGTATTCTACAAAATTAATTTTTTGCTATATGTCGGATTTGTCAAAAGATTGATGCTGTCTACAATTAATAAAAGCTCAAATAAACAACATTTTTGTTTCATTTTAGGTTTGGTATCCGATGATAGGTTGTGAATGCGTCAATGTGTCTAGCGCAATTTGGCGTTTTTCGATCAACAGGGATCTCAGTCTTTGAAGAGGAAATAACATGTCATCACCCAAGTATCGATTAGTGACACGCAGTGATTTTGATGGTTTGGTATGTGCTGTTTTGCTCAAAAGTATCGAGCTGATTGATGACATCCAGTTTGTCCATCCGAAAGATATGCAAGATGGTAAAGTCCCAATTACGGAGCGAGACATCATCACGAATTTACCTTATGTCGCCAATGCTCATTTGGTGTTTGATCATCACCACTCAGAGACTCTCAGAAATAAAGGCGATAGACCGAATCACATTATTAACCCGAATGCGCCTTCGGCCGCTCGTGTGGTATGGGAGCACTACGGCGGAACCAAAACCTTTCCATTTGAATGGGTTGAAATGATGGAGGCGGTAGATAAAGGGGACTCGGCGCAATTTACCCGCGATGAAGTCTTAGATTCTACGGGCTGGAATTTACTGAATTTTTTGATGGATGCACGGACCGGTCTTGGACGCTTCCATAATTTCCGGATCTCCAATTACAACTTAATGATGGCGCTGATTGATCACTGCACTCACGCATCGATTGACGAAATCCTGCAACTGCCAGATGTGAAAGAACGGGTAGAGCTGTACCGTAAACATGAAACCTTGTTCAAAGAGCAGATCCAGCGCTGTGGTAAGGTTTACCAAAATCTGGTGTTGCTTGATCTTACAGAAGAAGAAACCATCTATGCGGGGAACCGTTTCATCATTTATGCCCTTTATCCGCAGTGCAATATTTCTATTCATAAAATGTGGGGATTCCAGAAACAGAACATGGTTTTCGCCACCGGAAAATCAATTTTTGATCGCAGCTCGAAAACCAACATCGGTGAATTGATGCTCAAATATGGTGGGGGTGGACACGCTGCCGCAGGTACCTGCCAGATCGCGATTGAAGATGCGGATCGCGTCGAAAAAGCCTTGATCACCCAGATCAATGCCGATGGTTAAATTTGATTCAGCGCAAATAGACCCTGATTTATCAGGGTCTTCGACTTTTTGATGTGTTAGCATCGCTCAAAACCGTTGGAAAAGGAGAGCCGATGAAACCTCTATATGTCGCTGTACACCCTGATATTAAACCGTTGAACCAGCAGCGAATTATGCAACGTAAAGCCGCTCGCGCGATTGCTATGCGCGGTGAGCGCATTTTGCTGCTCTACACGGAGCGTTACCACGATTATTCTTTGCCCGGTGGTGGATTAGAAAGCAATGAAGATGTATTGATGGGCATGATCCGCGAGCTGCAAGAAGAGACCGGGGCGCAAAATGTCCGCAACATCCAACCCTTTGGCTTGTACCAAGAATTTCGCCCTTGGCACAAACAGCAAGAAGCGGATGTAATTCATATGGTGTCTTATTGTTATTGCTGTGAGGTGGATGAAAAACTGGGTCAAACCCAGCTTGAAAACTACGAGCAACGTAATGGCATGAAACCTATGTGGGTGAACATCCACGAAGCGATTGCTCATAACGAGCAAACCCTGCTCAATGATTCACGCAAAGGCATGAGCATTGAGCGTGAAACCTATCTTTTACGGTTAATTGCTAAAACCCTTCATTGATCACATTTTCAGGGGAAGAATTTCCCCTGAACTCACTTGCCGCCGACCTGCCACTTCAAGTAGTTTGTGACTATACTATCCAAGTAACTGAATTCTTAATAATTTCAAATGTCTTATACCCAAACGATTTGACGTCGAATGCCGCTAACTTGGCTGCAGCTTCAAATGGGAAGGTATTGATTATCTATTTACGTCGTGTTGAGGGAGAAAGCCATGCGCAGTTGGAAGCCGATTGCTTTAGGAGTGACGCTCGCGTTATCGAGCCAATTCAGTTGGGCGGCCGTGATAGAAACCACTCGGCTGGTTGGGTTTGGGGAAGCTAAATATCCAGAAAACTTTACGCACTTTGATTATGTCAACCCACAAGCTCCCAAATTCGGCAAAGTGACCTTCGGTCAGTTGGGCACATACGACAACTTTAACCGTTTTGCTTCACGTGGCGTGGCAGCGGCCAATACCGCAGAGCTGTATGATCCTCTCATGTTTTCTCCTGCCGATGAAATTGACTCTTACTATCCGTTGATTGCCAGTAAAATTCGCTATTCCGATGATTTCACTTGGCTGGAAATTGATCTCAATCCGAAGGCGCGTTTCCATGATGGCAAACCGATCACTGCGCAGGATGTTGAATTCTCTTTTGAGAAGTTTATGGCCGAAGGCGTCCCGCAATATCGGGTGTATTATCAAGAGGTAAAATCCGTGAAAGCCATTGCTGAGCGGACAGTACGCATTGAAATGAAGCAGCCAAACCGTGAACAGTTATTTAGCTTGGCGCAATCAACCCGAGTCTTACCCAAACATTACTGGCAAGATAAGAATTTAGCCGAGCCGCTCAATGAGCCTCCCGTTGGGAGTGGGGCTTATCAAATTGTCGCTTTCAAGCCCGGTCAGAGTGTGACCTATAAACTGAATCCGGACTATTGGGCAAAAGATTTGCCTGTCAACGTTGGGCGCAACAACTTCGCCCAGATCCAGTACGACTACTATCGCGATGACACCGTGATGCTGGAGGCGTTCAAAGCGGGTGAGTTTGATTTACGTGAAGAGAACCAAGCCAAGTTCTGGGCGACTTCTTACACTGGGCGTAATTTTGACCAAGGTTTGATTAAGAAAGAGGAAATTGCTCACCAAGCACCAGCCTCTACTCAGGGATTTATTTTCAATACACAGCGTCCTGTGTTCCAAGATGTTCGAGTCCGTGAGGCACTCAACTACGCTTTGGACTTTGAATGGATGAACAAAAACCTGTTCTACGATCAATACAAGCGAACCCGCAGCTATTTCCAAAACACCGAATACGAGGCTCAAGGTCTGCCGAATGCCGCAGAACTTGCTGTGCTCACCCCTTACAAAGAACAACTGCCCGCTCGGGTATTTACGGAAACTTATCAGCCTTCCGTGACTGATGGCAGCGGACGAATTCGCACCCAAATGCGCGAAGCATTTGCCTTGCTGAAAGAAGCGGGATGGGAGCTGAAAAATAAGGTGATGACCAACGTCAAGACTGGTGAGCCACTCCGTTTTGAACTGTTGATTTACAGTCCAACAACGGAGCGAATTGCGATTCCTCTGCAAAAAAATCTGCAGCTCATGGGGATTGAGATGAAGATCCGCACGGTCGACACCACGCAATACACCAAACGTCTGCGTGATCGTGATTTTGACATGATATCGCACGGCTTTAGTGCGAATTCTTACCCGAGCCCAAATCTAATGATTGCCTGGAATTCCAATTATATGGATTCGAGCTACAACTCAGCGGGGGCCAATCATCCGGTGATTGATGCCCTGACCGAACAAATAGCCAAAAGCCAGCAAGATACCGAAAAACTTCGCGCACTGGGTTCAGCACTCGATCGCGTGTTGCAATGGAATTTCTACCTCATTCCGCAATGGCATTTGAGTATGTACCGTGTGGCGATGTGGGATAAATTCAGCCGCCCAAGTGTGCTACCGAAATATTCCCTTGGTTTAGACACTTGGTGGATAGATCAAGAGAAAGCCGCGCGGCTACCTGAAAAACGGCGTTAGGAGGCGCAATGCTCAGTTATATTCTGCGCCGTTTGTTACTGGTGGTGCCCACATTGTGGGCCATCATCACCATTAACTTTTTTATTATTCAGATTGCGCCAGGGGGCCCAGTAGAGCAGGCTATTGCTCAGTTGGAAGGTAACACCTCCGGCGTCATGGAGCGTTTTACGGGGGGCGGGCAAGAAGTCGCGGCGCCGACGGATGCGCCGGTTTCTGGTTATTCGGTTTCTGGTTATAAAGGTTCACGTGGGCTTGATCCGCAAGTGGTCGAAGAGATCACCCGTCGTTTTGGCTTTGATAAGCCCATCCATGAACGCTATTTCCAGATGCTTAAGGATTACGCCACGTTTAATTTTGGCGAAAGCTTATTTCGTGGCGGCGATGTGGTTGACTTGATCGTACAACGTTTACCGGTTTCCATTTCCCTTGGATTGTGGAGCACGCTGCTGATCTATCTGATTTCGATTCCTTTGGGGATCAGCAAAGCGATTCATCACGGCTCGCGTTTTGATGTTTGGTCGAGTGCGGTGGTGATCATTGGCTACGCTATCCCTGGATTTCTGTTTGCGATCATCTTGATTATCCTCTTTGCCAGCGGCAACTATTTGAGTTGGTTTCCGCTGCGCGGTTTAGTTTCCGATAACTTCGCCAGCTTGCCTTGGTATCAACAAGTGCTGGATTACTTTTGGCACCTTACCTTACCGACATTAGCTATGGTGATTGGCGGTTTTGCGACGTTAAGCATGCTCACCAAAAACTCGTTTTTAGATGAGATTAACAAGCAATATGTGGTCACCGCGCGCGCGAAGGGGTTGGATGAACAGCACATTCTCTACAAACATGTGTTTCGTAATGCCATGTTGATCATCATTGCCGGATTTCCGAGCGCATTTATCAGCATCTTCTTCACGGGTTCGATGTTGATTGAAGTGATGTTCTCGCTGGAAGGTATTGGTCTACTTGGCTTTGAAGCCACTATCCAACGTGATTATCCTTTGGTATTTAGTTCGTTGTATATCATGACTTTGCTCGGGTTATTGCTCAGTATCATTTCAGATTTAACTTACATGTGGGTTGACCCACGCATTGATTTTGAGGCTCGTTGATGGAGATGACAAAAGCTAGCAAGCGTACGCCAAATCCGTTGACTGAGGCGCGTTGGGCGCGATTTAAAACCAATCGGCGTGGTTTTTGGTCACTGTGGATTTTCTTATTGCTGTTTGTAGTGAGCTTATTTGCTGAGTTTATCGCTAACGACAAGCCACTCCTCATTCAGTATGACGGAGCGTGGTACATGCCGATTGTACAGCGCTATAGCGAAACCCAATTTGGTGGAGAATTTGATACTGAAGCGGATTACACCGATCCCTATGTTGTTGAGTTGATTAAAGAGAAAGGGCAGATCATCTGGCCGCCGATCCGTTTTCATTATGGCACCATCAACTTTGATATCACCGGCAGTGTGCCTTCTGCGCCGGATTCAGTGAACTGGCTGGGTACTGATGATAAAGGGCGCGACGTGTTAGCTCGGATTATTTACGGTTTTCGAATCTCGGTGTTGTTTGGTTTTATTCTCACGGTGATTTCGTCACTGATTGGCGTTTTAATCGGTGCTACGCAAGGCTATTACGGCGGCTGGCTTGATCTGTTTGGGCAGCGCTTTATTGAAGTGTGGTCTGGCATGCCAACCTTGTTCCTTTTGATCATCTTATCGAGCTTTGTTGAGCCGAATTTCTGGTGGTTACTCGGCATCATGGTGCTGTTTAGTTGGATGAGCTTGGTGGGCGTCGTGCGTGCCGAGTTTTTACGTTGTCGGAATTTTGATTATGTGCGCGCTGCACAAGCGATGGGAGTCAGTGACATGCGCATTATTCTGCGCCATATGTTGCCAAACGCTATGGTCGCCTCGTTAACCATGATGCCGTTTATTCTTTCTGGCTCAGTCACCACACTCACCTCATTGGATTTTCTTGGCTTTGGCTTGCCAGCCGGTTCACCGTCATTGGGCGAGCTGCTCGCACAGGGCAAAGCCAACTTACAAGCGCCTTGGCTTGGTATTTCAGCGTTTGTGGTGCTGTCGGTCATGCTGACTTTACTGGTCTTTATCGGTGAAGCGGTACGTGATGCCTTTGACCCTCATTTACAACGGAGCCGTGTATGAACGATTGGGTCTTGAAAATAGATAACCTGTCGGTGGGTTTTGGTATCGCGGGGCAGGCACGCCCTGTGACGGAAGGGGTAAGCTTAACCATTGCGCGTGGTGAAACGTTGGCTTTGGTGGGAGAAAGTGGCTCTGGAAAATCCGTGACAGCCAACGCGATTTTGCGCTTGTTGCCCAAAGGATCGGCGCACTATTTAAGTGGCAGCATTCATTTTGGCGATGTTGATACCCTGCGCTGTTCAGAGCGCGCGCTGCGCGGCATCCGCGGGGGACGCATAGGGATGATTTTTCAAGAGCCGATGGTCTCGCTTAATCCTCTGCACAAAATTGGAAAACAGTTGGTGGAAACCTTAGCGATCCATCGAGGGTTACGTGCAACGGCAGCAGAGCAAAAAGCGATTGAATGGCTTGGCAAGGTGGGGATTCGTCATCCTGAAATCAAGATCAATGCCTATCCGCATGAACTCTCCGGTGGTGAGCGGCAACGTGTGATGATTGCCATGGCACTAATCAATGAACCCGAGCTACTGATTGCCGATGAACCTACCACGGCATTAGATGTTTCGGTACAAGCGCAGATTTTGGATTTACTTAAATCTCTGCAACAAGAATTGGGCATGGCGATGTTGTTCATTACCCATGATCTGAGCATAGTGCGCCGAATTGCTGACCGAGTGGCGGTGATGCAAAGTGGCCAATTGGTCGAAACTAACGCGAGCCACACCTTGTTTGCTGCGCCTGCACATCCCTATACCCAGCAGTTGATCAATGCCGATCCGCGTGGTGTGCCCGTCCCTATGGCGATGGATGCTCCGACGCTGCTGCAAGCGGAAAAGTTACGGGTGTGGTTTCCAATCAAAGGCGGTTTTTTTCGCCGCACCCAAGCCTATATTAAAGCGGTTACAGATATGAGTTTCACCTTGGCCAAAGGGCAATCGTTGGGTTTGGTGGGGGAAAGCGGTTCAGGGAAATCGACCACGGGCATGGCGATTCTCAAGCTTCTCGCCTCACAAGGAGCTATCCGTTTTGCAGGGCAAGATCTGCAAGCTCTCAAACGCCGTGAAATGCTGCCGTATCGCAGTAAAATGCAGGTGGTGTTTCAAGACCCATATTCTGCGCTTAATCCTCGAATGTCGGTGGCGCAAGTGATAGGCGAGGGTTTACGTGTGCATAGCCAGCTTAATGATGACGAGATTGATCACGCGATTTGCGCGGTGATGCAGGAGGTCGGCCTAGATGTGGACACTCGGCATCGCTATCCCAATGAATTTTCTGGTGGTCAACGGCAGCGTATCGCGATTGCACGTGCGTTGGTGCTCAAGCCTGAATTCATATTGCTTGATGAACCAACCTCGTCGTTAGACCGAACCGTGCAAGCGCAAGTACTCGATTTGCTGAAAGATTTGCAGCAGAAATACCAATTAACCTATCTGTTCATTAGCCATGATCTCGCGGTGATCCGCGCTTTATGTCACCACACCATAGTGATGAAAGCGGGGGAGATTGTCGAACATGGCGAAACTCAAAACCTATTTGAGAATCCAAGTCACCCGTATACGCAGCAGCTAGTGCGTCTTTCGCTGCTGTAATCGGGCGAGTAATTGCCTTCTCTTCTTACTTGGAGTTGCAGCCAACACTGCTGCCGCTTCAAGTAAGAAGGATTCACTATGAGACCACAAGCTCGCTATAGCCAGTGTTGGGGTCAAACTCTCGTGTAAAGTGGTGCTGCGGATAGTGATGGATCATCAATTCTGCCGTGGTATTGATAAGGTTACCCTCGAGCAAATGCCCACCCCAAACACGCCCCTGTGCATCAGCAACCGCGATATGCAAATGGCAATGTTGGTACGTTAAAGTACCGGAGAGTGACAGAATTTCAAACGGAGCACTCACTTGCAGGGTCGAAACACTATCGGCAAGGCGAATATGCAACGTCGATAAGCATCCCACGCATGACGCAATAGAGCCTGCATGGATTCGATGTTGTTGAACGAGCTGTACAATCTGCTGCTTTAAATCCATTCCTCGAGTTAAGCGCAGGGCAATCAAATGGATCATGCTTTGGCCTCTATAAAATCGCCCTCTATCAAACGGATCAAGGCTTCTAATCCCTGCTCAAGATTGGCATGGCGCTGCGCTTTGCCAAGCACGCGCATACCTTGCATCTGGGTCAAAACTAATGGCGCCAAAGAGTCTGCACAAAGATGAGCCGCAATTTGACCTTGTTGCATCGCATTGTTGAGCGCACGGGCGATCAGACGCAGCAGATGATCAAATAATGCGTGACCTTTGCTTAAGACTTCATTGTCCGTGTCTGCATGCTCAACCAAGGCATTTTGCATAAAACAACCACGGTTTCCCTCCCGTTGGAGCGCGGCAAAATGTTGCAAAAACGCTTTCAATTCTGGCCACGCCGCGTTTTCGAGCTCGAGATCTTTGAGGGCAGGGGAACTGACCAAATTCAGATAACGATCCAGCGCTTCGTAATAGAGCTTTTGCTTATCACCAAACGCGTTGTAAAGGCTAAAGCGATTAATTTGTAAGTGATCGACCAAATCGGATATCGCAGTATTGGCATACCCTTTTTGCCAAAACAGCGTCATTGCTTGGTGTAATTTCTCTTCGCGATCAAAGTTGCATTTTCTTGCCATTGGAAACTCGGTTGCTTAAATCTATTCTTGACTGAACGTTCAGAAACTGCGTAGAGTATATCCAGAACGATCGTTCAGAAAAAGAAATTAAGGATAACAACATGAAATTATATGAAACCGCGATGACGCCAAGCTGTCGCAGAGTCTCGATTTTTCTTAAAGAATTAGGCATAGATGTTGAGCGTGTTCAGGTGGACGTTCGTGGTGGTGAAAACTTATCGGATACCTTTAAAAGCAAAAGTCTGAACGGCAAAGTGCCTCTGCTTGAACTGGATGAAGGTACAACACTGTGTGAAAGTGTGGCGATTTGTCGTTATTTCGATCTTACCTATCCCAATACGCACAAGTTGTTCGGTGATTCAGCATTAGAACAAGCTCAAGTTGAGATGTGGCATCGAGTGGTTGAGTTTCAAGGGTTGTATGCTGGATTTCAGGCGTTTCGAAATCTAAGTGGTATCTATAAAGATCGTGAACACTGCGTTTACGCGTGGGGGGAAGAGAGCAAAGCACGCGTGGCCGCCTTTTTGCCACAACTTGAGCAGCGATTGGCACAGTCGCGATTTATTGCCACAGATCGTTTCACCATTGTTGATATTACCGCCTACATTTTTATTGGTTTCGTCCAAAAAGCGCTAGAAATTCTTGTGTTTGAACACTATCCGCACATCACTCGCTGGTTTGAGCAACTCTCGCAACGACCAGCCTTTCAATAAAGGATTTTTCTATGATTGATTTTTATACTGCAGCAACACCGAATGGCCACAAAATTGCCATCGCATTGGAAGAGATGGGCTTGGAATACACCACCCACGCGCTCAACCTTTCGAACAACGACCAAAAACAGCCCGCATTTACCGCGATTAACCCGAATGGGCGTATTCCGGCGATTGTTGACCGTGATAATGAAGATTTTGCGGTGTTTGAGTCGGGTGCGATTTTGCTCTATCTCGCAGAGAAAACCGGAAAGTTTTTACCCCAAGAAAGCAAAGCGCGCTCCAAAGTAATCCAGTGGTTGATGTTTCAAATGGGCGGCGTTGGGCCAATGATGGGGCAGGCCAACGTGTTTTATCGCTATTTCCCAGAGAAAATCCAACCAGCTATCGATCGTTATCAAAAAGAGGGACGCCGTTTGTTTGAAGTGATGGATGGCCAGCTAGCCCAAAACCCGTATTTGGCTGGTGATGAATACACGATTGCCGATATCGCGACCTTTCCATGGGTTCGAATCTATGAATGGAGTGGGATCTCGATTGATGGTCTGACTCATTTACAGCGTTGGATGAACGAGATCGCTGCGCGTCCTGCCGTAGTGAAAGGGTTAACCGTACCACCTCCGAGTAACGTCAGTGATGATGAGCGAGCTAAACAGATCCGTAATATGGTAACACGCTAAAGATCACGGCATTTGATGGTTCCCCAAACGGCTCGCGTTACAGCGCATTCACACCGCTGTAGCTTGAAGTCGTAAGGGATCCGCATTACTCAATATAGCGGCCAACAATCTTATCGAGTTGACCGCTGCTTTTTAGCTCAGCAAGCGCACTGTTGAATGCAGCTACAAACTGGCTCTGGTAAGGGTATTGCTCAAGGTTTTGGTTGGTAAATCCGATGTAGCCTTGCTCTAAACTGATTTTGGCGGCCATGGAGAAGTTAACGGTATCGACAATGCCTTCACGCTTTAATCGTGTGAGTTCCCATAAAATCGAGATACGGTCGTTGACATAGCAATCTATTCTGTCACCGCGTAACTTTAGTAGATTGACGCGATTGCCGTTGGCGTATTTCACCTTAATCTGCTTTTCTTCGACGGCTTTCCAAAACGCTTGCCCGCCTAGGCTGAATCCATCGTTCATTCCTATGGTTAAACCGTAAAAGTCCCGAGGCCATTCGGTGGACTTGCGTTTGCTTAGCCATGCGTTTTGACAATAGATCACCACCTCTTCATCTAGGATAGGGTCTGAGTAAGGATGAATGTAAGGTCGGTGCTGCGGATAATAATAGGGTGGAAGCAAAGCAAAAATTCTTCCTGCTTCGAGTAGTTTGAGCCCACGTCGCCAAGGGATGGGTTGTAAATCAATCTCAAATTCTGTCATCAAAACATCGGCGGCACGAAGTATTTCAGGATAGATACCAACGGCACGGCCATTTTCAGCATAACTGTATGGCGGATAAGCATCATCCGCAAAAATGGTCACCCTTTGCGGCTTGGCATGGAGGTTTGTCGACATCAAGCAAAGTGAAGCAAAAAGTAACCCAATGCGCATAGTCGCCTTGTTTGAAGGAGTGGTAATTAACTTTAGTTTAGTGGCTATTGGGATTGACGTTGGTAAAAAACTTTGAAAAGGCTAAACTGCGTAAAAATTTTTTGAGAGTAGTGTCATGACCGACGAGCAATTCAACCCGCAAGATGAAGAAATCGAAATAGAAGCGATTGGTGTTGAGGTCTCTTGCCAGCCGATTGAGCTGTACAAAGTGTTAAAAATTGCCAATGCCGTAAGTGGAGGTGGTGAAGCAAAACACGTGATCAGTGAAGGCTATGTGTTTGTTAATGGCGATGTAGAAACTCGCAAACGCTGCAAAGTGTTTGATGGCGATCTGATTGAATTTAACCAAGAGTTTTATTTGGTGATTTGTGATGCACCAGTGACAGAGCCAGAGTCACTCGATATTCAACCTGAGCTAGCATCATCGCACAAGCCGACAAAAACGCAGAAGAAGTCTTCAGCCAACACTTCGGCCAAATCCAAGCCATCAAAAAACAACAAACCCGCATCTGGACAAAAAAAAACCAAGAACGATAAAAAATCACCACAAAGCGACAGCAAATCCCCATCAGGGCGCAGTGCTATCCGATTCTTTTGACGTGACGTTGTGACGAATTTCACTAGACTGAAGAGCTCAGTCTAGTGATGTTTGTTTTATGAAGGCGCTATATTTTTGAAATCTCGTCGTTTTTATAAAAACAGTATTGAGCAGACGAGAGCACCTGAAAACCAAGGCGTTATTAAAACCCAGAAACTAGAGAGCACACTGAGCTTTAGAACCTTGATGTGGTGGCAGTGTACTGATCGTTGCACTCAAATCGCTGATACGGGTGCTGTGTGATGGGTGAGTCGAAAGCAGCTCAGGCGGCTGTTTTCCTCCAGACGCTTTGGCCATATTTTTCCAAAGCTCAATGCTCTGATAAGGGTCAAAGCCTGCTCTTGCCATCAAGGCCAATCCTAATATATCGGCTTCTGACTCTTGGTTGCGACCATAGGGCAAAATCACCCCGTACTGCACACCAACGCCGAGCGCGGACATGGTCAGATTACGATATTGCGCATATTCAGATGCCCCAATTGCGATATCCGTCAGTTGTAAGCCCGCGTTCGCTAATTGCGACTGCGACAAACGTTCATTACTGTGGTTTGACAGCACATGAGCGATTTCATGGCCAATAACGGTCGCTAACTGGTCCTGATTCACCGCAACCTTCAGTAGGCCCGTGTATACCCCAATTTTCCCACCCGGCAGGGCAAACGCGTTCACTTGGTCACTCTCAAACACGACCACTTCCCATTGCTCAAAACTGCTTTGCTTGGGTACTTGAGCGGTAATCGCTTTGGTCACACACTGCACATACGCGTTGGTTTTTGCATCTTTACTGATGGGAATTTCCTGTTTCATCTGCGTGAAAGACTTCGCGCCAAGCTGACTCATGTCGTTGTCAGAAAACAGTAGCAGTTGATTTCGGCCTGTCGGTGAAGCGCTGCATGCCGCTAAGCCAAGAGTCATTAATAAAGTGAGCGCCAGTTGCGTCTTTTTCATCTTATAGTCCTTATTTCTGTGGCGATCGATGAATGGCGCTTATATTAGCACCATATATTCATAATGTTATCCCCTCGTATTTACTGTCGCAGAGTTGGTTCACAACTTTGTGTTCACAGAATGGAGTCGTTACAATGAGCCACTTTTACTCGTTCAGGACTTAAGCGATGTCGATTTGGAATAAACCCATCAGTTTAGAAACACTTAATGCCACATCGAAAAATACGTTAATTGAACACTTAAATATCATTTACACCGAAGTGACAGAAAATAGCATTTCCGCCACTATGCCGGTGTGCCATTTCACACACCAGCCACTTGGCATGTTGCATGGTGGCGCTTCGGTGGTGCTCGCGGAAACCTTAGGCTCGGTAGCGGCAAATTTCAGTGTGGGTGAAGACGCTTACTGTGTGGGCTTAGATATCAATGCTAACCATGTCCGTGCAATGCGTGAAGGTTCAGTGACAGGTACTGCAGTACCGTTGCACATCGGGGTATCGACTCAAGTGTGGCAAATTGAGATCAAAGATGAACAAGGACGACTGGTTTGCATTAGCCGTTTGACGGTCGCGGTGAAACGTTCACGCCCAAAGCAACTCAAGCCAGTAGCCGAGGTTTAAATGGTGATTCAATTTAGCGGTGGCAAAATCATTGTAACCCCCCATGAAGTTGTCGTACGGCTCGGACACGAAAATCGCGTCACCTTGCAAGCCCAAGCGGAGGCCATCACGCTAATAGGAAAGGGGGCAAATGTGATGATCGCCAATGGCAGTGAAAGCAAATGGTCAGTGAAGCTCGATAATGAAGAGCAACTGAGCGCCATTGCTCAAACGTTAGGTTGTGACTTGCTTTAAAAGTTTTTGCGGTGGGCTTGCTAAAGCTGACAAAATAAGGAAACTGTCTAGAATTAGAAGTTAGATGAGATTTCCTCTTTATGAGCAGCCCGCGTTTACGTGTACAGTTCGAAACACTCTTTGAGCATTTTCAAGGTCAAGACGTTGAAACCCAACTGGAAGATGTCACCGATATTCTTTTTTGCACTCGACGTAATGCGCGTATTGTTCTCAATAAAATGGAAGAAGAAGGTTGGATTGAGTGGCATCCTGCGGCTGGGCGCGGCAAACTCTCGCAACTGATCTTTAAACGCAGTCGCGCGGATGTCAGTGAGAACCTTGCGCGCCGTTATCTCAATGAAGGAAAGATAGGCCAAGCGTTTGCCGTGCTTGATCAGGACGCCGCAAAATTAACTCAAGTGATCGAAAGCTATCTTGGCGTACAGCATCAAGAAGGTCTACAAGTTGTCAGGTTGCCGTACTATCGTCAGCTATCGATGTTGAACCCACAAAAGCCGATGCGCCGCTCTGAACAGCATATTGCGCGACAGGTGTTTAGCGGACTTACGCGTCTTGATGAAGAAGAGCAATTACAGCCTGATTTAGCACACGCTTGGCAGGCGCTATCAGATACTCACTGGCGGTTTTACTTACGCCCCGGAGTGCGCTTTCATAATGGTAATCTCCTCTCCACCGAACTGATTGTGCAAAATCTTTGGCAGCTACGGTTGCTTAATCTTTTTGCCCATATTGACCGAGTTGACTCACCTTACCCTTGGGCGGTCGATGTGTATCTGCAAAAGCCCGATACCCGCTTACCGCTATTGCTTGCCGAAGCCTGTGCCAAAATCCTCCCAGCGGAGTCCGATCGCAATCCCGATTTTGATTTAATGCCAGTGGGGACGGGGCCCTACAAAGTGGTTCTAAACGATGAAAAACGTTTGGTTTTGCAAGCGTTTGATGGCTATTTTGGTTTTCGTCCACTGCTGGACCGAGTTGAAGTTTGGGTGATTGATGAAGTGCACTCTTCCATGGTTTTCCCAAGCTTATCCAATCCGATGAAAACCGCTCGAGGATCATCAACGGAAGAGGTAGAGCTGGATCCCGGCTGCACCTATTTACTGCTTAATCGTCGCAATGGCGTTGCCAAAGATGAACATTGGGCACGCTATCTCACGGACAAACTTAATGCGCTCAATCTGTTTCGTCTTCTGCCGGAAGAGAAAATCATTGAACTTGGGGTGTTGCCAGCCTATGGGTTAAAACCTGGGTGGTATCATCACGCAGCGGCAGCGCAAAGAACGTTACCGCCAGAATCCAAAGAACTCACGATTGCCTATCACGCCCAGCATCCAATGTTTCCGACTGTTGCCAATGCAATTAAACAATTGCTCAGCCAAGATGGGATCACAGTCAATGTCATCAAATATGAACACACGGTCGTTGAAACTGAAAATGTGGATATTTGGATTAAACCAATGGGCATTGCTAATCATCGTGATGATGCGTTAGCGGGGTGGTTACTCAATTACTCCGATATTGAGTTTTTGAGCAAAGGAGAGGATTTCAATCAGTGGGTGAGTTTGATTGATGCTTGGCGTGCTGACTCTTCTGCGCTCTTCCCTGCGAAAGAACTGGGGAAATCACTGGTGGAAAAACACCAACTGATCCCGATGTTCCACTGCTGGTTAGGCATCAGTAAAGATCAGTGTGGTGCGCTACAAAATGCGAAATGCAATGCGCTAGGTTGGTTCGATTTTAGCCAAGTCTGGGTAAAGCCCGATTTGTCAGAACACTAGCTTTTACTCACTCGTGGGATTTGATCTCGATCGTTAATTAGCCAGTTTCGCAAAATAAACACTGCTTGTCGGTAAGCCCAGTGCTAGACTATGCGCGAACTCAGTAGAATCCCTTAGGAGGATAAGTGGAACTGGCATTGATCATTGTTTTTATCGTTGCTGCTGCAGTAATGGTAAAAAAAGAGATGGCAGAGAACAAATAATTCATTTCATTACCTTTTAAATTCCTTTTGAATGAAGTGTTCTTTAAGAAAAAAGCCAGCGTAAGCTGGCTTTTTGTCTTTGGATTAGAACTGGTAATCGAGAGAAATCCCCCAGTTACGTCCTGGTTGAGATTTGTAGTCAATATTGAACGCGTCGGTTCCTGTTTTTCCAGAAATATCCGAGTAGTGCCAGTACTTCTTATCAAATAAGTTAAACAGTCCAGCACGAACCGTGAGATCTTTTACTGGAACATAATACGCAGTTAGGTCAACTACGGTATAACCCGCTACATCGAGGTTGTTATCAAGTTGCCACTCATCTTTGCTGGCCACCATTTTCACATTGAGCGCTGAACCAAAGTTCACTTGATCATAACCTAGCCCAAACACACTGGTTAATGGCGCAACGGTATCAATCTCTTTACCCGTTGCTTTATCTTCACCGTGCGCATAAGCGACCGCTAGGCGAGCATAGCTACCATGAGGAAGAGGAGATACCGTATCCAGTAATAGGGTAGAACTAAGTTCTGCACCGTAAATACGAACTTCGTCGATATTGTATTTACTGATTACATCTTTGCCACCAGACTGACCGGTTTTGGTTTGTGTGATGAAATCTTTGTAATCATTGATAAATAGAGCAAATTCCATATTGCCATACGCATTATTTCCGCGAGTCCCCACTTCATACGAGATACTGCGTTCAGCTTTTAAATCAGGGTTAGCTTCAATAATCGCTCCGCGGCTGTAGAAGTAATAAAGGTCATAAACCGTTGGAGCTTTAAATCCTTGACTGATCTGACCAAACAGCGCGAGGTTATCTTTTAAGTGGTAAACTGCGCCAAGCTTCCCAGTAAAGGCATTGTCTTTATTTGGTTGGTATTGGGTAGTAAAACCTGCGTCTGTTTTTGGTGTAGCTTCATACGAGTCATATCGTAAACCCGCGGTCAGGATTAATTGCTCATCCATTAGGTACATCTGATCTTGAGCAAATAATCCCCATTTCTGAACATCCGCATCTGGCATCTCGGCTTGAACAGGATTAGAAGTACCAGTCCGGTACAAATGGTCAACGTTATTGATGCTAAAGTCGTTGTTTAAATAGCTTCCACCATAGGAAATGTCGTGAGAGACACCTTGTTTCTCAATTAACTTATGAAATTGAGCATCAACTTGGACTGACTTATCCTCTGTATCTCGCTCGCGCATACGAGAACCATACTTTACAGTGGTATCATAGTTTTTGTTCAAAGCGCTTGATTCTTGGTAACTCAACGAAATCTTACTTTCATCTACCAGCAAACTATTCATTAACCATTGATGGTCGAGGGATACACGAGTGCGATCGTTCATATCCTCAGTATATGCATTTGAGTAAGTTAACCCTCCCATTGAATAACCGTTATAGTCTAGTTTGTTCTCATCATAATTTTTAACGTAGTGCTCTACAGTTAAACCGACACGATGAGCCTCATTCACTTGATATTGTGCTTTAGCTAAGACATTACCTAGATCAGTGTCCGCAGGGTTAGTTGCACCGCGCTTCGGTCCTTCAATGTCAGCGCCTGAACCGTGAGATTGAGTTTCGTGACCTTGTGCATAGGTGGCCATTACTAACGTCTCGAGTTTGCCTTCGCGCATTGCCCAAGTCAGAGTGTTTTTGAACTGCTCGTCCACAGACGTGTAGGTTGACTTAATACCAAAACGATGGCCATCATCGTCACCCACTAACACATCGCTTGGGTTTTTGGTACGAAATTGAACTAAACCACCCAATGCATCCGAACCATATAGAGTCGAAGAGGGGCCCTTGTTGACTTCAATCGCTTGTAAAGTATCAACTTCAATGCCATTACTGTATTTGCTCTGCGTATTTGCACCTGAGTTGTAACCTACTGGTTGCTGAACGCCATCAATCACAGTCAAAATGCGACTATCTTCCATGCCACGAATGTTGAAACCTGAAATACCAAAGCGACTACCAGATTTCACTTCTACACCAGGGGTGTATTTGAGTGCATCTTTAGCATTTGTGGCCAAACTACTATCAATATCTTTAGCGCTGACGGTATCAATTGAAGCAGCAACATCTTGTTTATCCTGAGCAGAACGTGTCGCTGTGACGACAACTTCATTGAATTGTGACTCTTGTTCAGCGTATGCTGAAGGCACGAGTGCTAGCATGATCGCGCTAGAGAGCAGAGACTTTTTATACATTTGAACTACCTGCAATTTCCATGTTGAGTAAAACGCAGGAATTCTAATAAATATTAATGATAATTGCTATCATTTGTGTTTAATTGTTTGCTTAATGTGAAAAGAACAGGACTTGAGTTTTCTAAATGAATTTTATAATCAAAGGGTTATATTATTCATAATGGCATTTATGATGTTGCAAATTGTGACTATTATCACGGTTGGCAGTGTGAACTATCAATAGGAGAGAGCATTGTTAAGTCCAATCACTCTTGAAGCGCTGCATATTTTGGATGCAATTGAGCGTAGAGGCAGCTTTGCAGCTGCAGCCAATGAGCTTAATCGAGCACCGAGTTCATTGAGCTATCAAATCCAAAAGCTTGAACAGGATTTGGATTTGATGATCTTTGATCGCTCTGGTCATCGAGCCAATTTTACTGAAGCGGGCAAACTTATCTTAGAGCGGGGCAGGGCCATCTTGGCTGCGACCGAAAAATTGGTCAATGATGCTACGTTACTGGCTAATGGATGGGAGCTCGATATCACGATTGCACTGGATGGTATTGTGCCCGCAGCCAATCTTTTTCCTATGGTCGAAGCACTGGGTAACATCAGTAAAACGCGAGTGCGCATTCAAGATGAAATTTTGGCGGGTTGCTGGGAAGCCTTAGCGACAGGGCGTGCGGATTTGTTGATCTGCCCGCGCATCGAAGCTTTACCACAGGATGTGAAAGCAGAAACGATTGGCACGATGAAAATGATCTGGGTTGCCGCGCCGACACACTATGTGCATCGTCGTTCGGGGGAGTTTAATGAAGAGGCCAGAGAAAAGTATCGTGCTATTGCCATTGCCGATACGGCTCGTGAACAGCCAGCAATGAGTGTAAACATTCTACAGCGTCAACCGCGCTTAACGGTCAGTAATTTGGACGCAAAATGCAAAGCGTTAGTGGCGGGTTTAGGGATTGGTACTCTGCCATTGCAAGTGGCTCAACCTTATATTGATAAAGGTGAACTAAAAGCTATTCATGGCTCTGAAGATCTAGAGATGGATATCGTACTTGCCTGGCGACGTAACCAGATGGGTGAAGCCAAATCTTGGTGTATTCAATACCTGAAGAAGAATTGGCGCTGGGAGTAGATCAAAAAAGTGACAGAGGATCCTTGAGATCTTCTGTCACTTTTATATTTAGCGTAAGGGCAGAACCATGTCAGCAGTGCCATCCTCAAAATGAATATCGACGGCAAAGCCCATTTTTTGCGCTAGGGTTAACATGCCGCGATTGGTCGGCATGGTCATGCCCGAAATTTGCTGCGTGCCTTTGGCTTTACAATAATCAATAATCTTACGCATCAATATCTTACCTAGCCCTTTTCCTTTCAAATCCGAGCGAATCAAGATGGCAAATTCCGCATCGGTATTCTCATGATTAATTAACGCTCGAGAAACCCCAATAATCTCTGAATCCTCACCTTCACCGCTCACCGCAACAAACGCCATCTCTCGGTCAAAATCGATTTGAGTTAAGTTTGCTAAAGCTTCATGGTTAAACTCACCGACGTCAGAGAAAAAGCGCTTATAGAGATCTTCCTTGGATACTTTCTTGATAAAGGCGGCATGTTTCGGCTCATCTTCAGGCAATATGGGACGTACGGTAAGCCACTCTCCATCACGTGCTTGGCACCTTTCTTCTAACTCGGTGGGATAGGGTCGAATAGCAAGGCGGCTCTGGGCATCGCCAGTGAATTGGCGTAGCACCAAATTAGCATCAAGAATAGTAAACTGGCTGCCGTTGACAAGCAGGGGATGGATATCCAGCTCATGCACTTGTGGGCATTCAACAACCATTTGTGAAATACGGACTAAAAATTCAGATAACCCGTCAATATCAATAGGGACGGGGAGTTTTTGTAGCCGGATTTTACCGCTACGTATCGCTCGAACAATTAAGTAGCGCGCTAGCGTCATGTTGAGAGGGGGTAGCGCGGCAGCGGCATCGAGTGATTCATCCCACTCAGAACCGCCTTGTCCTAATAAAATTACTGGCCCAAAAGTCGCATCGGTTTTGACTTTGATCCTAAGTTCTTCCCCGCCAGCCAGTTTTGCCATCCCTTGAACTAATAAACCGTGAATATTCGCTGAGGGGTAGGAGAGTTGAGTTCTATCCAAAATCGCTTGCGCGGCATTGGCCACTTCTATCCGGTTACGCAAGTTAAGCATAACACCTTGCACATCGGATTTATGCGCAATGTCAGGGGAGCGTAACTTCACCGCCACAGGGTAGCCAATAGTCTCGGCTATATGCACCGCTTCTGTACTGTCAGAAGCAATCCATGTTGGCAATACATTGAAATTAAAGCATTTAAGCAACGTGCCAATTTGATGAGTATCGAGATTGACCTGATCATGTTCGCCTAAGTGTTCATGTATCCATGACTTCGCAGTTTGCATCTCTGAAGCATGTACCACTTCTGTTGTGGTCGGGGTTTCCATCAAATGCTTCTGGTTACGTCGGTACTCGACTAAGTGCATGAAGGCCGTCACCGCACTTTCGGGCGTACGGTAAGTCGGTATCCCAGCCTGATTGAAAAGAGTACGTGCGGGCTTGGCAGATAGTTCACCAGACCAGTTGGTCAAAATATTAAATCTTTTGGCACGCGGATGCTTTTGAACGGCTTCAATCAGTGCTTGAGCGGTTTGTTCTGAATGCGCGATTGCAGAAGGGCTATGCATGATCAAAATCGCATCAATGTTATCGCTTTCCAACAAAATGTTTAAGGTAGAGACATAGCGCTGGTGATCAGCATCACCGACAATATCGACAGGATTGCTGTGTGACCAACTTTGGGGAAGAGACAGATTAAGTTTTTCATAAATCTCATCTTCAAGCTGGGCAAGTTTACCACCACGCTCCAATAATGCATCGACAGCCATAATCGCCGGGCCACCACCATTAGTGATAATCGCAAGGCGTTCACCACGCAGTGGAACGGAATGGGTCAATGTTTCTACCGCCGCAAACAACTCGTGAGTGTTATTGACTCGGAGCATACCTGTACGGCGAATCGCAGAATCGTAAATGATGTCTAAAGTATCATCGCCACCGGTATGCATTTGCGCCGCTTTTCTTCCTGCTTTAGTTCGCCCACCTTTTAAGACTAGGATCCGTCGATTGCGAGACGCTGCGCGAGCGGCGGACATAAAACGTCGCGCATCACGAATCGTATCGACGTACAGTAAGATCGCATCGGTATGTTTATCGGTACTAAGGGTATCGAGCAAGTCAGCAAAATCAATGTCACTTGCATTGCCTAAAGAAATAAATGCTGAAAAACCAATACCTTTATCATTAGCCCAATCAAGGATAGTGGTACATACCGCCGCAGATTGTGACACAAAAGCAATATTGCCTTTTAAGGCTGAAACGGGAGAAAACGAACCATTGAATTGCATCCAAGGCAAGATGAGCCCCAAGCTATTAGGCCCCAAAATTCGCATATTCACAGATTTGGCTATCGTCATACATTGGGCTTGAATTTCTTCGCCTTGTACATCCAAAGAGTACATATCGGAAGATAAAACAATCACTTGTTTGACGCCTTTCTCGGCCAGCTGTTTAAATAAGCTGACATTGCGCGAGGCGTGAGTACAAAGAATCGCAATATCAGGCACAATCGGGAGGTCGGAAATCGTTTTGTAAGCCAATACACCACAAACGGCAGGATAATAGGGCGTGACAGGCATAATTGCGCCATCAAAACCACCTTGAAGTAAGTTTTTCATCACAATATTACCCGCACGGAAAGACCGAACGGATGCCCCAATCACAGCGACAGATTTGGGTCTAAGCAGTTGATTCAAGTGGTCCATACTCTGCCTACCTAATGGAATGTCTGCTTATATGGTAACCAATTCTTGTGAGCTCTGTTGGGCTAGAACAGCCCTCTGTGATCGAGTTTACAGATCCCTTTGGTTAGTTTGTGCCATAAATCACAGGATAGATGCATATATTAACTCGGTAAGCTTGATTCTCTTGGTTGCAATGTGCATGATTTAAAGCACTTTGTACCTAAGGCATGACTACATCTATGAAAAAAATCGCAGTTATTGGGCTATCAGCACTTCTTGCAGCTTGCGCATCCGGTGAATACACCACAGACGTGAAGACAGAAAGTCATCGCGAAGAATATTCTGTTGCCGCCGTTGAGCAACCTGTCATTTCCGAATATGGTGTGGCAGACGGTATTTCTGAGCAGAACGTTGAACAAAACGTTGTCAAAGCTCCAGACAGTGAGAAAAAAGTAGTCAAGATGAGTCCACAGGCTAAGCCTGCCGTCTCCATTACTCCACCTAACGCCAAACAAGTCGCGATGAATGCTCGTTATGGTTTTACCATTCAAGTGGTTGCTGTGGGTGCGCAAAGTAAAGTGGATCAATTCGCATCTAAACTACCTAAAAATGGCCAGCCTATTTGGGAAAATTACAAACTGGTCAATGGCACAAAATGGTATACCGTGCTTTACGGAGATTATGCGACTCGCCAAGAGGCCGCCGCTGCTATTTCAAGTCTTCCAACTGAATTGCGTGAAATGAAGCCATTCGTGAAAAGCATTGATTCGATCAAAAACTCGGAATTTCCGACGCTTAATAAGCTCAACTAATACTTCTTTAAAGGGGCGCAGGCCCCTTTATTGTTTGTTCTGTAAGCAGTTGAATACGGTTTTCGTGAGAAACGATAACATTGACTGAAACTTCACATTGAATGAACTATCATAGCCATCAATTACTACTTCGGTGTCACGGAAAGATTAATGACTAAGACAACAATCCTACTTTTGTGCGGTGGCGGCTCATCTGAGCACGAAATCTCTCTCGTATCAGCCAACTACATCCAACAGCAGCTTGAACTGACTCCTGAGTTTCATGTTATTCGCGTTGAGATGAAAAAAGAGGGGTGGTTTTCCGAACAAGGGGCCCTCGTCTACCTCGATACAAATAGCGCAACATTAAATAGCGACAATGCTTCCTACCCAATAGATTTTTTTGTTCCTTGCATCCATGGTTTCCCGGGAGAAACAGGGGATATTCAATCCATGTTAGAACTGGCAGGCATTCCTTATCTAGGCTGTGGGCCAGAAGCCAGTGCAAACAGCTTTAACAAAATCACGTCCAAACTGTGGTATGACGCATTAGGTATTCCTAACACTCCATATTTATTTTTAACCCAAAATACACCAAGCTCGATTGAAAAAGCCAAGCAAGCTTTCGGTAATTGGGGAAGTATCTTTGTCAAAGCCGCTCGTCAGGGCTCTTCTGTCGGATGCTACAAAGTAACCACAGAAGATCAGATTGCCCCTGCCATCGAGGCTGCTTTTGGTTTCTCCGAGCAAGTTCTTGTTGAGCAAGCCGTTAAACCTAGAGAGTTAGAGGTTTCTGCTTATGAGATGGACGGTAAGCTGTATATTTCAAAACCGGGAGAAGTGATTGCACCAGAAGGTACATTCTATTCATATGAAGAAAAGTACAGTGCAAATAGTCACGCCAGAACCTTATTAGAAGCTGAAAACCTAACTGAAAAGCACAAAGAATTAATTCAAACATATGCTGAACGAGTATTCATCCATATGAAGCTTCGTCACCTATCTCGGATCGACTTTTTCCTCACTCATGAAGGTCATATTTACCTCAATGAAGTCAATACATTTCCAGGAATGACACCTATTTCCATGTTCCCGAAAATGTTAGAGCACAACGGACATAAATTTAGTGAATTCCTCGCACAATGTGTTACCAACACATTAGTAAATGCGAAGTAGGGCATTAGGATTTAGGTGACATTGTCACTTAAATCCGCCGATTTAGTTTAAAAAGGTCGTAACAGACATGAGATAACTCTATGTAAGCTAAAGAATTAGCGACAATATACTTGATAACCTGAGATATAGAATTATTATTTAGGTACCTAGGGATAAAAAAGCAGAGTATCTATGGCTGTTGCAATCTATCGAGGTTTCAATCTTCAATCGGCTGCCAATTCAACGGAAATATGGCAAGTCAGGATAAAAAACCACGTATTGACGGGTAATTTGGCTGCGGTAAAGAAGAGCATTGACTGGTTTTGCGATACTGCATCGATTATTGATCCAAAAGAATTTGAGTCGATCGGCCAGAAACGTGAAGTTTCCGCTGGAGCTCAAGAGCAATTCAATGGCTTCACTATCAAAAACGATACCGGTGAAGCTAATGAGTGGTATTGCTTTTTTAATGGCCGTTTGATTAAAGGTTCCAAAATCGCCATTCAAAAACATATCGAAGCTTACCTCGTTGCAAGACAACGAGCGATGCAACAACAAGCGCAACAAAAAAGATAGTAAAAGTATGACATTGGTGTATTCAACCGAAGTTGGGCGCATTAAGCCTGAGCATGAAAAAATAGAGCGTCCAAAAGGTGATGGTGTTGTCCGTATTTTCCGCGAAACTAAAGGTCGTAAAGGAAAAGGGGTCACCATTGTAAAAGGTTTAGACCTTGACGATACTGCTCTAAAGCTGCTTGCCGCTGAACTCAAGAAAAAATGTGGATGTGGTGGAGCTGTAAAAGATGGCGATATTGAAATTCAAGGGGATGTTAGAGAGCAACTCAAAACCTTGCTTGAATCGAAAGGACACAAAGTCAAATTAGCAGGTGGTTGAGTCGTATTTTACTCCTCGTCTAACCCCAAACTGCCCAAACAGCCAAGAACCCCACCTTAGTGTGGGGTTCATTTTTAGCTGAACAAACCTGAACAGCTGCAAATCAAGAGATTTCAAATGCTCAGGTACACAGTTGACGCAAGTATAATCCGAGTGACGATGTCACTAATAATCATACTTAACATTGAAAATGATAAATATGATTATTAGGTATTTTATGGTAAATGCAGTTATGTTTAATGCTGGATTAAGAATAGGGAGCAGATTAGGGTTTGCGACCTGCTTTCACGCTTTAATTTAACATAACAATGATAATGCGCACTAATTTGCGATGGCGCTCTAATCATCAAATAGTGACGTTGCAACCTTACCAGTTGATTATGCTGGAGTTTCAATATGGTATTTATTTGGTGTAATTAAATTACACTTGAATCATTTTCCCATAAGAAAACCGAAATCAGGTAGCGTAATATTCTTTCATAACTTATTGTTTTAATGATTAAAAGCCATAAATGAACGAGTGGTTGCGTGTTTTTAGATGATTTGTGTATGAAAAATTGGCTACGATTATCGCCACCGCTAAAGCGGATAATAAAAAAGGCACTCAATGAGTGCCTTGGCTTTGTGTTTTCTTGTCCTCTCGGATTTGCTGGGCAACGATCTTGATTGCCTCTGCGGTACTGATGCCTTCTGCCATCAGTTTTTGTATTCTCTCTACGGCGGCTTGTTGTTCAGCGTGAGTTAATGTGGGTATATCATCAAACATAAATAAGGCTCCTTAAAGGAGCCACACTATAAAGAGATGCTTAATAACTCGCAAGGAAGTTGATGTAGGCCCCCATGGCATTTTCATTGGTATAACTTGCACCAAGATCCAATTGGAAGAGATTCAATGGCGACAAGCCGATACCAGCCGTAACCGTTCCTTTAGTATTATCGTACGCAAGATTTTTGTTGTACCCTGCCCTCAATTTTAACTGACGCATGATATCGATCTCGCCACCGACGCGGATCATTTGTGTGTTGTCTTTGAAGTCTTTGTAGCGCTCTTCTTCATTAAGGTCATAGTCCACGCTTAGTGTGAAGTAATCAGCAACAATCCCAGCCCCCACCGTGTACTGCGGTTTCATATCGTATGAGTATGAGATAGGATTGCCTGAGACGGCAGAAGTGATCGTTTTAGTTTTGATTTCGCGAGAAATTAGGTTGTTTGCAGCAAAACCAATGCGAATTGGACCATAAAACCACAATGCACCGGCATCCATGTTGAAAATGGTTTCTCCGTTTCCATTGTCACGAAGATCCTTTATGTCATAACTATCTAGACGGGCTTCGTAGACATAGGTATACACACGTTGCAACTTCGGCGTGATACCAAAAGCGATATGCTGCCCAAGGAAAGTTTGATATTTGGCTAAAGTAATACCGAGCTCAGTAATTCCCACTGAAACGGCATTTACAGAGCTTTTCTTTGCTCTATCTAGCTGACATGAAAACTCTGATTCTGTACATGCTGTATTATCGATAAGCGGTGAAACAAAAGATTCAGTGTAGGCTTTACCAAAAACGTTGGCAGAAATAAATTGGTTAGGTATGGCAAAGGCTACTACACCGCCGAGTTCGGCATTTAGTACATCTCCTTGCATTGCGGTTAAGCTTTTATTCAATTCACCAAGATTGCTTTCAGAGCCTCGTTTAATAATCTCAGACACTTTATCCAAATCAGTAACGAGGTCATTGGGATCATTATAAGACAAACCAATACTCGGTAAAATCATCCCTACGTCGTCATTACGACGATAAATGGCGACCAGAGCTGGGTTGTAAAAGGGGCCGGTGAGAAAGTTACCAGAGACAACCCCGACACCACCCATCGCATCTCCGCGTGCTTCAATCGCATAGTTTGCACTGAATGTGGGTGGAGAAGTGAAAATTAATGCAAAACCAACAGAAAGAAATTTTTTTTTCATAGTGATATCAGCCTATTCGTCCTTTTTATTATATAGCGGCATATTGTCCAATATCTTCAGCTATTCATCTATATTAACATCATAAGTTTTACTAATAACCTGAGATTGTTCAATAGCTAGCGGTCCTTGCCAACGTTGGTGAATCATAGAAACGGTGACAATGTAACGATCGGAAGGTAGTGATATATTACCTAGTGTGGTTGGATAATCCGATTCATAGCTCTCACTCCAAATCTGTTTATAGTTACCATCGATGTGATCAAATACTGAAATGGATAGTTTCGGCAATGGGCAATGTGGATTGAGCAATTCCGTCTTTTGAATCTGCCACTCATCTTTTGATGCCCAACGCACCACTTGTTTGGCTATTGTGTCACCTAAAATGACCCATGCACTCCATGACTCCTGATCAGTGGCTGTAATATCAATACGATACAATCCTGAACTCAATGGATTGGTCAAGTTGTAACGTTGAGCGTATGTGTATACATTTGTGGTGACACTGTCACTGCGATTGGTAAATGAGCTATCAGTTGAGACGATTTTATCAACCCATTTGGTCAAACGAATATCGGTAATGGGGACTTTGGTCTTGGTATCAATCGCAACTTGATAAGCATCTCGGCCAGGGCTTTGAACATCCACTCGTCGAATAGTCAATCCTTGAATCCAGTCTGGAAATGGTTTGTTGTCTAGTCCCCGGCCACAATCCACATTTAAGGACTGAATAAGTAAATTATTCAAATGCGTTTTCAGATTGTTATTTTTTTCAAGCTGCCACACTTCCACCAATGAGCTGAACATACTCTGCAAATCATTATTTAAGAGATGTTGATGAGCCTGGGTTAACGGAGTGTTTTTTTCAAACCATCCCGTTGGATCCGCAAAAACAGGCATGCTGATAAGCATGCCTGTTAACCATAAAGGAGAATTTGGCTTAACCATGATCACGCTTTCATTTTGTAACCAACACCACGTAGAGTTTCAATTTCAAGCCCTGGCAACTTTTGGCGCAGCTGCAAAACGTGAGTATCTACAGTTCGTGTAGTTGGGAAATGGTTATATCCCCAAACATGATCAAGTAATTCATCACGCGTAAAAACTCGACCTAAGTTACTAGCTAAAAAGAGTAATAAATCAAACTCGGTTCGGGTAAGAGTTATCGACTCACCATTGAAGAAAACTTCACGAGTGGCTTTATCAATCGTTAAGTTGGAGGTAACAACTTTACTGTCATCCTGTCCACTATCTGGGGAGCGTAGTTGTGCACGAATGCGTGCAAACAGTTCAGCTTCTGCAAAAGGCTTAGTGAGATAATCGTTTGCACCCGCATCAAGTCCGGTCACTTTATCTTTTACTGTGACCAATGCTGTCAAAAGGATCACTGGAATATCCTTAAGTTTTTTCCACTCCATAAGATGTTGTACGGAATCTCCATCAGGCAGTTGACGATCAAGGATAACGAGATCCGCCTTGTCCCAATGCTGCTTAACATCTGCGATCGTTTCTGCATGTAAACAGTCATAACCGGCTTGCTCTAAACTGACTAATAGGCCGTCAGCGAGGTTTTTATCATCTTCAACGAGAAGCAGTGTCTGTTTCACAAGGTATCTCCAAAATAAAAGTTGTCGGTGGGCCTTCGAGTGACATTTTACCGCCCATTCGCCCCACCATTGATTCGACTATGGTCAATCCAAGGCCTAAGCCGCTTTTACTCACAAATGGTTTGCGCAAATGGCGCCAATCACGGTGAGTCAACGAGCCTTGGTCTGTCACTTTAAAAGTAACTAAGTTAGTTTGAGTTATCACTTCGAGAGTGACAGGTGCAACGCCGTATTTGACAGCGTTACGCAATAAATTATCCACACAGGTTCCAAGCCAATAAACATTTAGTTTGGCAGCGATATCCTGATTAAGTTTCAGAGTCACATTACCACTAAATTCTTCTTCTACTTTATATTGTAGCCACTCCTCCACCGAGGAGACCCAATCTGACGCTAGTGGTTTACTGTCAGACTGTAAATAGTCTTTACTCGCTTCAGCGAGTTGGCGCAATCGTCGGGAATCTTCACACAATCGACGAAATTCATCGTACAGAGATTCTGGCAAATGCTCAAACTCACGTCGAAAACCTTCAACGGTGAGTGACAAGCTCGCAATCGGTGTTCTCAGCTCATGGGTTAGAATTTGCAAAATGAGCATCCGACTGCGCATTTCTTGTCGTTTTGAATTCCAGCGATACCCAGACCAACCAAGCACAAGGAAGATATTGGCAATAACAAGAATGATCATGCTGGTTCGTAAAAGACCCGAATGATCTTCCACATCCCAACAGATATTGCCACGCTGAATAAAGCAGGTGTTGTCTGCTGATAATAAGCTATAGCTTAATCCAGCTTTATTGGCATTGGTTAACCACGTTTCTTCATTAAAAAGGTAGTAGATATCCCCTTTTCTTAACCATAAATCACTACCCGAGCCAAACATGGATGCACCAGATACCAAAGCATTGATCGCATCTTCACTCATATTTTGTAAGTGGTACAGCAAGGTTCCTTCTGCGGCATTGGGACGCTCTTGAATATGCATATAAGGAAGCAAATTCGCAAACTGGGCAGGGTATTTTTTCACATAACGAAACGCATAGGTCCCACCACCTGGATGAATCAAACCACTACGGGCAAACCAGCGTGGTGACAAGCTGGATCCTTTACAGAGTGAACGAGTAAACACCAAAGGTTCAGTGATCAATGGACTTAATGGCAACTTCCCAGTACAACTTTGTGCCAATTTATAAAGCAGTTGAATATCTTTAAGCGGATATTCAGATGTTTGCGGCAGCATACTGTCTGGAGTGAGTAAGCGTGTGGGAAAATCGGTTTGAATCGATCGAATATCGTAAGAAGTCGTTGCAGAATTATAATCAAAGAGCGAAACAAACAAGTCGATGCGCTCAGGAAGCGAATCGGCGTGAACTGGATTCGGTAAGATGGCAAAACATAAGCTTACCAAGGTGAGATTAAGCGCTCTTATCAAGGGAATATTGGATTTTACTAACATGTAAAAACTATAACGCATTATCCGGTAAAGAGATATTCGAGTGTTATATTGATGTCAATAATGACAGTCTACAAAACAAAGAAGCCAGCATTATGCTGGCTTCTTAACGGTGTCGATTTTATAGAGCTTTGGCTATCGAGTCGACACTCTCTTTTGCATCACCAAACAACATCATGGTGTTTTCTTTAAAGAATAAGGGGTTCTGCACGCCTGCGTAGCCTGTATTCATTGAACGTTTAAAGACAATAACGTTTTTTGCATTCCATACCTCCAGTACTGGCATCCCCGCAATTGGACTATTGGGATCCTCAAGTGCCGCAGGGTTTACGGTATCGTTAGCGCCAATAACCAGTACGGTATCGGTATCAGAGAAATCATCGTTGATTTCATCCATCTCCAATACGATGTCATAAGGCACTTTCGCTTCAGCGAGTAGTACGTTCATATGCCCCGGCAAACGCCCAGCAACCGGGTGAATACCAAATCGTACCGTAACACCTTGAGCCCGAAGTTTTTCAGTAATTTCATAGACGGGATATTGCGCTTGCGCGACCGCCATGCCATATCCAGGTGTGATGATGACTGACTTCGAGTTTTTCAGCATTTCAGCCACTTCTTCAGCGCTGGTTTCACGATGCTCACCCTGCTCTTCATCGCTACTGATCACGACTTCTTGACCAAATCCGCCAGCAATCACACTAATGAATGAGCGGTTCATCGCCTTACACATGATGTAAGACAGAATTGCACCCGATGAACCAACCAACGCACCGGTCACAATCAATAGATCATTGGCTAACATGAAACCCGCAGCTGCCGCTGCCCAACCAGAATAGGAGTTAAGCATAGACACGACCACTGGCATATCTGCGCCACCGATCGACGCTACCAAGTGATAACCAAAAGCAAAAGCGATTAACGTCATCACAATCAGCGCAAACAAACTACCATCGACATTCACAAAGTGGATCAGCAATAAGCCAGAAACGACTAATGCCGCCAGATTGAGTTTATGTTTGTGCGGAAGATTAAGTGGTGTGGACTTGATGATGCCACGCAGTTTACCAAACGCAACAATAGAGCCAGTGAAGGTCACTGCACCGATAAAGATACCGAGAAATACTTCAACCAAGTGGATCACATGTTCCGCGTGGGTGGCTGCCTCAGGGGCATCAATGTAGCTGTTAAAACCTACCAGTACCGCGGCCATACCCACAAAGCTGTGCAATATTGCAACCAACTCTGGCATTTCCGTCATTTCCACTTTCTTTGCGTAGTGGATACCAATACCGCCACCGATCACCATAGCCAATAAAACCCATGCGAGACCTTCAGCGTTAGGGCTAAAAATGGTCGCCAGTAAGGCCATTGCCATACCAGCAATACCATAGTAATTACCCATCCGAGCTGACTCTTGTTTTGATAAACCAGCCAAACTCATGATGAAAAACACGGCAGCAACAATGTACGCTGCTTGTACCAATCCTGCAGACATTGCGTACTCCTTTAGTTTCTACGGAACATTTCAAGCATACGTTTGGTAACGGTAAAGCCACCAAAGATGTTGATGCTTGCAATTAAGACGGCGATGAAAGCCAAGAAAGTCACAATACCGCTGCCTTGACCAATTTGTAATAATGCTCCTACTACAATGATGCCAGAAATCGCGTTAGTCACTGACATTAAAGGTGTGTGAAGAGCATGAGTTACATTCCATACCACGTAGTAACCCACAACGCAGGCCAGTACAAACACAGTAAAGTGCCCTAAGAATGCAGCAGGTGCAACAGAAGCTACCCACGCAAAGAGACCAACACCCACGGCTAAACCAACCAGTTTTTTAACAGGAGAAGTCGGCTCTGGCTCTTTCTTCTGCGCTTTAGTCGGTTGTACTTTGGCTTTTTGCTGAGGCTGTGCGGATACCTGAATAGGCGGCGCTGGCCAAGTAATCTCGCCGGCTTTAACTACGGTGACGCCACGCAGCACAACATCTTCGAAGTTGATGTCGATATTGCCGTCTTTTTCTTTGCAGAGTAGTTTTAGCAAGTTAACTAGGTTTGTTGCATACAGTTGCGATGATTGGGTCGGTAGACGCCCTACCATATCGGTATAACCGATCACTTTAACGCCGTTGTCTGTGGTAATAACCTGATCTTTGACTGTGTATTCACAGTTGCCGCCATTCGCTGCCGCCAGATCGACAATCACACTGCCCGCTTTCATGCTATCTACCATCTCTTTGGTGATAAGCTTTGGTGCAGGTTTTCCTGGAATCAGCGCGGTAGTAATAATGATATCTACATCTTTCGCTTGAGCGGCGTAAAGTTCAGCCGCTTTGCGGTTGAATTCATCCGACATCTCTTTAGCATAACCATCGCCAGAGCCAGCAGTCTCTTGGAAGTTAACTTCCAAAAACTCAGCCCCCATAGACTGCACTTGCTCTTTTACTTCGGGACGAACGTCAAACGCGCGGACGATAGCGCCTAAACTACCCGCAGCACCGATTGCCGCTAAGCCAGCAACGCCGGCACCAGCAACAAAGACTTTCGCGGGCGGTACTTTACCTGCTGCAGTAATTTGACCAGTAAAGAAACGACCAAACTCATGAGCGGCTTCTACCACTGCACGGTAACCCGCAATGTTCGCCATCGACGAGAGTGCATCCAATGCTTGCGCACGTGAGATACGAGGCACCGCATCCATCGCCAGCACGTTGATGTTTTTACTTGAGAGTTTTTCCATCAAAGCAGGATTTTGGGCTGGCCAAATTAAACTTACGAGTGTCGCGCCTTCCTTAAGAAGAGCAATTTCGTCATCTGAAGGGGCATTGACTTTGAGGATAAGTGGGCAAGCCCAAATCTCTTCACGTGAGCCGATCGTAGCGCCGGCTGCGGTATAAGCGGCATCATCGAAACTGGCAAGCGCTCCGGCTTTTGATTCGATACAAACCTCAAATCCTAATTTAATAAGCTGCTCTACCGATGAGGGAGAAGCAGCGACTCGTGTTTCACCAGCGAGTTGTTCTCTTGGTACACCAATTTGCATAGCGGTTCCTTGACTATTGGCACAATGATTATCTGTTTTTATCGGACGATGACATGAACTGCAAGCTGTTTGTAATTCAATTACGAAGCTTGGTTACTTTTAATGCCAAGTTGAGACTGATTGTGTGAAGTCTGTTAGATAATTACAACGGATTTCATACGAAGCAGAGGTCGAACCAGTTGCAGTTATACCCCAACTACTTGGAGTTGCAGGTAGGCGGCAAGAGAGTTCATCCCCATGAGCATAGATAAACTATGTGATTGGGGTGAATGAACGTAGCCAACACCACTGCAGCTTCAAGTAGGAAGGGTATATCTTTTATAAAAACAGAGAGTTAAATTATGCCAGTATTGAAAAGAGCCTAAGCATAGCCTTTGGCATAAGCGATATTCATGATATTTATCAATATCAGGGTGTGTTAGGAAAAGATTTGGCCTGACATTTGGTCGATAAATAGCTGAGCTTTCTTGAGCATCAACTCTTCCGCATCTGCTTTACTGGAAACCAAATCAGAGCGAATAAAACGATGGGTTTTCAACTCACCATTGATTTCTTGTGTGATTCGACCTGCAACCCGAAACTGTCCGTTTTCAGAAATGGGCTCTTGATAGATCATAAAACCTTTATATTCGATGGGTTCTACCTGAACCGGCTCTTGCTGCTTTGGCTTACCAAAAAGGCGCGAAAATAATCCCACTTTGATTCCTTACTTATGGTGCTGAACTTGATTGACGATCGGAGTTTCAAACCACTCCAATTCGGCATCATCATCAAAACGCGCATGAGTGAAAATCACGGGCACGTCACTGTCTCGATTACGACGCCGATCATTAACTATCATGGATTCAGCAGCTTGAACAGCGATCAGTGCATGATCTTTTAGAATAACCAGTTTGGCCTCTGGCAATGCAGAAAGAAAATCGATGTCATGTCGAATATAGATAGGTCTTAATTGGCACAAAGCCAAGCAGGCCAAATCAGCGAGCTGATCTTGGTCGTAGGTCTCTGAGTATTCTGGTTGCCCAAGCACTTGGCCAACCAGAGTTTCCATATAATTATGAACATCTTCGCTCAATTGCATCTTGTTTCTCCTGCTAAACCGTCAAAAACACCATATTTCACTGCACTTTTCACCAATAGTTACCTTGCTACTGAAACTGCGCCAGTGCCTGCGAGCAGCGACGCCAAAGTAGTTTGTGTATATATTGTAGATTCTGCACGACGCCATGAGATCACTTTAGCCGAATCTACCGAACTTTATCTTTAATCAAGCCTATACTTGTCACAATATACTTACGCAATAAGCAGAGTTTTCATCACTTAACTCAAGTAAAAAGCTTGGAAATTCATGAAATCAAAGTATCCTTGGTTACAATTTTTAATTGTAGAATTTTCATTAATTCAATGTAGAACCTCAGGAATTCATGTCTTCTAGCTTTGTTACTTCACCTTGGTTCCGTTTCGGTTTTCCTCTATTGCTGCTGATAGCCATTTGGCTAGGCTTGAGCAATGTGGTACTGGTGATAAAGTCTAACTTAGGCATGGCTGTCAACCTCCCCTACATTCTATTTGTGATTGCGCTGACCGTCGCTCACATTTTTAAACAAAGCAGAATCGCCATGGTAGCGATGACGATGTTACTGGCTTACTGGTTGATCCAAATTCGACTTCAAACGCCTTTAACCGTCAATTCCACCATGCTTGAACTCATTATGCTGAGCCTACTTTTACCTGTGGCCTGCTTTTTACCATACGCCTACAAGAATGCTGGATTATTCAGCAAATCCTTCCTCAGTTACTTGGCTATTTTATTACTGTTCATCTTTTGGGCATGGCTGACTCAGCTACACATAGGTGAAACAGACCATTCCAGTATGACCGAAGGAATATTTTTCGTTGTGCCGCAAATTTCTCGCTTACCCTTGGTGGTTGTTGCCTACCTTGTCGCACTCGCAGGTATTGCTGCTATCTCGGTATTAACGCGCAATCAAATCCTTGACGTTGTAGTTTATAGTTCGATTGTATTGGGAATGAATGCACTTGTGCTGTTTCATGTGCCCTATATTTCCACCATCATGTTTACCTTATCTGGGCTGCTTATTCTGGTTTACCTCATTTCCGCCGGTTATGAAATGGCATTTAACGACCCACTCACCCAAATTCCTGGTCGGCAAGCGCTTGATCAGGATTTAAAACATATTGGCCGAAAATTTACCCTTGCCATGCTTGATGTCGACCATTTCAAGAAATTTAACGATACTTACGGGCATGATACGGGGGACGATGTATTAAAACTGGTTGCCTCTCGATTACGTGAAATCAACGGTAAAGCACGAGTTTACCGCTATGGTGGTGAGGAGTTCTCGATTATTTACAAAGGAAAATTGGCAAAGGAGGTTTTGCCTTTCATCGAGGCCTTACGGCAGGATATTGAGTCCTACGAGTTGGTGATTCGTGACACCAACCAGCGCCCGAAAAGTCATGCCGAAGGTGCAAAAAAACGCAGCCGAAAAAGTAACAGTGACATTGTCACTATTACCATCAGCATTGGCGTGTGTGATTCTGAGCTGTACCGTCATCCTATTGAGGCACTCAAAGCCGCGGATGGAGCACTTTATAAAGCGAAGCAAGCTGGGCGCAATTGTGTCAAAGTCGCTAGTTAATCTTGGTTGAAAAACAGCACAATGCTCCCGCCCTTGAACGCACTACCGTAGTTAAAGGTGAGCCCTAAACCAATATTATCAATGAGCTCCATCTCAAAGGGCGGTGTCATTAGCCAACCAAAACTCGCCTCATAATAGTTGGATGTCCCTAACGGCTCTTGCGGTGTACTACCCACATCAACTCGCTTAATACTGCCATAAATTGATTGAACGGAACGGCCAAGCTGAGTGAAGTCATAAACACCCGTTAACGTGTTGGCGACATACCATCCTTCGGGATTGCCAATTTCACCATTATTGGCTTTGCCCCAACCGTACCCACCAAAATAGTGCCATGCTGATGAGGCCTTCCAGCGACCCCAGCTTTTTTCTTCTTCGTACTGAATCTTAAGATTCGTCTCGACCAAATTTGCCCAAGCATAAGTGTTAACCAATAGCCCATCTAACGGCGAGAAGAGCATTTTAAATTGGGGATTGTTATAGGTCACCGTGTTGCGGTAATAGAGTAAATGCGTTCCGATGGCCGGCGTCAAAGTCCAGTGATCGGTTAGTCGATATTGATAACGATAAAACATCGCCCCGCCCAACACCGACTGACGATAGCGTTCAGTTTCACCCGGTATATTAGCAATGCTCAATTCATCATCAATCACTGAAGCGGAAAGACGAAAGAAAAGCTGATGCTGGTGGTACGCATCTTCCTCACTTAAAGAAAGTGTAATGGGGAGCGTACTCGATTTATACTTCTTGCGGTTTTCAATAGACTCAGGAGTCCCCAAGTTATCATTGTCTATTTTAAACCAATCGTTAGGATCAAAATTGTTGAACCCTGCAGTAAAAACATCACTATCCGACAAAACCACACTTGATGAGAAAGCTTGCTCAAGATGTTCTTGAATAAAATCATAGCTTTTTGCCGTTGCAGAAAACGACATCACAAGTAAACATCCAAAGCTTAGGCGTAAGGGTAACTTCATCAAATCTTGATTCTCAGTTTAATCGCGGGCGCTAAATAATAATCGACTTAACCAACATAAGGTACTGTTTAAAGGAATTATTCCAGCCACAGTTGTAATGCTGCGCCATCACTGCGAGGATCGCTTGCAACTTCAAGGCTGGCATCCGTACCAACAACAATCGCACCAGCATGGCCCATCAACTCAACACCATCGGGAACCGAATTGATTTGGTGACCGCGTGCAGACAACTCAGTACCGAGTTGCCCCATCAAAGACGACTCCATCTGCAATTTGGTCGTGCTATCTCCCCACGTTCTCCCCAATAACCAACGGGGTTTTGCGATCGATTGCTCTAGTGAATCGCCTTGATATAGGTAACGACTGATCAAACAGGCTTGAGTTTGTGGTTGGCCATCTCCTCCCATGGTTCCGTAAACCACTCTTCGGCCATCTTTAAGCTCGGCATAGGCAGGATTCAAGGTATGAAATGGCTTTTTACGAGAGGCAAGGCAATTGATGTGTTCGGGATCCAAAGAAAAACTTTGACTACGGATGTTCCAAAGCACTCCACTAGAGGGTAGAAGGACACCGCTACCAAACTCCCAATAAATACTTTGAATAAAACTTACCATAGTGCCATATCGGTCTACAGCGCCCATCCAGACAGTATCACCAAGTTGCGTTTTTTGCGGCCAAGCTGTAGCTTGAGAGAGATTTACCTTCTCTGCAAGTTTATCGACTCGTTCGGCAATGAGGTAATCTTGAAGCGCGGTCGGAATGTATTTTTCATCAGTAATCGCTCGATTACGAATATCAAACGCAATTTTGGTTGCTTCAATGAGCAGATGAACATGATCGGCTTGCGATTTCGCCTGATGTGCCAGTCGATCATAAATTCCCAGAATCAATAACGAGGCTAATCCTTGAGTCGGAGCCCCCAGATTATAGAACTGGCCTTGGGACATATTATGAGTGAGCGGAGTAACGATACTGGCTTTATGCTGGATAAAGTCTGCTAAACGTAGGGGACTTCCTGCCTCTTCCAACTCTTTAGCCATTTGTTGAGCTAACTCGCCTTGGTAAAAAGCATCAAGCCCGAACTGGGATAAATGGGTCAATGTTTTCGCCAGCGCCTTTTGCGTGACAATGTCACCGACCTTGAGCGTTTCTCGGAAAGGACCCAAATAGACCTGTGCAAAAGGCTCTAACTTGGCTAATCGGTTCCACGTTTTCTGACTTGCCGCGGCCAGACTCGGAGTGGTAAGAATTCCCTGCTCTGCCGCTTGAATTGCAGGATTAAGCAGGGTTGAGAGAGAAATCCCTGATGAAAAGAGCTGCAACGCCGTTTGCCAACCCGAAATGGTTCCCGCCATCGTCAGTGCTGCAGCACCACCTTGCTGTGGTAATCCTTGGGCAGGGTCATAATCCGTCAGAGCAATACTCTGCGCCGAAGATCCGCACGCATCAATAGCAATAGGCGGTTTGTCTTTAGCGGCAATAAGCCAAAAACCATCCCCACCAATACTATTCATGTGGGGATATTGTACTGCGATCATCGCCGCTGCTGCGACCATAGCCTCACAAGCCGTTCCTCCTTGGCGAAGGATATCTAAACCTGTTTCACTGGCTTTGTGATGGGGAGCCGTAAACGCAATTCGCGCCATAATTGACCTCGTAACAAAATGCACGAAGTTAACTTAAGCTTTTTGATTTATTCAGGCTATAGTACGTTGGTAGATATGAGGTAACGTGCAGGATATTGGAGCGGGCAGCGGGAATCGAACCCGCATCATCAGCTTGGAAGGCTGAGGTAATAGCCATTATACGATGCCCGCGCATCGAAGAGACGCCGCTACTATGCCACACTCTTACGAAAAGAAAACCCCTTTTTAATCATTTGCATGCTGTTTGATTATGAGTTGAGCAAACCATCCAATTTTCGACTAAAAAGAGTGCAATCTCACTTGGGTGTGAACCCTCCTTGGCTCTTCATGATAACCTTTTTCGGCTGAGATACCGCTCGCGGGCTGAATCCGTAGTCGGAACCAAACCATTTGCCGAGCAAACGATTAAATTTGACTTGCCTCGATATAAGCATTGAGCTCTTGCTGGCTAACAACGGTAAAGAGTTCACCATCTAGATAAAAAGTGACCTCATCTTGACCTTTTTCGCCACGCAATACTTTATGACTGCCATCGACATAGGTGACTTCCATCTGAAGCGTATGCGAATCAAGTTGCTCTAGCGTTGCTTTTTCGATCGGGCGTACTTGTGTTTGCAGCGGCGCTTCTGTCAAAGAGCGATCTAATTGATCATTGACTTTGATAATCGCTTTAGCAGGAATATCAACAACCGCTGGCGATTTTCCTGAAATGGGGTTTTTACCTGTCCAGAACTCAATCGAGTTAAAAATAAACAGATCGGCTGTGCTGGTTAAACCATAGACGGGTGAAAGTAGTAAAAACAGGCCTTCTCGCGCGTAGCGATTATCCACCACTTCTAAATTGAATTTATTGACCAGTCCGGTCGCTGCCATTTGTCCCATACATCCAGTTAAGGAAGTGACACCCAATCCTGCAATCAGCGCCATTTTAAATGCTTTCTGTCTCATATTAATCTCCACTTATTTGAAAAAGGTGGGCGATAGTAGAGGCTTTTTTCAATTTTTGAAGGGGGAAGAAAATGAATTAACCCTATTTTGACCAAGTGCTTTGCTTATTGGTTAAATCATTTAATAAACATATAGTTACATACAAGAAGCTAACATTAGCCCACTTAATGTTTACTGGTAATTCATCACGCTGAATGATTGGGTTGACCCACTGAAAACCATTACATTTCTTCACAAATACAACAGTGACGAAACAAGCGAAATTTATTTTTTATTCGCCTTTAAAAAGTGATTCCAATCACAAGGCTATTGGTTATAATCCGCGCGCTTTGCCAGAATTGTTGAATTTTGCAAAGTTATTTTGAACAAATACCCCAGATAACGGGGTTGTCTATCCTAATTTTTACTGAGTATCACAAATAATGAGCAAGATTGATAAAGCTATGCGCATTCTGCTGGCGGGTTTCTGTATCAACCTTTGTCTTGGCATTCTTTATGCCTGGAGCGTTTTTAATAAAGCCCTAGTCACCGACTTTGGCTGGAGTGCAGCGGATGCCTCTTCCCCTTATGCTATTGCAACCATCGCTTTTTCTGTCTGTCTTTTAGTTGCTGGCATTCTGCAAGACCGCATGGGTCCACGTAATATCTTGATTTTAGGTACCACCTTAACGGGTTTAGGCATGATTGCCTCAGGTTTTGCTTCTTCTGTTTTGATGCTCAATCTCACCTTCGGCGTGATGACGGGTGCAGGTATCGGTTTTGGCTATGCTTGCCTCTCTCCATCCGCTATGAAGTGGTTCCACCCAAGTAAAAAAGGCATGGTAAATGGCCTGATTGCAGCGGGTTTTGGTCTGGCAGCGATTTATCTTGCGCCACTGACGTCAGCCTTGATTACTCACTTAGGCATTCAAACCAGCTTTATGATTCTGGGCGCGGGTGTACTGGTGATTGCGGTACCGCTCGCCTGTACGATTAACAATCCGCCAGCGGGTTATGTGCCTGCAGAGCCGAAACTGAAAGCCGGTCAAGAAGCAAAAGTAGTTGCCAAAGTCGCCAACTTAAGCTGGAAAGCCATGCTGAAAACACCTCAGTTCTATGCATTGTGGCTGATGTATGCTCTTGCAGCTTCTGTTGGTTTGATGATCATCGGTAACATCACGAACATCGCTAGCGTGCAAGCAAACCTACCGAACGCGGTATACCTTGCCTCAATCTTGGCGATTTTCAACTCAGGCGGCCGCGTTGCTGCGGGTATCTTGTCAGATAAAATTGGTGGCGTGCGTACTTTGCTGCTGGCATTTTTGCTGCAAGGTGGAAACATGGTGCTGTTCGCCACGTTTGACTCAGAATTCACCTTAATCATCGGCACGGCGATTGCCGCGGTTGGTTACGGTACGCTACTGGCGGTGTTCCCATCGATCACGGCAGAATTCTATGGCTTGAAAAATTACGGCACCAACTATGGCGTACTCTACACTTCATGGGGCATTGGTGGCGCGATTGGTGCGGCAGTCGTGGGTTACTCAATGACTCATGGTGGCGGCTACAACTTGGCATACACCATTTCTGCAGCAATGATGGCCGTGTGTATCCTTCTTGCTCTGATCACCAAGCCTATTTCAGCGGAGAAAGTGGCCCAGTTGCAAACCGCCTAAGCAGCGTAAGCTTTTGTATAAATAGCCTGACCCAGTCAGGCTATTTGCATTTCTATCCCCGTCAGACTTGAAGCTGCAGCGGTGTTGGCTACGTTCATTCTCCCCAATCACATAGTCTATCTATGCTCATGGGGATTATGAGAGCCATCCTTGGCTCTCACCAAAGGCCAGCCGATGGCTGTGCAAATTTGTTCCAGACAAATTTGTCACTCACTTGCCGCTACCTGCAACTCAAAGTGGTTTGGGTATACACTTGTTTCTTTAAAGCAAGCGGAATGAAAGTACACCGTGAGTTGGACATCTCCCCTCTTCCTTTGCTTTAATTCACCTATTCTCTTCTTGAATTTTGTCATTATGAATTTCAAATCTTCGATTCTGTTGCTGCTGGCCACGATTTTCTCTGGTTGCGCCATGTACGCAGGCATCAACTATGATCAGCTCTTTGGAACAGAGCAGGTACGTGAGCGACAATTGCCTTTGCACTCTAGCCAAGCTCAGCATTTTTTAAACGAAGTAAAACCCATCTTAGATAACCGCTGTGTCGTCTGTCACGCCTGTTACGATGCCCCCTGTCAGCTCAAAATGACCTCGGCTGAAGGCATTGATCGCGGGGCGAGCAAAGCGTTGGTTTATCAGGGAACGCGGCTGACGGCAGCCACTCCAACTCGTCTCTACGAAGATGCTCAGTTAACCCAAGAGTGGCGAGCTGCTGGTTTTCATCCCGTGCTGAATGAGCGAGATCAAACCGCGCAAGCCAATCTTGATGCTGGGGTGATGGCACGTTTACTGATGCAGAAAGAGCGTCATCCACTGCCACAGCAAGATCAGTTACAAGGATTTGATTTTTCTATTGATCGTGAGCAAACCTGCCCAACGATCAACGAAATGGATCACTTCGAACAAGTGAATCCTAATTGGGGAATGCCCTTTGGTATGCCGAATTTATCACCCAAGGAGTACGCTACCCTGCTCTCTTGGCTACAAGAGGGAGCCGTGATGAATCAAGCGCTCCCGCTGAGTGCGCAAGAACAAGCTTTGGTTACGGAATACGAAGCCTTGTTAAATCATAGCTCGCGTAAAAATCAGCTCGCAGCACGCTATATCTACGAGCATCTATTCCTCTCACATCTGTACTTTTCAGAGATAGCGCAGGAGCGGCCTCGTTTCTTTAAACTCATCCGATCCAATACTCCACCGGGTGAGCCTGTAAAACGAATCGTGACGCGTCGTCCGTACGATGATCCGGGCGTTGAGCGAGTCTATTATCGCCTTGTGCCAGAACAAGAGACGATTGTCGATAAAACTCACATGCCTTTCGCACTCCACAAGCAACGGATTGCGAACTGGAAACTCTGGTTTATTGATGCGGATTATGAGGTTGCCGAGCTTCCAAGTTATCGTCCGGATATTGCCGCAAACCCGATGTCCGCGTTCATCGACCTTCCCGTTAAAGCGCGCTTTAAGTTCTTGCTCGATAATGCGCAAAATACGGTGATGGCCTTTATCAAAGGTCCAGTGTGTCGAGGCCAGTTGGCGCTGAATGTGATTAACGATAGATTCTGGGTCTTCTTCCTCGATCCTGAGAAAGCCGATCTTCCAGAAGTAAACGAATTTTATCGCTCACAAGTCGATAATTTAAGGCTACCGGCTGAACAAGAGAATACGGCACTGCCGCTAAGTAACTGGGTACGTTATTCGCTACAACAAAGTCGTTATCTCGAAGCAAAATCTGAATTTATTAATCAATGGTTTAAAAATGGTACGCACCTTACCACGGACATCATTTGGGATGGAGCGGGCACAAACCCCAATGCCGCGTTAACGATTTTCCGCCATTTCGATAGCGCATCTGTCGTGCAAGGATTGGTGGGTGAACCTCCAAAAACCGCTTGGATAATGGATTATGCGCTACTTGAGCGCATTCATTATCTGCTGGTTGCTGGTTTTGATGTGTATGGTAATTTCGGACATCAGTTGATTACTCGTATGTTCATGGATTTTCTGCGCATGGAAGGTGAGAGTAATTTTGTTGCCCTACTCCCACGCGATATGCGCCATCAGGAGTTCTCTAGCTGGTACCAAAATCAAAGTGTACAGTTTTCCGATTTCTTGCAACGTAACGTAAAACCCTTTAATCAGCCAACCAGCGTTCACTATGTAACTGATAACCCGAAACAGGAGCTGTTTGCTAAACTCCGCAAGCAAGTACAACCAGTATTGAGTGATCGATACGTGATAACTCAAACGGGATTCAAAGCCGAACATGAGTTTGCTTTGCGCCAGATTGATCATCTGCATGGTGAAGGTTTGCTGCCCATTCCGCAATTGATGATGTTGATGATTGAAAGTGAACAAGGTAGACCGCAACTGTTTACACTCATTCACAACAATGCCCACACCAATATCTCGAGCTTGTTTGATGAACAGAACAACCGCGACCCCAAAAATGATAATTTGACTTTAGTGCGCGGAGTGGTCGGCAGTTATCCATCGGCGTACTTAACACTGAAAGAAAACCAGATCCCGGAGCTGTATCAACGCCTTGCGGCGATGAAGTCAGAGCAAGATTATGTCGCCCTATTGGATCGTTTTGCAGTACGCCGCAGCTCACCCGAATTTTGGGCATTTAGCGATCTTGTGCATCAATGGTATCGCCAAGATCAACCCATTGAGTTTGGTTTGCTCGATTACAACCGTTTCGAAAACCGTTGAACCAAGTTCTTCCCCTTAAGAAAAATTCTCTTAAGGGGAATCCTTTGTACACATCCATACGTATCAAGCAGTGCTATTCATTTTTACTCTGGCCGCGTGCTATGAAATAAAGGGGATAGGCTAAACTTGTCCTAGATGGGATAGAATCCATTATTGTGTTGTCCTAATGTTTGACATGCACTATGCAGAGAGCCATCACAGGAGGTATTGGATGAACATTCGTGATCGCATCGAAGCCATTGAGCAAGAAATTTATGTGGCTTGCTCAGAAGGAGATTTGGCAACGGTTAACTTACTCGAACAGCAATTGGAGCAGCTACGCGGTAAAGCGCAGCCTTGGTCTGATGAGCCTTACGCTCCTGAAGGACGAGATTACTGGGATAGTGACTGGCGTTGATGCCTAATAGAGAGTTAAGGAGGCCGAACGTGAATCATTCGGCTTCCTTTTAATTATGTGCCCAGAATCAACAACGGCAGGCTTAGCAACGTATCTCCTGTCGAAGCAAAACCGATGATGATGGCAATCAATCCACTGACTAAAGCAAAGTACCAGACGGTTGACACCATTTGTGCATAACGGTTGAGGGGTAACAAATGACTGTGATGGCGCTGACGCCACTCAAAAACAATATCCAGTGCGCCCATCAAAAGTAAGAAACCAAACAGGGTTAAGCCCAAGCTGTAACTTAACGCAATCCCACCAAGAATCGCGAGCACACAGAGGATTACCCCCATTTTACTGTTCATCGAAAAGCTCACGCTTTTGAGAATGTGTCCACCATCCAGTGGTAAAACAGGCAATAAATTAAACAAATTAAGAAACGCATTAAATACTGCCAGCGCTGCCCAGAAAGGCGAATCCGTCACCCAGTAAACACCAACTAGCAACAAGGACAATAGGAAGCCAAAACACGGTCCCATGATCGAAATCACCACGTCTTGCCAACGGGTATTGATCTTTTCATCGCTGAGGGCGAGTCCACCAAGGAATGGCACTAGATAGATGCCTTTGGTTTTCATGCCAAAATATTTCATGGCTCTTACATGGCCATACTCATGGAAAACCAAACAGCCGATCAGGGCGAGCGCAAATTGAAACGAAAAAAGCCAAGAGTAGGCGGCCAAACTGGCCGATGCCATGACCACTTTGATCATTTTGGCACTTTTGAGTGCTTTCATCGCTAAAGAGACAAGGCCGATAACACTGAATCGACGTTCTACCTTAGGGGCCTCATACGGTGTTTGGCGTTCAACATCCTTTTCACTGCGCATGCCTTGCGCCACAAGCTCACCGTTGAGTTTGGTTTGGTACTTTAACTGAAACGGTTGCCAAGTCAGTGCGATCTCGAGACAACACTCCAACACATGCTCCCCTTGAGTCAGTTGGAAATGGTGTTGAATATCCCCTTCATACTGTTCTTGTGCTGGGCGCTGAGCAACCAAAATGTTGTCCCAAAACAGTTGCTGCCAACCCGCCATCGTCCCTTCAAGTCTTAGTGGCTTACCTAAATAATCAATACAAAGCAGTTCCAAAGCTCAATCCAGTCGTCAAAAAATGATGCCGCATTATACCGAATGCCTTGAGAAGAAGCAGAAATTTACTCTTTTTGATCCAAGTGATTGGCGCAGAAAAGTGGTGTTTTGCCGTAAATTGCCGAATATCCCTTTAAATTCTGAGTTTAAAATGGATAATACGCGCTTACATTTATTTACAAGGTGGGTACTATGTCTACTGAAGCAACTTTACTTGAACGCTGTCAATCACAATGCGAGCTATGCGCGGCCTCTGCTCCTCTTTCTCCTTTTGTGGTTGCTCCGCATGCCCTCGTCACTGTCGATCACGCAGTGATGCTGTGTGACACCTGTAAAGGACAAATCGAAAACCCAGAAACGGTGGATATGAACCATTGGCGTTGTCTGAATGACAGTATGTGGAGCCAAGTTCAACCTGTTCAGGTTCTCGCATGGCGCCAACTGAAACGTATTTCTGAAACGGAAGGCTGGGCTCGTGATCTGCTGGATATGATGTATCTCGATGAAGAGTCCGCTAAGTGGGCAGAAATTGGCATGGACGATGATGCGGAAAAACCACGCGATGTAAATGGTGTCGAGCTGAAAAAAGGTGACGATGTCACCGTCATCAAAGATCTACCAGTCAAAGGCTCAAGCATGGTCATCAAACAAGGTACTGCAGTACGCGGTATCGCGTTAACCGAAGATCCAAAGCACATTCAAGGTAAGGTAAACGGCCAAACCATGTACATCATTGCTGAGTATTGCCGTAAAAAGTAATCGACGATTGAGCGAGTGAAAGCTTGAAGCATATTCGTAGCAAATACGCTCTTCAAGAAACAAAAAAGTCGGCAAATGCCGACTTTTTAAACTCTATTTACGCTTAACGGTATAAACCCACATCTTTTTGGATGTGTGCTGACATTTCAGTCGCGTAGTAATGACGTGGTGCATTATCTACAAACAGAATGTCAAACAGATGAGCAATCAATCCTTTGAAGTTAACCGCGTAGGTTTTTTTATCCTTAGAGGTTGGGACTGTCATTGTTCCCATTTGCATTGCCTGAGCCATGATTGCCTCTCTTGAATCGGTAACTTACTTTGTTGAGGTGAATATTAGTCAATGCACATCTGGTTAGAAAATGACTAATTTTGACGATTTGGATTATTAAAACTAATGAAACAATGCATTAACATGCTGCCATTTAGATATTCAACAAGTCACGAAAAAGTTCAAACTTTAAGCGCCTTTCACGCATAACTATGACGCCATTTTTTACAACACAAAAAACTTTAACAACTTATTTACTAAAAATATTTTTATCTCCCCATGACTCTACTCAACAACGAGGCACAGGGAGATAACATTTGAAATTTAAGAGACTTTCTCTGTGATGGGTTTGGATTGAGAACGCTCACGGAGTACAGACGCGATCACCGCCGTGCTCATGGTCACCAGTAGCACGCAGAGTGAGATCGGCGTTGGAATTGCCCAAGCTGAATCAACTAACATCATCTTCACCCCGATAAACATCATAATGAAAGCCAAAGCTGGTTTAAGATAGAAAAATTTATCCATCATGCCTTGAAGTACAAAATACAGAGAGCGCAGCCCCAATAAAGCAAACACGTTCGCTGCCAGCACTAAAAATGGCTCTTGGGTCACGGCAAAAATCGCAGGAATCGAATCTAAAGCAAACATCACATCCATGAACGCAATAACGCCAATCACAATAAACATCGGAGTTACCCACCACTGCCCTCGCTGCTTAGTGATCAATGCATTGCCTTGATACTCTTTCGTCACGTTGAAGCAACGACGAATCAAACGTTCAGGCAGTGGGTTAATCGACTCTTCACCTTTATCGCGCGCCAATTGGATCCCTGTCCAAATCAGAAACAGAGCAAACACGTATAAGATCCAGTGATATTGACTGAGCAGTTGCGCCCCCACGGCAATCATGATCGCACGTAAAACCAGCGCGCCGGTCACCCCCCAAAGTAAAGCTCGTGGGCGTAAGTGCTCTGGCACTGAATATTGATGAAAAATAATCGCAAACACGAACAAGTTATCGACACTTAACGACTTTTCGAGCAAATAGCCGGTAATAAAAGAAAGAGTGGCTTTCTCGGCACTGTAGCTGCTGTGAGGGGCGTACCATTGCCAGCCGTAATAAAGGCTAATCGCAAAGACAAACGCGAGAAGAAACCAGACGATGCTCCAGATGGCCGCTTTTTTGATCGTGACATTCCCACCACGGGTTTGCCAGAGATCAACGGCTACAAGAGTTAAGGTAAGTAGGCCAAAGCCAAGATAAGTGATTGGGGACATATTTTCCTCCGAAAACGGAAGATCTTGCTTCGTCGCCAGACCTCAAGACCTTCCGCATACCAATGATTCCTGCAACAAATGCAGTATTGAATGCGTTGGTCTCGTCGAAGCGTTGAACTTGGATTCAGAGCTTATATTTGCCGGTTGAGCCAAACTCAACGTGATGACGACAAATAAACCTAAGGCGACTACTCCCCAAAACGTCGCCATTCTATGCCTGTGGTTTGACCGTGTCTAGTGCAAAAAAGGAGCCATATTCAATGACTCCTTCACGTTCGGCTTACCATTTTTCTATACACCATTGCGTGATAATTACACTCCCGCAAACGGCAATAGATAGATAAGGGCGGACCATATCCCCACCCAAGCCACTACCACTAATGTATCGAACCAATCTCGGCTTAACATATTCTCCCTCCCCTTGCTCAGCAATATTGAGCAAAAACCAGGCAGAACAAAGCAAGCTGTATGCCAACCTACTTGATCAACTTGGTGTTGACGTGACATCCAAACCACTTGCAGTCACAAATAGGCAGCAAGGCAAAGAGATATCTGTTTTAATGATGGTGGCATTCACAAGCATCATGCGCATCAAAAGAGAGCAAGGACGGGCAATCCGACAGCAGCTCAATAAAGGCATCAGCCATAGAAATCTGTGTCACCATACCCTCACCTTCCATATCAAGCAGCGCATCATACCCTTCTTTGCCTTTCATGGTATAAGCGGAAGACGTTCCCCAGTACAAGGCTTCAGAATCCACCGCTTGCCACTCACCATCTAATTGGATCTGCAGTTGTGTAATGCGTTGACCTATGGGCTTATCCGCTAAGTATTGATAACGCAGGTGATGGCAATATGGATAGCTGCCTGAGCCTGTTCCTTGCACGCCATTACTGAGCGCGTTATTGATCGCACCTTCCAGAGCGCGTGCGATCACTTCGCCTTTCACTTGGTAAACACCGATCGGCACGGCAAATGGCAAAAGCTTTCCTGCCACATCGGCAACCGAGATGCTACCCGGCAAAATTGACGTACGGACACCACCCGCATTATGGATGGCAAACTGAACGTCTAAACCACGCTTATTCAATGCATACACAAATGCTTTCGCGACCAGAGGAGCAATCTCACTGCCGCCTTCAGCATCCGGTATGCGTACGTGGCGTAAAGTGCGATCCGCGTGAGCGATAATTTGTTGTTGCAGTTGACGCACTTGGGGGATGTATTTCTCCTGCAGTAGACTTTGCACCACAGGATCTTTTTTACACACCACCACATTCGGATGGTTATCCACTTCATCACGCGCTTGGCTGTAACGTTCATTGATCTGCTCTTGGCTCATGCTGGCATCAACGAACATCCGACGCCCGAGCAGTAGCTCATTCCGCCCTTCAAATCGGGTCACCTCACCATTGGCGGCAAAATCAATCTGACAATGACCAAGAGTAAGCGCGTAAAATCCAGCTTGAACGATATAGGTGTGATTGATTTTTAAGCCATATTCATCTTGACTGCCGAGGCCAAGGGCTGAGAAATCACCTTGTAGTACATGGCTATGCCCTCCCACAATCACACTGATCCCAGACACTTGTTCCGCTAATGCAATGTCACCGTCATAGCCTAAGTGACTCAGCAAAATGATCTTATTGATGCCGTGTTGGTGGATTGCCGCAATCGTCTTTCGTGCCGTCTCGATGGCGTTCACAAACGGAGTATCACTGTCTGGGTTGGCAATATCGGCCATCTTATCAATCGACAGGCCAAAGATAGCAATTCTTTCACCCTGCGCCTTTTTCTCAATCCAGCGTGCATGGCCCTGAAGCGCATCATAACTGTAGACTTTAGGGTTGCTCCCCAAACGCAGCGATTTGCTGTCTCGTTCTTGTGATAAATCCCAGTTGCCCGCCAACAAAGGAAATTGAATGCGCTGCGCGAATTGAGCAACGGGATAATTTCCCATATCCAATTCATGATTACCGATGGCCATCGCGTCTAACTTGAGTGCATTGAGCATGTCGGCATTCGCTTTACCTTTGAACAGCGAAAAGTAGAGTGTTCCTTGGAAACAGTCTCCCGCATGTAAAAACAGAAATTCGCGCTGCATGCGCTGCGCATCATCGCGTAATTGAGCAATACGGGTTGCAATTCGAGCAAAGCCCCCAGCGCTGACAAAGGGTTTTAAAATGTCCGCATCATGTTCCAGCGTCAGTTGTAACGAGGTAGGTTCAAAGTAGGAATGGGTGTCATTAATGTGTGCCAGCGTGATCGACGCTGGCTGATTTTTTCTTCTCATAGGCATACGTCTTCTCTCTTTTCCACTCCTATCCTAGCCCGCCGATCATGACAGAATCGTGACTTTTATGAAACCTCTCTGAAATTTTAGTGACGCTAAATAACTTATGTCACATTTTCTTGGCCTTATTCATTACAAAAATGTGAGCTCTGGTCTGAAAAACCAAGCTTAACACCCTGCTTATATTGGTTTTTTCCTTTATTCTTTAAGAAAACCTCATAAGATAGCCTGCATATAGGCACTGGTGAGGAATCTAAGGAGCAGCCTATGCATTTAGAGCGAATTGAAATCGCTGGTTTCCGTGGCATCCGCCGACTATCACTAACCTTTGATGAAATAACCACACTGATTGGGGAAAACACTTGGGGTAAATCATCGTTGCTGGATGCCTTATCGGTGGTATTGCCAGCGGATGGCACTCTGTACCCATTCACCCTGCAAGATTTCCACGTTGATTACTCCATTGCCGATGTGCAGACGCAAAATTTGCAGATCATCCTTGTTTTCGCCGCCAGCGACCTCCATGAGCCCAAGGCTGGGCGCTATCGCAAACTCAAACCGCTCTGGCAAACCGATGAACAAGGGGCACAAAAAATCATTTATCGGATCAGCGCCTCAAGGGTCAAATATGACATCAGCACTCAATACGCTTTTCTAGATTTAGAGGGCAACTCACTCACTCTGCATCACTCAGAAAAATTGGCGCAAGAGTTGATGAGTTTACATCCAGTGATTCGCTTAAAAGATTCTCGACGTTTTGAAAAATCGCTCGCCAATGGCAACGGCAAGAATGCTCGTGTCGAGAAACGGATCAGCAATACGTGGCGACGTTTAATGGCGACGCCCGGACACGTTAACAAAGGCGAGATCCGCAGCAGTTTGAGTGCGATGAACTCTCTGGTTGAGCACTACTTTTCGTTCAAAAGTCAAAGCCGGAAAAATCCGCGCCGCGAACGCGACAGCTTGCTGTATGCGGCCTCTCCGAGTGAAAAAAGCCTCAGCCAAATCATTCATGAAACCAAAAATAAGCAGACTAAGCTGCTACTTCTTGGTTTACTCAACGCGTATTTACAAGGCAAAGGACCCAAAGAGCTGCGCCGCTGCGCTCGGCCGATTTTGATCATTGAAGATCCGGAAGGTCGTTTGCACCCTACGCACCTTGCCCGAGCTTGGAGCTTCTTAGATTTGCTCCCCATGCAGAAAATTCTCACCACCAACAGCAGTGATTTACTGGGGGCAGTGCCTTTGCATTCGATTCGTCGTTTGGTGAGAAAATCCGATCGCACCATTGCGACCTCCGTTTCGCAACGCAGTTTAAGTCGAGATGAGTTGCGCCGCATTGGTTTCCATATCCGCTTTCACCGCTCGGGAGCGCTCTTTGCTCGCTGCTGGCTGCTGGTTGAAGGTGAAACGGAAGTGTGGCTATTTAACGAGCTCGCCCATCAATGCGGATACAACTTAGCCGCAGAAGGTGTGCATATCATCGAATTTGCTCAATCAGGGCTAAAATCCTTAATCAAGGTTGCACGTGCGTTTGGTATTGACTGGCATGTGGTGACCGATGGCGATCCTGCGGGGAAAAAATACTCGGCGACCGTACGAGGATTGCTGGGACATGATCAAGAGCGACATCGCTTAACCGAATTGCCCGATCGAGACATTGAGCACTTCCTTTACTCACACGGCTTTGAATACTTCTTCAAAGAGCTGGTTAAAATTCCTCATGAACACCCAATCCCCGCCAAAAAAGTAGTCTCTAAGGTTCTGAAAAAACTCGCGAAACCGGATTTGGCTTTGGCGATCGTTTCACATTGTGAAAGCAATGGGACAGAGTGTATTCCTGTACTCCTGCGCTGGACGTTAAAACGGGTCATCACAATGGCAAACGGCAATACTTAGGATTGGCAGAGGTTTTCATCTCAACACAGGGATTAAATCTCCCCCACCTAGCTGGGGGCCCTTACAAAAAAGCCACACAAAATTGTGTGGCGGTATCTAAATTCTTTCGATACGAATTATCAGGGGTACTCTTTACCAATCGTTTTTTACCAATAGGCTTTTTAACCAGTAGATTCTTTCACCTATCGCTTTTCTGCCAATCGTTTCTGAGAAAAGTTTCACACGGACCTTCACGCTTAGCGAGAAGTCATTTCGCTCACGATGGTCGTTTGTTCAGCGCGAGGTTGCTTGAGCTTGTGATGTAACCAAAGACCACTGGCTTTCATCAGATAACCAAACACACCACCGAGCATTAAAGACGGGATCACCAATTGCCAGTTTCCTGCAGCAGCAAAGGTTGCGCAGCAACCGATAAAGGTACCTGGGATATAAGCCAACCAGGATTTTTGCGCTTGGATACACATGATAAAAGCTACTAAAGCCGTCACAACGTAACCGATAATCTCAATGCCAACCCATTGGCTGGCATGAATGATCACCATTGCCCAGAAAACACCCGTTAGGTTGGTTAATAAGCTCTGACCTAGTCCTTTCAAGCCATCTTTAGGGGACGCAAAGTAGCTCGTACAGCCAAGAAAACCAGCCCATGAGAGCAAGCCGAGTGAAACCGCAATCCATCCCCAAACACCAGAGAGAATTCCTGTGGTTAACGCAATAGCAAACAGAGTGCTCATATCCGCCTCATACATGCTGAAAAGTTTTCAGCCTTGGTGAATTAAGGCGACATGCTAACCGAAGAAAACTGGAATATTAGTGACTAAAATCACAATAAAATGACAATAGAAATCTTCATTACATTCATTTGGTGACGCAACCGATAAATCAACAGATTCAGGAAATATAATACCCCTTATAAGATGCTCGGTTTTCCTTTCATCATGCGTAATCCTTCACGTTTAATGCACTCAGCCAGTGGGTTTTCTTCCATATCTGCACGCCAAATAAAAGAGAGTGTGCGCTCCATATTGAGCTCCGGCACGTTCAGTGCAACCAGTAATCCACTTTCGATAAAGCGTTCGACATCCAAATACGGTAGGCAAGTCAAATAAGGGCCATTGGCCACCAACGTGCGTAACACAGGAACATGTTCATATTCGCGCCAAACATCTAAGTCTGGGATTAACGGATGGATCACACTATCAAAAATATTGCGAGTGCCTGCGCCTTGCTCGCGCAGAACCCATTTCGCCTGTTCAAGCTGAGCAAGACTGACCGATTCACGTTTCGCAAATGGATGATGTGCCGAAGCGACAATCGTTAAGTGATCGCGACACCATATCTCTTGATAGATGCGGTTGTCATCGCAGCGTCCTTCAATAATCCCAAGATCGTATTTATAGTCGAGAACGCCTTCGATCACTCCCTTGGTACTTTTCACACCCAATGAGATGCGAATCTCAGGAAAGTCACTATCAATAATACTGATGAGATCAGGCACCAGGTGTTCCGCTGGGGTTTGACTCGCGCCTAAGCGGATCTCACCACTTAAGAGGTGTTGATCATAAAAGCCCATTTCAATCTGCTGGGCATCTTGCAGTAAACGCTTTGCTTTAGGGCGTAGCCACATGCCCCAATGGGTTAATGCCATCTGTTTACCTTGTCTTTCAAACAGAGGACGTCCGAGCATTTTTTCCAACTGAGCTAAAGACATGCTCGTTGCTGATTGAGTGAGCGCCAGTTTATCCGCAGCCTGACTGACACTGCCACAATCGGCAACTGCATCAAATACTGCTAATTGCTTTAATGAATACCGCACTGCCTATCCTATTTCTTTTCATTCACTGTTTTGCTCCAGATGAGCAAACGGTTTCATTTTACGCTTCATCCCTACCATATCAATAGAATTGATATGGTTTTTAAAAATTATCAATTTTACCTTTACTCCTTTGCCCCCCTAATCTGATGGCGTAGCAACGCATAAGGTGTTGTGTACTAAACGGAGGTAAACATGAAATTGAGTTTGGGGAGCGAATATGTCTGCAGCCTACTCTAAAAATCAAAACTGCTTTTCACCCACTGAAATGATGGCGGAAGCAGAAAAGTTCGCACTGAGTAAAGCGAAAAAAACCAGCGGTATGATTTTAGGTCTTTCGGTCATGGCGGGCGCTTTTATCGGTTTGGCTTTTCTGTTCTACATTACCGTCACCACGGGCAGCGCTTCTGCCGGGTGGGGATTGAGCCGACTGGCGGGTGGTGTAGCGTTCAGTATGGGGTTGATTTTGATCGTCATCTGCGGTGGCGAGTTGTTCACAAGCTCTGTGCTATCTAGCATTTCATGGGCAAATCGAGAAATCAGTTTTGGAAAAATGCTCTCTATCTGGGGCAAGGTGTACGTCGGTAACTTTATCGGTGCCATTTTTCTACTGCTTTTGGTGACGGCGGCTGGCCTTTACCAGCTTGATGAAGGCCAATGGGGTTTAAATGCCCTCAATATCGCGCAGCACAAACTTCATCACACCACAGTACAAGCTTTTGCTTTAGGCATTCTATGTAACCTACTGGTTTGTTTGGCTATTTGGCTGACCTTCAGTTCAGCGAATGCTATGACTAAAGCGGCCATGACCATCATGCCTGTCGCGATGTTTGTTTCTAGCGGTTTTGAGCACTGTGTAGCCAATATGTTCATGGTTCCACTGGGTATTGTTATTCAAAACTTTGCACCAGATAGTTTCTGGCAACAGGTTGGTGTGACAGCCAGCCAATACAGCGATTTAAATGTCACTCAATTTATTACGGCGAACTTAATACCGGTCACGCTCGGCAACATTGTGGGTGGTGCCGTGCTGGTTGGCCTCGCCAACTGGAGCATTTACCGCCGCCCTCAGTTAAAAGCCGCCAATGTTGTCACGATTACGGAAACTCAAGCACTTACGTCAGTCAAGGAAACTCTTATGAAAAGCACAATTACAGTAAAAGATATGATGAACACTCAACCTGTTACTCTCAGCGTTGATATGACTACTCCAGCCGCGATCGACACCCTGCTCGACCACCATTTGTCCGCCGCTCCAGTTGTCGATATGCAAGGTCGCTTGGTTGGCGTGCTCTCTAGCCATGATGTGATGGTTGACCTTTGGTGCCAAGACTACTTGCCAAGCCAAGACCAAAAAGTGGTAGATCTGATGACTCGTGATGTGATTGCGATTGATGTCAACGACAAGCTGGTGGATGTTGCGGAGTTCTTCTGTATCGATAAAGAACAGCTATTCCCAACCACAAGCATGGGCATTGCCACTCGCTTCAACGCTCTGTCATTAGAAGAACGCGCGAAAAGTATGAAGGTAAACAAACCACATGTGCTGCCTGTCCTACACAATGGTCAGTTAGTGGGAGTACTGGAGCGTAATGATGTACTTGAAGCACTGCGCCCGATTTATGGTGAACGGGTAAGAATTGTCAAAGATAAAGCGTTGGCTCGCGCTTAACTCTCATTTTGGTTAGGAAATAAGTCGCTTAACCAAAAGCAAGCCCCCAATTTCTGGGGGCTTTTTCTACTCATCTGAGCCATGAATGAGTAAGGAATTCACATCGATTATTTTTGAACGCCTTCCACATGCAGTTCCATATCGACATAACTAGAAGCACCCATCACTTGAATGCCGAAATCTTTTAGTTCAAGACGGGTAGTACCCGCAAAACCAGCACGCTGACCACCCCATGGATCTTGTCCAGCGCCGATAAACTCAGCATTGATTACGATAGGTTTAGTTTGACCATGCAAAGTCAAGTCACCTTTCACTTCGAGCTGACCATTACCTTTGTCAACCACTTCGGTACTCTTGAAGGTCGCGGTCGAATATTTTGAAGCATCGATAAAATCTGCGCTGCGAATGTGCTTGTCACGCTCCGCATGGTTTGAATCTAGGCTGCGTGTATCCACATTCACCACAACACTCGAAGCGGCAATGTTGGCAGGGTCGTAAGAAAACTCACCATCAAATTTATTGAAACGTCCCTTAATGTAGCTATAACCCAAATGATTCACTTTGAAGTTGATTGAAGCATGCGCGCCTTTTGTATCAATCACATAGTCAGCGGCATTAGCTGCAAACGGGATGGACATGATTGCAGCAAGACCAACTGCCATTAGTGTTTTTTTCATTTTGATGCTCCTGTCAGCATTTTACGTAACGTGTTATCACGGTTAATAAAGTGGTGTTTAAGTGCGGCGACGGCATGCAGCCCCGCCAGTATGATTAAGCCCCAAGCAGTATAAAAATGGATGTTGCCTGCGATATCCGCTTGGTTTTCAAATAGAGCCCCCGCCCCAGGTACCGTAAACCAGTTGAACACCTCAATACCTCGACCATCTTCCGTTGAGATGAGATACCCAGAGACAAAAAGAACAAACAATCCAACGTACATCAAGTGATGAGCACTTTTAGCCGCTACGATTTCCCAGCGTTCGCCTTCAATTTTCGGAGATGAAGAAAGCGCTTTCCAAATCAGACGAAATAACGTCAAACCTGCCAGTAACAAACCTACCGACTTATGCCAGTGTGGGGCTGTGCGGTACCATTCACTGTAGTAAGAGAGAGCCATCATCCAAGTGCCAACGGCAAACATCGCGATAACGACCAAAGCAGAAATCCAATGGATACTGCGAGTGACCAAGTTATAGTGCTGGCTGTCTGAATTTTTCATTACGTCATTGCTCTTATCGTGTTTCAGTTACAGGGTTGTAGCTTATTAGTTAACAATTATTCTCGAAAGAGTATTTACCAATTTTTACGTTGCGCCTAGTCAATCCATCTGAAGAAGTACATCAAAAAATTAGAACGAACTTTGACAGAGTATAGACAACACTCGCCATTTATGGCTTTTCACGCACCTTGAAAGAGTCATATCAGTCAAGAAGGTTCATGACTGAGTTGTAACAAAACGTGAATTTGGTAATTCATCGAACAGTACAAAGCTGACTAACATTTACCCACCAGAAAAGCGCTAGAGATCAAGAAGTCACCGTTTGCTGCTAGTGACAAAGTGTAACTGTGATAATCTTGTTTAGCTTTTGTAAGGGAGAACAACATCTTGCTACTGGATATCGTCACGCAAAGTGTCAATGAGTTTCAGGTGGACTGCCTCAGATTATGTGAGAAGCATTATCCAACCATTCATAATCAAGGAATGAGTGAACACCATTTAGGGTTAGCTTTTGCAAGACGGCTTGCCAGAACGTTGAGTGAATTTGGTCATCCTTGCGAATACGCCCCCATCGAATCAACATACCAGCGCGATTTACCACATCACTTTCGAGTATCCAGTGACGCGGGTACGGTATGGATTTTAACTCATCATCTCATAAGTGCAGGTAAAACTTGTCGAGTCAAGTTGATGCGTGACATTAGCCAGTGGAAACAAGAATACGCTTATGTGATTCAGCCCAATGATTTACTGCTGCTACTGAGCGATCACTGGATGGGACGCAGCCGAAAAAGTCGTGAGCTGCTCCATTGGTGGACCGGACAAATGCCAGATGAAATGGAGGAATACCATGCTCAAGGGATCGGGTTACAGGAGAGTGATTCGCAATTAACCCAAACGTTGGAACATTACTATCAAATAAGTCCCTGTTTTATAAAATTCGGGCACCCATTGAAGCGTTCTAAAAATCAGCAACTGGTTCGTAAATATGTACAACTTTACGCTGTTTTACAGTGGAGCTAGTTGTTTTCTCGACTGATTATTTAGATTTATCCCTATTTTTACCGCCACAAAAAGTGAACCACGTCGATATTTGTAAAACCTTTTTGCGCGCAATCTACAACCATATTTATTGACCGCCGCAATATGACAGCTTGATGTATTTTTTATGAATATTTATGTGAGCCTCGTCATCCATATCTAACACAATGTAATTTAAGGTGTTACTTAAGCGATGCCTACTTTTGAATGAGATTGCAGGAAACTTAATTTAGCTCAAAAATCCATTTTCATGACTCATACTAACGTGTGAAGGTAAGATTGACAGGATGAACATCTCGCCAATAACATGGCGTGCGTCAAAAATTTTACCTCAGGGAAACGTCACACTGTTTTTGCCCAAGGATGCTCAATTTGTATGGTTCTGACTGATAAACAACAATTTCTCGACTGCATCCACTACGATGAAGATGGCGAGTATTTCGCAAGATATAACGGATTAACCTTGCGCAGTGTTTTTCAACCCATTTTTGATAAACAACATCAGGTTGTTGGTGCTGAAGCACTGGTGAGGATTTTTACCCAGCATCATACACAAATCCGGCCCGATCTTTTTTTCCATTCTGAAACCTTCGCGGATGATGACAAACTTAATGTGGAACGCTTAAGCCGAGCCATTCATATTCGCAATTTCAGCCTTTCACCCTATCGTGATACCCGCTTATTTCTGAATGTATTACCTGTTGCCGGTGAGCAATTTGCTTACTGTGATATAAGTTCAACCTTGCTTGCCACTCGGTTGGCAGAGCTTAACATCCCACATCATCGCGTAGTGATGGAACTGGTTGAGATTGAATCGGGTGATGAATACATGCTGCAAATGGCCACCGAAAAACTCGTCGCCAATGGGTTTCAAATTGCGATTGATGACTTCGGCTGTAAAGCATCAACCCCAGAGCGGGTCGCCATGCTGCGTCCTAACATCATAAAATTGGATAGACAACTACTGCTCGATTTTATGGCCGGTGATTGCTGTGGATTGCTGGCTGGTGTTCAGCTAGCGCAAAAAACGGGCGCACATACGGTTGTAGAAGGTATCGAAACAGCAGAGCAACTCGCTGCGATGCAAAAACTGGATATTAATATGTATCAAGGTTACTACCTCGCTTTACCCGAAGGGATTGCCCAAACCGCTAAAGTGGCGAATGCCAACTAAAACTCGTCGGTATGGGAACGTCAACCCTAGGTAAACTTCTGCGAATTCAGCGGTCAATTTTATCTCCAACCTTTACACCTCAGGCAATACACCACATACTCGCTCTGTTTTTGCGAGAGGTTAACCTTACATGTTGCATATAGTGACATCACTGTTGAGTTTTATTTTGCTCTGTGCAGCACCTTTGCTGCATGCAGGTGATGCGCATCGAATGATTGACCCAACCTTAGAAAAGCAACTACAGCATCACACCGCTCACACATGGTTAGCCAAATTTGCGCTGCTTCCTAATCGCCAGCAAGATTACCGCACATTATTAAGAGCAGAACCTGAAGAAAGAGAAGATTCGACGTTCACGCCGCATTTCAGTGCAGCCAACGAGACGCTCTCTTTCGCTTTACGCCACTATTTTCTTTATCCCAGTCAGCGTTTCTTCCAGTTGACGACACTCAATCATGCTCGTAAAGCATGGTTATTTGTCAATCTCTATTCCCGTTACGCGCACGCTTAGCCTCAACTCTTTCCTTGTATTCCAATAAGTTGTTGCCACTGAGGTCTACGGGAGTTGGCGTGAAATGTCTATCCAGAGATAGGTTCTGCTATCACAACTCCCTCTTTGTGCAACGACTCATGCAGAGCATTCTTACCTTCATAATAAAAGAGGATCACCGTTTGGATTCTATACTCTCTATTTTTAGTGCGCTTTGGCATCACGATGCCTTCGCCCTACAAAACGTTAATTTACTCTTGCTGTATTTCTGCCTAGCGCTACTGATTTTTTTGGAAAGTGGTTTTTTGCCTGCTGCGCCACTGCCTTGTGATAGTGTCATCGTACTGAGTGGCTCGCTCGCTGCAACTGGTGTACTGCAACTGCACTGGGTGCTTATTACCCTATTCCTCGCGGGCTGGTTTGGTAGTCTGGTGGCTTTCTACCAAGGCTCTCAGCTCAAACACTGGCGAATGATTAACAAGTGGTTAGCGAAAGTTCCAGATAAACAATTAATGACGACCGATAAACTGATGCGTCGCTATGGATTAATTGCTTTATTTTTTGGTCGCTTCTTCCCTGTAGTACGCTCTTTGCTCCCTATGGTGATGGGATTACGTAATAGCGTTCAGCCGCTACGCTTTCTCTCAGCGTCAGCCATTAGTGCTCTATGCTGGGTTTTATTCTTGGTTGGCGCAGGCTTTGGTATTTCACTGTTACCCACCAAGCTCGAACAACTTGCCACTAAATTACTTATGATCGCACCAATTTTCACACTGGTACTGGCTTTACTCTCGTTTGTGGCCAGCGCCATACTCAGAAAGCGCGAGCGTAAGGTGAAGGTCATGAGAGAAGGTTGAAAAAGGCTCATAAGGAGATCGTCGATGCAATGGCATTGATGATTGGAACCATAATATGTCAATCGTGCAATCCGTGATTGGGGCTTATGACGATTCCCGCATCCGGCGTAAAGTGTTAGCATTGGCGCATTCCAATGACCATAGCGTCACGGAGTTGAGAGCGAGGTGGCTCCTGCTGACTCCATGTTAAGCATCATTCTTCTCTCTCAACTCATTTAAGACTGTATTAAAAGGCTAATTTTTCAAATGGTTAACAACTCAATCCAATGGTTTCCGGGACACATGCACAAAGCACGCAAGGAAATCGAAGAAGCGATTCCGCAAGTCGATGTGATTATCGAAGTGCTTGATGCGCGCATTCCCTACAGTAGCGAAAACCCGCTGATTTCGCATATCCGTGGGGAAAAGCCTTGTGTGAAGGTACTGAATAAGCGCGATCTTGCGGATCCTGAGTTAACCGAGCTGTGGATTGCCCATCTTGAGCAAGAAAAAGGGGTGAAAGCGATGGCGATCACCACATCTAATCCGCAGGAAGTGCACAAGATCCTCGAACTGTGCCGCAAGCTCGCTCCACAGCGTGAAGAGATCGGCAAAAACATTCGCACCATGATCATGGGCATTCCGAATGTAGGGAAATCGACCATTATCAATACGTTAGCGGGACGTGCAATTGCTCAAACCGGAAACCAACCCGCAGTGACTCGTCGTCAACAGCGGATCAATCTGCAAAACGGAATCGTGCTCTCTGATACTCCGGGAATTTTGTGGCCAAAAGTGGAAAACCCTCATAGCGGTTTTCGTTTGGCGGCCACTGGCGCGGTCAAAGACACCGCAATGGAATACGATGAAGTGGCGTTTTACACCGTCGAGTATCTGGCTAAGCACTACCCAGAAAGATTGAAAGAGCGTTACCAAATCGATGAACTTCCAGAAACCGATGTTGAATTGATGGAAGAGATCGGTCGTAAGCGTGGCGCACTCCGTGCGGGCGCGCGAGTGGATCTGCATAAAGCCTCTGAAATCCTACTGCATGAGCTGCGTCAAGGTGTGCTTGGACAAATCACCTTGGAGCGGCCAGAAATGATCACCGAAGAGCTACAACAAGTTGAAATTGATGAAGCGCTGAAAGCAGAAGAGAAAGCCAAACGTAAAGAAGAGCGCCGTAAGCGTTATCTGCGCAACAAGCGTTAATCATTCCGCGCATAACAGAAAGGCGAGTATTACTCGCCTTTTTCACAAATCTTTTTCGCAAAGAAAGGCCTGTGATTTACGCCTGTGGAATGCCTGCAATCTTGAGCAGTATGCTTTCTAACTCGCTCCAAGGCATCAGTTGTGAATCAATCACTTCTAAGCGTGATTCAAAACCGTCTAAGCTCATTTCAGTCACAGAAACCACGCCATTCGCCACATTGAAAGCGTAACAACCACGATCGGTATTCAGCACCCCTTTCACTCGCTCGGCGGTTAAATCATTCAGCAGTTGAAACAACAGATCGAAGTTAAACTGGTACTCGGCACCAAACAACCAACCACAACTAAAATAGCCTTGTCCGCGATTTTCTTTGCGCAAAAATGGCTGTTGTGGTGCAAGCTTAAATTGCGGCTCATCGGCAGCATGGTGGTGATGATGGGAGTCAATATGAGTGGATGCATGACCGACCAAACGCGGCATATCCAGTAACTCTATAGGGAATTGCCCTTGTTTGATGAGCTGACTAAAGGTTTTGGCCGGCGTTTGATCCGTAACCCAATCATTAAAGGCATCAATGTCACTACTGCTGCACTGGTCGACTTTGTTCCCAAAAACAATATCCGCGCTCGCCAGTTGGTCGTTGAAATTTTGGTTATTGCGGTATTTATCCATGGTCAAGTGGCGAGGATCCATCAACGCAATCGTAGCTTTTAAGTCCACATAAGGCTGATACTGCTCAGAAATTAACGTGGCGGCCACTTGCTTAGGATGCCCTAATCCTGTGGGTTCGATGATTAAACGATCGGGCTTTTGACGCAACAAGGCGTTAATGCCAACGGACATTGGAACCCCAGCCGTGCAGCACAGACATCCTCCCGGTACTTCTTTGATCATCGCGCCCTGCTCGCTCATGATGGCACCATCAATGCCAATTTCACCAAACTCATTAACGAGCACAGCCCATTTTTCATGCGCCGGTTTCGTGGCTAGCAGGTGCAAAATCGCGGTGGTTTTTCCAACGCCCAGAAAACCCGTAATAATATTGGTTGGAACTCGATTGATCATGCTGATTCTCCTTTTGGCCGAAGTATATCCAAAAGCTTTTAAAGAAGCAGTTTCAAATTTCGTGGACAGCATAAAAGCTTAAATGCAAAAGGCGCACTGTAAAGCGCGCCTTTTTCCTCGTAGACTCAATCGTGAGTTTTGCGAATTCGCTTGGCTATATATGCAAGCGTCTCTTAGCCGAGGTACTGATATGAACGTTTTGATTCCATCCAAATTGTCTGTAAGGTTCCATATCCTCCATCAGAAATGTTCTCACTAACCTTACGCTTTAACTATGGTACATAACGCTGGATTTTCCAGAAAAGTTACTCATTTTTTGGTGTAGATCTCAATTTTTTCAGAATGATCCATCAAATCAATCATATATGGAAATCAATATTTCAACTTTGTCGCTATAGTTGAACCTTATGCAGCGTATAATTCCGGCACATCTTTTCCCCTAATTCATCAATAGGTGTTATTCGTATGTCAACAAGAGAGTCGTTTAAGATCAGTTTGCTGGCCAAAATGCCTAAAGATGTGATTAACCAATTTCTCTCAAAAGATAAGACGCCTTTCTCAGTTTTATTTTTATCATTGCTGGTTGGTATTTTGGCTGGCTTGGTCGGCACCTATTTTGAACAGGCGGTACATCTAGTCTCAGAAACTCGTACCGATTGGCTAAAAAGTGAAATTGGTAGCTTTTTACCACTCTGGTTGGCTGCGTTTCTGATCAGCGCATTTCTCGCTTTCATCGGCTATTTTCTTGTCCACCGCTTTGCCCCTGAAGCTGCGGGATCTGGTATTCCAGAAATTGAAGGGGCGATGGATGGCATGCGCCCCGTGCGTTGGTGGCGAGTATTGCCCGTGAAATTTTTTGGTGGCATGGGCGCGTTGGGCTCAGGTATGGTGCTCGGCCGCGAAGGTCCTACAGTACAAATGGGCGGCGCCGTTGGGCGGATGATCTCCGATATTTTCCGTGTCAAAAATGAAGATACGCGCCATTCATTGCTGGCTGCGGGTGCGGCAGGAGGTCTTGCTGCCGCATTTAACGCGCCTCTTGCTGGCATTATGTTTGTGATCGAAGAGATGCGACCGCAATTTCGCTATACCCTGATCTCGGTACGTGCGGTGATCATCTCTGCAGTAGCGGCCAACATTGTGTTTCGCGTGATCAACGGACAAGATGCGGTGATCACGATGCCACAATACGATGCGCCGGAATTGTCGACGCTAGGGTTATTCTTACTTCTTGGTGCCCTATTTGGCGTATTTGGCGTGCTGTTTAACTATTTAATTACCCTTGCCCAAGATCTGTTCGTTAAATTTCATCGCAATGACCGCAAACGCTATCTATTAACCGGTTCAATGATCGGTGGCTGTTTCGGGTTATTGCTTCTCTATGTGCCTGAGTTAACGGGTGGCGGTATCAGCTTAATTCCCACTATCACGAATGGCGGCTACGGAGCGGGTATTTTATTGCTGCTGTTTGTTGGCCGAATTTTTACCACTTTACTTTGCTTTGGCTCAGGTGCGCCCGGGGGGATTTTTGCTCCTATGCTCGCACTAGGTACACTCTTTGGTTATGCCTTCGGCTTGATCGCTAAAGTGTGGTTCCCAGAACTGAATATTGAACCTGGGATGTTTGCGATTGCTGGTATGGGTGCGTTATTCGCCGCAACCGTGCGAGCACCTATCACGGGTATTTTATTGGTGATCGAAATGACCAATAACTATCACCTGATCCTGCCACTGATTATTACCAGCTTAGGCGCGGTAATTTTTGCCCAGTTACTGGGTGGCCAACCCATCTATAGCCAGCTATTACATCGCACTCTGAAAAACAAAAAATTACAGCAACAAGATTTACCACCGCAGAGCCCCAACTCATAAAAGTCAATTTGCCTAAAGTAAAGGGAACCCAGATAATAGCCGCTCGCAAAAAAAGCGGCTTTTTATCATTTTAAAATCAGGATTTTTATACCTAAATGACTTGGCGTTGCGGCATCAAGTAGCAAGGGGATACTAAGGAGTAGCAATTGAATTGGCATAGATTTACCCAAGTACAGAACGTGCCCCCTTCACAAGCCGCATTAGCGTTAGGCATGATTGGGCTCGGCCATGCTTGGGTGCTCTATTATCCCACCGTTGGCATGGTGATTCGCCCCTACTTAGCATTCAGCGGAGCCTTGTTACTACTCCCTGTGCTGCTCAAATATCTTGATTGGCGTACTTTCATTAATGATCTTAGGCACCCCGTATCAGGGAGTTTAATGGCTCCGATGAGTATGGCTTTACTCATCCTATGCGACTATCTCGCGATTCTATCTCCTTTCATTGCTTATCCCATCTGGGCGGCAGCCTTATTACTGCATTTAACCATGATGACGCTGTTCTTCTATTTTCAGTTGCGTCAATTCAAGCTCGCAAACATTGTGCCTAGTTGGTTTTTGTATCCCGTCGGCGTCATCAGTAGTTCACTTGCAGGCACCCAATTTGGACACACCCTGTTTTCGGAAACCATGGTTAACGTCTGTATCGCTATCTATTTCGTCATGTTGCCGCTCGTACTTTATCGGTTGGTGTTTGCAGGTACATTACCGAAAAGAGCGCGCCCCACACTGGCGATTATGGCCGCGCCCATTAACCTGACCTTAGCCACTTATCTGGTCAATTTTGCGCAGCCCGACCCGATTCTGACAGGCGCTTTAGCGGGCATTGCCATAACCATGACTTTACTCATCTACCTCTGTTACCTGCGTTTACTGCGACTACAATTTCAGCCCTCCATCGCGGCAGTCACTTTCCCATCGGTCATCAGTGCGGTTGCCATGCAACGATTGACCGAGTTTTTCGCTACCGATCATCCACACTGGTATTGGCTACACTATTTCGGGTTTTTAGAGGTCACGATTGCCACTTTGTTAGTTGCTTGGGTCTCTTGGGGATATATCAAAATGTATTGGCCTGAATTATTTAAAAATCGCTCAGTAAACTCCTAAATTATTTTTAATATCAGAATATTCTTCGGGGTAGAATCCCTACCCCTAATGATTTTTCCTCCCCTCACCATCGAGAATTATTAATTATTCTAAGTTGCTAATAAAAATAATTTTTCCCAGATGACAGACGTTTTTAATCACGCAATATATCACTCGTCAGCTGGCGTTAAATTTTTTATAACTAGGATATATTGCGATGAACAAGCCTCAACTTCCTGATTTTATTCAGAACAAGATAGATCACTATATTGAAAATTATTTTGATATAAACAAAAACGGTAAACACCTTGTATTGGGTAAACAAGCCAGCCCTGATGACATTATTTTGCAAAGTAATGATTATCTCGCATTGGCCAATCATCCGTTGATCAAAGCTCGTTTGGCGAAGTCATTACTGGAAGAACAACAAAGCTTATTTATGTCAGCCTCATTTCTACAAAATGACTATGACAAACCCATGATTGAGAAACGTTTAGCTAAGCTCACAGGCTTTGATGAATGCCTATTATCTCAATCTGGTTGGAACGCAAACGTCGGTTTATTACAAACCATCTGCCAGCCCAATACGAATGTTTACATTGATTTTTTCGCGCACATGTCGTTATGGGAAGGGGCACGCTACGCCAATGCTCAGGCGCATCCTTTTATGCATAATAACTGTGACCATTTACGTATGCTGATTCAACGTCATGGTCCTGGGATCATTGTCGTAGACTCGATTTACAGCACTTTAGGTACGATTGCACCGCTGGCGGAACTGGTCAATATCAGCAAAGAGTTTGGCTGCGCCTTATTAGTCGATGAATCCCACTCTTTGGGTACACATGGTCCTAATGGTGCGGGCTTACTGGCAGAATTAGGCCTTACTCGTGAAGTGCATTTTATGACCGCAAGTTTGGCCAAAACCTTTGCTTATCGCGCAGGAGCCATTTGGTGTAACAATGAAGTGAATCGCTGCGTTCCTTTTATTAGTTATCCAGCTATTTTTAGTTCTACTTTGCTGCCTTATGAAGCGGCAGGATTAGAAACGACTTTAGAGATTATTGAATCTGCGGATAATCGTCGCCAGCATTTAGATCGTATGGCGAGAAAATTACGCATAGGATTAACCCAGTTGGGATTAACCATTCGAAGTGAAAGCCAAATTATTGGTCTAGAAACAGGAGATGAACGAAATACCGAAAAAGTTCGGGATTATTTAGAAAGTAATGGAGTGTTTGGCTCAGTATTCTGCCGCCCGGCAACTTCAAAGAATAAAAACATTATTCGCTTATCACTCAATAGTGATGTGAACGATGAACAAATCACCAAAATAATTGAGGTTTGCTCTGATGCGGTCAACTGTGGTGATTTTTATTTCCGTTAAATGCATAAATAACAAAAATGGATAAGCGTTATTCCTAAAGAATTTAACGTTTCCTTGCATAAGCCGTGGGAGAACTCATTCTCCCACTTTTCTCAAAAATAGTTACACCCAAGCTGCCACTTTATTTAGCAATACATCACGGTCCGCTGGCTTGACAATAAAATCATTCATGCCAGAGGTTTGTACCAGAGCCAAGGTTTTGGGGCTGTTATCACCGGTGTAACCGATGATCGGAATATTTTTGTAAGCATGTTCAGAGCCACGAATTAAACGCGTCGCTTCCAATCCACCAACATTGGGCATTTCAATGTCCATCAACACTAAATCGATGTTTTGGCTCTCCATATGCTTGAGCACTTCACTCCCATCATTGGCTTGCACCACTTCATAACCTTGTTGTTCGAGCAAAATAGCCGTAAAAGTTCGGATCGATTGATTATCGTCAACCACCAAAATGCGCCGTTCATGCCGACTCTTTTGCAAAGGGATCACGTTACGATTCATCGATAAAGACTCTTGTTCAAACAATAAGCGCTCGATGATTGTCTTCGTCTTTCTGAGAATAGAGTGAATACTGATCGGTTGGATGCGCAGATAACGATTGATGTTTACCGCATACGTTTTACCTGGGTCATACACATAGCCGATACAACCTCCTGCAAAACTCAATGTACCTTCGAGTTTGGGCAGCAACTCTCCCTGCGCTGTAGCGTCATCGAGATCAAGCAAAATAAGTTCGAATTCAAACTCATAATCTTGGCGTCTTACTGCTTGCTGTGCAGAAATAGCGGTAAAGCCAAACTCATCTTCCACCGCTAGCTGAGTTAACTCTCGAACGATGGCTTGATTTGATCCGATGTAAATGATCGATTTGGTTTTCAGCAGTTCTGCTTTTATCTCATTGACCGTATCGGAATCGTAACGGGGGAAGGTTAATACAAATTCGGTCCATTGACCTTGTTGAGACGTGCAGCGAATCGTTCCCCCAAATGCCGTCATCACTTTACGACAGAACGGTAATCCTAGCCCATAGCTACCGTTTTTACCGAAGGTATAGAAATCACGAAAAATGTCTTCCAACATCTCTGGAGCAATGCCTACTCCATTATCACGAACTCGGATAATATTATCCTCGCCAGTTTGAGCGATGGTAATGCGAACCGAGAAATGCTCTTTCTGGTAATAGAAGGCATTTTTCAAAAGGTTAAATAGCGCATAGGTCAATAGAGTATCACTGCCAAAAAACTCAAATGGCTGATGTACTTCAAGTTGTACTGACTGCTGATCTGCCGCGTTTTTATACGGAAAAGTTTTCACGGCTTTTTCAATCACATCCACTACTGAGTGTTTTTTAAAGCTCGCCGGAGATATACGGTTTTCATCTATCGAGGTAAGCAGCAAATCAATTGCATTATTGCCAGAGTAAATAACATCATCCGCTTCATTCAAAATTTGATGCAGCAGATCCAGCTCTTGTGCATCCAAGGAATAATCCGCATGTGCCGCAGCTTGCGGTTTAGGGATCATAGTCCGCACAACATCAATCGACGTTTTCAAGGCACTGAGCGGATTACGCATTTCGTGGGCAATCCCTGCTCCGAATGTTTTAGCAATCGACACTTTGGTTTCATGAGAGACTTGGTTACGGAAAAAACACAAATTTCCAAACACATAAGTGAACAAAAAAATCGGTATATATTGCCATTCGATCAAAGTGGTAGGATGAAAATCCGTCAACCCATATACGGCGAGATAAGCCATCAACACTGAGAAAAGAGCTTGTAACGCCATCACTCTCGTATCGTGCACTAGGAGAATATGCAGGAAAATGGACGCCATAAACGACATCGCCCAAATCGTTGACCAGTCATTCATTAACATCATAAAAGCGAAGAAAAAGGGTAAGCAGAAACCTATGGTGAATAAAAAATAACCCGGCATATACCGCTGCCATTTCTTAGGTAGAGAATCGCGAAACACCAGCCCACCGAACAACACCGCTGCCGCGCAACGCAGCCCTAAATTTTCGTAAGATTGCGGAAACCAATATTCCCAGATGAAGTAGTAGGCAGGAAAGCCAAGCATGCCCATCCATCCGACTAAGGACAGATTAGGTTCTGCGTATTGATACACTCTCTTTATTACATCCATGCTCACTATCACTACCGTTGCATTCTCTTGCTAATCATCAACACGCACATACTTTACCGTTTCACTGGCTAGAGGTCAGTGATAACCATCAAACCCCTATCTTTTATCTTATGTGATTAAACGCAGCGTGCTACCCATTCTTGTAGCCAACACATCCAATCTTAGACCGATCTGCTCTTTCAGCTCGGTAACATGAGAGATGATTCCTATCGTTCGGCCGCCTTGTTGAAGATCGATCAGGGTCTGAATCGCTAAATCTAAAGATTCCGGATCCAAACTACCAAAGCCTTCATCAATAAACAGAGTATCAAGACGGATACCACCACTGTAAGACTGCACCACATCGGACAAACCAAGCGCAAGCGATAAGGCGGCCATGAACGATTCACCACCGGACAAGGTTGCCACATCACGCCATTTACCGCTGTAACTATCTTCGACCATCAAATCCAATCCTGAACCCACATTACCTTTAGCGCGTTCCTCTTTACGTTTGAGTAAATAGCGGCCTCGGCTCATTTTCATCAGTCGTTGCGAAGCTTGTAACAAGACATCATCCAGCAAAACACCAAGCACAAAGCGATGTAAGCTGACTTTAGCGCCCGTTTTGCCATTCGCAATATCACTTAAGGTGCCCACGACCTGATATTCGGCTTCTAATGCACGGTTTTTCTGGTACAGATCCGCCAGTTGCTTGGCGACACGTTGCAAACCATCCATCCGCGATTGATGTTGCGTAAACGCCTGCAACGCCAGTGCCATTTTTTCTTCAGCTTGAGTTACTTTGACAAGAAGTGGTTCCAGCTCTGGGCGATTTTTCTCTGCTAATTTACGTGATAAGGCTTGCTGTTCGCCACTGAGCATCGCACTGCGCTCTTCATACTGGGCGATTTGGCGCTCGATATTGCCGATAGCCTCATCGGTTAAACGAGCGGCAAGATAGGCGGACTCATCGCTAAATCCAGAATGGAGTAACCCTTGCTGCCATGCGCTTGTGGTTTCCTCCTGTTGACCCTGAGCTTCACGGTGCGCTTCAATCGCCGCCTGATGAGCCGCCTGCACACTGGCCAACTGCTTTTGCGCCTGCACCCACTGCTCACGAGCCGTATGCTCCGCTTTTTGTAAGATTTCTATTTGGTTCTGCACACGCCCAATCGCGCTTCGTAAAGTATCAAGATCGGACAGCTCCGGCGGGATCTCTTGGCGCAAACTCGCCAATTCCGCCTGTAACTGAGCCAAAGTCTGCCAAGCTTGTTGCTGGTTTTGATTCTGTTTTTCGAGCGTCATTTTGGTGTGCGCTAACCGCTGCTCCCCCTCTTCAATCTGCCGTTTCAGCAAATCAGGGTTAAGCTGTTGTAGCGCAGCAATATCACTGTGCAGTATTTGTTGCTGTTCAATGAGCTCGTTCAATAACGCCACTTGCTGCAAAGTTAGCTCACTCGATAAAGTCATGAAATTTTGCGCTATCTGCTCGGTTTTAAACCCTTGTTGCTGCCAAGCATGGAATGCCTCTTGCTGACGCTGCACCCAATCTTGTTGCTGCTGTCTGGCTTGTTCAACCTGAACCTTGGTGACAACGTCACCCGAATATTGAGCTTTATTGGGATGATCTAAACTGCCGCACACCTGACAAGGTTCATTTTGTGTGAGTGCGAGAGCGAGCTCCGCAGCCCTCTGGGTATGCCATGCGAACTCCAGTTTATCCGCGGTCAGTTTCGCTTGTTCGGCCTGAGTTTGGATATGCCGATGTTGCTGCTCAAAGCGCAATAAAGCTTGTTGAGCAGTTTGTAATTCATTGAGTAACGATTGTTCTCGCTCGCGAGCCTGAACTTGCTGCATCAACTGATTCATTCGCGCTTTTTGAACTTCTAAGCGCGTTAATTGGCGCTGTTGCTGTTCCCATTCGAGTCGTTGGTTTTGTAGCTCTTGCTCTAGCTTTTCGCTCGCTTGCTGCAAATTAAGCGCATTTTGTGTCGCCAGTTGCAGTTCACGCTCAGCCTTGGCCACCGCTTGCTGAACATTTTCTTGTGCCAGCAATTTTTGCTCAGCACGCTGCCACGTGATGCGTTGCTCGTTTAATTTGGGTACTTCTTCACAGGCTAAACTGGCTTGCTGACTGACCTGTTGAGCTTGTTGCTGCTGAGCTTTCGCCTGTTGCAACAGAGTCTGCTGCTGCTCAACCTTAAGCTTAGCTTGCAGTAGGTTTTTTTGAGCTTGGTGCCACTGTTGATGGACGGCGGTTAAACGCGCTGCCTTTTGGGCTTGCTGGCGTTGCTGGCGCAGCATTTCGATGTGCGAAGCCTGCTCTTGGTGAGTGGCGATTTCTACCACCAATTGCTGCTTGCGGATAAATTGTTGTTCTAACTCAAGCGCAGCTTGATAGTGCGCTTTTGTTTCATCCCACTGCTGTTGCTCAGCTTTGAGCTGTGATTGCGCATGGGTTAATACTGGGGCCAGTTCGGTCAACTCGGTTTGTAACTGCTCTTCACTTTCCAGTCCGACGACACTTAACGTACCTTTGATCTGCTGATCAAACTCTTCTTTCTCTTTACGAATGCCCGCGGCGCGCTCAAACAGCGCCCGTTCAATTTGGCTGTAGAGCTGGGTTTGGAAGAGCTGACCAAAAATCTGCTCACGCTCTTTTGAATTGGCGGTTAAAAGCTCACGAAACTTGCCTTGAGGCAACACCATGACTTGGCGAAATTGCTTAACATCAAGTCCCATCAATTCGACCACCGCCTTCGCGACAGGATTGGGCTTGTTGGCAATCAGCTCGTTTCCATCGGCTTTCAGTGCAACCAAAGTGGCGGAATGGGATTTCTTCGTCATCCCGTCACCCCGTTTTTTCGGGATCTCTTGATCGGGCTGACGGGTGATTTGGTAACGCGCCCCCGCCAGCTCAAACTCAAAACTGACTTCGGTGAGAGACTCAGGATCCGCGTAATCGCAGCGCATTTGGTCGCCAGTACGCTCACTGCCTGTGGTTTCTCCATACAAGGCGTAGCAAATCGCATCCAGAATCGAGCTTTTACCTGCACCGGTTGCCCCATTGATCAAAAACAGTGGAGCATCACCTAACTTCGTAAAGTCAATCTCTTCTCGTCCGGCAAAAGGGCCGAAAGCTTGGAGGATAAGTTTTAACGGACGCATATTACATGCCCTCCGCTTTCAGGCGCGCAATCACCTCAATCACCACTTTCTCTTGCTGCTCACTCAGAGGTTCACGTTTCGCCTCAAGGAAAAAATCACGAAACATATCCAATTCCCCTCGCGCCAATCGTGCCTTGCCCATCTCTTGAACCACACCAATCAACATGCCCGGCTTTTCAAGATGCAGCACATTGGGATAAACCTGACGCAGCTTTTCCATCGGGTCGAGAATGGCATGCTTATCCAAAAGACGCACTAGCAGGTAATCGTCTGCCTGCGGGTCGGTGGCTCCCGCTGCAAGAATCGCCTCCAACTCTCCCTCGATAATGCGCATTTGATGAGGCGCGATGAGAGGAATATGCGTTGCGCTGATAAAACCTTGCTGCCCTAGCTCAACCAAGGTAGCGCCTTTGTTTTGGTGCTGCTCACCGAAGCTGTATTTCATCAATGAGCCAGAGTAACGAATATGTTCCGCGCCTTTCATTTGCGGCTGGTGTAAATGCCCAAGCGCGACGTAGTCAAAAGGCAAAAAATGGCGATGGTCAACACGATCTGAGCCACCAATCGATAATGGCCGCTCAGATTCAGACTCCATCGCGCCATCGACAAAACAGTGGCTGATTAATACGTGACGTTGTGACGGATTGCGCTGAGCAAGAATACTCTCGCACAAAAATTGGTGTGCAGCGTCGTGCGTGGTAATGTCGTTGTGATAGTAGTGGCGCACTATCTCTGGGTCGTGATACGGCATTCCCCAGAAAGCGACCTCGCCCGCTTGCGGTGAATGCAGCACAACTGGCTGCATCATCTGTTCAAAATCAGCAAAGATATGTAAGCCCGAATTTTTCATCTGCTTCGCGGCAAAGCCTAAACGCTTCGCACCATCATGATTGCCCGGGATCATCAATAAAGGTGTCTTCAACTCGCCACAGATCACGCTGACCACTTCATCCAATAAATCAATCGCCGCCGTGGGTGGAATCGACCGATCATAAATATCACCAGCGACAATCACGGCATCCACCGGATTGTCGCGCAGAAAGTCGATCAGTTGTGCGAGAACAGCGCTTTGATCATCTAATAATGAGACTTGATGAAATTGGCGACCAAGATGCCAATCCGAAGTATGTAGAAACTTCATGCCTTGCCTGTGGGAGGAAACGAAAACTGGCGCATATCATACCTTTATTTTGTTTAAGTGCGCACCTTTAACTGACGTGGAATGAGCTCGATCCCCGTTTGATAACGTTTCGCCGACGCGTTCAGCGCCAAGGCTAATGCGCTATCGGCAATCAATTCAAATTGCTGAGGCAGAGAATTCACTCGGATGGGTAAAAAGTCGAGTAAGCGGTTATCACCAAAGGTCGCTAAGCGAACTTTTTGCATCAATTCTGGCTGCTCAAGCAAAACATCAAGAATGCCTTCAAGGAGCGTATAGGATGTTGCCACCACCGCATCAGGCAACTGATCATTCGCCACCCATTTGGCAAATACTTTACGCCCCTCTTCACGGTTAAAATGCTCACCATAACCTAGAGTGGTTGGTAAGCCGCGCTGCTTAACCGCCATGGCAAACCCTTGTTCACGTTCACGCGACACATTCAGTTCGGGTAGCGCGCCAACCAAACCGACGCTGTGCACATCCTGAGTAAGCACGGAACGCGTTAACTCAAATGCCGCGCCAAAGTCTTCACTGATCACGCAGGAGAAATACTCATCATCCAAGGCACGGTCAATCGCAATCACAGGCGTTCCTGATTGTTGCAACTTGAGGTAATACTCACTGGCATTCGGAATACCGCTCGCCACAAACAGAGCGTCGATTCGGCGAGAAACTAAGGCTTCAGCCGCTGCCATTTCAATTTGTGGGTCATCATCGGAACAAGCGATCAAAATTTGGTAGCCGGCTTGCCGCGAGTTTTGTTCAAGTAATTTTGCCAAACGCGCATAACTGGTGTTTTCCAGATCCGGAATGATTAAACCAAACGAGCGGCTATTGCCTGCACGCAATGCCGATGCGGCATGATCCGGCCGGAAATTATACTGCTCCACCACAGCCATCACTTTGTGCTGCGTTTTCTCACTGATCCGATACTTCTGCGCCTTGCCGTTGATCACATAACTGGCGGTGGTTTTCGATACGCCAGCTAATTTCGCGATTTCATCCAGTGTCATAAGGGGGTCTCGTTTTATGTGCGTCTGATCATAGAACGCGATTTTTGATCCTAGCCTAGTGTTGAATTATACGCTGAATCGATTCAGTATTAAAGCTGAAAGGATTCAGCAAAAGTACCGTTGATTCACAATCTCCCCCCACTACACAGGTCAGATTGTGTCGAGTATCCAGCAGCAAGATCGTGAGTATTCGAAGTTTTGCTGAATTTTTTTGCCCTTTATGCTGAACCGATTCAGCTCAAAGGAAAACGAGACGGGATGAATGACAAGGTATTGCTTCAACTGAAAACCTGCAGCGAAATACCACATCCCGCCTATAGAGGCAGACAGGAGTTAAGAATGTTAGAACTCACCACACAAGATATTCAATTGCAGCAACACTTTGCGAATAAGCAAGCTGCGATTCAAGGACTGGCTCACGCGTTGACCGCGAAAGGCTTAGTGGCAGAAGGCTATGCGCAAGGTATGCTCAATCGCGAAGCACAGCATTCCACCTATCTCGGTAATGGGATTGCGATTCCGCATGGCACAACCGATACCCGCGAACTGGTTAAGCAGACAGGTGTCACCGCCATGCACTTCCCGCAAGGTTTGGATTGGGGAGACGGTAATCTGGTGTATGTGGCCATCGGTATCGCCGCGAAATCGGATGAACATTTGGGCATTCTAAAGCAGCTGACCAGAGTGCTGTCTGCCGATGGCGTTGAGCAAGCGCTCCAGCAAGCCAAAACAGCGCAACAAATTATTGCCATTATCAAAGGTGAAGCCCAGTTAACCGCAGATTTTGACGCTTCGTTGATCCAATTGCAGTTTCCAGCCAGTGATATGGTGCAAATGAGCGCTGTCGCGGGGGGATTGTTGAAAAACACGGGCTGCGCAGAAAATGAATTTGTTGCCGACCTAGTCACTAAAGCACCGACTCATCTTGGACGCGGTTTGTGGTTAGTAGCCAGCGATCGCGCCGTAAAACGGACTGGGATGTCGATTGTCACTACGGCAAACCATTGTGAATATGAGCAACAAGCGGTGAAAGCGCTGATTGCGTTTTCGGTGTGTAATGATGTCCACCAGCCTCTGCTTAACACCATTACTCAGTGCGTGTTTGAGCAAAAACAAGATCAACTCTTACAGGCCGATGTTCAGCAACTGCTTAATCTGTTTAGCGGCAACGCTGAACAAACCATCGCTCAGCAAACAATTGCTGGGGAAACGATCACTGGGGAAACGATAGCCGCAGAAACGGTGGCAGAGCCTGATTCAGCTCGCGCTCATACGGCGACTTTCCGCATTAAAAATAGCCATGGTCTGCACGCTCGTCCCGGTGCGATGTTAGTCGCCGAAGCCAAGAAGTTTGAATCTAATATCCGTGTGTCTAACCTGGATGGCGATGGTCAAGTCGTCAATGCCAAAAGCTTGATGAAAGTGATTGCGCTGGGCGTAAAACACAATCATCAGTTGCAGTTCACCGCAGAAGGCCCAGATGCAGAAGCCGCGCTGCAAGCGCTAGGCGTGGCGATCAATGCTGGCTTAGGCGAAGGTTAAGGGGCATCACATGACAAAAAAAGTGGTCACCATCACCTTAAATCCAGCGCTCGATTTAACGGGCAGTGTAAACCAGCTTAACGTTGGCTCAGTCAGCTTAGTTGGGCAGAGTTCACTGCATGCCGCGGGCAAAGGGGTAAACGTTGCCAAAGTACTCAGTGAACTTGGCGCACAAGTGACAGTCACGGGCTTTCTTGGCCGAGATAATCAAGAACTCTTCTGCCAACTGTTTGAGCAGTTGGGCGTACAGGATGCGTTTATTCGCATCGCGGGAGCGACGCGCATTAACGTCAAACTGGTTGAACAAAGTGGTGCAGTCAGTGACATCAATTTTCCCGGTATTCAGGTGACGGAAGCGGATATTGAGGCTTTCGAAGCGACCTTACAGCGCCTAGCACAGGATCATGATTATTTCGTGCTCGCGGGCAGTTTGCCACAAGGTATCTCACCACAGCGCTGCGCTGGGTGGATTGCCCAACTGCGCAGCATGAATAAAAAAGTACTGTTTGACAGTAGCCGCGATGCACTGTTGGCAGGATTGGATGCTAAACCTTGGCTGATTAAACCCAATGATGAAGAGCTTTCTCAATGGTGTGGTCGCGAGCTGACTACCCTAACCGACTGCCAGCAAGCCGCCGCCGAACTCGCCCAAAAACAGATTGAAAACATTGTTATTTCAATGGGGGCCGAAGGCGTGATGTGGCTGCATGAAAACCAATGGTTGCATGCAAAACCACCCAAAATGCCGGTGGTGAGCACAGTCGGCGCAGGCGATACGCTGGTTGCTGGTCTATGTTGGGGACATATGCAACGTATGGAAAAAGAATCTTTGCTCCGTTTCGCAACGGCCTTGTCTGCACTTGCGGTAACCCAAGTCGGCGTTGGTCTTGGTGATAGGGAGCAACTCAATACCCTACAACAACAAATTCAAGTATCCGCACTCCATCCTACGATGGGTGCCTAAGGACAGAAGGTCGTGAAGATGAAAATAGCCATTGTAACCGCATGCCCAAGTGGCGTTGCTAACAGCATTATTGCGGCGGGTTTACTGCAGCAAGCCAGTAAAACGTTAGGGTGGGAAGCCTATATCGAATGTCACTCAACAGTGATTGCAGGCCACACCTTAAGCGAAGAGGAAATCAATAAAGCCGATCTGGTCATACTGGCCGCTAACGGCGAGATTGATATGCAGCGTTTTGTCGGTAAAAAAGTCTACCAAAGCCCTATTACCGCCTGTACTTCCGATCCCGTCGGTTACCTTAAGCAAGCCGCAGAACAAGCGACTGAACTCAGCTCCGAGCAGGCAACACGCTGTGACTCCCCCTCCACAGCGCCTGTTTCTGCCAAAAAAATCGTCGCCATTACTGCTTGCCCAACGGGGGTTGCACACACCTTTATGGCAGCGGAAGCACTAGAAGCGGAAGCGACACGTCAAGGCCATCAGATCAAAGTTGAAACGCGTGGTTCAGTCGGTGCTAAAAACCAACTGACGGAGCAAGAAATTGCTGCCGCCGATCTAGTGATCATCGCGGCCGATATTGATGTTCCTCTGGATCGCTTCAATGGAAAAAAACTCTATAAAACCAGTACTGGCCTCGCGTTGAAGAAAACCGCGCAGGAGCTCAGTAATGCCTTCACGCAAGCGAAAACTTTTTCAAGCTCTGCCAACAGCGCGACTAACGACAAAGCAGAAGAGAAAAAAGGCGTGTATAAACACTTGATGACGGGCGTATCGCACATGCTGCCTGTCGTGGTCGCTGGCGGTCTTATCATCGCGCTCTCTTTCGTATTTGGTATTGAAGCGTTCAAAGAAGAAGGCACTTTAGCTGCTGCTTTAATGCAGATTGGCGGAGGTTCAGCATTTGCGCTGATGATTCCGGTGCTTGCTGGTTACATTGCATTTTCTATTGCCGATCGTCCGGGACTGGCACCGGGTTTGATTGGCGGTATGCTCGCAAGCTCAACGGGCGCCGGTTTCCTTGGCGGTATCGTTGCAGGTTTCCTCGCGGGTTACAGCGCCAAATTTATCGCCGATAAAGTGCAACTGCCTCAATCAATGGCCGCGCTAAAACCGATTTTGATCATCCCGTTTATTGCCAGCTTATTTACCGGATTAGTGATGATTTACGTCGTGGGCGGCCCCATGTCGAGCATCATGAGCGGCATGACCAGCTTCCTAAACAACATGGGATCAACCAACGCGATTTTGCTCGGTATTGTGCTTGGTGCCATGATGTGTTTCGACTTAGGTGGCCCAGTGAACAAAGCCGCATACACCTTCGGCGTCGGCTTACTCGCCTCACAAACTTATGCGCCAATGGCCGCAATCATGGCGGCAGGTATGGTACCAGCATTGGGTATGGGCTTAGCGACCTTTATCGCGAAAGACAAGTTTGAAGCGGGAGAGCGCGAAGCAGGAAAAGCCTCTTTTGTTCTGGGCCTATGCTTTATCTCTGAAGGTGCAATTCCTTTTGCCGCCAAAGATCCAATGCGTGTGATCCCAGCCTGTATGGTGGGTGGAGCCGTGACAGGCGCACTCTCTATGCTATTTGGCGCGAAATTGATGGCGCCACACGGCGGTCTGTTTGTGCTCTTGATCCCGAATGCGATAAGCCCGGTGCTGCTGTACTTGGTCGCGATTGCTGTCGGTACGGCGATTACCGGTTTTGGCTACGCTATGCTGAAAAAGTCGGCACAAGCCAAAGCGGTCGCGGCTTAATCTGAGTGCATGGTGAAAGGCGTACTTAGTGACATAAATGCTCAGTGAAAATGAAAAAGCCAGTGGAATTCCGCTGGCTTTTTTATATCTAAACAACTTCTTTATATCTAAAGAGCGTTTTATACCTAAAAAACCCCAAGTGGCTTCTCCATGAACATCGATTGCCTATGTGCATGAGGATCGGAACATAGCCAACACTTTCACTGCCCTCAAGTTAGGCGAGAAGATTCGGACTATTTTTTAGGGCTTGGATGTTTGGGTTGAATATAGTGGCGAGAGACATCCACTACCGCGACATCTTTAAAGAAGCTGCGCCCCAGTAGCAGTGGATAAGTTAAGTGCGTGCGATCGGTCAAAGTAAACTCCGTTTGCTCTTTTAAATCACCAATTTGGATCCATGCCACCACAACGGCTCTACGCTGCGCTTCCTCGGCACTCGATTGACGAATTCTCACCCAACGTTCGACGGGTAAACTTAACTCCTCACTGCGAATATTATCGTGTTCAATACGAAATTTCACCCAATCCTGTCCGCCGCGTTCAAAAGGCACGATATCTACCGCACTGATCGATGAGGTGGTCGCCCCAGTATCAATTCGTGCTTTGAAACTCTCTTTCAAACCCGGCAGATAAACCCACTCTTTATCGCCTAATACTATCTTGCCATCAGAAGTTTTTGTCGCTGTCGAAAAATCATCTTTCTCTTCAAACGAGTGTGCAGGCTCAAGCAAGGGTAAAGTCTCGACCAGAGGAGCATTAGGATCGACGATCTCTTCAGGCACAGTTACCACAGGCTGAGCTTGCGTCTCCACCACCTCAGGCACTTGTGCCGATGTAGATGGCACCGGATTGGTAGCGCAAGCCACCAATCCACTACTTAACATTAATGGTACTAACAACTTCAGTGGTTGACTCATAGTTTCACCTAATCAAATACCACCCTTCCTGATTGGGCATATTGCTGTCATCTTCATTTACGACACATGAATAATAGCATTGGCCACATAAGGAATGTCTTTTTCGGTCAGCCCTGCGATATTAATTCGTCCATCTGCGACACCATAAATCGCAAACTCTTCACGCAGCCTTCCCATCTGCTCAGCACTGAATCCCAGTACAGTAAACATGCCTCTATGGCTCTCAATGAAGTCGAATTGTCGCGTATTGTGTTGATTTCTCAACTCATTACACAAATTTTTGCGCAGAGTTAACAAACGTTGCTGCATTTCACTCAACTCTTGTTTCCAAATTGCCGTGAGCTGCTCATCTCTTAACACTGTTTTGACGAGAGCAGCACCGTGATCGGGCGGCATAGTGTAAGTGGAACGCGCTAAGGTCAGCATTTTGCCGCGTGCATTGGTCACCTCTTGCTGATTTTTCCCAATCACAATCGCCGCTCCCGTACGCTCACGGTACAAGCCGAAATTCTTAGAGCAGGATGTCGTGATCAACATCTCTTCCATGCGCTCAGCCATGTAACGCAAACCTTGTGCATCTTGTTCTAAGCCGTCACCAAAACCTTGATAGGCGATGTCGACAAAAGGGATAAAGCCGTTTTTCTGCGCCAACTCAGTGATCGCTTGCCACGCAGAAAAATCGATATCGGCACCTGTCGGGTTATGACAACAACCATGCAGTAACACCACATCTTTCGTTCCCGCTTGTGCCAGATCGGCCAACATTTGTTCGGTATCCACCATTTTGGTTTCACGGCTGAAATAACGGTAGTAACGTACTTTCAGACCAGCCGCTTCCATCACGGGCTTGTGGTTGACATAACTAGGATCGGTGATCCACACAGTAGTATCCGGTTGCGCCACACGCATCAAATCCCCCAGCATACGCAGCGCGCCGCTGGCTCCCGGAGTCTGGATTGCAATCGTGCGCTCCTTATCCAAGGTTGAACCTAATACGAGCTGCATCATGCTCTGGTTGAACTCTTCACAACCGGCAAGGCCGACATAAGATTTGGTTTTTTGGCTTGCCACCACTTTATCTTGCGCCAGCGCAACGGCACGCATGATTGGCGTTTCGCCAAGACTGTTTTTATAAACGCCGATTCCCAGATCCACTTTTTGTGGACGAGGATCATTGCGAAAGGCGACGGAGAGAGAAAGTATTGGATCTAAAACTGGTGCTGGTAAATGAGTAAACATGAAAGTCACAACCCTTTGAAATTCAGGTAACAACTCACAAAGTAAACTAGATAAGAGAAAACCGAAAGGGATTTTTTGTTCTCAGTCGCCCCTTAAACACTAGAGCGCTGAGAACAAGGACTTACAAGGTAAAGCGATGAATCACTTGATTCGCACTGCCCCGCCACTCTAGCCCAGGATCAGCCTGCTCTTGGATAAATTTGCCATCCACCAACACATCAATGTATGGCAGTAAAGCTTGTTGGCTATCATCCAATTCCGCCAAGGTATATCCCGTCCAGAGCCAGATATCTTTATCTGGGCACTCGGTTTTTACCCGCTGAACAAGCTGTAACACTGCAGATAAATTGGCAGGATGCATCGGATCGCCACCCGAGAGCGATAAGCCACGGCGTTTGATACGTGTGTCTTTCAAGTCCGCAATGATTTTATCTTCCATCTCTTGGGTATAGCGATGTCCAGACGACAGCGACCACGTGCTTTGGTTATAACATCCTTTACATTGATGAACGCAGCCGGAGACAAACAGCGTGCAGCGTGTCCCCGGCCCGTTAACCACATCAATCGGATAATATTGATGGTAATTCATACTGTTACAGGTGCTTCACCCGACGTTTGACTTCTTCTTGCTTACCGACGTTAAATGGACGTGCATCTGGGCTGCCCAAATAACCGCATACTCGACGCGTCACTGAGACTTTGGTCGGCTCATGATTGCCACATCGCGGGCAAACAAACCCTTTACTGGTACAGTCAAATTCGCCGGTGAAACCACACTCATAACATTCATCGATTGGCGTATTGGTCCCGTAATACGGCACGCGGTGATAACTGTAATCCCATACGTTTTCGAGCGCTTCTACGTTACGTTGCATGTTCGGGAATTCGCCGTAGCAGATGAATCCACCGCTTGAAATTTCCGGATATGGCATTTCAAAATCGATCTTGTCGTACGGATTCACCTTCTTCTGAACATCCAAATGGAAGCTGTTGGTGTAGTAACCTTTATCCGTCACTCCTTCCACCACGCCAAATTGCTTGGCATCAATTCGGCAGAATCGGCTGCACAGGTTTTCACTCGGTGTGCCATAGAGGCTGAACGCGTAACCGGTCTCTTTTTTCCACTGCTCAACCGCGTTGCGCAGATGTTGAATGATTTTCACGGCTTCTTCACGCAGTTGCACGTCATCATAAACATGCTTTTGCTGACCAAACAGCGCCATGATGGTTTCATGTACACCGATATAACCCAATGAAATAGAAGCACGGCCATGTTTGAAAATATCCGCAATCGAATCATTCGCTTTCAAACGTACACCACATGCCCCTTCCATATATAGGATTGGTGCAACACGTGCTTTCACATTTTCTAAACGGTTAATCCGAGTATCTAATGCGCGGCGAGCAAGTTTCAGTTTGTCATCCAACAGAGCATAGAATTTATTTATATCGCCTTTCGCCTGCAAGGCAATGCGTGGCAGGTTCAAGCTTACAACGCCAAGATTATTACGCCCTTCATGGATCAACTCCCCATTTTCCTCATAAGGATTTAGGAACGAGCGACATCCCATCGGGGTTTTGAATGAACCCGTCACTTCAACCACTTTGTCGTAGTTGAGAATGTCTGGGTACATGCGTTTAGAAGCGCACTCTAACGCGAGCTGCTTAATGTCGTAATTAGGATCTTCTGCTTTGTGGTTGAGTCCATCTTTAATCGCAAACACCAGTTTCGGGAATACCGCAGTTTTACGGTTTTTACCCAAACCTGCGATGCGATTTTTCAGGATCGATTGCTGGATCAAGCGCGATTCCCAGCTTGTGCCCAGACCAAAACCAAAAGTCACAAACGGTGTTTGCCCATTCGCGGTATGCAGCGTGTTGACTTCATACTCCAGCGATTGGAAAGCGTCATAGCACTCTTTTTCAGTGCGCGCCTTAGCAAACGCTTCAGGGCTGTGAATATCCCATTCGCGGGCAATCTCTAAATGCTTTTCGTAGCTTGCCGTCACATAAGGAGCCAGTACTTCATCAATCCGGTTGATAGTTGTGCCACCATAAATATGGCTCGCGACTTGAGCAATAATTTGCGCGGTAACTGCCGTTGCGGTTGAAATTGACTTAGGCGTGTCAATTTCAGCATTACCCATTTTAAACCCATGAGTCAGCATGCCTTTTAGGTCAATCAACATGCAGTTAAACATCGGGAAGAAAGGCGCATAATCCAGATCATGATAATGAATGTCGCCCGACTCATGAGCTTGCACCACATCACGTGGTAAAATTCGCGTTTTGGCATAATGCTTGGCGACAATACCCGCCAACAAATCGCGCTGAGTCGGGATCACTTTGCCATCTTTATTGGCGTTTTCATTGAGTAGATCCGCATTGCTTTCTTGGATCAGACCTTCGATTTCTTTGGTCAGCTTGCTCTGCTTCTCACGCGCGACATCGCGGTCATGGCGATATTCAATGTATGAACGAGCTAATGCTTTGTACGGGCCTTGCATTAGCTCGTTCTCTACTAAGGTTTGAATCTCGGTGATGTGTACCTCATCGTAATCACGCAGCTTGAGTTCAACGGCTAATGCCACATTGAGTGCGTAGATAGCGATTTCCTGATCGGCATGTTCCGCAGCACTTTCTACAGCAGCTTGGATACGATCCCTGTTGAATGGCGCTTTTGAGCCATCACGTTTGATTACGATAGGTTTCACCTTCTCTCCTTACCCAGCATACTCACAGAGTTACCCACAAATACACTATATAGGGCTAATTTTTCTGCGACTGACACTATATGTTGTGGCGTATTTAACGAAATGCATCAAGTGAGAGTATTGATTTAGATCAACGAAAACCGACCAATGAACAAGATCAATGCGATCTTATTGGGGAAGATCTCAAACCAGAAAGAAACCTTGAAAATCGTGATTTTTGTGATGGGGCACCTTGAGAACTCAATGAAGTATTGTCAGACGCATTACTACGCTTGAGTGAATCCCCAAACCGCTGGAAAAGTGCGAAATACACGCCCCGAGTTTAACGTCTAGAATGCCGATTAAGTTCTCATTTTCTGATGACCGATCAAGCATGAGCTCCCGCACGTCAATCATGCCGCTTGCTACAGTACAACACTGTACCCAAGCGACTTGACATTGTAGATCGGCGTAAAGTGAGACGTTATTGAATATCTAACTTATTGAGTAATGAAGGATAACCCCAGCCATCATGGCCTGTACTGGTCAACCCAAACTGGACACTTCTACTTGAGAATTTTCAAACTCTACCGGTGAAAGATCGTCATTAGCAGAATGCAGCCGCTCCAAGTTGTAATATTTCATGTAAGCAGTCACATCTTGCTTCATAAACTCCCTTGTTGGTTGATTAACTTTAAAAATCCAATCGTGTTTTAAGCTGCCAAAGAATCGCTCAACAACGGCATTATCCCAACACGCCCCCACATCACCCATGCTAGCTCGGATACCATAGCTCGATAGCAGCCTACCGAATTGCTTACTGGTATATTGCGAGCCTCGGTCACTGTGAAATACCAGCCCTCGCGCTGGTTGTCGCAGGTTGTAGGTTTTTATTAATGCCTTAGATATCAAATCTGTAGTCATGCGTTTGTCTATATGCCATCCCACAATCCGGCGTGAATATAAATCCATCACCACTGCTAAATACATCCAGCCTTCACCCGTCTTTAAATAGGTCACGTCACCCGCCCAGACCTGATTAGCCGATACTGGATTAAAGTTCATATTTAACAGGTTATCAGCCACTGCATCTGAGTGCTTTCGCTGCGTTGTCACCTTGTAAGCGCGTCGCTGGGTTGCTTTAAGTCGAAGGCGGTGCATAATTTTACGAACGAGATAGCGACCAACCTGATAGCCTTCCTTGCGCAATTTCTTCACCATTTCACGATTCCCTAAGCTGCCTCGACTTTGCTTAAATAGCTGTCGAACAAGGCGATAAAGCTTCAGTGTTTCAAGGCTTATCACGTTTGCAGGGCGCTTATGCCAATCGTAATAACCTGATTTACTTACGCTCATTACTCGACATAACAGTGCCACGGGAAACAGGTGAGATTGCCGTTTGATGAAACGAAATCTTACTTCATTTCTCTCGCAAAGAAGGAGCTTGCCTTTTTTAGAATTTCTTTCTCCATACGCAATTCTTTGTTTTCTCTACGCAATCGCTTCAACTCATCCCGCTCAGACTCTTCTAAGGTGATACCTTGTTTCAGGGCTTCGTGTCTTTCTTTCCAGTTGTAAAGCAGGCTCGTGCTAACTCCAAGAGACTTTGCCGCATCGGCAACGCTATAACCTTGTTCTAGCACCATCAAGACGGCTTCATCTTTAAATGCCTGCGGATAACTTTTATGTGATTTCTTCAGACTCATATAGACCTCTTAATTTATTGACCATACTGTCTCAAAATTAAGTGTCCGATGGGATTAGACCAGAACACAATGTGGAAACCCTCTCCGACAAACCAACTCACCACGAATGGGCACGACAACTGAATGAGGCAATGACACTGAAATTTACAGCGACAGACACATTGCCGTTTCATTAGGCAGCGCAAAACAATGCTCAATTGCCGACAGACTTTAAGCCTGTAAGTAAAGGCACCAGACTGTTCAAAGCGACTTGAGCCAACAATACTAACCTCGCGCAGACTCAAAAACCTAATGAGGCAATAACTCAGAATTAACAGCGCCAGACACATTGCCGCTTCATTAGGCAGCGAAAAACAATATTGAATTGCCAACAAAACCTGAACGAAATGCCAAAGGAATCGACATTCACAACCTACTGATTTTATGGATTAAGCATAACGCCCGCCTAAGGGGCTGGCAACGCACAACAACTAAACTCAAACACAACAACCGAAACCACCGCGGCTCAATGGGACTGGAAACGCCACGCGTTGACAGTCCCTCTTGAGGCGTTTGTTATGTGTATGAACTCTAAGCTAAAGTTAGCTTCACCCAAACATGCTACGCGATATTTTATGACCAACTGCAAAGCAAACAACGGCAACACAAAGGAAAACTAGGATTGACAGCAGATATCCAACCGTCGCTGATACGCCAAAGCCCCAAACAAACGAAAATAACAAGCCTTGATATGCTTCGTATGGCCATTGAATTAATGGAAAATCTGAGCCATCCATCAGAGTAAAGATTAATGCTGACAATCCAAATAGTGATGCCACAATCCCAAACATGCTTGATCTATTCATGCTGAAAACTAACTTGGAAACGAGTCTGCCAATTCTATGTGCTTGTTTCGATTAGGACTAGCTAAAAAACACATAACGCCCGCCTAAGGGGCTGACAACGCATTACCACTAAACTCAAACACAACAACCATAACCACCGCGGCTCAATGGGACTGGAAACGCCACGCGTTGACAGTCCCTCTTGAGGCGTTTGTTAGCCGATTTTCAGATCCAGTTTGAAATTACGGATGATTTTCTCATCCAAACAGCTTCGCAAAAACTTATTCATCGCTGTCATATCATTGGAGCTGTAAAAATCGAGCATCAGCGTATTAAACTCTTGTTGACGCTTTGCTTGAACATTGATGATCGGAAAACCATTAGCTAAAAGGATCCCATTCATCATAAAACGGCCAGTACGCTTATTGACGTCCCAAAAAAATTGGGCTCGGGCCATTTGTAAAAATGCAGTGATCGCCTGATCGTAAATATCAGCCTCATTGCCTACTTGTTGCTCAACCTCAATCCACTTTGCATCCAACTCATCCGGAGCTGGAGGTTCATACTCAGAGCCCCATAACCCGAACGGAATTTTCCCCACTCCAATGCCTCTTCTTGCCCGGCTATGTTGTGAATTTTTAAGGCTATTTCTTTATTAAATTTAAACTCTCCACGATCGACTAAAGCAAAGATAAATTCCCATGCTTTAGCTTGGTTCATGGCCATGTTTTGATCACTGATTCGATGACCACCGACAGTGATCCCATCAAGGATGGTTTGTACCTCTGGCAAAGTCATTGCAACACCTTCAAGGTTCACCGCATCATAAACCAGAGCAGGCACATCTCTTTTAGCAAGCTGCTTAGCCAAAGCTATATTTGGCTTCATATGCCAAGTGTTATCTGAAAATGCTGTCATAGCGATATTCTTCAATTTAAGTAAAACTAGGCCAAGTATACACTTGTGAGCAGACAAGGTGGTAGAAGTCGGCTAACGCCCGCCTAAGGGGCTGACAACGCATAACAACAAAACTCAATCACAACAACCGTAACCACCGCGGCTCAATGGGACTGGAAACGCCACGCGTTGACAGTCCCTCTTGAGGCGTTTGTTATAAGCACCCTAGCCCAATTTCTCATCAATTAACTTTGAGACTGCTTTCATCATCTCAAACTGTTCTCGAGATAACACATCGGGCTTTTGATAAGCATTTGATATTAAGCGTGTCTTTCTAAATGCGTAATGGTTTTTTATAAAACATAAATAACCATATAAGAGCTCAGTTTGGTTCTTTGATCTAGAAAGAGCCTTTCTTACACGCTCTTCATACTTACGCAACTCAACAGCGTCATCATCATCGAACTCATCCATATACAACTCACGTGCAAGCTGCCTTTGAGACCACTCCAAGACCCCTAGAAGCTCTTTGATTTCTTTTTTTAATTCATCACTGTCATGTGTCCCCATATGTCCCCAAACATGAGCTAAAGTGTATTCGTCTAATTCAGACAACCGATGTAGAAACTAAAGGATAAATATATGGCTAAAGGAAACACCCCACCTAACGGACCTAGCAAAACTGGAAACCCATCTGGTGGAGGCAGAGGGTATCCGCCCCATGATCCCACAGGGCGATATTGTTAGTGTTTGAAGTTCCAAGGCAGGAGTGCATCGATATCTGGCTCTGCTTTCGCTAGCTCTTTCATGCACTTGACCATGTAGTCGTAGAGGATGAGACCGTTGGCTTTCGCTGTCCCAACGATGCTGTAAAGCATCGCACTCGCTTCAGCTCCATTGGGATTGGTCGAGAAGAGCCAGTTCTTTCTACCAATAACCAGCGGCTTAATGGCGCGTTCAGCACGGTTATTGTCTATCGATAAGTGACCGTCATCGATATAGAGGATTAACTTTGACCATTGGCCGAGCGTGTATTTTATCGCCTTACCCAGCGGGCTAGACTCAAGCATCTGTTGAGTCGTCATCCATTCGTATAACTCATCCAGTATCGGTTTGGCATGCTGCTGGCGTTCTGCTTTTCGTTTTTCCGCAGACTCACATTTTAAGCGTGATTCTATCCCATAAAGCTTTTGGATTTTGGCAAGCGCTTTATCCGCTTTACCTGACTTACCTTTGCCTTGAAGCTTTTTCGCGTCCATGAACTTACGCCGAGCATGCGCGAAGCAACCGACATTGGTGACTCGATGAAGCCCATCATAAGCACCATAGCCATCGGTTTGCAGATAACCACTGTAATCCCCCAAGAAGGCAACAGGGCACGACCTCGCGCGACTGTTTTGATAGTCGTACAAGACGATATTTTTCACATTAGGGAGTGCGGCACCTGGCGAGTCCGCGCCCGAGCAGTAGAGCCACATGTAGCATTGCTTGTCTTCCTTGAGGACATTGAGCGGCGTTTCATCCGCCTGAACCACCACTTGCTCAAGTAGGTGCGTTTTTAAGGCCGCGTAAAGTGGGGCGAACTTCTCACTGACTTGGATAACCCACCTTGCCATGGTGGTGCGTGAGAGTTCGATACCCGACTGGGTAAACAGGGATTCTTGACGATACAGTGGCATCGCGTATTGGTATTTGCCGAGGATGATATTGGCCAGTAAGCTTTCTGTGGCGAAGCTTTTAGGGATAATGCTTTGCGGCGCTGGCTTTTGAACGACGTGGTTTTTGTCTTCTGTTTGTTCGCATTGGCGGCAAGCATATTTAGGACGAACATATTCCAACACTTTTAGTACCGCTGGCGTGAACTCAAGTTTCTCGCTACGGTCTTCACCGATTTTATGCAGACTATGTTGGCAGCAAGTGCACTGCTTTTCATGGTCGTCTAAATCAAGTTCGATAACTTCACGAGGCAGGCTCTTTGGCAGTGGCTTGCGTTTACCACGTTTCTTGGTTGTGTTGGTCGTCGTGACCTCAACCTCTTCTTCCTTAGCGGCTTCACATTCCGCTTCGTTGAAGAGGTCACCTTGTGATTCATTGTAAGGCTTTAACGCCTCCGAGCGTTTAGCGAACTGACGGTCGAAGGCAAGTTTGAGTTGTTCAAGCAGCGACTGGCGCTCTTGTTTCAATTGGGTTTCTGACGCCAACAGCGCTTTCACCATCGCTTGTAGCTCGGCAACATCTTGGCTTTCTGGATTGATATTTGGCGTCTTTTTCATGGCATTGATTATACTAAAATTATGCCATTAATGCTTGGTGGATAAGACTTTATTATCGCTTAAGTCATTGTAAAATCATTTATTATAACGGGTTTGTGGCCGATAATCGTGAAGCCAGAAAGCAGTCTATCAAGCTCGAATTGAGTTAGGGTAAACACGTCGTTTTGCTCTTTTGATGGCCACTTGTACTTGGCTTTTTCAAGGCGCTTGTACCAAAGAGCAAAGCCTGTCTTATCCCAGTACAGCACTTTGATTTTGTCGCGCTGTTTGTTGGTGAACAGGAACAGTGCACCACTTCCTAACGGTAAGTCGGTGTCACTTTCAATCATGGCCGCGAGACCGTTGATGGACTTTCTAAAATCGACGCTTTCACGATAGAGATAGATTTCGGGAGCACTGAGCATGCGTTTCATGACAGCGCACCGATAAGTTCTGCAAGATAGGTTGTTGGCGTGCCTTGCGGAATGATCAGTTCAACATTGTTTACAAGTAGTGTCATGTTGGCAACGACAAGGTGAGTGGCTTGATACTTTGTCCTCTTTTCAACGACTTCTGCTTTAACAAAGCCAATCGTGTTCGGTTTTTCGATGTGCTTTAACTGTTGGCGCTTAGCGTAAAAAGTGGAGAGGCTCAGTCCGTTACGTTCACAGAATAATCGTTGTGATAACTGGCTGGATTCATAGTGTTCGAACAGGGTTCGCCATTCTTGGTGAGTGCGTCGTTTAGCCATTTCAAATCGCCTTTGGGTTGGAGGTTTGATCTTATTATTCGGGCTAGACGATTAGAATGCGGGGTTTATGACGCGCTTACGGCAGAGGCAACAATCCGCCTCGTTCAAAATAGCAACGCTGGTGCTAGGTAGTAACACCTAGCACCTATTTAAATTTCTTAGTAAAACTTGGTTAAATTCATGGCTCGATGATTTATATGATGAATAGTTTACTGTATTAATAGTTTCTCCCACCGCACATAGACACACTTTTTGCTTGCTCCGATATTGCTTAAGACTTAAGGGGCTTCCAGAGCTATTAACACATGCATCAAGAATTGAATACTCAACTTCTAAAGGATATCTATTATCAAAAATAACATTTTCAGTTACTTGCCCAACTCCATAACCAACCACTCCAATGATGGCCATATATTTCAATTTTTTCTTAAGCTGTAAACCTTTTACAGGCTGATTACATGTGCAGCAAGTATGAGAAACTCTCGTTTTTACTTTTATTGGTCCTTCACATTCACAAATACTCAAATTATCTCCTTAATTTGAATTGGTGCTTATAACGCCCGCCTAAGGGGCTGGCAACGCATTAACACAAAACTCAAACACAACAACCGTAACCACCGCGGCTCAATGGGACTGGAAACGCTACGCGTTGACAGTCCCTCTTGAGGCGTTTGTTATGCTTAAGCTTCAACACTTTACATTTGAACCAACTCAAGAATAACCCAATGAAATCATTGACCAAAACTCGAATTTTCTTGAACTAGAACTGACTCAACTTTTACCTATGAACTGACCAATGCAGGCTTTCATTTAGCAACTAGGCCAATGTGGAAACCCTCTCCGACAAACTCACTCACCACGCATTGGCACGACAACTCAATGAGGCAATAACACTGAAATTTACAGCGACAGACACATTGCCGTTTCATTAGGCAGCGAAAAACAATATTCAATTGCCGACAGACTTTAAGCCTGTAAGTAAAGGCACCAAACTGCTCAAAGCGACTTGAGCCAACAATACTAACCTCACGCAGACTCAACAACACAATGAGGCAATCACTGCGATTTTTCAGCGCCAGATACATTGCCACTTCATTAGGCAGCGAAAAACAATATTGAATTGCCGACAAAACATGAACAAAATGCCAAAGGAATCGACAACCACAAACTACTGATTTTTATGGATTAAGCATAATACAAAATCCAGCAACACCCAATACAGCATCACCTGATTTTACATACGCAACTTTATAGCCATTCGACTGCTGTTTAAGTATTTGTGCAGACAGAGATTCCAAATCAAAATCTGGACGAAGTGTCAGTAGTACTTCTGCAACTGACCTCAAGTCAGTGCTATCTTTCAATAGATGAACTTTCATATTTCCTCGATGACGGCTAACGCCGCATTAAGGGGTGAACAACGCCCAAACTAACTCAATGCAAACTACGCTCACCAAGATAGCTACTGCATGCTAAAAATGCTACGCGTTGTGAATCCCACTTAAATGCTTTGTTAGGTTACGATGTCTCATTTTGAGTGTGATTTTCACCGCACTACTATCCGATTTTCGTAATTCTTAGTCGTCAACTCGACCAATATCACAATTGCATAATACCAATAAATCAATAACTTATGCACCATTAAACATACGATAAAACTCACATTCTCTGGAAGCAATATAAGGATATAGAGAAATATGATTATTGGTGTATAAACTATGACTGAATCATCTCAAGATAAGACTAAGCGTAAGCTGATTAATCACATTAAAACCATCAAGCCCACGCATCAGACAGCGATATTTTTTAATAACTTTGATGATGCATTTCTGTTCAACAATTTGATGCAGGAAATTAAAAAACCTGTCAGTGCTGCATTCAAAAGTATCACTATGATTTGGGTGTTGAGATTAAAAAATCAGTTCAGATATGGCACTGTCGGATACATTCAAATTCTCACCTCTGCCGAACTTGATTTGAACTTGCTTAGCAAAGTGCTCTCTCGATACACCTATGACAGCCAAGTTAGAGTCGCACAACGTCCATTTGACCGAGAAAAATATACAGACACAGTATCAAAGCAAAGGCTTGCCAATTTAGCCGCCTATTTAGGCTCTGAGACAAGCCCAAGACGTTATGCCATAACCAACAAGCCTAGAGTGAATAGACACGCTCAGAATTGATTCTAGCGATAATGAGAAGCACTATCACCAAAACCAATTGGTTTCATATGTCACCCTGTGTTTCGATGAGAACTATTCTTCTGCAATTACCGAATCAGGCATAATCTCGCCATTTCCATTATAAATTACATGACTACCCGCTTTGATTAAATCGAAATCCCGCTGAAGCCAATGACTAATCTTTTGCTCTAAACACTTGCTACCAGCTTCATACAATAAATTGGCAGGAAACGAAAAGTCATAATCTGCACTTCTGAAGTTCAGATGTCGATGTGATGGAACAGGTTCAAACTCACAACCAAACTTTGTGGTCAGTACGTCTGCAATCAATTTTTCAGCTAAATTTACGTCCATTAGGTACTCCCTTTTGTGAAGCAACCTAACGCCCGCTTAAGGGGCAGCCAACGCCACTACTGATTCTCCGCATAACACAGTAACCACGAAAACCAACGCATAGTAAAAATGCCATGCGTTGGCTGTCCCTCTTGAAGCGTTTGTTATAGCTCGGCTATGTGTGACAACGTTTCTGGATGACGCTGTACTAACTTTAAAAGAGTGACCGCTTGACCATTTGGCACACTACGACCTTGTTCCCAGTTTTCCAATGTGCGCGAAGACGTATGAAGTAACCGCGCGAAGACTCCGCGGGACATATTGAACTGCTCGCGAATACTCACGATTTCATCCGGTGAGATGTTCAACTCACCCACATCATTCACATGATGTGTTTTCAGAGTAAGCTTACCTTCTGAATGCTGCTTAGCCTCAACAAGAGCTGAGCTTAACTCTGCAAATAAATCACGATTGCTCATTGCGCCACGCCTCCATAAAAGCCATTAGTTGTTTCCTTTGATTTGCATTCAAGTCAGACATTTCATTTTTGCCGTAAATGGTTAGCAAATAGAAACGCCTCTTTTCATCGAGAAAGTAATAGATAATCCGTGAACCACCACGCTTTCCCTTGCCTTTACTCGCAACTCGAATTTTTCGCAAACCGCCAGTACCTTGAATCACATCACCCAGCTTGGGGTTTAGCATTAGCTCTGCTTGAAAGAGCCTATACTCCTCATCACTGAGATATTCATCTCGGTACTTTTCAAAAATTGTTGATTCGACAAATACACTTTTCATAAATGGAGTGTACGCACCAAGCGTATAGATAGCAAGAGCTAGTTCAGATAAGAGCTATAACGCCCGCCTAAGGGGCTGGCAACGCATACCACTAGACTCAAACACAACAACTGCAACCACCGCGGCTCAATGGGACTGGAAACGCTACGCGTTGACAGTCCCTCTTGAGGCGTTTGTTATGGCGCAATTCTCAAGTTAGGCCATATAGCCAACCAACCCTTTGACTTTACTCGATTTTCGAAGATTCCATATGCTCGTTTAGGATTATGTGTGATAAAACCTTGAAATAAACTCTCGAAACCAAAGGCTGATATACATTCGTAACGATCATGCTCGACTTTTCTCACCGCTACCGCCGTTTCTTTTTCAGGCCAATAGCTCATGGCATCCAATATGCTTTGGTAAGCATTGTCGCCATTTTGTAAGTGCATCTTAGCTTGATTTTTCACTTGCCAATTGAGCTGGGGCATTTGCTCCGACAACTTGAGCTCAAGTGATTTTTCATAATCTGAATCTAAACGATCGGCATCGAAGAAAATGACATCAATGTCGTTTAATGGCGTCAGCTTTACGTTGTGATGTAAAGAGTCCCAGACAAGGTTTCGCACAAAACCTGCGGCTATGTAGCATTGAGGCAGTTCAAGCTGGTAGACACATTCTAGTGCTTCAAGTCGAATGGGATCTTTTCTAATTAAATCAACGATGCCTTTCATTTTCACCTTGCGCCATAACGCCCGCCTAAGGGGCTGACAACGCATAACAACCAAACCCAAACACAACCACCGAAACCACCGCGGCTCAATGGGACTGGAAACGCCACGCGTTGACAGTCCCTCTTGAGGCGTTTGTTATGCATGTGCCACAACGCGAGCCATATGGTAAACGTCAACGTAGCTGCCATTTCTGAATGCATAAGCTTTCGACTCACCTTCAATTACAAAACCGAATTTCTTGTACAAATTAATCGCTCGTTCGTTATCCACATAGACCGTCAATTCGATTCGTTTCAAATTCAGCCAGTTATCCGCTAAATCGATAACCGTTTTCAGTAAAGCACTACCAACACCTAAACCTTGAGCATCGTCTTTTACGCCCATGCCGAATGTACCAACGTGACGACGTCGCGGATTGGTACATAGCTCAAAGCCCAAATTACCTACTACTTCACCGTCCACTACTGCCACATACGCATAAACGTGCTCTGGAATATTCTGGAAACGTTTTTCCCACATATCGGAGGATGGAAGCGGAAGTTGTAATGTGCCGGTGTAGGCATTTGGGCACTCATAAATTCCTTTTATCGCTTTAGCATCTGATGGCTCTGCTCGCCTAACTTCAACAACCATAGTTCCTCTTTTCCTAAAAAATGCATAACGCCCGCTTAAGGGGCAGCCAACGCTTTACGAACTGTCCGCATAACACCGTAAACACACAAACCAACGCATGATAAAAATGCCGCGCGTTGGCTGTCCCTCTTGAAGCGTTTGTTATGTCACTTTTCCGATTAGTCGTCGAGCATAGCTTTCGCCATGCCTTCATCAAACTCTCTGGAACATTCAGGACAGAAAGATTCTTCAAAGTCAGAGCGCCAAACAAGATTTTCAGAAAAGTGTCCACAATGTGTAGCAGTATGGGCATCTATATAATTTTTCCACTCAACCATATCAACTAATTGTCTTTCGATATCATCCACACTGCTTTTTAGGGAAACCACATAATCCTTGTAAGCTTTGAGACTTTCTAGGTTCTCTTCATAGTTTTCAAGAAAGTCATCAATTTCAAACTCATCATGACTAGTTAACCCCTGTGCAATTCTCCCTTTGATTTCAGAGTATTCTATATGCGCAGTATGACTTTTATATTGTGCCCACGAATCAACAAATTGGATCTTATCGGAAAAACCACCAAGTATTACTTGAAGTTCTAATTGCTCTTCTTTGGGACAACAAATTATTTCGATGGCATCAAAATCAAAGTAAAAACCACAATCATCAACATACCTCCATTCCCTTTCCCAAGTGAAGCCTTGTCGGTATGTTTTTTCACCCAACGGGTGAGCAAGTGATTTGATTGAATCCACTAATGAACTTACTTGTTCGTCCTCAGAAGCATCGGAAATTGAGAACAATTTTCCAAGTACATCATTGTCTAGGTAAATTGTCGGTCTAACATTATGCTTAACCATATAAGATTTACGAAAGCCAATGCCATAGTGCATATTTTGCTCTCTACGCCTTTCTGATATTGCAACAAAACCACCCAAAGCAAAAATCGGGGTTTCAGTGAAACAGGCGATTTTATGGGTAAAGTTACTCGATGTTGAACCATTTGGGTTTTGAGCCTTGATAAAACCTTCATTATCTGTTTTTCCACCAGTCAAGATACTCTTTATGGCAGATTTACCCGTCATATGAATGAGATACCTTGACATATCAGGCTTTAACTTAGGTTCAATTTCGAATGCTTTCATTAAAAAACTCCACTGAGGATTTCATTTTAACGCTTGTGACATAACGCCCGCCTAAGGGGCTGGCAACGCATAACACTAAACTCAAACACAACAACTGCAACCACCGCGGCTCAATGGGACTGGAAACGCCGCGCGTTGACAGTCCCTCTTGAGGCGTTTGTTATAAGGTGGATAACTACTTAATTAGATTGAGTATTTCTTTAAACTCTGCCGCTCTACAATCTTTAACCAGTTCATAAAGACTCATTTCTAAACCTGTTATTTCAACACCAGCCCCTGCTAGCTTTGTAATTGCTAGCTCCTTGTTTGATTCATCACGTGAAGACACGCAATCACTCACTAAATGTATGTCGTAACCTAGATTTTTGAGATGAATAGCCGTTTGATAAACACATATGTGAGCTTCGATACCACATATTAACCAAGACGTTTTCTTTGATTTTTGGATAGTTCCGATGAAACGAGGCTCACCACAAGCATCAAAACTGAACTTGCTAATCGGTTGTTGATTACTCAATAACACTCTGAGCTCTTCGATGGTTTGACCTAATTTATCTGGATTTTGCTCAAGCCAAACTATTGGCAATCCTAGCAATTGAGCTCTTTTAATTAGTTTTATGCAGTTTGAAACAAGCTCATTACTGTCAGAAACCAATCGAGCCAACTTGCCTTGGATATCAACGATAATCAGACCAGTATTTTCCTTGTCAAGCATACAGACTCCTTTGCTAAAACACCTTATAACGCCCGCCTAAGGGGCTGGCAACGCATTACCACTAAACTCAAACACAACAACCGAAACCACCGCGGCTCAATGGGACTGGAAACGCCACGCGTTGACAATCCCTTTGAGGCGTTTGTTAGCCGTTTTTTCTAAAGCTACTGTTTCGTAAGCATTAACCGACGCAAATCTCGCTCCGCACGCATAACAAAAAGAATACGAACATTTGCATCATCATACTTGTAGAAAACACGGCACGGATTTACAACGACTTCACGATAATTGAGGTGCTCTAGTTCTGGTGGAATGCGTCCAGACTCTGGAAAATCGGCCAAACGTTCAACTTTTGTAAAAATAGTTTGCACCAGTTGTTTAGCAGCTACGACATTTTCAAGCGCTATGTATTCAGCAATATCATTTAGATCGGATAGAGCTGGTTCCGTCCAAACTATTTCAGCCATTTTGACATTCTGTCCTTAGCATCTTGATGGCTGACTACTTTGCCATCCGCTAGAGCTCGCTCACCACGAGCAATTCCTTCGAGGATTGCTAAACGATTTTGCATAAATTCATAATCATCTACATCAATAAGATAAGCTGACGGCTTTCCATGCTCAGTTATCAATACTGGCTCTTTAGTATCATGAAGATCGGCAAGGATCTTAGTGGCCTGCCGTTTTAGTGACGTTACAAGTTCTACTTTCATTTAAGCTGCTCCAAAGAAACACCAAAGTGATACTATTCTATCACTCAGAGCATAGCAAGCTTTCAAACGGCTAACGCCCGCCTAAGGGGCTGGCAACGCACTACCACTAAACTCAATCACAACAGCCGAAACCACTTCGGCTCAATGGGACTGGAAACGCCGCGCGTTGACAGTCCCTCTTGAGGCGTTTGTTAGGCACAGGATGCCCGCTGTAGCACCCATTTTTCCAATTTTTCATTGTCGCTATCAACCACAAAACCAATGAAAACAAAGTTGTTGGCTCGTACGACATTCAACGAAGCGAGGTTCGCCGATGAAATCAAAGCCACAACACTTTCAATTGAATCCACATTAAACGCTAACTGACAAAGTTGATTGACTGCCAATTTTGCAAATCCTCGACCTTGTTTATAAGGCGAAACATTGTATCCAATTTCAACTTCACCATCTTGAGGTTCATCTTTGAAGCCACAGAAACCAACGACATTATTGTCCACTGACATCATGTAAGGTAATGACCAAATTTCAGCTTTTGAATTTTGGAGCTGCTCATAAGAACGAATCAGAACATGCTTTGGTAGCACAGCCCCTTCACAAAACGTCAATTCTGAGTCAAGTTCAACATGGTCGAGCAAGCATTTAAGATAGCGCTGATTTAACTGTTGTAGTTCCAATTTTCCACCCTGTGCCTAACGCCCGCCTAAGGGGCTGGCAACGCACACCACAAAACTCAAACACAACAACCGAAACCACCGCGGCTCATTGGGACTGGAAACGCCGCGCGTTGACAGTCCCTTTGAGGCGTTTGTTATGCTTAAGCTTCAACACTTTACATTTGAACAAGCCTAAGAGTAAATCACTGAAATCATAGGCTAAACTTCGAATTCCCTTGAATTAGAACTGGCTCAACTTTTACCTATGAACTGACCAATGCAGGCTTTCATTTAGCAACTAGGTCAATGTGAAAACCCTCTCCGACAAGCCAACTCACCACGAATGGGCACGACAACTCAATGAGGCAATAACACTGAAAGTACAGCGCCAGACACGTTGCCGCTTCATTAGGCAGCGACAAACAATATTGAATTGCCGACAAAACCTAAACGAAATGCCAAAGGAATCGACAACCTCAACCTGCTGATTTTTATGGATTAAGCATAACGCCCGCCTAAGGGGCTGGCAACGCATAACACTAAACTCAATCACAACAACCGAAACCACCTCGGCTCATTGGGACTGGAAACGCCACGCGTTGACAGTCCCTCTTGAGGCGTTTGTTATATGCGTAGCTTGAGGTCTGATTTAAAAGAAACCAAACCAGAAACATTGTCGACTTCCATTATCGAGCAATATCGCTTACCAACTATACTTTTGCCATCATTGATTACCTCGACTAAAGAGACTTTATCACCTGTAGCAAGTTTGGGTAACTCATTAGTATGATAACATTTGAACCTCAAAATGTTACCATCACTTTCTATTAACTCACCATCTATCCTTAATCTGTATAGTTCAGTATAAACTTTAATATACTGCCCTTTGGACTTTAGCTCTTTAAGATGTCTAGATAGTTCAACTTCCCCTTTCATTGGTTCAGCTATAGATGAGTAGACCTTTTCATCAGCATTTAATATTGAATAGTAATTCAGATAAAATATATTTTCCAAATGACGATCATAAAAATTAATCTCATTTTCAGAAATGATTAAATCACAAGAAATATAAGCAATACTTGGTGTCAATGGAAAACAGAACAGAACTGACTCATATGATTCTGGCACATCACTTCGAATAATCTCCTTTGGTAAAATACGACTTAGATCGTTTTTATTTACATCTTTTCTAATTACAGGATTGTCTGATGTAACAAACTTAAACTTAGTATGATTATATACGATTCTAGAGTTTGGGTGAGCGATGCCTCCTAAGTCTATTGTTGGTATTTGTCTTTTAACAACATCAGCAAGTAACTTTTTATAATCATTCTCACCAGTAATGTCATCACAATATTTAGCAATGTCATCCCACGTTCCCTGCATAGAGCGAATGAAACGAACTACCCTAATATGCTGTAACGTCACAAAATATGAGAGAAAGGACATTACTTCATTAGTCAATTCACGATTCTCTACTTTTGTAAGATACTTACGATATAAGCTTTCTACCGTAGATAAGAAATTTTCAATTATCGGCTCATTTTCGTCATCTTCCGGAAGGTTGTAAAATTTATTCACCGTAAATATATTGTGATTTACACCTCTCATCTTCCACCCTGAGTCTAGAGTTTTTGAGCTAACAAAAACCCCAGATTTCATTTTCGGATTATTCTTTTGTAAATCTGATATGTCAGCTAAAAACGACCTTAAATAGCAAGCTGGGACTAAATGTTGATCTGTTTTCTGTGCCATGAAACCTCCATTTTCCGAAAGCATATAACGCCCGCCTAAGGGGCTGACAACGCATAACACTAAACTCAAACACAACAACCGTAACCACCACGGCTCAATGGGACTGGAAACGCCGCGCGTTGACAGTCCCTCTTGAGGCGTTTGTTATGCTTAAGCTTCAACACTTTACATTTGAGCCAACTCAAAAGTAAACCACTGAAAATATTGACCAAACTTCAAATTTTCTTGAGTTAGAACTGACTCAAATTTTACCTATGAACTGACCAAAGCAGAGTTTCATCTATCAACTCAGCTAATGTTGAAACCCTCTCCGGCAAACCCACCCACTCACCACACATTGGCACAACAACTCAATGAGGCAATAACACTGAAATTTACAGCGACAGACACATTGCCGTTTCATTAGGCAGCGAAAAACAATGTTCAATTGCCGACAGACTTTAAGCCTGTAAGTAAAGGCACCAAACTGCTCAAAGCGACTTGAGCCAACAATACTAACCCCGCGCAGACTCAACAACCCAATGAGGCAATCACTCAGAATTTACAGCGTCAGATACATTGCTGTTTCATTAGGCAGCGAAAAACAATATTGAATTGCCGACAAAACCTGAACGAAATGCCAAAGAAATCGACAATTACAACCTGCTGATTTTTATGGATTAAGCATAACGCCCGCCTAAGGGGCTGACAACGCATAACACCAAACTCAAACACAACAACCGTAACCACCGCGGCTCAATGGGACTGGAAACGCCGCGCGTTGACAGTCCCTCTTGAGGCGTTTGTTATGCTTAAGCTTCAACACTTTACATTTGAACCAACTCAAGAGTAACTAACTGAAAATATTGACCAAATATCGAATTCCCTTGAATTAGAACTGGCTCAACTTTTACTTATGAACTGACCAATGCAGGCTTTCATTTAGTCACCAGGCCAATGTGGAAACCCTCTCCGACAAACTCACTCACCACGCATGGGCACAACAACTCAATGAGGCAATGACACTGAAATTTACAGCGACAGACAGATTGCCGTTTCATTAGGCAGCGAAAAACAATGCCTAATTGCTGACAAACTTTAAGCCCATAAGTAAAGGCACCAAACTGCTCAAAGCGACTTGAGCCAACAATACTAACCTCACGCAGACTCAACAACACAATGAGGCAATCACTGCGATTTTTCAGCGCCAGATACATTGCCACTTCATTAGGCAGCGAAAAACAATATTGAATTGCCGACAAAACATGAACGAAATGCCAAAGGAATCGACAACCACAAACTACTGATTTTTATGGATTAAGCATAACGCCCGCCTAAGGGGCTGGCAACGCATTACCACTAAACTCAAACACAACAACAGTAACCACTGCGGTTCAATGGGACTGAAAACGCCACGCGTTGGCAGTCCCTTTGAGGCGTTTGTTAGGGCGTACTTTCATTACACCTTAGGGCTTCTAATATTCTTAACCCATCACTTTTTGTGCCACTATAACCACCAAAAAAACTTGGATATTTCATTGGTGCTAAAGTAAGAACTAATTGAAACACCGTGAAGTAAAAACCAAAGCTTGCTAAAAAAGTGAACCATTGACCCGCGTCAACCATTCTTAGCTCATTTAATAACATGGCTAAAAGTAATGTTACTAGTGGGCCACCAAGCAACGTGAACACCAAACCGACTCTCGACAGCCTTGAACTTATGCTACAAAAGCCATGAAAAGTAGAAAATGGCGCAATTCTGATAAACAAGCGGCTCACTTTTATTATCGGGATTAGGCTCGAGCCACCCAAATCAATGACAACTTTCTTTTTCATACACAACTGAGGTATCGCATGACCAAGCTCATGCATGAGCGTCAGTAACGGCATCAACACCAAAAATCCCAGTGCGTAGCCAAAAACAAGCTCCATTGTTTCCTTTCTCCATTAAGCCCTAACGCCCGGTTAAGGGGCAGCCAACGCCACAACCAAGCTTACGCATAACACCGTAACCACAAAAACCAACGCATAATAAAAATGCCACGCGTTGGCTGTCCCTCTTGAACCGTTTGTTATGGCTAACAACTCACTGATTTATTGGGTAAAACTTTAGGAAAGCTCTATCCGTTCATATCGACATTCGTAAGAGCCCATTTCGAATTCTCGACAAATCCAAGGGCGATTTTCGTAAATTGCGCACATGAACGTTTCACGATCTAGAGCTGAACACCAACCATCTGACAAACGCAGCATAGTTTCTCCACCCCATTCATCAAATGCAATGTGCTGCTCTGGTACACCTGTATCGGTAATGATCATAACCTCCAAACGGCAACAACAAGCATCGCAGTTTGAGCACGATATTTCCGGATTTGATACATTTTTAATTGGGATTGTCATCGAGTTCTTCAGCAAGTTTAATCGCAGAATAGTACTGCAATTTAAACCAATTTACCGACATTAATGATGGACTCAACTTGATAGCCATAACGCCCGCCTAAGGGGCTGGCAACGCACACCACAAAACTCAAACACAACAACCGAAACCACCGCGGCTCATTGGGACTGGAAACGCCGCGCGTTGACAGTCCCTTTGAGGCGTTTGTTATGCTTAAGCTTCAACACTTTACATTTGAACAAGCCCAAGAGTAAATCACTGAAATCATAGGCTAAACTTCGAATTCCCTTGAATTAGAACTGGCTCAACTTTTACCTATGAACTGACCAATGCAGGCTTTCATTTAGCAACTAGGTCAATGTGGAAACCCTTTCCGACAAGCCAACTCACCACGAATGGGCACGACAACTCAATGAGGCAATAACACTGAAAGTACAGCGGCAAACACATTGCTGTTTCATTAGGCAGCGCAAAACAATGCTCAATTGCCGACAGGCTTTAAGCCCATAAGTAAAGGCACCAAACTGCTCAAAGCGACTTGAAAAAGCAAAGCTCAACTCGTGCAGACTCAATATTCCAATGAGGCAATAACTTGGAATGTACAGCGCCAGACACATTGCCGCTTCATTAGGCAGCGAAAAACAATATCGAATTGCCGACAAAATCTGAACGAAATGCCAAAGGAATCGACAATCACAACCAGCTGATTTTATGGATTAAGCATAACGCCCGCTTAAGGGGCAGCCAACGCTACTACCAACTTACCGCATAACACCGTAATCACAAAAACCAACGCACGATAAAAATGCCACGCGTTGGCTGTCCCTCTTGAAGCGTTTGTTATGCGCCTTGCCTTGGAAGTCATTTGATACCATAATTAGGTACTTCTTGGTACTTTTGAGGATGAAATTTATGGCTAAGAACACAAGTATTACCCTTGGTGAGCACTTTGATGGTTTTATCACAAACCAAATTCAAAGTGGGCGTTATGGCTCTGCAAGTGAAGTCATTCGCTCTGCTTTGCGTTTACTCGAAAACCAAGAGACTAAACTGCAGACTCTTCGTCAACTACTTGTTGAAGGTGAACAAAGTGGTGACGCTGATTACGACCTTGATAGTTTCATCAATGAACTTGATAGTGAAACTAATCGATGAAACCATTTAATCTTACAACTGCAGCCAAAACTGATTTACGTGATATCGCTTTATTTACTCAACGCCGTTGGGGCAAAGAACAGCGAAACATCTACTTAAAGCAATTTGACGATTCATTTTGGCTTTTGGCTGAAAATCCCGACATCGGCAAATCGTGTGATGAAATTCGAGATGGTTACCGGAAATTTCCTCAAGGTAGCCATGTAATTTTTTATCAACAAACAGGCAGCCAACAAATTAGAGTCGTCCGTATTTTACATAAGAGCATGGATGTTAATCCGATCTTTGGCGCATAACGCCCGCCTAAGGGGCTGGCAACGCATTACCACCAAACTCAAACACAACAACTGCAACCACCGCGGCTCATTGGGACTGGAAACGCCGCGCGTTGACAGTCCCTCTTGAGGCGTTTGTTAGTTTCGTAGCCTATTGTTTGCCAATGACTTTTAACGCATTTGTTTGAAAGTCATTTTACGCAAATGCATCACACAAACACACTCCAACGCAAAAAGCTGTGAAGTGAGCTGCCAAAACTCGCAGCGATCAAGGTTAAGTTGGCCACTTACCGAATTTCCGACAAAGAAAGTGCGATTTCAGCGACGATGCTGCTTTTTGTGAAACCAAGTTGACCGAGTTGAACATCCAACAACTTTGAAGCATCGAGACTTGTTGGCTTTCAGCGACTTTGAAATAGCTGAACTTTCAACACTTTCTACTAAATCAGCATCAGGCAAAACTCAAAAGCCAAATAGTGCGACTTGAACACTTAAGGCCGACTTTTCAGGGCATTGAGTCTGAGCTTTTGATGATTTTTTCTAGATAGAAACTAACGCCCGCCTAAGGGGCTGGCAACGCATTACCACAAAACCCAAACACAACAACCGAAACCACCGCAGCTCAATGGGACTGGAAACGCCACGCGTTGACAGTCCCTCTTGAGGCGTTTGTTATATTTTTTCGGCACTTTTAGGAAAGGTTTCAGATATAAAAAAATATCTTAGTAGATGTTGGTCCACTTTCTTTGCTATTTCTCTTATTATCAAGCATTTATCAGCAACTTCTCGTAAATCCAAATTTACAGGTTCCCCATGAGCGATTTTGTTTCTTATATCTCTTATACCATGGAAATCACTTACCTCTTGTTCTGAGAGTTCTAGAGAGAATCCATCTGAAAGTAAATCTGGAATTTCAACAGAACGTAGATTACTCAAACGCTCAACTAGCATCTTTATGCCATAGGTTGAAAATTGTTCACTTGGAAATCTGTACCCTAAACCTTCAAGTTTATCGCTTGCCGAAACATACTGTTGATAGGATTTAACCTTATTTGCTCTTCTTATTTTTCGTCTTAGCTTCTCAATGTCTTGGCTATCATTTGTAATATGATCTAGTGTTTTCTTCTTGGCATTAGCAAGTAATTGATCTCTACCACCATGAGAATCAATAAATTCATAAATTACATCATGAACATACGATTCGAAAAAACTAAAATTACTGAGCAATGTATACTTAGCTAATTTTTGTTTATATCCTACAGCTCGTCCCTTAAGTTCAGTATTCATTTTATTTTGCTGTTCACGCGAAACATCTCCTTTCGGAGCGTAATGATCAGCTTTGGTCATTGAATCTATAACACCTTTCTCAAATAGCTGAATATTTCGTTTTAATGTAGGAACAGCCGAACATACTAGGACTGAAAACTCAAATGCATCTTGGGTTTGAGTTTTCCATTTCTCATACGCATTCGTATGAATATTTAATATCTTTTTATTCATTTAACCAACTTAAAAATATAACGCCCGCCTAAGGGGCTGGCAACGCATAACAACCAAACTCAAACACATCAACTGCAACCACCTCGGCTCATTGGGACTGGAAACGCCACGCGTTGACAGTCCCTCTTGAGGCGTTTGTTATGGCGTGATTTCACCCGTTAACTCTTGAATATCAATCCAATCAACTTCTCGGCCAAGTACACGTTTGTAAGCAACCAAATCATCAACGGGTATTGTCGGCACCACAACACCCAAGTATTCACCAGAAACTGAACGCTCAAAATTGGTATGCAGCTCATGCCACTCATCACTTTCCGATGCTCGTATTTTAGTTCCTGGTGCTAGGCCTATTTCTATTTTCTGTGAGCCATAAATCAACTGAAAATACTCTAAATCCCAAGAGCCTTCGATGTAATGAGTAAGAGGCTTTGAAATATATTGGCTAACATCCGCCAAGATTTTATGCGCATCACTTTTGTGAATATAGAGGTCAATATCTGCGACTTCTCGTGAGCCGCCATGGATTTTGGCCGCTAAACCACCCACTATTTGATATGAAATTTGCTTCGACTCGAGAAGCTCTTTGAGCCACAGCAATGCAACTTTTACTTTCTGGCTCACAATCACCTCACTGGTTGTTTCATATTGCGCCATAACGCCCGCTTAAGGGGCAGCCAACGCTACTACCAAGTTTCCGCATAGCACCGTAACCACAAAAACCAACGCATAGTAAAAATGTCACGCGTTGGCTGTCCCTCTTGAAGCGTTTGTTATAAGCGTGCTAGCGTTTTTCTACTTTGCTATTCAAACCAACTTCTAATGCAGATGCCTTAGTTTTTGCTGCTTCTTGATATGTTTCGAATACATCTCCATTTTTTCGTCCACTAAAATGAAGAACTCCGTGAACCACTGCCATAAAAAAGGAAACAACAACAATAAAAATTGGCAACAAACCAAGACCTTCAAAATTTAAAGATATCAATCCTAAGACAAAGAAAAAACTTGAAGCTATAGCAATTTTTTTACTACGAGATGAAGATTTCATAAGCATCCATATGAGCAAGTTAAACTTATGAGATGTTACAGATTATCAATTACGCATAAGTTGACTTAATTAACAGAATTAAGAGCTTATAACGCCCGCCTAAGGGGCTGGCAACGCATGCCACTAAACTCAAACACAACAGCCGAAACCACCGCGGCTCAATGGGACTGGAAACGCCACGCGTTGACAGTCCCTCTTGAGGCGTTTGTTATGCTTAAGCTTCAACACTTTACATTTGAACTAACTCAAGAATAACTCACTGAAATCATTAGCCAAACTCCGGGTTTCCTTGAATTAGAACTGGCTCAACTTTTACCTATGAACTGACCAATGCAGGCTTTCATTTAGCAACTAGGCCAATGTGGAAACCCTCTCCGACAAACCAACTCACCACGCATGGACACGACAACTCAATGAGGCAATGACACTGAAATTTACAACGACAGACACATTGCCATTTCATTAGGCAGCGCAAAGCAATGCTCAATTGCCGACAGACTTTAAGCCTGTAAGTAAAGGCACCAAACTGCTCAAAACGACTTGAGCCAGCAACATTCACCCCACGCAGACTCAACATTTCAATGAGGCAATAACACTGAATTTTCAGCACCAGATACATTGCCGCTTCATTAGGCAGCGACAAACAATATTGAATTGCCGACAAAACCAGAACGAAATACCAAAGGAATTGACAATCACAACCTGCTGATTTTTATGGATTAAGCATAACGCCCGCCTAAGGGGCTGGCAACGCAATACCACTAAACTCAAACACAACAACTGCAACCACCGCGGCTCATTGGGACTGGAAACGCCACGCGTTGACAGTCCCTCTTGAGGCGTTTGTTAGCTTCGTAGCCCATTGTTTACAAATGACTTTTTAAACAAATTTGCTTGAAATGTATTTTACGCAAATGCATCACACAAACACACGTCCAACGCCAAAAGCTGTGAAGTTGGCTGCCAAAACTTATAACGATCTAGGCTAAGTTGGCCACGGTTAAGAGTCCGCGACAAAGAAAACCAGATCACAGCGATTATGCAGCATTTGTGAAACCAAATTTGCCGTGTTGAATATCCGACAACATTGAAGCTTCGGGGCTTGTGGATTTTCAGCGACTTGATATCGCTGAGCTTTCAACACGTTCTACCAAATTAGCATCAGGAAAACTCGAAAGCCAAGTTGTGACATTTGAATGCTAAAAGCTGAGTTTTCAAAGCAATTAAACCCAGATTTTGATGATTTTCGCTTTAAGAAGCTAACGCCCGCCTAAGGGGCTGGCAACGCATTGCCACTAAACTCAAACACAACAACCGAAACCACCGCGGCTCAATGGGACTGGAAACGCCACGCGTTGACAGTCCCTCTTGAGGCGTTTGTTATACGATTTTCTTACCAAATTCATACAAATACTTAGCAAAATCTTCTCGTTTATCTGCCCATGATAAGCTCATGTGGTTGAGAAATTCTAATATATCATTTTCGGATTCAAGCTTAGACGCTAAAATTTGATATAAATAAAATAGAGAAATCCCTCGGCTAACTGTCTCACCATTTTTGTGTTCACCTATATCAGCAGCTCTCTGCATAATATATTCCTGATATTTATTAACACATTCATCTAGTTCTGAGAAATTATCAATTTTAAAGTAATCAAGATACTTAACATGTCGAGATGCGTTTTCTTTAGTCAATTCTATTAAGTCAACTTTTAATATTTTTGCTACTTTTCTATCTAGATCACTTATGAATTTATCTTTATTTATGTAATTAAGTACTGTAATAGTATCAATATCCACACTCTGAGGAGAGATCACAATAACGTCTTTTACATCTGTTTCGTAATTACTTAATTCATTTCTAATTTGAATAAATTGGTCATCCGCCAACTCCAATAAACCAGCAAGTTGAGAAAATTTACGACGCACAGGTTTAGGAATTTCAATTTTAGATTTATAACCAATATCATGCTCAATTTCAGCCCATGTATGTTGAAGTATTGATCTTATTTGAACTTCAAATTTTAACCCTGAAAATTTGCTATACTCAATCAATCCTGAACGGCTATCAGATAAACTAACAACATAATGTAATGATAGGTATCCAAATCGATCGGGATCTAAGCTTGCCCTTTTATCAATAGAGTTCTCTCTATCAACATTGAACTCTTGTTCAATTATGTTTGCAATTTTATCAACTTCATCAGAATAATGACTTATCAATCTGATACCAACAATATCAGTCAAATCTGATAGTGACTTATATTTTTCTTTTTTCTCAATTTTCTTTACTAAACTAAGACGGTCTTTAACTCTAGCACTGATCGAGTGAGGTGTGATTTCAGAAACACTCAACAAGCGAGAAATCAAAGACTCAACTGATGTTGAAAGCTGTGTATAAAGCCCTAGTTTCTCATCATATTCTTTTATTACTTGTTCTTTTGACAAGATGCAATCCTCACTTAAATCGTATAACGCCCGCCTAAGGGGCTGACAACGCATAACAACCAAACTCAAACACAACAACCGTAACCACCGCGGCTCAATGGGACTGGAAACGCAGCGCGTTGACAGTCCCTTTTGAGGCGTTTGTTAGCTCTCTGCTTGGCGAATAGGTTACTGAAATTGTTCACCATGATTTTCTAAAGTTGTGCTGCCACAGATAGCACAAACAACATATCTATCTGTTAATTCTAACGAAACGCCACCAGGTAAAGAGGCTGCCGAACTACTAAAAAATCCATCTAGAAATGCTTTGAACTGCTCTCTTTTGGACTTACCGTACTTTGATGGCTTTTGCTTCATCACTTCTTTATGTTCAGTGTTCTTCCCACACTTTTCACAAAACCTTGTGCTCATACTATCTCCTGAAATATTGCTAAAAAGAACTTCAAATCCAGCTTGGCTTTTTGGACTCTGCGATGAACTTTGAAAGAGAGCTAACGCCCGCCTAAGGGGCTGGCAACGCATAACACAAAACTCAAACGCAACAACTGCAACCACCGCGGCTCATTGGGACTGGAAACGCCACGCGTTGACAGTCCCTCTTGAGGCGTTTGTTAGCTTCGTAGCCCATTGTTTCAAAATGACTTTTAAACACCTTTTCTTGAAAGGCATTTTACGCAAAAGCATCACTCAAACACACGTCCAACGCCAAAAGCTGTGAAGTGAGCTGCCAAAACTCGCAGCGATCAAGGTTAAGTTTGCCACTTACCGAACTTCCTACAAAGAAAGCGCGATTTCAGCGACGATGCTGCTTTTTGTGAAAGCAAACTTTCAGTGCGGAGCATCCAACAACATTGAAGCATCAAAGCTTGATGGTTTTCAGCGACTTTGAAACTGCGGAACTTCCAACACTTTCTACCAAATCAGCATCTAGCAAAATTCAAATACCAAATTGTGCAATTTGAACACTAAAAGTTGATTTTTCAGAACAAGAAGTTGGGATTTTGATGATTTTAGCCTTTAAGAAGCTAACGCCCGCCTAAGGGGCTGACAACGCATTACCACTAAACTCAAACACACCAACCATAACCACCGCGGCTCATTGGGACTGGAAACGCCACGCGTTGACAGTCCCTCTTGAGGCGTTTGTTAGCCCGATGCCTAAAGTATGAATACCCGCTCGTGCTTGGTACGTAACGCTTTTAAACCTTTACAGGCCGATATTGTCAGGAAGCCCAACCTATATGTAACCGTACCATCGTAACGGTCACCTAAAGGTATCGTGCCTACTTTTTTAATAACAAAACGTTCCTTTTTAATCGCTTTAGAAGTTGATTCAAACTCAATGCAGCTATCCGCCATTACAGTTACAAGTAGCAGCGAATGGAAATAGCCGCCACCTCCGTAGTTAGAAACTAACTTCAAGATATGAACACCACTAAACGAACAACCAACATACTGGTAACTCAAATATTTATCGTCACTTTTATAGTCAACTACGGGAAAAGTGCCAGAAACATGCCGCGTATCAACTTTACCAAAATATCGATTACTCTGGTTGGCGTCAGAGATATTGATAGAAACAATTTGGTCGCCAACATCAGAAATCCAACCATTAAGATCATCTAATATCGCGGGTGATATGTAGTTATCAGAAACAAATGAATATTTGTAGTGCTGAAAATCACGTATTGGAGCCGCTCGTGATGAGAGAGATACAAATTTAGCACCAATGATGCCATGAACTTCGTCTCTAAAGAATGCAGCGAGACTAGCAACAAACACGACTGCAGGCTCTGGACTAGGCTCACTTATGAACCACAAAACGCTACCAATTATTGCTAGTATGCTTAACGTCCGAAATATCACTTTTTTCCTCTTGAGGGCTAACGCCCGCCTAAGGGGCTGACAACGCATTACCACTAAACTCAATCACAACAGACGAAACCACCGCGGCTCAATGGGACTGGAAACGCCACGCGTTGACAGTCCCTCTTGAGGCGTTTGTTAGCTTCGTAGCCCATTGTTTAACAATGACTTTTTAAACACATTTGCTTGAAATGCATTTTACGCAAAAGCATCACTCAAACACACATCCAACGCCAAAAGCTGTGAAGTGAGCTGCCAAAACTTGCAGCGTTCAAGGTTAAGTTGGCCACTTACTGCATTTCCGACAAAGAAGCACGATTTCAGCGACGATGTTGCTTTTTGTGAAACCAAGTTGACCGAATTGAACATTCAACGACTTTGAAGCATCGAGACTTGTTGACTTTCCGCGGCTTTGAAACTGCGGAACTTCCAACACTTTCTACCAAATCAGCATCTAGCAAAATTCAAATGCCAAATTGTGCAATTTGAAGACTAAAAGCTGATTTTTCAGAACAAGAAGTTGGGATTTTGATGATTTTAGCCTTTAAGAAGCTAACGCCCGCCTAAGGGGCTGGCAACGCATACCACTAAAATCAATCACAACAACCGAAACCACCGCGGCTCAATGGGACTGGAAACGCCACGCGTTGACAGTCCCTCTTGAGGCGTTTGTTATGCTTAAGCTTCAACACTTTACATTTGAACCAAACCAAGAATAACCCACTGAAATCATTCACCAAACTTCGACTTTCATTGAACTAGAACTGGCTCAACTTTTACCTATGAACTGACCAATGCAGGCTTTCATTTAGCAACTAGGCCAATGTGGAAACCCTCTCCGACAAACTCACTCACCACGCATGGGCGCGACAACTCAATGAGGCAATAACACTGAAATTTACAGCGACAGACACATTGCCGTTTCATTAGGCAGCGAAAAACAATATTCAATTGCCGACAGACTTTAAGCCTGTAAGTAAAGGCACCAAACTGCTCAAAACGACTTGAGCCAACAACACTAACCTCGCGCAGACTCAAAAACCTAGTGAGGCAATAACTCAGAATTTACAGCGCCAGACACATTGCAGCTTCATTAGGCAGCGACAAACAATATTGAATTGCCGACAAAACCTGAACGAAATGCCAAAGGAATCGACATTCACAACCTACTGATTTTATGGATTAAGCATAACGCCCGCCTAAGGGGCTGGCAACGCAAACCACTAAACTCAAACACAACAACCGAAACCACCGCGGCTCATTGGGACTGGAAACGCCACGCGTTGACAGTCCCTCTTGAGGCGTTTGTTATGTGTGTGTTTCTGATGCCCACCCTTCCATTTAAATGGGTAGCGAAAGGCATTTATGCCAAACAGCATTCGATAAAAAGCTATCATATACACAAGACTAAGATGCTTCATGTCGATATATTTCGACTCTGAACTCTAGCTAAACTATTGATTAGTATCTCTTGTTTTTCGCTATTTGTTGCACTACTCCAACAACATATCTCGTCAAGAGTCCTACCACAACCTATGCAGATGTCTTTGTCATCTAAACAACAATGACGAACACAAGGACTCTTATATGAACACGTTTTAATCGGTTCAGCTCTTTTAACGTTTTGATTTTCAGACATAGTGCACCTCACGTCTGAATTATAAGCGCAGAGCTGTGAAAATTTTTCAGAAAAACACATAACGCCCGCCTAAGGGGCTGGCAACGCATACCACTAAACCCAAACACAACAACTGCAACCACCGCGGCTCAATGGGACTGGAAACGCTACGCGTTGACAGTCCCTCTTGAGGCGTTTGTTATACAGGGATATTACTGATGTAGGACTTGATAAAATTACCAAACTGATGCGTTGAACCAAAATAATTTGGGTATGCTTTTTTTAACATACGTATATCAGGAGCTGATAACAATACAGACAATACGACACTTTCATTAAGCTCAGACTCATTCAGAGCTTTCAATGCAGTGTCACTTTGTTTTGAACTAAATCTTGTTATGGAAACTTTCATTTTCATAACTTTTTTTGCTTCATTTTCATAAGGATGTTTGTGACCATCTCGCATCATTTCAACCAAAAACATACAGTTACTATTTAACGCTTTCTTTGGTACTTGCGTTCCTGTTGTAAAGTTGATTGCTAATGAGTATTGAGCGAGCTTAGTCAGTACATGTAACTCAGTCTCAAGTTGTTTGAGTTCAAGGCATAATTTTTCTAGCTCATCTTGTGTAATGGTGCATAGCTGTTCATGATGAGCAACCAATTGTCCAGCCAAAGAAAAATAGCGCCGCCACTTTTCATGTCCATCGTGGCTAGTTTTCAATTCAATTCCCGTAAGAGTATCAATGATTTCTAAACTTGTTGCCCAAGAATGTTGTAGCTCTGTTCTTAGCTGTATTTCTACTTTTGCTTTGTTCCACGTATGATGTTCTTCTTGCCCTTCGTAGCAACTGTATATAAGGTGCAAACCACCATAACCACTTTCTTTTGGCTGCACTAGATAATCACGAGTTCGAATAATTTTGTGTACTGAACGGCTACTTTCAAGCCGTTTTTTAAGTTCAAAAAGCTGCTTAGTATTTTTAACTATTGCCCTACAACCAGCAATGTCTTGCATACTTGTAATTCGAATACTATTAGCACCTTGACCATCTAGCGTAGGCCTTTCAAGCTTATTGATAATTGTAGGTAAGCGTTTCAAACGTCTAGCTACAATTATTTTCTTATTAACCTTATTAGCAGTTCTAACTAGGTGATTCTTAAGTAACATCAACGGGTAAAGGTGAAACTCTCGGAAATTTTGGATTTTTGATATAGCAACGTTTCGTTCATCACCTTGAACCCCATGTCTTATGCTATCTGCAGCTCTTTCTATTTCACCTTTACTATATGCAAGTGGTTTTTTTTGATCTTTATACTGTTCGTTTGCCATACTTCACCAAAATCTAATATATCCGCATATACCTGTATAACGCCCGCCTAAGGGGCTGGCAACGCATAACACTAAACCCAATCACAACAACCGTAACCACCGCGGCTCAATGGGACTGGAAACGCCGCGCGTTGACAGTCCCTCTTGAGGCGTTTGTTATATGCGGTCATCATCGGAATATGCTTGCTCTACCAACTCACCGCTATTATTTATGAGAAAAAGGTACAGTTCCCCACTCAATTTATTTAAGTCCAATTGATCATTCTGTATCGATAGATTAATTCCTAGATTATTTATACTAACTTCAAGCATTCTCTTCCGCGCAAAATTTCCATTATTTCCATTGGAAAATGTTATAAATTGATGATCAATTAATGCCGAATCAACCTTGACCGAATTATAGATATGCACCATCAATGTCGAATAATCTTTAACTATTTTCATTCGGTCACCATTGATATTACAAGCCAACAATTCAACAGTTGAAATTTCTTTGGAAGTTATCATACTAAAATAACGCATAGTAACACTTTGAAGTTCAGAAATGGAGTTACTAAATAGTAACGATGTATCTTTACAAGCATTATGATAAGAAAAAACTGATAGAGCAGTATGACATTTAAGCATACGATCAATAGATTCTGTTTTTAATTCCATTAATAGCTCTTTTTTATGATGTAACTTCCATTCAGAAAAAACATTAAATGCAATTGCAAATGATAGCCCTGATAAAATAAAACCACCGAAGTTTAAGGTCAATGATAGTAAATCGAAAAATGACTTACTGGGAATACTTTCAAATTCAACAGTGACTCGATTAATACCAAACCAACTACCAATTATGATACCGATAGAAAATACCAACGTGCATATTATTTTTTGTTTCATATATTACCCATACGCGCATACGCATATAACGCCCGCCTAAGGGGCTGGCAACGCACACCACAAAACTCAAACACAACAACCGAAACCACCGCGGCTCATTGGGACTGGAAACGCCGCGCGTTGACAGTCCCTCTTGAGGCGTTTGTTATGCTTAAGTTTCAACACTGTACATTTGAAACAACTCAAAAATAAACCATTGAAATAATTAGCCAAACCATAGAGTTTCTTAAATTGGAACTGAATCAAACTTTACCTGCGAACTAACCAATGCAGAGCTTCATCCTACAAATTAGCCAATGTGGAAACCCTCTCCGACAAACCCAGTCATCACACATGGGCACAACAACTCAATGAGGCAATGACACTGAAATTTACAGCGACAGACACATTGCCGTTTCATTAGGTAGCGAAAAACAATGCTCAATTGCCGACTTACTTTCAGCCTGTAAGTAAAGGCACCAAACTGCTCAAAACGACTTGAGCCAACAACACTAACCTCGCGCAGACTCAACAACACAATGAGGCAATCACCGCGATTTTTCAGCGCCAGATACACTGCCGCTTCATTAGGCAGCGACAAACAATATTGAATTGCCGACAAAACCTGAACGAAATGCCAAAGGAATCGACAATCACAACCTGCTGATTTTTATGGATTAAGCATAACGCCCGCCTAAGGGGCTGGCAACGCATTAACACTAAACTCAAACACAACAACCGAAACCACCGCGGCTCAATGGGACTGGAAACGCCACGCGTTGGCAGTCCCTTTGAGGCGCTTGTTAGCTTCGTAGCCTATTGTTTTACAATGGTTTTTATCACATTTGCTTGAAAGTAATTTTACGGAAAAGCATCGAACAAACACACGTCCAACACAAAAAGCTGTGAAGTAAGTAGCCAAAACTTAAAACGATCAAGGCTAAATTGGCCACGATTAAAAGTCCGGGACAAAGAAAGCCAGATCACAGCGATGATGCAGCCTTTGTGAAACCAAACTTTCCGTGTGGAGCATCCAACAAAATGGAAGCATCGAGGTTTGTTAGCTTACGGCGGCTTTGAAACTGCTGAAATTTCAATACGCTCTACCAAATCAACATCAGGCAAAACTCAAAAGCTAAATTGTGCAACTTGAACGCTAAAAGCTGAATCTTCAGAATAATTAAACCCAGACTTTGATGAATTTTGCTTCAAGAAGCTAACGCCCGCCTAAGGGGCTGACAACGCATAACACTAAACTCAAACACAGCAACCGTAACCACCGCGGCTCATTGGGACTGGAAACGCTACGCGTTGACAGTCCCTCTTGAGGCGTTTGTTATGCTTAAGCTTCAACACTTTACATTTGAACCAACTCAAGAATAACCCACTGAAATCATTGACCAAACTTCGAATTTTCTTGAATTAGAACTGGCTCAACTTTTACCTATGAACTGACCAATGCAGGCTTTCATTTAGCGACTAGGCCAATGTGGAAACCCTCTCCGACAAACTCACTCACCACGCATGGGCGCAATAACTCAATGAGGCAATCACGCTGAAACGTACAGCGATAAACACATTGCCGTTTCATTAGGCAGCGAAAAACAATGCTCAATTGCCGACTGACTTTCAGCCAGCAAGTAAAGGCACCAAACTGCTCAAAGCGACTTGAGCCAACAATACTAACCTCGCGCAGACTCAAAAACCTAATGAGGCAATAACTCAGAATTTACAGCGCCAGACACATTGCAGCTTCATTAGGCAGCGACAAACAATATTGAATTGCCGACAAAACCTGAACGAAATGCCAAAGGAATCGACATTCACAACCTACTGATTTTATGGATTAAGCATAACGCCCGCCTAAGGGGCTGGCAACGCACACCACAAAACTCAAACACAACAACTGTAACCACCGCGGCTCAATGGGACTGGAAACGCCACGCGTTGACAGTCCCTCTTGAGGCGTTTGTTATGCGTAAATTCTAGCCATTTAACTGCCATGACTCTGAGCCTTTACAGTCATGTTGATTAATCAACGCTTGCTCTACTTGATTAATGTCCTCGCCTTCATTGATGTTGGCAAGAAAGTAAAGTTTTATCACATAATTCTTGTCCACAGCATCAGCTAATGCTTTATGGACTACACGATAGCTGTTTGGGTTTGATTTCCGATATGGTTTCCCCGCGATCAAACGAGCCACATTCCGTTTGTAATGCTTCAGCGGTCGTTTAGCTCCATTTTTTGCTTTACCCACATACCGCCCAACAAGAACGTCAGTTTTATCGTAGATTTCCCACATATAAATCAACGCCTTATCTGGATTGACACCTTGAGATATAACATCAAAATTCATACTAACCTTTTAAAATTTAGGAAAATTATTTAGTTAGCCACTTTACGCATAACGCCCGCCTAAGGGGCTGGCAACGCATACCACTAAACTTAAACACAACAACTGCAACCACCGCGGCTCAATGGGACTGGAAACGCCACGCGTTGACAGTCCCTCTTGAGGCGTTTGTTAGTTTCGTAGCCCATTGTTTAACAATGATTTTTAAACACATTTTCTTGAAAGTCATTTTACGCAAAAGCATCAAGCAAACACACGTCCAACACCAAAAGCTGTGAAGTTGGCAGCCAAAACTCAAAGCATTCAAGGTTAAGTAGGCCACGGTTAAGAGCCCGCGACAAAGAAAGCACACTTTCAGCGATGATGAAGCCATTTGTGAAACCAAACTTTGAGTGTTGAGCATCCAACAACATTGAAGCTTCGAGGCTTGTTGGTTTTCAGCGACTTTGAAACTACTGAACTTTCAACGCTTTCTACCAAATTAGAATCAAGCAAAACTCAAAAGCCAAATTGTGCAACTTGAACGCTAAAAGCTGATTTGTCAGAACGTTGAACCTGATCTTTTGATGATTTTTCTAGATAGAAACTAACGCCCGCCTAAGGGGCTGGCAACGCATTACCACTAAACTCGAACACAACAACCATAACCACTGCGGCTCAATGGGACTGGAAACGCCACGCGTTGACAGTCCCTCTTGAGGCGTTTGTTATGTACGTGCGCTTTGTTCCAGCGAAACAAACAACGGCTTTACAAACTTTGCTTCTTCTTGATAACGATTTCTCGTATCCCAAAGATCAACTGCATGTTGAATGTTAAGCCAAAATTCTGGTGTGTTTCCTAATGCCGCTGCTAACTTGATTGCTACCGGAGCTGTTAACACACCGCCATTAATCAAATTACTCACCGTATTTCTGTGAACGCCCATCGCTTCAGCGAGCGCTTTTGATGTGATGCCCATTGGTTCAAGAAATTCAACTTTTAACATTTCCCCAACGCTAACTGGACGACGTTTTGTCTTACGCATAGTCGTGACCTCAATACTTATGTGGGTCTAAGTAAGTATTTAGTGCAACACCATCAACCCACTGAAAAATCAAACGATACTGTTTGTTCACTCGAATTGAACACCAACCTTTAAGATTTCCTTCAAGATGTTCAAAACGATTACCCGGTGGAATTCTTAAGTCTGATTCAGCTTGGGCTGCATCTAAGATTTCCAGCTTCCGAAATAGAGCATTCTCTATACTACTTGGAATTAAACGATGTCGTTTATCATCCTCATAAAACTGCTCTAACCACTTATCTTTAAACTCTAATGCCATTGCAATTTGCACTGTCTCATTGTGCATCCATGGAGCAAGACTAACGCATAATAACACTGTGCACAAGTTTGATTTGTAGGAGGGATTTCAGGAAAGTACATAACGCCCGCTTAAGGGGCTGACAACGCGACTACCAAGTTTCCGCATAACACCGTAACCACAAAAACCAACGCATAATAAAAATGCCGCGCGTTGGAAGTCCCTCTTGAAGCGTTTGTTATGTTTAAGCTTCAATGACTTACGTTTTAACAAAACCGAGATTAACTCAGCATTGACTCACAAACAAAAGGCAAAACCTAAGAAACTGAATTGACTCATAACTTTTGAAAAGCAGACTTGGGCTTTTAACATTTCAAGCTTTGACAACTAGAAACTTAAAGCCGATTTCTGATTGAGCCAACCGCCCTAACCTCGCGCTTGCCCGAACATCAACCGAGGCAACTCTCTGAATTTCAGCGCCCAAGAATGGATGTCCGGAAAACAGCACCAAATAGATCCTCACCCTTTAGCAATGAGCTACCAACAGTAGTGTTATTAAAATATCTGTCCCGATTAATTTGTGATTCTGATTCTATTGAAAATCAAGCATCTTCAATGATCACGGGTATATGTTACCTAAACAAGGATCCGAAAAAACCTAGCACGAAAAATCCTATACGTGTGGAAAAACATATAGCTGTAAAAAGAAAACTCAAAGACAACGCTGTACTACGTCTCGCATTTTTTTCAACGGGTTCGAAGTAGGTTTCACCTTGCTTAAACCCTTGACTTTTCATACAGATAAGATAAGTGAAGCAAGCAGATAGCAACCAACTAACTGTGTAGGGAAGCACAAAGCCTTGCTCGGTAACCATTCCCACACTTAAGCATATCAACATATAAATGCCATGAATGAAAATACCAATCAATGAAGAGGTCAGTATAAACGGCCAAATAACCCCATCTTTTTTGTTACCACCATAGTTATAATTGTGCACATGCTGACACCAAAAGAACACACGTACAATATCCCTCATGCCTGTAACTAGCTTACTTCTCATTGTCTAGCAACCTCCTCATACCTTCTTGAACCTTATAAACTCCACCTGAAATATTAAATGCTGTCCAACCTACATTTACAACTACACCTGCGTATGGAACAGACTTACCTCTGCAAACCAAAACCATAGGTTAACAAACTGAATTAACGAATAAATTTGATCGAACTTGCATTGAGTCTTAACGTGAGAAACGAAAGCTGAAGCTCTAACTTTAAAATTGAGCAAGCTGCACTCGCCTCACCCAAACACTGCATTTCAATGGGGTATCTCTCTGAATTTTGGCGCTCACGAATTAGAGTCCAGCAAACAACGATCACTGAAGTTAACTTGCCGATAAGAGAAAAGCTGGAAGGCTTCGTGAACAAAAAAATGATGCAACCAACTGATTTTACGTAATTAAACATAACGCCCGCCTAAGGGGCTGGCAACGCATGCCACGAAACTCAAACACAACAACTGCAACCACCGCGGCTCAATGGGACTGGAAACGCCACGCGTTGACAGTCCCTCTTGAGGCGTTTGTTAGCTTCGTAGCCTATTGTTTCCAAATAACTTTTAAACACCTTTGCTTGAAAGTGATTTTACTCAAAAGCATCAAGCAAACACACGTCCAATACCAAAAGCTGTGAAGTTGGCTGCCAAAACTCAAAACGCTCAAGGCTAATTTGACCACGGTTAAGAGTCCACGACAAAGAAAACCAGATCACAGCGATGATGCAGCTTTTTGTGAAATTAAGCTGACCGCGCTGAACGTCCAACAACATTGAAGCATCGAAGCTTGTTAGTTTTCAGCGACTTTGAACCTGCTGAGCATTCAACACTTTCTTCCAAATCGGCATCAGAAAAACTCGAAAGCCAAGTTGTGAAATTTGAATGCTAAAAGCTGAGTTTTCAAAGCAATTAAACCCAGATTTTGATTAGTTTCGCTTTAAGAAGCTAACGCCCGCCTAAGGGGCTGGCAACGCATTACACCAAACTCAAAAACAACAGCCGTAACCACCGCGGCTCAATGGGACTGGAAACGCCACGCGTTGACAGTCCCTCTTGAGGCGTTTGTTAGGTGCGGGACCATAAACTCAAAAGCTCGCCAAAATTGACGAGCCTCTGTGCTAGATTCTGCTTTTCAGTTCAGTATAAATATTCTCTAGAATATGAAATTCATCTTCCGTCCAACAACGAGCTATTGATACCCAGTAATCACCCGTTTCATCTGTACCTTTAAACTCTACTTTCAACTCATACTTTCTCATCGAAACCAAAGCCAAAATCAGAGCAATTATGAGCGCAAAAAAACCAAACTCAGGTACAAAAGCCCAAGTCGCTGCTGACAGTAAAATGGCGTATGTTGTCACTTTAACCACGTTATCTTTGAAGCCAAGACGCTTCAGTTCAATACTCTTGATTTTACTTAAGTGATAACTCTCTTTTTTCACTTTCAGCTCAGATGCGGTTACTTGAAAATCATTAGCCGTGTAGGGTTTACGAAACCGAATAGCATTTACTAGCAACTGTACTTTCTCGTTACTTTTTTCCACCTTTATTCTCCATGTTATTAAAGGTTAGCAAAAACTAATGTAATCATGGTGTTAAAGGTTATTTTCAAAACGACTTATACATAATCAAGAGAAATGCATCAACAAAAATAAAGCCAAACTGTGAATACTACACACCTAACGCCGCATTAAGGGGCAGGCAACGCAAACAACTAAACTCAAACTAGCCAGCCGTAACCTCAAATGCCAACCAAACCAAAACTGCCAAGCGTTGACTGTCCCTCTTGAATGCTTTGTTATGTAACTTTGCTAACTATTTCAAAGCATTACAAAGAACAGCATTACCAAATACCGTTTAACTTACATGAAAAGTTAGCAGTAACCCAGTAGAATTTGCGTGGCAACGACGAAACTGCGAGCCCTAGTTCAAAGAAAAAAATGACTGCCACTAAACTTATCGCAAACCCACTTTACCATTAAGAAAAAACGGAAAACTCGAAGAACAAAGAAGCCGAAAGCTAAATCAACATGCACAAAACCCACTCAGAGAAAATCGACATTGAAATTAGATCAATCATAAAAAACATCTACTTTTCAATGCATTGTGGTCTTTTTTCTTTACAGTTACATAACGCCCGCCTAAGGGGCTGGCAACGCACTACCACTAAACTCAAACACAACAGCCGAAACCACTTCGGCTCAATGGGACTGGAAACGCCACGCGTTGACAGTCCCTCTTGAGGCGTTTGTTATGCTTAAGCTTCAACACTTTACATTTGAACCAACTCAAGAATAACTCACTGAAATTATTGACCAAACTTCGAATTATCTTGAATTAGAACTGGCTCAACTTTTACCTATGAACTAACCAATGCAGGCTTTCATTTAGTAACCAGGCCAATGTGGAAACCCTCTCCGACAAACTCACTCACCACGCATGGGCACAACAACTCAATGAGGCAATGACACTGAAATTTACAGCGACAGACAGATTGCCGTTTCATTAGGCAGCGAAAAACAATGCCTAATTGCTGACAAACTTTAAGCCCATAAGTAAAGGCACCAAACTGCTCAAAGCGACTTGAGCCAACAATACTAACCTCACGCAGACTCAACAACACAATGAGGCAATCACTGCGATTTTTCAGCGCCAGATACATTGCCACTTCATTAGGCAGCGAAAAACAATATTGAATTGCCGACAAAACATGAACGAAATGCCAAAGGAATCGACAACGGCAAACTACTGATTTTTATGGATTAAGCATAACGCCCGCTTAAGGGGCAGCCAACGCTACTACCAAGCTTCCGCATAACACCGTAAACACACAAACCAACGCATAGTAAAAATGCTGCGCGTTGGCTGTCCCTCTTGAAGCGTTTGTTATGCCCGTGCTAATGCTTGGTCAAAAAACTTACCGACGTATTCACGCTGCTCATCTAGGCTTTTGAGTTTTTTTGCCCATCCTAAGTGCTCTGTAACGAATTCTAGTTGCTTATTATCAGTATGATACGCGATCGTGGCGTTGCCCAACGTATATAAATTAACCAAGTCGATTACAACAGATTCCGGTAAGCTTTTATATAACTGAGCCATTCGACTATCGGCTGAGTATATAAGAGCTTTAGTAGGGCTAACTGCCAAAAATAAAAGTACGTTCTCAAGGAAATGTCCCCACCGCCCTGTCGGGTAGTTAGAGCATATAAACTGATCAGTTTTCAGTGTAATTTCAATAAAATCACTTCGAACCAAGCCATCAGCAAATGGCTCTTCCAATAATGCTAATTCTTCATTCTGTACTAATGCAGATAAAGCTACCTTACCAACATCTTGTGTTGTCCCAAAATAGTCGAATACATCGTCAATAGCCTCATCTGAATATATTCCTTGCTGATTAAAGCGTTCTTTAATTTCAGATAAGCTTATGTTCATTATGTCTACAACATCAGGGTGCCTAGCCTCAAGACAAACGATATAACGAGCAAGTTTTAACTGTTTCTCATTGCTCCAGTCAGATATAACTGTATTTCGAGCCAGCTCAATTAACCCAGCGCCATCATCATCTATATAAGGGTTGATTATGGTAGTCTCGATCTCAAAACCACCATCATGGAAAGCGATATGATAAAGGTCTTTTTGGGAAGCAGAACGCTTGATCGATGCTTCCTTTACTTCACCTAACTTAGTGTAAGGGTTAACCCTATAACTATAGATCTTCCCTTCGGAAGATTGCCATGCCTTCAAAAAGTGCTGAGGGACATAGTGATGATTTCTTGGGGTATTCATAGTTAACCTTCCTACTTTCAATTACATCTACCGTAAAAGGGCATAACGCCCGCCTAAGGGGCTGGCAACGCATAACACCAAACTCAAACACAACAACCGAAACCACCGCGGCTCAATGGGACTGGAAACGCCACGCGTTGGCAGTCCCTTTGAGGCGTTTGTTATAGCGGTGCTTTTAGTTGCCCGTGGACATATGATGTGTTGCACATAGCTTATTGCCTGCAGGATCTCGTAAATAAGCTAAATACATTTTTCTTTGTCCACTCGTTCTGATACCCGGAGGATCTTCACAAGCAACTCCACCATTTGCTAAACCGGCTGCATGCCATGCTTCTACTAACTCTCGGCTACTAACTTTAAAGCCAATTGTCATCCCATTACCATGCGTCGCAGGTTCACCATTTACTGGTTTAGTAATACCAAGCACACCGTCTTGGTTTATGTAGAGACAGCGGCCTTTAGCGTCAATAACACCCGCCGGATAACCTAACACCGACAATATGGCATCATAGAAAACCTTTGACTTTTCAATATCATTTGAGCCGATCATGATGTGACTAAACATACTTGTTCCTTTTGTTGAGCAAAGTCGGAATTTACTCTGAGGCATCGATTGAGCAATGTCTAGGTTGAAATGTGAGATAAGCTATAACGCCCGCCTAAGGGGCTGGCAACGCACTACCACTAAACTCAAACACAACAATCGAAACCACCTCGGCTCAATGGGACTGGAAACGCCACGCGTTGACAGTCCCTCTTGAGGCGTTTGTTATGTGTGTGTTGCTGATACCCACCATTCCATTTAAAGGGGTAGCGAAAGGCATTTATGCCAAACAGCATTCGATAAAAAACCATCATATACACAAGGCCAAGATGCTTCATGTCGATATATTTCGGCTCTGAACTCTAGCTAAGCTATTGATTAATATCTCTTGTTTTTCGCTATTTGTTGCACTACTCCAACGACATATCTCGTCAAGAGTCCTACCACAACCTATGCAGATGTCTTTGTCATCTAAACAACAATGACGAACACAAGGACTCTTATATGAACACGTTTCAATCGGTTCAGCTCTTTTAACGTTTTGATTTTCAGACACAGTGCACCTCACGTCTGAATTATAAGCGCAGAGCTGTGAAAATTTTTCAGAAAAACACATAACGCCCGCCTAAGGGGCTGGCAACGCACTACCACTAAACTCAAACACAACAACTGCAACCACCGCGGCTCAATGGGACTGGAAACGCTACGCGTTGACAGTCCCTCTTGAGGCGTTTGTTATGTGTGTGTTTCTGATACCCACACTTCCATTTAAAGAGGTAGCGAAAGGCATTTATGCCAAACAGCATTCGATAAAAACCATCACATACACAAGACTAAGATGCTTCATGTCGATATATTTCGGCTCTGAACTCTAGCTAAACTATTGATTAGTATCTCTTGTTTTTCGCTATTTGTTTCACCACTCCAACGACATACCTCGTCAAGAGTCCTACCACAACCTATGCAGATTGTCTTTATCATCTAAACAACAATGACGAACACAAGGACTCTTATATGAACACGTTTCAATCGGTTCAGCTCTTTTAACGTTTTGATTTTCAGACATAGTGCACCTCACGTCCGAATTATAAGCGCAGAGCTGTGAAAACTTTCCAGAAAAACACATAACGCCCGCCTAAGGGGCTGGCAACGCATAACACTAAACTCAACACAACAACTGCAACCACCGCGGCTCAATGGGACTGGAAATGCCACGCGTTGACAGTCCCTCTTGAGGCGTTTGTTATATTTTTAATGACTACAATTTTACTTCTACTCTATTTCCGGTGTCAGGCATCATAAACACCATTTTCTTTGAATTATTATCGTAGTTAAGTTTCACTTCATCCTCAAAACGCCAGCGTCCCCAATTTTGAGTATCATTCATCCAACCTGCCCATACCATTCTCCCTCCAGATACATCACACACATAACTCCAAGAAGTTTTATCTGATGCTCGCACATAGCGGACATAAATCAGCCCATCAGAATTTTTGTAATTATCAATTATACTTACTGGCTTCCCGAACATTTCTCCTATGTATGCCTTACAAAGTGTAACTTTTTCAGAAGTTACTAGCTGCTTTTCTGGCTCACCTCTTAGAATTACTGCTAGAAATAAAATACCAAAACCAGCGAGGATAACATTCGACTTAGATTTATTGACTAGAGGCAACTCCAGATTCTTTGGTTGATTACCAAATTCAATGAATGACTTGTAACATGAATCATATGTTTTCTGACTCATTGTTGAGATAAAACTTTTTCCGTCCGCTAATGAAAACTCAACAAAATGTTCTTTTTTAGTAACCTCTAACTTCTTTAATTCTGTTATTTCAGAAAAAGGAATATGCTTTATTTTATAAAATCCAGTTTTAATTAAATCTTTCTCCAGCTGCCATATCTCACCGGAAAAGTCCCCTTTTATTATATTGATGTTTTTCATTTTAACTCCTAACCAAAATAAAAATATAACGCCCGCCTAAGGGGCTGACAACGCATTACCACTAAACTCAAACACAACAGCCGAAACCACCGCGGCTCATTGGGACTGGAAACGCCACGCGTTGACAGTCCCTCTTGAGGCGATTGTTATGTGCATTTTATTTTGTAGTGCACTTTCCATAGAACTGTGATGGTAACAAGTAACCACCTGGAAATACTATATGTCGACTATGCACTGTATCCATTGTGTTTGTAACTGCAGTGACCGTAACATTTCCATCGTTTATTTCTATAAATGAAACATGATCAGCTCCAAGTACCTTGATTACTTCATGGCTATTATCATTTTCCAGTAAATAAACCTTTTTACTTTTTGGATCACTTGAAAACCTTAGAATAAAGCCATCTTTTATAACGTGAACACCAACTGGGTCAGAATACTTCTTATAAATACACTCTAAAGTACTGGTTGATGAAAAAGACGGGATGGAAATGAGTCCAAACATGACAGAAAATAATCTACTAAATTTCACGAGGCACCTAATATATAAAATAATTTTCAAAGAGTTCCACTACTATAAATATCTTAGTTTGTGGAAAAGACCACAAAGCACATAACGCCCAATTAAGTAGCCCGAAACGCGACTACCAACTTCCCGCACAACACCGTAATCACCAAACTCAACGCAAAACAAAAATGCCACGCGTTGAGGGTCTGCTTGAATTGTTTGTTATATTTTTATTCCGCCATGATTTTTTCCCATCGATGTTGGCAGTAGCCACAACGTCCTTCTAAGTACTGCTCATCAAGAGTTAGGCTCTCACCACAGTCATCACAGTGAGTGTGCTCTTGTGTGTACTCACATTTAATGCAACAGCTTTCTTCATGAATATAAGTCGTTTCATTACACTCTGGACAAGAATCATATGGACTCTCACCACCGTCCATTACTGAGCTGACATAAGCACCATATAAGCTAGCTTTCACACAACTTGCAACAACATCATCAAATGAAAAGTCATTATCACAAGAACGGCAAGTTAAGTTAATCGTTGGGTATACATCATCCTCATAAGGAGCAAAAACAAGTGATGAATGACATGAATTACAACGAAGACTAGATAGTATTTCGCTGACAACACCGTATTTCCAATCAATTTTATCCAGAGACTCTTTACACTCAGCCTCTTCTTTAGCATATACATCCGCTACATTTAGTAGTGATTGCCAACAACCTTCACCGAATAACGAAACAGGGTTTTCTTGGAGTTCATTGGCTGTAAAGTCACGAATTAGTAAGAAAGACTTACTAACTATTTCACGAATAGCGTCAGGACTTTTTGCTGTGTAGTAATGTTCAAGGTCATTCCTTAACCTATTCACTTCATCAAACCTCTTCCACTCAACATTGACTTTCAGAGATTTGAAATGCTCCTTAATCATTTGCACGTCAACAGTATTATGACCGTTGCCCTGAAATTCCAACGCACCCTGTTCATTAATTACAGGTTGAATTTTCTTTTTGATCAGTAACTCTTTGTCGTTATCTGGAGAAAGACGGCATAGCTTTTCTTTATATAAAAGAAGAATACCGGCAAAAATGTTCCTAATAGCCGAAGCATTTCTGCGGTCATCTTCCATATCGAAATCTTCGACACCAACCTGAATCGAGTCAACTGCATTGTTTAATAAACTCATAACTTTCCTCAAAAATATAACGCCCGCCTAAGGGGCTGACAACGCATACCACTAAACTCAAAAACAACAACTGCAACCACCGCGGCTCAATGGGACTGGAAACGCCACGCGTTGACAGTCCCTCTTGAGGCGTTTGTTAGCCATAATTGTCACTGACCTCATTACCAAACAAAGAAACAACAACTTCTTTTGCTATAGGATCAAGATGATAGGTATAGCTGCGTTGTGGCTGCGAGAATACTATAGTTTTAGAAAATGCTGAGAAAACTCGCTCATTATCATAGTAGTAACTGCCATCATAAGGATTATACCTTTTCGTACAGATTGAATCTTTCTTCAAAAACTCAACAAAATGCTCTACATCTTTTGGCTGCATGCCACTAAAAAATCTAGTTAAAGGATTGTATTTTAGCTGATCAAAATTAGCCCAAAGTTCTTCGTCCATCAGCGATTTTGCTAAAGAAGTTAGCGATGCCGATTCTGAATTACCTACAACCGCAGGTGTGTAAATTATGTTCGCATTTTTCAACGTGAATAATGCAGCCCCTTTTCTGACCAAGACGTAATTTTGCTTTTTGAGTTCCTGAATTATATACAATTGATGAACATCTAAATCATGGAATTGCCGGCGCATTTTTTCTTTCTTGTCCTGCTTTTCCTTTTCTTCAAGCAACACTCTTTCTTTCTCATTTTCTGCATTTTTCTTTTTCATTCGACTGTTTTCAAAAGTGCCGAACATCAAAGAAATCCCAGCATATACAAGGCGTATTGAGGTTAAGAAAAATAGACTTTGAAGCAAAGTCTTTGATAATGATTCAAGAGCAATATGTTCAAAGCTGCCTGCCCATAACAGAATTGATACCACAAAAAAAATTGCCAAGTTTAGTCGTACATTTTTGGCTTCATTCAAAACATCTAGAAATTCTTTCATATTATTAATCAATGACTAACTTTCCTATTATGGCTAACGCCCGCCTAAGGGGCTGGCAACGCATTACCACCAAACTTAAATACAACAACCGTAACCACTGCGGCTCATTGGGACTGGAAACGCCACGCGTTGACAGTCCCTTTGAGGCGTTTGTTAGCTTTATATTGCAAGCTTAACACTAATTAATACCCATATATTTGGCGCAATATTTTCAGGTATAGAAACTAACTGAGCTTTAAGCGTCTCAATATCAGATCTGTTTTTATTCGATTTTAACCTTTCAAAACCAGATAATTGAGTAAATAGCATATTTACTTTTTCAGCCGCTTCATCGTGATTCGAAACCTGTAACTCTCCAATGCATAAAGTGAGCTGAGTGTAATCGCCCCTATCTAACAAAAAGTAATCATCTTCTTGTAGATCATGTATTATTTGGACATCATGAATAATTCTTTTAATATTTTTCCTAACTTCTTCAAACTTGATAAATCGCGCTACAACCAGCCCTGCATAAATCCCAGAAATAACGGATAGAAAAATACTAAAAATAAAACTTAACATACGCTATATCTCACTCAATTAAAGCTAACGCCCGCCTAAGGGGCTGGCAACGCATAACACTAAACTTAAACACAACAGCCATAACCACTGCGGCTCACTGAAACTGGAAACGCCGAGCGTTGACAGTCCCTTTGAGGCGTTTGTTATGTGTAACTGCCCAAATGTTCCATGATGAAATTTACATCAGCATTATAAAAGTCATTCAGTGGAATTTGGGAAGCCTCAAACCAATAAAACGTTTGTTGTCGGTAAGGTTCGATCTCTTTAGGCTCAGCATCCATCGAAGCGCTGAAAACAACATGATAAATATCGCCGCCATTCTCGTTGATGGACTTATGAGTGCCAATGAGCTCTAAATTTCTCAGCCCAGTTTCCTCCCAGAGTTCACGAATAGCTGCTTGTTCTCCTGACTCACCGGCATCAATAGAACCACCCGGAAACTCAAAAATCATCCCAGTATTTTTTCTGAACCGTTTTTGTACCAAAACAAGGTTATTCTTTATTACGACAGCCATCGCTAGATGATTCATATGTGTTCTCTTTGACTGAATTACACATAACGCCCGCCTAAGGGGCTGGCAACGCATACCACTAAACTCAAACACAACAACAGTAACCACCGCGGCTCATTGGGACTGGAAACGCCACGCGTTGACAGTCCCTCTTGAGGCGTTTGTTAGGCATTTTTTATTTCCCGAAAACCACCCTCGAAACCTGCACAAATTTCGTCCAACAATGTCGTTTCAATTGGGAATACATCAACTGTCTTAGTCCAAAAAAGCTCAGGCCCAATAAGTTTCTGTTTACCTAGCTCGATATAGAAAACAAAATGTCCAGATGTATCGACAGATCTAATTGATATTAGTAGCTCACCTATTGTTTCAGAAGTGATTGATGCTTCACCAATTAGAACTGATTGGAGCTTATCCAAATTGTTTAGAAAGCATTTAAACTCATAGCCGTCGACCCAAACTTCCTGAGTTATTTTAGTACTGGATGTCTGAATTGATATCAACAAGTTACAATCATAAACGTAATTAGCCGCTCCCCTACTTAGCAGCTCGATCTCAATATACTCTGACTCACTAAACTTAATCTTCATACTTTCCTGAATGCCTAACGCCCGCTTAAGGGGCAGCCAACGCTACGATTCACTTTCCGCATAACATCGTAACCACAAAAACCAACGCATGGTAAAAATGCCGCGCGTTGGCTGTCCCTCTTGAAGCGTTTGTTATGTTTATGCTTCGTACAGACACCAAAGATAATTCCACCAATATAGAATCAAATCTACTTTATCAACTAGCGTAAGCAAAGTGGCTATAGCAAGTACTAATGTCAACCACGCAATAGTTCTTTGGGTAACTGTTTGAGATTTTTGTAGCTTCAATAGTTGTACATCTTTCTTGTAGGCCTCTTTCGTCTCTGTATAAAAGTTTATACCTAGACCGGTGACCTTAATTATCTCATTCGGACGGTCTTTATTTATCGATGCAAGCTCACCAGACTCAATCGCTGAGTCTATAACAAGCTTTATATAGTTGGAAATAACCGTTCTTGGAATGACACCTTTATACTCTTTCTTAGGATAAAGCAGGTCAATTAAATCTGATTGATTAAACAAACCACTTTTTACAAAATCTTTGCTCTCAAAGATAGCCTGGAATATTTCATATTTTGACTTAACTACATCGAGCGGTCTTAAACGGTGGAAAATCCTATTCCTTAACCAGCTTATCTTTTCCCACGCTATTGCTAAGTAGAAAATAGCAAATTTCCTATATAGGTAGTATTTTAATAATGTAAATGTTGAATATGTATTGGTAGAGTCTGACCACCTATTTTGTTCGATATGAATATAAACTTTCATATGTGCTAAATGATCATACGACAAATAGTACTTCCGCTCGCTCATGGATCCGGAATCGATACCCGATAAAACTCTAAGTCTTTTGCTACATACCTGTTTAGGTTTAAATCTGAGCTTAACTCTAGAGTACATTACTAGGTCTTTACTAACTCTTTTTCCTTCCTTGATATGCGTATTTTCCGCTATGAATAGTTCAATGTTATAACGAGGCAAGAAAACAAATTGAGGGTGTTCATTGCTAAGGTGCCTAATAAAGTACGATATCAGATAGAACCGCACCAGCGCTCTTAAATTATAGTAAATTTGAAAAACCAACTACTTCATACCCTCTTATAAACATAACGCCCGCCTAAGGGGCTGGCAACGCATACCACTAAACTCAAACACAACAACTGCAACCACCGCGGCTCATTGGGACTGGAAACGCCGCGCGTTGACAGTCCCTCTTGAGGCGTTTGTTATGCTTAAGCTTCAACACTTTACATTTGAACCAAGTCAAGAATAACCCAATGAAATCATTGACCAAAACTCGAATTTTCTTGAACTAGAACTGGCTCAAATTTTACCTATGAACTAACCAATGCAGGCTTTCATTTAGCAACTAGGCCAATGTAGAAAACCTCTCCGACAAACTCACTCACCACGCATGGGCACGACAACTCAATGAGGCAATGACACTGAAATTTACAGCGACAGACACATTGCCGTTTCATTAGGCAGCGCAAAACAATGCTCAATTGCCGACTGACTTTCGACCTGTAAATAAAGGCATCAAACTGCTCAAAGCGACTTGAGAGAGCAAAATTCACCTCGCGTGGACTCAAAAACCCAATGAGGCAATTTACAACGCCAGATACATTGCTGCTTCATTAGGCAGCGAAAAACAATATTGAATTGCCGACAAAACCTGAACGAAATCCCAAAGGAATCGACATTCACAACCTGCTGATTTTTATGGATTAAGCATAACGCCCGCCTAAGGGGCTGGCAACGCATAACACAAAACTCAAACACAACAACTGTAACCACCGCGGCTCAATGGGACTGGAAACGCCACGCGTTGGCAGTCCCTTTGAGGCGTTTGTTATGCTTAAGCTTCAACACTTTACATTTGAACCAACTCAAGAATAACCCACTGAAATCATTGACCAAACTTCGAATTTTCTTGAACTAGAACTGACTCAACTTTTACCTATGAACTGACCAATGCAGGCTTTCACTTAGCAACTCGGCCAATGTTGAAACCCTCTCCGACAAACTCACTCACCACGCATGGGCGCGACAACTCAATGAGGCAATAACACTGAAATTTACAGCGACAGACACATTGCCGTTTCATTAGGCAGCGTAAAACAGTACTCAATTGCCGACTAATTTTCAGCCTGTAAGTAAAGGCACCAAACTGCTCAAAGCGACTTGAGCCAACAAGACTAACCTCGCGCAGACTCAAAAACCCAATGAGGCAATCACTCAGAATTTACAGCGCCAGGCACATTGCCGCTTCATTAGGCAGCGAAAAACAATATTGAATTGCCGAAAAAACCTGAACGAAATGCCAAAGAAATCGATAACACAACCAACTGATTTTTATGGATTAAGCATAACGCCCGCCTAAGGGGCTGACAACGAACTACAACGAAACTCAAACACAACAACCATAGCCACCACGGCTCATTGGGACTGGAAACGCCACGCGTTGACAGTCCCTCTTGAGGCGTTTGTTAGCTTCGTAGCCTATTGTTTCAAAATGATTTTTAACCACTTCTCTTGAAGAGCATTTTACGCAAAAGCATCACGCAAACACACGCCCAACGCCAAAAGCTGTGAAGTTGGCTGCCAAGATTTAAAACGATCAAGGTTGAGTAGACCATTTTTAAGAGTCCGCGACAAAGAAAGCACACTTTCAGCGATGATGCAGCCTTTGTGAAACCAAACTGGCCGTGTTGAACATCCAACAGCATTGAGGCATCGAGGTTTGATGGTTTTCAGCGACTTTAAAACTGCGGAACTTTCAGCTATTTCTACCAAATTTGCATCAAGCAAAACTCAGAAGCCAAATTGTGCTATTTAGACGCTAAAAGCTGATTTTTCAGAACAATTTAGCTTCGATTTTGATGATTTCAGCCTTTAAGAAGCTAACGCCGCGTTAAGGGGCAGCCAACGCAGCTACCAACTTAACGCACAACACTGTAAGCACAAAAACCATCGCATAATGAAAATGCCACGCGTTGGCTGTCCTTCTTGAACGCTTTGTTATATTAATATTTCGTGATTGACTGTTTAAGCCTAGATACAAACTCATAAAGCTGAAAAATATTTTGTGAACTATAGGAGTGTAACGTATGGTGATTTTGAAAAACAAAATCGAACCCTATATCATCAATTAAGTCAAGAACAGCTATAGACTTAATTGGAAGCACTCCGTATAAGCTTATTAATTCATTTTTGCTAGACTTTATGATTGACCACTCGTGTGCCAATCTATGACCCAATGTATCACAGCATTCTGTAAAAACCACTTTACCATCTGCTCCAAATAAATATTGTTCATTAACAACTTTTGGGACATAGTATTTAAAACTTGAGTGGACTGTATATGAGTTAACAGACGAAAGTGCAGAGTCCAAGTCATTAAAATTTAGAGAGTCTGGTGAAAGAATGACTCCACTTGAATTACCAATATCACTAAGCATTCTACTAACTGCGCCATCTATCTTGCTAATTCTTTTAACTAGTACTGGCATTACTAATCTCTTAGCCCTAAAGCTTGGAAGGAACACAACTAAAAAGTAGAAGATGTAACTAATCAATATGCCGATTGATATATTGAAGATTACGGAGTTTACAGGCAACAAATCTGAGAATGCATAGATATAGAAGTCTGAGTCAATTAGGTTAATGAGTGGATCAGCAGAAGAAGCCAAAGCGACATAGGAAAAAACAACGGCAATAGTCATATGGACGAACCAACTGTCGACATAATCTAAGATTTTCAAGTCTCACATACTCCTTCATTAATATAACGCCCGCCTAAGGGGCTGACAACGCATTACCACAAAACTCAAACACAACAACTGCAACCACCGCGGCTCATTGGGACTGGAAACGCCACGCGTTGACAGTCCCTCTTGAGGCGTTTGTTAGTTTCGTAGCCTATTGTTTAACAATGACTTTTTAAACTCATTTGCTTGAAAGTCATTTTACGCAAAAGCATCACGCAAACACACGCCCAACGCCAAAAGCTGTGACGTTGGCTGCCAAAACGTTAAGAGTCCGCGACAAAGAAAGCCAGATCACAGCGATGACTCAGCCTTTTATGAAACCAAACTGATCAAGTTGAACGTCCGACAACATTGAGCATCAAAGCTTGTTGGTTATCAGCGATTTTGAAACCGCTGAACTTTCAACGCTTTCTACCAAATCAGCATCAGACTCCAGCTCAAACGCCAATTTGTACAGCTTGAACGATAAAGGCTGAATTTTCATAACCTTGTGCGTAAATTTTTGATGAATTTTCCTGAGAGAAACTAACGCCCGCTTAAGGGGCAGCCAACGCCATTACCAAGCTTCCGCATTACATCGTAATCACAAAAACCAACGCATGGTAAAAATGCCACGCGTTGGCTGTCCCTCTTGAAGCGTTTGTTATGCTTAAGCTTCAATGACTTACGTTTTGCCAGAACCAAGATTAACTCGACTTTAACTCACGAACAAAAGCCAAAAACTGAAATGACTCATAATTTTGAAAATCAGACTTTGAACTTTGGCAGCTAAAACGAAAAAACCTAAGACCAAATTTCCGATTGAGCCACCCGTCATAACCTCGTGCTTGCCCGAAAATTGAATGAGGCAATTCGCTGAATTTCCAGCGCCAAAGAATAATTGTCCGGAAAACCGCGCACACTGAAGCCAACTTGCCGAGAAACACAAAACTCACAAGCCAAGGGAACAAAGAACAATCATAAACCACTGATTATTGGTGATTAAGCATAACGCCCGCCTAAGGGGCTGGCAACGCATTACCACTAAACTGAAACACAGCAACCGTAACCACCGCGGCTCAATGGGACTGGAAACGCTACGCGTTGACAGTCCCTCTTGAGGCGTTTGTTAGCCTTTAAACTCAATTTCTGGGAAGTTGTACTCTTGATTTCGTTTCGTAGCAACCAGTGCTTTCTGAACTTGATAGTAAATAGCACACAATGATAAGTCCGAGAAACCAGCAAGTTTTTTTGATAGTTCAAAGTTATTAACTTTGTAAGGCTCATCACTCCCTAAGTCTTCTAATGACATAATTACAGCTGTTCTTATTCGTTGGATTGAGTTTGGTAATCGTTGAACCCCAGAAATTGAAGATAAACTCTTATATAAAAGAAGCCATTCAGCCTGGTATAAATCTGGAGTATTTTTGAGCATTAATTCATCAAACAACTGAAATATCGAGGAGATAGTTGGCTCAAATACGTCATCATTTCCAGTAGCCGAGCTATTCGGATCTTCTCGATCAACTAAGCTAAACAATATTTCTCTAGATTTGTTACTAAAAAATATATCCATTATATCTTTCTTGTTCATATTTAACTCCATGAAGGCTAACGCCCGCCTAAGGGGCTGGCAACGCATAACACTAAACTCAAACCCAACAGCCGTAACCACCGCGGCTCATTGGGACTGGAAACGCCGCGCGTTGACAGTCCCTCTTGAGGCGTTTGTTAGTTTCGTAGCCTATTGTTTAACAATGATTTTTTAAACACATTTGCTTGAAAGTCATTTTACGCAAAGCATCACACAAACACACGTCCAGAGCCAAAAGCTGTGAAGTTGGCTGCCAAACCTCAAAACGATCAAGGTTAAGTTGGCCACGGTTAAGAGTCCGCGACAAAGAATGCACAATTTCAGCGATGATGCAGCTATTTGGGAAACCAAACTATCCGTGTTGAACATCCGACAACATTGAGCAATCGAAGCTTGTTAGTTATCAGCGATTGTGAAACTACAGAACTTTCAACGCTTTCGACCAAATTAGCATCAAGAAACCCCAAACGCCAAATTGTGCAGCTTGAATGCTAAATGCTGAATTTTCAGAACCTTGTGCGTGAGTTTTTGATGAATTTTCCCGAGAGAAACTAACGCCCGCCTAAGGGGCTGGCAACGCATTACCACTAAACTCAAAAACAACAAATGCAACCACCGCGGCTCATTGGGACTGGAAACGCTACGCGTTGACAGTCCCTCTTGAGGCGTTTGTTATGTGTTTGAATACGTTGATACTTCAATAAGATTCCCATCAGGGTCTCTGAAATAGAATGATGTGATTGCACCTTGTGCACCTGTACGTTTTACAGGCCCCTCCATGATAGTCACACCTTGATTCTCCACATGCTTCATCGCATCAGACAGAACTGTGTCGGTAATAAAGCACAAATCTGCGCTCCCAACTCTGACATTTTGGGCTTTAGGTTCAAACTCATTACCGAGTTGATGAAGATTGATCTTCTGGTGACCAAACTCTAGAGCAATCCGACCAGCGCCAAAACTAACAGCTTTCATGCCCAACACTTTTTCATAAAAGTTCGTTGTTGTTGGAATATCTGCAACAGTCAGAACCAAATGATCAAGGTGACTAATTTTCATCAGAAACTCCATTTTCTAGGAAAACACATAACGCCCGCCTAAGGGGCTGGCAACGCATTACCACAAAACTCAAACACAACAGCCGAAACCACCGCGGCTCAATGGGACTGGAAACGCCACGCGTTGACAGTCCCTCTTGAGGCGTTTGTTATGCGATTTTTCAAAGCGTGCTCTTAAGCCTCTGATCAAGCTCCCATAAAGCTATTTTGTTTGAGTCATATTTCAAAAGTTCACTCGCTTCTTGAAAGCCACACCAACGAAAATTTGTATGCTCATTTGATAACTGAGGCTCAGCAGACACTCGAACTGAAAAAGAATATTCCGGTACTACAAACCGATGATTAGTCCAATTCTCATGATCCGCATAGTACACTTTGGGAAGCATACACATTGAGTCCAATTGCTGCCAATCGCAGCCAATTAAACTAGTTTCTTCTTGAAGTTCACGCTTTGCTGCCTCAAGAATAGATTCACTATCTTCACCACCGCCTGAAATAGCTTGCCATACACCATTATCACTTCGTTGCCCGATTAAGTATCGAGGTTGTTGTTCGAGAATTTGATACGGAAAAACTAATACTTGAAATGGTGCTCTCATTGTTCTCTTCCTCGAACCGCATAACGCCCGCCTAAGGGGCTGGCAACGCACTACCACTAAACTCAAACACAGCAACCGTAACCACAGCGGCTCAATGGGACTGGAAACGCTACGCGTTGACAGTCCCTCTTGAGGCGTTTGTTAGCTTCGTAGCCCATTGTTTACCAATGACTTTTTAAACACATTTGCTTGAAATACATTTTACGCAAAAGCATCACTCAAACACACGTCCAACGCCAAAAGCTGTGAAGTGACCTGCCAAAACTTGCAGCGTTCAAGGTTAAGTTGGCCACTTACTGCATTTCCGACAAAGAAGCACGATTTCAGCGACGATGTTGCTTTTTGTGAAACCAAGTTGACCGAATTGAACATTCAACGACTTTGAAGCATCGAGACTTGTTGGCTTTCAGCGGCTTTGAAACTGCGGAACTTCCAACACTTTCTACCAAATCAGTATCTAGCAAAATTCAAATGCCAAATTGTGCAATTTGAACACTAAAAGCTGATTTTTCAGAACAAGAAGTTTGGATTTTGATGATTTTAGCCTTTAAGAAGCTAACGCCCGCTTAAGGGGCAGCCAACGCTACTGCCAACTTACCGCATAACACCGTAATCACAAAAACCAACGCATAGTAAAAATGCCGCGCGTTGGCCGTCCCTCTTGAAGCGTTTGTTATGTAAATTACCTAAACAGTTCATCGATACAAACATTTTTTAGATCGTAGATACACATAGGATTATTTATATTTTTGACTTTTGCTTGTTCAAAGTCATGCCTATCGAATCTGAAGAACAGATTTCTTTGTTTATCTGTAGCAATTTGTACATGAAAAGACATTACATATTGAGTAATGTCTGTTTTTGAGTTCAGAAGACAATTCGCAAACTGATATCCATAATTCGCCACTTGTTCTCTTACCATTGGTGGTGTGGCGTTATGAATTCTGACATAGAAGTTGAAATGAGCAACCCCATTATTACTTGAGATAAGGTTTGCGGTAAGCTCCCCATCCATAAACGCCAATGGAGACATTGGGCTAAGCTCACTTACACCATGGTTAACTAAGTATTTTTTAAGAAGCTCTAACTCTTTTTCGTTCTTATCTTTAGATTCATCTGATATCGCCTCACCTTCACTGAACATATGTGCAGATTGGAACTCCATGTCTGTAAATGTAAAAAATTCCGGTACGAACATGGTTAGTTTGAATAGCGTATAAGCAAGAACTAATAAGCAACTATAAAACATCGCTGTTTCCGTCAACTCTAGTGTAAAGCTAGACTTAAATGACAGTATGTAAGGATACAAAACAACAAAAATAGGAGGAAATAAGTGGACAATGTTTCTTAATAACCCGCGATTGTATATATATCGAAAGTAACTGCGGAACTTACCGTATTTTGATGGCACAAACTTATGGCCCTGTATTGTATTGATGTACCCCTCTTCTTTCGCATAATCCAGAGCACTAACTAAGAAAAAGAGACAAAACAGCAAATGAATAAAAGCTATCAACTGTTTACTGTCTGCCAAATACAAAACTAAAAACGGCATGATTGTTAAATACGCCAAAGACAGTAGAACTTGCTTTCCAAAATAAAGATATAGCATCACAAACATTCGTCTAGAGAACTTAAATGACGAAAAACCACTTTGTAAAATAAAGAGCATTGCAGCAAAGCCAATACCAAGTAAAACGCCAGCTACAGAGACAAGCATCTCATAAAATGAATTAATATTGCTTGGCAAAGTAGGGGTTAATAGACTTTCCAATGACGTTTTCTCCCATTTGACTCAATTTACATAACGCCCGCCTAAGGGGCTGGCAACGCATACCACTAAACTCAAACACAACAGCCGAAACCACCGCGGCTCAATGGGACGGAAACGCCACGCGTTGACAGTCCCGCTTGAGGCGTTTGTTAGGTTTGTGCTACGAAGCTCATATAGTAATAACCACCCAATTCATCATCCACTTGCGACACAATTTCAAAACCTTGCGACAAATAAAAGTTGAGTGCTTTTTGATTTTGAACCATGCACTTAAGGCTTAAGTTGCCATATCTCATTTTTGCGCCGTTAAGCAGCATCGAGCCCACACCTTGCCCCTGATATTCGGTTGCGACATAGAGATGATGAATAAAATTGTCAGGCTCCCAAATGGAAATGAAGCCGGCAACATTCCCTAAAACCTCAGACAACCAAATTCGTTCACCTTGACTATCGCGGTCGAAGTCTTCTATCCGAAAACTATCCGCCTTGAGCCATGGGAAACTATCTCGTCTAGAGTCCAAGTAGAGCTTTCTCAACGATTCGAGATTACAGGCACTAAACTCTTTGATTTCCATGAACAACCTTAAACCTAACGCCCGCCTAAGGGGCTGGCAACGCATTACCACTAAACTAAAACACAACAACCATAACCACCGCGGCTCAATGGGACTGGAAACGCCACGCGTTGACAGTCCCTCTTGAGGCGTTTGTTATGCTTAAGCTTCAACACTTTACATTTGAACCAAACCAAGAATAACTCACTGAAATCATTGACCAAAATTCGAATTTTCTTGAACTAGAACTGGCTCAACTTTTACCTATGAACTGACCAATGCAGGCTTTCATTTAGCAACTAGGCCAATGTGGAAACCCTCTCCGACAAACTCACTCACCACGCATTGGCACGACAACTCAATGAGGCAATAACACTGAAATTTACAGCGACAGACACATTGCCGTTTCATTAGGCAGCGCAAAACAATATTCAATTGCCGACAGACTTTAAGCCTGTAAGTAAAGGCACCAAACTGCTCAAAGCGACTTGAGCCAACAATACTAACCTCACGCAGACTCAACGACACAATGAGGCAATCACTGCGATTTTTCAGCGCCAGATACATTGCCACTTCATTAGGCAGCGAAAAACAATATTGAATTGCCGACAAAACATGAACGAAATGCCAAAGGAATCGACAACCACAAACTACTGATTTTTATGGATTAAGCATAACGCCCGCCTAAGGGGCTGGCAACGCACTACCACTAAACTCAAACACAACAGCCGAAACCACTTCGGCTCAATGGGACTGGAAACGCCACGCGTTGACAGTCCCTCTTGAGGCGTTTGTTATGCTTAAGCTTCAACACTTTACATTTGAACCAACTCAAGAATAACTCACTGAAATTATTGACCAAACTTCGAATTATCTTGAATTAGAACTGGCTCAACTTTTACCTATGAACTAACCAATGCAGGCTTTCATTTAGTAACCAGGCCAATGTGGAAACCCTCTCCGACAAACTCACTCACCACGCATGGGCACAACAACTCAATGAGGCAATGACACTGAAATTTACAGCGACAGACAGATTGCCGTTTCATTAGGCAGCGAAAAACAATGCCTAATTGCTGACAAACTTTAAGCCCATAAGTAAAGGCACCAAACTGCTCAAAGCGACTTGAGCCAACAATACTAACCTCACGCAGACTCAACAACACAATGAGGCAATCACTGCGATTTTTCAGCGCCAGATACATTGCCACTTCATTAGGCAGCGAAAAACAATATTGAATTGCCGACAAAACATGAACGAAATGCCAAAGGAATCGACAACGGCAAACTACTGATTTTTATGGATTAAGCATAACGCTTTCTAGACAGCTTCTTACCTTTCCAATAGGTAGGCTACCGCTTTCTAATTAATAGACCACTGGGTGCATAATACCATAGTACCCTTCCAAATCAGTATGTTGAGCATCACACCGTTCAAAAATCTCAGCTTATAGATTGCAGATGTCTGCATAGCCTCTTGACATGAAAACAACCAACAAATACTGTATAAATAACCAGCAAATATTTAGTGAGAACAATATGAAATCCCAATTTTTGTTAAGTGTTCGCGAATTTATGCAAACTCGATACTATGCCAAAAAGACCATAGAAGCTTACCTTCATTGGATCACTCGTTACATCCATTTTCATAATAAAAAGCACCCTAGCTTAATGGGAGATAAAGAGGTCGAAGAATTTTTAACCTACTTAGCCGTGCAAGGTAAAGTGGCCACAAAGACTCAATCACTAGCCTTGAACTCACTCAGTTTTCTATACAAAGAAATTCTAAAAACACCCCTTTCTCTTGAGATCCGCTTTCAACGCTCGCAACTAGAACGAAAGTTACCGGTTGTACTGACTAGAGATGAGATTCGACGTTTACTTGAAATTGTCGATCCTAAGCATCAACTTCCCATCAAGTTACTCTACGGTTCGGGGTTAAGGTTGATGGAGTGTATGCGTTTGAGAGTTCAGGATATCGATTTTGATTATGGTGCAATCAGAATCTGGCAAGGTAAAGGTGGGAAAAATCGGACAGTCACGTTAGCGAAAGAACTCTATCCCCATCTCAAAGAGCAAATTGCGCTGGCAAAACGCTATTACGACAGAGATCTGCATCAGAAAAATTACGGGGGGGTTTGGTTGCCTAACGCCCTAAAAGAAAAATACCCAAATGCACCTTATGAGCTTCGTTGGCACTATCTTTTTCCGTCTTTTCAGTTATCTCTAGATCCGGAATCTGATGTAATGCGCCGCCATCATATGAATGAAACGGTACTACAAAAAGCGGTGAGAAGATCAGCTAAAGAAGCAGGAATTGAAAAGACCGTTACTTGCCACACTCTCAGACATTCATTTGCAACACATTTACTTGAAGTAGGGGCGGACATTCGAACCGTGCAAGAGCAACTAGGACATACCGATGTAAAAACGACACAGATTTACACTCATGTTCTTGATAGAGGTGCAAGCGGTGTTTTAAGCCCATTATCCCGTCTTTAGCATGGGTTCTTTGCGAAATCATGAAATGTCAGATAGAAAAAAGGGAGCATGAATGCTCCCCTTTCTTAGTAGCACGCTATTACAGAGCGCCTTTCGCCTTTTCAACCAGAACAGCGAATGCTGCTTTGTCGAATACTGCGATATCAGCAAGGATCTTACGATCGATCTCGATAGATGCTTTCTTCAGACCGTTGATGAAACGGCTGTAAGATAGGCCATTTTGACGAGCCGCTGCATTGATACGAGCAATCCACAGTTGACGGAATTGACGTTTCTTAGTACGACGGTCACGGTAAGCGTATTGACCAGCTTTAATAACTGCTTGGAACGCTACACGATAAACACGTGAACGTGCACCGTAGTAACCTTTAGCTTGTTTTAAAACTTTCTTATGACGTGCACGAGCTTGTACACCACGTTTTACGCGAGGCATTATGTCTCTCCTAAACTAAACGAATATTAAACTAAAAAGAATTAAGCGTATGGAAGCATACGTGCTACAGCAGCCAGTTCGCACTTAGGCAGAATGGCGTTTGGACGCAGCTGACGCTTGTTCTTAGTAGTACGCTTAGTCAGAATGTGACGTTTAGTAGCGTGCTTGAATTTAATACCACCAGCAGTTTTTTTGAAACGCTTAGCAGCACCTTTGTTGTTTTTCATCTTAGGCATGATGAATAACTCCGCATTGTAGTAGTTAAATAACAGTGTAATTAGGGCGAATAAAACCCAGCCGCCTTTCAACGGCTAGGTTCATTACTTGTAATGCCGTTAATTACTTCTTTTTAGGGGCTAACACCATGATCATCTGGCGTGCTTCAATTTTGGTCGGGAAAGACTCAACCACTGCGAATTCGTCAGTGTCTTCTTTCAGTCGATTCAAAACGTCTACACCGATGTCTTGGTGAGCCATCTCTCGGCCACGGAAGCGAATCGTTACTTTCACTTTGTTGCCTTCTTCAAGGAAACGGATCAGGTTGCGTAGTTTTACCTGATAGTCTCCGATATCAGTCCCAGGACGGAATTTGAGTTCCTTAATCTGGATCTGCTTTTGCTTCTTCTTCTGCTCTTTTGTAGCCTTGCTCTTCTCAAAGAGGAACTTGCCGTAGTCCATCACACGACAGACCGGGGGCTCGGCGTTAGGGCTGATCTCAACGAGATCCAAACCAGATTCTTCTGCTGTAGCCAGTGCTTCTTGGATCGAAACGATACCTACAGACTCACCGTCTGCGCCAGTTAAACGAACTTCACGAACGCCACGAATTTCACCGTTTAAACGGTGCTGGTTTTGCTTGACCGGAACTTGGCCACGTCTTCCGCCTTTAATAGTTTATTCCTCCAGATTAAGCTTACGGCTTGCAATCTCAGCTTGGATATGTGCAATAAAATCATCCAATTTAAATTTACCAAGATCTTTACCTTTACGTGTACGTACTGCGATTTCGCCAGCTTCCATCTCTTGGTCGCCACAAACCAACATGTACGGAACACGCTTCAAAGTGTGTTCGCGGATTTTAAAGCCTATTTTCTCATTTCTCAAGTCTGCTTTTGCTCGAATGCCACATTTTTGTAGCTTTTGAGCGACTTCATGAGCATAGTCGGCTTGTTTATCCGTGATATTTACAACAACAGCCTGCTCTGGCGCCAACCAAGTTGGGAAGAATCCTGCGTATTCTTCAATCAGAATACCGATAAAGCGTTCAAGTGAACCCAAAATCGCACGGTGGATCATCACCGGAATTAAGCGTTCATTGCTTTCACCAACGTAAGTGGCACCTAAACGTGTAGGCAAGTTGAAATCGAGCTGCACTGTACCACATTGCCACGCACGACCTAAACAGTCGTAGAGTGTAAACTCAATTTTCGGACCATAGAACGCACCTTCGCCTTCCTGAATTTCAAATGGAATGTCCATTGCCTTCAGAGAATCGATCAGCGCTTGTTCTGATTTGTCCCAAATTTCATCGCTACCCACGCGCTTTTCAGGGCGAGTAGACAACTTCACCACGATATTTTGGAAGCCAAAAGTCGTGTAAGTGTCATACACCATCTTGATGCACGAAGTCACTTCTTGTTGAATTTGATCTTCAGTACAGAAGATATGCGCGTCATCTTGAGTAAAGCCACGAACACGCATGATACCGTGTAGTGAACCTGATGGCTCGTTACGATGACAGGAACCAAACTCAGCCATGCGCAATGGCAGATCACGGTAAGATTTCAAACCTTGGTTGAAAATCTGGATGTGACCCGGACAGTTCATCGGCTTGATCGCGTATTCACGGTTTTCTGATGAAGTGGTGAACATCGCATCAGCGTATTTATCCCAGTGACCTGAACGTTCCCAAAGTACGCGATCCATCATCAATGGACCTTTTACTTCTTGGTAACCGTATTCGTTCAATTTTTGACGAATAAAGATTTCCAGATCACGGAAGATTGACCACCCATTGTGGTGCCAGAACACCATACCCGGCGCTTCTTGCTGCATATGGAACAGATCAAGTTGCTTACCGATTTTACGATGGTCACGTTTTGCGGCTTCTTCAAGGCGAGTTAAATGCGCTTGCAGAGCTTTCTTATCATGGAACGCGGTACCGTAGATACGCTGCAGCATTTTGTTATCGCTGTTACCACGCCAGTATGCACCTGCAATGTTCAGCAATTTAAAGTTTTGACAAAAGCCCATGTGGGGTACGTGTGGACCACGGCACATGTCAATGTATTCTTCGTGATGGTAAAGACCTGGGCGATCATCACGCGCCACGTTTTCATCAAGAATTTCCATTTTGTAGCTTTCGCCACGCGATTCAAAGGTATCGCGCGCTTCCTGCCAGCTCACTTTCTTTTTGACAACCGCGTATTTGGTTTTCGCTAACTCAACCATGCGAGCTTCGATTTTCTCAAGATCTTCTTGAGAGAGAGACTGCTCGAGATCGATGTCGTAGTAAAAACCGCTGTCGATGGTTGGACCAATCGCCATTTTCGCATTTGGGTAAAGCTGCTTCAGTGCATGGCCAAGCAAGTGCGCACATGAGTGACGCACGATTTCTAAACCATCGACTTCATCTTTCGTGGTGATGATTTCTAGGCTGGCATCGTGTTCAATCAGATCGCAAGCATCAACGCGTACACCATTCACACGACCGGCAATGGTCGCTTTCGCAAGACCTGGGCCGATAGATTGGGCAACTTCGAGAGTAGATACTGGGTTGTCAAAATGACGCTGACTACCGTCAGGAAGAGTAATAATAGGCATGTATTATCCTTACAGTGGTGTTGCACACCAAGCAACACTTGTGTGAAAAAATTACGCTTAAATTCATTTTGTTATGAATTGCAGCGTAACGAGTTCAAAAAATTCGGTACAAATTTTGGTACAAATACGGATGCACCAGCTTAAGTACGTCGCAGCATCATAAAGCAATATGCTGAAATGACAACCGCTTTCTCGGTTAGGTCAGGCGGTAAACCTCTGTTGCCAAAAATACAAAGGAAGGTTTCCCTTCCTTTGTTAATAAGCGCTATTTATAAGAACAACACTGATTAGATTATGCTCCGCGATAATAACGCTGAGGTACAAAAGGCATTTTTTCAACGGTCATTGGCAGCATCTTCCCGCGCACTTCGGCAAACACTTCACTGCCTAAAGCGGCGTGTTCAGTGCTGACATAAGCCATTGAAACAGGTTTGTCGGCCGTTGGGCCTGCAGTTCCACTGGTCACGATACCAATTTTGTTGCCCTGCGCATCAAACAGTTCAGTGCCTTCGCGTACTGGCGCTTTGGTTTGTCCGACCAAACCGACGCGTTTACGGCTAACTTGTTTGGTTTCAATCTGGCTGAGAATGATCTCTGCACCGGGAAAGCCGCCCTCACGTGCGCCACCTTTGCGACGAACTGGCTGAATAGCCCACAGCAAGCTTGCTTCGACTGGCGTTGTGGTTGGGTCGAGATCGTGTCCATAGAGACACAAACCACACTCCAAACGCAGTGAGTCGCGCGCGCCAAGGCCAATCCACTCCACTTCTTCAAACTCCGTCAGTTTACGAGCCAGTGCCGCCGCTTTATCAGCAGGCACTGAGATTTCGTAGCCATCTTCACCGGTGTAGCCACTGCGACTGACAATACATTCTGCACCATCGATCTCAAGGAGTTGAACATCCATAAACAGCATCTTGGCAACGGCAGGTTGCAGACGTGCGAGCACTTGCGCGGCTTTCGGACCTTGCAGCGCGAGCAGAGCGCGATCTTCAATCACTTCTATCTCAACATCCGCAGGCAGATGCGCTTTTAGATGCGCAATGTCTTGCGCTTTACACGCCGCGTTCACCACCACAAACAGATGATCCCCCATATTGGCCACCATCAAATCATCCATAATGCCACCTTGGGCATTGGTGAAAAACGCATAACGCTGTTTGCCAACAGGGAGATCAATAATATCAACCGGAACCAAGACTTCTAAGGCGGCAGCCGCTTGAGCACCGTACAAACGCAGTTGCCCCATGTGGGAAACATCAAACAGACCGGCTGCTTCACGGGTGTGTATATGCTCTTTTTTCACCCCAAGGGCGTATTGAACTGGCATATCGTAGCCCGCAAAAGGCACCATCTTTGCGCCAACTTCAATGTGTAGCGCATGTAGCGGTGTCGTCAGTAAGGTTTCGTGTTGCTGAGTCATTCTTGTTCTCCATATAAGCCAAAGCTGCGCTTTTGGCGCAATCTACCGTGGCAAGATTCCTTTAGTGAGGAAACTATGTTTCCGATAATAAACAAGCCGAGCCCGTTTTAGAGGATTCACCAAATTAAAACAGTGCTCACCATCACAGTTAACAACATTGTTAAGGAATGGTTATCAAAAACCACCACCGACACACTCCACGTCTTGGGTTGTTATACGCGGATGTTTCGGATAGGAAACTCACTATCTTGCGGTGACCCAAAGGATCAGCGCATCCTCTTCACTCACCGAAACCAGCATGTGTCCCATGTTCGCGTCGTAATACACACTGTCCCCTTCCACCAGATGTACCGGCTCATAAAATTCGCTGTAGAACATCACTTCGCCTTCAAGGATCAGCAGAAACTCTTCACCATCGTGACGCACCCAATCGCTGTACTCTTCAAACGCTCTGGCACGCACGCGGCTTTTGAACGGCATCATCTTTTTGTTAGAAAGCTGGGTTGCCAGCAATTCATGTTCATAGGTTTGGGTTGGGTGCGGCTTTCCTGCTTCTTTACGGGTAATATCACGCCGCCCCGTGGCAACAATTTTCTTTGGTGGTTCAAAGAGTTGCGGCATATCAATCTGCAAACCATGCGCCAATTTTTGCATAGCCTGGAAGGTTGGCGAGATCTGCTCGTTTTCGATTTTGCTCAGTGTAGAGCGAGCGAGTCCGGTGCGCTGGCTCGCCTCTTCAAGCGTGATGCCTAATCGCGTGCGAATGTCTTTGATCCGCTGACCCAGCTTGAGTGGCTCGATGCCTTGCTCGCCCGATTCGCGCGCCAAAGTGATGGATGGGTACTCATCATAAATGTCTTCTGACATGCTTTCCCTCTGGTTATAAAACTTCCTGTCTACCAAGCATTGTGGCATGAAGCGATTTGTTGATTAAAGAGTACACAAAGAAATAAAAGTACTTTTGCTAAGCAGATCAGAAACCGTGTTTCCTATAGGAAATTTTTGATTGATTGTTCTGTAAGCAAAGAGTATGTTACCGACTTGTTAGATGAAGAGATGCAATCACTCGCGGCTCTTAGCTGATTTTTCAGTTTATCACCGCGAGTTTTCGACCCTACGCATTGGGGTTATACCCAAACTACTTGAAATTGCAGCAAGGCGGCAAGTGAGTGAATCCCCATGAACATAGATAGACTATGTGATTGGGGTGAAAGAATGCAGCCAACACCGCTGCAGATTCAAGTAGGAAGGGGATAGATTGCCAAGGTTTAGGGCAATCAAAATTAGGAATGACTCAGCCGATCGCGATGAGTATTGCGATCAGAAAAAGGAGCGATAACCCCATCTTAGTGCGGTTATCAGATTGGAAGGCCATCTACAATGAATGCAAATCTAAACAAAGCTTATCCTAACGTTAGCCTTGAGAACTTCTTCTCTACCCCACTGGCGGCGACCAACGATGCGGTATTTGCCGCCATTCAAGCTGAATACACCCGCCAAAATGAACAGATTGAACTGATTGCCTCTGAAAACATCGTCTCTAAAGCAGTTATGCAGACGCAAGGCACTTGCCTGACCAACAAATACGCCGAAGGTTATCCGGGTCGTCGTTACTACGGCGGTTGTGAGCATGTTGACAGCGTTGAGCAAATTGCTATCGAACGCGCCAAAATGCTTTTTCAGTGTCAATACGCAAACGTTCAACCACACTCAGGCGCTCAAGCTAATGGCGCTGTGATGCTTGCTCTGCTGCAACCGGGCGATACCATTATGGGTATGTCGCTGGATGCAGGCGGTCACCTCACCCATGGTGCGCGCCCAGCTCTTTCAGGTAAATGGTTCAATGCGGTGCAATACGGTGTGGATCGTCAAACTCTCGAAATTAACTACGATTCTGTTCGTGCACTGGCGTTAGAGCACAAACCAAAAATGATCATCGCAGGCGGCAGTGCCATTCCACGCGTGATTGATTTTTCTAAATTCCGCGCAATTGCTGACGAAGTTGGCGCGCTGTTGATGGTCGATATGGCGCACATTGCTGGTCTGGTAGCAACTGGCGCACATCCAAGCCCGCTGCCGCATGCCCATGTCGTCACCACGACAACACACAAAACTCTACGTGGCCCACGCGGCGGCATGATTTTGACCAACCACGAAGAGATCAACAAAAAGATTAATTCTGCAGTGTTCCCCGGTTTACAAGGTGGCCCACTGATGCACGTGATTGCAGCTAAAGCAGTGGCATTTGGTGAAGCGCTCGGCCCTGAATTCCGTACTTATATTGATTCGGTGATCGATAACGCAAAAGTGCTGGCTGAAGTGTTGCAAACTCGCGGGTGTGACATTGTGACTGGCGGAACGGATACGCATCTCATGTTGGTCGATCTTAGACCTAAAGGTTTGAAAGGCAACCAAGTTGAACAAGCCTTAGAGCGTGCCGGGATCACGTGTAACAAAAACGGCATCCCATTTGACGAAGAGAAGCCTATGATTACATCGGGCATTCGTTTAGGTACGCCTGCCGGAACCAGCCGTGGTTTCGGTCGTGAAGAATTCAAACTCATCGGTGAGTGGATTGGGGATGTTCTGGATGGTTTGGTGGCCAGCCCAGAAGGCAACCCAGACGTTGAGCAACAAGTGCGTAAACAAGTGAAAGCACTGTGCCAACGCTTTCCGCTCTATCAATAGCTTTTTATCAGTACGATATTTTTTGGAGAATACGCAATGGACAAGACACTGAAGTTCACAGAAAGCCATGAATGGGTTCGCGACAACGGTGACGGTACAGTAACCATCGGCATCTCTGAGCACGCCCAAGAAATGCTCGGTGACGTAGTGTTTGTAGAGTTACCTGAAATCGATGCCGAAATTGATGCGGGTGACAGCTTTTCACTGGTTGAATCGGTGAAAGCCGCTTCTGACATCTATGCACCAGTGACCGGTGTCGTCATTGAGGTCAACGAAGATCTGCAAAACAGCCCAGAGCTGATTAATGAAGAGCCTTACGATGGCGGTTGGATCGTGAAAGTGAAAATGTCCGATCCTGATGAACTCAAAGATCTAAAAGACGCGGAAGAGTACCTAGCTTCAATCGAAGAAGACTAAACGCAATATGCATGAGAAAGCTGCCCTTCAGGGCGGCTTTTTTTCAAAGTCACTCACCGCAAATGAGTGATGTTTGATCGCCAAGTGAGTGGTGATTCCACCAAGGTTGTTCGCATGCTCACATGGAAAGAAGGTAAAGGACAATGACAGAATTACTTCACAGCCTAAGCACACAAAATGAGTTCGTTGCACGCCACAACGGGCCAGATAAACAAGAACAAGCCTCCATGCTTAAAACGGTGAATGCGGAAAGTTTGGATGCGCTGATCGCCCAAACCGTGCCTGCACAAATCCGTTTAGAAGCGCCAATGCAGCTCGCGCCCGCTCAAAGCGAAGCTGATATGCTGGCAACGATGAAATCATTCGCCAAACTTAACCAGCTTAAACGGACTTTCATCGGTCAGGGTTACTACAACACCTTCACACCGAACGTCATTTTACGTAACGTGATGGAAAACCCGGGCTGGTACACCGCTTACACCCCTTATCAGCCAGAAATTTCGCAAGGCCGTCTTGAATCGCTGCTTAACTATCAGCAGATGGTGATGGATTTAACCGCGATGGAGATTGCGAACGCGTCACTGCTGGATGAAGCGACAGCAGCGGCCGAAGCAATGGCACTGTGTCAACGCGCAGGTAAGAGCAAAAGCAACTTGTTCTTTGTTGCCGATGACGTGCATCCACAAACCATTGAAGTGGTGAAAACTCGCGCCGCATTCCTTGGCTTTGAGGTAAAAGTCGATTCGATTGACAACATCACCCAACAAGAAGCTTTTGGCGCACTGCTGCAATACCCAGGTACAACCGGTGAAGTGCGCGATCTGACTGACATCATCGCCAAAGCACAAGCCAACAAAACCTTAGTCACCGTGGCGACCGATTTACTCGCCAGCGTGCTGCTCAAACCTGCGGGTGAAATGGGCGCTGATGTGGTGATTGGTTCAGCGCAGCGCTTTGGTGTACCTATGGGTTACGGCGGTCCACACGCGGCTTTCATGGCAACACGTGATGCGCACAAACGCACCATGCCGGGACGTGTGATCGGTGTTTCGATTGATGCGAAAGGCAATCAAGCCTTACGTATGGCAATGCAAACCCGTGAGCAACACATTCGCCGTGAAAAAGCGACCTCCAACATCTGTACCGCACAAGCACTGCTGGCCAACATGGCTGCGTTTTATGCGGTGTACCATGGTCCACAAGGTCTGCGCACTATTGCGCGCCGCGCTCACCACCTCACCGCGATTCTTGCTGCTGGCTTAACCAAAGCGGGTTACGAACTGGCGCATCAGCATTTCTTTGATACGCTGGCGATCAATACAGGTGCAAAAACCGATGCTCTGTACCAAGCTGCGCAACAAGCGAACATCAACCTGCGTAAACTGCCTAATCAGCTTGGCGTGAGCTTTGATGAAACCACGACAGTGGCTGACGTTGAAGCGCTCTTTGCGATCTTTGGTATTAAAGAAGAGGTTCATGCACTTTCAAACCGTATTGCGACCAATGAGCTCGCCGCGATTCCAGAAAGTTGCCGTCGTCAAAGCGCGTTTTTGACTCACCCTGTGTTTAACACACACCACAGTGAAACTCAGATGCTGCGTTATATGAAGCATCTGGAAAACAAAGATTTCTCTCTGACTCACGGCATGATCCCGCTAGGCAGTTGCACCATGAAGCTCAACGCCACGGCGGAGATGATCCCTGTCACTTGGCCTGAATTTGGCGCACTGCATCCGTTTGTACCAAAAGCACAAGCAGCGGGCTATGCGGCATTGGCTGAAGACCTGAAGCGAAAACTGTGTGAGATTACTGGTTACGATGCTTTCTCATTGCAACCTAACTCAGGGGCTTCCGGTGAATATGCTGGTTTAGTGGCGATTCAGCGTTATCACCAAAGCCGTGGCGAAGGCCACCGCAATGTTTGCCTCATCCCAAGCTCTGCACACGGCACCAACCCAGCTACCGCGGCAATGGTGTCGATGAAAGTTGTGGTGGTGAAATGCGATGACAACGGCAACATTGATATGGTTGACCTTGCCGACAAGATTGAAAAGCACAAAGACCATCTTTCCAGCATCATGATCACCTACCCTTCAACGCATGGCGTGTATGAACAGCAAGTGCGAGAAGTGTGTGAAATGGTGCATGCAGCAGGTGGTCAAGTTTACCTTGATGGTGCGAACATGAACGCGCAAGTGGGGCTGACCTCGCCGGGCTTTATCGGCTCAGACGTATCACACCTGAACTTGCACAAAACCTTCTGTATTCCACACGGCGGCGGCGGCCCAGGCATGGGACCTATCGGTGTGAAATCGCACCTAGCGCCTTTCCTACCAGGACACATTGAAGGTGGCGTAGAGGGTTCCGATTTCGCGGTTTCCGCAGCCGATCTTGGCAGCGCATCCATTCTGCCGATCTCTTGGGCCTACATTGCGATGATGGGTGCAGAAGGTCTGGCTGAAGCCACCAAGCTGGCGATTTTGAATGCCAACTATGTGATGGAGCGTCTGCGTCCGCACTACCCGATCCTTTACCGTGGTGCGAATGGTCGAGTGGCGCACGAGTGCATCATCGATATCCGTCCTCTGAAAGAAGAAACTGGGATTAGCGAAGAAGATATTGCCAAACGCTTGATGGACTACGGCTTCCACGCGCCAACCATGTCATTCCCAGTCGCGGGCACCTTAATGGTTGAGCCAACAGAATCGGAAGATTTGGCGGAGCTGGATCGCTTCTGTGATGCATTGATTGCGATTCGTGGCGAGATCGACAAGGTGAAAAATGGCGAATGGCCATTGGAAAGCAACCCTCTGGTACATGCGCCACATACCCAAGCAGATCTGCGCGAAGAGAATTGGGATCGTCCATACTCACGTGAAATCGCCTGCTTCCCATCGGCGCACACCAAAGCCAGCAAATACTGGCCAACGGTGAATCGTGTCGATAACGTGTACGGTGACCGTAACCTCGTCTGTTCATGCCCAAGCATTGACAGTTATCAAGACTAATCGGTAATCTGTTTAGTAAAGGCGAGCCAGAGTGCTCGCCTTTTTCATAGCTTTTTTCGAGACGTCATCAAATCGCAGCAAAACAGACATCTTCTCGTCAAATCACAAAGTTAACGTTGACAGGCGGCAGTAAAGGATGACCAGCCACACGGCTTATCATCGCTGTTGTGAGACTTTTCTCGTCCCAATTTAACTTCTGTGAATTTAATTTCTGCGAAGATTTTGGCGTCCTCTTGGACGCCATTTTTTATGCCTGCTAAGCCTTGTATTTAGTCGGCTTGCAAGACAAGACGAGCATTATGCGGTTGTACGGGTCGATTATTGTGTCCCATCACGGCACTCAGCTGCTGCTCTTGTTGATTCGACAAATGTGCTGGCTCTTTTAACACAATCCAACGTACACCTTCACTGCAAGGCGGCGTAGTCAATGAGCCATTGAAACGATAGTAGTGCTTCGATTCTGGAATCCAATCAGCCAAAGGGATCCCTTGCGTGAGCTGAGTCGAATTCCCTTTGATCGGCATATCCGCCGTGAGATCCTTAAGCAGCGGATTTTCCGACCCCACTTGGTACATCACCGCAACAACCGCCAGATTGCCTTGCTCATCGGCATGAACAAAATGCGCTTCCAGTGGGAATTGTTTTCCTTTTAGCAAATTTTCAGAAGGGGTATGAAAATGAAACTGCTTAAGCTGAAACGTTTTGCCATCGATCTGCAGTGGGTTATTACCACTGACTATCGCTTGTAAAGTGTGCCCGTTATTGAGCAGCCCAACCACTTGCCCTTGATAATTGAGCGTGAAAGGCTGTAGATCCGCTTCAACGCTTTGCGCGACATCAATCGGGCTTTGATTTTTACCCTCTGCGCAAAGTGGGGCAACTTTGCCCCAATGCTCCGGAGCATGCTCTCCTTCATACCCCCATTCGGAAGCCTGTACGCCGAAGCTCATACTGGCTGCCATCGCTAATACCCACGTTGTCTTTTTCATAGTCCCTCACTTAACTGGTTGATTGAAGCATGGTTTAGGTTTGACATGATGCAGAATAGTATTGGCAGACAAAATGAATATGTTCGGAATATAAGATTCTAGAAACTCATCACGGCCGAATGTAATCGACAACTTACTCAAATAAGATTGACTGGCACTCACTCAAAAACTCTTTACAATATCGCCTCCTGTTATGACCCAAAGAAGAGTAATGCCATGGAGCGTGACTACACTTATCAATGCCTGCGTGCAATGGATAAACAAGAGCTAACCGAATTCAGTTTGCGCATTTTGCACCGTTTGATCAGCGAAGAGACTTTACGCGAGTTGTACCGCTTTGATGATGATGAATTTGCAGGCGAAGAAAAAGCACACATGGCACATATTGATGCAATGGTGAAAATGCACGCGATCGCTTTAGGCCAGCTACCTGCGATGTTTGAAGGCTCAGATCAAGCGATGCAAAATACCCAGCGCATGACACGCCTTTTGATGTGGCACTTTTATGCCATTGCCTTTCATTTAGAGCAGAGTGTGGATTTAGAAACCCATTGTGCTGAAGTGGAAAAACTGATCGCGATCCAACCAGAACATGCTCTGGCATGGTCAACCGAGTTGACTGAGCTGCTGTATCGTTACGCTGAGCGTTAAGGTAAGCGTAACGATAATAACTTGAACATAGAGAGGGTTGCCGAATAAGGCTATTTAGCTAAGTGAGTATACTCAATAATGACTTGGTTGCCCTCTACATAAACACGTTTAATATCACCATCAACCGTCACTCGATTTTGTAGATGAACAAGCTTTTCACCAGAGCGAGTTTTGCGTTTTAGCGTAGGTAATACGTTGTGCGGCTCAACATGGAGGTGCTGGCAAAAACGACTGACGAAAGACATAGACAGCGGCGCATCACCACGCAATAGCTCGGAAAACTCCCCCTGACTCACACCAAGACGCTTAGTCATCTCCATCTGGGTCATGTGCATTTTGGCTTTCTTTGTCATCCAGACGTCGTACAGCGCCTTACGGTCTTCTTGGTTCAGTTCCATTTCTGCCTCTCCTCGTCGTTATTTCGAATGGCCGATACCATGCCAGAATTTTTAGAGCAACGTGTCAATCTGATGTGAGTTTGCGATGTGTGTTGATCATAGAACCACAAACTGAGATCAAAATCCCAGTTTGTAGTGAGCATACTATCGATAAGAATAAGCCATCGAACAACGCAATCAAAACCAGCCAGAGAAGAGCAGCTTGAACCAGTCAATTAGACGTTTAAAGATCCCGCCCTGTTCGACAGATTCTTGGCTGACCAATTTGGCCTCGCCAACCTTTGCATCATCGATATAGTAGAAAATCGAACCAACCACATCACCTTTAGCGATCGGCGCTTCGAGCGTTTTATCCAATTGGATTACAGCGTTGAGTTTTTTTACATCGTTGCGTGGCAGTGTCAAGTAGACAGTTTCGGCACTGCCTAACGCTACTTCGTTTTTATCCCCATACCAGAGACGCTGTTTTTGAATCACAGCTTCTTTTTGATGTGGTGTGACTGTCTCAAAAAAACGGAAACCATAACTCAGCAAGTTTTTACTTTCTGCTTCTCGAATTTTGACACTTTTAGATCCCATCACCACCGAAATAAGGCGCATCTCACCACTGGTTGCCGAGCTGGCTAAACTGTATCCAGCGCCACTGGTGTAACCCGTTTTCATGCCATCAACATTCATACTGCGATCGCGCAGCAGACCATTACGGTTGTGCTGAGTGATGCCGTTATAGGTAAACGAAAGCTCACTGTACAGCGGATAGATTTCTGGCAGATCGCGAATAATCGCACGGCCAAGTAGCGCAATGTCGTAAGGTGTGCTGTACAACGCAGGATTATCCAACCCATGCGGGTTAGCAAACGAGCTATTGTTCATTCCCAATTGCTGCGCCCACGAGTTCATTAAACTCACAAACGCCCCTTCTGATCCAGCGACATGCTCGGCAATCGCCACACTGGCATCATTCCCTGACTGCACGATTAGACCGCGATAAAGGTCCATCAAATTGACGTAACTACCTACCTCAATGAACATTTTTGATGAATCGGGGAATTTCTTTGCCCATGCGTTGTTGCTGATCCGCACTTGATCATCCGCATGGATATTGCCGCGTTTCATCTCTTGTCCTGCGACATATGAGGTCATAAGTTTGGTTAAGCTGGCCGGATTGAGTTTTTGATGTGCGTTGTGTTCGACCAGAACTTTACCTGTATGGAAATCAATTAGAACATAGCCGTTAGCAGCCAACTGTGGTGGCTCGGGCACGACTGTCAAAGCGGAAAAACCTAACGTTGGCACAAATGCCATACAACCCATTGAAAACCTGACGAGAAACTTGGTGCTGGTCATAACGTGTCCCCCAATAAAATACCAAGCAAGCAGTATAACCAACTGCGACTTTAGCACAGCTTCTCTTTACTAACTCTTACAGTTGAAGGTCAAGTACTTACATTGTGTTACAGATCTCAACCGACTAGCGCACCACAACTAGTCGGTCGGTCATGAAGAGTGCCTATCTGAGACTCATTTCTGTAAAGAAAGCATCCAAATGAGTGCGCATGGTATGCGGGTTCATCAATACCACTTTTTCTCCCGGCAGATGCAAGCAGTTACCTTCAGGGTCATAATGAGTACGCGTTAGTGATTCAACCCAGTTACTGTTTAAGGTTTGCCCCTTGCGCGCAAGAAAGTGGCTACGATGATACAGAGTATGAGTCACCATCTTCTCGACATAGTCTGGATGTTGACTGAGGTCCATCTCTAGAGCGAAAGCTTCACGAGCTGATTTGACACTTGGAGGGTAGAGACGAAATGCCACGCTCGGACCATGATTTTGTTCTGCGATCAATTTGCAATGTGGAAGTGTCGCCAACTGCGCGCGCAGATAACTGGCGTTTTGTAAACCATGCGCGAGGATGGTTTGATAGCCATCAATCCCCATCATTTGCAATGCTGAATAGGCGGCAAACACCCCAACCGCACTGCGTGAACATTCTATCGTGGCTTGTAAATGCGTTTCTTGTTGCCGCGCGGTTTCAAAATAGGAGAAATAGCTGGGATCAGATTTGAGTGCCTGTAAATCATGCCTATTTTTTATCATCACCAAACTGGAGGTGTAGGGTACATAACCCCATTTCTGGAAATCCACGGTAAACGAATCCGCCCACTGCAGCGCGCGAATTTTAGGTAGCCATTCGGTGATGGCCGATAAGGTCGCAGCGTTAATCGCCAACGGGTTACGCTGTAAATCGTAACTTGTGAAAAACAGTAAGCTCCACCCTACCGCGGCATCAACATGGATATGTGGTTTACGACGCACTCCATATTGATGGCAGAGCGATTCACGGATGTCATAGACCGCTTTGATATCATCCAGCGCAAACGTATCGGTCGTACCAAACGTGAGCATGATGGTTGGCACAACCTGCTCCTGCTCAAAGCAGCGACTGAGCTGGCGATGCAGATCAATCAAGTCAATTTCGTTATTGTCGTTGACTCGGACACGGATCACCTGTGATTGCACACTGATCCCGAGCAGCGCCAAATTTGTCATGTTCGAGTAGTGTCCCGCCTCAGAATTCAGCATCCGCAAGGAATCTGTCGAAATACCTTGAGAAATAGAATTGGGTAATGCTTTGCGCAGCCCAAGCAGGTATCCATATAAATTACAAAATGTCCCCCCTTGGGTAAAAATCCCGGTCGCCAGCTCGGTAGAATAGCCCGCCAGTGAAGCAATTTGCCGTACCACCAACTTTTCTAACTCCGCCGCCATACCCGAATATTCGCCATACACTAGATTGGGATTGGCAATCATCGCCAGTAATGCGCCGTGAATTGCGGGATCACTCGGCGTTGAAATCACATTTTCGACTGAGCGAGGATCATCCCAATTTTTCGAATGCTGCGCGGCATAAAGAGCCACTTCATCAAATGGCTTGCCTTGGTAACGTGAAAAAGGGGGCACTTCCTCTCGGGTAGTCAGTTGTTTAAACAGATGATGATCGTAAACGGGTGACTCTCGACGCGACTGCAAAAGCGGTTGGATTTCCAACGAACGATACAGCGGCCACAATGCCGGATCGCGGGAAAAAAACTTCGCTTTTACGGCGAAGTAATGTTGCTCGAAACGCGGATTGAGCTGGTTGGCAGGTAGCGCCAACCAGCGATCAGATAGAGTATGAGTCATGATTGAACACCTTAATTAACGCAGTTTAAATTTGCCTACTAGCTGTTCTAATTCATGATTGGAGTGAGAAAGCGATTCTGTCGCGCCCACGGTCTGTCTTCCGCTGACCACAAGAGATTCCACGATCTCACGGATTGAGAGCATGTTACGGCTAAGCTCTGCGGCCACCGTACTTTGCTGCTCTGTCGCCGCCGCAATTTGTGTGCTGAGATCATCAATGTCGCTCACCGATGCGCTCATCATATTCAGGCTGCCTGAAACTTCAGAGGTTTTATCCGCCGTCGTTTGACATTGCTGCTTAGTACGCTCCATTGCACCCACGACGCTGTCGGTACCTTCCAACAATTTCGTCAACATATCGGAGATTTCTGTGGTGCTGTTTTGAGTTCTTGCCGCCAAGGCACGCACCTCATCGGCCACCACCGCAAAACCACGACCTTGTTCTCCCGCTCGCGCCGCTTCAATAGCCGCGTTTAAAGCCAGCAGGTTCGTTTGTTCTGAGATTGCGCCAATTACACTTAACACTTCGCTGATTTTGTTTGCATCGCGATTCATGTTAGAGATGCTTTCTGACATATTTTCCACATCGTTGACCAAAGAAGTCACCGTAGATACGGCATTATTCACAATCACCAAAGATTGCTGCGCTTCTTTGCTCGCCGCTTCCGTGATCTGATTTGATTGCGTGACGCTTTCTGCAACCGTGCGCGCACTCTCACTCATTTGCGTGATCGCAGTGACCACCTGATCGGTTTCGGAAGAGTGCGAAATCAGCATCTGTTCGTTCTCTTTCGCCGTCTGGCTTAACTGCTCAATACTGCTTGAGATGATCTGAGTTGCATCGGAAATCTGAAGCATCATGTTTTGTAAATTACCTGAAAAGCGGTTGAAGCCCTCACTGATCTGCGCCAAGTCATCGTTACCATTCACTTCTAGGCGGCGAGTTAGATCGCCGTTGCCTTGGGCTAAATCCAGAACAGCAACTTTCAAACGTAGCAAAGGTTTATAGATTTGATTGATGAGAACGATGATCACCCCAACACTGATCCCAATAAGCACTACCCCCGTCGTGATCGCATTCGCCACAGCGACATCGACATCCGCTAAAGCGGTGGCTTGATCAACAAACACCATCAAGGTCCAGTACATATCATTGGTTAAATTGACGCGTTTGTAGTAACCATCAAATTCAATCCCTAGATAAGGGAAGGAAAGATGCCCGCTCTCTTGACGGTGAAACCCAGCTTCCATTTCGCGAAACGATGGGCTGACTTGGGAAGGGGTGCGGCCAATATCGTTGGGATCATCACTAGCAAAAAACACCGCATTTTTATCGGTCAGCGTCGCTGCGCCTCCGGCAAAACGCATATTACTCACTTGAGTGATGATATCATCAAGCTGGAAGTCACCCAGCAAAGCGCCCACAAATTGGCCTTGATGAAGAATCGGGCTCACTGCACTGATCACTTTTTTTCCTGTGACTTGATCTTGATAAATCTCAGTCAAAAATGGGCTACGACGACTTTTGGCCTGTTGATACCAGTCACGGTCGGTAAATTTAAACCGCTCTGTCGTCACTCCCCCCTCTTTATCCATCGACATGTAAGAACGGCCATCTTCATAGGCTGCAATCACATTGGTAATTTGCGCGGCTTCAGCCAGTAGTCGTACTTTATTGAGGTTATCGGTATCCGATAACTCTGGAGTAAATAACTTAGCGCCACGTGATACAGCCTCGTAACGGCTTTTCACCCAAAACTCAAGTTCTGAGACGTGATAGTTGAGCTTGTTTTGCGTTTCGGTCGTTAATGATTTAATCATCTCTCGTTTCAGAGAGAGCATATTAATCGTACCTAACACCATCAGCGATATGGTCACCAAAATGACCACACTGGCGTATATTCTTCCTTTGAATCCTAGAGTCATGACTCCCCCTGCCGTTTTCATGCATGTGATTGCGGTTCCTCTTCAGGTGGGGTCGAGTCTTAGAGTAATAGAATGAAATGACACGAGAGCCACCTAGCCAACCTTTAAAAATTGGTGCATAGATTCAAGATATGCAAGCTCTATCACAGAAATATCCAGCGCTTTGAAGGTCAAATTCAAATTAAAACCATGAATATCAATAAGATTATCATTCGTGAATTTTATGCGATGAGGACGTCGGTCAGCTTTAGCAATTCTCTTTCGAGGCCTTTTCCTAACTTCTTAAGGTTAAGGGATTAGCATTACTTTTTTATCACTGGTTCCATTCTTCAGCATCATTTTAATCTCTAAAAATAGAGCACTTGTTTAGATTCCGTTATTAAAGCATTGGTAATTGTTGATAGTACTCGAGAACGGATTCCTACATGTTGCCAGTACAAAGGCGCATATAATGCGGTATTTGGGGCTAGATCGATTAACTGCCCGGTTTCAAGCTTATCACCTAAAAAACCCTCCAAAGTTACACACCAGCCCATTTCCAATAATGCCGCTTCAACAATTCCTGTTGCACTAGGCAGATAATGGACATGTCTAGGCAGAACCTCCTGTCCAGTGATGGTTCTAATAAATCGACGTTGTAAAAAGTCTTTGTGATCATAATCAATCATTGGCGCATTTTGGAATGCTTCTACATTTAGACCATGGCGAAAATAGCGTTCAAATAAAGCAGGTGTAGCTACAGCAACGTAACGCATTTTTCCTAATTCATGCACCACACAACCTTGCAATGGTCTTGCCTCACAAGTTAACGCACCAATAACATGTCCGTTTTTGAGATACTCCAAAGTAAAGTCTTCATTGTCTACACGAATATCAAACTGATAATTATATGTTCGACAAAGCGGAGCTAAAGCTTTAAGTAGCCATGTTGACAAAGAGTCTTCATTCACTGCGATCGAGAATGTACTCGAATGAATATTGCTACGTGCATCAGGTAACAAATCTGCTGTCACCTCAGATTCAAGTAATGCCATCTGCTGAACTCGACTCAGTAATTGCTCCCCTGATGGAGTCGGTTTACAAGGAAACTGCCTAACAACTAACAGCTGCCCCATTTTATCTTCTAATTGCTTTATACGCTGTGAAATTGCCGAAGGTGTGACTGATAGTCTCTTAGCCGCTCGGTCAAAACTGCCTTCTTCAATAACCGCAATAAAAGCGACGACTTGAGGAGATAACAAACTCATAAGCAAACCATTTAAATTATCTAAAGTTAGGTTAGATTATATCAATTTTCTTAATTGGACATACTTCTTATACTCAACCACGAAGAAATAAATCCATAGGAGAATGTATGTTTAGTGCTTCAACAATTACGGGATTTACAACCAGTGCTGGATTATTGGTTTGTATTGGGTCACAAAATGCGTTTGTACTCAAACAAGGACTCTTACGCAATCATCTCTTTACAATAGCAACTATTTGTATAGTGAGTGACATTGTACTGATTTGTGCTGGAGTGGCAGGTATCGATAAGCTAATCAAGTATTGGCCTGACTTAATAGAGATTATTCGTTACGGTGGAGCGGCTTTCTTAGCTTTGGCATCTTTCACCTCAGCTAAACAGGCATGGTATGGCAATAGTCTATTAAAGCCTGCAGGCGATGATCACATGCAACTCAAAAAGGTTGTACTCGCTTGTCTAGGTTTTACTTGGCTCAATCCGTATGTCTATATTGATACTGTTTTTATGATTGGAAGTTTATCAATACCGTATTCTGGAATTGATAAATGGCAATTTGCGATTGGAGCTTCTTTGGCTAGCGTTTTATGGTTTACTGCCATCATTTATGGTTCGAGATTTTTGTTACCTCTTTTCCGAAGCGCACGGGCATGGCGCATTTTGGATGCCCTAATCGCACTGACTATGGTTTATCTGATGTTGATGTTGTTGAAAGCTCCACTTGTATAGCTCGCTTTTTAGTGACGAAGTATTATCACTTAGGCACTACTTACTTTTTATACCTAGTGCGTCATCCTCCAAAAAATAATACATAAAGAGATATTACTGATTACATTTTTCTGAATCTAATCGTCATCGGATAGAGTTTTCCAAAATAAGGCGTTAGCCGATTGAACTCTGCTAACGCCTTAAATTATGAAAGCATTCTGTTGTTATGCTGAAGGATTACGCTTCATCCATATCGCAATCGGTACAACTTTGCAGCGCGATTTCGTGTTCAAACACAATTGCGCCATTGCCTTCTGCCACCAGTTCTGCGATTTCATCCGCGACTTCTTGCTCATCTTCCGCTTCTACTTGATTTGCCAGTTCTTCTTCTGAGTAACCGTAGAAGTTCAGCAATAAGTAATCGCGCGCTTCTTCTTTAGTACAAGTCACGTTTACGGAAAGATCTGGCTCAACGTTGTCTTGTGCAATCAGCTCTGCCACTTGTGCTAATACATCCTCTTTCATCGCCGCCGTTAACCAGCCTAAATCCGTACTAACGGTGGTTTTTTTACAGTCAAAACAAGGCAGTTGATGAAAGTAATATTGAAAATTGGTCATAGGTCATGTCTTCTTTCAGAGTAAGTAGCAAGATTATGCGCGATTTCTCGCAAATTACTATCTCAATAGTTATGGAACGGTAGGAGCAGATATACCCAAACGGCTTGGAGTTACAAGTAGGCGCAAAGGAAAATGTAAAAACAGACTTTGCTGCCAACTTCCCTCCTATTTCCTATTTGTTGACACCCAAATTACAAATCTTGTGATGAAGCGGCTACTATTGGCATGAACCCAATTCTAAGTATTTAAATCATGACGTTGCTGCTGACTCACCGCTGGTTAAGCCTCTTACTGTGTAGCTTATGGGCAGTGCCCGCACTGGCCAATATTGACCTGCCTGAAACTCAGCGCTGGTCGATTTTTTATCGCGCAGCACTTGAGCAGCAAAGCGCACCACTGGTGGCGAGCCAAACCCTCAATCAATACCCGTTTGCGCTACTCAGCAGTCACAGTCAATATCCTGATTTTACTCAATATACCTGGCAAGACATCGCAGATTTAGCCACCACTGGCACAGCGACAGTTTGAAGTTTTCGAATGTCAAAGCCGTGCGTGATTTGCGTGCCATGCTGTTTAACACTCCGGCGATGGTGCATTTAAGCCGCGATGAAACGCGTAAAAACTCCGCGCGTATCGAGCAGCTCAAGCACTATCAACAAGGGTTTTTGCCCTTGCATGAGCAGTTGTGGGATAAAGCCTTGGTCGATTTTCGCTGGCTGGATAAGCAAGGCCAAGTGCAGCAAACGCGCTATAGTGATGGCTCGATTCTCAGTGCGAATTTTAGCGCGCAGCCGTTTAAGCTCGCAGGAGGAGAAGTGATCGCGCCACACAGCCTATTGGCTCAATTGGCGAATGGGCAACCCCATCAATGGCAACCTAAATAAAAATCACACGAATAACAATCAAACGAATAACCATCGCGAGCGAAAACCTCACGATTGGGCAGTTCAATCAAGGCTGTGACCTTATGGGTTCACAGCCTTGTGGTGAGGCAATGAAAAGCAAGCTAGCTTAATGGGTTATGCGGCTTGGCATCATACCTTGTTACCTTTACCTAAATTTACTCAGACAAACTGTTCACAATCTAAGCTAATCGCGCATAATAACCATACCCTTATGAAACTTGTGGAAATAGATTATGGATAACACAAAAACCTATTCGAAAACCTCGATTGCTCTGCACTGGATAGTTGGTCTGGCCTTTATTGGCGTATTTATAGTCGGAGCCTATCTATCCGACTTACCGCGTGGGCCAGAAAAAATGGAACTGGTGGCGCTGCATAAATCATTTGGCGTGCTGATCTTGCTGCTCGCGCTCGCGCGGGTCTTTTGGCGAATCAAAGAAGGGGCGATTCCGCCGGCCTCTGTGATGCCAGCTTGGCAGGAAAAAGTCGCGAAAGCGGTTCATGGTTTATTGTTGCTCGCCACACTGGCGATGCCACTTTCTGGGATCGCGATGAATATCGGCGCAGGGCGTGCACTGGAAGTGTTTGGTTATACGCTGGTTGCGGCAGGTGAAAAAGTGGTTTGGTTGCAAGAGCTTGGCGCAGCCGTTCACAAAACTGCGCCTCCCATCATTATTGCTATCGTGCTGCTGCACATCGCGGCGGTGCTTAAGCATCAACTGATTGATAAAGATGCCACTATGGCTCGTATGTTAGGCCGTGGTTAATATCCTAGCCTCTCATGTTGTCCATCGTACCTAGCGGAAATTATTAGGTGCAGGCATAGAAAAAGCCACCAACGCATGGTGGCTTTTTATCATTCATCCTTACAAAAAGGCTTTATAAGGCAGTTCTGGCTCATTTTTGAAGATATCTTGGAAGCCACGGAAATGCTGGTAATGCATGCGTCCTTTATCGGTAGGGTAGGTATATTTACCGCCAACTTGCCAGAAGAACGGCGCAAATTGGTACTGTAAGCGATCTTTTTTCATATTCCACAGCACTTCGATTTCACGCGGATCATTTTGGAAGTTCGCCCAAATATCGTGGTGGAATGGCATGACGACTTGGCAATCGAGCGATTCTGCAGCGCGCAATACATCCGAAGAGGTCATTTTATCGGTCACTCCGCGTGGGTTCTCACCGTAAGACAGCAGCGCCACATCAATCTGGTAATCGTTTCCGTGTTTCGCATAGTAGTTTGAGTAGTGTGAATCACCGGAGTGGTACACAGAGCCACCCGAGGTTTCGATCAAGTAGTTGACGGCTCGCTCATCCATACCATCCAAAATCGCTTTGTCGTAAGACGATACGCCTTTCGGTAGTGTCACTAACGCCGTGCGGTCGAACGAATCCAGCACGCGAATCTTAACATCGCCGATTTCAAGTACATCACCGACTTTTGCCACAATGCAGCGCTCCTGCGGTACACCCCATCCTAGCCACAAATCAACACAGGCTTGTGGGCCAATGAATTTTACGTGCTCGCCGCAGTTTTGCAGCACCGCTGCAGCAACGTTAACGTCAATGTGGTCAGCGTGATCGTGTGAAGCCAGTACCGCATCAATCTCTTTAATCGCAAACGGATCGAGTGGGAAAATCGAGGTACGCAAGTTCGGTTGCAACGCTTCCACACCACCCATACGCATCATCTGATGCTGGGTATTCATCAAGCGGTTTTTCTGCGTTTTTTTACCGGTTCCGCACCAAAAATCGATGGAAAGGTTGGTGTTGCCAGCACTCTTTAACCAAATCCCCGTACAACCTAGCCACCACATCGAAAAGGTATTTGGCTCCACAACCGTTTGCTCAATCTCTTCATTTAGCCAAGTTCCCCACTCAGGGAACGTACTCAAAATCCAGGATTCGCGAGTGATTTCATTCACTTTACTCATAACAACACCTCTTGTTTCACAACGTTAAGATAAATTTTGGATGTAGGGAGCCAAGCGCCGAAATCCTGAGGATTGGCACTGGCCAGTTGGGTTAGTTTTTTAATTTGGTAAAAGTGAGTGAAACGCTACACTAAAATCACTTGCGTCCCTTGCGCTTCAATGGCTTTCACCACTTCAGCATTCGCATTTTTACCGGTGATGACGATGTCAATTTTGCTGGTAGGGCAAAACAGCATGCCGGTACGCTGCCCGACTTTTGAACTGTCCACCACTACAACTAGCTTATCGATCTGCTCTAGCATCTGCTGTTCAGCAACCGCTGTGAGCATATCGGTTTTATACAATCCCGCTTCGGTTAGCCCTTTGCCAGAGGTAAACATCCAGTTTCCAGCATAACCGCCAAGAGAATCTGGCGCGGGGTTGAGGAAAATGCTTTGCGCTCGATTGTATTGTCCGCCAATGATGATCACATCATCGTGATCTTCATTGATCAGATAGCTCGCCAACGGAAAATAGTTGGTCACAATCTGCACGTTTTCGCCACACAACTGCTGGCCCAGCAAAAAAGCGGTCGAACCACAGTTGATCACCACACTATCGCCTGGTTGGCAGAGTTCAGCCGCTTTCAAGGCAATCAGCGATTTCTCTTCATAATGCTCTGTGCTGTTGATATTGAGCGGTGACCATTTTCTTTTTTGATTTTCAATCCGCTCTGCCCCATTACGCACTTTGCGCAGTTTACCTAGCTCATCAAGCTTGGCGATATCGCGCCGCGCCGTGGCTGGAGAGACATTAAAGCGCTCAATAATGTGTGAAACGTTAATCGCTTGATTCTCTTCAAGCAGAGACAAAATACCGTTATGTCGTTGGACTTCATTCATACCATCACCTAACTGAGAAAAAACTCACCGAATGTCGACTTAGTGATTATTTGGTGATTAATCTTGATTGGTTTTGATTCTATTAATCATCGTAAATCTTGTCAAACTTTCTGTACATAGAAATCATACATTTATCACAATTAAATCTAAGCTATTGATTTTTAATCAAATAATAAAATACAGGGTGATCTACCTATCATTTATGTGGTTTTCTTTTGGGCAAAATTGATAAAAATCAAAATAATCACAAATGAGCATTGAATGATTACTTTTGATTGTTAAAGTCTATTCCGTGAGCAAAAGGAGCGATTTTACGCACCACCAAAAATCACTCTTCCTACATCAAAACAACTAAGGGTAGAGATATGGAGTTCTTGTACGACGTTTTCTATATTTTTTACAGCCAAGTAATGACCAAAGCCCCTTTGCTGCTAGGGCTAGTCACCTTAATCGGCTATTGGCTGCTAAGACGCGATGCGACAACCATCATTAAAGGTTCAATCAAAACCATTGTCGGTTTTATGCTGGTACAAGTGGGCGCAGGCACACTGGTCGCTGGCTTTAAACCTGTGATTGAAAAGCTGTCGCAATACCACGGTTTAACCGGATCAGTGATTGACCCCTACACCTCGATGATGGCCACCATGGAAACCATGGGCGATAACTATTCATGGGTCGGGTACGCCGTGCTGCTGGCGCTGGCGATCAACATTCTGTTGGTGCTGTTTCGCCGCTACACCGGCATTCGTACCATCATGCTGACTGGACACATCATGTTCCAGCAAGCGGGGTTGATTGCGGTGTTCTACTTTGTGCTCGGCGCGGGCATGTGGGAAACCATCATTTATTCGGCGGTATTGATGGCGCTCTACTGGGGCATCTCTGCCAATATCATGTTTAAACCGACCGAAGAAGTTACTGGCGGCGCGGGTTTCTCCATCGGCCACCAACAGCAAGTGGCTTCATGGATCGCCACAAAAATCGCTCCCAAACTGGGGGATAAAAAAGACAGTGTTGATCACCTGCAACTGCCTAAATGGCTACATATTTTCCACGACAGCATCGCTGCCACCGCGATTGTAATGACGATATTCTTCGGCATCATTCTGCTCTCTTTCGGTCTGGATAATCTGCAAGAGATGGCGGGCTCCACCCACTGGACTCTCTACATCCTCGAAACGGGTCTTAAGTTTGCCGTCGCGATCCAAGTGATTGTGGCCGGCGTGCGTATGTTTGTCGCCGAGCTGTCCGAAGCGTTCAAAGGCATCTCCGAGCGCGTTATTCCTAATGCTGTGCTCGCGATTGACTGTGCGGCGATCTACGCCTTCTCCCCCAATGCCATGGTGTTTGGCTTTATGTGGGGCGCACTCGGCCAGTTTGCAGCAGTCTTAGCCATGCTGGCGTTTAATGCGCCAATCATGATCATCCCCGGCTTCATTCCTATGTTCTTCTCCAACGCAACGATTGGCGTCTTTGCGAACCATTTCGGCGGTTGGAAAGCGGTGATGAAGATCTGTTTTGTGATGGGCATTATCGAAGTGCTCGGCTCTGCATGGGCAATTCACCTCTTCACCCAACAAGGCACCGAATTCAGTGGCTGGATGGGCATGGCCGACTGGGCACTGGTCTTCCCACCGATTATGCAAGGTTTGTCCGCCTCGAAACTTTTCTTCTTCGTACTGGTTGCCCTGGCGTTAGTCTACATGTTCTTTGCCTCCAAACAGTTACGCGCCGAAGAAGATGCACAAGGTAGCATCACGGTCAGTGACGAGCCGGAAGTGATTGAAGCGGTTGAACAAGCTCTGCAAGCTGCGCAAGGCACTCGTCCAGTGAGCATTCTGGCAGTGTGCGGTAACGGCCAAGGTTCATCGATGATGATGAAGATGAAAATCGGCAAGTATCTGGAACAAAAAGGCATTCCACACGTGATGGATTCTTGCGCGGTGTCTGATTACAAATCCAAACTCGCGACGACCGACATCATTGTCTCCTCGAAACACCTCTCAGCCGAGATGGAACCGGGCGAAGGCAAGTTTGTGCTCGGGGTGCAGAACATGCTCAACCCGAATTCCTTTGGCAATGAACTGCTCGACATTATCCATAACCATTTTGTGAAAATTCGCTAGCTCGACAGGCGGTGGGCAGTCGCACCTCTCTGGTTGCCTACCGCCCCCTACGACAATAAGAAGCTGGTTTGATCAGCTCTACTCTGGAGATAGAACCATGGGACTCAAACAATCCTTAATCGAAAACAACTCAATCCAACTGCAAGCCAAAGCCAATAACTGGCGTGAAGCGATCAAAATTGGCACCGATATGTTGATTGCCTCAGGCGCAATCACGCCAGCTTATCACGAGGCGATCATCGCCAGCGTCGAGCAGCTCGGTCCCTACATCTGCATCGCTCCTAATCTTGCCCTGCCCCATGCGCGCCCCGAAAACGGCGTGTTGAGAACCGCTTTTGCGCTGGTGACCTTACAAGAGCCGATCTATTTCGAAGGCGAAGATGAGCCGGTGGATGTACTGATTACCTTAGCCGGCAGTTCCTCCGATGAGCATATGGAAGGACTGATGGAAGTGACGCAAGTGCTGGATGATGAAAACAGCGACACCGGAGTGGATCTGGATAAGCTGCGCCGCTGCCGCGATAAACAGCAAGTGTATGCGGTGATTGACCAAGCACTCTCGCAACAAGCTTCTGCCCAACAAGAATTAGCGCACATCGCGTAGGAGGGAGTATGTACAGCGAACTGAAACAGCGCGTATTCAACGCCAATCTCAAATTGCCCAAATACGGCTTAGTGACTTTTACTTGGGGCAATGTGTCGGAAATTGACCGCGAACGCGGCGTACTGGCGATTAAACCGAGCGGCGTCGAATACGATGCGATGTGCGCCGAAGATATGGTGATTGTCGACCTCACGGGCAAAGTGGTGGAAGGCAAATTAAATCCATCGAGTGATACTGCAACCCATATTGAACTCTACCGCGCCTTTCCCGACGTCGGCGGCGTAGTGCATACCCATTCGCGCAGCGCCACGATTTGGGCTCAAGCGGGCATTGATATTCCCGCGCTCGGGACAACCCATGCTGATTACTTTTACGGCGACATTCCCTGCACGCGTAAGCTTTCGCACAGCGAAATTGCTGGTGAGTATGAAAAAAACACCGGCCTAGTGATCGTCGAAGAGTTTCGTCATCGTCATATCGATCCGATGGCGGTACCGAGTGTGATTGTGGCCGGACACGCGCCTTTCTCTTGGGGCAAAAATGCCGAAGATGCGGTGCACAACGCCGTGGTGCTGGAAGAGATCTCCGCAATGGCACTCGCCACTCGCTCGCTCAATAGCGGCATCAAAATTCAGCCCGAATTGTCCGATAAACACTACCTGCGCAAACACGGCGCGAACGCTTACTACGGCCAGAGGTAATCGCTATGTATAAAGTGCTCGCCTTGGATCTTGATGGCACTGTGCTCAGTGACGATCACACCATCCATCCACAAGTCAAAGACGCGATTCGCTCGGCTCAGCAGCATTGCCATGTGCTGATCGTCACGGGCCGTCACCACACCGCTGCGCGCCCTTACTACGATGAACTGGGTCTGACCACGCCCATCATCTGTTGCAACGGCACGTATGTGTATGACTACGCAAGCGAAACGGTGCTGGAGCACAATGCGATCGATAAGCAAGATGCGCTGACCTTTATCGATCTGGCCCAAGAGTTTCAGCTCAAGCTGGTGATGTACATCAAAGATGCAATGACTTACTCGCAGCGCAGCCCCATCGCGTACATGCAAGCATTGGAAAAATGGGCGCAAGCGGCCTCTCTCACTCATCCGCCGCAAATTTATGCGATTGACTCCTTTCACCAAACTGCGCGCGACTCTGAGTTTGTGTGGAAATTTGTCGTCGAAGGTTTACCAAGCTCGGTTGAGCGACTCCTAGAGCATCCTTGGGTCAACGCCCATTTTAATGGCGAGCGCTCTTGGTCCAACCGCATTGATTTTGCCGCCAAAGGCAACAGCAAAGGTCTGCGCCTTGCGCAATACGTCGCTCAGCTCGGCTACGCCGCCAACCATGTGATGGCGATTGGCGATAACCACAATGACATCTCCATGCTGCGCTATGCGGGCCATGGCGTAGCGATGGCCAATGCCGATGACACCGTGAAATCTTACGCGCGCAGCCTTTGCTCAACCGATAACAACCACGCTGGGCTTGCCCAACTGATACGTGAACATATTCAAGGATAAACAGTATGACCAAACCAATGATTCAAATCGCCCTCGACCAAACCAACCTAACCGATGCCGTGGCCGTAGCGAGTAATGTCGCCAGTTACGTCGATGTGATTGAAGTTGGCACCATTTTGGCTTTCGCGGAAGGAATGAAAGCGGTGTCGACTCTGCGCCACAACCATCCGGATCATATTCTGGTGTGTGACATGAAAACCACCGATGGCGGAGCCATTCTCTCGCGCATGGCATTTGAAGCGGGGGCGGATTGGATCACCGTCTCAGCCGCCGCGCACATCGCGACCATTGCCGCGTGTAAAAAAGTGGCGGATGAGCTGAATGGCGAAATCCAAATCGAGATTTATGGCAACTGGACGATGCAAGATGCTAAAGCGTGGGTCGATTTAGGCATCACTCAAGCCATTTACCACCGCTCACGCGATGCGGAATTGGCAGGGATTGGTTGGACAACGGACGATCTCGACAAAATGCGCCAGCTCTCTGCGCTCGGCATTGAGCTTTCGATCACCGGCGGCATCGTACCAGAAGATATTTACCTGTTTGAAGGGATCAAAACCAAAACCTTTATTGCCGGACGTGCATTAGCAGGCGCCGAAGGCCAACAAACCGCGGCGGCTCTGCGTGAGCGGATCGACCGTTTCTGGCCATAACAGGAGGCCGCATGTACCAACATTTACTGCGCCACCGCGTTGGCTTGTATGAAAAAGCGCTGCCCAATCACTTAAGTTGGGAGGAAAAACTGGCCTGCACCAAAGAGCTCGGCTTCGATTTTCTGGAGATCTCGGTGGATGAAAGCGACGATCGCCGCAGCCGCCTCGATTGGGATGATGTCACCATTTATTCATTGCGCCGCCTTTGTGAGGAGTATGGCGTGCCGCTGCAATCCATGTGCCTTAGCGCTCATCGCAAGTTTCCGTTTGGCTCGGCCGATCCCGCGCTGCGCGATGAGGCGCTGCAAATTATGCAAAAGGCGATAACCCTCGCCTACAAACTGGGTATTCGCACCATTCAGTTGGCGGGGTATGACGTCTATTACGAGCCCGCCAACTCAGCCACTCATCAGCGTTTTATTGAGGGCATACAACACGCCGCCCGTTTAGCTGAGCGCGCTGGCGTGATGTTAGCCGTTGAGATCATGGATACCCCTTATCTCAATGCGCTGAGTAAATTTGAAGTGCTGAATCGGCAGATCCAATCGCCCTTTTTTACGGCTTATCCAGACGTTGGCAACATCTCAGGCTGGAATTATGACTTGCTGACCGAGCTCTCGTTAAGCAAACCTCACATCACTCAGATCCACCTCAAGGACACTTACAAGGTGAGCGAGCAGTGCGCCGGACAGTTTCGTGATTTAGTGATTGGCGAAGGCGACGTCGACTTTGATGGACTGTTCTGCCGCTTAAAAGCACTGGATTGCGTGGTGCCGTTAGTGATTGAAATGTGGGCGCACGATGAACAGTGGCAACACCATATTCACACCGCGCAGCGTCGATTAAACCAAGCTTGTGATCGCGCCGAACTCCCTCGCTTGTTCCCTCATCTTTAAGCTCCTGAGCCGCGCAACGCGGCACTTCCCGAACAGGGAATGTGCGGTAGGTTTCCCCCAGCCTACCGCACCTTTTCAAGCTCGCCTTATGGTTGACTTCATCCGCACCTTGACGCACAGTGGCGGCTGTTTGTTTGAAATTCCAACCGGTTAGCATGAAATTACTCCACCTTCAGCTGTTTTGGTACGAGAAGCACCACACCCTACTTGAATTAGAGGCCCTGCCACAACTGAGCCCGGCACAACAGCAAGAACTTGAAGAGTGGATCAAAACACGGCGCAAAATTCTCAGTTATGAAGTGCATCAACACGCGTGGATTAAGGTCAACGCCGATGGTTTTTCATCACTGCTGACCTTTAAACCCAACGGTACCTTGATTGAGAAAGACATATTCAGCGACAAAGCGCTGCATGGTTTGTGGAAAGTGATGGACGGGTTTTTGTTCGTCAAAGTGATCAGCGGTGAATTTATTGTCGAATACCAAATTGTCGGCCACCAACCTCACCCAGTGCACTGCGGCATTGAATACATCAATGGCCGCGTGAGTAGCTACAGCAAGTTTGCTAAACTCGCTAACCAACAAGTATAGCTATAACTCACGGCTCTAAATCGAGCCAATGCCCCGCCTCTAATCCGATACTCGTTTGCGCTCAACAAAAATTTTCTGTTTTCGTGCATCCAAATCCTTTCTTTTAACGTCTCTTAGGTGACTTTTTTCCTCACTTAAGGAGAACTCATGAAATGTCATAGCGTTATGACTCATTGGTTATTATTGGTTGCGAGTACATCGGCATTCGCTGCGCCGCAAAGCAGCTCAAACCAGATACATCAACCCAAAGATGGGGTGATTAATGTGTATGGTCCAGGAGGGCCAGATACCGCATTACGCCATGCAGCCCAAGCATTCACCCAACAAAGTGGCGTAAAGGTAAATATCATCGCAGGCCCTGAATCCAAATGGAGTCAGGAAGCGCAAAAAAACGCCGATCTACTGTTTGGTTCCTCCGAACAATCGATGAGTGCCTTTGCGGAAACCTATCCTTTCATTACTCATCAAGATGTTGAGCCCATTTACTTACGCAGAGCGGTCATCGCTGTCGCTAAAGGTAATCCTAAGGGGATTCGTGGCATTCAAGATCTTCTCGATAACCCATCACGCATTGTAGTGACCGAAGGGTTGGGCGTCTACAACACCTCTGGCACGGGAGTTTGGGAGGATATCGCCGGCCGCACAGGATCATTGGCTGATGTACAGAACTTCCGCAGCAAAATTATCGCTTACGCCAAAGGTAGTGGTGCAAGTTTCCAAGCTTTTCAGCAGCAACAGGCAGATGCTTGGATTACTTGGATTCATTGGCCATTAAACCATACAGATAAAGTCGACTACGTGGAGATCGAACCTGAACGACGTATCTATAGAGATTTGAATCTGGCCAAAGCGCAAGGTGCAGATAGCCAAACCCAAGACTTTATCGACTTCATCACCAGTGACGCTGGTGCCGAATATTTTTTACGTGACGGTTGGACCCGTCAATAAGGATAATCATTATGAAAACACTCTTCATATCAACACTTCTCTTACTTCCTGCCAGTTATAGCTTAGCGGCAACAACCATCGATACCGATCTAGGACAGGTATACACAGATAATGCAGGTAAAACACTTTATACTTTCACCAAAGATCCTGTCGGCCAATCAGTCTGTAATGGGGAATGTGAAAAACTATGGCCACCGATGTGGGCCGATGAAGAATCCACCCTTGAAATCGCAAAACTGGACAACGCTAAGCCGATCATACGTGATGATGGTCGTCAACAATGGACATTAGCAGGCAAACCGCTTTATCGATGGGTGAAAGATACCCAACCCGGCGACATCACTGGTGCTGGAGTGAAAGGCGTTTGGCAGTTGGCTCGCGCTGATGATGTTCCTCTGCAGCTATTTAATGATGGTACTCGCCGCTTTTTAGTCGATAGTAATCAATTAACGCTCTATACCTTTGATCAAGATAAACCTGAGATGTCGGTGTGTTATGGTGAATGTGAAACCAAATGGCCACCAGCTTATGTTGATGCAGCACTTATACACAAAGGCATTGAAAATCTTCGACTTACTGGTGATTTTGGCGTGATACAACGAAATGATCATACTTATCAATGGACATTTAAAAGCCAACCACTTTATCGTTGGTTTAAAGATACCGAACCGGGTGAAACCCAAGGCGATGGGGTAAAAAACGTCTGGCACCTAATTACTCAATGAGGTCAGTGTGAGTACAGATAAACATGCAATAGGTTTACTGCTCTCCAAAATAGCGCTTCGCGACCGCAAGGCGTTCGAAGCGCTGTACCAGTTAACCAGCTCAAGGCTTTACAACTTAATTCTCCATGTTGTCCGAGATGAACATATTGCGGCGGATGTTTTGCAAGATGGATTCGTCAAACTCTGGTTCAATGACCACTCCTATCCGGTTGACTATCCTTGGGCCTGGCTTTGCCAGAGTATGAGAAATCTAGCGATCGATGAAATCCGCAAACGAGGTCGCCGCAGCGAAGAATCGCTCGAAAATCTGTTCGAAAAAGAATCCTCCACCGAATCGGCATCCGACCAGAATTTGACCCGATGCTTGCAATCTCTCGCTGAAGAAAAAAGAAGCGCGATTGTTTTGGCATATCAGTACGGAATGAGTCATCAAGAAATCGTCCAACACATCAATACACCGCTGGGTACGGTAAAATCTTGGATCCGCCGCGGGTTGCAGGAGTTGAAACAATGTCTAACCGATTGAAAAGCCGCCGCTATATAAAAGCGGAATTACGAGATAAGTTAGCCGCCGAGTACGTGTTAGGTACACAAACCCCCTTGGTCAAACGCCGTATGGAAACCTTGATGAAAGCTGATCCTACTTGGTGGGAGCACATCGAGCTGTGGCAAAAGCATTTATCAGGCTTGACCCCAGCGGCAGATCTTCATAACTCAACTATCTCGTTAGCTTCACCCTCGAAACGAGTATGGAAAAAGATTACTGAGCGCACTAACCCTGCTCGCCCCTTTCAACGCATGCGTTGGTGGTGGCTGCCCATCGGGATGACCATGTCACTCTTTGTCGGAATCTGGGTGCAAAATACAATGCAATCCCTATCGCCAACGATTGAAATAGCTCAAGTACGCCCAATCACCTACTTAGCCATAATGTCCTCCGAGAGCCAAACAAACCATTTTGCGTTGGTGGCTTATCAAGGTGATAAACCGGGGCAATCTAGCCTGCGCATGCAGCGGAACCTTAACATGGAAAATCCCTCATTTGGGCAAGCAATGGTTTGGATGAGAGATAAAAACACGGGCAAGCTTCAATTGATAGATAGCCTGCAAAAAATTAATGATATTCGCTACATGTCACCTAGTGAATGGCAAGCGCTCAAAAACAGTTCAGAGTTATTGGTGACCGCGAATAGAGACCCAAACAGTCAGGTTTTGTATCGTGGACATTGTATTGAATTAGGGTCTTAATTGAATACATCAATGGCCGCGTGAGTAGCTACAGCAAGTTTGCCCAATTGGCGTCTAAAGAATAGGGTTAAGCGTCACCTAAGTAATACCCCATACCCCGCTTGGTTTGGATCAGCGGCTGGGCAAAAGGCATATCGATTTTCTTGCGTAAACGACGCATATAGACATCGACTACATTGGTCAGCGGATCTTGGTGAATACCCCACACATTCGCCAAAATTCGCTCCCGGCTAAAAATGTGCCCCGGTTTACGCAAAAAAAGCTCAAGTATTGAAATCTCTTTTGCCGTCAGCTCTATCGGTTGCTCGGCACGATACACGCGCATGGTGGATAGGCAGAGTTCTAAATCAGCAAAACGCAGCTTATTGCTGGTGTGGGTTTGAATATTACGCCGCTGCAGTGCCTCGATGCGTGCCAACAGCTCTTCAAAATGGAAAGGCTTGGCGAGGTAATCATCCGCACCGGTGCGCAATCCTTGGATGCGTTCCTCCACCTCGCCCAAAGCGGATAACATCAGGATTAAAACCTGATTACCCGTCGCACGGATTTGCTGGCATAGGGTTAACCCATCCACATGGGGCAACATGCGATCCAAGATCAGTAAGTCCGGCTCGCTGCTTTTCACGGTTTCTAATCCGTATTGACCGTCTTTCAAACGGTGGATTTGGTGCCCTTCCGCTTTTAAGCCTCGCTCAATAAAACGGGCAATTCTTTCATCATCTTCAATCAATAAGATTCGCATCTTGCTCCTCTCCTCGCGGAAAAGTTAACGTCACCGTCGTGCCTTGTTCCAACACACTTTCGATGCGGATTTCACCATCCAGTTGTTTTACGATACTTTGCGCCAGCGTTAAGCCAATGCCTAACCCATCAGGGCGATACCGCTTGCCATTTTCTGCACGAAAATAGCGTTCAAAAATCACACTCAGATCCGCTTCAGCAATCCCAATACCTTGATCTACCAATTGCACACGCCATGCCTCTTCATCCAACTCAAGATTCAATCCTATCGGTCGCTGCGTCGGATCATAGCGTAAAGCGTTATCCACCAAGATACGGATCACCATCAGCAATTTATCGCGATCCGTATAGCAAAGCTGTGTTTGCCACTCACCCTGTGCTGGCGTATTCACCGTCAACTCAACTTGCTGCGCGTGAGTCAACAAGCTGGCTTGCCGCACCACCGCTTGCCAAATTTCACCTAAGAGCAACTCGGTTAACGCAGGATGAAACAGGCGCTCATCGTGTCGGATCAACATCAATAAATCTTCAATCCGAAATGCCAGTTGCTCTGCCGACTCACTGATCCGCAGCAAGGTTTGCCGATACTCATCATCACTATTGTGCCGACTGCGCAGAGTAATTTGCGCCTCACCTAAAATCGCAGTGGCAGGAGAGCGCAGTTCATGGCTGACATTAGCGAAGAACTCTTTTTGTTGGTGCTTGGCTTTCTCCAACGTTTGTAAAGCTTGCGCCAGCTCTTGGGTTCGGTCTGCCACTTCTCGCTCAATTAATTGGCGTGACATCCGCTCTTTTTGCTGCGCTTGCTCAAGACTTTGCGCCATATAGTTAAAATGGCGCGCCAGCGTTTTAAGTTCATCCGGCCCGCTGATCGAAATGCGGTGATCCAATCGGCCTTGCTCTAAGGCGGTAGTACTTTTCACCAACTCAGCCAGCGGCTTAGAAAGGGTACGCAATAACCAAACGCCAAGCAGCGCCCCCGACACCATGCCAAAAACCGCTAAGCTGGTGATGACCGCTCTCACATTCGATAACGCATCCAACGCCGCTTCTTCATAACGTGCGGTACGCTGCTGCTGGAGGCTAATGGCTTGCGTCAACAGCTGGCGTAAATCGGTATCATCGACCTGATCGAACGACTGGTTCAACAATAGCCAGCGTTCATCATCGTCAGTAATTTTGGCAATTTCCCATGAACGCAACGCCTTTTTTAAGCTGGCGAAGTTGGTTTCAAACAGGGAGATTACCTTGATCTGCTGGTTTATTTCTGAGAAATCTTGCACGGTTAAGCTGTGCTGCTGAGCTTGCTCCGTCAAAAGATTGAGCTTGTGTAGCAGCGCTTCAATTTTGGAAAAACGCATATCCCTTTTCAGGGTACTGCCATCTTTAATCAGAAGATACTCGGCGAGCCAGACTTTAAGTTGCTGTTTTTCGGTACTTAACTGCATAAAACCTTGCAGAATTTGGCTTGAGATTTGCCCACGCAGCAGATGCTGATTCGCAACTTGATTTGACCAATAAGCCACCCCGGCCTGCGCCAAAATCAAGGTCAATAGTAATGCGAGTACAAACGCAAGCCGATATCGAAACATAGTCATTTCCCAAAATTGTCTTCTTTCTATGAGTCTCAACTACTCGCAGTGGCAAATAGGCGACCAATGAGTCCATCTCCATCAGCATAGACACACTCGGTGTTTAAGATGAATCAGCGTCGCCAAGACCGCGTTAAGTAGCAAGGAGATATGCAGATTACGTGATCCTCTACCCAAGGGTAAATCTTGTTAATCTGAGGTTAATCTTTGCGCTCGGTTTACATTCATCGAAACCTCGTAGAGTAGCGCTGAACCTACTGCAAACATTTAAGGAAGGCAGATTATGCAACGTATGACTCGTACTCTATCCGTTTCCGCCCTGATTCTGTGCGGCTTATTACCTTTCACGACTCAAGCTGCCGATCTTGTCGTGAATAACAACATCACTCATGAAGATGTGCTAAAAGCCCAACAAGCATGGGGCGAAGCGCTGATTAAAATCAGCGATACTTATCAAAAACAAGGCATCAAAGCGGCAACTGAGCTTGCGAACCAAGTGTTAGATCAAGCCTATGGCTACCAACAAGGCGCAGTATTGTTTAAACCGACCCTCGCCAGTGGCAAGCAAACCTTCCGCACCGATACAGAAGGCGCACTCTCTTACTTTGTTGGCAACAATAAAAGCTATCCACAAGATTCGGGCTTTGCCCTAAAAGGCTGGAAGGAATACCGTTTTGAAAATGCCGCAGTTTACATTGATGGCGATCTTGCACTCACCACAGGCAATGTCTTCCTAGTGAATGATAAAGGGCAGGAAACCGTGGTAGATAAAAGCTGGGCTTTTAAGAAAGATGAGCAAGGCCAGCTGCGCATTGTACTGCACCACTCCTCGCTGCCTTATCAGGCGAAGTGATGCTTAGTGGGCATATTCACGGCCTATACCCAAACAACTTGGAGTTGCAGGTAGGCGGCAAGTAAGTGAACCCCCATGAGCATAGGCAAACTATGTGATTGGGGTGAACGAGGTGATTGGGGTGAACGAGCGTAGCCAACACCGCTGCAGCTTCAAGTAGGAAGGGGATAATGCTCCCCTGATTACACCCTTCCTTCAAGCCACTTTTCCGCTTGAGGGAAGGGGCTAGCTCAACCTTTTGCCTAGCGCTTGCTCCAAGTAATCAGTACATAGCTTCACGATTGTAGGTGTATGGCTAGAGTACGGCGTTAAGGTATAAACCGTATTGATGGGTAAAGTGTAGTTAGGCACGACATTCACCAGTTGTGATCCCCTCTCTGACAAGTAAAAATCAGGCACAATACCTACGCCCGCGCCAGAGCGAATCAGTGCTAAACAGGTATGAAATGAATTCGCGGTACAACTCGCCTGTTGACGATAAATCCACGTCTGCCCCTCAGCGCTGCGAAAATGGTGTTCAATTTGCTTAGGTTGCCAAACATTCGCAATATACGGCGACTCATTAAGCTTCGTCCTGCGCTCTTCAAGCCCACATAAAACATCTCTAAATTCGCCAATCCGTTTTTGTTTCAGTGAACTGTCATGAGATGGGCCAATTCGGATCGCCATATCAATGTCGTTTGCCATCAAATCCAGATGCTGGTCATCAGCAATCAATTCCGGTTTTAACTTAGGGTATTGAGTCATTAATTCGGCGATCACAGGTGCCACCAAGCTATCCATCAAAGCGTGCGAGGCCGTAATACGAAATCGCCCTTGCGGCTCGGTTTGGTAGTCAGAGGCAATATCCCAAGCTGACTCAGCAATCGTATTCAACTCTTTGCATTTTAAATAAAACTGCTCGCCGACATCGGTTAATGTTTGACGCCGCGTGGTTCTTTTCATCAGTACCATACCCAGCTCATTTTCTAAGGTTTTGAGATGCTGGCTAACCACTGATTTTGACACATTAAGTTTATCGGCTGCTGCAGAGACGGAGCCGGCCTCCACTACATGCGCAAAAATCGCCATCTGCCTTAATCGATTCATGGCCAATTGTTCTCTTTCTCTAAACAGTCATTTTTATTATTGGTATTTTTCAGATCAATTGAAAGCACTAATCTAACTGGGAAGAGATGAGTTATCCGCAAACCACTTGCCGTTATCGTTTCAGATAAAAACCCATATCCCCAAACAACTTGAAGTGGCCGCTTTAAGTCGAAGGGAGAAGAAAGATTAAGAGGAATCCACTATGTTAGATCATTCAGTATTAGCCGTTTGTATGAAGGGTATTGAAGCTTGGCAGAACGCGTTTAACCAACAGGATGCGCAAGGCTGCGCAGAACAGTACGCGACGAATGCCATCATGCATGCTCGTCCCTTTGGCCAATTTGAAGGCCGAGAAGCCATTCAGGCCTTTTGGCAAAATATTATGGACCAAGGATTTGCACAGGTAGAGTACTATGATGTGCAATGGCAAGCTGCAGGTGAAAACGGCTACATTTTGACCGCAAAATGGCAAATGAATAAAGCGTTTGGCGCGATTCATCGTGAACATTGGGTTGTAGAAGCCGATGGAAAAGCCCGCTTAGCCAGCGATGATTTCGAAGTATTAGGGGAGCGTTAATCTCCTCCCCCTTTCTTAAAGGACTAAGGTAGGGGGTATTTCGCGCCAACCTCGCTAAAACTCGTACAGCTGATATATCTGTGACCACTAAAACACTTAATATATAAAGGCATTACAATAAATAGCCGCATTCAGCGGCTTTTTTATACCCTTCCTACTTGAAGCTGCAACAGTGTTGGCTACGGAACACATCATTTAATCCTCTCATAACACTAATTTTTCTTCCAAACTAAATACAAAACAAACACACCGCCAACCGCGGCAGTAATAATTCCGACCGGTAGTTCTTGCGGCGCAAGTAATATGCGACTAAGCAGATCACCAAGGCTCATGATAACCGCTCCCCATAATGCAACGAGAGGTAGCAAGCGCTTATGAGTCATACCCGAAAATGGCCTTATCAAATGTGGAACCATTAAACCAATAAATCCCACCACACCCGTTATTGCGACGATCGCCGCAGTACAAAACGCACAACAGATAAAGATTTCACTGCGCAGACGATGAACATTCATTCCCAGAGAGTGAATGGTCTGATCACCAACCAGCAGCGTATCGAGCGCGCGATACCGTTTGACCGACAGCACAACAACAACCGCAACACCTAACCAAGCAAAAGGTAAATTATCCCAACGCGCCAGCCCTAATCCTCCCATGGTCCAGAAAAGAATAGAACTGGCAGCACGCTGGTCGCCCGAATAGATAAAAAAGCTCGTCATGGCACCAAACAAAAATGAGATGGCGAGCCCACATAGCACTAAGTTGTCGTTACCACGCTTTTTCTGCATCGAGAACAGCATAATCACCGCAGCAGCAGAGACAAGACCACCACTAAACGCGGCAATGGGTAGCGACCAAACACCGAGCGTATCCCCTAAGCGAGTGATAACTAACACTGCGCCAGCAGACGCCCCTGAAGAAAGGCCAAATAGAAATGGATCGGCCAAATCATTACGCGTGGCCGTTTGTAATAATGCTCCAACCATCGCAAGTCCCGTACCCGCAATAATCGCAAGCAGCGCTCGCGGCAAGCGCAGATCCAGCAAAATTCGGCTCGTCATCGACATATCTTGTGAGCCAATCTCGGCCATTCCATCCCAAACCTGATGGATAGAAAAGGTCATCGAACCGTACATTAAGCTCAATAGAAATGTCGTGCCTAACAGAGTGCAGCCCAACAACCACATCCATGAATAGCGGCTAATTTTCATCATTTAATAAGCCGTGTTATTGAGCAAAAGCACTAGCCATCTTCTCAACGGCAGCGATATTCGCAGGCCCAGGCGTTAATTGTTCATATCGCAGCTTAATATAGCGTTTGTTCTTAACCGCATTGGTGTATTTCATCAGCGGATGTTGCTCGAGAAAATGTTGCAGTGCATTCGCACCATTGGCATTTTGATAATCAAGTAAAATGATGACATCTGGATTTTCCTTAGCCACCTTTTCCCACGAAGTGGTCGCCCAACTGGTTGGCATATCATGCACAACATTGACTCCACCTGCGGCTCGAATCATAGCGTCTGGCATCGCAAACTGACCTGCGGTAAACGGCTTATCTTGACCAGAATCGTATAAGAATACCTTCGGAGCTTTGGCGTTGGATGTAGGCTTTGGCAAAGCCGCAATACGTTGTTTCCAACTGTTGACAAGTGCATTGGCCTTATCTTGACGGTCGAAAATCACGCCAAGCTTCAGAATGTCTGTATACAGTAAATCCATACTGGCACTCCTTTGCTGCTTCGGATGAGTGTGGACACAGCTTTCGCTCAGCACCAAAGTATCAATGCCATAAGGCGCTAATGTTTCAGGCGTGACCTCGCCACCCACTGTCATGCCATAATTCCAACCAGCGAAGAAGAAATCGGCATTCGCGGCTATCATGGTTTCAAGCGATGGGTATTTAGGTGCCAGCTCTGGAATCCCACCCAAACGATGTTTAAATTCAGGTGACATCTTGTACCAGCCAGTGATGCCAGTAACGCCAGCCATATCATCTTGCAGACCTAAAGCAAACGCCATTTCAGTCATGTTGATATCATGAAACACCGCATGAGTCGGGCGCTTCTCAATCATCAATCGGGTTCCGCAACTTTCTACTATCACCGGATATTGGGTTGTCGCGGCTTGCGCAGCGGTGATAGGCAATAAAAGTGAAAATATAACTTTCCATTTCATAAGGTCATTCCTGTCGAAAATTTGAGTGCTTAACACGCAGCTTCAAAATGAAGAACCGCGTTGTCGATATGTGGGTGTTGAAAAGTCAGCACATTTAGCCCAAATATTGGCGTGATATATTGATTGCTTAGGATTTCTACTGCCGAGCCGCATTTCACAATGCGTTGATTGGCCATGAGAATCACTTTATCGGCGAAAGGAGCAACCAATTGTAAATCATGCAATACTGCAATACAGGCGACGCCTTTCCGTTTAATTAGAGCGAGCAATTCTAAACGCGCTAAAGGATCTAAATGATTAGTAGGTTCATCGAGCAGTAAAAGTTGAGGGTGCTGGGCAAAAGCTCTAGCAATATTTGCTCGTTGCTGTTCACCACCAGAGAGCGAGCCCATTGTACGCTCGCTTTTTTCGAGCAGTTTTACGTCATTAAGCGCGTTATCAACCGCCGCCAAGTGAGAGCTTTGGCTACAACAGAAAGCATGTGGCACTCGACCAAGACTGACATATTCACGTACCGTTAAACGCGGATCGACGTAATCATTTTGAGCAACAACGGCAATCAATTTGGCTTTTTGCTGAAGAGATAACTCGCTGAGTTGGTAACCATTAATCAGCAGCTCACCTTGCACTGCCGCGTATTCGCCAGTAATCGATTTTAACAGACTCGATTTACCACTGCCGTTCGGTCCTATCACGGCAAAACATTGACCACCTGCGACCTCAAACGTTGCATCAATCAACGCTTTCCAGCCTTGCGGGCTTCGTGTTGCTAGTTGCTTGACTTCTAAGATCACCCCCAAACTCATTCCCCTTAACGATTAAATGATAACAACTACCAAATGCAATGTTATAACATAACAACACATTGCACTTTAGTCGACGGGTAGATGAATATAAAAGGCAAATTTTTATGCGGATATCGGTCGGCACTGCAGGGCTTATCTTGGTAACAAGTATCGTTGGATAATGGATGTTTCAACACTAGCTCAAGCATTACCCCCACATTCTAGGGCGATGGGCCTGGATTTATGGTCGCTTGGTGATCACATGGCTGATTGTGGTGGGATAACGCGTTTATGGACAGAAATGTTTCATATGGTTTACTAATTTAGTAAACCATAGATTAACTAAGGTATGGAAAAATTTATTGTCCAATATTGATAGTGCAGACGACTCGCTTTCTCAGCGTATTTCCATGAGTTAGCTCATGCCTATTTTCAACCGTCAACAAACTGTAATGCAAGCAGAAGCATTTTGGCTGAAGCAATTGCAAAAAAATACCTGCCTGAAAATTTCCAAATCGCAAGTGGCGGTAGCCATCCTAAGGGTCAGATCAATCCTCGTATTGCACAATACCTTGATATGCATGGTTTTGATGCCTCTGAGTTTCACAGCACGTCATGGGAAGAAAGGCTGAGCTTCCATCCAGATCTAATAATTACTGTGTGTGACACAATGCACAATGAAACTTGCCCAAACTGGTTATCTGCTGGTATTCGTGTTGCTTGGGATCTTGAGCCATTGCCTAATGATGAAGCTTCAGTCTCCGAATTTAACAAGCAGTGCGATAAAGTATACTCCTCTCTAAAACGAAGAATTGAAGCTCTTGCAAACATCGATTTTCAAAATCTCGATTCTGAAGAAATAAAACAGCATGTGCTCGATCTGAAATCAATGTAGATAAGTGTATACGTAACGAACTGATACTACTTCATTAACGTTTTTTATAGCTCTCGCTTATTCGATGACTTGAGGCTAAAAAATAATGCCAGCAATCGTAGCTGGCATTGGTGAACAAATCTGCTTAGTTTTATTTATTGCTGAGCCAGTTTTTGATTTGTACTTATAGGCAGCCAAAACGAAATAATGGTCGTTAATGCTAAGAAGGCAAAGGATACCCATAGACAGGCTGAGAACCCCCACATTTGGAACACCCATCCAGATAGAACCGTCCCTATCAAACGCCCCATTGCGTTTGCCATGTAGTAGAAACCGACATCCAGAGAGACACCATCTCCCTTGGCATAGCTGACGATTAAGTACGAGTGCAGAGAAGAATTAACCGCAAACACAGCACCAAAAATCATCAGTCCAACGACAATAACCACTTCTGGGTGCCATTGCTGCTGCACACTGTAAGCAATTACGCCAGTCACTACAGACAATACCAACGCCCACACTATCGCGGCTTTACCATCTGGAGTATGACCTGATTTACTGCCTGTGATCTTTGGTGCAATCCCTTGAATGATACCGTAACCGATAACCCAAATAGCCAAGAATCCACCTACGGCGCTATGATCCCATCCAAACACAGATCCCAGATAAATAGGCAGTGCAATTACAAACCAAACATCACGCGCACCAAACAGGAACATACGTGCAGCGGATAGAATGTTTACGCTGCTAGATTTGGAAAAAATTTCAGAGAACTTAGGTTTATTTTTCGCTTTGCCCAGGTCGGATTTAAGGCTAATCACACTGCCGATAAAGACCAGTAAAAGAACACCTGCCATCGCAGCTACCGCATATTGGAAGCCAATCATCGATAACAACGCACCACCTAAGAAGAATCCCGCACCTTTTAGCGCGTTTTTAGAGCCTGTAAGTATAGCGATCCACTTATACAATGCTCCTTGCGCATTCTCTGGCACCAAAGTTTTGATGGAGCTTTTCGCGCTCATCTTGTTTAGGTCTTTGGCAATACCTGACAAGGCTTGTGCCGCCATGACCCATGGAATCGAGAGCCAACTTGCAGGAACGGCCAGCATTGAAAGAGCGATGATTTGCATTCCCAAGCCAATATTCATCGTTCGGTTCAAACCAAGACGAGCACCTAGCCAACCACCGATGAGGTTAGTGACGACGCCAAAGAATTCATAAAAAAGAAAGAGGGAGGCGATCTCTAAGGTTGAATACCCCAAGTCATAAAAATAGAGCACCACCAACATACGTAGTGCGCCATCGGTAACGGTGAAGTTCCAATAGTTAAATGTGACCAACATGTACTGGCGGACATTTTGGTTGAGCTTAGACAACATATTCACTCTCTTTAAAAAGAGCCGCCTAAGGCAGCTCTTTAAGGCTTTTATTGATTAGCAAATTGGTGGATGTACTCAACTTGTACATCTTTGGTAAACGCACCAGGTCTTAATGACTGGACATGGGTGATGATTTCTTGCAACTCCCAGCCTTTCTCTAGCAAGAGATGGGCAGCAAGCAAACCAGTACGTCCCGATCCCCCCATGCAATGCATCGCTATCTTTTCGCCATTTTCTATAGCTTTGTGTAACGAAGGGGATATATGTTTCCAGCGAGCCAAGAACGCTTCGTTTGGTGCGCAGTCATCTTCTATTGGTGTATGGAACCATTGCAAGCCTGCTTTCTCAACAAGGTCTGGCAAGTCACCAACGCCCTTTTCTTGCATCTCATGAGTGCTCAGTGCCGTAACAACGACGGTGACACCTTGAGACTTGAGTTGATCAATACTGTCACTCAGCGACGCTTCTTTAGTGCCAGGACAAGGAGTTAGTACTAACGCTGCGTTATTGTCTTCAACAGGCAGTTCCCACGTAGGATGTGTCATTTGTTTGCTTCCTTATGCTAGGCCGACTTTACGAACAAGTTCTGCGGTACGTGTTGCGTAACCCATTTCGTTGTCATACCACGCATAGATTTTAACCATACGCTTGCCAACCACCATAGTCGAAAGCGCATCGACAATCGTTGAACGTTGGTCCCCTTTGTAATCAATAGAGACAAGAGGGCGTTCTTCGAAACCAAGTATGCCTTTCAGTTCATTCTGCGACGCTTCTTTAAGTAAGTCGTTAACCTCTTCAGCCGTAGTGTCACGCTTAACATCAAAAATAATGTCGGTTAAAGAGGCGTTAGCTAACGGCACGCGCACTGCATGACCATCAATTTTTCCTTTAAGTTCAGGGAAAATTTCGATAATCGCTTTCGCAGAACCTGTAGTTGTTGGGATCAAACTCATACCACAAGCACGCGCACGGCGAAGGTCTTTATGCGGAGCATCGAGAATAGTTTGGGTGTTAGTGAGGTCGTGGATCGTTGTAAATGACGACTGCTCAATACCGAGCTTCTCATGAATCACTTTCACCACAGGTGCAATGCAGTTTGTGGTACAAGAGGCAGCGGTCACAATCTGGTGTTTTTCTGGGTCAAAAATGTGGTCGTTAACACCAACAACAATGTTAGCAATCCCATCTTCTTTTACTGGGGCGGAAACCACCACACGTTTAACACCTTGTGCCAGATACAGATTTAAGTACTCAGATTTACGGTGCTTACCCGTTGCTTCAATCACCACGTCACAACCTGACCAATCTACCGCATCGATGGCTTTCTCTTGTGAGGTAGCAATGCTTTTACCGTTGATGATGATGGCGTTACCTTCACTCGTCACTTCGTGGTGCCAGCGTCCTTGCACTGAGTCAAACTCAAGCAGGTGCGCTAAGGTTGCCGCATCACCTGCCACATCGTTAATCTGAACGAACTCAATTTCAGGCCAATCAAACGACGCTCTCAGCGCTAAACGTCCAATACGACCGAATCCATTAATTCCTACTTTGATAGACATCTTAATTTTTCCTTTAAACACAACATTCTGGACGAGATTTCATCTCGGATAAGCGTTGAATATCTTGCTGGTATTCTGCTTTCAGGCAGTTAGAGTCAACTAACCCTTGGATCTGTTTTCTCATCCAACCAGGAAGCTGATCCGATAAACGGTAGAAAACCCACTGCCCCTGACGGGTATCAACCACCACACCACTCGAACGGAGCAATGCAAGGTGGCGAGAAATCTTGGGTTGGCTTTCATTAAGGGCTTCTGTCAACTCCCCGACACAGACCTTTTCTTCACGGGCAATCATTAACAAGCAACGAACCCGCGTTTCATCTGAAAGTAATTTAAAAAACTGGTGAGGTAACATGCTCAATCCCACTTATCTGAATATGCGAATATATTATTTTATATATATCGTCTGTCAACAAAAAACGCAGGGAGATTACAGGATGACATCGCAACGAGAAGAGAAATAGCTGATGTGATTCTGTAGTTCTTCTATTGCGTTTTGATTACAAGTCACTTCCCAGTAAAGGTTTTTTTGATATGCCTCTCTACGCCTTCCAACTCGATGCATCGCGTAGTTGATGTCAATTACATAGTCATAGCCTGGCTCTATCTCATCCGAGGCATCTAAAAAGAGATAACCAAAATATCCAAAGCAATCCAGCGTATCGCCGCAGTCATCTTCGTTGGGCAGCCTTTCATAACTGATGTGATATCGGTCACTAGAGCGACTAAAAAGAAGCTGAGCAGCAATGCAGGCTAGATCGGAGGTTGGGTAGCTAATGAAATGTACAGTTCTCTTATCCATCCTGGCATTCTCATCAATAAGTACGATCCCACTGTCGTAAAAACATACAATACATTTTTAGATTCGTACATATACATGCATGCATATTTAAATAAACTGACACGAAAGTGTCACAAATGAGTAGTAACGTAACCATCGAAGTTATCAATGACGCAAAACATGGAGATAAGTCATGAAACATACTTTGTCAGCAGCCCTAGTTGGCGCGACGTTACTCGCAGCTAGTCAAGGCGCATTCGCACGTGATCTGGTTAAAATTGATGGTTCTAGTACAGTTTTTCCTATTACAGAGGCAATGGCTGAAGAGTTCCAGAATGCAGAAAAAGGCAAAACTATGGTCACCGTTGGTATTTCTGGTACTGGTGGTGGCTTTAAAAAGTTCTGTCGTGGCGAAACGGACATTTCGAATGCCTCTCGACCAATTAAAGATTCAGAACGGAAACTGTGCGAAGAAAACGGTGTTGAATTCATCGAATTACCCGCCGCACTTGACGCATTAACCGTAGTAATTAACCCGAAAAATGACTGGGTCAAACACCTGAATGTTGAGGATTTGAAAAAGGCTTGGGAACCAGCGGCTCAAGGCAAGGTGATGACATGGAAACAAATGAACCCAGCCTTCCCTGATCGTCCATTAAAGCTTTTTGGTCCAGGCACCGATTCAGGCACTTACGATTATTTCCTTGAAGCAATTATTGAAGACAAATCAAGTCGAGGTGATTTTACCGCCAGTGAAGACGATAACATTATTGTTCAAGGTGTATCTAACGACGTTGATGCTTTAGGTTTCTTTGGTCTTGCTTATTTCGAAGAAAATAAAGACAAACTGAAGGCAGCACCGATTAGTTGGAAAGGAAGCGCTCCTGTTGAACCCACTGTTGAAAATGCCAAGAATGCAACCTACCAACCTCTATCTCGTCCAATTTTCATCTACGTAAATAAAAAGTCTGCCGATGAAAAAGCTCACGTTGAGCGTTTTGTAAACTTCTACATGGACACGACTCATGCCCCTCAATTGGTTAAAGAAGTGGGATATGTTCCTTTACCTGACAAAGCCTACAAGTTAGCGCAAGAAAACTTTAAGCAACGTCGTACGGGTTCTGTTTTCCACGGAGCTGAAGTCGGTATCGGTATTGAAGAGCTGTTAGCTCGTACTCCTAAGTAAGTCATTATTGTATTGATTCATGGAGGGAGCTTTGCTGCCCTCCTTGTTCTCTTTACGTAGGCAATGAATATGAATACTAATCAATCTAGCTCTTCAAGCCTCTTGGTCTCTGAAGCTTTTTTAAAGCGACGTGCATTTTGGAATGCACTAAGTAGGCACCTTTTAATGGTAGCGGCTGTTGCTTCCATTTTTGTTACCGTAGGGATAGTCTACGTTCTTGTCTCAGAATCATTACCCTTTTTTGAACACGTATCCATTGTAGACTTTCTCACAGACACTCAGTGGACGCCGATGTTTGCTAATGCGCATTTTGGTGTGATGACGTTAGTCTCAGCAACTCTCACTGTCGCAGGTATCGCTCTCGGAGTTGCAATCCCTGCTGGGATTGGTTTAGCTATTTATCTTAGCGAATATGCGAGCAATTCCGTCCGCGAAACCGTTAAACCATTTTTAGAACTTCTTGAAGGTGTGCCGACCGTTGTGTATGGTTTTTTTGCACTTCTTTTTGTCACACCTTTACTCCAAACAATTATCCCAACTCTTTCAGGTTTTAATTTGCTGGCACCTGGTATTGTGATGGGAATTATGATCCTGCCATATACGGCCTCGGTGAGTGAAGATGCCATGCGCTCTGTGCCTATGCACTTAAGAGAAGCTGGCTATGCACTGGGCTATTCTCGCTTTCGCGTGGCGACGCACATCGTAATACCTGCTGCCTTATCTGGCATTACGGCCGCTTGTATTTTAGGTATGTCACGTGCAGTTGGTGAAACCATGGTTGTGGCGATTGCTGCGGGGCAAAACCCACGCTTTGGCTTTGATCCAACTGAAGGTGCTGCCACTATCACATCATTTATCGTCCAGATGGCAATGGGAGATTTACCCCATGGCACGATTGCCTATCAGTCTGTCTTTGCCGCAGGCCTAGTGCTTTTCATCATCACTCTGATTTTTAACATCCTCGGTTTCTACCTACGCCGTCGATTCAGAGAGGTTTACTAATGCAAAATACACCGTTAACTCTCGAACAAATCGTCCGTAAAAATAAACAGGCTGATCTCACCGTAGCAACGATAGGGATCATTATCCTGCTTATTGCGATGTCTCTGCTGGTCAGTGTCTTTGCAGATCTCATTTATTCAGGACTACCGCGACTTTTTGATGCAAAATTTTATACCAACTTCCCTTCTCGTCACCCAGAACAAGCTGGCATATTGTCAGCTTGGGTTGGTACGAGCCTTGTCATGTTGGTAACAGCCTGTATAGCAATACCATTTGGCGTTGCGGCAGGGTTGTATCTTGAAGAATATGCACCAAAGAACTGGCTGACGAACATCATTGAAATCAACGTCAGTAACCTAGCGGGTGTGCCTTCCATTATCTACGGCTTACTTGCTTTAGGCTTGTTTATTTATGGTTTTGGTTTAGGGGAAAGCATCATTACCGCGGGATTAGTACTCGCGCTACTGATCCTTCCTGTCATCATCGTATCGACACGAGAATCGATTCGCAGCATTCCCCTAGAGCTACGTGAAGCTGCCTACGGTCTCGGGGCAGACCAATGGCAAACCGTGCGCATGTACATATTACCCGCAGCTAGACCTGGTATTTTAACTGGCACCATTGTTGGCCTAGCTCGTGCCATTGGTGAGGCTGCACCTGTTATTACCATTGGTGCATTAACTTTTATTGCCTTTTTGCCCAGTTCACCTTTTCAAAGTGAGTTCCCATTTATCAATTTTGAGTGGTTGTCCAGTCCGTTCACTTTGATGCCTATCCAGCTATTTAACTGGGTGTCTCGCCCTCAAGCTGAATTCCACATCAACGCTGCTGCGACAGGTGTTGTACTCATGGCAATGACAATCTTGATGAATGGCATTGCCATTTATATCCGATACCGACTGCGTCGTAACCTGAAGTAAGAGAGAACCAAACAATGACGACACAAACCATTTCAACTTTCTCTAGCCAATCAGCGGCAACTGAGCTAGATAGCGTGAAACGCAGCGCAGCGATATCGGCTGCTTCCTCAGTGAAAGAGACGCTTCGTGCAGAAGTCAAAAACCTCAATTTCTGGTACGGCGGTAAGGTTCATGCTTTGCACAATGTCAATTTACCGATTGCAGATAAGAAGATAACCGCGTTGATTGGTCCTTCTGGCTGCGGCAAGAGTACGCTGCTGCGTAGCTTTAACCGAATGCACGATCTCTATCCTGGCAATCGCTATGATGGAGAAATCCTGTTGCATCCTGGTGCTCATAATCTGATTGATATGGATCCAGGCCTAGTTCGTTTAACGGTCGGCATGGTGTTCCAAAAACCTAACCCTTTTCCGAAAAGCATTTATGAAAACGTGGTGGCTGGACTGCGTATTCGCGGTGTCAGTAACAAGGCCGAGCTTGATGCTCGTGCAGAAGAGTCGTTACGAGGTGCAGCGATTTGGGATGAAGTTAAAGACAGACTCCACACCTCAGCCTATGGGTTATCTGGAGGGCAACAACAACGCCTTTGTATCGCGCGAGCATTAGCGCCAAAGCCAGATTTATTGCTACTGGATGAACCGACATCGGCATTAGATCCCATTGCGACAGCCAAGATTGAAGACCTACTGAGCGACTTGCACAAAGAGACTACGGTAGTCATGGTAACGCACAACATGCAACAAGCAGCGCGTATCTCTCACTATACCGCTTACATGCATATGGGCGAAATGGTTGAATTTGCGTCAACAGATACTTTGTTTACGTCACCAGCAAAAGAGAAGACTCGCGACTACATCACAGGCCGTTTTGGTTAGGAAGATAAAATGGAAAATCATACTCTAAAGAAATTTGATCGTGACTTAGAACAGATAAAAAACGAACTCAATGAACTCGCCAACATTGTGTTAACAGAGTTCGAGCAAGCGATTGATGTCTTTGATAAACCTAATACCGAACTAGCCGATAACATTGTTGCTCAAGACCGTATCGCCAACCAGTGCTTGAGCAACATCGAGCAACATGGAGCCAGAGTATTAGCACGTCAACATGCCGTAGCCGATGACCTGCGCTTTATCCTCTCATCAATGCGCATCGCACCTAGGTTAGAACGTGTCGGTGATTATGCAAAATCGATGGCGGTAAAGTCGAGTCAGTTCAAACAAGTCATTCCTGATGAACTTAATGAGATATTTCACCAGATGCATTTACACCTAGTGACAATGCTGCGTAGCGTCATTGAGGCATACAATACTAAAAATGCCACTCAGGCGAATGTTGTCTGGGAAGGCGATGATACGCTCGATGCCTATTATCGAGATGTATACACACTTCTCATTCAGGGCTTTAACCAGCAAACCACTTCATCTCAACAACTAGTTGAACTATTGTTTATTGCGAAAGGGCTAGAGCGAGCTGGCGATCATATCAGTGACATTGCCACAGATGTACAGTTTATGGTGAATGGGGCTTAAACGGGTATTGTCTGTAAATAAGGGTCTTAACTTGTTTAGACCCTTATACTGTTTATGTTCATGCAGAAAGCCAGAATAAACGCCTCTACTAATTCTAGGTAAACCAATTAACCACCATATACTAGGTCGATAGTGCTCTTATTGATAGCCGTAATGAAATTTGACTGTTTCTTAATCTGTCGTTAGGATCACGTTTTTATTTTTTATGGAGCGACTCGATGTCAATTACGCCGCCTTAGACCACCCGCCTTTCTCAATTCCTTTCTATACATTAACTAATTTATTAATTTTACGAGTAAATTCATGATTGAAACGATGAAACGTGATTGGTTATCCAATGTGCGTGGTGATGTGCTGGCTGGCTTAGTTGTCGCATTAGCTTTGATCCCTGAGGCGATTGCGTTCTCCATTATTGCTGGTGTTGACCCTAAAGTGGGTCTGTACGCCTCATTTAGTATTGCTTTTATCATATCCATTGTCGGCGGACGTCCAGGAATGATATCAGCGGCTACAGGAGCGATGGCTTTATTGATGGTCACGCTCGTTAAAGAGCATGGCTTACAATACCTATTAGCCGCAACCGTGTTGACGGGCATCATCCAAATCGCAGCAGGTTATCTCAAGCTAGGGGATTTAATGCGCTTTGTCTCTCGGTCGGTGGTCACTGGCTTTGTGAATGCGTTAGCGATTTTGATTTTTATGGCGCAACTGCCAGAGTTAACCAACGTGACCTGGCATGTTTATGCGATGACGGCTGCGGGTCTTGCGATTATCTACTTGTTCCCTTATCTCCCTTATGTCGGAAAACTTTTACCATCACCACTTGTGTGTATTATCTCGCTGACGGCTGTCGCGATTGTCTTTAATATCGACATTCGTACGGTAGGCGATATGGGACAGCTCCCTGACACTTTGCCTGTTTTCTTATGGCCTGATGTCCCGCTTAACCTTGAAACACTTTGGATTATTTTGCCTTATTCATTCGGTCTTGCGATTGTAGGCTTGCTTGAATCTATGATGACGGCCACGATTGTGGATGATTTAACGGATACGAGCAGCGATAAGAACCGTGAGTGTAAAGGCCAAGGTATTGCCAATATCGCAACAGGCTTTATTGGTGGTATGGCAGGCTGTGCCATGATTGGTCAGTCCATCATCAATATCAAATCGGGCGGTCGTGGTCGTCTTTCTACGCTTTGTGCGGGTATTTTCTTATTGATTATGGTGGTTTTCCTCAGTGATTGGCTGAAACTTATTCCAATGGCTGCATTAGTTGCCGTGATGATCATGGTCTCTATTGGTACTTTCTCTTGGAGTTCGATTAAAGATCTGAAGTCTCATCCTTTATCAACCAGTATCGTGATGATTGCGACAGTGGTGGTAGTGGTCGCGACTCACAACCTCGCCATTGGTGTCTTTGTCGGTGTTTTACTGGCTTCGCTATTTTTTGCCAACAAGATTGGTCGTTTCATGGTGGTGAAAAGCGATTTGTCTGAAAGTGGTGAAGAGCGTACGTATCGTGTTGTGGGACAAGTCTTTTTTGCTTCGTCGGATCAATTTTTAAGAGCGTTTGACTTTAAAGAAGCGCTTGAGCGTGTCACGATTGATCTCTCAAATGCACATTTCTGGGATATTACCTCGGTTTCTTCTCTCGATCGTGTTGTGATTAAATTCAGACGTGAAGGCACCGATGTCAATTTGATTGGCATGAATGAAGCAACCAGCACCATCGTTGATAAGTTTGGTATCCACGATAAACCAGAAGAAGTTGAAAAACTGATGGGCGGACACTAAGGAGCCAAATATGACAAACATAATCGCGTGTATCGATGGTTCAAGCTATTCTAAAGCGGTTGCCGACATTGGCGCATGGACATCAAAAAAACTATCTGCCCCCCTGACGCTACTTCATGTATTAGATAAATCGTCACAAGAAGCGGACAGTGAATTAAGTGGCAATATTGGCTTAGGTGCGAGAGAGCAGTTACTGGCAGAGCTTGTTGAACTTGATGAGCAACGAGCAAAAATTGCACTTAAGCACGGAAAAGCGCTATTAAGTGAACTAGAAAGTCACTTGAATGAACAGGGTCACCACGATATTCAAAAGCTACAAAAGCATGGCAATCTCGTTGAAACCTTAATCGATATGGAGCAAGACATTCGTGTTTTAGTTATGGGTAAGTCTGGTGAGCTTCATCAGAATGATACTAAAACCATTGGCTCACAGTTAGAAAGTGTTGTGCGTTCGATTAAGGCTCATATCCTGATTGCCTCAGGTCATTTTTCTCAGCCAGATAGTTACATACTTGCCTTCGACGGCAGTACGATCAGCGAGAAACTGGTTGATAAGTCGATCAACACTCCGCTTCTAAAAGGCATGACCTGTCATCTTGTGATGGTTGAAGATTCTGATAGCAAATCCGATGCGTTTTCAAATGCCGCGCAAAAACTCAAGACCAATGGTATCAACGTTGTTGAAGCCCAATTACAAGGCGAAGTGCATTCTGCTATCTTGACCTATCAGCAGCAGCAAAAGATTGGCATGATTGTGATGGGGGCTTACGGGCATTCTAAACTTCGCCAGTTCTTTGTCGGCAGTAATACGACGAGGATTATTACCGATACAACGGTCCCTCTGTTACTGATACGATAGAATCTAAAGCCTTCCTCACGGAAGGCTTTTATCATTCATATTGAGTTAGCGAGATAACCAATGAATCACGCTCTCAGAGCTTGGGATCCCACCTGCGTGAACCACTTCTTCATCCATGACGACGCCTGGAGTAGACATCACGCCATAATTCATGATCGTTTCAAGGTCGGTTACTTTTTCAACCGAAACATCAACACCTTGCTCTGCCGCAATTTTCTCAATCAGTTTCGCGGTATTAATGCAGTTGGCACAACCTGACCCTAGTACTTTAAATGCTTTCATGTTTATCTCCTAAAATTGCCAGAACGGTAAGTTAAATATCCACCCCATAACAGTAAATGCTGTCAGTAGCAGACCAAAAAGAAGCCCCAACAAGCGCCATTGCATCACTTGTTTTAGCATGACGAATTCAGGCACGCTTGCAGCGACTGTGCTCATACAAAATGCTAATGTCGTACCAATGGGAAGACCATTTCTCAATAAACTCTCCATGATGGGGATCACCCCCGTCGCATTGGAATACAAGGGGATACCAATCAATACCGAAGCTGGAACCGACCACCACTGACCTGCGCCTAAGTGGGCTTCTATCCAGCCATCGGGTACAAAGCCATGTAAGCCTGCGCCTATACCCACGCCAATAAACACCCATTTCCAAACCCGACCGATGATTTCAACCATCTCTTGTTTGGCAAACTGATGTCGATATGAAAGTGTGATTGCAGCCTCTTCGTTACTAACGTGATTTCCCTGAGTATGCTGTTGGGCTTGGGCTTTCTGCATGGCTTTTGCGGCAAATGGCTGTAACCAACGCTCTGCTCCTATCAGATCCAGCAACCAGCCACTCAACATCCCGATAAGCATTCCAATCAGGACATATATGATGGTGAACTTCCATCCCAGTAAGCTAAACAGAAGCAATACTGCGATTTCATTGATCAATGGCGAGGTAATCAAAAATGCCATGGTGATCCCAAGTGGGATACCTGCTGATGTAAAGCCAAGAAAAACGGGAATACTTGAACATGAGCAAAATGGGGTGATTGCACCGAAGACACTCCCCGTCACATAGCCAAAAAGGCGGCGCTTTCCCGCAAGATAGTGGCGTACTTTTTCAACATTTAAAGAAGCGCGGAACAAAGCAATGACATAAATCATGATGACCAGCAACGCCATGATTTTACTAGTGTCTTCTATAAAAAAGTGAATAGTATCTGCCAGCTTAGTACCTTGCTGCATAGCAAATAACTGGTAGGTCATCCAATCAGCAAGATGGGTAAAGACTTCAAACATATCGGCTCCTTCAACCTCGTTATTTATCGCTTTTGTAGACTAAGACGAAGTTGGTGCCGAAAGGATGCAAAGAATTTTTTATTATCTTTGTGCTTGGGAAAAGTGATTTAGCTATGTTTAAGTTATAAGTGGGGGATGGTGTGATGAAGCTTATTGTTAGGTTGACCACGGCTTGCCTAGAGCCGTGGTAATTTTTCTTTAGTGCCTTCCTCTAAATCTAAGGAATAGCTTGATGTTTAAATGAAAAAGTAGCTATACAAATAGCCCGCAGAGATTGCCATACTGAGAATGACAAACAAAAACGCGGCAATCATTTGGTTCTTAAAGATAGATTTCAACAAAACCACCTCTGTGAGGCTTGCACCAGCACTACCTATGATAAGTGCCATTACTGAACCGAGAGCCATACCTTTTTGCACTAAAGCCGCACTTAACGGTATTACCGCTTCCGCTCGGATATACAACGGAATACCGATAATTGCAGCGACTGGGATCGCATACCATTTGGTTTCACCCGCGTATTTCGCAATGAAATCTGTTGGCACAAAACCATAAATAATGGAGCCAATTGCAATCCCCATCATGAGGTATGGAAACACTTGTTTAAAATCTTTCCAAGTAGAATGCCAGACTCGTATCCAACGACTTGGTTGCTTTGTTTCAACGAACATCGCACTTGAACTGCCATTGGCAGAGCAACAAGATATTTCCATTTTAGGCTCAGCTTTTAACGTACGCTCACCACAACATGATTTTGTGGCGACAACTGGTGTTGGTTCACAACAAGAACGAGGACTACAGCTTGATGCTAATTCCTCTTCATCTTGCTTACTTGGCTCCCCACAGGATATGCCACATGAAGATCCACCTGCTGCTTCATACGCCTCAGGTTTTACATAGCGCTCAAACCCCAATTTTTCAAGCACATATCCCGAAACCACAGACACTGTCATTGCAATCACGAAATAGAACACTGCAACTTTCCACCCAAAGGTGATGACAAACAAGCCAATGATCACAGGGTTAAGCAATGGGCTTGCAAATAAAAACACCATCATAGGGCCAAAACCAGCTCTCGCTCTTAACAACCCTTTTAAGAAGGGGATTGTAGAGCAGGAACAGAATGGTGTAATCGAACCTAGTAAGGCCGCGATGAACCACCCTTTCCCTCCTTTAGAGCTAAGGATTGATTGAATCTTTTCTGGTGTAAGTACTTCTTGCAACGCACCTACAATATAACTAATTACTAGGAAAAGTATGGTTAGCTCTATCGCTAAAAATGCAAACATATCAAGTGCTTCATTTACCATGGTGGCAATTTCTTGGTTCATTTTAAATCTCCGAATCACATTCTTTGCGGCATCTGGGTCAACCAGTTACATGCTTTATTTCGACAGTTCTGGAATTATAGTTTTCAGAGAGGATTTTAGTCAATCCTATATTTATAAAAATATAGAAATATTGGGTGTGTCGTTTTTCACTGTATCGAAATCAGCCTGATCCTGTTTGTCAGATATTAATGATTCCATTATCATGGAAGTATTTTCGATACGATTATTTAAAGAGACTACAATGGAACTAGAAGCGGTAGCGAAAGCGCTTAAAGAGTTAGGACATATCACTCGGTTAAGTATCTACAAGGTTGTGGTTAAAGCGGGCCATCAAGGGATAGCGGTGGGAGTGATACAAGAGACACTTGGCGTTCCTGCGTCTACACTTTCACATCATATATCTAGCTTGGCCTCAGCAGGTTTAATCTCTCAACGTCGTGAGGGGCGTACCCTATATTGCGTAGCGGAATATGATTGCTTGGAGACAGTGATCAATTTCTTACGGCAAGAGTGCTGTAGTGATGAAGAATAGGAAAAGGCTGTATTGATCGACTTAGCAAGTTCGAATTCACTCGATTTTAGAGACTATCGCTGTCTTTGAAAAAGCAGCAAACACGCTGCTGTTCGTCGAAACGTATGTGACATTGCGTTTGCAAAATGTGTTTAAGTTTTTGTCTAGCGCGTTGAATGCGTGATTTGGTTGCCACTAAAGTGAGTCCATTTTTCTCGGCAAACTGCTGTTGAGTAAGACCTTGTAGGTCGCACTGTTTGATAATTTCGCTTTCAGACTCAGTCAGTTTTGATAGCGCTTTAGGTAGGCATTGCGCAAGGCTATCGACGGCGGGAAGTTCATGCTCTTCCAATATCGGCTCATTATCTCTCAGATCCTGAACTTGTTCTTGATTCGCCTTACGTTGCTTATCAATGAGCATATTCCGTGCTACCCGATATAGCCATGCTCTTTGGTTTTGAATATCGCAAAACGCTTGCTTCTGCTGTAACGCCTTCAAGAAGGTATCTTGTAGTAAATCAAAGCTCAGCTCAGGATCACCTGTTTGCTTAAGCAGCCAGTAGTAAAGCTCGGACTCGGAAAGATGCCATGTCTCAATGAGACATGGCACTGCTGAAGTTTGTTTCGAAATACGGCTCTTAGGCATAATATTTACGCTTCATTCTCAAGGCGACGTTAACCAAAGCGATTAAGACAGGCACTTCTACCAAAGGTCCAATCACACCAGCAAACGCTTGATCAGAGTTTAACCCAAATACAGCGATTGATACGGCAATAGCCAGTTCGAAGTTATTGCCCGTTGAAGTAAACGCGATAGAAGCATTTTGGTCGTAAGGGATCCCCATACGTTTCCCGATGTAGAAGCTCGCAAAAAACATCACCATAAAATAGATGATCAGTGGTACTGCAATACGGAACACATCCATCGGTAACTCGATGATCATTTCACCTTTCAAACTAAACATCAAAACGATGGTTGCCAAAAGTGCAATCAGGGTGATTGGCGAAATACGAGGGATGAAGACTTCGTTATACCACTGTTCACCTTTTGCTGAGACCAATAGCTTACGGCTTAGGAAACCCGCTAAGAAAGGGATGCCTAAATAAATTAAGACGCTTTGTGCAATATCCCAGATAGTGATGTCAACAACGAAACTTTCAAGACCAAAGTAAGGGGGTAACACAGTAATAAACAGCCATGCCATAATACTGTACGTGACAATTTGAAACGCACTATTTAAAGCAACTAAGGTTGCCCCGTACTCTTTGTTTCCGCCGCTGATATCATTCCAAACCAACACCATTGCGATGCATCGAGCAAGGCCAATCAGAATGAGTCCTACCATATAACCAGGTTGATCGCGTAAGAAAATGATGGCTAATGTGAACATAAGAATCGGTCCCACGAGCCAGTTCATCACTAATGAAAGTGTTATCGCGCGTTTGTCACGAGTTACCTCACCTAAAAGGCTATAGTTCACTTTCGCCAACGGTGGGTACATCATTAAGATTAAGCCAATGGCAAGTGGGATATTGGTTGAACCAACAGATAGGCTTTCGTTCCACTGAGCCGCCTGAGGGAAGAATACTCCAATCCCAACGCCAACGGCCATTGCAAGAAAAATCCATACGGTTAGGTATCGGTCAAGAAAACTCATTTTTTCAGATGCGCTGGTTTCGACACAGCTAGATATATTAGTCATACAGACCTCTTTAAGTTGAAACGGTTGAAGAAACAGGGCATAAACTATTCACTCACTTCAATTGAACACGACTTACCCTTCATGGACTGCAGCTCAACGTCAATGAGCGGCCTATTATGATTAAGGGTGATCTCCAGCACTTGCTTGACCCAAGGAACTAGCGCGGGGTTGATACGGTAGTAAACCCATTTACCACGGCGTTCATCAAGAACAAGTTCATGTTTTCTCAACTCGGCAAGATGCCGAGAGACTTTGGGCTGACTGAGATTAAGCGCCTGCATGAGGTCACAGACACACAACTCCCCTTTTTTCTGCATTAACAGCAGAGATTTAAGCCGAGTTTCTTCAGAAAGTGCTTTGTAAAGAAGGATTGGATCAAACATAGCGTTGAGTAGAACCCACAGGTAACACATACGAAATATCATATATATGAAATTACACATATGTCAACTTGTAACTCAAGATCATCTAGACAGATTAAGAAAATTAAACCGATAACGATAAGAAACTAGCGTCTTACTATTGATTACTGTCAGGAGATGGAGCACAAACACTCCACCACTACCCCTGTCAGTCATATGGCTTGCCAAAAATCAATAGAGTGAGTTATGACTATCTTGAGATAGGGCCACTTACCTATGGTCTATCCAACATAAAGAATTAAAAAAGCGAGCATGAAGCTCGCTTTTATCTATTTGATTTTAATAAAAATTACAGCATCTCAACCGACTGCTGGGCAATCACGAATTCTTCGTTGGTCGGGATCACCATGGCTACGGCGTTAAGCAACTCAGATTTCGCGATGATGCCCGCTTTACCAAAACGCGCTGCTTCGTTGCCTTTTTCGTCTTCAACGAAACCAAGCAGTTTTAGGTTGCCGAGAATTTCACGGCGAATCGGCAGTGAGTTTTCACCAATACCACCAGTGAAGATGATTGCATCCAGATGATCTAGCGGGATCAGGTAAGAGCCGATGTATTTGGCAACACGGTAAGTAAACACTTCAAACGCCAGTTTCGCCCCTTCGTGACCGTTTTCCATCGCTTCCAAAATACCGCGAGCATCTGAAGTCAGGCCGGAGACACCCAAGAAACCGGATTTCTTGTTCAGGGTTTCAAAGACTTTCTCTTGGCTCCAGCCTTTTTTCATCAAAAATTCGATGATGCCGGGATCTAAGTCGCCAGAACGTGTACCCATCATCAGACCTGCCAATGGCGTGAAGCCCATAGATGTATCGACCGATTGACCGTTGCTGATCGCACAAACTGAAGCGCCGTTGCCCAAGTGAACCGAGATGAAGCTCGCTTGCTCAATCGGCTTGTTGAGCATTTTGGCCGCTTCACGGCTAACGTAGTAATGGCTGGTGCCGTGGAAACCGTAGCGGCGGATACCGTATTGTTTGTACAGTTCATGAGAGATAGCACCAGTGAATGCCTTTTTCGGCATCGTCTGGTGGAAGGCGGTATCAAACACAGCGAACTGTGGCAAGCTTGGGAAAGCCGCCATCGCCGCTTGGATACCTTTCGCACCGGCCGGGTTGTGGAGCGGAGCAAGATCGGACAAGCTTTCGATTTCTGCCAGTACTTCTTCATCGATACGAACGGTCGAGGTGAATTTCTCACCGCCGTGCACAATACGGTGTCCTACCGCTACTAAGTCTTGAGCGAAGCCCAAGCTTTCCATTAAGCCCACAATGCGGTTGATCGCATGTTGGTGATGATGATCGGCGGCGGTAATCGCCTCTTGCGTTTTCTCACCCTGATATTTCCAACCGATTACAGCTTCAGGCATGCCGAAGCATTCGCCAAGGCCTGAGATCAGCGCTTCCCCCGTTTGGGAATCAATCACTGCAAATTTCAATGATGAGCTACCAGAGTTTATGACCAACACATACGAGTTCGACATCGGGGCTGTATCCTGTTTCAGACGTTAAGGGGAAGCATTTTTGCTTCGTCATTATAGAACTAGCATTATTCAATATTTTTTTAATCTTTCAACTTTGTTTTAGTTTTTTGTGCAATAGAAACGTTTTTTTGTTGATCTTAAGCAAGAAGAGATTTCTTTTTAGCCGAGAAATATTTCAATTTTTCATGAAAGAAAAAAGCGCTCGTCAGTCATAACGAACGCTGATGCAGTAAGGGATGAATGCCGAGAGGCAAGATGATGCAGAGCCACTATGCAATCGGTGTCTTTTGCCATTCCAGTGCAATGGATTCTCGGCGTGAAAACATATCGATATGCGAATCGATCACCGCGCGTTGTGCGGCCACATTTTGCTCGCTGTCCCCCTGACAAACAAACGTCAGCGTTTGGTTTTTCTCACACACGGTTAAGGTGGTCACTCCCACAGGAAACTCGATTTGCCCTTGTGTTTCATCCCAAGTCGCAGGGACTTTGCGGGCAAAATGGCGACATAAGGTGACTAAATATTTGACCACATGCTCAGAGTGCAACGTGGCTTGGGATTGGTACAACGCTTGAAATTGAGACGACATAACAAAATCTCCAGTGCAAAAGCCCGCACAAAGCGGGCTTAAATAGAGTAAGAATGATTAGAATTGGTAAGCGGCGGATAGCTTATAGCTGCGTCCCGGCTCGTAATCATCGGCTACAAAGCTTTTCGCTAAGCCAACACGTGAAGCATGAGACACATAAAGCTCATCAAACACGTTATCCACGCCGAACGTCAGCACTAGGTTCGGGACGGAATATGGCGTCCACTGAGCGTAAAGGTTATGCACGTCATAGCCTTCTTTCTTGGGGGCGCCAGCCACTACGTTGTCTTCATCCAGAACCACTATTGAAGTCCAGCCAAACAGGGTATCAATCGAATCCGCTTGATAACCTAAGCTGAGCGCGATGCTGTCACCCATATCGGCGCTGTTACCAACGGAATTGAGCATTGGGCCACCCTTTGTAACATCATTCGCATCTGAGTGCGCGTAAGAGAGCTTGGCGCTCGCGGCTTGGTAAGCGTAGGTTGTGCTCAGTTCAAAACCTTTGATTTCCATATCCCCAACGTTACTGATCAGGTAACTGTTACTAGTACGAATATGGTCATCAATCTGGGTTTTAAACAGGGTGAAGTTGGCACCCACAAAGTGATCGCCATAAGTTTTATCAAAGCGCACACCACCTTGAGTGTTTAAGCCCGTTTCAGGTTTGATGTTATCCGCTAAGCGAGCTTGATCTTGGTAACGAACAAAGGTTTCCAGCAGCTCTGGGCCTTTGAATAGCGAGCGGGCGTTGGCAAACAGCGTCCAATCACTGGTCACATCCCATTCCGTACCGAGTGACCAAGTCACCTCATCAAAATCTTTCGTGCCTGTCATGGCTTTACGTTTGAAATCATCAAAACGCAGACCGGCGGTCACTGACCAAACATCATTCACATACAGTTTGTTCTCCGCAAACACAGCGGTAGAAACTGCAGATTCTTCCATAAATGGCGTGCTGCCGTAGGTCGCTTTGCTGGTTTGATCGACATAATCCATACCATAGCTTACTTGGTTACGGTGCGCGGCCAGTTCGTAGTCAGATTGGAAGAGCGCATTAATGCCAACATTGCGGTTTGTCGCCGTATTGCGTGAAAGGCGGTTGTCCGGCCAAACACCCGCCATCACACTTTCATCACGATCAATTTCGGTTTGGCTACTGTAGAGGGTGACTTTACCACGGTGCTGTTCTTGCTTGAGCTCATAAGAGCCAGTGATGGTATCGCGATCATAATGGGTCGGGATCAAAAGTTTTTTGGTCAAACCTTCGTTGGCGCTGCCTGCCATATCAGGGCGCGGGCTATAGTCACCTTTGTCACGGTAGACATCATAAGAAACTTGGAATCGATGACCATCAGCCGGTTCAAAGCCGACTTTTGCAAGAACGTTGTAAGTATCCCCTTTGACACCAAAGGTTTCTTTACCAGCGCCATCTTCAAAGTTACCGCGCGAGATACCTTGCCCATAAACCATAGCGTCAACCGTTTCGCTCAATTGACCATAAACGGTCAGTGAGCCTTGTTGGCTATCATTTGATGAATAACCACCGAAGATTCGCGCACCAAATTGTTCACTACCACGCAAAAGATCTTTGGCATTTTTGGTTTCAAAATAGACCGCACCACCAAGACCACTTTGTGTCACCGAATTGTTACCTACTTGCACATCGGCTGATTTCAAAATGTCTGGGTTAAGCGTTAAGTTACCGATATGGTGGAACATATTGGCGTGCTGTGAAGCACCGTCCAAGCGAATATCAAGGTTAGTTTCACCCAATCCGCGAATGTTAATTCGTTGGTTAACCGAGTGCGTTCCGCCTACATCAACCCCGGGAATATCACGCAACAAATCCGACATATGATCGGCTTGTTTGAGTGATAGGTCGTCCGTGCTAAGGGATTCCGAGTTGCTCGATACTTTCGTACCCCAGACCACAACATTTTCTTGCTCCGGTGTCGCTTTCTGCTCAGCAACCGCGTTGGCCGACATCGCGGCAGTGATCGCAAGCCATAACGCAGACTTCTTGCAAATATCCATACTGACTCAATTCCTCAAAAATACAAATGATAACGATTCGCATACATGTTAAATTGAGCTCAACCAATAGAGAAGTTGAATTGATTATGCAAAATCGCACATCAGTTATGGAAAACACGCAGAGTGCTTTGTCTGCCGTAAAACAACCCCCACGGCAAACCGTCACGTTGTCACGTCATGTAATACAGGATCTTGATGAACAGATTATTAACTCTAACCTCAACCAACCTGTTATGGCGCAAGGCAAGTTTATTGAATACACCAGCCCTAGTGGATTTAGTTTGCATGGAGGCTGCTGTCATGAACTAACAGACTGCGATGTCATGACCACCAGCCCTCCCGCTTTGATCATTATTCTGTTGCTTGAAGGTACATTATGCTTTTCCTATGATGACTTGAAACTCAAACTGTGCGCAGATCAACAACCACAAGCTTTGATGGTCAATTTGCAACAACCCTGTATTTTTCATCGTCGTTTCCACCAAGGAATGACAGTACGTAAACTCAACATAGTGCTAACACCAGATACATTACAAAAGTTTGCACAGCAAACGTGTCCACTGCATCATTTTTTACAACAAGATAAAGCGGTTGTACCACTCTCGTTGACCAAGGATAGTTGGCAAGCCGTTGAAGCATTGCTCGCTCACCGTATCACACCAACGGTAAGTGCGCATATTACCCGTGAAGCGACAGTGTGGCGCTTAGTTGAAGAAGCGGTGTTGCAATGCCCTGAACAGGTAACACCTTCGTTTCAGCATCAGGATGGGCAATCTGAGCAATGGATTCATCAGTTATTGCACTACATCGACCAGCACTTGCATGATGAGATTTGTTTAGAAAAACTCGCTGAACAACACGCGATGAGTGTTTCAAACTTACAACGTAAATTTAAAGCTCGTTTTAATATGACTGTCGCACACTATATCCGACATCGCCGATTACAACTGGCACGCCAACAGCTAGAGCGAGGTTTAGTCTCAATAACCGAAGCCGCCTATGAGGCTGGGTATTTGCATCCTTCGAATTTTACCGCAGCGTTTAAAAAAGCCTTTGGTATCTCTCCGCAGGCTTTTCTAGAGCAGCACAGCTCAGACACTATTCCAAAATGACGTGACGTTGCCCGAGTGTGGTAACTCGGTAAATTATCCTCATGAACATAGGATTGAGGTTCCAACATCGTGGCCGTATCTGGTAAGTATTGGGCGCAATCAACTTGGAAGTGTGTATAGACACAGGCGCTGTCCCTGCATCTCGATTACATTAAACGGCGTTTCATAAATTTGACTCAGTACCTCAGATTGAATCACCTCAGAGACTGAGCCTGTCGCTACCACTTCACCTTTTTTCAACGCGATGATTTTATCCGAGTAGCAAGAGGCAAAGTTAATATCATGAATAACCACCACCACCGCTTTATTTAGCTCATGGGCTAAACGGCGCAGCGTAGACATGATTTGCAACGAATGCTTGATATCCAGATTGTTTAACGGCTCGTCGAGGAAGATGTAATCGGTATCTTGTGCCATCACCATGGCGATAAACGCGAGTTGACGCTGACCACCACTCAGCTCATCCAGATACTGATACTGAATGGTTTCGAGATCGAGATACTCAATCGCTTGGTTGATGATCTGCTCATCTTGCGCGGTCAATTTTCCTTGGCTGTAAGGGAAACGGCCAAAAGCGGTCAGCTCTCGCACCGTAAAGCGCATATTCAGCACATTGGACTGACGCAGTACCGCCAGTTTTTGTGCTAATGCCTTGGTATTCCAATCAACCAGCTCACGCTGCTCAATCCACACTTTACCCGCATCACGATTGACCAAACGGCTCGCCATTGAAAGCAGGGTACTTTTCCCTGCCCCATTCGGACCAATAATTGCCGTGACCTGCCCTTTATCAAACTGGGCGCTAGCCTCTTTCACTACGCGCTTAGTACCAAAATGTTTCGTGAGTTTTTCCAGTTTAATCATTGCTAAACCACTTTATTACGAAGTAACAGCGACAAAAAGTAGATGCCGCCGATAAAGTTGATCACCACACTCAAGGTGGTACCGAAATGGAACACCTTTTCGATTATCCATTGACCCGAAAGTAAGGTGCACACCGACATCGCCGACGTTGCCAATAACAAAGTCGAATGGTGATAGGAGCGAAACCACTCACGAGTCAGGTTGGTGACTAAAAGCCCAAAAAACATGATGGGCCCAACCAAAGCGGTAGAAATGGATATCAAAAGAGCACTGATAAGCAGCACATTTCGCGTCACCTTTTTCACATCCACCCCTAAGCTAATCGCATTATCTTTATCAAGCCAGAACACATCCAACACTCGATGATGGCGAAACAAGAATACGCAGGCCAAAAGTAGCAAAGGTGACACAACATACACGAGCTTGGTGTTCACGTTATTAAAGCTGGCAAACATATTCCCTTGCACAGAAGCAAAGTCATTTGGATCCATCAGCATGATAAAAAATGAAGCAATGCTGGAGAACAGTTGTCCAAGGATCACACCAAGCAGTAACAATACGATAAGATTGCGATGCCCGGTGCGAAAGTAAAAGGTAAACAACAAAGTTGAGAAACTGAGCATCGCCGCGACGGACAGCGAGAAATTCCAATATACGTTCATCGCGATACTACTCAGACCGCCGAATAGAACAACGACGAGCACCTGAGTAAACATATATAAAGCATCAAAACCCATAATACTCGGTGTCAGGATCCGGTTATGAGTGATGGTTTGGAATACCAGTGACGATTGCGCAATGGCTATCCCCGCAAATATCATCGCCAACACTTTTGGCACGCGACGCGACAAAAAGTATTGGTAGTTGTTTGCGTTTAATCCGACGCCAATAAATAGAGCGGCAAACAATAAGGAAAGCGCAATCAACAGCAATAATTTGGTCCTATCCTGCATGACGCTGCCCCCGTAAAATCAAGGCAATGAACACTGAACCACCCAAGATACTGATGATCATGGAAATAGGGACTTCATAAGGGAAGATAATCACCCGCCCTACCAAATCACACACCAATACGAATAACGCGCCGAAAATTGCGGTTAATGGGATGTTTTTGCGCAAATTATCGCCGTAATACAGGCTGACTAAATTGGGCACAATCAGCCCAAGGAAAGGTAACTGACCCACAATCATCACTACTGTTGCCGTCATAATAGAGACTAATGCCACACCAATGATCATAACCTGCTGATAATTAAGGCCGAGATTGGTTGCAAAATCTTTACCCATACCCACAGCTGAAATTCGCGCAGCATACAGATAGCTGAATATGGCAACCGGAACGGCTAAATAGAGCAGTTCAAAATCTCCTTTGAGCAAATTGGCAAAATTAGCCACGGCCCAACCAGATAAGTTTTGGATTGCGTCGTATTTGTAAGCAATGAAAGTAGCAAGAGAGTCGATAACGTTGCCAAAAATAATCCCAATCAACGGGACAAAAATGACATTTTTAAACTGAATACGCTGAATAAAAAACACAAACACCAGCGTACCCAACATGGAAACGCCGAAAATCAACCATAAATTTTGACCATGACCAAACAGCACCAAGCTAAGAACATAACCAAGCATGGCACACTCAACCGTACCGGAAGTCGAAGGCGCGGCAAAACGGTTTTGGCTAACCTGTTGCATGATAAGGCCAGCAATACTTAACCCAGCACCAGAGAGAAGAATCGCTAATAATCTTGATACTCGGCTGGTCAGGAGTAGTTGCCAAGCGTTTTCATCACCTTGAATAAGGTCAAACAGTGATAACTGCCCCACCCCAACAAATAACGAAGCCAAACTGGCAATAACTAAAACAAGCAATAACTTTTTCAAAGCTAACCTCAGCTTGTAAGCCAAAGGAGGGTTTCCCCTCCCTAGTTTATTACTGCAAACCTACTGATGCTTTCATATCAGCTACCATTTGCTCTGTGGCCTTGACCCCAGAAATGGCGATATACCATGCATTGACATCAAGATAAGCGATATGACCATTCTTATATGCACTGGTCGCTTTAATCAGATCGTTGTCGAATGCTTGACGAATATCACTTGCCTCTTTGCTAACGACTTTATCACGATCAAGTACTAACAAGGTCTTAGGGTTATGTTGGCGAATATATTCATAAGAGATCAAATCACCGTGGTTACTCTCTTTATTCACTGGTGCAGTCTCAGTAAAACCAAAATCTTTATATACCGCGGAGAAACGAGAAGTCGCACCAAAGGTCGTCAAATTACCACCTGAACTCATGACCAACATCGCATCACTTTTATGTTGTTGGTTGTATTGCATGATGGATTTAAATTGCGCGTCAACTTGCTCAATTTTGGCTTCGACAGCAGGTTCAATGGCAAACACTTTGCCTAGATTACGCCACTGCTGTTGAGTGCTTTCCCAATAGCCTTGGTCAGCTTCAGCAGCAAAAACGATGGTCGGCGCAATTTTTGATAACTCGTCATAACTTTTCGCAGCTCGGGCACCGACAATAATTAAGTCAGGTTTCTGAGTGTAAATACTCTCAAAGTCAGGTTCGAATAATGAACCGGCTGTTGGATATTTGCTGCTTTTATATTTGGCTAAATAGTCCGGCATGCCATCAAATTTTGAAACAGCAACCGGCTCAATACCGAAACTGTCGACAGCGTCCAGAGCACCCACACCAATAACCACTACACGTTGCGGTTTCTGCTCAAGGGTGGTTTTACCCAAGCGATGTTCAATCGTTACTGTCTCAGCTTGTACAGCAAACGCAGCCAATAATCCTAATGCAGCCCAATGAATACGAGATTTCATATGTTCCTTCCGAAGGTGGTTGAGATAAGCAAGTGGAATCATTTTGATACTTATTCTCATTAAGAGAGTGCGTACTATAATCAAAACCAACTTGGCAATGCAACTGTGTGAGGGAAGATATCGTTGAACAATTTAGAAATGCACAAACCCTCGCCAATTCTTATCAATAGCAAGGGTCTACAAGATTCATTTAATGAATTTGATTTATACCCAAACAACTTGGAGTTGCAGGTAGGCGGCAAGTGAGTGAGCCCCCATGAGCATAGAGAGACTATGTGATTGGGGTGAACGAACGTAGCCAACACCGCTGCAGCTTCAAGTAGGAAGGGTATAGCTTAAATAAGGTATGACTGACACTCTGCCCCAAGCACATGCGTAATGGTTTGCGGCTCCACCAATAACCAATTAGGACAAGCATCCAAGGGCTCGGAAGCTAAGATGATTCCATCTTGCCAAGGTTTGCGGTAAACCGTCGGCGGTTGACCATCGGTACTGTAACGAACCAGCCAAAACTGTTGACCATCAGAGAGACAAATAGAGGCTTTAAACGGTAACACGACACTTTTTACGACCATCAAGGCTTCTATTTCCGCAATGGTTTGGCGAATAGCGGCCACTGGATCTCGCTCTAAACCATTTTTGAGCATCAATAGGAAAATCAATTCGCTATCCGTCGTACCGATGCGCCGAATGTATAAATGCTCAGGCAGTGAGCGCTCCAGATCATATTTCACCGCACAATAGTCACCAATTTGGCCGTTATGCAGAAACATCCAGTGGTTATACATGAAGGGATGACAGTTTGAACGCGATACTTGCGTGCCCGTCGATGAACGAACGTGAGCCATAAAGCGATGTGAACGAATATGGTGAGCCAATGAGCGTAAATTCTCATCGCCCCAAGCCGGTAACACTTCGTGGAAGCGCCCCGGCGTACTGCGCTCTGTGTACCAACCTAGACCAAACCCATCCGCGTTGACTCGAGTTACCGCTTTACGCGCTTCCAGACTTTGGTGAACTAACGAATGCTCTGGTTGATAAACCAACTGCTCTAAATAGATGGGGCTCCCTTGATAAGCCAGCCAGCGACACATAACCACGTCCTGTAAAAAAGTATTTCTGATTTCAATAAAGCATGTTTAGTTACAGGGTGCAATACGGGGTGAAAAATATAACTGAATTCTAGCCAACGCTTGCAGTATAAGGCTTCAATCCGCTCTCGATTCGTCTCCCTATCCCCTCTTTGTGACAGTTCAACACCGCTGCGGCGTCAAGTAGGAAGGGGATAGAGTGCACCAAAATCGCTCACACCACGACAGCGTCAAATCGAAACTAAATCAATGAAGCGAGATCAAATTATTTCCCTTTATTTTATCGTCAATCGAGTGATGGGATTTCGCATATATTGATAGCATGTTTAATTTCACTGATTATTTATTGTGCTTTAATTGTTTTATTTACCAGACCTAACTAACAATTACGATATTTTATATCGACATAGATATCATTTATCCATGTCGTTATTGTGCATAGTTAATTGTCTTATTAGTCATTTATTCGATTGATGATTTGTTTACTGAATGTGTTGCAAATGTGATGCCATGCCAAACAATGAATAATTCAGGCTTGCTATGAATTATCGCCAGCCATAAATTGTTACAAATACTTTACATATGGATATGTACTATGCGCACCCTATTTGGATTATGGGTAATCTGCTATTCCACCTTATTATTTGCCAATGCTCAGCCTAATGATGAAAAGCTAATTAATACCTTGATTGAACAAGGAATTATCTGCAAAGGGCTTTCTTATGAGCAGCAACAAAAAGCATTATCCCTCTACTTACAGCAAAGGTTTAATAATAAGAATAACGATATCAAAGCTGATAGCGAATCCTCTTCTTCAGGTGAAAACCCTGAATTAAAGCCACGCTGTATTAATCCAGAGTCGCCATAGCCATCACCCAATCTGGTTAACCGAAGATTGTTATTTTCGGCTGGCCTTTTCACACCTTAAATAAGGAAATATTAAGGAAATAAAATGAAAACGATCAAAAAAACGCTATTAGCTGCCGCCGTAGCCAGTTTTTTCAGCAGTGGATTATACGCTCAAACACCCATTGATTTAGGCGTGGTGAATGAGGATAAATTAATTGAAATGTTAGTCCGCACCGGACAAATTCCTGCCGATGCCTCTGACGTTGATAAACGTATTGCGCTAGAACGTTATCTGGAGGAGAAAATTCGCTCCGGATTCAAAGGTGATGCGCAATTTGGTAAGAAAGCGCTCGAGCAGCGTGCGAAAATTCTTAAAGTGATCGATAAGCAAAAAGGCCCGCACAAGGCGCGTGTTTTTGCTTTAGATGTTGGTCAAAAGCGCACGGACAAAGTGCTCGCGCTATTGATCGATTTCCCCGATCTCCCTTGGGATGATAACCGCCTGACTAAAGAGCATACTGAGATGCTCTACGATCGTTATGAGCCTTCTCATTACCAAGATTTGCTGTTCTCGGACAAAGGCTATACCGGTCCAAACGGCGAAAACTTTATCTCAATGCGTCAGTATTACGAGAGTGAATCTGGCAACAGCTACAGTGTCTCCGGCCAAGCAGCAGGATGGTATCGTGCCTCAAAGAATGCGGCTTATTACGGTGGCAACTCTCCCGGTACCAATAATGATATGAATGCTCGGGAGCTGGTTCGCGAAGCACTGGATCAACTTGCGCGCGATCCAAACATTAACCTTGCCGATTACGATATCGAAGATCGCTATGACTACAACGGTAACGGTAATTTCCGTGAGCCAGATGGCGTGATAGATCACTTGATGATTTTCCATGCCTCTGTGGGTGAAGAAGCGGGTGGCGGTGTGTTGGGCGCGGATGCGATTTGGTCACACCGTTTTAACCTCGGCCGGTACCATGTTCTTGAAGGCACGAAAAGCAACGTTCCTGGACGCTTCAATGGCCAATTCGCTGCCTTTGATTACACCATTCAACCGATTGATGCGGCTGCCGGCGTGTGTGCCCACGAATATGGTCACGATTTAGGTCTGCCCGATGAATATGACACCCAGTACACAGGTACGGGAGAGCCTGTCTCTTATTGGTCAATCATGTCATCTGGCAGCTGGGCGGGCAAAATTGGCGGTACACAGCCCACCGCTTTCAGTTCATGGGCTAAGCAGTTCTTACAAAACTCACTTGGCGGACGCTGGATTAACCATGAGCAGCTTTCGATTAATGAGTTAGAAGCCAAACCGCGCGTGGTTACGCTGTTCCAAACCACAGATAACTCACGCCCGAACATGGTGAAAGTGACTCTGCCGATGAAACGGGTTGAAGGCATTAAACCTGCTGAAGGTGAGTTCTCCTTCTACTCGAACCGTGGCGATAATTTGAAAAATCGCATGAGTCGACAGCTGGACATTCCTGCCGGTACGCGTGCGACTCTTCGTTTTAAAGCGTGGTTCCAGATTGAAAAAGATTATGACTACGCGCGTGTGCTGATTAACGGCAAACCGATTGCCGGTAATATCACGACGATGGATGATCCGTTTAAATCAGGTTTAGTACCTGCCATCTCAGGTCAATCTGATGGCTGGGTAGATGCGCAATTTAATCTTTCTGCTTGGGCGGGCCAAACCGTTGAACTGGCATTTGATTACTTGACCGATGGCGGTCTGGCCATGGAAGGTCTGTATGTCGATGACTTACGCCTTGAGGTGGATGGCAATCAGAGCTTGATCGATAACGCAGAAGGCACATCCAGCTTTGCGTTCCAAGGTTTCACCAAAAACGGGGGCTTCCACGAAGCCAATCACTATTACTTGCTGCAATGGCGCAGCCACAATGACGTTGACCAAGGCTTAGCAAACATAAAACGTTTTGGCCAATTGATGTCATTCGAACCGGGCTTGCTGGTGTGGTATGTGGACGAATCTTACGCGGATAACTGGGTTGGCAAACATCCGGGTGAAGGCTGGCTAGGCGTTGTCGATGCCGACCAAAATGCCTTGGTCTGGTCAAAAACGGGGGAAGTGGCACAAACACGTTTCCAAGTGCGTGATGCAACCTTCTCACTGTTTGATCAAGCGCCGCTCAAACTGGTCACGGCTGATGGCAACACGCTGGAAGATATGAACTTAACCGCGAATGCCTCGTTCTCGGACGATCAAGATTACAGCTCGCCTCAAGCTCCAGATTCTGGCCGCAAAGTGATGCCATTTGGTTTGAAGATCGACCTGCTCTCACAAAGTAAAGAGAATGAGTACGGTGTTGTTCGCTTGTCGAAAGTCACCACGGAAAATATCGCGCCTGTGGCTCGCTTTGAACTGAAAGTCGAAGGGCTCTCTGTGACGTCACAAAACACCAGTAGTGATAGCGATGGCAATATCGTCAGCTATTTGTGGGATTTTGGTAACGATCAAACCAGTAGCGAAGCCGCTCCAACTTGGTCTTATACCAAAGCAGGCAGTTACTCTGTCACTTTAACGGTGACGGATGACAAAGGCGATAGCGATACTCATCAGCAAACCATTAAAGTGGACACACCGAATGCGTTACCACAAGCCAGTGCCAACTATATCCATTTAGGTCGCTGGGTCACCATGTGGTCAACCAGTACCGACAGTGATGGCCGCATTGTCGACACCGAATGGACACTGCCGAATGGTAAAATTAAGCGGGGTCGTATGTTTACTGCGATTTTCCCAAGCTATGGGCACCATGATGTGCAGCTCAAAGTGATGGATGACCGCGGCGCAGTCACCACCACCACCATCAAAGTCAAACTGTAATTCTTCCTTCTCCTTCCATGGATTTGGGCACCTTCGGGTGCCCCTTTTTTAAGGCTCATGCCAATGCAAAAAGCCTTATTCTCCGTTATCTTTCAGCCGCTCTAACGCATCAATACGCCGCCACTGCTCAGGCGCAAAGTGCTGCTCTCGTAACTGCTGAATTTGGGTTTGCTGCTCACTGGCCGAGAGCTCGTTGCGAACTAATATAGCGGCCCGCGCTTGATAATAGTCCTGAAACTGATGTTCAAACGTCGCACGGGAATCATCGATCTCAGCTAAACGCTGCGCCCCTTGCTCGCCCACCAAGGCAACGCGAGCTAAATAGCGTTGCTGCGCATCCCCCTGCCCCGCTTGAGTTAACTGCGGCAATAGCTGCGCTGTCGCTTCACTGCGCTGAATAAAATCGGGCTGGTCGACCAACAGCGCTTGCCAAGCTCGCTGCGCCTCTTCACTTTGCCCATACTGCTCATAAATTCGGCGCTTTTCGATCGCCAATTCGCGCAGCCGATTCTCCTCCGCAAACAGCGCTTGCTGCTCAGCAGAAAAATAACGAGCTTGCAGATCTAACAAGCTTTGGTGCAATTGCCACCACTCTTGGGTCGAGAGCCCCCCGCTGGCTTGCGGCAGTGTCAGCTCAGATAACGCCGCTTTATACTGCACATATTGTGCAAACAGACTGCTATCAATAAGCAAGCCTTGGTTTTCCTGCTCATAACGCTGCACTTGCTGCTGAATCACGGGTAAAGACGTTTCACCCAAGCCTGAGAGAAAATATTCCAAGAGATCGCGCGGACTCGATTGATCTACTTGTATATCCGCCTGCGATGGCGTGGTCACTAAAGGCTGAGAGGGATACCAAGATGGCCAAACAATCGCACAGAGTGCCCCTATGGTCACCACAATTCCCAAACTCCATGCGATTTTTTTCATGGCAAGCTCCTACAATCCAGCTTGTTTGAGACGATTCGCATGCTGGCGATATAACGTCACCGGATCGGTTTCAAACAGGGAGTGGATACCAAGCAGACCGTTGATCTCATCCAAGTGGTTCATACGGTAGTCATCACGGATCACTTTGCCAAGATGAGTACTGCAGGTTGCGACCAAGCCATCATTCGGCTCATTAAAGACAAGCCCAATCAACCCCATCGCCACATCGCTTGGATCAAGAATATTGGTGACGGTCGCAGCGCCACTCCATGAGTAGTAACGCACCCCATTCACTTGGTACGCCCCCTCTCCACACGCTGATGTCGGAACACCTTCAGGATAATACTGATTGAATTTCAGCGATCCTTCGGTGGTGAGCGCCGCGAGCGAAGCAAGGGGATCTTGTGGATGCGCTTTTCCGCCAGAGAGCAGATCAATCAAAGCCGCCAAGCCTTGGGTTAACCCAACCGCTACCTGCTCACTCACGGACCCCGATGGAACCGCACCACGCACTAAGTCGGCAACGGCTGAGCCTTTATGCACTCCGCCAATACTGGTCACTGAGGCAACTAAATCAGGGCGCACTGACGCCACATAGCGAATGGTGGGGCCACCATGACTATGGCCAATCAAGTTCACTTTTTTCGCTCCGGTTACCGCCAGTAGCGATTCCACCTGAGCCAACAACTGCTCACCTCGGCGCTCAGAGCTGTTGGTCGCTGAAACCTGTGCCACATACACTTGAGCGCCATCTCGGGTCAGTGATTGTGGAATGCCGTGAAAGTAATCCATCCCCGCCAAGGTGTCGAAGCCAAATAGACCATGAACTAAGACAATCGGATAACGGGTTTGGGTATAGCCTTGTTGCGATAACGCGTGAGCACTGGTCCCGGCCCAGATTGAGGAAGAAAACAGTGAGAGAGCGATTAATATAATGATTTTATTCAAGGGATATTCCTTCTCGTTCTTGTCTTCAGTCTTGGAATCACACGAAGTGGCGTGAGTCTCATTAACTGAAAACAGGGTCATTACTCGGTAGAAGTCAGACCTCTTACCGTTAATTAAGCTAGAAGAGAAGTGGCGGATTGCCGAATCTCAAAAGGTCAAAATGTGAACAAAACATAAAATTAATAACATTTCATTAACACAAAATGTGTACAGCTCCAACTTTGGTTAAGGCAACATAAAAAAGGCGAAGAGCGATAAAAAAGCGGCCTAGAAAGGCCGCTTAAGTGAGAAATAGAATATCAACGTCATCAGCAAGCGACATGAATGCTTGCTTAGCGTAGTCATTGGTTAAAGTTCAAAACTGCCCACCAGTTTATCCAGTTGCGAAGAGAGACGTTGCAAGCTTGCACTGGCTCGGCTTAACTCATCCGCAACATGCGAGGTTTCTGTCGTCAGTTGGTTGATGTCTTCAACGTTGCGATTAATGTCTTCCACCACGGTTGATTGTTCCTCTGTCGCGGTCGCAACTTGAATATTTTGATCATTAATCTGATCAATTTGGCTGTTGATCTCTGTGAGAGATTGGTTCGCTTTAGCGGAAAACTCAACCACCACATCACTTTGCGAGCGACCTTTTTCCATTGCTTCTACTGCGCGAGTTGACTCCGTTTGAAGGCGATTAATGACTTGCTGGATCTCTTCCGTCGATGCCGCTGAACGACTTGCTAATGTGCGAACTTCATCCGCCACCACCGCAAAACCACGACCTTGTTCACCCGCTCGCGCAGCTTCAATCGCAGCGTTGAGCGCCAATAGGTTCGTTTGCTCAGAAATACTGCGAATGGTATCGAGTGTTGAGCTAATACCGTTAATTTGGGTCGCCAGTGATGAGACAACTTGAGTGGCATTATCGAGTTCATTGACCAGTGTTTGGATCCGATTTTGCACTTCGCCTACCACTTTTTTCCCTTCACCAGAATGCAGCGTCGCTTGCTTCGCGACATCGGCAGCCATGGCCGCATTGGAAGCGATTTCGGATACGGTTGCACCAAGCTCATGAATCGCCGTCGCAACTTGCACTGTTCTATCTCGCTGCGAAGCACAGTTAGATTGCGTCATGTGCGCGCGCTGCGACACACTAGAGGCCATCGTCGCCAGCTCTTTTGAGTTTTCTGCCACTTCTTCAATCGAGTGATGCACTTTATCAATGAAAGCATTGAAGCTTTTACCGATGTCACACAGTTCATCGTTACCATCCAACTCCAATCGAGTACGCAGTGAAAGATTCGCCGCCGCAGAACTCATACGATCTTTCAGGTAAGCCACTCGGCTACGTAAGTTCGTTATGATGACCAGTGAAGTGATGAATGAAATGATCAAGCCTGCTGCAATGATCACCATTTGCTTGGTGCGTCCTGCTTCGAAACTTTCCACACTGGCATGGTTTTGCTGCTCCGCTTGCTGCAAAAGCGTATCGAGGATCTGGTTAGCTTGTTTGCGCATTTCACCATAGGTCGGTGCGTATTTATCGCGGTAAATGTTTTGCGCCGTGGTCATATCGTTATTGGCGAAGGCTTGCAGCATAGGCTCTAACTCTTCACGCACCATTTGTTCAAAACGAGCTTGAAGTTTGCGTGCCTGCTCTTTGAGTTCCGGATTAACCTGAGAATCAACCGCAACTTGCATTGCTTGACGCATTTCTGGGATATCTTCGGTTCTTGCCTCTTCGACTCGTTTGAGAACCCCTTTCGCATCCTTGAGCGCCGTCTCTTGCAGCAACATCATATCAATTCCAACCCGCATCCGAGGAATACGCGACGTCGCCTCTGCCATGGCACGCATTGGTGCAGCTGTGTTGGCATACAAGCTGTTGGACTGCGCTTGCATCACTGACATGGTGTTTAGACTGGTGAAAGCCACAAACAGCAGCGCAATCGCAGGGATCGCCACTGCAATTGCGAGCATCCATTTCAGAGAAAATTTATTGATGATCATGTCTCGTACCTATCGTTCAGAAGTTATCGTGTTTGCCGATATGTCAGGGTGTAGGAACATCGACAAACATCAAAAGCGCGTGGATCGCGCCTTATCTTGTTATTGCGTATGTTTACCCTAATGTGAAAGGGCAGGCTCATCACCCAAAGAAAATCAACCTTTGGAGTAGTATGGCAAAATTATTATGTTTCTGAATTGTTAAGTCGACCAATAAGTAAATAAAAAACATTAAGTGCATTAAATGCCCTGAAATTTCAGGGCATGCTTCCATCTTTAACGTTTATTTTTAGTTCAAATCAAATTGAACCCCTTTCACCAACCAATCGTCAGCCCAAATTTTCAGTTGAGTGATCTTAGCGGCAGCCGGTAAATCGAAACGATCTTCATGAGCATTGGTGACATACGCTTTCGAGCCTACCGTTTGCTGACGTCCATCTTGGTAGGTGAATGTCAGCGCCACCAACTGCTGACCGCCATATTGGAAATCACCAGAGGTTGCCGTGATGGATTTCACTCCGGACAGATCCACCGAACTCAAGCTACCACCATTGCCACCAACCAATAAATCGGAGGCGGACCCTAATGCATCAATCGCAGCACCCGCTCGCACATACAAACGATTATCTTGTCCCACACGCTGCTGATTCATTTTCCCTTGTGTGTAACCCAGAATCGGCGAACTTTCTTGCGCATTAAACACATCGGTATAAGCGGTGATGGTACGTAAACTTATTGCATCGTTGCTGCTCGCATACAAACCAAGCTCACCGGTTTGTTTGTCATGTCCAAGGGACTCGCCGCTGTAGACATTGGTCAATTCATCTGTGCCTTTACGCCACTCCCAACGCTGAGTCAGGTTTTGGTTACAGGTTTGCAACGCGTCTAATGCCGCACCATCAAGACAGAGCTTAGTGTTACTCGCACTCACATAACGACCAAGCTGATCATAGATGAAAGATTGCGCTGATTGCTGGCTATCGCACGTATTGGCCGCCAAGCGACCTTGAGCATCGACTTGAATACAGCGGTTGTTAAAGCTGGCAAGTTGTAGATTGACCGGGCGGCCACCCGTGAATACAGGGTGATCCCAATCGACCGTAAAGCTTGCCGATTTCGTGATTCGACGACGTGGGGTATCTTCAAAGCCATGATAGGACTGATGAGCACCGACCACATAGTAGTGCTTATAAGCACCGTTATAGATTGGGCGGATATTGACCGAAGAGTCGATGATAAAATCCGTACTGCCTGTCTCTGTGGCAGAGGCTTTATAAATCACATCCATTTTCGGCACAAAACTCGCGTAACTCAGTGGGCTAATACGGTTCACGTCTACCGGGTAGGTATTCACCCACAAAGCATCGGTCGAACGATTGAGTAGCGATTCTGCTGTCGCGTATTGTTGACGATTCCACGTAAAGCTAACCGCTTGCGCATTCTTCGCATTACGCTCAATACGATAGTCTTGTGTGTTGTAGGTTAACCAGCGACTCTGGGTATAACTTGCTCTCGCCTCGAGTTTAGCTTTCGGGCCATCTCCACTGACTTCAACCCCACCAGTCACCCCAAGCTCAAAACCTGAAACCTCTTTGCGCTCAAATTTCTCGTTAATGTTATCGACAGGAAAGGTTTTCAGGATCTGCGCTTTATTGTTCGATGCGTTAAACACGAAGCGATAATCTTGGGCAATCGCATCGGTTGACCACTCACGGAAATAGGCATCTAACGTCGTATAACTGGCTCCAAACTGACGATAACCGAGTTGATCATTCAGATGAATGCCGGCTCCCGTGCTGTCATCATCTAGGCTGATACGCACAATTTTGGCATCCGGTGTCGCGGAACCCACAATGCCGTATTGCAATGAACGCTCTAGGTTAACCCGATAAATCAATGAGATATTGGCATCTTTACAGAACGGACGACTGCCCTTTTCGTTTTTCCACAACCAAGAGTTGTTGAAGGTACATTCTTCATCGCTGATTGCACGGTTGACACTGATGTAGAAAGCGACATGCGGTAAGGTATTTGTCTCGCTGTTTGCCGGTGCTGGACTTGCAAAGCCTGAACGACCTAACAAGCGCGCAGTGCGTGGTGCCTCTAACAAAGCCGGATCAATCTCTTCCGTCCGATCAAAAGGTGTAAACAGCAGTTCCCCTTTATGTTCAGTGATGACAATAAATTGATTAGCAAAACCCACCCCATAAGCCTTTCTGAATTGGGCTTGCATCTCTGCTTGACCTTCAGCATCACTGATCTGACTGAAATCAACCAAAACGCGTTTTTGCTGGTTAATCACCAAATCGCGCAGCTCAGCTAAGCTCGGTAATGCGTTGTCTTCTGCTTGCCAATCAGCAGCATTATAATATTTTATTGCATGACTATCAGCGACTTGACTAATAATATCCGCCGCTTCACCACTTGGTTCATTGATATTTGCCAACAGGGTTGGACTGGATATTGCACTTAATATCGTGAATATCGCGATTGCGCAACGATTGAGTTTTGGCATATAAACCTCACTGATTCTGTTATTTTTTGTGTTATTACAAGAGAGATTTCCAAACAAAGTGACTTATACTCAAATTACTGAAATAACGAGAAATATACCAAACACCCAAATTAATAGTTGCTAATAAACCATCTTCTATATTCTGAGTCGAATTGAGTAATATTCTTATATTTTCAAGTAATTAGAACATACCCATTTTGAATGTGTCTCATGGGTTACCCTCGTCATCCTTGAGTTTGCGTGTGGCTGTACTGCTACGGCTTACCGCGTATCCTTTTAGCAGAAATATATATCCCCTTCCTACTTGAAACGGCAGTGGTGTTGGCTACATTCATGCACCCCAATCACACAGTTTATCTATGCTCGTTGGGATTCGCTCTCTTGCCGACTACCTGCAACTCCAAGGAGTTTTGGTATATATAATTTCTGCCACCACATACTTACTGAAATATCACTTATATTTCTAAATGTAAAATACGGTAAAATAAAAAATTCACAGCAGATCACAGATTTCACCCTCTAAAGACTTTTTATTTACCGTAAAATAATTTCTTCCTAAAATAATAATCCCTGATATTTACATCATTGAATGACTCTAATTTAAATTGAACTAATTTAGACTGAGTTAATCTATTGACAATAATATCAAGATTAATTTTAGAGATTAAAGAGATTTAATATTTCAATTTGTACTATTACCAAAAAATAGTGCTATAGATATTTTCATCAACATGAGGTTGATCTTACTCCCAAAGCTAGAGAATAAAACCCCACCTTTCATTGACGAAATGAATGTGTCATCCACAATAAAAAGTGATCTGACCAGATCCTCACTCTGATTACTCAATGATAAGAAGTAAACGATGAAAAAAAGACTCTCTATCCTAATCGCTGGCTTAGCTAGCTTATCGGTTAATGCAGCCACTGAACCATGGGCTCCTCCTGAGGTAGAAGTGCTTAGCCGCGCGCAAATTCAACAAGTGCAAGGTAAACAAACCTATACCTATGTACGTTGTTGGTATCGTCCTGCAGCCACTCATGATGACCCCTACACCACTTGGGAGTGGGCAAAGAATGCGGATGGTAGCTATTACACTATCCAAGGTTATTGGTGGTCGAGTATTCGACAAAAAAACATGTTTTACACGACAGTTCAGCCAGAAACCCTGTTAGAACGCTGTGAAGAGACGCTTGGTGTCAACCACGAGTTTGCCGATATTACCTATTTCGCAGCCGATCATCGCTTTTCATACAACCACACTATTTGGAGCAATGATCCGGAGGTTCAGTCCAACCGCATCAGCAAAGTGATCGCGTTTGGCGATAGCCTTTCCGATACAGGCAACATTTTCAATGCCTCACAGTGGCGCTTCCCCAACCCTGACTCATGGTTCCTAGGCCATTTCTCGAATGGATTCGTCTGGACTGAATACCTAGCACAAGGTTTGAATGTACCTCTGTATAACTGGGCCGTCGGTGGCGCGGCAGGGCGTAACCAGTATGTGGCATTAACGGGCGTTTATGAGCAGGTCAGCTCTTATCTGTCTTATGTGCGACTGGCTAAAAACTATCAGCCAGAAAACAGCTTGTTTACCTTGGAATTTGGTCTGAACGACTTTATGAACTACAACCGTTCCTTGGCCGATGTGAAAGCCGATTATAGTTCCGCGCTGATCCGTCTTATTGATGCGGGAGCAAAAAATCTTGTCCTAATGACCTTGCCGGACGCAACGCGAGCTCCACAGTTTCAATATGCCACACAAGAACAAATTGATACTGTACGCAGCAAAATCATCGGCATGAATGCCTTTATTCGCGAGCAAGCTCGTTACTACCAAATGCAAGGTATTCGCATCGTACTGTTTGATGCTTATACCCTGTTTGACAGTATCACCACTCAGCCAGAGCAACATGGATTTACCAATGCGAACTCCCCTTGCTTAGATATTCGACGCAACTCTGCCGCTGATTACCTACTGTCACATTCACTCTCTGCGGAGTGCGCCAAGCAAGGCTCAGATCGCTTTGTGTTTTGGGAAGTGACTCATCCCACCACTGCGATTCATCACTATCTTGCAGAGCAGATTTTGGCCACCGAAATGGCACAATTTCCGCTGTAAAATTCTTTGCCCTCTGAGGATAGAGCCAAGTTCTATCCTCACTCATGCAGTGATAATAAACCTCAGCTCAAATGAGAAATTCAATAAAGAACATTGGCATACAAGGTCAATCATCGCTGATTTAACATCACGAATTGCACTAGTTGGGGCAACAAGCAACCAACACCGAACAATATGCTCTGCCATGGCGCTCGTTTTGTTGCCAGCAAGAGCGGAGACATAAAGAACAGCACCACCAACACTGGCAATAAGCTGACGTTACCAAGCCAGCCTAACAATAGCGTCAGTATGATTAATCCAATCAACAACCCATAAGGCAGTTTTAATTTAAATCCGAGCAAACTCATGAAAAGTAGTGGTACAGCAAGTGACAACATGTTTACGGCATCTTTATGATATTAATTCTCATTTATAATAGTCTGCCTTGAGTTTTGGTTCAAGGCACAATAAAACCAAAATTTGCATTAGAAAAAATAATCAAAGCCATAGATATTTATCGTGAGCAAAACAGCAATAATCGTTTGCTAGATAAGGCCTACAGCAATAACATCTCGCGCCGAGAGCTAAGCTCTTTCAAGAATTTTCATTAGATGATTTTAATAAGATATTGTTTTTATCTGGAGATAACGATGTCTGCCTCACTTTCTGTCGCAAAACTGACCTTCTTTATCGCTATTCTGGCTGCTGTCGGCCAAGCGACACAAACCATGTATGTGCCTTCTATTGGTTATATGGCGCAAGAGTTTTTAGTTTCACCAGCAGCGCTGCAAGCTGTGATGGCGTGCTACCTGATCCCTTACGGTTTATCGCAATTTGTCTACGGTACCCTCTCTGATCGTATTGGTCGCAAACCGATCATTATGGCTGGATTGGCTATCTACATTATCGGTTCTTTGATTGCGCTCTTCGCCCATCAGTATTCATGGTTTTTGATCGGTAGCTTTGTACAAGGTCTTGGGATTGGTTGTGGCGGCGCGATGTCTCGTACGCTTTCTCGTGACTGTTTCGAAGGCGCTGAGCTGCATAAAGTCAACAGCTTAATCAGTATGTGCCTGATTTTCTCACCTTTGATCGCGCCGGTCTTAGGTGGCTACTTAACCGAAAGTTTTGGTTGGCGTTCAAGCTATTTGTTTCTGTCACTCTTTGCCATTGCCGTAGTGATCACCATGATGACGAGCATGGTAGAAACCTTGCCAGCGACAGCGCGTAAAAAAGAGCCCGTGCTGCGCAGTTATCATTACGTGCTGTCGGATCGTCGCTTCCAAGGTTACTTAATCTGTCTTGTCGCGACCTTTGCAGGCTTAGCCGTGTTCGAAGCAGCGGCTGGCGTGTTATTAGGCGGTGTATTAGGCCTACCTGCAACGACCGTGAGCTTGCTGTTTGTGTTACCCATCCCCGGCTATTTGGCCGGCGCTTGGCTCTCTAACGTGATTGCTCGCCACTTGCGTGAAAAAACCGCGATGTATGTCGGCTTACTCGCGATCTTAACGGGCTCACTGGTCATTATGCTGCCCGGCTTATTGGGTATGACCACGGCCTTATCACTGATTGGCGGCGCAACCATTTACTTCTTAGGGGCTGGTATTTTATTCCCAGCCGCTACCACAGGTGCACTTTCTCCTTTCCCTTATCACGCAGGAACGGGCGGTGCAATTTTAGGTGGCATGCAAAATTTAGGGGCAGGTCTGGCTACGCTGTTTGCCGCCATGTTCCCAGCCTCCGATCAACTACCACTCGGTATTATTATGCTTCTGATGTCAGTACTGGCGTTGTGGGGACTTAAACGCGTTTACACCAAACAGCCACCTTCAGATGAGATGCCGATTGCGATCTGAGGTGAGAAAATTCTGACCCTTTAGCGAATATACCGGATGAGATCAATTTCACTGCAGAAATGGGGAAATTAAATCTTGTCGTCACCTGAAAAGGCAGTAATATACGTTGCGTGTCACAGTTTTTGAGCCTAGCTCTTCAACTGACACAAGTTCCTTTAAGTAGAGGCGCGCTGTTCATGAGTCGCCAGTCGTAGGTTGACCCCGATGATGACTGGTTAAAGGGTACAGCGCCGAAGTGAGCGTTGCGTCATCAACGTTCGCTGGGCCAGCATTGAACAAATGCCGGACTGCCATAGTGTGTTGTCTATGGAGCGCTACCTTGAAGGATAAGAAGTGTTATTTCGCTGAAATGTGTTTTTTATCCTGCTGGTAGATCTCCACCTGAAAAGGTGATGTGAGATCCATGAATTTAGCCCCTTATTCTGACTCGATTTACTCGGTCATCCCACCGCTACTCGCGGTGCTGCTCGCGATTACCACACGCCGAGTATTACTCTCTTTAGGCGCTGGCATTATTGCTGGTGCGGTTATGCTTAACCATTTTTCCCCGCTGAGTACAGTACAATACCTGTTTGGAAAGATCAGCGGTCTGTTTTGGGCAGAAGGTGCAGCCAACAGCGATAACATCAATATGCTGCTGTTTATGCTGCTGCTGGGTGGTTTGATAAGCTTAATGACGGCCTCAGGCGCAACGCGTGCTTTCGCGGTATGGGCTGAGCGCAAATGCAAAGATCGCCGCAGTGCAAAAGCTCTGACGGGTTTGATGGTATTTGCTTTTTTCATTGACGACTTTTTCCATAGCCTGTCTGTGGGTGCGATTTGCCGCCCAGTAACGGATCGCTTCCAAATCTCGCGCGCGAAACTCGCCTATTTGCTCGACTCTACCGCAGCTCCCGTGTGTGTGATTACACCGATTTCCTCTTGGGGCGCTTACATCATCGCTCTCATTGGCGGCATTTTAGCGGCACACGAAATGACGGAAATCAGTGCGATTTCAGCATTTGTACAGATGATCCCGATGAATCTGTACGCCGTTTTTACCCTGCTTATGGTGCTCGCGGTGATTTTCCTGCCGATGGATATTGGCCCCATGCGCCAACACGAAGCGTGGGCTCGTGAAGGTAAATTGTGGGACGAAAGCAAAGGCCGCCCTGCGGGCTTAGATATGGAAGGTGGAGAAACCGCTCGTGGTACCATGATTGATATGGTGTTGCCCATCGCAGTACTGACCATCACCACCTTGATTTTCATGATCCAAACCGGTAACGCCGTCTTATCTGCTAACGGTGAGGCGTTCTCTTTGATTGGCGCACTCGAAAATACCAATGTGGCTCAATCACTGGTTTATGCGGCGCTGTGTAGCTTGGCGGTCTCGATAGTTCTGTCACTGCGCTTAAAACTCTCGGCGCAAACGTGGCTATCCACGGCTCCCAAAGGGGTTATGGCGATGATGCCAGCAATCATCATTCTGCTGTTTGCGTGGACGATTGGTGGTGTGGTGCGCGATCTGCAAACCGGCATTTATCTCGCGTCTCTGACTCAAGGCAATCTACCGGTTGAACTGCTCCCCGCCTTGGTGTTTGTACTTTCTTGCTTAATGGCATTCGCCACTGGCACCAGTTGGGGCACCTTTGGGATTATGCTGCCACTCGCGGGTGATATCGCTGCGGCATCAGACATCAGCCTAATGCTACCGACTCTCTCCGCCGTATTGGCCGGCGCAGTGTTTGGCGATCACGCCTCACCGATTTCCAGCACCAGTATCTTGTCAGCAACCGGCGCAGGTAGCCATCATATTGACCATGTCGTGACTCAGCTTCCTTACGCGATCAGCGCAGCAATGGGCGCACTACTGGGTTATTTGGCAATGGGCTTATTGCACTCCGTTTGGGCTGGTTTGGCCGCCAGCAGTGTATGGTTTGTGCTGTTTTGTGCCTTCAACCTACGCCAGAAACGTTGGCAGCAAGAACCTGTTGAAGCCTAAGTTCTTTCTCACACCGCCCTTTATGGGCGGTGTTTTTATCTACAACATACCTTCGACTTATAAACTAAGTGCAACGCTTATTCATCGATAGGTGTCCAATCTTTCGGCGGCGTTAACCCCCAGCGCGCAAACTCTTCTGGCTGATAAAGGCCTCTACCTTGGCGATTTATTTGAATCGGAATATATTTGGCAAGCTCTTGCTTATCCAAAATACGCGTCACTAGCTCGGCGGCCATTTGTCCCTGCTCTAATCCAAATAACGCAACCCCACCCGCGGCTTTACCTTTGCCGATCGAGAAATCCCAAAAACCAAACAGCGGCAGTTGAGAATGTTGATTCGTCCAACTCATAATATTTTCGGGTGAGACATGTAGCCCATCAATATTGACAAGGGTTTGATACAAACCCACCACTATGGCTCCAAAACCTTCTTGATTCGCGTACTCAACCGCATGTTTCCATTCTTGTTCACTCTTAATAGAACGAATATCCACCTCTATCCCCAAGTTTTCCTTAATCAGCTTGTATTGATCTTGCATATAATCCAAGGCAATTTTTGAGGTATTCCCTGAATCAAATAACACGAGAACTCGGTGTTTTTCTTTTGGTAATAGACGACCGATTTCAGCCATGTTTTTTACAAACAAGGGTTGCTCTAAGATGCCCGTCACTTGAGCAATTCCCGAATACTCATCCAACAACGCTCTTGGATTGGCATTAATCCCAAGGAAAACAATCGAGATGGGTTCGTTATACAGCTTAGGTAACAGGTAATAGAGCGCATTGTCATCGCCCAATACCACCAAATCAGGTTTCAATTGCTGATAAGCTTGAAATGCACGCTCGGCGGCCACGCTGTATTCTCGAGCGGGAATCCGTTTAGTATTCATTTCAAAAAAATGTAATTGATGTTGGGTGTTAATCCCCTCTTTCAATCCTGTTGTGTAGGCTGCATCCCAAGCATAACCCGAGTGATAACTTTGAATCACCAACACATTGGCTGTCCATGCTTGGCCACTCAATAACCACAATAAAACTCCCCACCAACGCATATGGCTTCCTCCGCGTTTTTGATTCCCAAACCACTGGGAGTGAGAGGCAAGCTGTAGTGAGTCCATTCACAGTACATAGATTCTATGCGATTGAGGTGCACTCGCGTAGCCAACCAACCGCTGCTGTTTACAGTGGGAAGGGTATAGCAAGTGTAGTTGATGTTCTCCCTCAACACCGACACGGCTTAACATTCACGTTCAGCCTACCATGTCATATCACTTGTCGCTGACTCAACGCATTGCGATTAGCGATTATGTACTAAGCTTTTGTTATAGAAGTCGCTCCCATCCTCAGACTACGACGAAACGACTTGGAGTGGCGGGCCGCATTAACGCTAATACTTCTTCACAATGGATGGGGCACCAAAAGCAACGAGGCTCAGGATGAGTAGAGATCAAATATTCAGTATCAATAGTCGTAACCCGTTCTCCAGCCGCATCGGGCGCAGAATTATTTTTTTCCTCGTGGTTCTGAGTGGCTCAGTGACATTGATGACCACACTGACACAGACTTATTTTGACTATGACCGAGAGTTCAATGAAGTCGCCCAGCGTCATCGTGAAATAGAATCCGTCCATGCCGAGTTACTTGCAAGTTCACTATGGCATTATGACTTACGGCTTCTCCAACAACGTTTAGACGGTTTAGTTAATCTGCCTAAAATTGATTACCTTGAGATCACTTCTGACAATTACAAATTCAGTGCTGGGGAAAAAGTCACTGGAGAGCGAGTCTCAAATCAATATCCTATTTTCTACCAATCCCCCCAAACGGAAGCACCTGTAAAGATTGGTGATATTTATGTGGAATCGAATGCACAAGAAATATACAACCAGTTAATCAGACAGTTTTTAATTATATTGATCATTAATGCACTCAAAACCACATTTATTTGCTGTGTTATTTTGATGATATTTCATATAAGTGTGAATCGAAGAGTTTTTTTAATTGCTCAGTATTTAAGAAAATACAATCCTAGGCATCCACCTGAATCATTAACACTTCCCCATACTGCTTGGATAATGGGAAAAATCGATGAACTCACTTGGCTAGCCGATGAAACCAACAAAATAACTCACAACGTCACTCTCTTATATAATAATATAAAACATGAGCAAGAGCGCTTAGCTGACTTTACTAATGTCTCTTCAGATTGGCTATGGGAGACAGATTCGAAGATGAAATTAGTGTTTATTTCTGAAGCAATGCGACAAGCTTTAGATATTCCTGAAAACAGCAAACTAATGATTTCAGAAATTAAATCACTAAAAAGCTTCAACACGTTACCAAAACTTATAGAACAACAATGTTCATTTTCGATGTGTGAGGAAACCATTACTGTTAATGGTCATCCACAATATTTAATGTTTCAGGCAGTTGCTCGTTACAACAAAACAGAGTTTCTCGGCTATCGAGGAACTGCGATTAATATCTCTGAATTAAAACTCGCTCAACTTGAGCTCCAGACACTAAACCAAAACCTAGAGAGTGAAGTCGCGAAGCGGACACTCGATCTAGAAAATAGTATAGCGCAGTTAAAAGCGACTCAAAATCAATTGATTGAATCTGAAAAACTGGCTGCTCTCGGGGGGTTGGTGGCTGGTGTGGCGCATGAGGTGAACACGCCACTCGGCATCGCCGTTACAGCAAGCTCAGTTATCATTGAAACAACCAAAGAATTAAATGACGCTTTTGCTAACCAAACCCTAACCAGCCAGCAGTTTTCAGAACTGATGCAGAGATTAAATGACACCAATACGATGTTGGAAAATAATTTGAATAGAGCGGCAAAGCTCATCAGAGATTTCAAACAAACCGCCGTCGACCAAGTCTCCGAAAGCCGAAGCCAATTCTCTATTTACCAAGTGTTAAGTGCTCTGATTGCCAGCCTTCATCCAGAGACAAGGAAAGTTCCTGTCGTTCCGCAACTTGAAGGTGATGAACGTCTAATGATGAATAGTTTGCCTGGGGTACTCACACAAATTGTTTCGAATTTAGTGATGAATAGTATTAATCATGCTTTTAGTAATACACCAAATCCAACTATCGTCATCAGCTTTTATCAACAAGATGAAGATATTATTTTAGACTATAAAGATAATGGCTGTGGCGTTGAGCAGAAATTACACCATAAAATTTTCGAGCCATTTTTCACAACCAAAAGAGGCCGAGGAGGTTCTGGGTTAGGCCTAAATCTTGTTTTTAATCTTGCGACGCAAAAGTTAATGGGCAAGCTCCACTTTAGCTCAAACGTTGGTGAGGGTGTACATTATGTTTTCATATTCCCGAGAGTCCTTAATAAGCCTGTCATCGATGCGGATGATGAAATATAAGCGTTATTGGTTATTGGTTATTGGTTATTAGAAAGCTACCACGATAAGGTGATATACCAAAACTACTTGGAGTTGCAGCTAGGCGGCAAGAGAGTGAATCCCCATGAGCATAGATAAACTATGTGATTGGGGTGAACGAACGTAGCCAACACCGCTGCAGCTTCAAGTAGGAAGGTGATATTAGATAAGAGGTCTAAGGTTGCCAGTTATCATAGGGGAGATGAATAGCTTCATAGAGTATTTTTAATTCCCCACTCGCTTCAAGCTGAGAAATGATTTTTGTTAAATACTGATCTATTTCGTCCCCTTTCGGGCCAAGGGGAATCACAAATACATCCTTAAAATCGGCAAAATGTTGGCGTGAAATATTCTTTATCCCCAGATTTCGAAGCGAAATATCTGCTTCTTCCTGTGCCCATACAAACCCATCAATCCGTCCGGCTGCCAATTTTTGTAGTGATGAATCAATACTATTCGATCGTTCAACTTTAAAAGGCATGTAGTCTGGCACGGCTTCAATCACATATTTTTCTGGGTTACTCCAGAGCTGTTCAGAGGAGAACGGATGACTGATATTTGTATAAAGCACATGCGTAACTAGGCCAAATGATTTAGAACTAAAACGAAACGGAAGCTTTCCTTGCGGATCATCAACATAAATGGCAGGTAATGCAAAATCCGCTTGTTGATTCACCACACCATGCACCGCGCGATGCAAAGGAAACACTTCAATAGCAATCTCGACTTCAGGATCGACTTTATCCATAAACTTTACTAAATCAACAAATGGACCGGTACCATCAGCATTAATTAATCCCGGAAGCTCTCCAAGATGAGCAACTCGCGGTTTGCTCTCGTTATGCTTTATTTCTACAGAATTCGAAGGCTCATCGGATGCATGAATAAAAGGGGTATAAACCAGCGTTAAGCTTGGTAAATAGCACCCACAGATCTGCTTGATCAATCGACTTTTCATGTACTCTGACTCCAAGCTACCTAGTGATATCTTTCGTGTTTCTAAGAGCTTAATCCGGATGTTGGTTCCGAATTGCCACAAACTCCTCCCAATGCTCCAGCAACAATTCAACCAGTTTCGGCTCAAAGTGACGCCCTTTTTGCGCTATTAACTCTTCTCGGATCTGTTCGTCTGTCCACGGATCTTTATAAGAACGTTTCGCGCCTAAAGCATCAAAGACATCGGCTATCGCAGTAATACGGCCTGAAATGGGAATATCATCGCCTTGTAAGCGGTTCGGATAACCACTGCCATCCCATTTTTCATGATGAGTGGCGGCAATTTCTTTCGCCACTTGCATTAATCGCCGTTTAGAACGGTTAAGGATTTCGACCCCATACTCCACATGCTTTTGCATGATCGCCCATTCTTGGGCATCAAGTTTACCAGGCTTATGCAAGATACTGTCTGGAATGGCGACTTTGCCAACATCATGCAAAGGTGAGGCATTTTTGATCATGTCCGCCTCAGATTCAGCTAAACCGTATAAATGGGCTAATCGCTCACAGTACAAGGCAACACGTTGTACATGTGCGCCGGTTTCTCGGCTACGTGCTTCCACGGCATTGGCTAAGTTGTATACCAACTCTTTCGACGTCTCACGCAAGTCCACCATCAAGTTAATGTTTTCAAAGGTAAGACCGATGTTGTACATGTAGATCTCAAGCAATTTTCTATCCAGTTCAGAAAGCTCCTGCTCAAAACCTACATACAGAACGCTATCAACACCTCGTTCATCTTGTTTAAAGAACACGTAAGCATCGCCGTAGTCGCGAGTCGTGCGCTGACTCAACACTTCTTTGCAACGACGCTGCACGTCTTCCGGTAAACCTTTAAAGGGAGATTCAACGTATAACTCAACCCGTTCAGCAGTTGTTGCCACGGTTAAAGCGTTACATTTTTCACTATCGGGACAAGGTGTCGCCACGCAATAAAAAGCTGAAGCGTGCAATTTCAGCAATGAAGTCAATTGGTTCAAAACCGCAGTAGCGTAAGACTGGAGACTTTTCGTATTTTGAACATTCGCAGAAGCTTCAATCACATGACTTAAACCGAGCTTCTGATCTTCAATCAAGCACAAATCTCGGTAAGCACGCAGCATAGAATAGAGCAAGGTGCGCAGTTTTTGAGTCGTCAACTCTGTTTTTTCTTTGTAATCATCAATCTCATACTCTTTGATGACCCTATCTTCAGGAGCCTGCCCTGCTTGTCCGGTGCGCAGTACTAAACGCACTTGACGGTTCTGGAGTTCTTCGCGGATGTAACGCACCAAGTCTAAGCCCGCATGTTCGGTTTCCATCACCACATCAACCAGCGCCAGTGCGATATCCGAGCGCTCCGCCATCACTTTTCGCGCTTCTAGGCCAGAAAGAACCGAAATTAATTCAAGGGGACGATTTTGAAACTTGAACCCCGTCAATGCTAAACGTGTGATTTGGTGCATCTGCTCATCATCATCGACTAACAACACACACCAAGGCTCTTGGCTATGCATGACTACCCGTTCTTTTTCCCCTGCGGCCTCTTGGCGCATATCTGCAAACAGATCCATGCCATCTCCATATTTAAACCACTTCAACCTTCTTTAGGTTTAGCACAATAGCTTGAAGTCCGAGAGGTATGGGCACTATTTTCAATGATAAATTCGTGAATATGTTTGTGACTGGGCCATCATAAAGTCATATTCAGCGCCTCATTCCACCGTTAATACGCGTGCAGTAGAGCTCGCGTCCTAGATTGAGCAGCTCGAGGTGCCGCAACATGAATGAAATAGCTACGATGGAGCATCCACTGGCTGAATCCTCAGCCAGTGAAAATTTAGAAGCTTGGGCTAGTGTAAAGCTGCTGCTGATGCAAAAGGCGCTCAACCCCTGATGTGGTCATGTCTGTAATCGGTTGTCCATTTTGCAGAGCATCGCGAATCGCGGTACTACGGATCGGCAACCTTTCAGGGCAAGCCATCACTGCCCAACGCTGCAGTATTTCATCCGCTTTGTAGAATTTTCCAAAGTGAAGCAAATTGTCCGGCCCGATCACAAACGTCAACTCATCCTGCGGATACAGAGCTTGCAAGCGCGTCAACACCGCATAAGTAGTGACGGCCTCTGGCGGAGCATATAAGGCTTGTTCGACATCAGAGCGCTGCACTTTATTTGAGCCAATATCTTGGATGAATTGATCCACCAGTTGACTGCGCAACTCGTATTCAAGCATGGTTTTCCCCCAAGCGTGGGCAATGCTCGGTACTAACAAAACCAAATCAAAATGACCAAGCGAATCAATAATACTTTTGTGGCCTAAGGTCGGCGGATTAAAGGCGCTGCCAAACACCGCAATCTTTTTCATTGTGCACCTTGCCGATCAGGAAATGCCCTTTCTCGGTTTTCTAATTCAACGATTGCGGTATCATACACCGAAAAATTGACATTGCTTGCAGGAAAGGAACCTATGGAACACAAGATCCGTGAAGAAATGCGCGTACTGCCTTCGATCGATCCACAGTTTGAAATCGAACGCCGCGTAGCTTTTATTAAGCGTAAGCTCACCGAAGCGCGCTGCAAATCCCTCGTATTGGGCATCAGTGGTGGCGTCGATTCCACAACCTGTGGTCGCTTGGCTCAACTTGCGGTTGAAGAACTCAACCAGCAACACAATACGACGGAGTACCAATTTATCGCGGTGCGTTTACCTTACGGCGAGCAAAAAGATGAAGATGAAGCGCAACTCGCACTCTCCTTTATTCGCCCAACTCACTCGGTTTCCGTCAACATCAAAGCCGGAGTCGATGGTTTGCATGCTGCCTCTCACCACGCACTGGCGAATACCGGACTTATCCCAAGCGATCCGGCTAAAGTTGATTTCATCAAAGGCAACGTGAAAGCGCGTGCGCGCATGGTCGCGCAGTATGAAATTGCCGGCTATGTCGGCGGTCTAGTGCTAGGTACCGATCATTCTGCAGAAAACATCACCGGTTTTTATACCAAGTTTGGGGATGGCGCGTGTGACCTCGCCCCCCTTTACGGCCTCAATAAACGCCAAGTGCGTTTGCTTGCAGAAACCTTGGGAGCTCCCACACAACTGGTACACAAAACACCCACCGCGGATCTTGAAGAACTTGCGCCGCAAAAAGCCGATGAAGCAGCCTTGAATCTGACTTATGAGCAAATCGACGATTTTCTGGAAGGAAAACCCGTTCCAGCACACGTGAGTGAACGTTTAATCGCGATTTATCATGCAACTCAGCATAAGCGCCAGCCTATTCCGACCATTTACGACTAGACGCCTTATTGACCTACATCAAGCCAAGCCTTTCGCTTGGCTTGATAGTCAAAATATCGCCTTGTCTGACGCAACAAACTCGTTACAAAAAATCACTAAAAATCTTTACTTTTCAGCCCGATAGTGTGACTCCCACCTGAATAACGAGATCTCATTTATTCCAGCTAGAATTCTGTGAACTCTGCTTCATAATTTTTGCAAATGAAATCCGACAATACATATAACTTCATTTCAATATAGGGAACATGGGATGCTATATGTAGAATTTCTTTTTCTACTGCTGATGTTGTATATCGGCTCACGATACGGCGGTATCGGGCTTGGGGTCGTTTCGGGGATTGGTTTGGTTATCGAAGTTTTCGTCTTCAAGATGCCACCGACCTCACCACCAATCACAGTGATGTTAATTATCCTCGCGGTTGTCACCTGTGCCTCGATTCTTGAAGCCGCTGGCGGCTTAAAATACATGCTGCAAGTGGCGGAGCGCATGCTGCGCAAAAACCCAAAACGTGTCACGTTAATTGCCCCTTTTGTCACTTACACCATGACGTTTATGCTGGGTACAGGCCATGCGGTTTACTCGATCATGCCAATCATTGGTGACGTTGCCCTGAAAAATGGCATTCGTCCTGAGCGCCCGATGGCAGCAGCATCCGTTGCGTCACAAATCGCCATTACCGCCTCGCCGATTTCGGCTGCCGTGGTCTACTACCTAGCCGAACTCGCCAATATCAACCACAACATTACCTTGCTCTCTATTTTGATGGTGACGATTCCCGCCACCCTGTTTGGTACGCTTTTAATGTCGCTGTACAGTTTGAGACGCGGTAAAGAGCTGGAGAACGATCCTGAGTACCAAGCAAGACTGCAAGACCCCGTCTGGCGCGAGAAAATCCTCAACACCACCGCCACCTCACTCGATGAAACCTTGCCAGCATCCGCGCGTAACTCCGTGCTGCTGTTTATCTCCTCGATTTTAGTGATCGTGGTGATTGCAATGTGGCCGGAGATCCGCACCATTCAAGAAGGCACTAAGCCAATTGGCATGGACATGGTGATTCAAATGATCATGCTCTGTTTCGGCGGTATCATTTTGCTCGCCACCAAAACAGACCCACGCTCTGTACCAAACGGTGTGGTGTTCAAGTCTGGCATGGTGGCTGCGATTGCCATCTTCGGTATCGCGTGGATGTCTGACACCTACTTCCAATACGCGATGCCACAATTTAAATCTGGCATCGTGGAGATGGTGACCAACTACCCTTGGACGTTTGCTCTGGCGCTGTTCATTGTGTCGGTGGTGGTGAACTCACAAGCCGCAGTCGCACGGATGATGCTCCCAGTTGGTTTAGGGTTAGGTTTAGAACCCGCACTGCTGATTGGCTTGATGCCAGCGCTGTACGGTTATTTCTTTATTCCAAACTATCCATCGGATATTGCCACCGTCAACTTCGATAACACAGGCACCACCAAGATCGGTAAGTGGTATTTCAACCACTCCTTTATGGCTGTCGGTCTGATTTCCGTGATCTCAGCCTGCTGTGTGGGATTTGTGCTCAGCAAAATCATCATCGGCTAAACAAAGCTTGTAACCAATAGCCAAAGAGCCACTGAATGTGGCTCTTTTTATTTACGACCAATCTTCATGCTCTCTCTACCCAATTGACTTGGCATTGTAGATAGCTGTTGCTACTAATCACTAAAGGCCTCAGAATGGCGGGCTTTGCGCGGACTTCCCGCGTTATTTGATTACTGTTGAGAATGATATATGGGTTTTACCTCGCTCGGTCTGTCTGCGCCAATCCTTAAAGCTATTGAAGAGAAAGGATACAACACGCCTTCACCGATTCAGTTACAGGCTATTCCTGCGGTTTTAGCAGGCAAAGACGTGATGGCCGCAGCTCAAACTGGCACAGGAAAAACGGCTGGCTTTACGCTACCTATTTTAGAATTGCTGGCAAAAGGGCCAAAAGTTCGCGCCAATCAAGTTCGTGCTTTAATCCTTACCCCAACGCGTGAACTGGCCGCACAAATCCAAGACAATGTCATGCTCTATGGCCGCCATCTACCGCTCAAGAGCGCGGTTGTGTTTGGTGGTGTGAAAATTAACCCACAAATGCAACGAATGTGTAAAGGTGCGGATATCTTAGTGGCAACCCCAGGCCGCTTAATGGATCTTTATAACCAAAATGCGGTCAAATTTGATCAGTTGGAAATTTTGGTACTTGACGAAGCAGATCGCATGCTCGACATGGGCTTTATTCGTGACATTCGTAAAATACTGAAATTATTGCCTGCAAAGCGCCAAAACCTACTGTTTTCAGCTACCTTCTCGACCGAAATCCGTGAGCTTGCCAAAGGCTTGGTGAATAACCCCGTCGAAATTTCAGTCAGCCCAGCCAACTCAACGGCAAGAACCGTTGAGCAGTGCATTTATCCTGCTGATGTGAAAAAGAAACCGGACATGTTGGTGAAATTGGTCAAAGAGGGGAATTGGCAACAAGTGCTGGTCTTTATGCGTACCAAGCATGGTGCCAACCGTTTAGCGACCTATCTCAACGAGCAAGGTTTAACCGCGGCCGCGATTCACGGCAATAAGAGCCAAGGCGCACGCACCCGAGCACTGGCGGATTTTAAAGCGGGAGAGGTACGTATTCTGGTCGCAACAGATATTGCGGCGCGTGGCATTGATATCCCGCAACTGCCTCAAGTGGTGAATTTTGAATTGCCGAAAATTGCTGAAGATTACGTGCACCGAATTGGCCGAACAGGCCGAGCGGGTGAAGTCGGTAAAGCGATTTCTTTGGTGAGTGCCATTGAAGCACCGGAATTATTTGCGATTGAGCGTTTAACGCAAGCCTTACTGCCCCGTGTAAATTTAGCGGGATTTGAGCCAACCAACCAACTCCCTGAGTCAAAGTTAGACACTCGACCTTTGAAACCGAAAAAGCCCAAAAAGCCTAAAAAGGTAGAGGGAGCTGGAGAAAACAAAGGCAGCGCAGCTGAAAACAAACCTAAAGCTGGCCACCGAGGCCAGCCTACAGGACAAGCTCGCACAGCGAAAAAAGGCGGCACTCATTCAGCGCCGAAAAAACCCGCAAACCGCCCTCGTCGCAGTTCTTCAAAGCCAGTGACAAAGTCATCATCGGCTAAAACGATTTAGGTGTTAAACCAATAGCAAAAGAGCCACATCATGTGGCTCTTTTTGTTCAACCATCTTCGAAACGCTAATCGCTAATCCTTTGAATATGTGATATTACGCCATCGTCATATAAGAACTACTCGAAAGTACCGAATATGCAAGCATGATGATATCATCGCTCCCGCTACAATCTTTCTCGGCTGTCGTAATCGACGAAATACAGAGAGATTTGTCTGAAATTCAAAAAAAGCGATTGAATAGCGAAGGATGAAAGTGGGAACGTTGGCTGTAACGATGAAGGAACAGGAAAAACAAGAGGCTTCTAAGACAAGCGAAGGCCTTCATGATCGGAAAAAACGGATAAATCCCCAGCATCAAATTGTCATCCTAAAGTCTTTCTGCCTTACGAGCAGACAGCTCGTAGCAACTGGAGAAATCCCATATGCACAACGCATTTTTAACTCATGGGATTTAGAAGCAAGTAACACTATTGAAATCGAAACAAGCGAAGGTCGTTTTCTAGTAGATAAAAAGCTTAACGATGTAATTAGTGATGAATACATTATTGATATCAATGGTCGGCTATCTTTAAACCACATTCAGCGACTACCAAACAAATTAGCTGTAGTGTTCGGTAACTCGACAGTTGAAGTTTCAGAGGAAAATATCAAAGTGATTGGCCGTGTGGCTGTGACGTTGGAGAAGTGCTAATGTCAGACAAAGCAATTACTCCAGCAGATATTGCTACTATTACGGCAGCAATTATTGCTTGCATAACATTTATTGTAAGCACCTCAATTTATATTCAAACGACACGTCGAGAAAGACGTGTAAAAACTCTTGATTATTGGGAAACAATTCAACCATCATTAATTCAGGCAAGAAAGGAACTTAATGAGATTCATAAAGGAGATTGGACTAAAGAGGATGCTTTGATTCATCTTGAGTCCTCTAACTTAAACATTATAGTGAAGGGGCTTAACGCTTTTGAGCGTCTAGCAACTGGTATCAATTTAGACGTGTATGATTTAAATGTGCTAAATAAATTGGCTGGAAAAATGATAATTGATTCATATATTGCATATATACCTTTAATTGTTGCACGAGAAGAGCAGTTAGGGGAAGGTGGTATATTTAGAGAATTCGAAATTCTATATAGTAAACTTTTAAAAATCAGGAATAGATAAAGGCATCAGTGATACCTTTATCTTAAAAAACTAAATTAATGTTATTATTTTGCTCGGCAAGTGAATTAATGTGAAGTTATCAATTCCATCAATCGATGCCGCATAGGTTTCTTCATTTTCGTCAAACGATGCTGCTATAATACTCTGAAGCCCATCTTCATCTGCCAATGTACTTAGCATTTTATTTACACTTTTCGTACTCATAGAGTGTTGTGCTGGCTCATCGAAAAGAATGATGCCAGGATGATTTCCACCAGTTTCATGAGATGCTTTATATAACGCGATTAAATACGACCAGATAAGGCGAACAAAATCACTCGCAGAAGAATCTGATTTTAAATCCGTAGTACTTGTAGCTTCTTTTTGTTTACGCTCTGTTGGAGTATCAATTTGTTCACGGAGCTCTATACCTTGTAAATAAGGTAATAAGTTTTCACTCTTAACTTCAATCTCTTCAACGTCTGCACTTCGATATCCAAAATTCACTGCATATTGCTTAAATGATGTAGAAAATGCTTTAATTTTAGCTAAATCAGATAAAGTAAACTGATACTTAGATAAGTTAGTAATACTTGCATTTAGTTCTTTAAAGTGAGCAGATAAATCAACAAACTTATTTATTATAATTTCAATTTTTTCTTCTAATTGCCTAATCTCTTCTTGACGATTTTCCAACAGGATTTTTTTTCTAATATCAGTTTCTTTGACATCTGATGTAGACTTTATATCTCTTTTAAGAGCCGCAAGTTCTTTTTTCTTTTCTAATACTTCTCTGTTAATAGTAAGAAGCTGACCTTTATTTCTTTCGATATTTTTCCGCAAACCTTCTAAAAGAGATTCTGTCATTTTTCGTTGACTATCGAGATGAATAATATTTTCCTCTATAGTCATCGGCATTGCAATAGTATCTGGAGAGACCAAAATATCATCGATTATAGTTAAACAAGTATGGCATCGCCCTTTTGCAATATCTAAATCTGCTTCATTAGCTCCATAATTTACTAATTTCTGAGTGCGTTTATTATCTAATAAATCTTTTTGTATACTCTCTAGAGTTTCTAAGTATTGACTTAACTGAGATTCATCTACTTTTATTTGACGTCCACATATTGCTTGGAATGTCAGCAATTCATCAATTCTATTTTGAACCTGCTCAATCGATAATATTAGATTTTCTTCTTGTCCATTAAGTGGGGCTTTCTCTGCCTTCATGATTACAATGCTAGCTTCAAATAGTTCAGATTTCACCTCTGACAAAGTTTTAGTTGCATCCGAGCTTATTTGTTTTATTTCTATCAATTTTGGGTCAAAATCGGTAGATGGTGTCTTTGTTATTCCAGATATACTAAATAGTTTTCCTTCAACTACTAACTTAGCTTCTGTAGCCAGTTCTGACCATTCATTAATAATCTTGTTTCTCTCGCTTTGAAGCTCATTTAATTTTTTAGCATTCCGAAAACTATCTAGATCTAGTAAAAAGTTAGCTACTTTTTCACGCATCCCACTAACACCGTAGTAAGGAATGTTTGCTATATAATCTGTCCAACCACGTTTCTGCTCAATTAATAATGCAGAAAAAACACTTTGAAGGTATAATTTTGTTTCTCTACCTTGATTATCTGAAAGTCTCGGTAAATTTAATCCTAAGAATTTTTCAAGATATGCATAAAATCCTTTCTTTTGATCCTGTGCTGAACCTGGATCATGTACAAATGTATAACTACTTCCGAAATTTTCTTCTGAAGAGCTAGATAAATATGCTCCTTCAATAATCTGAATCAATTTTGTATCTACATCATCAGATTTAATGGCTCTTTTTAATGTAATTATATTACCAATATTATTTTCAATTTCTAAAAAAACCGTTGAGTTTACTACTTTTTTTACTTGATTACGAAAATCAAAACGATCTTTCAGTGCATAAGGCAAAGTACTATTACCTTTTGCCCCAATGATCTCTTCCATGCCAAGGGCATATATCAACGAATTAACAAATGTACTTTTCCCTGATGAATTTGCTCCTCGAATGACATTTAATCCGCGTTTAAATTCAATACGATATCCATAGTCAAGGCCATCAGCCGCAGTAATCCGAACATATAATTGATTAAATTTCATTTGCCCACCTTTTTGCAGCATCAGTAACCATTTTTTCTGTAATTTTCTTAGAAACAACCTTTAATTCAAAAACTTCCTTATCAAATAATTCAAGAAGCTTAGATCCTACAATAAAATTATCTCCTTTCGTAGTTAATATGAATGAGCCATTTGACTGCCTAGCTACTAAACCCTCTGAAATTGCATGTGCTAATGCCATATTCAAAGACGGATCAATGCCCCATACTCCTATTATTAGTTCCTTTCTTTCTGCTGATAACTGCAATGCCTGCATACGTTTAGATTCTAACATAGCCCAATTAAATAGATGTAGTTTCAATAAACTTGCCTTGCCACCAGAACAACAGAGTTTTAATATCATTAATATTTTTCCGATTTTATACATCGGTCTCAGTTCTGGAATTACAGACGATCTTCGACGAGAAAAGCTAAGCTTGCTCATTCTTCAATCCTCATTGGACACTCTGCTATCCACTTAGCAACCATGTGTCTTGAAATCAAAGCTAAGTCTTCATGCTGAATCAAAGACACATGAGGATCCATCTTTAATCTTTCTATTAACATTGCCTCAACCTTTTCAATCAAACTTTGTGGTTTGTCCTCCCACATAGATGACATAATTTCAACATCATCTTCAAAGTTATTTATTATTTTTGCAATTCTCTGGTATGACTCGGGAGATCGCACAAAAATCGTGTCAAAGATTCCATAACCTTCTAAATAGTGTTTTTTCGTCTTGGCGTTTAGCATTTCGTGTATTTGTGGCTTATATACATTTTTCACTTTGCTTCGAACCAGATTCTTCTCGACAATATTCTTGTCATAATCAGTCTTTAATTCAGGCTTGCTAATATTCTCTCCGTTATATTCAGAGAATCTCAGACAGCCCGTATCTAATTGTTGCTGATATGTTATTTCCTTTTGATAGGCACCAAGATCTTTGACCAAAATTCTAAAATCTGGTGCTATGAATGATAGTTTAGCATCAATTATTTCTTGTTCTTTTATTCGAGCGTGGGCGTGTATTTCATGTTTAGCTATCCTAGGAGTTATAAAAATCCATTGATGAATTATGCTATCTCCAAAGTAGCCCTCAAGTGCTTTTTCATTGCTGATAAGCTTACCAATATCCTTAGTAAGTTTGTCTCTCTGCTTTTCGTATAATGTCTTGCTGTCATAGTTTTCATCAGGACAGTAGCATTGGATCAAAATCCCTTCATTTAAGACAAAACCTTCTATGCCAAGGTCTCCAGGAGATGCCACCATTTCCTGATAGCTGTCATATTTTTTTTTGAAAACAGCCTGAATTAAACCTTCCCAAGTGTCTCCATCTAATGGACCGATAACGGACTGGTACATATATTGTGCGCCTATCAAACATTAATAAGCTACATCATACTTTCTCAGCTGTGATCGGTTAATCTTTACAAGATCCTATCTCCTTAAGTAACACAGTAATTGTGGATAAAACCAATAAAATCGCACTCATAAACTACAAATTTATCATTTAAGATCAGCTATCTGAATGTGAAATCACTAATTTTGATATTGAGTAGTGTTTGATTCTTATGATTTCCTACATTGCTTTTTTCCCACAGCATAAATACTGTATATAAATACAGTATAAAATACAAATATTATGACTATACGAAACCTAAAAGACGGTAGTAAAAAACCTTGGCTTTGCGAGTGCTACCCGCAAGGCCGCGAAGGCAAGCGACTGCGTAAAAGATTCGCAGCCACTCACAGGATATAAAAAGAGCCGCTCTTGGCGACTCTTTTCGGTGGATTAGAGTAAATCGATACGCTTACTCACGCCCGTAAACGTTGTTCTCTTGCTCTTGAACTCGGATAAACGTTGTACGCTTAGTTAGCTCACGAAGCTCGGCCGCGCCTACATAGGTACAGGTTGAGCGCACGCCGCCGAGGATGTCTTGAATGGTGCCGTGTACGCTGCCACGGTATGGCAATAGTACGGTTTTTCCTTCGGCTGCACGGTAACCTGCTACACCACCAGAATGCTTGTCCATCGCGCTCTTCGATGACATGCCGTAAAATTTCATTAAGGTTTCACCATCTTTTACGATGAGTTCACCGCCTGCTTCTTCATGACCTGCCAGCATACCGCCAAGCATCACGAAATCCGCGCCGCCGCCGAAGGCTTTCGCGACATCTCCCGGACACGTACAGCCGCCGTCACCGATGATGCGACCACCGAGGCCGTGCGCAGCATCCGCACATTCGATAATCGCGGACAGTTGTGGGTAGCCGACACCGGTTTTTACGCGTGTCGTACACACAGAGCCCGGGCCAATGCCTACTTTAACAATGTCGGCACCCGCAAGGATAAGCTCTTCTACCATATCGCCTGTTACGACGTTACCCGCAGAAATCACTTTGTCAGGAAATGCAGCGCGCACTCTTTGCACGTACTCAACAAGGTGCTCAGAATAGCCGTTCGCGATATCGATACAGATGAAAATCAGTTCATCAGACAGTGCCATCACATCTTTGGTTTTTTGGAAATCTGCTTCCGATGTGCCGGTTGAAACCATAACATTGTTCAGCGTCGCTTTGTCGGCACTTTTCACAAACTCAGCCCAATCCGACACAGTGTAATGTTTGTGCACTGCGGTCATAACACGATGCTCAGCCAAGGCTTTAGCCATGGCAAAACTGCCTACCGAGTCCATATTGGCGGCAATCACAGGTACGCCTGACCATTGACGACCACTATGTTTGAAAGTAAACTCGCGGGTTAAATTTACTTGAGAACGGCTTTTCAGGGTTGAACGTTTCGGGCGAAACAGGACATCTTTAAAACCTAACTTAAGTTCTTGTTCGATACGCATTGTGTAATTCCTTGATTAATTGACCATTTGTGTCTCTTAGCAGAGTGCGTAGTACCTTCGTTGGCAGACGTCAGTACATTTCGGACACAAAAAAACCGGAGCGTTGGCAGACGCTCCGGTTTTCAGCATTATAGGCCGCGTTTTTTTTCTCTCAAGACTGATATTTGACTTTTTTTTGTGTTACCCTGCCGAAGTTTTCATACCTAGACAATCCCCTCTGTAACACTCAACTCTTAAATTGCTTACCAAACAGTGCGTTAGTTCTATTTTGTCAAATTACCGACATATCGCTTTTTGCTGAACAATCGATTGCACTCGCTTTAAATTGCCATAAATTAGACTTTGATCACCTTTTTGCAGAGCAAAATTCCAGCAACTCACAAGCTCCGTTTTCGAAGTCGATCAAGCTCACATCACGTATAAATAATTCACCACGCTTATCCATTCGGCGCATTTATTGCTTAACTTTAAATCTATTCTTGCATTCGGCATCCAAACTACTTGGATTTGTAGATGCGCAGTCAGTGAGTGAATCTTCATGACAATCTTCATGACATAGACAGGCTATGTGATTGGGGTAAACGAAGGTAACAGACACCGCTGCAGCTTCAAGTAGGAGGAAATATTAATCCTTTCAGGGAATGAAACAGGTGGGCTATGGTACGTTTTTGCGGCTGGTTAATGGTTTTTTGTTGCTTTGCACTTCCTGCTTATGCGGGAAATAGCCCTTATTCCTTTTCGTTAAGCACAGGCTTTAGCCGTATCGATAGCCCTTCCAGTAGTGATGAAGCTTGGGTTACTCAGTTTGGGTATAACTACCAGTTTTCGCCGTTTATCGGCTTAGATCTCGGCTATTCAGGCATGATCGGCAACGGAGCCGAAATGTTAAACACGCAAAAACAGAAGATTGATGTCAAAGTTGAAGGTTTTTATTTTGGCGCTTTTTTCGAACAGCCTATCAATAACCTGACGGTTCTTTACGCTCGCGGCGGGCTATCGCAATTCAAAGTGAAAGAGCGCTATGAATTGGGTGCGATTGGCGATAACCGTCAATTTTCAGGAACCAATCCCTATATCGGCATCGGTACGAAAGTGCAATCGAGCATCGACAAAAGTTTGGCGCTGACTATGGAGCTCAGTTACTACCCCTTAGAGCAAGATTATTCAAGTCTTTCCTTCACCGTAGGCGGGCAATATCGTTTTTAAGCGACACTTAGACAGCATTTTTTGATAGGCTAAGGCCACGATTTGCTATTTATCACTTTCGTTTTATGAAACTCACCCTTCGCAAAAAGCTGTTAGAAAAAGTAGAAAACACGACAGAAACTCCGATGCTGATCCTTTCTGTCGTTTATGTTGTCGTCGCGTTGCTGCCTGACATTGCCGTTTTATCTCCCGATGATCTTGAGTTTCTTGATGGCTTACTCTGGATTGTGTGGGGCATTTTTGCGACAGAGCTGTTAGTCAAAATCTTCGTCAGCCCTAAACCACTGCAATATATGATGCAAAATTGGCCGGACGTACTTATCGTGGCGATGCCGTTTCTGCGTCCCCTGCGTTTCCTACGTATTTTGTTGGTGCTACCCAAAGCGTGGAGACAAACCAAATCGGTTCTGCGCCAAAAAACTTTCAGCTTTATCGGTCTGACGAGTCTTTCTACTGTGCTTCTCTCTGCGGCGTTTGTCTATCTGGTAGAGAAAGGAACCCCTAGCCCCATCAATAGCTATGCCGATGCGCTGTGGTGGGCGATGTCGACCATTACTACGGTCGGTTATGGGGATATGTACCCGGTCACAGGGTTTGGGCGTGGAGTCGCGGTATTTTTGATGCTGACAGGGATCACTCTGTTTGGTCTATTAACCGCGAGTGTGGCTTCTTTTTTTGTTGAGGATGATACGGCCAAACAAGATCATCTCTCCCTCAATCTCTTGCTTGAAAAAAACCAGCAGTTGGAAACACAGTTGAATCAATTGGTTGAAACTCAGCAGCCTAGAAAGCGTTTTCATCTAGCGAGCTACCGTCGGCAACTCGCAGAACGTGAAACAGAACGGAAAAATCAGAAACCAAAGCGTCGTCGAATAAAACTTCCGTCGCAAGACAATCGCAAAGCCTAATTCAGGCGTTGCGCATGGTGTGGCGGCGAAATACCGCCACTAATGCGGCAACCGCCAAAAAGAAGCAGTAATAAGAGTAACTCACCACGCTCAATGGAGACATTTGAAAAATAGAGCCAAGCAATAACGCTTGTGCACCATAAGGCAACACTCCTTGCATGATGCACGAGAAGATATCCAACAAGCTGGCAGAGCGCTTTGCTGTCACGCCATTGTGTTCAGCCAGCTCTTTAGCCACTCCGCCACTCACAATGATGGCAACCGTGTTGTTCGCCGTGCACACATTGGTCAGTGCCACCAAGCCTGCAATCCCCAATTCACTGGCTCGCATTTTTTGTACATCACTGTGTGAACGAGCAAATTTATCGATCATTCGGCTAATGTGATGAGTGAGAAACGCCAATCCGCCTTGCTGTTTCATCAGTTCACCCATGCCACCAATCAGCATCGATAACAGGAAAATCTCCTGCATGTTGCCAAAACCCGCGTAAACATCTTTGGTTAATGCCGACAAGGAGTAACCGTCACTTAAACCACCGACACCCGCAGCCATTAAAATGCCCACCAGCAGTACAAGAAACACATTCAACCCCATCACGGCCAACACGAGAATGGTGAGGTAAGGCAGCACTTTTAGCCATTCAATGTCACTGGTTTGCGGTGATTGTGCCGTTTGGCTGCTGAAGGTGAACACCACAAGCGCCAACAGCGCCGCTGGCAAAGCAATGCGGATATTCTCTTTAAATTTGTCACGCATATGGCAGCCTTGTGAACGAGTTGCCGCAATGGTGGTATCCGAAATGATCGAAAGATTATCACCAAACATGGCCCCGCTCAGCACGACCCCAGCCGTTAAACCAAGATTCAAATCCGCCGCTTGGGCAATACCTAACGCCACGGGAGCAATCGCCGCAATCGTCCCCATTGAGGTGCCCATTGCTGTGGCAACAAAGGCTGAAATAACAAACAGCCCCGGCAGAATGAGACTCGCTGGCAGCAGTGCTAAACCAAGATTCACTGTGGCATCCACGCCACCGGTGGCTTTGGCGACGGCGGCAAAGGCTCCGGCAAGCAGATAAATGATACACATCGCCATAATATCGCTGTGACCCACACCACGTAAAAACTGCTCGATGGCTCGATTGAGCGGCTCTTTGCTCAAGGCAATCGCCAAAACGACCGCGGGCAGAACAGCAACAGGGGCCGGCAGTTGATAGAACGCAAACTCAACCCCTTGCCAAGTGAGATAGCTCCCTACGCCCATAAAAAGCAGTAAGAAAACCATAAGTGGTAATAGGGCAAAGGCATTCGGTTGTTGAGGCTTTGAAGACGAAGTGTAGTGCATGCAAATATCAAATCATGGTGACGAAATTGGGCGCAAAGCCTAAAGGTAAGCCGGATGCATGTCAACAGTCTAGACGTCCAAACATCCATTTGTTGCACATTTATACCTAATGATTTTGGGGTTTATTTTTCCCATTAATGGGTATATCTATAGGCCAGATACTCTAAGAGACAGGAATTACTATGCTCAACGTCATTTTTTTTAGTGCAAAGCACTACGATATCGCCTCTTTCAGCAAATTGGTTGACCCAACCCAGCTGTCTTTGCACTTTCATGATTTCCGATTGACCGATAAAACGGCCCAGATGGCAAAAGGCTGCGAAGTGGTCTGCGCTTTTGTCAATGATGAGCTTCACGCCAGCGTATTAGAACAGCTTTACCAAGGGGGAACTCGTCTTATTGCCATGCGCTGTGCTGGCTTTGATAAAGTCGACCTTGAAGCGGCGAAGCGACTTGGAATGCAAGTCGTCAGAGTGCCAGCCTATTCGCCAGAAGCGGTGGCCGAACATACGGTGGGGATGATGCTGTGCTTGAATCGCCGCTTCCATAAAGCGTATCAGCGTACCCGTGATGCCAACTTCTCTCTTGATGGCTTGGTCGGTTTTAACTTCCACGGCAAAACGGTCGGGGTGATCGGCTCAGGCAAAATCGGGGTGGCAACCATGCGTGTTTTGAAAGGGCTCGGTATGCAGATCCTCTGTTTTGACCCTTATCCCAATCCCGATGCTATTGCACTGGGTGCGCGCTATGTAGAGTTGTCCGAACTTTTCGCGCAAAGTGATGTGATCACCCTGCACTGCCCGATGAGCAAAGAGAACTATCATTTGCTCAATGAGTCAGCGTTCGATCAGATGAAAGATGGAGTGATGATCATTAATACCAGCCGTGGGGAATTGCTTGATTCTGTGGCCGCAATTGAAGCATTGAAACGAGGCAGAATCGGCGCGCTCGGCTTGGATGTGTATGACAATGAGAAAGATCTGTTCTTCCAAGACAAGTCCAACGATGTGATCGTTGATGACGTATTCCGCCGCCTTTCTGCTTGTCATAACGTGCTGTTCACTGGCCACCAAGCCTTTTTGACCGAAGATGCACTGAACAATATTGCGCAAACTACGCTCAATAACATCCAGCTCTTTTTTGACAATCAAGCATCGGGTAATGAATTAATTCAATAACTCACGCAGGTGAGGCAATAAATCGCTGGCCAGAAGTCCTCTCTGGCCATGCGATTTGGTATTGAGATCCGCAGCGCTACTGTGTAGCCAAACCCCGAGTTTTGCCGCATCCGCTAAGGGAATTTTTTGCGCTAATAGCGCCACAATAATGCCAGTAAGTACATCGCCCATCCCCCCACTGGCCATTCCAGGATTCCCCTGTAAGCAGACCGCGATCTCTTTCCCATCATCCACTAAAGTCCCCGCACCTTTGAGCACGACAACGCCTCCATAGCGTTGCTGAAGCTGGCGAATCGCCGCAAAACGATCTTGCTCCACCTCTTCCACTTCACAGCCCAATAAACGCGCCGCTTCGACGGGATGCGGTGTAATGATCCGCTGCGCATCATAGCTGGGGTTATGCGCTAGAAAATAGAGTGCATCCGCATCCCACACTTTCGGAACCTTCAAGCTACTTAAGCGCTGCATAATCTGCTGCGCTTGCGCATCTCGCCCTAATCCGGGCCCCAAAGCAAGGGCATCACACCATTCAATGCGCTCTTCAAATAAATGCTGTTTGTTCCAGCTCGTGCTCATCACTTCCGGTGTAATCGTCAGCATAGCGGTAACGTTATCGGGATGGGTCATTGCCGCGCTCAGCCCAGCTCCCGAACGAGCACAAGCGGAAGCACACAAAATCAAGGCTCCGCCCATACCTTCATTGCCTCCAACGATCAAAGCTTTGCCATTTTGGCCTTTGTGAGTACAAGCTTGACGTGGCGGCAATAAACTGTGTCTTAGCTTGCCATCGATGGAGACTAAGGATGGCGTATTGTGCTGGGCAAATATTTCTTCAACCCCAAGCCCGGCATAGTGTAACGTTCCAACATAACAGCGGGCTTGGCCAGTCACCAAGCCTTGTTTTAACCCAATCAAACTCACCGTATGCTGCGCTTTAATGCATGTCCCCATCACTTGACCGGTATCGGCACACAGCCCTGAAGGCACATCGACCGCCACAATCGGCTTGCCACTTTGGTTGAGTAACTCGACGAGCGGTACCACCTGCGGGCGTAACGCCTCTTTTAAACCAATGCCAAACAGCGCATCAATAATGACATCCGTCGATTCGGGCAATTCAGACTGTGGAGCGTAGACCGCACCACCCAACTCTTTCCATTGCAGATAAGCACGATGGGCATCGGCTGGCAGTTTTTCAGGATCGCCTAACTGCCATACGGTAACATCCATCCCCATATGTCTGGCTAATACCGCGACAATATAACCGTCCCCACCATTATTTCCGCCACCGCAACAAATTAACCAGTGATGGCTGGTGGGATACTGAGCAAAAGCGATGGTGAATACCGCTTGTCCTGCGCGTTCCATTAAATGAAAGAGTTCAAGACCTCGCTCACTCGCGGCATCTTGTTCGCCTTGTTTGAGCTGCTGCGTAGTATAAAAATGAGTGGGTAACGGCATAATGGTGTCCAACAGCTGACAAAACGGCCATCAGATGGCCGTTTCATATTTATTGAGAAGAAGCCTGTAGAGAAACAAGGGCTTCACTTGTTGCATCTTGAATAGATAAGAAGAGTGAATTTATCGCGCCTGTCGGCGTACGCATTGGGTTAAGCGTGACGTTTTGATACATAAATTTGGCTTGCTGAGTCACTGGACGCACATTACGGCAATGGAACAAATAAGGGCGCTGCTGCCAAGTAATAAAACTACGGCAACCCAGATCGTACACCGGTTTGGTTTTTAACTTAAACCACTCCACAGGGATCTCTGGAAAAATCTCGAACAGAGATTTACCAATAACATCATGAGCTTGCTTACCGCTATGATGGGTCATAAACCCATTCCACACTTGCACGTTGTAGTCTCGGTTAATCACAATCAATCCCATATCGACATTCTGAACCATATCGACCATCCAATGGAATTGCTCAAAATCCGTTGAGAAACCTTGCATCATCAATCCCCCATTAAATAGGAAAGCTTGTTATCAAGTAACGGCAGTGACTCATCAACAAACATAAACAGTAAATCACAACGAATCGAGCTGCCCTCAATGCTATAACTCACCTCAAAGGTCATGGTTTTCTTAAATGCCCCTTCGGTCGACTGAATCACAGAATCAATAGAGATATGCTGCCCCAATAAAACGGGCGAACTTTGGAAAAAACGCACTTCCGCTTGGTGGCCTAAACCATTTAGAAATGAGCCCACCAGAATATTAGAGACATCCATCAGCAGCTCTAACTCTTGCAAGTCTTCACTATCGACCGGAACCTTCATTAATTTTTTGAGATCCGCCACACTAGAGTCACTCAATAACACCAGTGCTTCACCAGCAATTCCTTCGCCGCTAAAACCCTGACACACCCCCGAGACTTGACTGTTTTCAGCCAAATCACGCAGTGCCATGTGTAACTCACTCACCTCAAAGATGTTCACATTAGGCAAAGGCAACTCAACAAACACATCAAAATGGCGCGCCAAGGCATCAGCGGCTCGACCAATCGACACGTTGGCGACTTCCATGTAAATATCGCGCCGTTTTAAAATCGGCAACTCAACCGAAACCGGAGTGACAATGCGTGGCTGAGTGGGTGGCTCCACCAACATTTTCAGCACATCATTGAGCACATTCTTATCGATGGGCTTTTGAATGAAGGCTTTGGCTCCGAGCGCTAACACCCGCTCTTTGGCTTTCGGTTGAATATCCCCCGATACCACCACTACAGGCGTCGTGTAGCCTTTTTTCCCCATTGCTTCTAATGTCTCGAAGCCGTCTAACTCCGGCATTGTGAGATCCAAAAACATGAGCTTGAAACTTTGCTTCTCTAAAATGCCCATCGCATCCAAACCATGTACCGCAAAGGTAATGTCTGCGTTAAGCGATGCGGGAAGCGAACGCGCCATCTGTTTGCGCGCGAGTGGAGAGTCATCACAGATGAGAACAGGGAAAGACATGCCACCACCTTATTTGTTTTATCAGTAACTAAAGTGTATACCCAAAATTCACACTACAGCTAGGTAAAAGGTGGTGGGATCGTAAATCAAATGGCGGGCCAGAAAGTCAACAGGGCAATTCGTAAGATAATGGCAAACACAATACAACTCACTCCGAGCCGATACCACTTATACTCTTCAATCGTCATTGGGATGCGTTTATAAAACATAGTCACCACCCCTTTCCAATCTTGACTGCGACGGCCGTAACGCATCACACCAGTCAAAACGAGCAAAATTCCACTAACCAGAATCAGTTTCTCAACCCAAAACAGCACAATCTCCATGATCATTCCCTCTGATTCACTTTTCCTCAGTGTAATCATTGTGCTGAGATTTGGCTGTTGTACAAAAGTCTAAGGCTTACGCCACCTTGACCTGATGGTGAGATGAACAAAGTGAGGTGATTAAGATGAGCCAAGCCGGTAAGCGTGGCGACAGTTTCAAGTCGGCGTCGAAAGAGAATAGACAATCCATAGAATCGCTACGCAAAGCAAAAAGCAGAGCTCAGTGGCTTTGATTAATTGTTTGGTAAGTGCTGTTAATTAAAAAGCTAATGGTTAATGAGAGTGCGATTGGTGCTGTGTTGCGGTAATTTTGTCTTTGAGTTTTGTTGCCAACTCACGATAGCGGAACCAGAAATAAGTCGCGACAATCGAGAAGAAGAGATAAGACAACGCAAAGACAAACGGCGAGGTGATCAGTTCATTTGAAATTCCCCACATCACGCCCACGACGGTCACAGCAACCTTAGCAAGGAAACCGCACAGGAGCAGAAAAACGGCGAGTTGTGGAAAACGCGTACTACGAAACGCAAGCCAGTAACAGCTGCCAACGGCTAAGGAAGCCACACCGAAACCGAGAATAAATGATTGGATGTGATCCGCTGATGCGATACCACCCAATACAGAAAGCATGAGAATTAAAAACAGTTTCATGATGCACCTACCTTAAATTACCACTAAAAGCATCCATTCATTTTTGAAAACTCATTTCTAGTTAATTTTGAACCTTCAAAAAATTATTTCAAGCTCAAAAAACATACAGAATTTATATCCAAATTTTAATGAAACCTATTGTTACACAATGGTTAAATGTAAATGACCTGAAATACTAGGCAAAAGAGAAGACAAAGCATCAAAAGCAACAAAATGAAACATTTGAAACAAAAAAGTTACATTTGGACTTGCCAGATTTTCTCTATTCTGAGATGTAAAAGCTGTTTCACAGCATCTTTATTGGTGTGCTTTATCAGCGAAAACTGACTAAAAAGGGATGGGGAAGCGGTAGACGAATACAGGGCGGGATATAGGCTCAAAAGCCTTACGCAAACACAACGAAATCCGTAAGGTTTGCGTAAGGCTCTTTGCCTTTGTACTTCATTTTACGTGAATAGCTACCTTTACCTTTTTTCGCCTTTTCCACTCGGCAGCGAAATAAGGTACTGGTGACGACGGCTTTCAAAGCATTGTCTTTCACTACACCACGCCCACACTCCGTATCTCCTACGGATGACGTCGATACTGGTATTACTTCTGGTTTGTTTTTCATTGATAGAGCTCCATACAATTTACTGCCACATTTCGGCAGTCACGACATTTTGTAGGCAATTTAAGCAGTGTCAACTCATAAATGAGCGGAACAAAGAGAAAACTTAGTTACATAGAAATGGCATTCAGTGCAAAATTTTGGACTATTTTTGTTAACGGGTTTCGACTCTGTTCAAGATTCGATTGACAAGCCAATGGTTTACTCTAGACTCGATCGCGGCTAGAAAGAGTTCTTTGTATACACATCGCTTGGTTGGATTATTCGTAACCGTCCGTGTCGTACGCAATAGCAAGCTACTTTTCCACGCTATCCGCGCCGTAATCGGCCTACGTTAAAAAATGTTTTTAGGATATTTATTATGTCTACTCCAGTTACTGGTACCGTGAAATGGTTCAACGAAACTAAAGGCTTTGGTTTCATCAAGCAAGAAAACGGTCCTGACGTTTTTGCTCACTTCAGCGCAATCCAAGGTGACGGTTTCCGCACTCTGGCTGAAGGTCAAAAAGTGGAATTCGTGATCACTCAAGGCCAGAAAGGTCCACAAGCTGAAAGCATCAAAGTTCTGTAATAGACTTGCCAAAGATTTTAATAGCCAGCCTCACTAGGCTGGCTATTTTTATGCTTCTTTTATATCGATTTTACAAATATATCGATTTTACAAAAGCTCCGATGAGAAAAGGGACATCGGCCGTGACTTAATGGCTTAGATGCTCCAAAAGACAGAGACTCTTACGCCGCAAGCTGTGCATGTGGACCAAACACTTCATAATGAATTCGCGTCTTATCCACACCAAGCGCCAGCAACTGCTTGACCACATACTGCATAAAACCGATCGGACCACACAAATAGAAATCTCCATCCTCAATCGGCAGAGTAAGCTCGGCTAACTGCATTTCACCTTGTAAGACATCATCTGCACTTTCATCACGGTACCACACTTGCTGCATCCATCCCTGTTGCGCAATGAGCTGCGCGGTTTCCTGAGCAAAAGTATGTTCCTTAGCAGAATTACACGCATAAAGATAAGTCACTCCAGGCTTATTTTGCTTGGCTAAGGTGTGCAGGATAGCCTGCATGGGCGTCGCGCCAACACCAGCCGAAATCAGAACCACAGGCCGCTCACGCTCAACATAGAAAAAATCTCCGGCGGGAGCATTGAGTTTAAGGCTATCCCCAACTTTGACGTTGTTGTGCAGATAGTGAGAAACCAGCCCTGGATTATCACTGCCCCCCCCTTCGCGCTTAACCGAAATGCGATACTCACGACCATTCGATGCATGCGACAAGGAGTATTGACGAATTTCTCGATAATCACTTCCCTCTGGCGTCACTTCAATCCCAATGTATTGCCCTGGTTGATAATCCAGTACCGCACCACCATCAGCGGGTACAAGCACAAAACTGGTCACGTAAGCAGACTCTACCTGTTTCTCGCGTACAACAAAGGTTCGGCCATCACGCCATCCACCTAAAGCTTGTTTGCGCTCTAAATAGAGTGCGCCTTCGCGGTCGATAAAAACTTGAGCCAAAAAGAAATACGCGGCGGTCCAAGCCTCTTCAACCGGTTGGGTAAAGGCATCTGAGGCTAATTCACGCAAAGTCTCCAGCAGATGATGCCCGACAATCTGATAATGCTCTGGCTGAATATTAAAACTGGTGTGTTTATGGGCGATACGCTCAACGGCACTGGTTAATGCGGCTAAATTATCGATATGCTTGGCATAAGCCGCAATGGCTTCAAACAGCGCAACACTTTGACGTCCTGTTTTCTGGTGGGTCATATTAAAAATATGCTTCAGCTCTGGATTATGGCTGAACATACGTTGGTAAAAATGTTGCGTCAGCGCAGGACCTGCTGACTCTAGTAAAGGAATGGTGCTTTTAATGATATTGATGTGTTCTTGGGTGAGCATAACTTCTCCTCGATAGGCAAAACGGTGGCTTGAGCCACTCTACACAAGCCTTCTTAATGAGCAGATTGCATGCCAAAACCTAATTTATTGAAAAATAACAATAAGCCATTTTTTAACAGGTCAATTTAACTCTTCTCACAGTGTCGATTTGACACTACAATATCAAAAAATCCGAACCTAAGAAGCCAAGATGCAAGAATTCTGCTTGAGTACTTTGTTAGAAATGACCGTCGGGCTCGCCAGCGGAGCCAACAACGAAGAGCGTTTTCATCGCCTACTGGATGCAGTACGCAAAGCGGTGATCTGTGACTGCGTCGTTCTGATGTCTCTGCACAACGACACCTTAACTCCTCTGGCGATGCAGGGATTAACTCGCGACACCCTAGGCCGCCGTTTCGTAGTCAGTGAACATCCTAGATTGGCTCAAATTTGCAGCGCGGATTTACCCGTCCGTTTTGCGGCGGATTGCCCACTCCCCGACCCTTTTGATGGACTGCTACTCGACAGCGAAGACGATCTGCCTATGCACTCATGTATGGGCTTACCCCTCCATTTTGGCGAGCAGTTACTGGGTATATTGACGCTCGATAGCTTAAAGCCCGATGCGTTTGATCATCTCTCACCTCGCAGTTTAGAAATACTTGCGGCCATTGCGGCAGCAACGTTGAAAATGGCGCTCACCTTTTCTGAGCTGGAAAACCAAGCCAAACAGACACAATTACGCCTGGAAGAGCTTAACCAAGAAGCATGGAGCCGTGACAGTGTCGAAATTATTGGTAATAGCGGCCCCATGCTCGCCATGAAAGCGGATATTGATGTGGTTGCACCCTCGCAATTCAATATTCTGATCCACGGTGAAACCGGTGTAGGTAAGGAGCTGGTTGCTCGTACCATACACCAGCGCTCAAATCGCAAACGGCAGCCTCTGGTGTATGTCAACTGCGCCGCTATCCCTGAAAACCTGTTGGAAAGCGAACTGTTTGGCCATGTTAAAGGGGCGTTTACCGGAGCTGACCGCGCGCGAATGGGTAAGTTTGCTCTGGCGGATGGCGGCACACTGTTTCTCGATGAGATAGGTGAATTACCCCTCAGTGCGCAAAGCAAAATTCTGCGCGCACTGCAAAACCATGAAATTCAACCTGTTGGCCAAGATCGAGTACAAACCGTCGATGTGCGGATTCTAGCGGCCACCAACCGTGATTTGAAAAAAGAGGTCGAAGCTGGCCGTTTTCGAGCCGATCTCTATCACAGATTGAGCGTGTATCCGATCTACGTGCCGCCACTGCGTGAACGCAAAGGCGATCTCTCCCTACTCGCGGGATACTTCGTAGAACAAGCGCGACGTAAACTCGGTATCACTCAACTAAAGCTGCATGGCGATGTGTTAAGTCAGCTTATCCAATACCCTTGGCCGGGGAATGTGCGAGAGCTAGAGCATGTAATTAACCGCGCGGCACTCAAAGCCAAAGCACGCCAGCGGGGGCGCCCAGTCACGACATTAAAAGTTGAAGACTTAGGGGAATTACAAGGGCCAAGAGCAGCGATGGTTGAATCGACAGCGCAAGATGAACCTATGTTGGGTGAATGGATTGGTGAATTGGGTTTACGTGACGCGACGGATGAATTTCAACGCCATTTGATCAGCGAAACCCTCACCCAAGCTGACTTTAATTGGGCAGAGGCGGCACGCCGCCTCCAGACCGACAGAGCCAACCTGACACGGCTGGCCAAACGGCTCGGCATTACTGTATCCCGTAGCCACTCAATAGAAAGGTCTCGTTAACTGGCGCTAGGCACAGGCACTATCGGCGTGGGAGTTGAGCGCGGAAATGCACGCTCATACTCCTGCATAAAATCACGCCGGATCAGTTGTTCAAGTTGGTTCGCGCGTTCGGTCGGGCAGAAAATCATCACGTGCACCACTTGCTCTCCCGTTGATGAACTGCTGATTTCAATGTGCGGCTCAGCACTGGGCAAATCCACCCCAGCATGGCGCTCAATCACCGTATTGTAGCGGCGTGCCACTTCCATAAAGTGGGCAAAATGCCCTTCAATCCTTTCGTGCAATATCGGCACCAGTGGGAAAAGATTCACAAATTCGGGCACCACAATTTTGAAGTTATGGAACACATAGCGCTTCATAAAATTGAGGTTTTTCACCGGATAAGAGAAAAACATACTGTTCGGTAACGTCGCGGTTTTTCCGGTGTAGTTATACTGGCCGTGGTGTAAATCGATCTCTTGGATCACAGTCGCCATGAGGTTGTGCTCAATCACCTCGCCACACACACTCCCTACTTCAATCCAGTCCCCGATCCGAAATGAACGAGAACTCGCGCGCTGAATCGATCCGGTGAAACACAAAATGATCTCTTTTGAGGCCACCACAATCGCTACTGCAATCGCCGTCACCGAGAGTGCAAATTCGCTAATTTCCGATTGCCAAAGCATGAACAGGGCAAGCAAAGTGACCGTAAATACGCCGTTTTTGGTACGTGACATCCATTTGCGTTGCTTTTCGGTGATGAGCGCCGCATCACCACGAATATGTTCTAAAACAAGGCGGCGCACTGAAATCACGCCCAATAAAATCAACGCTGTCAGCAGCAACTTATGGGTGAGCAAAAAATCGACCGCTATGCTCAGATGTTCCATCTCTTTCTCCTACTACGGCTTAACCCGCCGCTTTATCTCGTGGTGTTGCGTGTCGCGCAATTTCAACATTGAATCCCCTTGCCTGACAAGCGCTATCCCCAAACTCTTGGCTGCTCGGCAAATTTCATCATAAAAAAAGCCGCTTAATGCGGCTTTTCAAAGGAAAAACGGTTATTGCCGATAATGCAGTGCCGTTTTCTGTGCAAGTTTCACAATCACTTGTACCGCGGCTTCCATCCCTTCAATGGTGATGAACTCATGAATGCCGTGGAAATTATAGCCACCAGTGAAAATGTTTGGACAAGGCAATCCCATAAATGACAGCCGCGCCCCATCCGTCCCACCACGGATCGGTTTAATTTTCGGCTCAACATCGCAAGCCACCATCGCCTGTTTGGCCAACTCAATAATATGTGGATGCGGCTCCACCTTCTCCTTCATATTGGAGTAGCTCTGCTCGAAACTCACCTCGACACGACCTTTTTTAAGCTGCTGATTGAGCTCGGCTACTTTAGCTTGCATTAACGCTTGGCGAGCTTGTAAACCGCTCGCCTCAAAGTCACGCAAAATGTATTTGAGCTCTGATTTGGCAACACTCATGGTCGCGCCAGAAAGATGGTAGAAACCTTGATAGCCTTCGGTATGCTGAGGCGTTTCGTTTTCTGGCATCATCAAAATAAACTGCGCTGCAATGTGCATAGCGTTGACCATTTTGTCTTTGGCTGTCCCCGGATGCACATTCACTCCATGACAAACAACCGTCGCTGTGGCGGCGTTGAAGTTCTCATACTCCAGCTCTCCAATCGGGCCGCCATCGATGGTATATGCCCACTGCGCCGCAAATTTCGCCACATCAAAATGATTGGCACCGCGGCCAATCTCTTCATCTGGCGTGAATGCAATCGAGATATCGCCATGGGGAATCGAAGGATCAGCAAGCAAGATTTCCATCGCGGTGATGATTTCTGCAATCCCCGCTTTATTATCTGCACCCAATAAGGTTGTGCCATCGGTCGTGATGAGGTTATAGCCATGCAGCAGATGCAAGTCAGGGTATTGAATGGGCGACAACACTTCGTCCCCTTTACCAAGGGCAATATCACCACCTTGATAATCTTCAACGATTTGCGGTTTAACATGCTTACCGCAAGCATCTGGAGAGGTGTCCATGTGGGCAATAAAGCCAATCGCGGGCACTGGATAGTTCACATTCGATGGGAGTTTGGCCATCACATAGCCATGATCATCCAGCGAAACATCACTTAAGCCTAATTCAAGTAGCTCTTCATACAGCGCTTGGGCAAAGACTTTCTGACCCGTAGAGCTTGGGCAGTGATGGTTTTTCGGTTTAGATTGAGTATCAAAAGTGACATAGCGCATAAAGCGCCCAACAAGATTTTTCATAAACAAGCACTCATCATTCAAATACGCAGCGTTGATTTAACCTCGCTGAAAGGGAGCATAAGCAGTGAATTGCACCCCATACTACGTATTCTCAGCGCCGATGAGTTGTTACAAATCAGTTTTTCACCGATTAATCAAAATCAGCGATACCTAAACGAGTTAGCAACCAAACGGCTTAGCAAATAAAAAAGCCTATCCGATAGGATAGGCTCAATAGGTTGCTTGTTGAAGCGATTATAGCGAGATGAAAATCCCCGCTAAGCAAGCGCTCATTAGGTTGGCTAAAGTGCCAGCAATGACCGCTTTTATGCCTAGGTTCGCCACTTCCGAGCGGCGCTCAGGGGCTATCACGCCAATGGAGCCTAATTGGATCGCGATAGAGCCAATGTTGGCAAAGCCACACAATGCAAACGTGATGATGACTTGGCTATGCTCAGAAAGCAGCGCTTTATGCTCAACAAAGTCAATGAAAGCCACAAATTCGTTCATCACCACTTTCTGACCGATGTAGGAACCTGCCGCCAGCACTTCGTGACTTGGAATACCAATCACCCATGCTAGAGGAGCAAACAGATAACCGAACATGGCTTGTAAGGTAATGCCGCTAAACCCAACCAGATCGCCCAGATTTTCAAGGCCAGTGTTGACCATAGCGATCACGCTGACGAACGCAATCAACATAGTGCCCACTGCAACGGCGACTTTCATACCATTCATCGCACCACTAGCGAGAGCATCAATCAAGTTGCTGTCTTGCGCTTTATCCAACTCGACTTGGCTTTGATCGATTGGCACACCACGCTCAGGAACAATGATTTTCGCCATCATTAAACTGCCCGGCGCCGCCATGAAACTCGCTGCAATCAGGTATTTCAGCTCAACCCCTAAACCTGCGTAACCACCCAGCACAGAGCCTGCTACCGATGCCATACCGCCCGCCATGACCGCAAACAGTTCAGAGCGTGTCATATTGGCAAGGAAGGGGCGCACCAAAAGTGGCGATTCGCCTTGTGATAGGAAAATATTGCCTGTCGCGACCAGTGATTCCGCCTTACTGGTGCCTAAGAAGCGTTGAATGCCACCGCCGATCAGGGCGATCACTTTTTGCATCACACCGAGGTAATAAAGGGCAGAAATCAGCGCACTGAAGAAGATGATGATAGGTAATACACGAACAGCAAAAATAAAGCCCGTATCGGCAAGATCACCAAACAGAAAGCGAATGCCGACATCGGCAAAACCGAGCAAACCAGAAACCCCATTACTCAAGCTGCTTAGCGCGGTTTGCCCCAATGGGAAATAAAGCACAAGAGCCGCAAAACCAATTTGCAACAACAAGGCTCGGGAAATGGTTTTCCAATTAATCGCACTGCGGCTTTCAGAGAGCAGATACGCGCATAAGATCAGTACCGTAACACCGATGATTCCAAACAAAATCGCCATAATTTACCTAGAAAAATGTGAGTAAAAACAGGGAAACCCATGGCTTGATCAGTGTGTAGGCAGAGGCAACCTCAAAAGGAGGGAATAAAGTTTTATTGCTCACAGGCCATCAACATCAACAGATACAAGCTGGGAAATAGCTGGTCCTGTCCTTGGGGTCATTCACATTTCCTTGTGACGGCTTGTACTGGCAGAGCAACCGGCTCTTAGCCGGGCGCAAAGTATAACGATAAAAAAATGAGTTTCATCACATTTTTTCGCGCAAACGTTTATTTCGGGTATTTTTTATCTCATCGCTCACTAGGCATGCAGCGCTTTACAAAAATGGCTCTTTATCATGACAGTTCAAGAACTTGTTACTTATTGAATGGAACACATATCACAAAGTTGCATTCTTTTATCGATTGGTCGAAAAACAAGCTGGCATAAAAGTGCGAAGCAGCCTAGCTTTAATTCAATTTGATTATTCTGAATAACCATTACTAACAACGTCAGTGTCAACGCCTCACGTGTTTCAAAGAAGCCGTGAGGCGTTTTTTCAGCGCTATCCCCATGACTCGGAGTTGCAAGTCACTCACACCGTCACTCGCTGTACATTTAATCAGAAAGCCTATACTTTTCATTAGCACTGATTAAGGAGGAAACGATGCACAAGCTAACGATAGATCTTGTCTCAGACATCGTCTGCCCTTGGTGCGTGATTGGCTATTTAAGATTGCGCCATGCCCTCGCTCGGCTGCCAGAGGTCGATGTCACACTCAGGTGGCATCCTTATGAACTGAACCCAAGGTTAGCCATGGGCGGAGAAAACCTGCGCGAGCACCTGAATAAAAAATATGGCACCAGCCTTGAGGCGAGCCAGCAAGCACGTAAAACGCTGACTGAGCTTGGAAACGACGTGGGATTTGCGTTTCACTTTTTTGATGAAATGCGCATCTACAACACACGCAAAGCCCACCAGTTACTGCTGTGGGCTCATCAGCAAGACAAGCAGTTGCCTCTCACCTTAGCCCTCTGGTCAGCCTATTTTCAGCAAGGCAAAGCGATAGATGAGCATGAGGTACTGCTGGAAATCGCGCAGACGGTGGGTTTAGACCGTACCGCCTGCCAGCAGATCCTCGCCGATGAATCATGGGCGAACGCAGTAGCCAATACTGAGCAACAGTGGCTACAAGCAGGCATTCATGCCGTGCCGACCTTGATCATTGAGCAGAAATATTTAATCTCAGGTGCACAAACCAGCGATATTTTGCTGGATGTGTTGCAGCGCCTGACCACAAAAACGGATCGCGAGCACTAAGCGGCTCGATGATGACATCTGGACTAACTCGCTATCCACCTTAGTGAATAGGCGTTTCCGTTTTCGCGTAGTACTGACCAAAATAGGCTTCAAGCACTTCTGGGGTCAATTTGCCTTCGGCTTCCAACTGTTTGAGTTTTTCTGCAATCGCTTTTTGCTCATCCAGACTGGGCAGTTGCGTTTCTGGCTCTTCTGCAACTTGCTGAGACATCAACTCCAGCTCTTTTTCGAAATCGTTCATCACTCATTACCTACTTGGTTTTTACTGGCCGGAAGTGTAACGAACTCCCGGCAAGGTTTCTAGAGTTTAAAGTTGCCCACCAATTTATCTAAGCGGCCAGAGAGTTCACGCAATGATTTGCTCGCATCAGCCAGCTCTTCTGCCGTTGAGGTGGTCACTGCATTAATCGCGTTAATCTCTTCGATATTTTGGTTAATGGTGTGCACAACGGTCGATTGCTCTTCGGTTGCTGTAGCGACTTGTGTGTTGCGATCTGAAATATCGTGGATTCGATCCGAAATACTCATCAGCACCTGTACTGCCTCATCAGAAGCGGCAACCCCTTGGTGAGTCACCGTTTTACCCGCATCCATTGCCGATACAGCATTCTTAGCATCATTTTGCAGCTGGTTAATCATCTTCTGAATTTCTTCCGTCGAGGATGCCGTACGACTCGCTAAGTTACGCACTTCATCGGCCACCACCGCAAAACCACGGCCTTGATCGCCAGCACGGGCGGCTTCAATCGCCGCGTTGAGTGCCAGCAAGTTGGTTTGCTCTGAAATACCGCGGATCGCATCCAAGATCGACCCAATCTCTTGAGTGGTCGACGCCAATTGCTCCACCACTTTGCCCGTGTTTTCAATATCGTGAGCTAAGCGGCTGATCGCCTCTTTGGCTTTATTGACGACATTGCGCCCTTGATCCGCATTACCAGACGCTTGATTCGCCGTTTCGGCCGCAGTCGCCGCATTAGAGGCGATTTCACTGATCGTCGCCCCCATTTGGTTGATGGCGGTAACCACTTGGATCGTTTGATCGCGCTGCTGCTGGCTATTGTCGTGGGTGACTAACGCTTTGCGTGATACCCCTTCGGCGGCCACTTGCAACTCGCGGCTGGTTTGGGCAACGTCTTTTATCGATTGATGGATCTTCTCAATAAAACCATTAAAGCCTTTGGAAAGCTGAGCGATTTCATCATTCCCTTTCACTTCAATACGCTGCGAGAGATCACCATCCCCTCTGCCCAAATCGGTAAAGCGTTTGGCTATCTGATTGATCGGCATAGCGATACTGTTAGCCAGGAAAATCCCCATAAAAATAAAGATGGCAGCTACCGCCAGCGTCGTGAGCATCATACGCTGTGCTACGGCATCCAATTCCGCAAACACCTCATGCACAGGCACGGTGCCGACCAAGAACCAGTCCATGCTCTCGATGTAAATGCTCGCTACCATGACTTCTTCACCTTGATAGTCCGTCGAAATCAAGTTGAAGCCGGATTTGTTCAGCAGCGCACTCGCCCCTGAACCATAAATTTGCTGCAAGCTCGATTTCACTTGCTCTTTCTGCCGATGGATTTGTACCTCACCCTGTGCATTGGTCAAAAACACAAAACCGGTGTCTTCGATTTTAAAACTGTTAAGCAGACGCACCATGTCATCCATCGACTTAGACATACCAGACATGGTATTGCCATTCACCAACTGGTAGTTGGCAAACATTTTGACTTCGCCATTCGCCTCTTGGAACATGCTGACCATGGTCGGCTTTCCTGAGCCGATAAAGCCAAAAAACCACCCGTCTTGCTGCTGATTCAGCTCGCGCAGAAAACCGTTTTGGTTCCAGTAATACGCCGTTTTTCGGTTGGCTACCGACGCATCATTCAAGCGGTATTGATCGCGTAAGTTGTTCAACTGCTTCACTAATAACGCTTCTGTTGCCGGATCTCTTTCTGTGGTAGCAATTGCTTGCTGCACAAACTCATTGCTGGCAATTTGCTGGGCAGAAGCAAGCAGTTGTAGCACTTCATGGTCAATATCGCTTTTAATCAACTTCAAAATATTGGGTAGCTCTAAATCGACTAAGCGATGCTCTAGCACCTCCCGCGCTTGGCGCTGTGCCATCACACCCACAATCAGGGTGGATGCCAGTACGGCGAGAGTGACCCCTAACACAACCTTTTGCTTAATACTCATCTGATGCAGTTTGAACATATTCTCCGCCTAATCATGGCTATCTACGAAACCTCTACATTATCGACTTAAGATCACGCCACTTAAGAAAATTCTCACAAAACCCAGATTCAAAGTTGCTATACATCACACTTTCGACTGAAAATACCCAAGTGTCGTTTATAAATCGCTGCTTATACCCAAACTACTTGGAGTTGCAGGTAGGCGGCAAGTGAGTTCATCCCCATGAGCATAGATACACTATGTGATTGGGGTGAACGAACGTAGCCAACACCGCTGCAGCTTCAAGTAGGAAGGGTATAGCATTCACTAAAATAGTCGCTTTTTATGTTCAACCACATACAAATGCGCATTTTTTCAACACCCATGCTAGCTGTGGGATTTTTTGTGGAACTTTCTGGATGTTACGCAACACTAATCGCTGAGAAATCTAGGAGTAGAAGTTTTCATGTCGTTTCAATCCTTTCAAACTTTGCAGCACTACCTAAACCAACAAGTCATAGGTCAAACGGATTTAATCAACCAACTGCTGATTGCTCTGCTGGCTGATGGACATATTCTGGTGGAAGGCCCGCCGGGGCTGGCGAAAACACGTGCCGTCAAATCACTGGCTGATTGTATTGAAGGTGATTTTCACCGCATTCAATTTACCCCTGACTTACTCCCAGCCGATCTAACTGGCAGCGATGTGTATCGTCCAGAAACGGGCGAATTTGTCTTTCAATCTGGCCCCATTTTTAACGCCTTGGTGCTGGCCGATGAGATAAACCGTGCCCCCGCCAAAGTGCAGGCGGCAATGCTCGAAGCGATGGCGGAGAAACAGATTTCTGCAGGCCGTAAAACCTATCGTTTACCTGAACTTTTTTTGGTGATGGCAACCCAAAACCCGATTGAGCAAGAGGGGACTTATCCGCTTCCCGAGGCTCAGCTCGACCGCTTTTTACTGCATTTAGAGGTGAACTACCCCAATGCGGAAGATGAGTTGGCGATTTTGCGCCTCAACCGAGGTGAGGCAAAAGGGCAACAAGCCATCAATAAACCTTTGCTAACCCAGCAGCAGGTGTTTAGTGCTCGCCAAGAGGTGCTCAATGTGCATATGGCTGAAGCGATTGAAAACTACCTCGTACGACTGGTGATGGCGACGCGCCATCCTGTCAACTACGATGCCAAACTGGCACAATGGCTGACGATGGGAGTCAGCCCACGCGCGACGATTGCGCTGGATCGCTGCGCCCGTGCTCGCGCTTGGTTACAAGGACGCGATTTTGTCACGCCGGATGATGTACAAGTAATGGCATTCTCTGTGCTGCGCCATCGACTGTTGCTCAGCTATCAGGCGCAAGCGGAAGGAATTCACCCAAATCAAATCATCTCGCACCTGTTGTCACTGGTTGGTAGTGCATAAATCATGACGATGCCGCACGCCCTCCCCTTACATGCTAATGGGGTGTCTTTGTGTTTGGAGGAGTTGCTCGCTTATGAGCAGCAGACCGTGCATTTTTTACCCCCGGCACGTCAAATTTGGTCACAGCGCGTCGGCCAGCATCAGAGTCGGCGTTTAGGACGTGGGATGGATTTCTCGGAAGTGCGCCAATATCAAGCGGGTGATGATATTCGTTCGATTGATTGGCGAGTTACTGCACGAACAGGTAAACCCCATACTAAGCTGTTCAGTGAAGAGCGCGAAAGAACGGTGGTGCTCTATATCGATCTCAGTCCCTCGATGCAGTTTGGCTCCTGTTTACTGCTGAAATCGGTGCAAGCGGCGCATTTGGCAAGCTTGCTAAGCTGGCTTGCCGTGAAACAACAAGACCGAGTTGGTGCAGTGATTGATTTGGGGCATCGGCTGATCGAAATCAAACCCGGTAGCCGTCAGCGTGGCGTGCTCGCCATCTTAGCAGCATGCATTGAAGCGCAGCAAACTCTACCCACACAACCCACGACGCGCACACTGGCGCTGCATGAGGTGCTCAGTACCCTTAACCGTTTGTGCCCGAAAGGCAGTGACGTGGTGCTGATCAGCGATTTTGTCGATTTGGATACCGAGCAACACGCACTATCGCTGCGTCAACTCTGTCGCCACAATCGCGTGCGGCTGGTACAGATTCATGATCCTTTAGAGCAAGGAGACACCTCATTTCGTGGTATTGAGCAAGTACAAAATAACCAAGAGACGCGCTGGCTCAACTTTTCGATAAATAGTACGCGGGCAGGTATCAAAAAAGCCTTTGAAACTCAAAAAGAAAAACTAAAATCACTCTGTCTATTATTGGAAATGGACTACCGCTCAGTTTCAAGCGGGATACCTTTGCTGCAACAATTATCGGACCATAAGAAATGAAGGAATCGTCAACCACATCACTGGATCTCAACGGCCTACATCTGCCTGAACTCCCTAGCTGGTTTCCATTGGCTTGGGGATGGTGGGCAAGTTTAGCCGGCATTCTTATCGTGATGCTTATTATCGGATTGGCAGTGCGTTGGCATCGCCGTCGGCTGGCCCCTAAAAAAACCGCATTACGCCTTTTGAGTTTGACAGTGACTCCGCAAACGCCCTCTTCTGCTATTGAATTGGTTCGTCAGGCGGCGCTGTGCTACTACCCTCGCGAGGAGATTGCGCATTTAACCGGTACAGATTGGTACGCCTTTTTAGATACCCAAGTGGGTCATCCACTCTTCGTACCCAACGAAACCTTGTGGCAGCAAGCCTTATACCAGAAACAAAAAGTGAATAATGCTGATGAGCTGGTTCACCACTGTTACCTTTGGGTAGAAAGCGCCTTGCCGCCGAAAAAGCGGAGAAAATCAGGCATTGGCAAGTTTTGAGTTTATTTGGTGGTGGATGCTGTTTTTTCTACCACTGCCTTGGGTTATCTATTTTTTTACTCCAGCCCTCAAACCTCGGGCGGCGATTAAGCTGCCCTACCTTCCCAGCACATCAGGTTCACGCCCCGCGACTTGGCTTCCTCGATTACTCGCGGTTGGTGTATGGTTTTTGCTGCTCACCGCTGCGGCAAGACCCGTGTGGTACGGAGATCCCATCAGCACCAGTACGTCACATCGCGACCTAATGCTGGTGGTCGACCTCTCCTACTCGATGAGTCAAGAGGATATGCAGTCCGGCCAGCAGATGGTGGATAGGTTAACTGCAGTCAAACAGGTATTGTCTGAATTTATCGCCAAGCGCGAAGGCGATCGTATCGGACTGATCCTGTTTGCCGATCACGCCTATCTGCAAACGCCTTTGACGTTGGATAGACAAACCGTCGCTAACCAGCTTAATCAAGCGGTACTTAAACTTATCGGCACTCAAACCGCGATTGGTGAAGGGATTGGACTTGCGACCAAAACCTTTATCGACAGTAATGCGCCGCAACGCGTGATGATTTTGCTCAGTGATGGCAGCAATACCGCGGGAGTGCTTGACCCGCTTGAAGCCGCCGACATCGCCAAACAGTACCACACCACGATTTATACCGTCGGCGTCGGTGCAGGTGAAATGGTGGTCAAAGATTTTCTGTTCAGTCGTAAGGTGAATACCGCGCAAGATCTGGATGAAAAGACACTGCAAACCATCGCGACCAACACAGGTGGACACTATTTCCGCGCCCGTAATCAACAAGATTTGCAAAACATCTATGACACCATTAACCAACTGGAGCCAATTAGCCAATCCAATCAAACTTGGCGTCCACAAACCGAGTGGTTTTTCTATCCACTGGGTTTGGCACTGCTGCTCTCGGTCATTTTGGTTATCGTGAGGAGATAACATGTCATCGTTGATTTTTCTCTACCCACACTGGTTAGGGTTGTTGGTGCCTCTGTTGTTGCTCGCCGCTTGGCGAGGGCTGCGCCAAAACCAACGGGGATTGATTGCCCCTCATCTCGCGCAAGCGTTGGGGATTGAAACTCGCACGCGGCGCTCTTTTTGGGGGGTATTGGCACTCAGTTGGATCGTCGCTACCATTGCGATGGCGGGCCCAAGCTGGCAATCCGCTGAACGTCCGAGTGTGCAAAATAGCGCCGCACGTGTGTTAATTATGGATATGTCACGCTCAATGTACGCAACCGACCTAACGCCAAACCGTTTAACCCAGGCGCGTTATAAGGCACTTGATCTCCTAAAAGGTTGGCAAGAAGGCAGCACGGGCTTAGTGGCTTACGCTGCCGATGCCTATGTGGTGAGCCCACTGACGAGTGACAGTGCAACGCTCGCCAATCTGCTGCCGAATCTCTCCCCAGACATCATGCCCTATCAAGGCTCAGATGCCGCTGCCGCAGTGAGTTTAGCGATCACCATGCTCCAGCAATCGGGTCATCAGCAAGGGGATCTTATTCTTATCACCGATGATATGAGTGTTACAGAACGAGAAAAATTGATCTCGTTGTTACAAGGTAGCCCATGGCGTTTGGTGACGCTTGCGATTGGTACTCCTAGCGGCGCACCTATTCCTTTAGGTGATGGTAGCCTGCTAAAAGATCGTCAAGGCCAGACCGTGATTGCCAAAACCGCATTTGACCAATTACAGCAGCTCTCACAACGCGTTCAAGGCGTGCTGACCGCGTATCGTGCGGATGGCGCAGATGTGGCGCACATCCTCAGCCTGACTCAGCAGCCGATTGATATTGCCGAATCGACTTCTCGTCAAGCCATCACGGAGCGCGTCAATAACGGTTACTGGTTAGTATTACCCCTCCTGATCGCCGCTTTATGCCTATTTCGCCGTGGGGTGATTTTCAGCTTACTGCTGCTTTTCGGTGTGAGTTTGCCCAACCAGCAGGCTTGGGCCTCTGCATGGTTAAATCAAGATCAGCAAGCGATGCGCATGTTCAACAATGAGCAATATGCGCAAGCCGCTGAAGCCTTTCGCGATCCACGCTGGCAAGGTGCGGCTCGTTACTATGCCAAAGATTACCAAGGGGCAATTGACGCCTATTCCCAAATCGCTAACCCTGATACTGCCACGCAGTACAATCTCGCCAATGCTTATGCGCAAGCAGGAGAGTTACAAAAAGCGCAAGATTTGTACGAACAAGTTCTCAAGCAAGAGCCGAATCATCAAGATGCACGACACAATTTAGACGTGGTCAAAGCTGCACAGCAACAGCAACAGCAACAGCAACAGCAACAGCAACAGCAGGATTCGTCATCTGGCTCCTCCGGTCAAGAAGCGCAAGAAGGCTCATCAGCAAATCCCTCAAATACAGCTCAGGAGCAAGAAGCGAGCTCTCACACAAAAGGCGCATCGGCGCCTGACCCACAGCAGGATCTACAAGAGAGTACTGAGCCCAAAGCGAATGCAAAACCACAGGAGCAACCAAGCACTGTGGATGATGTGCAAGCTGGGGAACCCAGCGCGCACCAGGAGCAATCAAAAGATCCGCAAAATGGGCAGCCAAGTGGAACCGAGCAAAACGATGAGCAGAGTGACAAAGCCAATGCAGCTCAGTCCTCCGCGTCGGTCACCACCTCTTCTGATCCCAATCTTGACCCTATGTTACGTAAGTTGGAGCAAGTCGAGAGTGCTCGCGATCCGAGCGCACTACTGCGCGCGCAATTTATTCTGCAAGCCCAACGTAAACCTCAACCCACGGAACCCGATCAGCCATGGTAAAGATACACGCACCGTTTCAATCCGTACTTTTTTGGCTAACGCTGTTGGTAGGTTTGCTGGCACTTCCCGCGCATTCCGCTGATTTAGTGGCCAGTGTCAGCAAAAATAAAGTGGTCAAAAATGAAGTATTTCAGCTGCGAATTGTCAGCCATGACAAAGTCTCTGCTGATGCCCTCGATTTTTCCCAACTAGAGCCTGACTTTTTCGTTGGCCAGCCGAGTTTTGCCTCCTCGACCAATATCATCAATGGCAACTACTCACAACGCAGTGAATGGACCGTTGCTCTTGCGGCGCAAAAAGTAGGCATAGTGACTATCCCAAGTTTCCAGTTAGGGAGTCACCAAACCTCCCCCATCGCGATCCAAGTGACTGAAGATCAAGACCAACCCGCCCAGGAAGAGTTGGCGGAGGTACGCAGCCGTTTAGAACGAACAGAGCTTTATCCTGGTGAAAGCACACTATTCCACGCGCAGTTGATCATTAAGGAAGACATTCGTCGCCTGCGCGACCCCAAGATTACCCCACCGAAAGTCGAGGGCATGAGTTTAAAATCGGCGAGCGAGCCGAAACAGTATCCGAGTGTGCTCAATGGGGTAGAAGTGACGATTGTCGAACAATCCTTTCGCATCACCGCTGAGCAGGCCGGCCAGTTTACCTTAAGTGAGCCTGTGCTTAAGGCCGGCGTATTGCATGGTAACCAATACAGTGGCAATACTCGCTTAATCCCAATACTGACTAAGGCCAAAAACTACTCAATCCAAGTATTAGAAAAACCCAAACACTATCAGGGCACTTGGCTGCCCACCGCCAAGCTGAGCCTGACTCAAGAGTGGCAGGATGGGCAACAAAAGCTCGACTCAACCACTGCCTACTCGACTCAAGTTGGCCATGCCATTACTCGCGAGATTCGTCTGCAAGTCAGTGGGTTGACTCAACAACAATTGCCAAACATACACATCCCATACCCAGAGAGCATCAGCGTCTATGCTGAGAAGCCGCAATTTAGTACGCTGGATAATGGCGATACCGTAATGACCTTCAAGCAAGTGCTGATCCCGCGTCAGGCAGGAGATATTCACTTACCCGAGTTCAGCCTCAACTGGTGGAACACTCAAACACAAGCGGAGCAGACCAGCCAAGTGGCAGGCATGACTTTGCAAGTCAAACCCAGCGAAGAAACGCCTGTATTACCCACGCCGAGCCAGCCGAGTACTCCTGAGATCCAGCAGGTCGTCAACGCTGGCTATTGGCCATATATCACTCTGCTGTTTGCGCTGCTGTGGCTCAGTACGGCCTTCTTGGCTTGGATGTTGTGGCGTCACAAGCACACCGACTCTCAGGTGAACCATAAAACGAAAGCGGCCTCTAACGCACCGTCTTGCGCCTATCAAGCCGTGCTACAAGCTATCGAGCAACAAGACTTACTGGCTCTGAGCCCAGCGTTACGTACTTGGCAAAAGGAAGTGATGCTGAATCAAGAAGAGGAGCAAACCCTGACGGCTCTTGTCCATACATTACAGCAAGCTTGTTTCTCGGAGCGGACAGAGCAACCGGATTTCAATCCCTTGAAAAATTGGTTTGTGGCTAAACAGAAACAGCAAGGAAAAATGCAGCGTAGCCGTTCATCCACGTTACCGCCGTTATAACCTTGGCTTTGACAGGAGGCTGACAATTTCATGTCCTCGAGGGATAGCTTGTTAAGCGTGGTAAGAGTAATTTAGAGCGCGATGAAAAATGGTGGAGAATGTGACCAAACATGGCACTTCTCTATTGTCGGTTAAGGTCAATCACTGGGAGGACATCCATGACCAATATCAATACCAAAGCCGCCACTGTGCTCGGACTAAGCCTGATTATCGGGCTTTCCGCACTGGGCTTCTTGGTACAACAAATGGCGGTTAAGTTTAAAGAGTACGAGCGCGTTGTGGCGGTGAAAGGGCTGTCTGAACGTGAAGTGGTGGCCGATACCGTCATCTGGCCCATTCAGTTTACCGTTGCGGATAATCAACTCTCTTCTCTGTTTACCACTGTGGATCAGCAAACTCAGCTTATTACCCAATTCTTAGTGGAAAAAGGCGTGGATCGCGCAGCGATTTCCCTTTCAGCACCTGCAGTGATCGATAAAAAAGCTCAACAATATGGTGAAGACCGCGCTGAGTTTCGCTATTTAGCGACTCAAACCTTGACCGTGTACAGCAAACAAGTCGATCAAGTACGCAAAATCATTAGCGAAATTGGTCAGTTGGGTAAGCAAGGCGTGGTTTTTAACCAAGATCCTTACAACAATCGCGTTGAATTTAGCTTCACCGGGCTAAATGACATCAAACCAGACATGATTGAAGAGGCGACGAAGCAGGCAAGAGAAGTCGCGCAGAAGTTTGCAAAAGATTCGCAAAGCACCCTAGGCAAGATCAAAACGGCTTCACAAGGACAGTTTTCCATTACTGATCGTGATAACAATACGCCATACATCAAAAATGTACGCGTGGTCACCACCGTTGAGTATTACCTGTCCGATTGATACACCCTAACCACTTATCGCAGCAACAGTGTGGGCAAGATGAGAATCACGTCTTGTCTATGCTGATAGGGATGAGGCTGATGGGGATGAACTCACTGACCAGCAACACTAGGGTGTTTGGGATAAGAGCGCATTCATCGAAAGCAAAAAATGAATGGAAAGCCATTCATTAGAAATTCATTTTTTAGAAAGCAATTTTTGTTAGAAAAAAATGTTAGAAAACAATCTATTAAAAGTAAAAAGGGGCGTGGTTTTCACCACGCCCCTTTTAGAATCAATCTGAGCTAATTACAGCGCAGTAACTTGAGCAGCTTGTGGGCCTTTTTTGCCTTGCTCAACGGTGAAGCTTACACGCTGGCCTTCAGCCAGAGTTTTGAAGCCTTCAGAAACGATTGACTTGAAGTGTACGAACACGTCTTGACCGCCGTTGTCTTGAGAGATGAAACCAAAACCTTTAGTTTCGTTGAACCATTTTACTGAACCAGTCATTTTCTGAGACATAGTAACCTCTGATATATATTTGCTATGAGTTTATTTGGCTGATAACGAAAGCTATTGAATGGTATATCAAGACAAAGTTGACGCAGGTTTAACGAGAAATCGATAACGATCTGAGATTGAACTTTCACTGAATTTAACATTAACAACTCTTACCTAAGAGCCGAGGTAAACTATACACGTATTTTTTCGAAACGCTACATTTATTTGTGTTATTTGCCAAAGAGTGAGAAATCTGCCGGATAACTCTACATTTCCACCCCGATACAGTCGATATTTTCAACAATAACGCCAACAACCTGATTACGTCCTTGGCTTTTCGCTCTGTACAAAGCTTTATCTGCTTCTGCGTAGAGCTGATCAAATTGAATCTCTCGTGGTTTGTAGCGAGACGCGGCATAACCGACCGACACTGTGAGCAGCCCACCACTGGGATTTTCACAGTGTTCAATGCATTCCGCTTCGATACTTTTACGAATATTTTCGGCCAGTAACCGAATCGCCTCGGCGCTGCGATTCGCCACCAAGAGCAGAAACTCTTCCCCCCCAATACGACAGAACAGTTCATGCTCAGATTGCGCATGTCGACTGAGGATATTACCAATCCGCATCAGAGCAATATCGCCTTCAAGATGCCCATAGCAGTTGTTGAATAGCCCGAAATGGTCAATATCAAGCAAGATAACACCATAATTGACTACCTCTTTGATGGTCTGTTCACAAGTTTGCTCAAGTTGATGTTCAAGCATACGGCGATTACCTAAACGAGTCAGCGGATCTAATTTCGCCATTAAGTCGAGTTTTTCGTTGGCTTTTTGTAAATCACGAGTGCGATTGCGTACCTCAAGCTCTAACGTTTCATTGAGTACCGAGATCGCTTCCTGTGCTTTGGCTCGCATCAAGACTTCGGTGAGGTTTGAGGCAAACATGCGAATCACTTCGCGCAGTTGTGAAGTCAAGGGAGAACGCCTGATCAAATTATCCGCCGCAATAAAGGCAATCGGGGTGCCTTTGTCGGTGAGCATGGTCATCGCCGTCCAACCATAACCGACAATTTTACAGTCGTGATAGATGGGAACACTCTCTTTAAACACCACTTCGTTTGGGTAAACTTTGGCGAGATCAACAATATCGTTTTCATGGGTTGAACCATGGAAATAGGATTCATCGACGATGTTGCCTTGAATATCCGTCCCCCACGTCCCCTGAATGTAAGAACAAGCTTCATCCGTCAAAAACACCGCCATGCGATCAATCCCCATTCGGTTAATCGCAAAAGTGACCGCCGATTTACACACTTCACTGACTGTCATACAGCGAGACAGTTCGACCATGCTGGCATGCAGCATACGTACGTTTTGTTCCTGCTTTTTACGAATATAAATTTGCGCGAGCAGTGAGCCAAACGATTCGAGCATCTGCTTTTGGTACTCAGTGATCGGTTGTCGATTGATATAGTTGTCGATGGCAATCCAACCTATGGTGTCATTACCATCACGCAAAATCAGCATGGCATTCCAGCCTTGTCCCACCACCTGTCCCACAGTGTATAGCGGGACATCCTCCACCACCATCAAGGTACACTCTTCATTGGATAAAGCTTCGAGATATTGAGGTTCTAATTGGTGCAGATCATACTGGGTGTGCTGTTCATCAATCGTATTACCGTGCTCATCGGTACCATAAGTACCACTGAAGCAACGCTTTTTCATATCAAGCAACAAGAGCGCGGAGCGATCAAACCCGAGACGATGTCGCATAGCCTCGACCGATGCGCGGTGTAGCTCATCAAGATTGGCGGGGTTGGATAACTCGAGCGCGACTTGATGCACCAGCTTCATGTTGTCAATAAACTGCTCTCGCTGACGAATTTCACTAAGGTACTGCGCCTCACGTAAATCACGATTTTTAAACTCTTTCGATGCTTCAATTTCCGCTCGTAAGCATTGCCATTTCGCTGCAATTAACTGTAAAAAATCCAACTCACCGGATTGAGTGCTCAGGTGTACTTTATCGACGCATGCCGCTTGAATGATCAGATAAGTCCGATGCTGAGGATGATTATCCAGCATAAAAATAAACGACTCGCCGCCCATCACTGGCAAATAGTTCCAGCGACAGGTATTGATGGCAAAAGGGATCAAGCCATCGGAAGTATCAAACTGCGCAGCCCATGCCCAAAAGGCTTCAGGGTACGCTTCTAGCGGCGTAAATGTGTTGGAAGAGAGTAAGGTGTGACCTGCCACGTCTTGAGATGGTGCTCGTACGATCCCTGCTGATTGCGATAATAAAAATGTCGTTAAGTACTCAAACGTGGTCTCGGCCAACATTCGATAATTACGACTTGAGGTAACTCTTTTGAGTAGGGTTCGAGGAAACATGCGCAGCCTGACTTAATCTTTGTTTTATGCGAAATCATGGCCGAAATTCTGATAAGCAATCAATTGGTTATCCTTCTGGCTGTTAACTACGCCGCACTTTTTTTAGATAACTGATCGCATCCTCGGCACAGCCAGCATTTTTGCGAGGTTGTTTCCATTTATTACATCAATAGCATGCCTTTTTGAAGGTTTTCTCATTAATGAGTCAGTTTTGTGTGGTTACTGTTTCTTGTAATAGCTTTTTTCATATCCTTTCCCGAACGATTTGGACATTGAGGTAGACGCTCTCTCTTAAGCGCTGTGCTAAGTGTGAAGTCAGCATGGCTAACCACAACCATAGCTTCAAGTAGCAAGAAGATATCTGCTAGAATTAGGCACAGTTTGTTTCCATCTTGGGCCTCCTATGCGTCTTTTCTCTGCCGTGCTGCTGTTATTGCTGATTTTCCCTAACTTGAGTTATGCACAAGTCGATTTAGTCAAAGTGGATAAATCAAAACGGCGTATGTATCTGCTCCAAGGCAATGAAGTCATTCGTGAGTATCGTATTGCTCTAGGAAAATCCCCTAAAGGGCATAAGCAGCAAGAAGGCGATCAACGCACACCAGAGGGGCACTATCTTTTAGACTTTATTATTGAAGATTCGAGTTTTTACCGTTCGATACACATTAGCTACCCCAATACTCGCGATCAGCAGCTCGCTCAATTGCGCGGCGTAAATCCCGGTGGTGATATTAAGATTCATGGCTTAAAAAATGGTGATGAGAGAGACCCAATCTTTGTGCAAAGCTTTGATTGGACGAATGGCTGCATTGCGATCACCAATCAAGAAATGGATGAATTTTTAAGCCTAGTTCAGCCCGGCGTACCCATCCATATAGAGTGGTAAGTTGGTTGGTCAAGGCTGAAAAGCAGACAAGCAGATCGCCACCGCTGAATGCAGCAATGAGCTCGTTGACTACTTTAGGGGTTTGACTAAGGATTCTAACCCCTCAATTTTGAGCGCTAGACAGAGCTCCAGTAACACGCCTAGCTCCCCTTCTGGAAAACCTTGTTTTTGAAACCAAAGTAAATAAGGTTCTGGCAAATCAATCAAAACTCGACCTGAGTATTTACCAAATGGCATTTTCATTTTCGCCAATTTTATAAGATGGGCTTTTTCAAACATTGTAATATTGAATATCGTCGATAACTCAGCGGGCAGACTAAAGCGAAGCGTGAGAAAAGTAAATATGATCCTGCATCTGGATGCAGAGAAAATAGCGGAATAAATGTGATTCACCACCCACTGTTTTATTTTTTGTTAGCGCATTCTCAATTTATTCATATATCAGATGACGAATGGCTATTTTCATTCATAATCAAAGTGGGTTTGAAATGAATCATTTCAAATAGGTGAAAATATGAGAACGCACAACAACTCTAGTATCTGGTTTACCCTCGATTATAAAATCGCTTTCTTCTTTCCTGCGTAATCCCTTCTCGCGTGGATGACTAGGCATGCTTTTTCAGTCAATCGACTGCAATCCGGTTTTGTTATTCCGCTTTCTTACTCACTTGACGCATGGCTTTATATACCCAAACTACTTGGAATTGCAAGTAGGAAGTGGATATCGCTTACTGCCAGATATCGACAATTTTAAGTCTATCTAATGACTTATATTGGTGTTTATCTGTGTTTAGTTAAGCTATTGAAGAAAATATAAATATGCGTTTTAAGCCTTGTAAGCATTAAATATGCATTCGCTTCGACGTGGATATTATTTATGTCATAGCTGCATAGTGAATAAATTTCAGCACAAGGAATTTAATTCATTCCTTGCAATACTTTATATTTTAATTTTTAGGAATACCCAGCATGGAAAACTTTAAACACTTACCAGAACCTTTCCGTATTCGTGTTATTGAACCCGTAAAACGTACCACACGAGAATATCGTGAAAAGGCGATTTTAAATGCCGGAATGAACCCCTTTTTACTCGATAGTGAAGACGTATTTATTGACCTGCTCACAGACAGCGGTACTGGCGCTATCACGCAGGAGATGCAAGCAGCGATGTTCCGTGGTGATGAAGCCTACAGCGGCAGCCGCAGCTACCACGCACTCGCTAGAGCGGTTAAAGATATTTTTGGTTATGAATACACGATTCCGACTCACCAAGGACGTGGTGCAGAGCAGATTTATATTCCTATTTTGATTAAAAAGCGTGAAAAAGAAAAAGGACTCGATCGCAATAAAATGGTCGCCTTATCTAACTACTTTTTCGATACCACTCAAGGTCATACCCAAATTAACTGCTGTGTTGCTAAAAACGTGTACACCGAGGAAGCGTTTGATACCGGTGTCAAAGCCGATTTTAAAGGCAATTTCGACTTAGAAAAACTCGAACAAGCCATCCTTGAAGCGGGTCCTGCTAACGTCCCATATATTGTCAGTACCATCACCTGTAACTCTGCAGGTGGTCAACCGGTTTCGATTGCCAACTTAAAAGCTGTGTATGAGATTGCTCAGCGTTACGACATTCCCGTAATCATGGATTCTGCTCGTTTTGCTGAAAATGCGTATTTTATTCAGCAACGTGAGCGCGATTACCGCAACTGGAGTATCGAAGAAATCACGCGTGAAGCTTACAAATACGCCGATGGACTCGCGATGTCGGCTAAAAAGGATGCCATGGTGCAAATGGGCGGCTTACTCTGCTTCAAAGACGAAAGCTTCTTTGACGTGTACACCGAATGCCGAACCCTGTGTGTGGTGCAAGAAGGCTTCCCAACTTACGGTGGCTTAGAAGGCGGCGCGATGGAGCGTTTAGCGGTTGGCTTGTATGACGGTATGCGCCAAGATTGGCTCGCTTATCGCATTAACCAAGTTGAGTATCTGGTCAATGGTTTAGAAGCGATTGGGGTTATTTGTCAACAAGCCGGCGGCCATGCTGCGTTTGTCGATGCGGGTAAACTGCTGCCTCACATCCCAGCAGATCAATTCCCTGCTCACGCTTTAGCTTGTGAGCTCTATAAAGTGGCTGGGATCCGCGCGGTAGAAATTGGCTCATTACTATTAGGACGCGATCCTGCAACCGGAAAACAGCATCCTTGCCCAGCCGAGTTGCTCCGTTTAACCATTCCACGCGCGACTTATACGCAAACGCACATGGATTTCATCATCGAAGCATTTGAGAAGGTGAAAGCCAATGCTCGTAACGTCAAAGGATTGGAGTTTACTTACGAGCCACCTGTGCTACGCCACTTTACGGCTCGCTTAAAAGAAAAAGCCTAATACGGTATTGAAAAAGTGCAGCCTGCATAGGCTGCCTTTTTTTGACCTGAAAAACATAACAACAAAATCAACAATAATGTGAAACTCAAGGATTTTATCATGTCGAAACAACCCTCACTGTTTGGGGGAGCCTGCATTATTGCCAGCGTCTGCGTAGGTGCTGGTATGCTTGGTCTCCCCAGCGCAGGTGCCGGAGCATGGACTCTCTGGTCTATGTTGGCGCTCGCTTTAACCATGGCGGTCATGACGCTTTCAGGCTGGATGCTACTTGAAGCCTTTAAACACTATGATCTTCGAGTCTCGTTTAATACCGTGACCAAAGATATGCTAGGCAGCCATATCAATCGCTTTAACAACCTGACCGTTTACTTTGTCGGCGGCATTTTGTTGTACGCCTACATCACCTCTTCTGGTTTGATTTTGCAGGATTTACTGCATATCAATAGCAAAATAGCCTCGATACTGTTCGTGGCGGTATTTTCCGCTTTCGTTTGGCATTCGACTCGCGCAGTGGATCGCATCTCAGTTATTTTGATCGTATTTATGGTTCTGAGTTTTATTTTTGGTGTTTCAGGATTAGCGATCAATGTGAAAACATCCATCCTATTTGACACCCTAAATCAAAGTGGTGAGTACGCACCTTATGCGATGGCAATGCTGCCCGTTGCGCTGACGTCTTTTGGTTACCATCACTCCGTCTCATCCATGCGTGCCTATTACGGCGAAGAACGTAAAGCCAAGTACGCTATTTTGGGGGGAACAGTGATTGCTTTGAGCCTTTATGCGCTTTGGCTGTTTAGCATCTTTGGCAATTTACCTCGCACCGATTTTGCGCCCGTCATACAACAAGGTGGGAATGTGGATGTACTTTTAAAAGCCTTAAGTTCTGTGGTGGAATCAGAGACAGTCTCACAAGCGATCAACGCCTTTTCGATGGCGGCTATCCTCTCTTCTTTTATTGGTGTGGGTTTAGGTGTGTTTGATTTTCTGGCCGATTTATTCCAGTTCAGTAACTGCAAACAAGGGCGTACCAAAACTTGGCTGGTGACCTTTTTGCCGCCTCTCATTCTCTCTTTATTGTTCCCATTCGGCTTTATCATTGCGATCGGTTACGCAGGCGCAGCCGCAACCATTTGGGCTTGTATTATCCCTGTACTGCTTGCGCGTAAATCGCGCACTTTAGCCAATGGTGCGCAGGGGTTTGTCGTACCGGGAGGCAATCTAGCTCTTGGACTTGTTCTGATCTTTGGTGTGCTTACCGCGGTTTTTCATATGATGGCGATGGCCAATTTGTTACCTGCGTTTAAGGGATAACCTCAAAAGCGGCCATCAATACAAAGAAGCCGCAGCGAAACAATTTCTTACGTATCGCTGCGGCTTCCCTATTTTATAGCGCAGACAAGCATATCGATGAGATCTAATCTCAGCATTACATAAACCCTTACAATTACTCGCTATGACATAGGCCAGCAATATGACTAATCTTTAATCAACCAAGGAGCTGGCTATGAAAAAATTTAAGAATCTCTTATTTGCAACTCAAGGCTTACCCGGACACAGTGACGCATTGGAGCAAGCGATTCAACTTGCTTACAATAACCGCGGTCAACTTGCTGGTTTGATTGCATTTCCAGCATTTCCTGCCGATCTACAACGCTATCAAGAACCCTACGAGCAATCCTATCTGAACACTTTGATGGAAACCGTAGAGGCGTGCCGTTCACAGCACCACATCCATAAAGATGAGGTTCCTTTTCCTTTAATGGTTGAGCACAGCGAGCAACCCGCGGTCGCAATCATTAAGTCAGCACTCAACCATCATATCGACCTGTTGATCAAAGAAGCGGAACCTATGACTCATAGTCAGCAAGGTTTTAAAGCTTTGGATATGACACTGCTGAGAAAATGCCCTTGCCCACTTTGGTTGCATCGCCCGTTAGCCAAGCCAAAAGCCAATCGGCGTGTTGCGGTGGCTATCGACCCTATCACCACGACCGAGCAGCAAAAGGCCCTAGCATTGCGTTTACTCGAATTATCACGCTCAATTGCCAACACGTGTGACAGTCGCCTGCATATTGTTTCCTGCTGGGAATACTATTTAGAAAACTACCTGCATGATCAGGTATGGATTCAAGTTGAGCAGGAGCAAATAGCAGAAGAAATCGCACAAGCAAAAATCAGACATGAGCAAGCCTTACGTCAACTGATTGATGAATCAGGCATTACAGGCGAGTTGGTGATACACCATCTGCACGGTAAACCCGATGAACTGATCCCCGAATGGGTCACGCAAGAGAATATCGATATTCTAGTGATGGGGACTCTCGCTAGAACCGGTATTGCAGGCTTTGTGATTGGCAATACGGCAGAAAACATCGTTCAGTCGATTGAGTGCTCTTTAGTCGCTCTTAAACCAGAAGGATTCGTTTCGCCGATCAAAAACGAGTAAGTAATGCCACATTGGGTCAACCGACCTTCATCTGTTGGCGAGACCGTTGTGATCCTTAGTCTAAGGAGGATGTGATGAAAAAGTTCTGCCCACACTGCCACTGTGAAATGTTGGAGCGTGCCAACCTCTATATCTGCCCAAGAAATGCGATCGGTGATTGTGTTTACGACGCCATGCTCACGAATGAGCTGCCTCTCGTCAGCCTGCCTTTTGACTCAGAACGCAGCCATTTTGATGAGCGACCTACACCCTTTGACTCACAATCAAAGTAGATCATGCGTCACGCTTCCACCAACGAACTCGACGCTATCAACAATTAGCCTATACTTTTCAAAGTAGTAGATACCTGTACCCGCTCAGGACGTCGCAACAAGGACGCACTGAGCGGCGTTAATATGACATCGAAGAGGCTGCCATCTTGAAGACAGGACTCGATAAGCATACATCCCTCACCCCAAATACAGTGTCGGCGAGATTACTTCCTTTCGCCGTTTTACCCATCCTTCTATTTGGGTGGGTGTTTTATTGGCATCAAACCGGCGGTAACGCTTGGCAAGTCACTTGGGTTCCTGGGCTGGATCTGAATCTCAGTTTCCGACTTGACGGGCTCTCTTTTCTTTTTGCCTCGCTGATCACAGGCATCGGTGCCTTGATTCAAATCTATGCCCTCGCTTATATGAAAGAGAAAGCAGCGCGCTTCTCATTTCATCTCTACCTCACTCTCTTCATGCTCGCCATGCTTGGCGTGGTGGTAAGCGACAATATTTTACTGCTGTTCATCTTCTGGGAACTGACCACCATCACTTCCTATCTGCTGATTGGTTTTAATCATGACAAACCGGTTTCACGCAAAAATGCCCTACAGTCACTTTTAGTCACGGGGGCCGGAGGACTCGCGCTGTTAGCCGGACTGATTTTACTTGGCTTGATGGCCAATAGTTATCAAATCAGCGTCATCATTGAACACGCGGATCACATCGCGCAACATCCGTGGTTTATGTCTTCGCTGATTTTAGTTTTACTCGGTGCATTCACTAAATCTGCGCAATTTCCATTCCATTTCTGGTTACCCAATGCCATGGCCGCACCGACACCGGTGAGCGCTTACTTGCATTCCGCGACTATGGTTAAGGCGGGAATCTATCTTTTGGCCCGCTTATCACCGATTTATGCCAGTAGTGATTTTTGGTTCTACTGCTTAACCATTGTGGGCGCGGTAACGGCACTTTGGTGCGCGCTACTGGCGTTCAAGCAAACCGATCTAAAACTGATGTTGGCCTACAGCACCAATGTTGCATTAGGCAAATTGACCCTGCTGCTGGGATTAGGTACCGAGGTCGCGCTGACCGCTGCTGTGTTGTTTATTTTCGCCCACTCATTTTACAAAGCCGCACTCTTTATGGTGGTCGGCAATATTGATAAAGCGACGGGCACTCGAGAGCGAGAAAAGCTCAGCAACTTAAAATCCGTCTTGCTGCTGAGCCTTATTGCTGCGGTTATTGCCGCTTTATCCAAATCTGGTGTTGCGCCTATGCTCGGATTTTTGAGCAAGGAGTACATGTACAAATCCAGTGTGGAATCTGGCATTGCGTGGATTTCGCTGGTCTTATTACTGATTAATGCGCTGATGGTGGCGTTAGCCATCGCACTACTTTACAAACCCTTTTTTGGCCAAGCGACCAAGGAGAGTGAAAGCCACCCACCCAAAGCGATCGAACAGAAAAAATCCCTTTGGCTACCTGCGATGGGATTGGCTATCGCCAGTTTCCTACTGCCTGTTTTTGCCCTGGATTGGATTAACCAGCATTTAGTCATACCAGCAGTCATGGCGATGGATCCAAACAGCGTTCCACAAGCCGCAAAATTATGGCAAGGCTTCAATATCCCGCTGGCTTTGAGTGGTATCACGCTTGTGTTAGGGGGCGTGCTGTATCTGAACTCCGCAACCCTAGTCACATGGCTCACACGCCTAGTGAAGCCGCTGCCCAAAGCTGAGCAAATGTTTGATGCCGTGCTGGCTTATTTAGCGACATTGGCAAGCTGGCAAACGCAAATGCTGCAACAAAAACGCTCAAGCGGTTATATGCTGCTATTTTTTGCCGTTTTAGCCTTAATGCTGCTCTATCAGCCGCTACCTTTACCAGCCACTTTCAGCGCCTCGCTGTTTGATGTGCATTTTTATGAAGCCGCAATTGCGCTCGCGCTCATCGCTTCTGCGCTGTTGTGTGTGCTGAGCACGTCACGTTTGCTGTCGGTATTAGCGCTCGGTATGGCTGGATTCATGACGACGCTGGTCTTTATGATTTACAGCGCTCCTGATGTTGCCAAAACCCTCTTGCTGGTCGAAACGCTGATGGTGGTGTTTGTGGTGCTTTTGATGCGCCATATGCCCTATTTGTCGACGGTCGCTCGCCATTCTGTACCGCGTCGCACATTGAATGCGGTGATAGCCATTGTGATTGGTGCATCCGTAACCTTAATCCTGCTCAATATCACGGCGCATCCTATCGATACCACTTTGTCTGACTATTTTGCGCAGCAGAGCGTTCCCGGCGGTCATGGCCGCAATATCGTCAATGTCATTTTGGTCGATTTTCGTGCCTTTGATACCTTGGGAGAAGTCATTGTGGTCGTCATGGCGAGCCTTGTCGCGATTAGCCTCTTGCCTAAACGAACCGAGCAACCACAGAAGATTCATTCTCTAATCTTTGCCACTACCGCACATATTGTGACTGCCTTGATGCTGATGTTCTCCCTCTATCTACTGCTGCGAGGACACAATGCTCCCGGCGGGGGCTTTATCGGCGCATTGATCGCGGTGATCGGCTTTTCGCTGCTCCTTTTCGCCGAATCGCCCCAATACGTGAGAGATCGTCTCCACTTCTCACCACTCAATATTGCTCTGTTTGGCATTCTGCTCAGTTTTATGGCAGGAGCCATGAGTGTCGCGGTCGGTTTACCTTTCCTAACTGGATTATGGTGGAAAGAAATTTTACCGCTTGGCACCCCACTGCTCTTTGATGTCGGCATCTATCTGGCGATCATCGGCGGTGTCATGAGTATGTTGCTGCGCGTTAAGGAGGAACTCGACTAATGGAAGAATTATGGAGCATTGTTGTCGGTGTTTTTGTCGCCGCCGGTATCTACTTAATGCTAGAGCGACACTTACTGCGCTTATTGTTTGGGCTGATCCTCCTCAGTAGTGCGGTGAATTTGGCCATTTTTACCGCAGGACGCTTAACCCCCGCCTCTCCACCATTAATTGAGGTAGGAGCCTTGTTACCAGCAGAAGGTGCGGCTAACCCGCTGCCACAAGCGCTGATTTTAACCGCCATTGTGATCGGTTTTGGCTTACTGGTTTTTGCTTTGATGCTGTTTTACCGAGCTTATTTTGAGACTCGTAGCGCGGACGTCGATGAGATGCGTCGCTCAGAGGAGGAAGAATGACCGCGATTGGGTTGACCTTACCCGTTGTGATCTCACTGCTCACCGCAGTTGCGATCTTTTTAGCGGGGCGTAATCGTTGGCTGACCAACGGTTTGAGTGTGTTCTGCAGTGTCATCAATCTCTTTACTGGCGCTCTACTCACGATCACTATTTACACTCATGGCCCAGCATCTATTGCCTTTGGGCAATGGCCTGCCCCCTTTGGCATCGTTTTTGTCGCTGATTTATTGAGCGTCGCTATGGTCATGGTGACGGCCATTATTGGTTTGGTTAGCGTTATCTATGCGATTGCCGATTTAAGCGCCAAACCCTCATACGCGCGCTACCACGCGCTGTTGCATGTTCTACTGGCTGGTGTGTATGGCGCTTTCTTAACGGGGGATATTTTCAACCTTTATGTCTGGTTTGAAGTCATGCTGATCGCTTCTTTCGGCTTGATGGTGTTGGATGCAAACCAGCAGCAAATCGATGGCGCCATCAAATATGTGCTGCTCAATCTTATCTCTACCTTGGTATTTTTACTTTCGATAGGACTGCTTTACGGTGCCACAGGAACCTTAAACCTCGCAGATTTACATGACAAAGCTCAATCCCTCGCTCCTGAGATGAAAACCATGCTCGCTGGATTGCTATTGTTCGCGTTTTCTATCAAAGCAGCGCTGTTTCCTCTGTTTGCTTGGCTACCGGCGTCTTACCACACCTTGCCGAGCGCCATTGTTGCCCTGTTTGCCGCTTTACTCACCAAAGTCGGTGTCTACGCTTTGCTGCGAGTCTTCACTCTGGTGTTTCCGCTCGATGCCAGTGGTTGGCAACCGATCCTACTGGGGATTGCGGCGCTGACCATGCTCACTGGCGTACTCGGTGCAGCAAGCCAATATGACATTAAAAAGATTCTTTCTTTTCATATCATTAGCCAAATTGGCTACATGATTATGGGACTGGCCATTTATACCCCTTTGGCCATCACAGGAGCGATTTTTTATGTTATTCACCATATCTTAGTAAAGGGGAACCTATTTCTGATTGGTGGCCTGATTGGCAGAAAGTACGGCACTACACAATTGACGCAGCTTGGTGGAGTCTATCGCGCGATGCCTTGGCTTACCTTTGGCTTCTTGCTCGCCGCATTCTCTTTGGCGGGCTTCCCTCCTCTGTCGGGTTTCTGGGGTAAGTTTCTAGTCATCAAAGCGAGTTTGGCTGCTGAGCTGTATTGGCTTGCCGCAATTGCGCTATTGGTTGGCCTGCTAACGATTTTCTCGATGACCAAAATTTGGAATGAAGTGTTTTGGAAAGATGCTCCTACCGCTCTACCGCAGGAGACGTTAGCCCGCTCAACACTCGGTCTTTATGCACTGCCGATCCTCGTGCTCACTCTGTTTAGCCTAGTGATTGGTTTGGCTGCGCAGCCGTTTTACCAATTTGCAACCTTAGCGGCAGAACAATTATTAACGCCAACCGCTTATATCCATGCTGTTTTGGGAGGCTCAAAATGATTTATCTCTTCCTCAACCTCTTTCTTGCCACAGCGTGGATGCTGCTCAATGGTGACTACTCCAGCTTGCAATTCTTATTGGGATTCGTGGTGGGTTTTTGGGCATTGCGCCTCAGCCAGCCATTTGGCTTAAAAACCACTTACTTTCGCCGTTTTAGAGCCATCACCACTTTAATTCTCTATTTCATCTACGAGATGATCGTCTCTGTCGCACGAGTCGCATGGGATGTCGTGACGCCAAAGCATCTGAGCGATCCTGATATTGTCTACGTGCCATTAGATGCCCGCAGCGATCTTGAGATTACCCTTTTGGCCAACATGGTTTCGCTCACTCCCGGCACTTTAAGTCTCGATGTTAGCGAAGATAGACAATATTTAATCGTTCACGCGATGTTTGCACCAGAGCACCAAACGGTGATCAACGACATCAAAAATGGTCTTGAAAAACGGATACTGGAGGTCACTCGTGGATAATTCATTACCGCTGGCGATTCACTTCGCCTATCTAGGGCTTTTGCTTAGCTTGGCAATGGCGTTTATCCGCTTAGTGTTAGGCCCATCGCTCGCCGATCGCGTGGTCGCTCTCGATTTAATTTCCTTTATCACCATAGGCTTTATTGTCGTTTATAGCTTAGACAGTGGTCAGCAAACGCTATTGGATATTGCCTTAACCCTAGGCTTAGTGGCTTTCCTTGGCACCATAGCATTTGCACGATTTATCGCTAAACGAAAAGGAGAACTTTAATGTCGATGTTAGCGGCCCTCTTACTGGTTCTCGGCACCTTATTCACGCTATTTGCGAGCCTAGGCATTTTGCGCATGCCCGATCTCTATACTCGCATGCACGCCGCCACCAAAGCCGGTACCGCAGGCTTGTCTTTATTGCTCCTTGCTGTCGCGCTCTGTATGCCTGAGATTGGCGTAATATCACGACTGGTTGGCATCATGCTGTTTATTTTTCTGACCGCTCCCGTTGCGGCTCATTTACTGGGTAAAGTCACACAACAAGCCGGCTATACTTTCTGGCGTAATCAAGACTCGACCAAACAGAAAAAGGCGCAGAAGTAGTTTGCTGCCAAGCCATCTCTTACCGTCAGTGATGATGTTGTTAACCTGTTTTAGATTAAAAGACTACTGTAAAGCGCTGTCGCAGAAGGGTAAAGTTGAGTAAAGATCAAAAAGGCCGCCCGTTATACAGGCGGCCTTTCTATTTTGAAACAATCGGTATGTCGTGATTAACGTACGCGATTTTTCACATGTTTTTTGACTTTTTTCATCGCCATTTGCTGTTTTAGTGGTGATAGATAGTCGATAAACAGATTGCCAGAAAGGTGGTCAATTTCGTGTTGCATGACAATGGCAAGGAAATCGCTCGTTTCGATGCGCAGTGGCTTACCCTCACGATCCAGCGCTTCCACCACGACAGAAGTATAACGCTCCACATCCGCGTAGTAGTCTGGCACCGATAGGCAACCTTCTTGACCCATCTCTTTATTGCTGCCACTGACCACTTTTGGGTTGATCAGCACCAGTGGCTGGTCACGATTATCTGACAAATCAATCACCACAATCGCTTCTTCGCGGCCCACTTGCGGCGCTGCCAGACCAATACCGTTGTCCGTGGCGTACAGGGTATCAAGCAGGTCGTCAATTAAGGTTTGTACTGAGGCCACATCCGTGACCTGTTTGGATTGAACACGAAGTCTTGGATCGGGTGCAGTAAGAATCTCTAGAACAGCCATGGTTTCCTTGGAGCATTAGTTGAATAAAAATAACGCGGCGTAAGATAGTGTTTTCTCTCCCAGTTGTAAACCAAGGCCGATAGTTGCAAAAACAATGTTTGGCGAAAAAATAAAGCCAGTCGTTTGACTGGCTTTGAGCTTGAGCGAGGTTTAAAACTGGCCTATATATTCCCAGTGTCCATTGGTTGGATTGGGATCGGTTGGGTAAGGAAAATAACCGTATTTCGTCACTTTTAAGCGGTAGTAGTGGTAGCCACCTCTAAACGCATATTGATAAATATCGTTCACGTTGCCACGCTGGCCATCACTGCCCCACACGCCCATCGCATCTTGTTGATACCATTCCAGCAGCATCCGTTCAAAGCTAGCCAGATCGCGATTGAGCTCAGTAAGAGTCTCTTGAATTGAAGAGTCACTGCCTAGCCAAATCCAATCTTGGTTTGACGCTCCGCGCGTTGGGAATGTCTCCCCTTCGCCCGGACGCTTTTGGATGAAGTAATGGTTTTCCCCCTCGATTTGACCAACAAACACCTCGCTAGAAGCGTTGTCCCACGTGGTTGAGGAGCGTTCATCCCATGTCAGCAAGCGTGACACACCAAAGTAGCTTTTAACGCGTGCTTCAACGCTCACACCCTCGGCTCTGTTGAGCTTGATTGGGTTGAAAGCAAAGTTAATGTGGTCATCTGCCGAGCCAAGGTATTTCCAACCTTGATCACTGGTTTGGTCGGTCGGGAACGCCCCAGCTTCAAGCGTTCGCATCACAAAGTAGTCGCGCGTGCCCGTTTCTGGATTCGGGTAAACATACAACGCCCCTGCACGGCGCTCCGCTTTTGTCACACCATTGTTGAGCACGCCGCGCCCATAGTGTTCGGCCACAAAGGCATCAAACTCAGCGATGGTCGCAAAATCCGTGTTCAGCAAAGTCTGGTTCTGGGCGAAGGTTTTCGTCATATCGATGACTTGGCTGTAACCGTATTCCTGACCGATGATGATTGGCCCTTTGAGCTTATCCAGCGGCGGATTCTGATCTGGCGTCATTCGAGTCAACTCCGTCTCACCCTCGCGCTTAGAACAGTGCAGGCTCACTTGTGTGGGAACCCCATGCTCCATCGATAAGTTAACGTGGAACTTGTTACTTTCATTACCAGCATGACGAGAGGCACTCAATTGCACTTGCTCACGCACGCCGCCAGCAAACTCAACATCTAATTGACACTGGCCCTGAGCCTGATAAGTTGGACGCAACACCTCATTGCCACGGAGCGCATATCGCCACGTTTGACCATTTTTATGCATCACCCCTGCGATCTGTTCACATTGGTTACCGACAACAAATCCGGCACCATCGTGATCCTGTCCTGACTTATTGAGTGTGCATAGGTTGACTTCACCAACATCGGCCGTCGGGGTGTACGTCACCGCACCACGACCATATTTAGAGAGCAGCTCATAATCGCCAGGCGCAGAAGTCATGTTCATATTGATATTCCACTTCATATCACGTCCAGATGAACAACGATCGGTGCTCTGATCCACGCCGCCAACAAAGACAGCACTGTCACCGTTTGCCGCTTGGAAGGTAAACTTACACACACGTTGCTGCTCACCATCCATGCGCAATGTTTGCCAAATATCGCTATCGAGCTGTGCCTGCGTCAAGTGCTCGGCTGCTTGCCAACCTTCTAGCTGATACTCACCTTGCTCTGGCTGTGGCAGTTCAAACACGTTGCCATAATTTGAATAAACCAGAGGATAGATTTGGCTAGGGTTCTCATTCTGCGGATCGTAAATCCCCAATAAGGTCACTACCGGCACACCCACTTGCTGGGGTTTGGCTGTATCCGTTTCGACGGCTTTATAACGTTGCGTCGCCTGATCCCATTGCACATAGCCGCTTGGGCTGTGGCTATCTAGGTTGAAGCCGTTGTTCATCCAACGCTGTGCTTTGCGCGACTGAGCCGGATGCTCCAAGGTAAAGCGGCTGATGGTGCCAACGTACTCTTGCTCTCCGCCATTTTGCGCATCACGTAAGAAACGGAAGGCATCTTTAAACGGTGGCACAATATCATCACCTTGCTGTTGAGTATAAACATCGCCTTTCCAGTGTAAGTTACCAATAAAGCGTTGGTGGAACGCATCCCACCCCCAACCGGACTCCAGATCGTGAATCGAGGCCATGTACGGCCAATGACCTAAGCCATAGTTATGCCCAAGCTCATGAGACCACTCGTTACCGGTCGTCGCTTCCAGTGTCACGATGCCGCCGCCACCACTGCCGCCATGCACCACGACTTGCGGTAAATCCGTGTCTTTTTTGGTGTAGATGCCCACATTGGTATGGGCAGTGATGTGGTTAAAACGTCGATTGTACTGCTGCGAATAACCCGCACTGCTCACAATACCGACGTTGGCATTGTTGATACCCGTAGAGACCATGGCTTTACCGATCGCTTCACGCATATCACCGCTGTGCCAACCGCCCGTACTTGCGCTCTTATCGGTATACACCACACCATTTGGCATGGTCACGACGGGGAAATGCGCAGGGGTATAATCGGCCATCACCAGTTTAGAGGCAGGAATTTTCTGGAAATAATCCGCCGCAAGCGTAGGCAAGTTTTGGATCATGGTGTTGCGATCCCGTGGTGGCATTAACATGCCGATATCGATGTTCTGGATCACCAACTCAGGCGCACCGCCAAACTGGATTTCACCTTGGCTGAGCCCCCCCTCACGGCCTAAGTTGTCAGTCAGGCGCAGCGATAGTCCCGGCTTCATCCAATCCCATTGCAGGGGCAGCGACCATGCATGATGCGAAAACACCACTTTCATGCGACCATTCTCTGGCTGATCCGATGCGGCCAAAGCACTTGGCGGCAGCATCAAGATGGTTTGCACTACTTCGCCATCGAGGAACACTTCGGCGCGGACTTGGTTAATCTCCTCACCTTGCTGCGGCGTAAACAGCAGTAAAGCTTCACGGTTCATGATCGCATCGAGATGGCCTTGCCCAGTCAGCTCATTGCCCTTGGGCGCAACCGAAGTATGGGTTTGCGTGATGCTCAACCCGCCTTCTAAACTGCCTTGCAAATGGTTCGGGGTTGGGATCTCATCAGCAAAACCAACTCGAGCTTCCTGAGTCGTGAAGCGCACCACTTTCGGCTCAGCGCAATCGACCTGATTGCAGGAACTGAGGGCAATTTCATACTGGGTTTCTGGCTTAAGCCCACCCACAAAGAATCCCGCGGAAACATGGTCATAACGACGAACATCACTGTGATCACTGAGGTTGGTAACCGTGAGTGTCACTGAGTCCGTTTCGTTTTGCCCAAGCCAGTCAAATGACACACCGACATCAGACAGGCTCGAAACGGTTAACGAACTAATCTCTGGTTTGACTAACGTACCGCAATCATTGGTTTCGGTGCGATAGATGGCATCGCGCTCCCAAATGTAGCTGCCATCGGCACGCTTAGAGCCGTGTGACGCAGGAATGTATTCAATAAAGCAGCCTTGCTCGTCTGATTCGTAAACACCAAATTCGCGGCTCATGAGATAAAAACCGCCGTCATACATCATGAATTCCCAACTCTGATCGACAAAGTCAATCACGTTGCGATAAGGCGTATCATCGCCGCCTTGATAAGGCAGAAAAGGGAACTGCAGATCATTTTTGTAGCTCAGGCGATAGTCCGTCCCTTTGTAACGGATCCAGCGTTCGCCATTGCGCTCAAATACCCCTTCTCCGCGTTCGGCCATCGCTTTAATCGATTCTAGCCGCTCAACGGTTTTTTCGCCGATCTGCACTAGCGTGAGCTCATGTTGCGCCCACGCCGATGTGCTTCCCAATAGCCCAGCTATCAGAAGCGTTAATGGTTTCTTGTTCATGATTGGATTTCTCATTTTGTTTTTCTTGTGGTTAGCGTGCGTGATGCGACCTGAATTTCGGCCGCAGTAACCCTCGAAACCTAGGGTATTCACACCACAATAGGTTCCGGACATAGACAACCGAGTTACGGATTTATTATTAGTTACCGAATGGCATTTCGGTAGAATCGCTGCTTCCACAACGAGATAAGGGTTCCAACTCTGTGAAGATGGCTTCTTGGAAATGAGACTCTGTGCCAAAAAATATGCAAATGATCACACATAAAATCAGCAAATAGTTACACAACAATCAATTAAAGATGATGATATGTAAGTACTTTACAATTCGAGGTGAAGAAGATGCCCACCTTCATTGATGGGCATTGAGAGGCTCAAGCGAGCGATTTTTCCGCGATTTTGTCGCACAGATATTCGCCGATTGGCATTGCGGAAGTGGCCGCTGGAGAAGGGGCGTTACACACATGCAAACTGCGCGGACTTTCGGCAAACAGAAAATCGTGCACCAGCGTACCATCACTTAATACCGCTTGGGCACGAATGCCTGCAGGGTAAGGCTCAAGATCCGAGAGTTCGATACTTGGGCAGTATTTACGTACCAATTGTAAGTAGCCCGCTTTCCACCATGAGTTTTTCATTTCGACCATACCCGTATTAAAGTGCTGGGCACTCACTTTCCAAAAGCCGGGGAAGCAAACCATCTCCCACACATCGCGCAGGCTAACATTCCATTTACCATAACCTTCACGCTTAAAACCTTGTACGGCATTGGGGCCAACGGTCACGCTGCCATCAATCATGCGGGTTAAATGCACGCCGAGAAACGGCAATTCAGGATCCGGAATCGGGTAGATAAGATGACGCACCACTTGGTTATGCTTGGGTGCCAAACGGTAGTATTCGCCACGATAAGGGATGATCTGAAAATCGGTCGGCAAACCGAGCATCTTGGTTAAGCGATCGGCCATTAAGCCTGAACAGGTGACCAGAAATTTGGCCTGATAACTCACGCGTTGGTTCTTCTGTTGGCAAGTTAGCGTGACCGAGGATGGCGTTTCTTCCAAGCCCACCACTTCCGTGCCTATTTTCACATCCCCACCCAACTGCATAAAGGCTTCGGCCATTTTCTCAGTCACCAGACGATAATTGACGATACTGGTCGCTTTCACCAAGATCGCCCCCAAGCCACGAATATTGGGCTCCGCCAGCTTCAACTGTGCGGCATCCAGTTTTTCAACGTCGATCTGATTTTGTAAGCAGCGATCATAGAGTGCGTGCATGCGTTCGAGTTCTGGCTCATTGGTGGCCACCAGTAACTTGCCGCAGTTTTCCACTGGAATATTGTGTTGCGCGCAAAACGCCAAAGTGCGTTCGACTCCGCGTTTACAAAAATCAGCCTTCAAACTGCCGGGAGCATAATAAACTCCCGCATGGATCACCCCGCTGTTGTGACCAGTTTGATGGCGGGAAAACCCCGCCTCTTTCTCAATCAACAGCACCGATTTTTTCGGATAACGCAGTTTCAGTTGCCAAGCGGTGGAGACGCCGACAATGCCGCCTCCGACAATCACGTAATCATAAATCATGCAGATTTCGCCTCCTGCACCGCCGAATTTGCTCGCTCAACGCGAGTTGAAGATTTTCGTGTGTAGATAAAAATCACCACAAACAGCGCCACACAGACTAAACGGATCCAAATCGGCAAACTTGGCCACACCAGCAGCACACCGATCACCGCCAACAGCAAACGCCATAAGAGATTCAGCCGCCCTTCCAGATAGCCTTCAATCGCGCCAATCATGGCGTAAGTGCCAAAAATCGCAAAGATGCCGATGGTGACAACCGTGGTCGCATCCCAACTGATGAGTTGGGTATAGGCAATCAACACGGGAACCAAATACAAGCCTTTAGCAATTTTCCACGCGGTAAATCCGGTGCGCATCGGCGGGGTTTTGGCGATGGTGGCCGCGGCAAATGCCGTCAAACACACCGGTGGCGTCACGTTACTGTCTTGCGAGAGCCAGAAGATAATAAGGTGCGCCGAAAGCAGAGCCAGACCAATCGCTTCTAACCCTAAGCTTTGTTGTAGCAAGGTTTCCACAAAATCCGCGGGCACAAGGCTAATCAGCTCATGGGCATTTTCCGCCGCCATAGGCGCATTGAGCAAACTGAGTTGATCCGGTGCCGCCAGCATGAAAATCGCTTTGGCTTGTTCCGGCAATTGCCCCGAAACCATCAAATCCACCAACTGGCTTTCGGCCAGCAGTTTGTACAGCGCAGGAGCCGAAAGCGTACCCAGCACAATGTACGCCGCCGTTACTGGCAGCCCCATCCCCAGCACTAAAGAGGCCAAAGTGATCAACACCAGCATGGTCAGCAGATCGCCATTTGCCCAGTTGTTGATCATCAATGAGAAGGTATTGCCGATGCCCGTTGTGCTAATCACGTTAATCACCAAGCCGATACCGACCAGCAATACCGCGGTGGTCGCCATGTTTTTCGCCCCTTGCTCCAACGCTTCAATGATCGCTTTAGGACCCATTTTGTGATTTTTGGAAAACCACGAAGCAACAATCACCGACAGAATCGACAAGCCCGCCGCGTACGTTGGGGTAAAGCCTACCACCAACAAGGTCACTAACACGGCGAGTGGGATCAAGTTATGCCAACCCGACAGCAGCACTTTCATAAACGGCTCTTGGCTCGTAGTGACAATCTGTACGCCCATACGTTTGGCTTCAATCCGCACGAAAAACGCGACGGAAAGGAAATAGATGAGCGCCGGAATAAACGACACCGCAACAATATCCACATACGGGATCTGCGTGTACGACGCCATGATGAACGCACCAGCCCCCATCACCGGCGGCATGAGTTGCCCACCCGTCGAAGCCGCGGCTTCCACCCCTGCGGCGAAGCGTGCAGGAAAGCCGGCTTTCTTCATCATGGGAATAGTAATAACGCCCGTAGATACTGTATTCGCGACACTAGAGCCTGAAACCGACCCCATCAAACCCGAAGCCAGCACAGCAATAAAACCAGGCCCCCCCACCACTTTACCTGCCGCAGCGCGTGACACGTCCATAATGTAATCGCCGACACCAGAGCGCACTAAGAAGGCACCAAACAGGATGAACATGAACACGAAGCTCCAGCTGATCGCTGCAATCGAACCGAACATGCCTTCCGAGGAATAGAAACTGCGATACAGCAGGGTTTCGGCACTTAAGCCGGGAAAATGGAAAATGCCGCCTGCCCATTTGCCCCAAACCGAGACATAGGTCAGACAGATCAAAATCAGCGTGGGAATAAACCAACCCATAGTGCGGCGGATCATCTCCATCACAATCAAGATCGCGAGAATTGAGAACACCCAATCGCTGGTGACAAATTTCACGCCGCGCTCATAGAGTGCATCTTCTGCCAGCATCAAATAGATCAAGCACGCCAGCGCCAGCAGCGCTAACAACACATCAAACGCCAGCGCAACTTTGCTCTCACGCCAACGAGGTAAGGCGGGATACCACAGCGCGCAAATCATCGCGAACCCCGCGAAGTGGATAGCCGAAATCCACAATTCTGACCACGTGGATAACGTATTAAACCAAATGTGCGCCAGTGACAGCAGCACACACAATACGGAAATCGTGCGCGTTACCCAGCTAAAACGGGTACGGGTCGGCACTTCGAACTTTTCCAGTTCTTGTTCTACTGAATTGCTCATTGCGTTACTCCAACAGCGAGACAACTAAGCCATATCCCCAGGAAGCGGCCGTATTGCAACTACTTCCAGCGGTTTGGGGATAGACGAAGAAAACAGAGATGCCCTTTCTTTAGATTGACTTCATGTTGAAAGGGCAAGACTGCCCGCTCCCGAGCAGTCTTTCGCGTTCGCCGAACTTACTGTGGCATCAAGTGGGCTGGAATTTTAATCCCCACTTCTTGGTAGTAACGCGCCGCACCGGCATGCAGGGGCATGGGCAAACCTTCGATGGCTTTTTCAATCGCCATATCTTTGGTCGCTTTGTGGATGCCTTGTAGGAAAGCTAAGTTCTCGTACATGGCTTTAGTGAGCTGATATACATCCTCTTCCGAAATGTCGGTGCGCACCGCGAGGAAGTTCGGCTGAGCAATGGTGGTGATGGTTTTATCGACGCCCGGATAGGTGTTCGCCGGAATATCAAACTTGGTCCATAAGTTGTAGTTACCGTTGGCTTGTTTAATCTGCTCATCGGTAAAAGAGAGGATCTTGATGTCGTTGCCCATCGCTGCAAAAGCTTGAGTCACCGCGCCCACTGGCACACCCGCTGGCGTGTTCATGCCATCAATGGTGCCGTTTTGCAGCGCACTAGCACTGCCTCCGTAGCCCAAATAAGCCAGATTAAAGGTATCAGGGTCAACGCCAATCCCTTGCATGATCTGCCGACCCGAAAATTCCGTGCCCGAATTTTTCGAACCAATCGAGAACTTTTTCCCTTTCATGCTGGCCAGATCGGCAATGGTGCCAGTTGGCGCGAGATCAGAGCGCACAATAAAGTGCTCCACGTTCTGCCACAGCATAGAGACCGAACGTAATTGGTTTTGACGCTCCGCATACGGGCCTTCGCCCGCCCATGCCCAAGCACCGTACAAACCTTGCAAAATCGCGAACTGCGCTTCGTTATCGTTCATCAACTTCACGTTTTCACCCGATCCGGCCGAGCTAATCGCGGAGAGTGAAAAGTGGTAGCTCGGGGTGAGTTTGACTTTGGTCAGGGTCGCCAGAGCGACACCTACGGGGTAATAGGTTCCTCCGGTTGACGCGGTGGCAAGAATGTAGCTGCGTTCTTCGGCTGCGTAAGCACCACTAATTAGGCCAAACGAAGTGATGGCGGCTAATAGGGTTTGCGTAAGGCGCTTTTGTTTCATCGTGACTCTCCATGTTGTGATTATTTTTCGATGCTGCACCGTTTCCAAATACGGCTGGCGTACAGCATTGGCAATATCACTAACAGCAAAGAAGATGCCAAAAATTAATTCATTGTTTTATAAGTTATTAATTTTCAACACAGATAACAATGAGCAAAATTTTGCTGATTGAGCCTCAAGTACATCAGCAAAAAACCGCCGATCATCGCGCGTGTTTTAGGCTCAAAAATCAGGAGAGCGATCACGCAAGGTTAACTAAATGTGATCGATGTTAATAAAAACCATTGAAAAGTGATGAGCAAAATTTTGCTCATTCCTCCTGCGCAGTAAAATCACCGCGAAGCAAACCAAACTTCTGCATTTTCTGATTTAGGGTGCGCCTTGGCAAATCCAGCTCTTTCATCACTTCACTGATATTACCTTGATGGCGATGCAGCGCCTGAGCGATCACTTTACGTTCAAAATTGTGTACTTGAATCGCCAGCGGTAACCCCGCCGAGGCTTCTTCTTCAGTCATTCCCGGACGTGAAGCCAGAATTTCCCCAACACTGATGCTGTCATCCAGCGCATAACGCAGCGCGACATTACGCAGCTCGCGCACGTTGCCCGGCCAACGATAAGTGAGCAGCGCCAACCGATCCGCTTCACTCAGGCTGCGCCAAGTCGGTTTCACTTGTACGCAGAAGTGTTCAAACAGCAGCAAAATATCGTCGCCTCGCTCACGCAGCGGCGGTAAATACAACTGCGCGACATTGAGACGATAGAACAGATCTTGGCGAAATTCCGCGTGCTGCCGCAGCTCTTCCTTAGCCGCCGCAATCACACGTAAATCAATGGTGTTCGGCTGATTACTGCCCACCCGCTCCACCACATGATCTTGCAGCACGCGGAGCACTTTCACTTGCATGGCCAGCGGCATGCTCTCGATTTCATCCAGAAACAGCGTGCCTTTATCGGCCAGTTCCAGCTTGCCAATCCGCCGCTTCACCGCACCGGTAAACGCGCCCGCTTCATGGCCGAACAGTTCGCTTTCAAACAGGTTTTCTGGGATCGCGCCACAGTTGATCGCCACAAACTGACCACGCTGACGCTCGCTGGCTTGATGCAGACACTGCGCCACCAGTTCTTTGCCACAGCCGGTTTCGCCGTAAATGATCACGTTGGTATCCATCGCTGCGACTTTGGCGATTTGCTCGCGCAGCAGTTGAATCGACTTACACTGCCCAATCAAGATCTGCTCTAACCCTTTGGCAGAGGCAAGATAGTGGGCACGCGATTGTGATGACAACGCGTTTTGGTACTGACTGACCGCTTGCGCCACCGTGTTGGCAAGGCGTTCTGGTTGAAATGGCTTCTCGATAAAATCGAACGCGCCTTGATGCAGCGCTTTCACCGCCATATCGACATCGCCATGTCCAGTGATCAAAATTACTGGCGTTAGCGGCTGCACATTTTTCAACGCCACCAAAAGACTCAACCCATCGGTATCGGGCAAGCGTACATCACTCACCACGGCGGCGAAACTCTGCTGCTCAATCGCCGCTAACGCGGATGCGCCATCAGCAAACATCGCCACGTCAAACCCCGCCAGTTGTAACCACTGGCCTGTGGCTTGACGCACAATGTCGTCGTCCTCAATCAATGCAATCCGTTGGCTTTCCACGCTTTATTCTCTGTTCTATTTATAGTGCGGCTAAAGTAAGCAAATTTGTCGAGCTTGGAAAGGAGCCGCCTCTCACTTCTGAGTTACCCGTCATTAACATTTATCGCTTTCGTTGCTAAGTTGAACCGTCAAGCTCGGTGATCGTTTTAAATAGGGAAATGCTTTGAAGCTCAATAAAGCAAGTTGGATAGTGTTGGTAATTTTACTGCTGATCGCGGTGCGATGGGGTTCGCATGCTGTCAGTGAAAACTGGCAACTGGGGCAAGCGCAGCGTCACGGCGAGCAGCGTTTGCTCGATTACATCAGTGATGTGAGGCGCACCCTAAGCCGCTTTTATCATTTGCCCTACTTGATGACCAATGAAGCCAACACACTCAAACTGTTTCAGGGCGATGATCGCCCGCAAGCCCAATTACAGCAACAATTGGCGCAACTCGATAAAGCAGCGAATACCAAAGGTTGGTACATACTGACGCTTTCCGGCTCACTGGTAACGGCCAGTAAAAATGCTGAAAACTGGAAGCTCTCTGATGGCAAAGCCATCATCCATAAGATTTTGCAGCAGCGCGAAGGGATTTCGATTGTCACCAAATCCGTTGGCAGCACACCGACCTATTTTGTTGCTGCGCCAGTTTATCTGGATGTCGAGATCGTCGGCGCGGTTGCCGTACAAGTGGATTTAAACGTGCTTGCCGATCAATGGTTTGCCAGTGATGAGTTGATCCTTTTTCAAAATGCTCAACGCCATTTTTTTCTCTCCAGCAGTTCAGTTTACAGCGCAGACTGGATAGCGACTCACCCCGAAGTGGTCGCGGCGGCGCAAAAACGTAGTCTATTTAATGGTACGCGCCTAACACTGTGGCAAGTTGAACAAGCGCCTTATCTTGCTCAATCCGTCACGCTGGATGATCTAAATTGGACGCTCACTTACCTCACGCCGCTGAAAAATCTTAATGCCACGGTTAACTGGATCAGCACCAGTGCCATGGTCGGCGTATTATTGCTGCTATTACTGATGCGTCTGCGTTACGAGCAGTATCAAAAACGCCTCAGTGAAGCCAAGATTCAACACGTGTTGTTTGAGGCCGAAGAGCGCCAACGCAATATGATCAACAAAACTCATGTTGGACTGCTGCTGATCGATGGACAAGGCCGCATTGAAGAGATCAATCCGATGGCGAAGCGCTATTTTAGCCTCTCGGAAAGTATGGTGCGTCAGCTACAAGCGTGGTCGCTGTTTGATACTGGAAACCCAAATGCCACCGTGCCACTGCTGCTGAAAAATCTCACCGAGCATCAAGAGCTGGCCGACATCACCAACGTGGAAACGGTCGCGCGGCGCAGTGATGGCAGTTTGTTTCCGGTGCTGTTCTCCCTGATTGCGGTCAGTTGGAAAGATCGCCGCCACTATTTGGTGACACTGATTGATATCAGTAAACGCAAGAAAGCGGAAATCGCACTTCAGAATGCCAACCGCGATTTGCAACAGCGAGTAGAAGAGCGCACCGCAGCACTGAAATCCGCTCAACAAGAGTTGATTGAAGCGAGCAAAATGGCCGCACTGGGGCGTATGTCGAGTGCGATCACCCATGAGCTCAATCAGCCCCTCACCGGTTTGCGCACCCTACTTTCTAGCAACGAATTACTCCTTGAACGCGGTGAAACTCAACTACTGAAAGCCAATACCAAGCTGGTGCATTCTTTGATTGATCGCATGGCGGCGATGACCTCCCAACTCAAATCCTTCGCGTTCAATCGACCCGACGCTTTGCAAGCCATCTCGCTGCCCGATGCGTTACAGGAGATTTTGCGCATTCATCAAGCACGCTTAACTCCGGTGGATGTTCGAGTTCGGCTTTCTAGCGATCTGCCGTTGGTGATGGGAGAAGAGCAACGCTTGCGCCAAGTGCTCGGTAACTTGGTGTCGAACGCGTTAGATGCGATGAGTCAAACCTTAGAACCGAAGCTCAGCATTAGCGCCGTGAGTGAAGAAGATCAAGTGATCGTGCGCGTAAGTGACAACGGTTGTGGGATTGCCCCTGAGCTTCTCACCACCATGTTTGAGCCGTTTCAAACCAGCAAGAAAATGGGCGAAGGATTAGGGCTTGGCCTAGCGATTGTCGCCAATAGCCTGCGAGATATGCAAGGCAGTATCGTGGCAACGAATAATCCTGATGCGGGCATGAGCTTTGAGATCCGCTTGCGTGCCGCCCAATAGCGGCAACCTGCTTGGTTAAAAAGAAAAACAGGTTGTGCGAGACAACCTGTTTTGGCGAGTGACAGCCCTTTTGACTGCATATAAACGCTCAGTTCGTCAAAGAGGCAGCACGCTTAGCGCCACACACCCCATTCGCCTGTGGTTCCCGGCTCTTCACCTTGTGTCCACCACTGGGCAGTCCAGCTCTTACCTTTATGAGTGACTACCGCGCCTGCGGTATAAGTCTTGCTCTTATCCCATGCATTTTCGGGTTGAGTCGGTGGAGTGGTATCTCCTTTGGTGAGCGATAAACGGTAAGTGAGGTTACTGTTTGGCGCAAAGACTTGGTTGGCGTACAGATTTTGCGTATCAAACATGTAGTGGTTCATCTCTTGGTGCCAAATACCAATAAACCATTCGCCGTTTTTGAGTTGATTAAACTGACCAGCGAGCTCGGCAGGCCAAGTCTCCAAATTGTTGGCACGGATTGGCAAGGCAATATCTGTCGTTTCCATACCTGTCGCATCAAATGTTCGCAAGCGAACACTATCTCCGACTTCAACAGGGCCAAACCCTTGCGGTACGTAGTAACCCAAAGCGGTGAGCTTAACCGGATCGGTCGGGTCCGTCGGATCTGGTGGCGTGGTAGTGCCGCCAAAGGTGATGTCACTGCAGTTATAAAAGCCTTCACCACCTGCATCAACCCGCTGCCAGCGCGTGTAAAGAATCGCATCACCGCTGCGATCTTGTGGCAAGGTGACTTTAAAACGGTATTTCTTATCTCTTCCCGCGGCGACATCATCCGAGCTGCCAACCAATTCCAAGTCATCCCACGTCAGTGGCTTGGTGTGGTCGTAAGTCGCTTTACTTAAATAAAATTGCCAATACGAGGGATTGTGAGGGGTTGCCGCATGGAACACGACCTCAATTTGACCATTGGCATCTAGGGTGATTCCGGTTTTTTGCCAATGGGCAGAAGGCACATTCAAGCCCGCTTTGGCTTTATCGCCCGCCGAACAGAGCTCGCCATCTTTCACCACCGCTTTTACTGCGCCCATATCCCGATACTTCTGCACATTGGCCGATATTTCATTGCGCTGCACAAACGGAAAAGCACCGGAAACATCATAGGCCGCCTGACAAGCCTGATTTGGAATCGCGTTATCCCAAAAACCGCCGTCGAGATAACAGGTGTTTTGTCTTGCGCTTGGGAATTCCACCCAACCATGCGCTTGTACCTGCGGAGCCGCCAAAGCCCCGAGTATGACTGAGCCTAGCGCACTGATTTTTAATCCGTATTTCATGGTTATTCCTTCTTGATTGTGACTCTTGTTATTCGCCATTTCTGTTTAAAAATGGCCAACAAAAGCTAGCAATAACCCCAAAATAACGTGTCAATTTCGGCACAAAGCCACGCGTGAAATCGTCAATTTGCCGCCTACTTTCCAGTAACGACATGCAACAGTCTTGGCTTACTTGGGCTCTTCGAGGCACTTCAAACTCCCTTAGCCAGAGCCCTGTGTAACGATGCTAAATCAGAAAACTGAGGCTAATGGAGACTTAACAGTGTCATGAAAACCCAGCTTAAGTCAGTTTATGTAAAGAAACCCAACCATACCTTTTCAAAAGCTTTACCCTGCTTGACGGACTCTTTACATAACCATTGATAGTATGAAGACCTCTCTCAATAAGAGAAAACAAATTACTTTTAGAAACTCATTACAGCTTTCAAACTCAATAAGGAAAACTTATGAAAAAGATTATTCTCGCCGTTACCGCTCTTACTCTTAGCGCTGGTGCGTTTGCGTCTATCGATACCAACCACAAAGCACGCTCAATCAATGCGGGTGTTTACGCGAGCCAAGAACAAGCTTACGCCGCTGGATTTAAGAAAATCGAGCAGTTACAAGCTCTGCCCAGCAACAAATTAGCGAATGAACTTTCAGTATGGCAAAACAGCGTTGTGCCAAAGAGTGTCAAGATTGATGGTACTGAAGTTGTGGTTCAATCTTTTGCGAAACAGCCAGGTGTCGTTGAGTATCGTTCGATTGTTAAGGTTGACTACCAATACAAAACTCGTGAAAGCAATCGCGACTAAGTCGATCAAGACTGTCTCAGATGGCAAAGGATTGCCATTGATTCACCCTCCTACGTCCATTCCCTCTCTTCTTATCCCCATCTGCACTTCCAACACTCAATTTACGAAACTGTTTTATTTTCGTTCAATCTACATTTAATTTCAGACGAAAATTTCATCACCACAAAAGCAATGGAAATAATCCAAACGCTTAATTTTGCGATTAAAGTCAACAAAATCGAAAATTTACAATTTGTTTCTATACGTAAAATAATTCACGTGCCACATCAATCACAGTAATAACAATTCAGAAACATAAGAATCTCGACACTTTCGAACGAAAATAAATTGCTCGTTCGCCATTTCTTTACTGCGGTGATGCTCACATCTGTACTGTGAGTTCCGATAGTAGAGGTTTATACCATCGCAAAAACAATGAGGTCACTATGTTCGAGCTCTTCAAACCGGCTGCGCATACGCAGCGGCTGCCATCAGATAAGGTGGACAGCGTCTATTCACGCCTTCGTTGGCAACTTTTCATCGGTATTTTTGTTGGCTATGCTGGCTACTATTTGGTTCGTAAGAACTTTAGCTTGGCAATGCCTTACCTGATTGAACAAGGCTTTAGTCGTGGCGATCTGGGTGTGGCTCTCGGTGCGGTTTCAATCGCGTATGGTCTGTCTAAATTTTTGATGGGGAACGTCTCTGACCGTTCTAACCCGCGTTACTTTCTGAGTGCAGGTCTACTCCTTTCGGCACTAGTGATGTTCTGCTTCGGCTTTATGCCATGGGCAACGGGCAGCATTACTGCCATGTTTATTCTGCTGTTCTTAAACGGCTGGTTCCAAGGTATGGGTTGGCCTGCTTGTGGCCGTACTATGGTGCACTGGTGGTCACGCAAAGAGCGTGGTGAGATTGTTTCAGTCTGGAACGTCGCTCACAACGTCGGTGGTGGCTTGATTGGCCCCATTTTCCTGCTCGGCCTATGGATGTTTAACGATGATTGGCGCACGGCCTTTTATGTCCCCGCTTTCTTTGCGGTGCTGGTGGCCGTATTTACTTGGCTAGTCATGCGCGATACCCCCCAATCTTGTGGTTTACCACCGATTGAAGAGTACAAAAACGACTATCCCGATGATTACGATAAGTCGCATGAAAATGAGATGACTGCGAAAGAGATCTTCTTTAAGTATGTCTTCAACAACAAACTGCTTTGGTCGATTGCGATTGCTAACGCCTTCGTTTACCTGATCCGCTACGGTGTACTTGACTGGGCTCCGGTTTACCTCAAAGAAGCCAAACACTTCACGGTTGATAAATCTTCTTGGGCTTACTTCCTGTACGAGTGGGCGGGCATCCCGGGTACTTTGTTGTGTGGTTGGATTTCCGACAAAGTGTTTAAAGGCCGCCGCGCTCCAGCAGGCATCCTGTTCATGGTGTTGGTAACGCTTGCCGTTCTGGTTTACTGGTTCAACCCAGCAGGCAACCCAGCGGTAGATATGGCAGCTCTGGTCGCGATCGGCTTTTTGATCTACGGCCCTGTGATGCTGATTGGCCTTTACGCTCTGGAACTGGCTCCGAAGAAAGCCGCCGGTACCGCAGCAGGTCTGACTGGTCTCTTTGGCTACTTAGGTGGTGCTGTGGCAGCTAACGCGATATTGGGCTATACCGTTGACCACTTCGGTTGGGATGGCGGCTTCATGGTCTTGGTTGCCTCTTGTGTACTCTCTGTGATCTGCTTGATTTACGCTTTCGTTGGCGAACGCGCTCACCATAACGATAAGCTTAAACAAGCGACCATTTAAGAGCGTGTGTCATCAAGCAATAACATCGTCAGTATAGCTTGTCCCCCTCGCCGCGCTCTTGCCTGATTAGGAGCGCGGCAACTCTCTCTCCCACCCTAACGTCACGTGTCATTTGACGCCTTAGGGCTGGGAAGAACAAAAAAGGAATTCATGATGCTAAAACCATTCTCGCTTTCTCTGCTGGCTCTGGCCTGCTCAACTTATTTATTTTCAAGCATTGTTTCTGCAGAACCATTAGTGATTGCTCACCGTGGAGCCTCTGGCTACTTGCCAGAACATACATTAGAAGCCAAAACACTGGCTTATGCGATGAAACCGGATTACATCGAGCAAGATGTGGTGATGACTAAGGACGATCAACTGGTGGTATTACATGATCACTATTTGGATCGCGTCACCGATGTTGCGGAGCGTTTCCCTAACCGCGCACGAGCCGATGGCCGTTATTACGCGATTGACTTTACCTTAGCCGAAATCAAAACCCTGCGTGTCACGGAAGGGTTTGATATTGATGCGCAAGGTAACAAAGTCGCCGGTTTTCCTGATCGTTTCCCTCTTTGGAAAGGGGATTTCACCGTCCCGACTCTCGCAGAAGAAATTGAGCTGATCCAAGGGCTCAACAAGACGCTCGGTTATAACATTGGTATCTACCCTGAAATCAAAGCGCCTTGGTTTCACCGCCACGAAGGCAAAGATATTTCTCAAGCAGTCCTCAAAGTGCTAAAGCAGTATGGTTACGACAGCAAAGACGACAAAATCTATCTGCAATGTTTTGACCCTATCGAGCTAAAACGCATTCATGATGAGCTGCTGCCAGCGATGAAGATGGATCTCAATCTAGTTCAGCTACTGGCGTACACCGACTGGAATGAAACCATGGTTTATCAAGGTGACCAAGCCACACCCTATAACTATGACTGGATGTTTGCCGAAGGGGGCATGGCCAAAGTCGCGCAATACGCCGATGGCATCGGCCCGTGGAAACCTATGTTGGTTGATGATGCTTCAACCAAAGACAACATCATTATTAAGCCGTTGATGAAGCAAGCGAAAGAGGCTGGTCTCGTGGTGCACCCTTACACCTTCCGCGCCGACCAAGGTCATGTATCGCCTTGGGCAAATAGCTTCGAAGGGATGTTGGATGTGTTCTACAACCAAGTGAAAGTCGATGGTCTGTTCACTGACTTCCCCGATAAAGCGGTGGCGTTCTTAAATCAATAATGATCTATACCCAAACGACTTGGAGTTGCAGGTAGGCGGCAAATGAGTGAATCCCCATGCGCATAGAGACACTATGTGATTGGTGTTAATGGATATAGCCGCCCACACCATGCAGCCTCAAGGTAAGATGACAGAACGGCAAGACACTTGAGCCGCCCACTCGGGATGGAAAAGATGAAAGCCATGATTCATTTGATAAAACCAATAGTTTGTATTGTTCTCGTCGGACGAACTTGACAGGTGAAAACGAGATGGCCAGCCATATCTAAGGTACATTCCTAGATTAGAGTCGTTTTCATACCAATACAGCTCATAGAGCTCGTTAATCGTTGCAAGCTGCCAATTACTTTGGCCCGCAAAATTAATCTCGTTTAATTTCTGACACCAACGAGCGGCTTGACCTCCTTCCATACCTTGTTTATAAAAATTTACAAAGGATCCTATTGGGCTTACCCCGACTGCCGTTTCAACTCGGATAGTTGCGTAAGTGTCTCCATGATTTCCAGTCGCCCAATTCATCTGCTGATAACCTAGATTTTGTACCAATGTCAGAGAGGGGCTACTTGTAAACCATTTGGTTAAGGAGTCATTAGGGTCAATAATCTCTCTGAGTTTTAGACAAGAACCGCTAGCGTTGACCATATCACTATCGTTCACTCCACCACCACTTTCCTTGTCAATCGGCTGTCCTATTAGATGACCACATACTTGTGATCTCTCTATTTCTAACACCACCGGTTCGGAGACAATACCCTCTAGACTTGCAGTTATTTGAGTAACTCCGACATCCAAAGGGGTCGCAATACCATCTTCATTTATAGTAGCAACAGTGGTATTTTCACTAATCCAATCAACTTGATACGTAATATCATGTTGACTTTCATCCGCATAGGCTCCTGTCGCTGTATAGTTTAACGACAAATAAGTTGTGATAAATTCGGGGCTTATTGTTATTGCAAATAAGGCGGGAGACTCTCCTTCTTCACAAGAATCGTCTATACATTGTTCAGACTCTTCACCTTCTGATGACTCTTCACCTTCTGATGACGCTCCACCTTCTGATGACGCTCCACCTTCTGGTGAGTCTTCATTTGAAGAATTAGTATGACAAATCTGTATTATTTTATTGCAAGTATCCAATTTACAGGATGACAGCAAAACAATAAACAATACACTAATCAGTATTTTCATTTCATTCTGACGCAACGATTAGCAAATATATATACAGTTTAATTGATTGCAAGCAGAGGTCAATGCGTTCCCATGAGCGCAAACCGTCTACATGGTTGCAGTAAACGAACATTGTCAACACTACTACTGGATAGCCTCAACTAGGAATTATCAAGCCGAGTTTTCGTACACTGCTACGCACCACTAAAGTCGGCTCTAATTGCACAACTTGCGCAGTGGTGTCTGGGTTTTCCAAGCGATAAAGCAAGGTATCCACCGCCGCTTTGCCGAGACGGTATTTGGGTTGATGAATGGTGGTTAACGCCGGGGTCATAAACTTAGCAATATGCACATCATCGTAACCAATCAAGGAAAGATCGTCCGGTACTCGCAAACCTCGTTGGCTGGCGGCTTGAATCACGCCCATCGCCATCATGTCGTTACACACAAACAGTGAGCTTGGCAGCTTTCCTCGCTCATACAGCTTTTCAAAAGCTTGGTAGCCACCTTCACATTCGAAGTCAGATTCCACAATCCAATCTGGATTAATGGCAATTCCCGCTTCCGCGAGCGCACGTTTGTAACCTTCATAACGCATCTGTGCTTGGTGGCGAATCAGCGGACCTGTGATACAACCAATCTCTTTATGTCCACACTCGATCAGATGTTTGGCCGCCATGTAGCCACCTTGCAGTGAGTTGTCTTGAATTTTGTCACTCGCAAAAAGGATCGGGCCCCAGTCCATGACCACAATCGGGATGTCGGGATAGCGGTCAAACACATCCAACCTTTCACCCTCAAGGGTTGAGCACATCAACAGCAAACCATCGACACGCTTTTGCAGCAAGGTGTTGATGCTGGCTTTCATGCGTTGGTTATCCCCTTCGGTATTGCACAAGATTAGGTTGTAGCCTTGGTGATAACAGCTTCGCTCTACGCCTTTTACCACTTCACCAAAAAATGGGTTGGTTGAAGTGGTCACTAACATACCGATGGTTTTGGTGCGGTTCATTTTGAGGCTACGCGCGAGGGCGGAGGGGGCGTAATTGAGTTGCTGAGCCGCGTTGTTCACCCGCTCAGCAATTTCATCACTCACAAAACGGCTTTTATTGATCACATGGCTTACCGTTGAAGTGGAGACGCCTGCAAGTCGAGCGATATCCTTCATGGTGGCCATGTGTTTTCTCCTATGAGTGTTCTGCTAAAAAGACCTCAACTTCCGCACGAGTGGGAATCGAGGTTTGCGCACCAAAGCGTGTTACCGAAATTGCGGCGGCAGCATGGGCAAACTTAATGGCTGATTCTAGAGGCATTTCTTGCAACAAGCCAGTCACCAATGCACCGTTAAAGGTATCACCTGCGGCAGTGGTGTCCGTGGCTTTCACCACAAAACCGGGAATTCGTTGCCCACGACCATTTTCGCTTAGCCAAACACCTTTTGAGCCAAGAGTAATGATAACAATCTCGATGCCTTTACAGTGTAAAGCGTCCGCCGCTTGCTGCGCGCTAGCATCATCCGAGACCGTAATTCCGGTGAGCACTTCCGCTTCGGTTTCATTCGGCGTGATCAGATCCACACACTTCAGCAGTTCATCCGGCAATTCACGGGCAGGCGCAGGGTTAAGAATCACATTGGTTTTGGCCGCTTTGGCCTCTTGCGCCGCTTTTAAAATGCCATCAAGCGGCGTTTCTAGTTGCATCAGCAGATAACGTGCATCCCGAATCGCTGCGAGATCAGGCTCAATCGCGGCAGCAGTCAACTTGGCATTAGCTTCTGCAGAAATGCAGATGCTGTTCTCACCACTGTCGGAGACTTGAATCATCGCAATGCCGGTTGGGCAGTTCGGTTGTAGCTTCACGCCCGCCGTATTAATGCCATCTAGCTTAAAACTTTCACGAATATTAATGCCAAACGAATCATCGCCAACACAAGCAATGAAACCCACATCCGCTTGCATACGCGCGGCGGCAACAGCTTGGTTTGCCCCTTTTCCGCCCGGAATGACTTGATAATTGCGCCCGTGTAGGGTTTCTCCGGGGCGAGGAAATGAAGGCACTTGCAGCACATGGTCTGCATTGACGCTACCCAGAACCACCAACTTATTCATACGGTTATCCTTTGTATTGATGAGGAAAAACAGAGTGGTTTAATGGCTGATACCCTCTTTCTTCATTGAGTAAACGAGGAAAATAGAACCAGTAAACCGCTCGGTTTTCCCTCCTCATGTGAGGAGGGAAAGAGGAGATTATTTTGCAATCACTTTCAGAGCGACTGGGATGTAAGCTTCCACTTTTTCACCCTTGAGCATTTTGTCGGCAGTTTCAATACCAATCGCGCCAATCATGTCTGGCTGCTGTGCGACAGTGGCGGCTAATTGACCGCGCTCTACCGCTGCGATGCCATCATCGGTGCCATCAAAGCCAACAATCATCACCGACTTGCCTGACGCTTGAATTGCACGCAGTGCACCCAATGCCATTTCATCGTTTTGCGCGAAAACCGCTTGAACATCAGGGTTCGCTGCCAGTAGGTTTTCCATTACGTTCAAACCTTTAGTGCGGTCGAAATCCGCAGGTTGGCTAGCCAGCAGTTGCATCTTGCTGCCTTTCACTGCATTCATGAAACCTTCACCACGCTCACGCGCCGCTGAAGTTCCGGCGATGCCTTCCAGTTGGATCACTTTGGCATCGCTGCCAATCTTCGCTTCAATAAAATGGCCTGCCATTTCACCGCCGACTACGTTATCGGACGCAATGTGGCTCACTACCTCACCACGGCTTGCACCACGGTCAAGCGTCAGCACTGGGATCTTTGAGCGGTTCGCGATACGAATCGCGTTAGAAACCGCATCCGAATCAGTCGGGTTGATCAGAATCGCTTTTACGCCGCGCACGGTCAGATCTTCCACGTTCGAAAGCTCTTTGCTTGGGTCATTTTGCGAGTCCAGCACAATCAGGTTGTAGCCAAGTTCTTTGGCTTTCGCTTCGGCTCCATCCTTCATGGTCACGAAAAACGGGTTGTTCAGCGTTGAAAGTACAATCGCCACGGTATCTTGCGCTTGCGCCGCAAAAGAAACCGAAGTGGAAAGTAGAGCAGCAGAGATAAGAGTGGTCAGTTTTTTCATTCTCATAGTCCTTTTTGGTTTAGCCTCGCAGCCCTTGCCCTGTCGAGGCGAATTCACGTTTTATTTATTTTTGTTGTCTACCAAGACCGCCAGCAAAATAACCACAGCTTTCGCAATCATTTGGTAGTAGGAGGAAACATCGAGCAAGTTCAATGCGTTGTTTAAAAATCCGATGATGAGAGCGCCGATCAGCGTGCCCATGATGCGACCTTTACCGCCCATCAAACTGGTGCCCCCGAGCACCACAGCCGCAATCGCATCCAATTCATAACCCATACCCGCGGTAGGTTGCGCTGAAGAGAGGCGAGAAGTGACAATAATGCCCGCCAGTGCAGCCAGTAAACCGCAGATGGCATACACGCCGATTTTGACGCGATCTACGTTGATACCTGAAAGGCGAGTTGCTGATTCGTTGCCGCCCACGGCATACACATAGCGGCCAAAGCGAGTGTGATTGAGCAAGTACCAAGCGCCGGCAAATACCACCACCATCAGCCATACCGGAACCGGAATGCCCAACGCGTAGCCAGTACCAAACCATGCAAAGGTGTCCGCCGTATCAGTGAATCCGGTCGAAATCGGACGCCCATCGGTGTACACCATGGTCACGCCGCGCAGCAGAGTCATGGTCACTAATGTCGCGATAAAGGCCTGCACTTTACCTTTGGCAATGATGATGCCGCTGATTGCACCAAGCGCAGCACCGGCCAGCAAAGCCGTAGGCACTGCTACCAGAACAGGAACTTCCATCGCCACTAAGGTGGCCGCAAAAGCGCCACATAAGGCGAGCACCGAACCGACGCTCAAATCAATCCCTGCGGTTAAGATGACCAAGGTCATACCCACCGCGATGATCGCGTTGACCGAAGTTTGGCGCAGAATGTTCAGTAAGTTATCAACCGTGAAAAAATTCGGGTTTAAGAAAGAGACGACAACCACTAAAAACAGCAGTGCGATCAGCGATTTTTGTTCAATCAACCACTCTTTGCTGAGCAGTTTTTTACGGTTATCAGATGTCGTATTAGTCATGGTTCGGGTACTCATGCTGTATCCTTGTTTCATGCTGCGTGAGCAGGGTTACGCCCTACCGCACACGCCATTAATTTCTCTTGATCGGCTTCGCTCGCCATAAACTCGCCGCTAATCCACCCTTCATGCATCACCAGAATGCGGTCACTCATGCCCAGCACTTCGGGCATTTCTGAGGAGACTAAAATGATGCTCATGCCTTCAGCTTTGAATTGGTTGATCAATTGGTAGATCTCTTTTTTCGCGCCCACGTCAACACCGCGAGTCGGTTCGTCCAAAATCAGCACTTTGGGCCTAGTCATCAGCCCTTTGGCAATCGCCACTTTCTGCTGATTGCCACCGGAAAGATTGCCGATGATTTGCTCACGACTTGGGGTTTTAATGTTGAACAGACGAATAAAGTCATCCACGGCAATCACTTCATCGGCATGACGAATTTGCACACCTTTGCTCAGTTGATCGAGCGCGCAAAGTGACATGTTCTCTTTCACCGAAAGACCGAGTACCAAGCCATCGCCTTTACGATCTTCAGAGATATAGGCGATGCCATTGGCCAAACCATCCTGCGGGCTGACGGGGTTAACCGTGCGCCCGTTGAGGTTAATCACGCCACGCTCCGAAGGCAGCGCGCCATAAATCACCTTCATCAGTTCAGTGCGCCCAGCCCCCATCAGGCCAGAAACGCCAAGTATTTCACCTTTTTTGAGCGTAAAGCTGACATCGTGCACACCCGAGCCAGTTAGGCCAATCACCTCAAGGCTGATGTCACCTTGCTGCGCAGCAATGCGTGGGTACTGTTCTTCCAGTTTACGGCCAACCATCATCTCAATCAGGCCATCTTCATTGGTATCGCACACGCGGCACTCACCAATAAATTTGCCGTCACGCAGTACCGTGATGTCGTCACAAATCTCAAAAATCTCTTTCAAACGGTGTGAGATATACACAATGCCGCAGCCTTGTTCGCGCAGTTCATTAATGACATTGAACAGCGATTCAGTTTCGGTATCGGTCAGCGCATCCGTCGGTTCATCCATGATGATGACTTTCGATTCAAACGACAGCGCTTTGGCAATTTCCACCATCTGCTGCTCACCCAAGCTCAGCTCTCCGAGCAAGGTTTTGGCACTGTGTTTTACATTCAAACGTGCGAGCAGTTGATCCGCTTTACGATGCATTTCATCCCACAGAATGCGTCCGAATGGCGAAGTCATCTCACGACCAAGGAAAATATTTTCCGCAATCGTCAGCTGCGGGATCAGGTTGAGCTCTTGGTGAATAATGCTGATGCCCGCCAGTTGCGAATCACGCGGGCCTTTAAAACTGACAGGTTGGCCTTGATACTCAATGCTGCCCGCATCTTTGCTATAAATGCCGGTCAGCACTTTCATCAAGGTTGATTTGCCAGCACCGTTTTCACCCATTAACGCCATTACCCGCCCCGGATAGACATTCAGGCTCGCTTTGTCCAAGGCTTTTACGCCAGGGAACGCTTTTTCAATTTGGCTCAGGGCTAAAATTGCTTGAGTCATAGTGGTTCCTCCATGGTTGGGCGTGGTTAAAACACGACACCCGCTTGGAAAATCACATTGGCGTAAGGTGTACATTCACCGGTGCGCACTACCGCACGGCTTTGCAGCGTGCGTTGTTTAAACGCTTCATGGCTGATGTATTGGATAGCAATCGGCTTACCGCACAACTGTTCTTCTGCTTTCAGCTCGCGACATAAGGCTTCATGTAACACAGGGCTTACTTGAGCAAACTCTTGTGCCACGATGACACTTTCAATCTGCGATTCAGACAAAATCACCCGTACTGTTTCCAAAAAAGAAGGCACCCCGTGAGTCAGCGCGAGATCAATACGCGTCACTTCATCAGGGATTGGCAGCCCAGCATCACAGATCGTGATTTCATCGGTATGGCCGAGTGTTGCCACCAAGTAAGAGAGTTCAGAGTTTAGTAGGGTACTTTTTTTCATGGTGATACCTTTTATTGATTCACGTTTGAATAACGACAGCATCACTTTCAATTGGCGAAAAAATGCACATCGAAACGTTTCGATGACATAATAGTTTAGTCAATTAAGTTTGCACGCGACAAATCCACAGAGTGTGAAAACGATCAGCAAAATGATGTACTGAATACTCACTTTGATGAATAGTGATAGGGTCGAACGGTGATCATTTCGCGCCGATTTAACACAGCGGCATCTCGGTTCGGTATAGTGGCAGCAAATAATGAAGATTTGATGAGGATAATTGATGAAAAACACTCTACTGGTGATCATGAGTGCGCTTACGCTTTCGGCCTGTAGCGAAGTGGGCAGCAAAGCTTGGTGTGAAGATATGCGCGAAAAACCAAAAAGCGAGTGGAATACTCAAGACACGCTCGACTTCGCCAAACACTGCATTTTCAACAATGAAGTCGGCAGCAAATCTTGGTGCGAAGATATGGATGAGAAATCCAAAGGTGACTGGACAGCCAAAGAAGCAGGTTCGTACGCTAAATATTGTGTGCTGTGAGAAGGGAAACCCCCAGTATTTAATTGCTCTGGGGGTTAAACAACGACCCAATTTAATCGATGTATTTTTAATATCATTGATATTTAATTAACAATCCGTAGTAAACCCAAAGAATTAATTATCACAAACTTATTTGTGATGCTAATCCTAACTATTATCAACATCCTCTATATACTGTTGAATGTAAATATCAAGGCCTTGTAGCATCGAAAGTTCACATTGGTTCATTAGCAATTCACCACGTTGGCCACCGACATTTATATAAAGCATACACTTTTCATGAATAGCTAATCTTTGCTTGCTGTAGAAATCATCAGGAAAGCCATAATCTATAGACTTAGAAGAAATATTATTTCTAATCTGAGTCTCTGACTTAGCTATCTCATTTTGGATACACACTAGAATTTTTTGATGCACTCCAGATATATCATTGCAGTTTTCACTAGCAATAGCGTCACCACTAACACCAAACCATATAACTAAAATAGTAGAATACGCAGAAATTAAATTATTCACTATAATTAATACATAATTTAGATTCAAATAATTTCTCTATGAATTTGTCATTTGTATAGAATGGATATTTAATGATTAATTTCTCATCATCAATTATTCTTCTATAAAAAATCGCCACCATAAAAATATTCATTTTCAAATTTATATTCTCTCCTTACTGAACCAGATTCAATCGTAAAAATATACGGCGTAAACTGAACAAACCAAGGTGTTATATTATCAGAACTTGCATATCTCGTCTGGATAAAAACTCTCATGTTGGCATCTGATGCCTTACAAGAAAAAACAAATACATCTTGTCCATATGGCTTGAAATCTTTTTGTTCAAATAATAAACTTTGACTACCAGAGATTCTGATAAATGCTTTAAGGCTACCATCATTGAGACCTTCTTTTTTCAGGATACTCTCTTTCTGGAAAGAAATTTGAAACTCTTTTCCTTGGAAATCTTTTATCTTCTCATCTTGAGTTTCTATATATGATGATACAATTAAATCATCAACATTTTCATCATTAGCTCGAGCTATACTGAAACATAGTATTAAGACGATAAGATACAAACAATTTTTCATAAAATCACAACCCCAAGTTATTCTTTATTTTATTGGATTTATCAATGAGGTCATCTAAACCATTTGAGTGTACATAAACACCACCGTTTACATCTTGACTAATTCTTTCAATATAATTTATTGTTAAGACTTGCTTGAGCCAGACCATGAAAGACGAAACGACACTAGCCAATTTTAATATAATTAAAACCATATTAATTTAAAATATTATTTTTATTTATTTCGATTGATCGCATTTAATTTCCTTATCTCTAGTTGATAAACGGCAGTTTACTGAATACCAAATGGTATTATATGAAAAACTAACCGAACTCTCTGAGACACTATCTAATGTTATAAAAAAGCCTTCTTTATCACCATTTGAAAGATTTTCTCCTTCATTGATTACACAATATTCATAATGCTCATTTCTAGCAAGCAAATTTAAGCATGGCTTTTCTATTGGTATATAGGCTATTGTCTCGCCTATATTGCCGGTTTGTATGTCATATGAACGAAGTAAACTTCTCAATTGGCTACTGGAAGGAATACTGCCCCCAACGGCTTGTAATGAAAACATAATTAATATGATGCAATAAATGATTTTTTTAAAGATGTTCATATCTTACTCTCTTTCTACTCAAGGGCACTTTATCCCATATTGAATTTTTATAATCCAACGATTTTTTGAAGTTTGAATAATCTACAGAATTTCTGTCATTAACTAAAGTTGGAACATACCATGCTCGTGTTTTAGAATAACTATCACCACGATATGTAATATCTACTAATACATCTTTCACATTTCTTGGCATTCCATCCCAATCAACAGAACCATATGCAGCTTTTACGTCTGGCTTTGTAATTAATACCCTTGTCTTCTCTTCTAGATAGTCATATACATGATTAAACATTATGTACTGTTGCTTTCTAGTAATCGTTAACTCCTCATCAGACAAACCACTATTCTTAAGAGACTCTAATGCCGAATCCTTCGTTTTTCCCTCAACACTTAATAACCATTTTGACAATTTCGGATTAAGGTTGGCCAATTCAAATAACTCTTTCAAGTTTATTTTTGAAGGTCTTTGCCCACTGGCAGCACTTGGAGGATTACCTAAATCAAGTCCCCGCCCGATGGTCACGCCTGAATTTCCAATAACGCTACCTCTCATATTAGGTACGTGCACTTTTCTAGAAAAAAAAGTTGATGAATCAACATCATTCCCTTCAGCATCAAAAGTGAGCTGACCTTTAGGTACGATCAACCATTTCAAATCCATCTCATCATTTTCATACATCCCCCCATCCATCAAAGCTTCGTCTAGTGCCAGTAGTGTACCTTTGCCGACAATACCGTCAACGGGGCCAATGCTGTAAGACGGGTGGGTTTGGTGGCTTGGTTGATAGCTTTTCTGGAACTGCTCAATCGCGGTTTTAGTTTTGCTCCCAAAGTCACCATCAGCTCCTGCTTTCCCGAGATCAAACCCCAGTTTTATGAGCGCTTCTTGTAGTAACTTAACCTCATCGCTGTGATTACCTTGACGATAAGCACTCGCTTGTCGCTTGGCGAGTTTCTCTAACTCATCGGATGGTTTGAGAAGATCGGATTTTAAAATTCGCTCCGGTGTTTTCTCTTCAGCCACAGGCTCATCATTTGCCGTGTTATTGGCTGAACTCGGCATCATAGTGGGGAGTGATGCCACATCAATAACACGCGCCGCGCCTGATTGCATTGAGGCAGCAATATCCGGCTGAACCAATTCTGCTACTGGTTTAGCTTGCGCTAACATTCTTGGTGCTGCGGCTAATTGCCCGCCATAAGCGCTACCGCTGCCTGCACTGCCGCCCGCGTTTAGGTTAATGGCAGGACCGACTAAGTGCACGCCACCTGCATCGACTTTTACAAAGCTGCCCCCTGCTTTTAGGGTTAACTCCGCTCCAGCTTCAACCACGATTTTTGCGCCGCTTTTGAGTGAAATCTCTTTACCCGCCTCGACAGCAATGCGTTGCCCGACTTTGTGTTGTAGTGACGCGCCGACTTCATGGCTGCTATCGAGTGCGATTTTGCTACGGACTTCACCTTCAACCGTTAAATGTTGGTTGCGCTGAATGCGAGTAAAGCGGTCATTGTCCACAGTGAGATGCTGATCGTGGCGAATCACTTCGGTGTGATCATGCTCAATCAACGCATCCCAATCTTTTTGTGCATGCAGCAAAATCTGTTCGCTACCCGCTTGATCCTCAAAACTCAGTTCGTTGTAGCCTTGCCCTTGGTGAGTCTCAGTGCGCAGTACGGTTTTGGTTTTGTGGTCAGGCAAGGCGTAAGGCGCGGTATTGGTCGCATGATACGTACGACCTGTGACGATGGGTTGATCCGGATCGCCATTGAGGAATGAAACAATCACTTCATGGCCGACTCGCGGAATCGCCATACTACCGTATTGGCTACCCGCCCATTCTTGTGCCACTCGCACCCAGCAAGAGCTTTTTTCGTTGCTACTTGAGTAGCGATCCCACGGGAAATGCACTTTCACGCGACCAAAGTTATCGCAATAAATCTCTTCACCTTGTGGCCCAACCACGGTGGCGATCATGGGACCATCCACTTGCGGCTTAGCACAAGGCCTTGCTCGCCAAGTGATGTGAGCGGGGATAAGTTTTAGCTGATTGCTGTAAGTGGTAGCGCCTGAACCACCCTCTTCTTGTAACGCTTGTGGCTGTGTCCCTTGGTGATTGGCTTGTACCACGAGCCAATCTCGATTCATTGCGAGATCAAGGTGATCTTGCAAGTCAAAACGCACTCCCGCCAGCAGCAAAGGTTCGTCACTCTTCGCATCAGCAAGCAAAGCATCGCGGCGTAAATACTCTAAGCGAATTTGGCTAAAGGCCTTGCCATTTGCATCGTCTTTGTAGCGTCCCGGAGCATCAAAATGCTCATAATTTGGCTGCTGATAAGCGATGTCTTTACCCTGCGTGCGCTGAGTAAATCCGTAAGCTGGCTTTTTAAAGCTGTAATCCTTTAGCTCGGTATGGCTCACTTGTGCGGTGGTCTTGAATTGCAGATCGACCACATAAGGGATATTGATCTCGCCACCCGCCAGCGCATTATAAGGTACTGGCTTGGCTAACTTCGGTTGGCTGTCCGAGCTATCGGTAAACAGCAAGGTGTGTTTCTGCGCTTCATGGAGATGGCTATAAACCAAACCTTCTTCGGCGGCGATACGGTGTAAAAACTGCAAATCCGTTTCACGGTACTGCACGCAAAACTCACGCTGGGCACACTCACGCTTAAGGGCAAAGGCGTAATCTTCAATCCCCATCTCTTGCAGCAAAATAGAGATAATTTCCGGCACGCTTTGCTGCTGGAAAATACGGCTATTGCTGCGTAAAGAAAGCCGCTCCAGCTCAGGCACTAGTGTAAGTGAATAAAACGTGTGCCGATGCCCAGTATCGCCTTTGCTCAATTGGCGTACGATACCGTTAATTTGCTGCACCACTTGCCCGTCACGCAGAATGGTTAAATGCGCAGTTTGGTCGACAAATTGCTCAGCAGCAAGGTTGCTTAGCGCACTGGCTAAATCAACCTGATAGCGAAAACCATAGCAGGGCTCACTGCGCCATACCGAATCAGACAAGGACTCTTGCCCTTCAAATCCGCGTACAACGAGGGATTCATCCTCAAGGCCATCCACCTTTAATTGAAACTGTAACCTTGCCATGCTGTTTTCCTTGTTCTTTTTTTCGACGATAGCACTCAATATGTGGCCATCTTAAGTTCGATGAAAATGGTTCGTTGAAAATGGTTCGTTGAAAATAAATATTGTGTGGCAGTCAATGGCAAACTCAATGCCAGCTTTTTGTCTACATTTTCCTGTTTCCACCAAGGCTAACTCTGATCACTGAGCAATCCCTTGCCCCAATCAAGCAAAAAACTGCCTATGGGCGAGTTTTTGCCTCAACGCTTCATTCAGCCATCACTGCAACAAAGCCGCATCGCCGATACGCTGCTCAAGATCGGCAATTTTCCAACTTAGGCTATCTAGCCTTTGTTTGAGGATCGCAAACTCTTTCTGGGCATTCGTGACATCGCCCTGTTCAAGAAGGCCTTGCACATAGTCAACTCGACCATAAATCGGTGATAGGCTAACCGCGAACTCTTCTAATGATTTGGTCTGCTTTTCTAACTCAGCCCATTTCCCCCGCTTAGCCAGTAACGAGATATTGGCCATTTTGGTACGAATTTCGCTGAACTTAGCCACGAACAGCGCGGTTTGCTCCAACGCTTGTTGCTGCTGAAGGGCAAACTCTTGACTCAGGGCATTCACTTGCTCGTTTTCAGGATAAAGAGTGCGCAATAGATTCAGCTGAGTGATGGCATGTCGCTTAGGTTCACTAAACGAGATGGTTAAATTCTGCTGCAAAGTATCGCGATACAGCGGGATCAGATCATGTTGCCAACGCGCACGCTCAGTTGTGGAAGAGTCGTTGAGCAGTGCTTGAGTTTGAGATGCCTCATTCAACGTGGTGATGCGCTGTGGCGCGGCATAAGGCGTGGTATAAAACCAAGGCCACCCCCAGTAGCCCCCCACCACTCCCACTGCAACCCCAAGTACACCTAGAGTGAACAACGCGTAACCGTGCTGCCAAAACTTAAGCTTAGGTGGCTGAGCCTTCTCCTGCTTTTTCAATAAGCTGTGGTATTGGGTTTCAATTCTGTCTATGTGTTCAAACAGAGCAAACCCGACCCCTTCAAAGTCTACTTTGTATTCGGTTTGTTGCTGTTCAAACAGCTGATGTAACCGCTCGCAATGGCGCTCAGCCCGATATAGATCTCGCAGAGACTCATAAGTTGGTTTAAGTGCTTTCAGTTCCTGTACCACACGTGCATTGACCCAATCAAGGATCTCTTTGCGCACTTTGGCGCTTTTCACATCACACTCACCTTGGTTGGCAAGGCTTGCACTCATCAGCTCCATGCCGGTGGCATACCCCGCCAGCCCCTGAGTTTTCAGGCAGGCAACCGCATAGTAACCACAGATCAGAAAATCCATTCCTTGGTTACAGGCCAGTTGTTCACAATACTCTTTTACCACTGCCCAATCCGTGCCCCCGGCAATCGGATTAAAGCGGCGGTTTATCTCCTCACGAACCTTCGCATAGGGCTCTAATCCGCGAATCTCCTCAGAATCATTGGTTAATCGGTAGCAAACGTTATCAATAAAAATCACATTGGACATCACAACTTCGTCCTAAAAAGCCAGAGCGAAAAACTCGCTCTGGCAACCTATTAATAGAGTGTTTTAGACAGTTTGAACGACTTGAACAGGCGTTCGGTAAATGGGTTGGCATCGGCCTCTGCCTTAATGCGGTAGATCATCTCACCGCCATCGACGATAAATTTGAAATCAACCGATGTTTGACTCGCCGAAACCACATCACCTTGATCCAATAAGCGGAAGAATGCCCATGGTCCTTGGATTTGCAAACTGCGCGGTGACATATTGGTTTGGGTTGGAATCAAGGTCACCTTAGACACCGCAGAATCACGCAGCGTGTTAGGCCAAATCAGCTCCACATTTTCACGCGGTCCATGGCTGTAAGCTAAGAACTGACCATCCACATTCAGCACACTACGACGCTTGTTGTTACTCAAACTGAGCGGCTCAACCGAGAAGTTGACATCCAAAATCCCTTTACGGTTGAAGAAAGCCTCACGAATTTTCTGCGCTTGCTTGATCTGATCCAGCACTTCTTTACGAATGATCGACTGTGCTGAGTCATCCGACGCGACGCTGATGTTCTCATCAATAAACATCTTCAGTTGCTGATTGTAGAAGTTGTCTAACGTGCCATTCGGCGCAAAGAAGGCTTCAAAATCGGCCAAGGCCACATCTTTATTTGATGCGGAGTTGAATGGATAACGCCCAGCCAGCTTGCTTTGGAAGGTTTTATACACATCCTCCGTCCAGCGTACTTCCAGATGCTTGATTGCTTCTTGCTTGACCACATACCAGCTCTCATCTGCAAGCTTTGCCATCATGCTATCCAGCGGCTTCGGCAGTCCTGACGAGATACGCTTTAAGGTATAGATAGGGTCAGCATTAACCAGTTTGACCCGCGCTTTGGTCGCATCGAGCGCCGCCATACCGACATCGGGAGCATCTTGAATCGATTTCAAGTAGCTTTTCAGCTCATCCACCGAAGCCAAGACTTCCGTCATGTACGCTGGTTTGCTGCCCACCGGTTTGAGCATACCGTTCAGATCAGCAAACGGAGTTTCAATCATCGAAGCCACTTTGTATTTCGAGCTTTTCAGCAGCTCTTTTAACGCCGATTCATCTTTAGGTAACGCACTGTACAGTTGGGTATTGTCATCTAATGTGCGCAGTAGACGCTGCATCGGCTCAAGGTTGCTGGTGATATTTTCCAAAACCATGACCGCATCATTGATGTCATTGAAATACTTCACATCAATTTCATTGAGTGCCGCGCGCCATGTGTTGGTGTAATCCGCCACATAAAGATCGCGAATTTTTTCGCGCAGTGCCTGCTTGTCTGCTTCACTAAACTGCGCCGTTTTGCTCTGTCCCAGAACCCAACTGTCAATCAGTGCCAGCTCAGAGACCGATTCAGATTGCGGCATAAAGTAGTCATCAAAACCACGCTTGGTGAGCATTTGAGGAATAAACAGGCTGCTACTGTTAAGTACGCGCTCTTCAAACACCACATCAAACACCGGCCCAATCAAGCTACGCAAGTTAACCGAAGGACCAAGCACCGTTTGTGCACTCAGCTTCAAGTTACGGTAGACGCGCTGGTCGTTTGGCATTGAACCCAGTTCAACCTGAGCATGAGCAATCACTTTATCGTAAGGGCGCATCACCTGCTCCGCCCCTTTATCACCATTGAGACGCTCTGCAGTGAGATCCGTATGACGCATCGCGTAATCTAAGTGACCGAGCAGCTCTTCCTGAATTTGACGCTGACCTGAGAAGGATTTTTGCCAATACTTTGCAAAATAATCCATCACATAGTCTTGGTAACGACCACTTTTATCGACCAGCATGCGATACACACGCAGCACCGCTAATTTTTCTTCATCTGTCTCAGCTTGATTGAGCGCGACAATGGTGTCCGCCATCAACAGAGGCAAGAAGCGGGTTTCGAGTAAGTTTAAGTAGGTCTCTTCTACTTTCGGGCCAATGGTGTGCCCTTGGTAGAGACCAAAATCGGAGATGTACTGAGGTTTATCACGGAAGAAACCAAACTCCAGTGTCGCCTCACGGATCTTGTTCAACGGATCCAATACCTCTCTTTGTGAGGCCAGTGAACGGCTGGTCGGGAACTGCTCTTTATACTGATTCACTTTGGTTAATACAGTATCGGCGTGTTGCACGTTATTGAGGTAGTTACGATGCCAAGTACCCGCCAACAGCAAAGTCGCCACTGAGCACGCGACGAAAGAGAGTCCTATCAAACGGCGTTTATTTTTCGCGACTCGGAAATTATCCGACGCTAAACCCGCTTCAGGATAGATGATGTGGGTAAACAGTTTTTGCGTGAAATAAACTGTGGAGTTTTTCGCGCGCTGCGCCGTATTAATCGCATGAGACAAACCATAACGACGTGAGGCCGCATCATCAAAAGCGTTAGTGGGTACACCTTGTTGGTAAACCGACGTGAAATAGGCACCACGCACCAGTGCTGAGGTTGAGAATTGATCGCTCGCCAAAGCCTCTTGGAGAAACTGCTGCAAAATCTCTTTCAAACCTGAGATTTGACGCGTGAAGCTGTAAATCGCGTTACGTTCTTCAAGCGTCATTGGCGCTGCCACCGCATGTGGCAGCATGCCAGTAACTCGTGACACAAATTGGGTGTACTCGTTGGCAAACTCTTCCAACCACGAATCTAGGTTATCTACCGAGTCCATTGAGAAGGTAAAACCCAACACCTCTTCACGCTGACTTTTGGTGTAGTGCTTAAAGAAAGGCTCAAAACCGTGCAGTAAGTCGAGCTTAGTCAGTGCAATGTATACCGGCAGACGAGTGGATAAGGTTTCCATCAACTCACGCAGACGAGCACGCAGCAAGTTGGCATAAGCTTTACGCTCTGAGGCGGTGGCGGTAGCAAGATGCGCCACATCCAACGCCAACACGATGCCGTTCAGCGGGCGGCGGCTACGAGTGCGGTCGAGCCAATCGACAAAATGCAACCATAAGCGGCGCTCTAACGCACCATCATTCTCTTCACTGCGATTGCCTTGCGTTAACAGCTCACCATCAGGATCAATCAGGACAGATTCATCACCAATCCACCAATCAAACGAGTACGGGTTTTCGCTTTTTTGTCCCGAAGCTCGCATGACCGAAGAAAACACAAAGTTCTGGCCAGAGCGGTTGATCAGGCTGGTTTTACCCGCATTTTCTAGACCCAGAACCAAGTACCAAGGCAGTGCATATAAGTAGTTGTGTTTATTTAGGCTCTGCTTCATGTTGAGCATCACCTGATTCAGTTCAACCTCTTGGCGCTGCTCATACACCTTGATCGGATCTTGGCGCAGTTGTTCTTCGCGCTTTTGTTCCGATTGAAAGGCTTGCAACTTACGCCACTGCCAAATGCCCCACACGGCTAAACAGCCGAGAGTAAACAGACTGCTTGCCACAACTCGAGCCATGATCGACTCCAGCGGTTTATAGCCAGCCACTTCTAACCAAGGGCCTGCCCACCAAATGGCAACGTTCAGCAAAATGAACGTAGTGAATAGCAAAATGGGAAGTGCTGCCACCACCGTGGGTTTAAGCCGCCTTACTATTCCAACAATGAATTTCCACATGAATTGTGTCCTTGTTTACTCTGACGTTGTATATCTTTGAATTTGTTCCACTAAACTCGGCTCCCACTCAGGAACAGACAGCGTCGTTACCTGATTGAGCAGAGTTTGATACTGTTCACCAGCCATCGCATCGAGATGATTTGCCCGCAGCAGATCCGCCGATAGCAATCGCCAGTAAAATTTGTCTCGCGGCTCCACCGCACTGACCAAGCCATCATTGAGCATGGAAAGTGCCACCGCGATTCCTCCTTCTTTGGCCAGTTGAAACGCCTCTTTACGCTTCTCTTGCCAATCTCCGCCGACAGACTGCCCCGCAGCACCTTGGCTCTGGCCTACGCTCGCCAGCCACTCTTTGACCGAATCACTGACAAACGGCTCTCCGCCTTTGAATTTGAGCTCAAGCAGCGAAGGCAAACGACGTAAAAACTGTTGTGTTTCTTCGGCAATCGCCTGAGACCAATCACTTTTGCCAAGTTGCTGGGCAATGGTGTAACTCATCCACTGTCCTTCAAACCAATAAGGAGCCATGGTTAAGCTCTGTTCGACTTTGCGCCACAAGGCTAAATCGGGGTGACGGAGTTGATCTTGGTAATCCTTGACGCGATCCGCCTGCATTCCACGCAACAGTGTTTCACCATCGGGTTTATGATCGGGCAATGAGGTAATGCTGCCCCACACCGCAAAGCGGCGCAGACGAATCGACAGCGCGATACCAAACTCTTGTTCGGCAAGAAAATCTGCCACTTTGAGTAGGGTTTGTTTCGCTGCTTTGTCACTCGAATGATCCACCACCATGCTCGCCGCAGGAGAAGGCGTTGCAGCACTTGGTGTTTCACGCTCCGCGCTGCTTTGCGCCGTCACTTGCTGGCGCTGCTCTGCGCGTTTGATCTCCGCGGTAATTCGCACCACCACAGACTCCACCAGCTCAGAAGAGAGCCCTTGTTTCTCAACGGCTTGTTGCCACTCTTCGACCGCCGCTTGCAGCGCTTGGCGATCCGCTTCATCCAGATGATGAAAATCGAACTTTTCGATCACCGTTGTAAAACGTTGCGCCATCTGGCTGAAAAATTTACGTCGCGGCAGATTTCCACGTGCGCCCGGCGCTGGATAACTGTCATTCCAATATTGATTGAGGAACTCACTCATCACCGCAAACGAGGTAATAAGGCGCGTCGGGGTAACTTGGTTATGCAGACACTGCAGCAGGTAAACCAAAAGCTTGATGTCTTTACTCTGTTCACCAATCAGTTTGAGAGTGCTGTGCTCCACTTCATCCCACTGCACTGAAGCGTGAGAGAGAGAGCCCACTTTCATCATCTGATCTTCAATAAAATCAAACAGTGGGTGATCGACTAGCCGCTCTCCGACAGGATTGCTACTGCTGATCGGTTTGGCCACACACTGACGGTATTCAGTCATTTCCATACGGGCTCCTTACCAACCACAGCGTTCGCGCAAAGCATCAAGGGCTTCATTGACACCTCGAGTATCAAACTGTAACCCGTCAGCAAACCGCGCATTAGAGCGCAGCAACAGGCGAGGCTCACTGGCGGCCAATTTCATCATTTCGATCGCAGGCATGCCGCGAGCCGAGGAAAACAGTACGCCGTGATCGTCACTGCGCCAGAACTGTGTCTCGTGTCGGATAGAGACTTGAATCCGTGCATCAGCCACTTCTTTCGGTAAAGCCAGCTCAATGCGGCTCAGGTTATTAATACAACTGAGCAAGAGCACTGGCGGAGATGTTTCCCCTGAGCTGCGATTTTGCGCAGGCAAAGCAATCCAAGCGCTGCTGCCCCGCCCTTCACCTTGCGTACCTAATACCCAACCCGATTCGGACTGCGACTCAGACAATGCCGCCATGGCGCGTTGCCACTCTGCGGGATAAGGATTGGACGGTGCGATAGCCACTTGCTCAAGGGGCGTGGCAAAGACACGGTCAAAACAGGCCAAACGCTCTAAACGCGCAGGAATTTCGCGGCACAGCTCTGCTTGCTCAACCTGTGATCCCGCCGCTTGCGAGGCCGCTAGAACATGCGCAGAGCCCGCGCAACCCAAGATCAAACTGGCCACTAAAACGGTAATTCTCATGGGGTTTTGATCTCCAATTTCAGGCACTTGTAGGCCAAGGTACGCTTAGGGATACCGAGACTTTTCGCCGCTTTCGCGCGATCGCCAGCAAAGCGGTTCAAACGCTCACTGATGATCAACGCTTCAAACTGACTGACCGCCTGTTTCAAATCATGGATAACCGCAAAATTCGGTTCTCCAGCCAGCGCAACCGAGGGTTCAAGATCCAAGTTCTCAGTTTCGACAGAAACGGCTACCGACGTCGCTTCAGACGCAAGACAGGGTAGGCTTTGTAAACGATGGGCAAAGCAACTGGCTTCCACCTGCGTACCATCCGCTGTTTGCGCGCAACCAAACTCAATCAAATGTTTCAGCTCACGCACATTCCCCGGAAAGTCGTACTGCTTAAGGCAGTCGATGGCTCGATAGTTCAAACCACGAATGCGCGTGTTATGTTGCAAGTTGAACACGCGCACAAAGTGCTCACTGAGCAGATCAATATCTTCCAAGCGTGCCGCCAGACGCGGCAAGGTGATCGGATACTGGAACAGACGGTAATAGAGATCTTGGCGAAATTCTTTTTTGCGTACTTGATCCAGCAGATTGACGTGTGTGGCCGATACCAAACGGAAATCAGAACTGAGCTCCTGCTTACCACCGAGCGGTCGAAAAGTACGTGATTCAAGCACACGCAATAATTTGGCTTGTAAGGTGAGCGGCATATCGCCAATCTCATCCAAAAATAGCGTGCCACCATTTGCTTGTGCGATAAGTCCCTGTTTATCGCTGTCCGCTCCAGAAAATGCCCCTTTGCAGTAACCAAACAGTTCACTTTCCAGTAGATGCTCAGGGATCGCCGCACAGTTGATCGCAACAAACGGCGCAGACTTACGTGACGAAAGTTCATGCACGGCCGCGGCGACTAACTCTTTACCCGTGCCAGTTTCACCTTGCACCATGACCGAGAGCTGAGCGTTGGCGGCAGAGACAATCTGCTCACGCAGCTTTTGCATCGCAGCGCTTTCACCAATCAAAGTACGCGATAACGCATTGGCCAGTGAGCGCTGCGCCGAGTCGCGTTCAATATCCGTCAGCGATTGTTTCAGCTCCAAGCGGCTCTGCTCTTCACGTTCCATATCGTTGAGCAGTGACCATTGCTGGGAAAAGACCTCGATAAACTTCAAAAAGTCCGCGTTTTCAAAAGCGCTCACGATGCCGTGACTCTCGCCCATCAACAGCAAGATCGAGTGTACTTGACGAGTATCCATCGGCAGGGGTTGGATCCATACCGAATCAAACATCCCCACGCGAGAGGTTAACTGGCTAAAAGTGCGATTGGATTGCCAAAACACCAACTCTTCCGCGGTCAAATGCATCGCATTGGATGACTGCAAAACATGGGCAAAAGGCACATCAAAATCCGTCACTGACCACGCGAACTGACGCTGTGGATCATGAGGCACAAGTAAACGCCCATCCGACGATGGCAACAACAAAAGGCTATCACTCAGATCTAAGCCTTGAGTCAGCAGATCAACAAATTGCAGCGCAAGCTGGTGGGACTTCCTTACTCCCACCAATTGGGTTGCAAACGCCAGCCATTGACTCATGGTTACGCTACCTCTCCGATAAATTCACCCGCTTCTGCCGCTAAACGAATGCGCTCAACGGGCGCTCTTTCGGCGAGTTTATTCAGCAGCGCCAATGAAACGGGCGGCAGCAATTGCCCTTCAATGATCGCCTCCAGCATACGCGCACCGTTTTCGCTGCGTGTCGCACGGCTTAAGATTTCGTCAATTAAGCTCTCTTCAATCACCACTTCTGCGTTGTAACGTGTCTTGAACAGTTTCTCGAGACGAGCCAGCTTGCCGCGAACAATCTGTGCCAACACTTCTTTACCCAGTGGTAAGTAAGGGATCACTTCCATACGCGCCAGCAGAGCAGGTTTAAAGAAAGCGGCCAATTCAGGATAAAGCGCTTCATCAAGCTTGGCGGGCTCATCGGCATAATCGACTATGGTTTGGTAGCCTAAGTTCGATGTCAGGAAGAACACGATGTTTTGGCAGTCGATGACACGACCTTCACCATCGGCGATTTCGCCTTTATCAAAGCCTTGGTAGAAGATATTTAAAACTTCTGGATGGGCTTTTTCGACTTCATCAAGCAGAACCACCGAATAAGGCATCTTACGGATAGCCTCCGTCAGCACACCGCCTTCACCGTAGCCAACATAACCCGGAGGTGAACCAATCAGGCGGGAAACGGTGTGTTTCTCTTGGTATTCCGACATGTTGATGGTGGTGAGGAACTGTTTACCACCGTAAAGCTGCTCTGCCAGTTGCACTACCGTTTCGGTTTTACCTACACCGCTTGGCCCCACCAGCAGGAATGCCCCTTTCGGACGTCCCGGACGACGCAGATCGGCGCGCGCTGTCAGTAAATGACGATGGATACGTTCGATGGCCGTTTCTTGGCCTTTGATCGCTTGGCCTAAAATCGAGGTCAAATGGGTGATTTTATGCAGCTCATCGGTGTTCATCTGATCAACAGGCACGCCCGTCCAATCGGCGATCACTTCAGCAATCTGATCCGCATCGACTTGCGGGTGCATCAAGCGCTCAGCATGATCAATCGCATCGAGTGCTTGATACTGCTCTTGCAGCGCCGTACGCACCACCAATAAATGGTCGGGATCTTGCTCTTGCGCTTGGCTTAACTCCATCAGCTCAGCACGCAGTGCGATGATCGACTCCACCAAGCTTTTTTGCTGCTGCCAACTCTGTGTCAACGCGGCTTTTTCCGCTTCATCGGCCAACTCTTGATTACGCAGAACATCAAGGCGCTCGCTATCGACCTCTTGGCCAAGGAATTGCGCCCGCTCTAGCATGTCAATTTCGAGTTGACGCTGATGGCACAAGGTTTCAAGTAGCGCTAAACGCTTAGGTGGCGTGGTCATATTGATCGCAATCCGCGCACAAGCGGTATCCAGCACATCAATCGCTTTATCGGGCAGTTGACGACCTGAGATGTAACGCGCTGACAGTTCAGCGGCAGCTTTTAGTGCATCATCAGTGATGAGTACATTGTGTGCCTTTTCATAGACACTGTTAAGACCGCGCAGAATATCGACGGCTTGATCGATCGTTGGTTCATCGAGTTTGACCAGTTGGAAACGGCGCGTCAGCGCGGGATCTTTTTCAAAATACTTTTTGTACTCTTTCCACGTCGTAGCCGCCACTGTGCTTAACTCACCACGCGCCAGCGCAGGCTTGAGCAAGTTTGCCGCATCACTGCCCCCTTCTTGGTTACCAGAACCAATTAAGGTGTGCGCTTCATCGATGAATAAAATGATCGGTTTAGGCGATTGCTTAATCGCATCAATCACCCCTTTTAGGCGCTTTTCGAACTCGCCTTTCACCGATGCACCCGCTTGCAAGCGACCAAGATCCAACGAATAGAGTTCTACATTTTGCAGTTGGGTGGGCACTTTGCCAGCCACCACACGCAGCGCCAAACCTTCAATCATGGCACTTTTACCAACACCCGCTTCACCCACCACAATCGGGTTATTTTTGCGGCGACGGCACAAGATATCCACCATCAAGTTGAGTTCGTTTTCACGGCTCAGGACAGGATCAAGCTCACCGTTACGGGCTTGCTCAGTCACATTCGTGCAAAAGCGTCCGAGTGGTGTTTCTGCGGCGGCTTGCAGTGGATTGGCCGCATTTTTGTCTGTTTTAGCCACTGCGGTTTCTGCAGAATCACTTAAGATCATCACAAAGTGTTTTTTGAGGTTTTCGCGGTTGATGCCTTCAAACAAACTGATCAATTTGAACGACAAATAACGGTCCGCACGGGTCAGCGCGGCTAAGAAAATCGCCCCTGAACGCAGCTCAGCCTGCTCTAACTCGGTACTGGAAAGCAGCCAAGCTTCTTGCAGCAACTCGACCAGCAGCGGTGAAAACGCTGGATAGGTATCCAAGACCTGTTCACGGCTATAGGTTGATGCGATGGCCTGTTTCACCTGATCGACTTCCAGCCCCGCTTGCTTGAGTACGAGACGCACATCAGAGAGGGGATTATCCAGTAACACATCCAGATAATGTTCTAGAGTGACTTCAGGGTGTTGGCGCTCAATACAGAGAGAGGCCGCTTGCTCCAGAGCCAATTTGCTTTGTGCATTCAGTTTTGCAATAAGAGTGGGTAATTCAATACGGATCACAACGTACCACCTAGCCTAATTATATTTAAAGTATTTGATTGAGTTGATTGAGCACATCGCTGGATTTGCTATGCAGCACATAGCTGTAGCCGAGAAATAGACCTATCCAAAGTACGATAAAGCCAGCAAACACGGACCACACAGGCATCTGTCTGCTTAAAGTGTATTTAGCGCGCACCACATGATCGGTCGGACGGGTTAAGTCTTGTGGCTCGCTCTCTTCCAAGCTGCTCAGCAGTTGATGCAGGCGGCTTATCACTTTTTCGCGTTCGGCTTGTCCCCCTTCCATCACACGGTATTTGCCTTCAAAGCCCAAAATCAGGCAGTGGTAAATAAAGGCCAATAGTGCTTGGTAACGGTGTGGTTCGCCTTCAAGACGGCTCAAAATCGTAAACACTTTCTCACCGCCCCACGTTTCATTATGGAAGCGTGACAGCATGGAGTGCTCGGCCCATAAACTGGACGCTCCCCACTCGGTTCCCATCACGGATTCATCCAAAAAGGCGCACAAGATGTAGCGATAAGCCATCAAAATGGCGTGTTCGTAACCTTGCTCCGTCAACTCAATTTCAATCGCTTTGATCTCTTCAATCGTCTGACGGTAGATCTGTTCAATGTTGTCGCATTCGGTGAGAGTACGAACCCGCAGAGAAAGCCCAAACAAGGGTGTCGCGGCATCAATCAGCACATTCGGATTGTCCCCACGCAATTGGAACCAGTAGTCTTGGTCGTGGTTAATTTTTTCCACATCGTCGAACAACAAACTGGCTAATGGCGTCTCTTTTTTACTCTGTGACATGGTTAGCTCCTGATAGCCCAGAACTGCAGCTCAAGATCGTCAAAAGCTGCAGCAACGTGGAACGCAAAACCGCTGGAATGAGTCAACATCGCCCATGCAGCACTGGTTTTATCCAATTGGTAGTAGGTGTAGCCAGCGTGGTAAGGCAATTGGCGCGGTGCAACGGGTAACGGCGTCAATGGAATACCCGGCAGTTGCAGTGAGATGAGTTCACGAATTTTCTCAACCGATGCCACTTTGGTTTGCTGAGTAAACAGACGACGTAGCTCATCTAGCGGCATGCGAGCTTTAACCGCGATGATAAACTCTGCACTCTCCATCAACTGTGGGTCGTGGATTGGCGCAACCATCAAACCGTACTTACGTTTATCCAGTTGGATAGAGACGGCGCGCGGCTCTAGCACCACGCTTAAGCTCTGACGCAAGCTGCGGATCAGCGGCTGGAAAGAGTGGCTGGGTGAATCATGGTTATAGCTTGGCAAACTGGGCGGCAGACGGCTTTCGTCAGTAAAGGTTGCCAGCTCACCGCACACACACGAGAGACATTCAAACAGACGCTCTGGGTGTAAGCTACGCAGCTCTGCCAAATGCTTCATTTGTGGTTGCAGACGGTTTAAGGCTTGCAGCAACATAAAGTCCGAAACATCAGCAACCCCACCTTGTGCTGGAGAGCTGATCCGCTGAGCAATATTTTTCGCTCGCTCACGCATCAGGCCTGACATCTCATTAATAAAGCGGTGCAGCGCAGAGATGCCCACCACATTCAAGTGACAAGGGATGAAATCCGGATCGAGCACCACGCTGCCATCAGGACGTTTTTCTAAAATACGGCCAATAGCAATTGAGGCATACGCACTGCGATCCTCTCGCTCAAGCATGAGTTGCAAACGCACAGGGGAAACATCAATCGTCGTGGTATCACCTTGCACGCTGTGGACATCACGCACTTCGAGACGACGGCTGACATAGCGCCCCGTACCACGCTCTTCTGGCCAGTTAATCTCCATCAGCGACTCACTACGTAGCGGTACGGCTAAGTAGACAATCTGGTTTGCCAATGACGCATCGGTTACTTCGAGCGCATCGGGAAGATGATCTTCTTGAGGAATACGAAAGGTGGTGCCATCGGGCATCACGCCGACCGCACGCTCAATCGCAATACGGCCAAACGAGAGGTATTCCGGGTTGAGCGACAACTCGGAAATCCCATACAAGTAACGGCTCACGGTGCTCAGGCGCTCGTCTAGGCAGTACTCCGTATATCTCTGCTGTTGCTGGAAATGTTGCGGCTTAATAAATAGCCCTTCATTCCAGATCACTCGGTTACGCGCAAACATCGTTTGTTATTCCACCCTATCCAATTTCACATCGTAGTCTTTAAACTGCATCAGCAAGTGATACTCTCGCCCTTTATTGATCACCTTGACCGCTTTCTTCCATTCGCTGAGTTCAGGCTCGGCAAAATGAGCCATTACGCCGATGTAGTTGGTCTCCTCATCGACTTCGAAAGCGTTGACGAATTTGAACTGCCCTGGAGTCAGTACATAGTCGTAGTTTTTAACAAAGTTACTGCGCAGCGCTTTTTTATAATCGGTTTTGATCTGGTCGTAGTCGGACGACATAAACATCGAGTCATCCTTTAGCTCAAAAACTTGAATTTCTATCGGTGACGCTTCACCCCAGATGTTCGGGTTCACCCCTTCATCGCTGACTAAGCTAAAAGTCACCTTGGTCGGCTCTTTCGCAGGCTCGTACTTATCCGACGAACTGCACGCGGTCAGCACCGTCAAGGCAAACAGCATCCACAGCACTTTGTTCACGGTTATAGCTCCAGTTGCTTCTCGCGAATTTTGCGATCGTAGGCTTGCTCAAAGATCTCCCAGAACAACTTCTCAAAGCCGCGTTGGCGGTTAGAGGTCAGCTCTTGGTAGTAGCTGCAGTACATATTCCACGCCCAAGCATCCGTTGAAGTTTGTGTGGTATCAGAATTGCGCTTGTAGTGGTGGAAACGGCGCAGCATCACCTGTGGTGAGAAAGCGTTGAGAATTTGGCTCAAGGCTTCTGACGTGGCGAACTGCATCGCTTCATTATGATCGCGAACGGTTTTTAGGCTTTCAGCAATCGCCGCAGGGGCAGAAAGGTGCACAACGCTCTTATCAGCATCGTACAGAGTGCGGATCGTCTCTTCATAGGAGAGACCTAAACGCAGCGGGTTATCTTCAATGGGCTGCAGATTACGGTTCAAAGTACCGAAACGGCTTTCACTCACTTGTTGATGTAAATCGAGTAAACCGCGCACACAAGCTTGCAAAGACTCACCCAACTCTTGCGATAAAAGATGCATACGATTCATATCATTTTCATCGCTCAGATCTACGCCGAGCCCTTCCAAGATCGGACCTGTCACCAAGTGGTTAGCTTGGCTGGTTGAGCTTGTGTGCATAGTGGAATACGCGCTTTTCTCCAACTGTGGTTGGAAACTTTTCGCGACTTCCTCTTCTAACAAATCCAGTACTTTTTCATCCATTGTGAAGCCCTCTGATACGTTGCTTTCGCTGGTTTTATATTGAGAAATTGTGGGGGTGGCAGAAGTCACGTTCGGTGCTTCTGATTTGGCTTGCTTAGCAAAAGTGGCCTTCGCAAAACCAAGAATTTTCTTAAGGCGGATCGATGAGGTCATCTCATACTCACTGTCCGCTTGTGGCGTAAAATCGGCATTTTGCAGCACTAGGTTATCTTGTGGCACGAGGCTAGGTTGAGCGGATAACGGCTGCTCACTTTTAGGATCATCTAGTAAGGAGGTCGAACTGCCCGCCGCGCCCATCAGGTTATCGAGCGCCTGTAATGGGTCTGTATTGGTTGGTAATTCGTTTTTTTCTGGTTCGATGTCGAGCGTCAAATCCGCCAGCAGATCCTCATCCTTAGAGGCAAACAGCGCATCTAAAGATCCATATTGTTCTTCCACTTCGATGGCGTTACCAAACAGCACTCGCAAACGGTAAGGCCCCACACTCACTTCATCTTTGTGAGTCAGGCGTGCCATTTGCCCAACGCCCAGTGGCATGTCTGCCCCGTTGACATACGTGCTGCCGCAGCTGTCTTTTAAACAATACGCCCCGTCCACCATCATCACTTCACAGTGCATGGGTTTTACACTGCCTTGCGCATCGACCAAACGCCACTGCGCATTCGGCGATGAGCCGATCACCCCACCTGACGAGGTCCACGTATGCTGAGCGGACAAGCCAGACTCTAAGCGCTGAGCATTGGTGACTAATAGGGTCAACGAAGGTAATGTCACTGAGTTCATGGTTATTGCCTTACTTGAATTAACACATGTTTATTGGCTGCATCTTGGCCAAGAAACGAAGTCCAGCCGAGGGCGATATTCTGTTTCGCATCCAGACAAAACAGCGGCGCTTCTCGTTCATCCATCGCCAGCTCGAGGTCGTACGCCATCTGTTCGCGCAAAATAAACTCAACCAGCTTGCAAAGTGGCTGATACTCTTTACCGGAGGGCAAAAAGTCAGCAAAACGACTGCGAGATAACCGTTTGATACAGATAATAAATTTTCCACTGCAATCAATAACGGACTCGCCAATCACCGTGTCCATCCCCAACCGCGCATTCTGCTTGCCCAGCGCCAGTTGCTGACTCCGGTCAATCGATACCCGACGTCTGACCCACTGGCGAATTGAGACATCCGGTAAATCAAAACAGTGAGCAATAATGCCGGCCACGACTTGTGGCGAACGGCTACGTCCGGCCAGCGTGCCCGCGTAAGCCAGCATTTTGCACCAGTTGATCGGCGTTTCACCGCGAAGGTCAGGATCGCCCAACCCCACCAGCGCAAACAGCTGTGCAGAGAACACATCCTGCGCACCGGGCTGAAAACGTACGTAGTAACGGTATTTACGCCAAACGCGATAAACCAAATTAATCAATCGGTTATTGAAAAAATCGAGAAACGGCTGCTTATACCCTCCTGGCTCTTCCGTCACCAATTGCTCAAGGATGAACCCCGGCAGAGGTGACTGTGCACCGGAAAGGCCAAAAAAGTTGGTCAACATAACCCAGCGATCATCGTCACGCGCTTCAAGCGCCATCACATCACTGGGCGAAAAACCAAGGCTCGGGTTAGCACTGAATACCAAGCGGCAATCGCGCTCCCACTCTTCCGATTCGGGATTGATATCAGCCAGTTTTTGCAACAGCTCAACCAGTTGGTAGAAGTTGTATTCCCGTACATTGCCCGGCAAGCTCAACGGAGAGGCTTGCGCTGGATCTGAATTCAGATCAACGGCTGCATTCCGCTCTGTGTGCCCCATGAGTACTTCTCTTGATTGCTGATGTTAACCACGACTAATTCGTGAAATGAGTTGATGCTGGCGTAAAGTGCGAAGAAATGACTGAGTACCGTACCAAACAGGAACAAATCACCTTCCGAGCCAAATCCCGCTTGATCGACATACAAAGTCGATTGCAAACCACGCACAGGCAAACCACGTAGGATTTTATCAACCGGTTTAGATTCAATTTTGACTATGCCATCAAGGCGCATCCGTGCGACACGTTCAGCTTGCCTATCGACTAAGGCGCGAAAATCATAAGCGCGTAGCACACAGCTCAGTGCATCTTTTGAAAGCAGTGATAGGTAGTTCAGCGATAGATTCGAGATCAGCGTCCACAGTAAGCTGCCATCGAGAACCGGGCGCAGTGACTGCGAAGGCACCGTAATATTTTTGAATGTGGCAAAAGGGGGTGAGCTGTCGGTCGCCACACAAATATCCCCCACCCCAAGTTCCAATGGCAGCAAGCGATTGGTGCAGGTGAGTTTGATTGAGACGGCTTCATCTACGCCCATTGATAAGGTTTCATCACCGCGCACAAAAGAGATAAATGAATCAAAACCATCCCCCCGGATGCTCTCTTTGACTCGTGTGCGATAGTAAAGCGCTTGACGATGACGAACCCGTTCCACTTCATGTTGGAAGCTTTCAAAAGAAGAGTAGATACGCTTTTCTCCGCGGATCCGTTTGCCTTCTGACTGGGTATCTTGCCAACCAACCACTTGATCCACGCTGAAAATTTCATAGTGGGCAGGATAGCGACTGGACGGGACGATTCGATACTCTGAACGACGCCCAGTCAAATCGATCGGATCGGCATCATGCTCAAACAGATTGATGACCGGTGTGCAATAGAGTTGAAAATTGTCCTGACGCACTCGCGTATCAGCAGGCAATGTTTTCGAAAAATGGATGCGTAAGGTGAAATCACCGCTGACCGCTTTCGGTAAAGCTTTGGCAAAACCTTTTACATCAAAGAAGTGAAAGGCTTCAGGAAACGACAGGTACTCTTGCAAAATACGATAACCGTCATAGACATTCTTTGGATAAGGCAGCAAAGCTTGGTCACTTGAGAAACCAACGGTTGAAAACGCATCAGCAGGCAGTGCGAACTCGACACCTTGCACTTCAATGGTCATTTTTTGTAGATAATGGTGTAACCAAAGATAGAGAGTCTGCGAGCTGTATTTATCACCACCTAAGTAAAAACGTACGGTATCGAGCTTAGCGTCGCCTACTGTCATATCGCCCAGCATGCGCAACGAGATCTGAATGGTCGTGGCTTCACGTGTGTGCTCGGCATGAACACCTTGACACTGCATCGGATACAGCGCGACATCACGGCAAGTGTTGAAATGACATGCGGTGCCAAATACTGGCTTGCTATCCAATTGAGTATTACGTGGGATCAGTTGTTTTTCACTGACACTTTTGTCAGGTTCAAACGCCACCACACTCATGCTCGGGATAGGGCGCAGATAATTTGGCCACAGCATGTTAATGATGGAGTGAGTAAGTTCAGGGAACTCATCCTCCACCTTTTCGCGCAAACGCGCGGTAAGAAATGCAAAACCTTCCAAAAGACGCTCAACGTCAGGATCGGTCGTACGGCCATGAAGAAAACGCGAAAGCTGAGGGTGAATTTCGGTAAATTCTTTCCCCTGCTCTTTTAAAAAAGCGAGCTCTTCCCTGAAATACTTGTCTTGCGTCATAGAGGTTAAAACACTCGATATTTTCTGCTTTGATCCAGTAACAAACTAAACTGAACTTTATCGTGCAACGCTTCGCTATTGATGGTCGCGGTAATGTGGAACCTTAAAGTCAGCGGGTTAAAGCTATCTTGATCCGCTCTCACCAGAACGCGAGTTAAACGTGGCTCATAGCGCTCAAGGCACTGTTGAATAGCCAATTTAATTCGCACGGAGAGATCTAAGGTTTCCAACGTTGCATCATTAAAATCCACCAACCCGAGATGAGGGGCACTTTGCGCTCCGCCAATTCGAGTGTTCAGAATGTTAGAGACATTCCGTTTGATCGATTCGAGTACATCCCACGCGTCTGGCCCACGGGTCAGCGACATAGGTTTGGCGTTGGCTTCCAAACGTTCGAAAAAGCCAACACCAAATGCACTCTCTTCAGGTGCGATGTACGTCATAATCAGGCTTGATCAAGACGTCCAACTAATGACAACTCAAAGTTCGCACCCATGTACTTAAAGTGAGGACGAACCGAGAGTGACACCTGATACCAACCTGGATTGCCTTCCACATCCATCACTTCAATGCGTGCGGCACGAAGTGGACGGCGGCTACGTACGTCTGCGGGTGGGTTCTCTTGATCAGCAACGTATTGTTTGATCCATGAGTTCAGTTCACGCTCAAGATCTTGACGCTCTTTCCAAGCACCGATCTGCTCACGTTGCAGAACTTTCACATAGTGCGCCAAACGGTTGATGATCATCATGTACGGCAACTGGGTACCCAACTTGTAGTTGGTTTCCGCTTCTTTGCCTTCTTTGGTATTTGGGAAAACCTTAGGTTTTTGAATGGAGTTTGCAGAGAAGAACGCCGCGTTATCACTGCCTTTACGCATAGTAAGAGCAATAAAACCTTCTTCCGCCAGTTCAAACTCTTTACGGTCCGTGATCAGGACTTCGGTTGGGATCTTGCTTTGCAATGCACCCATAGATTCAAAGACATGCACCGGCAGATCTTCAACTGCACCACCACTTTGTGGACCGATAATGTTTGGACACCAGCGATATTTAGCAAAGCTATCCGTCAAACGAGTTGCGAAGGCAAATGCCGTGTTACCCCACAGGTAGTGCTCGTGCGAAGCACTGACGTTTTCCGCATAATTGAACGACTTCACTGGATTTTCGATTGGATCGTAAGGAACACGCAGCAGGAAACGAGGCGCAGTCAAACCAAGATAGCGCGCATCTTCCGATTCACGCAGTGAACGCCATTTGGTGTATTTCGGGCTTTCAAATGTCGACTTGAGATCTTTAATGTTAGGCAGTTCTTCGAAGGAGTCGATACCAAAGAATTCAGGACCTACGCTTGAAATGAAAGGAGCATGCGCCATGGCACCCAGTGCGCCCATGTATTGCAGCAGCTTCATATCAGGCGTTGAAGGGGTAAACGCATAGTTACCAATGATCGCGCCAACAGGTTCGCCACCAAATTGACCATAACCGGCAGAATAAACGTGCTTGTAAAGACCGGACTGAGCCGTTTCTGGAGCAAACTCGAAATCTTCCAGCAGTTCATCTTTGGTTACGTGAAGGATTTCGACTTTGTTATTTTCACGAAAATCAGTGCGATCCACGAACAGCTTCAAACCGCGCCACGCCGATTCCATCGCTTGAAATTGCGAGTTATGCAGGATTTCATCCATCTGTGCACTGATTTTCTTATCCAGTTCAACCAACATTTGGTCAACCAGAGATTTGTTGACAGGCTCAGCAGAGTGCTGTGAACCCATAAGATTTTCGATAAACGCTGCAACACCTTTTTTCGCGATGTCGTAACCCTCTTCGCTTGGTGCGATACGGGTTTGCGCCATAATTTCATCAAGAAGGCTGCCTTGAGCAAGCTGTGGCCTTTCCAATACCTTTTCAGTCGTAGACATCATTAAGTTCCTAATGAGTGATTAATTGATTAATAACGTTTGCTTACGCTTGTCGCTCTTCTTGACCACTGAGCAGATTCAGTTCTGCCAACAGTTTTTCTCTCGACTCTTCTGAGTTGAGTAATGACTGTAAACGCTCACGAAATGCGGGAATGTTGCCTAGCGGCCCTTTAAGGGCAACCAACGCTTCACGCAACTCAATCAATTTTTTCAGTTCTGGAACTTGCGATGCCACCGCATCAGGAGCGAAATCACCTAAGGATTTGAAATTGAGTTCAACAGGAAGCTCGGCATTCTCATCATCAGTCAGCTTGTTTTTCACCGTAGCGGTGATTTTCAGCTCGCTCTCGCGCATTACGGCTTCAAAGTTGTTCTTATCTACCGTGACTGTTGCACGCTCCTCCAATGGGGTTTGCTCCGAATGCCCTTTGAAATCACCTACAACCAGGGTTTTGAGTGGTAGCTCAACCTCAGCCTGTGCATCCCCCGTCGCCGGAATATACTTGATATTAATCCGCTCTTTGGGAGCTACACTTCCTTCTTTAGACATATTACGTCTCCAATACCTATGCCAAACGTTGTCAATGAAACAGTTGATTGAAATCATTCAATCAACCAAGAATCTTGAACATCCTTAGTGATAACTAAGGGCTCTCATTTCAAAATATGAAATAGAGTCAATCACTTCCGTGACACTGTGAGAAAATAAATCCCACACTAAGCCATGTCACAGAGTGTTGTTATATTTTGATATATTGATGAAAAATGGGCTTATTATGCAAACTTATCATTAGCAGCTTTTTGCTGCCATGTATCAGTTATCTGGTCTAAATATTGTTTGCGATGATCTAATACCCAATAAATATGAGATGGCATTCTATTCATGGAGACAAAAAAGTAATCGAAAAAAAACCCAAAGCGTGATCTTTTACCCAAAAATATATCCAATAACCATACTTAAATAATACTTAACAGGGAACTAATTATCCCAGTAAGCATCATGGTTGAAAAATGGCTGGTAATTTTCGAGTTGAAGCTCTATTTTCTCTGCAATTTCTTTTTCATGCTCATTTAATTGCATTGAAATATCGAGCAGTTGCTTTTGGCTATTTTGGTAGACATGACTCAAGCGATCGCTGCCTGCCACTTCTAAATATCGATTGAAGTAAGCCTTGGCCTGCTTAAGATCAGGCTCGACAAAACGATAAAACTCACTCTGCCCACTGAGAATACCGCCCATCGCCACCAAAGAAGTGAGATCGCCACGCTGTACTGCCTGCTGGCGCCAATAATAGGCATCTTGGTATTTACCTTTATTTTCAAGAAGTTGAATATAGTTTCTTATCGCAGGGATATAGCCCGTTTGCGCCGCTTTCAGAAACGTTTTTCGAGCTTCGGTTGCTCGGCTACCAGGCATGGGATAACTGCCCTCTCCTTGCTCAATCTGTTGCGCCATAAGCATCAGAGCTGCAGGGTGTTCAAACTCAGCTGCAATTGTTAAATAATGCTGGGCAAGCTTGGGGTTATCCTTTTGATGGTACAGCGCGAGCTCATAAGCGGCCTGACTCGGTTCACGCGAGCCTAGGTCAATCAAAGTATGGTAATAAGTTTGTTGCCATAAACTGCGTTCTGCAGCTCTGAGCCACTCACCGTTTTGATACAGCACTCGCATTGCTTGACGGCTTCCACCTTGGGCGGCGAGCAATAAATAGTGCTGGCTTTCAGGCGGGGTTCGAATGGTAGTTCGGTAGTTGGCCACTTCCATCGCGTAAAGATAAGCCGCATTAGGCTCACCAAGGTCTGCCGCGTATTTCAAATATTCGCGAGCCGCTAAATTCTTAAACTGGGCGCGAAGTAAACGACCATTCTCGTAGGCTTGTGTAGCACTCAACTGCTGCATATCGTAGTTTTTTTCTTCGCTAAAACTACGTCCTATAAACAGAAGAGTTACGATGAAAATCAGAGTCTTAACCAATGTTGACACTGCTTGCTCCCTGTAATACGCCACCACAATCGACCGCATCTCCAACCCTTGCTGCGGGTTTTCCATCAATCATCACCGTCCCAGAACCCGCAGCAATCGCTCGGCCATGTGAGGGATGCTTTGGTTTATCGTGAGGGGCCAAGGGGTCCCCAAGCCGAGCAGCTGGAATCCCATCATAACGCACAGTTGCTGAGCCTGCGGTCACTGGCGTTGGCGGGAAACCATCATGATCTGTACCTAAATGCCCTACTACGATTCCGTTACCCATATTCTGTCCTCATCGGTTAGTAAAATAGATTAAAGCAATTAACGTTCCATACTTTGGGAGGTCATTTTTGCTTATCAACCTCACAGCTGGGCAATTATTTGCCCAAATGGAACTAATCCTCGCCAACCAGGCAAAATCTTACCCACAACGCAGAGTTGTCAAGCAAATGTCAGAAAAATAAAAAACAGTTCATTTTTGTGTTTTCTCTTCATTTAAATGGAAAATTTAAAGTTAATAAGGTTAATAGCTTTATTTCATTATCTCTTAATTGAGAAATCTATTAAATTAATATCCTTTCAAGCTTATAGTTTAGTCGCAGAGTTTGAGCTTATTAATTAGCTCATCCTTATTAAGTAATTTTTACTTAATAGAATCCTAGACTATACATTAGCGTTAATAAGCCTTTATCACGAACATTTGGCCAGAATTCACTCATATTGATTATATAACAGACAGATGTAGTGTTATGGAACGATATGTTTTGAACATATAACATCGACAATTAATTAGGGTGAAAAAACATCCCTCCATTGAACTGTTATAAGTTGTATACCCAAACTACTTGGCGTTGCCGAAAGGCGGCAAGTGAGTGAATCCCCAATCACATAGATAAACTATGTGATTGGGGTGAGCGAACGTAACCAATAGCGCTGCAACTTCAAGTAGGCACGGTATAGGTCAACAATCACCAATAGAAACATAGACTGACAAGTTTCACCCAAGCAGGTAAGATGCGTCTTTGCTTTGCCCATTCTGTCATTTGTATGTCTGCACTGCCCGATTGCTTCACTCGTTTTACTTCTGTCATCACCCATATCGCGCTACCCGAGCGCTTTACTTATCCGTTTTGTTATCAGCCACACCCATTGTCTGAAATTGCAGCTGATGAGCTACAACAACATTTGCTCACTCAAACCGATTGGTATCACCCTTTTGGTTTAACGGAAACCGACCCACAAGCTCACGGCAAAATGTTTGGAGTACTGGTTGTGCAGCACCGCTCTGGAACCTTGGGTTATTTGGCGGCGTTCTCTGGTCAACTGGCTGAACAAAATCGGTTGCCGGGATTTGTTCCTCCTGTGTTTGATCGCTTTGCTGATGCGTCTTTTTTCAGAGTGGATGGCGATCAGATTGCGGTCATTAACCAACAAGTGCGAGAGCAAGAAACTGATCCGGAGCTTGCAGAACTCGCTAGTGCCCTTAAGCAATCTCAGTTACAAGCCGAGCATGAGCTGAGCCATCGGCGTACATTGCTCAGCAAGCAGCGTCACTTTCGAAAACAGCAACGCTTACAAGCAGAAGCGTTACCAGAAAAAGAAAAACACACTCTGTTGGCTCGTTTAGCGGAAGAAAGTGTGCAACAAAAGCGCCAATTACAGAGCCTCAAACAAGAGTGGGAACAGCGTATCGCAGCTTTACAGCATAGGTTAGATCATAAACTCATGCGCATTGAGCAACTGAAACAGCAACGTAAACAGCGCTCTGCGGCGCTGCAGCAAAAGCTTTTCTCAGCCTATCGTTTTGCCAATATCCGTGGTGTTGAAAAAGATTTGGTTGAGCTATTTTCCGTGACCAAAAACCCGCTCCCACCCGCAGGTTCAGGCGAGTGCGCGGCTCCAAAACTATTACACTATGCGTTCCAACATCAGCTGCGCCCTATTGCATTGGCAGAATTCTGGTGGGGGCGCTCCCCCAAATCGGAAATTCGTCAGCATAAGAAGTTCTACCCTGCTTGTCAGAGCAAATGCCAACCGATTTTAGCGCACATGCTAGAAGGGATGCCTCTGGAAGATAATCCTCTGCTCAGCAATCCGGCGCAAGGTCAAGACATCACCATTGTGTATCAAGATGACGCCATCGTGGTGGTCAATAAGCCTGCTGAATTTCTCTCTGTACCCGGTGTGCATGTGCATGATTCTGTATTGACGCGCTTAAAGGCTCAATTTACCCAAGCAGAAGGGGTATTTGCCCTACATCGTCTCGATATGTCTACATCTGGCCTCTTGGTATTTGCGCTGACGCGACGTGCTAACAAACAGTTGCAAAAGCAGTTTATTTCTCGTGCCGTCCAAAAGCGCTATGTCGCGCTTATCGAAGGAAAATTGAGCGAAACACAAGGTGAGATCCAGTTGCCTTTGTGTGGCGATCTGGATGATAGACCAAGACAAAAAGTGTGTTGGCAACAAGGTAAGCCCGCACTCACTCATTGGGAAACCGTGCAAGTGGAGCAAAACCGAACTCGTGTTTACCTCTACCCACATACAGGACGTACCCATCAATTGCGAGTACATTGTGCCCATCATCTTGGCTTAAATGCGCCGATCGTCGGTGACGATTTGTATGGCTTGCAAGACAAACGTCTGTTTTTGCATGCCGAACAGCTGAGCTTTGCTCATCCCTACACTAAGCAACCCATGACTTTCCAAGTCGAAGCAGATTTTTAACCGAATAAGGAAAGGGGCTCCACTTGAGCCCCTAACCATTCTTAAGCCACTTCGGTCGTGGTTGGTTTTAACAGCACACTGATGTCTGGCTCCTTCTGTACCGCAGGGACATGGCCTTCTTCCATCGCACTTAAGTAACAACCACTTAGTTTGATGGCTAAGTACATATCGGCACGCAGGACAATTCCACCTTCTGCAGTATTGATCCCAGTAAGGTCACACCAATGGCGTAAACTGCGCTTGCGTCCCGCCAGAATGAGACGGATACCGCGTTTTTTCAGGATGCCATGTAAGTCAGCTAGCATCGCCATCACACTCAGATCTAAGTGGGTAAAACTGGCCACGGCATCAATGATCACACAACCCACTTGGGTGCCTTCACGCTCCGTCTGATCGAGAATACGCCGCTTAAAATAAGGCGCGTTAAAATAGGTCAGCGGTGAATTAAAACGGAAAATCACCATGCCGGGGATCGGTTTTGCTTTCTCAGAACCATCGAGTGTGCGTAGCGTTCCTTCCTCATCCAATCCCATCATTTGATCAGTGGGGCGCATCACCAATTTGAGAAATTGGAATAAACCCAGCAGTACCGCCAAGGTGATCCCAGGAATAACTCCAATCACTAACACAGCGATAAAGGTGATGAGTGCGAGGTAAAACGCATCTTTATCGCGCTTTCTTAAATTCCAAACGCCTTTTAAATCGAGCAGTGACAATGAGGCGATGATCAGCACCACACCCAAAGCCGCGACAGGGATAAATTGCAAAGGCTGATAAGCAAAAACCGCCACCAGCGCAATAAACAAGGCTGCGATGACCGAAACCAGTTGCGATTTACCACCATTGGCGTCATTGACTGCGGTACGGGAATCGGCACCACTGATCGCAAAGCCTTGCGAAAAAGCAGCGGCGACATTCGCTACACCAAGCGCTCGGAATTCTTTATCCGCATCAATATCGTAGCCATTTTTGGCCGCAAAGCTGCGAGCGGTGAGCATCATACTCACAAAGCTCACCATAGCTAAGTTGAGTGCAGGCATAACGAGTTCACGGCTGATCCCTAAATCAAAAACCGGAGCTTGGAACTCAGGTAAACCGCCTTGGATAACCCCCACCACTTGCACACCCACGCCTTCAAGATTCAATGCCCACACTAATAAGGCCGCAACCATGATAGCAAACATCGCCGCTGGCCATCTCGGCTGCCAGCGCTTAACCACTAAGTAAATCGTTAAAGTGAGTGCACTCAAGCACAACGTTTGCCAATGCAAGGAATACAGCAGCTCTGGCGCTTCAACAATCCGTTCGAGCAGATAACGTTTTTCATACTTGAGCCCCAACACTTTGGCAAACTGACCGACAATAATCGTCAACGCCACACCATTGAGTAGACCTAATAAAATCGGCCTTGAGAGAAAATCGGCGAAAATGCCCAGTTTTAGCCGACTCGCCAATATGCACCACAATCCGGTCATGGCGGTCATGGTCATCACCAGTTGCCAGTGCTTCGTGGTATCTCCGGCGGCAAGAGGGGTCACCACAGCCGCAATCACCGCGCAAGTGGCAGCATCTGGCCCCACAATCAATTGGCGTGAGGTACCCATCAGCGCATAGACCAACATAGGCAAAACACACGAATAAAGTCCGACAATAGCAGGCACACCGGTTAACTGCGCATAAGCGATCGCTACAGGCAGCGCTACAGCCACAACAGAAAAGGCTGCTCGCACATCATCGGTTAACCATCCCCGTTGATAATCTTTAAATTGGTAGAGTCCGGGGAACCACTGCCTTATCCACACTGCTTTCACTTCATTCACCTGCTGACACTAAATCGTCATTGTTTTGCAACATAGTTTAGCGGAAATTACCGCAACTCTCTCGCTAATTTACTGATCTAAAATACCCTTATGTACTGATCCAACCACTGCAGTTCTAAGTTTTGGGTTCTCTTACATCAGGAAAGTATGGGACAATAGCCGCTCACTTTTTTGTGGTAGGTGGGAACGATGAAATTTCAAGCCGCTATTTTTGATATGGATGGTCTACTGCTCGATACCGAACGTGTCTGTATGCGAGTCTTTCAAGAAGCGTGTACCGCTTGTGGATTGCCTTTTCAGCAAGAGGTCTATCTCTCGGTGATCGGCTGTAATGCCCAAACCATTAATGGCATTTTGAGCCAAGCTTACGGTGAAGATTTGCCAAGGTTACATAACGAGTGGCGGCAGCGTTATAACGCAGTGGTTATGCATGAAGCCATACCACATAAAGATGGGGTGATCGCACTTCTTGAGTGGCTGAAAGCCCGTTCAATACCAACCGCTGTCGCGACCTCCACTCAAAAAGAAGTGGCGCTTATCAAGTTGCAATTGGCTGGTTTAGATCACTATTTTGCGAACATCACCACGGGCTGTGAAGTGACTCAAGGTAAACCTCATCCAGAGATCTATTTACTTGCGGCAGAGCGCTTAGGGGTCAAACCTCAACAATGCTTTGCGTTTGAAGACTCGAATAATGGCATTAAAGCCGCTATGGCAGCGCAAATGCAAGCTTTCCAGATCCCAGATTTAGTCAAACCGAGCCCCGAGGTCATCGCTCTTGGTCATCCTATTTGCACTAGCCTAAATGAGGTGATTGATCTGCTATCCGCCAATGACTAGGAGCTGCTGCTGACAGGCGGCAAGTAAATGACCCATTTATCTGGCACACATTTGCACAGCTTTTGGCCTTTAGTGAGAGCCAAGGACGGCTTTCATAAACAAAACTTATCAATGCATTGCTTTGCATTTCATTGTGTTACATAGTTTGGACCTATCTGCCACGCTGACGCTCTATAATGGCTAAGGAAAAGACTGTGATTTCAAAAGCACCGATGAGAATCGCGTTTGCCATTCTACTCTCACCCTTGATTATTTTTTTATTGGCTCAGCCGCTCTGGGCTCCGCTTGTCGCACAACATCTGCTTAATCAGAAATTTGCTGAAATTAATCAATATCTTGAGCAACGCAGTCTGGCTTTAGACAGTATGATCACGCAACAAGTCCAGTCGCTGACGTTTACTTGTAGCAGCCATGATCTACAGCTAATCCGCGACCCACAGTTTTACAACCGATTTGTTCGTTTGATCGGCATTGAAAATGCACAAGGTGATGGCTGTTCCACCGTAGGTTATCCGATTGCTCTTGCGGCGGATTCATCGGCCTCTGAGCCGATGGGCTTCACTCTCTCTGCAACACCTAAAACCCAAACAGCTTCACGAGAATTGTTGATCCAATATAGCGAACCAAGAGGCCGCGTCTTTTGGGTAGTCGATGGCAGTTGGGCGCAAGAGCTGCTTCGCGAACCTTGCTCTAATTGTTTTTACTTACAGTTTAAGTTTTTGGATCCTATGCTCAGTGAGTTGGCCATTCAGCGCGGCAACATCGCCATACTAGGGGAATCCAATCCGCTTTCTATTCGCCAGCATTCGGGTAACGCTCCTTTCCATAGTGAACAAACCCTGCTTGCTGGTGAGACTTTACTCACTTTTGCACGACAACAGGTTTTCACTTGGGGGATCCCTCTCGCAGTACTGCTTGGCGTGTTTCTCTCAGCAAGCTATTTGATTTTACGTAACTATCGTAATTCTATTGAAGGCTTGATTGAAAAAGGCATCAGAGATGAAGAGTTTATTCCCTATTATCAGCCCATTGTCGATTCAAGAACGCAAGAGGTCGTAGGTTACGAAGTGCTACTACGCTGGCAAAAAGGCCACCAACTTGTACCACCCAGCCTTTTCATCTCTGTAGCAGAAGATTCTGGCTTGGTCGTCAAGATCACCAACCAACTTATTCAACAAGTCTATCGCGATCTCGCGCTGCTCCCAGCCGAACGTTGGGTGAGTATCAATGTGGTAGCCGACCACCTTGAGCAACACCATCTAACACATTTATTGGAAGAGCTACATTGGCCATACAGTGAGCGCCTTAAATTTGAACTTACCGAACGAGTCCCGATCAAGGCCATGACTCAAGCGCAAGAGGAAGTGTTTTACCTCTTGAAGAAAGGGTATCAGTTTAAAATTGATGATTTTGGTACTGGCTACGGTGGCTTTGCTTATCTACAAAACTTACAAATCAGTAGCATCAAAATCGACAAAATGTTCGTCGATACCATCAACACCCACGATGTAAAAATCAGTGTATTAGATTCGATCATCGCTTCCGCTCAAGGAGGAAACATTGAAGTCATCGCAGAAGGGGTTGAGCACCAATACCAAGTTGATTACTTAGCAGAACGAAATGTGTTTTGGATTCAAGGCTATTTTTACGCCAAACCGATGCCATTAGAGCAAGTTTTGGCATTTGAAAAACAACCCTCGATACCGTTAGACTTTGCCACAAGCAAAACATAATGAAGGAACCCGTTATGCGGCAAAATGGATTAAAAGCGTTATTGGCCTTATTGAGTGCTTGGTTTAGCTCTGGAGCTCAAGCTTCCGAGCGCGCAGAGCTCGCATGGCAGATGGTCAATGAAGGTGCGCTCTTGATTGATGTTCGAACCGTCGAAGAATATGCGCAAGGGCACCTCGATACAGCACTAAACTGGCCACTGAGCGAGGTAGAAACCGCGTTTAACGCCATCGAGAAAGAGCGCCCTATCGTGCTCTACTGCCGCAGTGGCAATCGCTCTGGCATCGCTCAGAAATATTTGATTGAACAGGGCTATACTCGAGTGCATAACGGTGGTGGTTATGAAGAAATGCGCCAAGCAGCGAACAAATAGCTGCGCTGCTTAGCCTAAAGCGTGAGTGCTTTAACGTTAGAGAGTCACCGCTAAGCGTTGGCCTTTGGCGCTACTTTCTAACGCTAACTCAATCAGTTGGATCGATTGCAGCGCCGACTCTGCACTCACGGGATTGGATGCACCGTTTCGGGTTGCCTCAACCACTTGTGCAAAATAGTGCTGATACCCCCCAAGCTCAGTGATGACGTTTTCACTCCCCTCTGCGTGATACAAGATGCCATATTGTTCGGACATTTCCTGCGACCACAGAGGGTGAGTAGGACGCTCTCCGACTTTCAAACGATCTTCCTGCGGATCTAAGCCATATTTCACGTATTTACCTAGGCTGCCGAGGACTTGATAACGCACATTAGGCTCTGGGCTATACAAGTTCGCGTGTAAGCGCACCACATGCTGTGGGTAATACAATTGCAGATCAAAATAATCTATGGTGGTGGCCTCTGGTCGCATCATCCGGCAATCTGCGGATAACGACTGCGGAAGACCAAACAACACTAAGGCTTGATCCAGTAAGTGGGGCGCTAAATCAAACAAAATGCCGCCCCCTTCTTGCGCTTGTTCCCGCCAACGCTGACGAACCACAGGACGATAGCGATCAAAGTGTGATTCGAATACCTTCACGTCACCGAGTTGTCCTTGCTCAATCAGCTTTTTGACTGTCAAAAAATCCCCGTCCCAACGACGATTGTGGAAGACACTCAATAACAGCCCTTGCTGCCTCGCGAGCTCAATCAAGGTGCGGCCTTGTTCAATCTGCGTCACAAACGGCTTTTCGACAATCACGTGCTTGCCATGCTCTAAAGCGAGTTTCGCCAGAGGAAAATGCACATCATTTGGTGCGGTGATAATCACCAAGTCGACATCACTTTCTGTGATGAGCCGCTGCGCCGAATCAAAGTAGGCGATCTGTGGCCAATCTTCTTGTACCACTGGCTGCTGGCTAGAGCTGATCGCGCTTAAGGTGAGCGATTCTAACGTGTCAATAAACGGCAAATGAAACGTTTTCGCAGAGTATCCATAACCGATAACGCCAACCTTAAGTGGGGTATTGGGCATAGCAAGTCGCCTCCAATGGCTTCGCGGGCGATTAGGCCGCTGAAATATAGTGTCGTGGTGAACGCTTTTGATGACGCAGCTCTTGGATAAGCGCATCCACATCCAATTCGATGTTAAAGCGCCGTTTGAGATTGGCCAAAAAGATCGGATCTTCACACATGGCTTTTTCCGGTTGATCGCTGATTTTCGCCACCGGGCGACCTTGACACTCCGCAAGCTTAATCACAATCGAGAGTGGGCGATACTCAACCCCCGCCGCATTACGCCAATTCGCTAAATCATTGGTTAAAAAGGTGCCGATCCCGAAAGAAATCTTCACTCGCCCAGCAAAATATTCACACAGATCCAGTGCCTGCCCGAAATCCAAACCATCCGAGAAAATGAAAAGCTTGGTGGTGGGATCAATCCCCAACTGCTGGTAGTGGGCAATCATTTTATCCCCCCAACGGAATGGGCAGCCCGAATCATGGCGTACACCATCATAAGCGTTTGCAAAATGACGGTTGAAATCATTCAAGAAGGCATCGATGGTTAAAGTATCGGTCGGGGCAATGGCGAGCATGCCATCAAACGCCGTCAACCAGCGCTCTAACGCCACTTGTTGTGAATCGCGCTCATTAACCAAAGCTTGATGCCCCATAAACCATTCATGGGCGATGGTGCCAATCGGCTTTAAATCAAATTCACGAGCGAAATGGTAGTTGCTGGTACCCAGCACCCATTGTGGGATCTCTTGCTTCAGGCAAGCCAACACATCACGCTGCACTTGGCTAGAAAAGCGGCGGCGGGTCCCCATTTCGGTCAAAGAAAAGTTGTTGATCCCACGACGCTCAATCTCCGCTTTTAATTGTTCAAGCTTGGTTTTGAGCACCTTCAGTGGTAAATCAGCAGGCACCTCAGCCCAACGCTGACGGCTGCGTACTTCAGATACGATCGCCATGACTAAGGTTTCATACAAAATCGTGTCACGCCAACTGCCACGAATACTGATCCGCAGTTGCTGTTTTCCACCTTGTTTGACAATCCCCATTTCTACTTGCTCTTGAGGCACAAAATGGAAGTAACGCAGCGATTGCAAGAAGGTCGCTTTGAGATGCGGCGCATGCTGAGTCAAATAATGAATATCGGCATCCGAAAAGCGCAATGTGCCAAGATGAGCTATCTCTTGACGGATGGCATCAAGAAGTCCGCTAGCATCCTCTTCACTGCGCACAATCAATTCATAGCGCACCGACACATCCGGATAAAAATGGTGTATCGCTTGCATCATATTGATTTTATAAGCATCAAGATCGAGCAGGCTACGAATGATGTGGGGAGAAAACAGGCGTGGATTCATGATTGCCGTCCTTCAGTACACTTCGGATGTTAGTAACATTTTGTTGCTAACTTTTGCAGGCACGATAATGGAGCCCTCTATGTTTGTCAACTTTTGTGACAAACCCACAATAAAGAGAAGGAATCTTCGGTTAAAGCACAGCCAGCACGCCTTCTATACCCAAACTACTTGGAGTTGCAGGTAGGCGGAAAATGAGTGAATCCCCATGAGCATAGGTACACTATGTGATTGGGGTGAGCGAATGCTGCCAACACCGCTGCAGCTTCAAGTAGGAAGGGTATATGGTATTCAGTCTGCTATAAACTGCCCAATATTCGGTTAATCACATTTTGTTATTTACATTTGACCCTTACCATTCAGTTACCTAGAATAGCCGCACCCTAATGTAGGAACCTTGTATGATTGTCACCATTGATATGATCTGTTTGCGCCTTGCCCCCAAGGGCATTGAGACCTTGTTGGTCAAACGCAGCAATCCAAACCGCCCTGATTGCGGTCTTTGGGCGATTCCCGGTGGTTGGGTGTTTGATGAGGATCTCAGCGCACAAGGTGGCGAACCCGCTGACAAAGATTTTGATTCTGCGCGTCGGCGCATCTGCCGCCAGAAAATCCATACTTACCCCAACTTCATCAGTGATCCTTTGGTGGACGGTAATCCTAAGCGCGACCCAAGCGGTTGGAGCATCAGTATTTCTCACTATGCCCTGCTCAATCATTCCAACGTCACGCAGATTGAAGAGGCTGGGATGGATAAGAGCCGTGTTAATTGGTTTGCACTAGAGACGATTTTGCAAGGTAAACAAGTGCTGGCGTTTGATCATGTGGCGCAAATTCAGCATGCATGGAAAAAACTGCGCGCAGCGGTTGAGTACACTTCAGTAGTGCTGTTTTCACTTGAGCAGGAGTTTTTGGTGGCGGATATTATTGAGGCTTACGCCAAATTCGGAGTGGACGTCAATCGCATGACGGTAAAACGTCGGCTGATCGATACCGGGGTAATTGTCAGTACCAATAAAATTGCCGCCTCTAGCAAAGGTAAAGGCGGCAAACCTGCGACGGTTTATCGCTTAGCCAGTAACGAAGTCATCTATTTTCAAACTTGCTTGCGTGGCTAAAAAACTAAACACTTACGGGAAGGTGATTTGGAACTGGTTCAAGGTGCCCAATTTACCACCGAAGTGATCTTGGATCTCAAGACGCCACTCTCCTTCAGCAGCAGACGGATCAACATCATTTAGCGTGAATTGCACTTTATAACTTTGGCCACGATCATAACGGTTTGCTTGCTTCAATACCCAATAGCTTCCATCTGGAGCATACAGCCTAATGCTCAGATCGCCACGGTATTCATGGGTAATGTCAATCGCAACCTGTGCTGTGCTGGATTGCTGAGCACTTACCACGATCGGCAAAGTCAGGATCTTCATATCCGGTAATGCAAGCGGGCCTTTTATCGTAAAAACGTTATTCGTATTGTCTGTCGGTTCTGTATCCCCGGGATTTCCATCATCAACCGGAGGATTTGTGCCCGTGTAAACTTGCGCAATATGTGGGGCCGTGAGGCCTATCGCACGTACTGAGTTGGCATAATCTTTCACACCACAAGGAGCACCTTCACACTGTAAATTGGGGCTAGAGAACTTATAACTGCGCCCCACGCCAAATAAGTGCGGGTATGCCATGATGGTGGCAAATTGCCCTTTAATCCCATAGCCATAAGCATCGACTTCCGTGCCATCTTTAAGATGTGGAAGATAGAGTGAACCATCTTTATTTTGATACTGCTCATGAGCATGCTGAAGACCAAAGTTATGCCCTAATTCATGGATAAAGGTTTCCGCGCCACACTCATTTAAATAGCTATGGCTATACATGCTTTTCTTTGCATTTTGTGGATATTTCCACGCTGAAGGAGCCACAATCCAAGCCAAACCACAGCTAATTGAGTAACCACCATTCGAGAGACGCTCATAATCGGGCGAGTTATTGACATTAAGGTAGCGAAAAATAGCCACCATATCCGCCCCAACTTGTTGACGGTAAGCTTCAACATCCGCAAAAGCTGGGTCGAGCCGATTAGATGGAGTTGCAGCATAGAGCACTTCACTCTGAGATTTCTTCAATCCCGGTTGTGTGTCGTATTGCACTTCTTTGGTTGCGGCTAAATTAACATTGATGTCCAGACCACTGTCTTTCAGGACTTTGTTCGCTACGTTCACGCTGTGCTGCATTTGAGCGACATGCTCTTGCTTAAACCCTTTCGCAGTATCTGGGGTGTATAAGCCTAATACATCAATTTGGGTCGTAGCCCAAATCGCGGGTGAGCAAAGTCCGACACTTACGGCCAGTGCCAATGACGCCTTTTTCATAATAACTCCTAGTTTTTGTGTAAATGCGCGATAAGCGCGAGGTTAATGAGCGCGATCGTGCGATTGCGTATCGTGCTCGAAACCGTGGCTATCAGGGACTTGGTACACCCATGCTTGGTGTCCGACCCCTTCTATTTTGATAGAACCTTGGGGATGACCAATAAAACCCATGATGGAATGTTGGCCAAAAGTGAACGTCACCGGAAAAGTGCCACCCTGCGTCTCAAAGTTTCCGGCCCATGTTTGTATGCCTTGAGCTTGAGTTTGCGCCTCATCAATCAGAACTCGAATACTCTCTCCATTTGGAAGCTGCAAAGTGGCTGAATCCCCCGCCATTAACACGCGAAACTGATCGATATTTTCAAATTCAATCGCTTGAATATCAGTGACGGCTTGGCTCTTCGGCTTCAGGTCTGCCAGTTCAGGCGTAGGATTGATGGGCTGCCAGACTTGCTCTACGTTTTGTGGCTCGGTCACGCGAGGATCTTCACCTAGCTCTTGCACTTCTTCCTGCTCATTCACTACCCGATTTTCCGTTGACTCAAGCTCAACAGCAGGGTGTTCATGAATCGATAACTCAATCTCAGGTGCTGGTTTCGGAGCGATGACGTGCTCCTGTCGCTCATCAGGCAAGTTAGTACGCGGTGTACTTGAATAGGTAAAATAGAGTAAAGAAATACCTAAAAATAATAGAACAACAAACGATAAAAATAACAATCTTGATAGCTTCATTTGATACACATCCGTGATGAATAAGTGTTGTTGTTATAAATAAAAACGACATAGGATCACAATCTAGATTGTGTGACTTTGTACCAGAAATAAAAAACAACATAATGGAATTAAATAAATCACTGAATGGTGATCAAATTTTATCAATACGTATATTTATCATAATTTAATTCATGACATTGATTTGAATATTTCATGACATATTTAAAACAGTCTAGATTAGATAAATAAAAGCCTGCAAAGGAGATTGCAGGCTAAAGTGAGTGAATTCGTTACTTAAGTACATTCTAAAAGTGGTTCTCGTTCATTTTCGATGACATGATCTATCCACCGATATAATCCGTTCGCCACGACTCTACCCGATTTGGTCAAGCCGTAATAAACCGTAACGGGTATGGTAGGCTGCTGCTCACGCCATACCCAGCCAATCTCTTCAAGCATCTTCAATCTGTGGCTTAACATTTTTGCTGAAATGCCATTCAATGAATATTGAAGTTCACCAAAACGAGCGGACTCAGAAGAGTCTAAATGCCAAAGTATATGCGTGACCCACTTCATTGATATTCTCTCTAACTGCTGTAAGGCAACCGTATCATTAATGGGTATTCTTGGTGATTTGATATTTACGTCCACGAATATTCTCTATTTTGCTGTGTTTGATTTTCCATCATAACACTGGAATAGATTTATTAAAATTATTCGCTCATCGATAATCCGATTACAAATAGTTAGTAGGTGGATTATGTTTCCTTTTATCTACATATTATAAAACGGTAATTAGTGCTTTCATTATATGAATATCCAATAATCAATATACAAGAAACATATTTGCAACAAAAAATCATAAAAATACGATAATTTACATTAAGTCTTATTCTGATTTTTTGAACAAGCAATCATCATGGTGAACTTTCTCTTGGCCTTTAGCCAAACGACTTGGAGTTGCAGGAATGTGTGATGGCACGGTCACGGTTGCCGAGACTCAAATCTCAGGAATGACTGATCATCTTCTGTTGCATCAAAGCCATACTGGATTGGTTTACAGCCATAAAACCGCCCGTCAAATTGACTACTTTATTCGCCACAATCAATTTCAGCATGAAAAAAAACCCGAATGAGATGATAAGCCTCTATTCGGGGGAGCCAGGTGAATAATGCGCTTGGCAAAAGAACCACTCTCAACGCATGGATAGAAGGAGAAAGTGGTTGGTCACAGCGGTTCTGTGACAGACAATCTATCACTCACTCTGGCATTTAGCAGGCTGTTTATCCCAATTGGTTTAATAGCTTAACCCGATGACTTATTATCAATAGCTTGAATATAAAGCGCTTTTTGATGAAGCAGGCAATCGACCACCTTAAAACGTGCTGCTTTGACCAGATTGGCTAAGGTTTGTCGTGATACCTGCATTTGCAATGCAGCCTGCTGTTGCTGCAAGCCAAGCTGATCAACTAATCTCAATGCTTCCAGTTCATCTGGGGCTAACTCAACACTATCGAGTTGGCTGATAGGAACACCATTGGGTTTAAAACACGATGCTGGCGGGTGACACTCAATTCGGCGCGGAATTTTAGGACGAGCCACGAGAAAGATTCCTTTTGCTATTCACCGGGCCATTGAAAAGCAAATGCAGAGGGAATTCAACTGACAGATGACTCAGACAGCATAACTTCAGGCATTAGTCCAATTGGCCGCATAAACTGCCCACTTAACAGAACACACGCCATTTCTGGCAATCCAATCGATTTGCTGATTGCATATTTTCGCTTTGTAGCCGAGAGTGAGTGCAGTTTAGATTGAGGGAGGGAGAAGTATGTCGTTGGTGAACTTTCTGCAACTGCTCTGTTTGGCTGCGATTTGGGGCGGATCATTTCTTTTTATGCGTATTGCTGCCCACAGCTTTGGTCCCGCTTACCTGATAGAAGCTCGCGTAGGATTTGCCGCGCTCAGTCTCTTTTTGGTGGCGCAACTATTTAGGCGATCACTACCGATACGCCAGCATTGGCCACATTTTTTGATTTTGGGTTTAATCAATACCGCCGTTCCCTTTTTACTGTTTGCTTATGCGGCGTTAACTCTAAATGTGTCAACACTCTCCATACTCAACTCCACAGCACCCATTTGGGGAGCAGTGATTGGCTTTCTCTGGCATGGTACTCCCCTCTCCCGTAAAGCGGTGGCTGGGCTTCTGTTAGGCGTAAGCGGTGTGGCGGTTATTGTAGGATGGGATATGGTGGCGATAGGAAATCAAGCTCTGCTACCAATGATATGCGCCGGGCTCGCAGCAGCCAGTTACGGCTTAGCCACCAACTACACCAAACAAGCACCACAAGTCTCCGCTTTTGAAAATGCTCATGGCAGTATGTGGGCCGCATGCTTATGGGTTGCCCCACTGATGTGGTTTGTTCCTCTACGTGAAACGCCTTCCAGCCTTGAATGGGGAGCGGTGATATTGCTTGGGGTCATTTGTACTGGGCTAGCCTACTTGATCTATTTCCGTTTGGTGAAAGCCATTGGTGCGGCATCCACACTTTCCGTCACCTTCCTCATCCCCGTTTTTGGCATCTTGTGGGGCTACTGGATCCTTGATGAACCGATAGGGCTCAATACCCTGTTTGGTACTCTATTAGTCTTGGCAGGTACCATGTTGGTTACCGGTTTTTCTCTACGTAGCGCCCTAACTTCACACCAACCCCAACCGCATTAATCCTCTTCACCCACGCCATTTTCACCCGATGATAATGGCGATTTTTGTTGCATATACAAACTTATATGTTGCATTTGATAATAAAGGTAAGATTTAAAACTAAAACTTTGTTACCAAATACGACAAAAACCAGCCATTTAAGTGATAAAGATCACAACCAAACAGCGAGATTTGCTTTTTATTTTCGAGTTTTTGATTACGCCTGCTAACCTCCGGCTCGCTTTGCAATGATGTCAGAGCGAAAAACTATAAGGAGTGTTCTGGATGAATACCAAAAAACCGTTATCGCTCACCGCTAAGGTCATCCTTGGTATGGTAGCCGGTATTTTGACTGGATTTGCGATTCGCGCCCTGTTTGCAGGAAATGGATTTGTAGACGCATATATCGTTAATGGACTGTTTGATGTTGGCGGCAAGATTTTTATCGCCAGCTTGAAAATGTTAGTCGTACCACTGGTGTTTGTTTCACTGGTTTGTGGCACGAGCTCACTCAAAGATCTCTCTACGCTAGGCAGAATGGGCAGTAAAACCTTAGGTTTTTATCTCGCCACCACCGCGATTGCCATTACTCTTGCGCTCACTATGGGCAGCTTGTTTCAACCAGGAGCAGGGGCAGATTTAACCGCCGCCAGCAGTTTTGCCTCTGCGGAAGCCCCGTCTCTGGGTAAAGTGATTGTGGATATGTTCCCAACCAATCCAATCAGTGCAATGGCACAAGGCAATACCTTGCAAATCATTATCTTTGCCGTTCTGTTTGGTGTGGCGATCAGTGCTGCTGGCAAACCCGGAGAGCGCATTGCTCAGGTGTTCAATGATCTCAACGAAGTGATCATGAAACTGGTTGCGATGCTGATGCACTTGGCTCCTTACGGCGTATTTTTCTTGATGGCCAAGCTCTTCACCGGACTCGGACTTGGCGCAATTTTGAATTTAGCGGAATACTTTGTGGTGCTTACGGGGACGTTGTTACTGCATGCCTTCGTCACCTATGGGTTGATGCTAAAAACCTTCGCAGGCCTGAATCCAATGGTGTTTTTCCGCAAAATGGAAGATGCGATTATGTTTGCATTTTCGACAGCGTCATCGAATGCCACCATTCCTATCACCATGGAAACGGTGAAAAACCGTTTGGGCGTGGATAACAAAGTGGCCTCCTTCACCGTACCTCTCGGTGCAACAGTGAACATGGATGGCACTGCGATCATGCAAGGTGTGGCGACGGCATTTATTGCGCAAGCCTTTAATATCGATCTCACTATGACCGATTACCTGATGGTGATCCTGACCGCGACGCTGGCTTCTGTCGGCACCGCGGGTGTCCCTGGCGTTGGCTTAGTTATGCTCGCCATGGTACTTAACCAAGTGGGTCTGCCACTGGAAGGGATTGCGCTGATTATGGGTGTCGATCGCCTACTGGATATGATCCGCACTGCGGTGAATATCACTGGTGATGCCTGTGTCTCTTGTATTGTGGCGAAATCTGAAAACGCCTTTGATGAAGCTCGCTTTGCCGATCCAAAAGCGGGTGAAAAAGAAGAAGCGGTTCACTTATCTCAAGCTCAGTAAACTTAGCGACTTCATTTTCATTGAATGTGACATAGAAAAAAGGCCTCGCACTGTGCGAGGCCTTTTCTATTTTAGCGAGGAGATTATACCCAAACTACTTGGAGTTGCAGGTAGGCGGCAAGTGAGTGCATCCCCATGAGCATAGATACACTATGTGATTGGGGTGAACGAACGTAGCCAACACCGCTGCAGCTTCAAGTAGGAAGGGTATAGCTGATTATAAAAACAGGTTCATCACCCACATCGCACCAAACGCATTCAATACTGAAATACCAATCATCACTGGGATGTAGCGCCCTTCAGTACCAATCGGACCAAGAATACGGCCGATGTATTGCACTTGTGAACCCATCAGATAGATAGCGGGAGCCAAAATTGCGATGTGCGTACCATTCAAAATCCCTTGGTCAAACAAGGTGATCACCACACCCACAGCGCCGCCCATCGACATCCATGCACCAATCAACACCGCAGCCGCTTCACCCGGCAATCCAAAGACCGCCATCACAGGAGAAAATACTGTCCCCATCAGCTCTAGCGCGCCGGTAATTTGCAACGCTTTGATGATAACAAACGCCATCAATACATTAGGTACAGTAGACGTCGTCGCAATTACCCAGCCTTTCTTCGCCCCTTCGACAAAAATATCCGTCACCATTGGCTTTTTCATATTGACGTTACTCATCGGGTCGCTTCCTCTAGTTGGGTCTCTGGGTTAGATGATTCTTCTTTGCCTTCCGTCAGATTTAGGTAGAGACGGAACAGGTTGGCACCGACAATTTTGAAGATAAACATCACACCAACCGCAAGACCGATAGAAGAAGTGACCGCTGCGGAACCATCCGCTAACGTGAGCGTAAACAGCACCGCACCCGATGAGAAAAAGTTAACTATGGTGGCCCCTGCAGAGAATTGGAACATGGTAAACACATCCGCTTCACGCTTAGTCATATGTCCTTCATCTTTGAGCTGACGAGTCATCGCCGCACCCGCATCAGCACTTTGCAAAGAAGCAATCAGCCCTAAACCTGAATTACCCGGAACGCCCATGATTGGACGAAGCAGAGGAGTCAGTAGCTTACGTGCCGCATCGAGCGCACCGTAATGTTCCAGCACATTGATCATGCCTAATGCAAACATCACGGTTGGAATTAAGGTCAGTGCGAAAAGAAAACCATCACGCGCACCGCTACCGCCTTGACCACGCAAAGAAGTGGTCGCCACTTGCAGGCCGTCGGCCGTTTCACTCACGTTGTAAGCTACCTTGCCAAAGGCACCGTTTAACGTGGTGAAATCAAATACTCCATACCACTGGTTGGATTGCAGCAAGCCAGAAAAAAAGACTACGGCGAAGGCTAACGCAATGTAGCATCCCCAAGTCACTTTTCGCTCCTGCGCTGTCGATTGACTCATAATTACCTCTATGAAGTTGGAACAGATTGGACGTCATGGTGCACGGATTGCGTGCTAGAGATAATGATCGAGGTCAATGAGTCGATGAAACTCATCTCACAATGAAAAATAAAATTTTATTTTGTTAAAACAATACGAGAAAGCATGATGAATTAATTTATTTCAGCCTAAAACCACAACAAACCACTTCACGCCATCTATGGCATCCACCCCTTTTCTAATGTTAAGCAAATCGCACCTTGCTAAAAAATGATGAATAAACAACCATTTCTAAGCTAAGTCACAACTTCAAATTCCGCATAGGTCTACTCTTTCTCAGGACTTTCTCCCATCACCACCTTAAAACTTGAAGCCGATCTTCAATAGAAGGGGATATCAACAGGAGTTTTGTTATGACGGGCCGGATCGCACTACTTTCTCTTACGCTTTTTTCGCCACTCAGTTTAGCGTCTACCCCAGATGGACAAGCTTTAGATTTCACCCACTCGACGATCGGTTATGCTGCGCTCCTGATATTCGCCATCGCTTATACCTTGGTAATGCTGGAAGAGTATCTGCAACTACGTAAATCGAAACCAGTATTGCTGGCTGCTGGGCTGATTTGGGCCATGATTGGCTATGTTTATCAACAAACAGGCTCGACCGAGGTAGCTCGTCAGGCGTTAGAACACAATTTGCTTGAATACGCAGAGCTACTGCTATTTTTATTGGTCGCCATGACCTACATCAGCGCGATGGAAGAGCGGCGTCTGTTTGATGCACTCAAAGCGTGGATGATCAACAGAGGCTTTAATTTTCACACTCTATTTTGGATAACAGGTTGGCTGGCCTTTTTCATTTCTCCTATTGCCGATAACCTAACTACCGCGCTATTGATGTGTGCCGTGGTACTGAAAGTCGGTGGTGAAAACCCTAAATTCGTCAGTTTAGCTTGCGTTAATATCGTGATTGCTGCCAACGCGGGAGGAGCCTTCAGCCCCTTTGGCGATATCACCACCCTTATGGTGTGGCAGGCTGGGCATGTCAGCTTCCTTGAGTTTATGGATCTGTTTCTCCCATCCTTAGCCAACTATCTGGTGCCTGCATTGATCATGTCGCTCTTTGTCCCACATCAAACGCCTTCCAGCATTCAAGAAGTGGTCGAGCTTAAACGCGGAGCAAAACGCATCGTCATTCTGTTCCTCTTTACCATCCTCTCCGCCATCACTTTCCATGCATTATTTCACTTCCCGCCAGTGATCGGCATGATGATGGGGCTCGCCTATTTGCAGTTTTTTGGCTATTTCCTACGTAAAACGCTGGCTAGCTCACTGGCTAAGAAAACGGCGCTTGCCATGGCAAAGAATGATGAAGCGGCACTAAAACGTATTGGTTCCGTGGTGCCATTTGATGTCTTTCGCAGTATTTCTCACGCCGAATGGGATACCTTACTGTTTTTCTATGGGGTTGTGATGTGTGTCGGAGGCTTGAGCTTACTCGGCTATCTAGGTTTAGTATCGGAAATCCTCTATACCGAATGGAACCCCATCTGGGCCAACGTACTGGTTGGGCTACTTTCTTCGGTGGTCGATAACATTCCTGTCATGTTTGCTGTACTGTCGATGCAGCCCGAAATGTCTCTCGGCAACTGGCTACTGGTCACTCTCACCGCAGGAGTCGGCGGCAGTTTGCTATCGATTGGCTCTGCAGCAGGTGTGGCGCTCATGGGCGCGGCTCATGGCAAATACACGTTCTTGAGCCACTTGAAATGGACTCCCGTCATTCTGCTTGGTTATGTGGTCAGTATCGTGTTGCATTTGCTGCTCAATAATCAATCATTTACATAATATGACCGATTGAAATCACTTCCTACTTGAAATGAGTCCCAAACAGAACAACCTCTCTACCGTTTGGCTCATTGAGTGTTACTGGCTGACGCATTTTTCGGTTCTGCGTTCAGCTTGACCCAGTTATTACTGAGGTGGAACATCGCACAGGCGCTGCAAGTGAGGACTTCGCCTTGTCCATGAATGGTCATGACCAAATCATCACGTTTTTCTTTGGAGTTATTACGGATCTGAATCCGCAAAGTTTTGCCATCAACGCTAAATGGGCGCTCCCATTTTTGCTGCGCCGAATGCATGTACACGACGCCCTGCCTAAACTCCAACACATCTTTGTTGTGCGGATTATCATACAGACCATTAAAGGCCAAGGTTTCTCGGTTCACAAAGTTTTCCAGCTCCTCTTGAAAACAGCCGCTTAATAGCAATACGCTCAAGATGAGAATGATGGGTTTCAAGTTAGCCATGTTCATAATCTTATCCTTATCTTCGTTGCTCCAACTCCAGCAGGAAGGCTTTACGTTCTAAACCACCCGCATACCCGGTCAATCGGCCGTTTTTTCCAATCACTCGATGGCAAGGCACAATGATCGAAATCGGGTTTTTACCATTCGCGAGTCCAACGGCTCTTACTGCCTTAGGGTTGCCTATTGCTTCTGCCAGTTGTTGATAGCTCCATGTTTCCCCATAAGGGATCTCGCATAGTGCGTGCCAAACCGACTGCTGAAATGCCGTGCCGTTGGCGGCCAACGGTAGCTCGAATTGAGTGCGCTGACCTGAAAAATACTCATCCAGTTGGCGTATCGTTTTGTTAAGTATAGGACATTCTTTCACATAGTCGCCCAAATGCTCAGGTTGAGTCGTTTGGGTAGCAAACCATACGCCTAATAAGCCTTGAGAGCTCGCTTGTAAGGTCATTGGCCCGAGGGGGGATGAGTAGTCAGTAAAATGGCTCATTTAGTGGCTCCAGCAATGAAAAGTGGCATAACTGCCCCAAGGGGCGACCGATTCGGCAGTTAACTGAGGAAATTTCGCCAGTGCTTTTTTCACGATCAAATCTCCGGTTAAAAAATAGTGGCTACGTGATTCACCGCGCAATTGCGCGTAATCGACGGTCCAAGGACCAATCCCGCTAACGCTTGCGAGAAAAAATATTCAACATCCTCTTCTTTCGGTAGGTTGGCTGGGCAAATCGGGCGGCAAAAAATCCCTGTGGTTTTAACCGCAACAAAAAAACGCCCATTAAACCGTGGATCTCGGCTCATCCGAGCGCGTTGGCACACCTCCGCGGATAATTCATTAAGCAATGTCATCAAAGCCTCCTGCTCGCTTTTTTGTTCAGTCTATCCAGTTCCGCTGTCTAGACTAGCCATTTTCGGAACAGAATGCAGAGACTAAGCCGCAAAAGTTTCTTCAATAATTTTGAACAAGAGCATCAGCCTAATGGGATTCTCTGCACAAGGCTCATCCCATAAACTTCATTTCATCAAACATACAGACCATTTGAGTCATTCGAAAATTTCAACCCAGTCTATCACCGTATAGCCTGAGTCAACTGAGAGGATTTATTGATGAATACTTTATTAAAAACTGCTTTAACTTCAACAAGCTCATGGGCTCCCCTAGCACTGCGCCTTCCCCTAGCCATCATTTTTATGGCGCATGGTGCACAAAAACTGTTTGGTTGGTTCGGCGGTTACGGCCTTGAAGGCACAGGTCAATGGATGGCTTCGATTGGCTTAGAGCCTGGCGTAGCGATGGCATTTCTGGCCGGAAGTGGGGAGTTTTTTGGCGGATTAGCCATTTTGCTAGGTCTGCTGACACGTCCTGCCGCACTGGTACTGTCTGTCACCATGCTGGTCGCGATTTTTAGCGTGCACTTTAGCCACGGCTTATTCTTAAGCAACGGCGGTTACGAGTTTGGCTTGGCTCTGTTAGCAGGCTCTGTTTCACTGCTGGTTTCAGGTGCAGGTCGTCTGAGCCTCGATAATCTGCTACTGAAGCGTTTGGCATAAGTCACTTCAAGCAGAAAGGGGGAATCGTGTTAAGCGATTCCCCCTTTCTCGTACCTATGACTTAATCAGTGCTCAATCACACGGCTTCCACTTTGTCCACCGTTCGCACCACACTGAAAGGGTCTAACGTTTTCATCAACTTCTCCACCTGCACTATCGCCTCAATGGAAGAGCTATTTTTGCGATAGCTCAGATAAAGTGGGCGCTGCCAATCATTCACCTCGGACACGCGATGTAATTGCCCTGCATCCAATAAGGGTTGCACCATGGTTTGCGGTAAGTAAGCGCTGCCCCCTTTCTCCAAAATGAAATCTAACGCAATTCTTGCCGTCGACGTTCTTAAAAAAGGCGCTGGCGCTTTAGGGTGGCGGTCGGCATGTTCTGAAGCAAAACGCGCGCCCCAATCGACATAAACGTAGCGGTTTTCAAACACGCTATCGGCATCGTCAGACTTAGTGGATATCAACACGAGAACCAAATCAGCCACTTTTTTGCATTGCAATTCTTCGGCTTTGATCGGATCCAGAGCGAAAGCCATATCCAAAGTACGCTCTAGCAAGCCGCGGTTCAATTGTTCTCGCCCCATGACTTCTGCCAAAAAGCCATAGCCTTCAAAAGTATCGGTAATACGGCTTAAACAATGCTGTAAGTAGGCATCCCAAATGTTAGGCGTACCGCCTAATGTGAGCTGTAAAGCCTTACCGCCTTCGAGCGATAATTCAAATTTCGCCTGCTGCAACGTCGCGACCATGACCTCGGCATACCCGACCAAACGTTCACCGGCAGAGGTCAATTTGATGTTGTTACGGTCACGGGTAAACAACTGAGCATCGAAATGATTTTCAAGTTGTTTGATGCGCGCACTCACCGCCGCTTGCGTCAAATACAGATTTTCAGCAGCACGACCAAAATGGCGAACTTTGGCCAGTTCAAGAAAGGTGCGAAAGACTTTTACGTCCATATAGTTTCCTCTGATGTTACCCGTGAAGATTAACAAGTAAGAAGTATTATGACGATAAAAAATTTTTGTTTTTCTTTTCCGAAGATTACGCCTAACTTTCGCCGTGACCCACGGCTACAAGGTGGTTGAACATATTCACACGAGGTTGACATGTCTGAGACAGCATTTCGTCAAGGAAAAAAACGTTTTTTCGATACTAAGAAGTTCCCAAGAGGCTTTGCTAAATCTGGAGACTTTACTCTAGCAGAAGAGGATATCCTAACTCGGTATGGCGACACTATGCTCGGTTTGGAGAGTGGTGAGCTACAGCCCGAAAATGCCGATGAAGAGCATTTTCTAAAAGTACTCGCCAATCCAGAGTTAGCAGAAAATAAGTTAGAGAAAGCTTGGGTGAAATACACCCGTCTGGCTCGTGGCCGCAAGCGTTTCCATACCTTGAATGGCCGCAACAAGCCTGATGGCGTTGAAGATTACACCGACGACGAACCAAGCTTGAGTGAGGAAGATTAATCTTTCCTTCGGGCTACAGAAATAATTTGTAGCCCTCTGGCATGGATGGACGAGAATTGGTGTCCTTTGAGAGGAAAGATGCCTAACCCAGTTTCTAACGTTTATTCTCTTGAAGAGATGTTATCGCTGATCCAGCGAGAGCAGCCTTTCGCCGGAGAGCTCGAATCTGCTGGCTGTTTTATCAAGATAGAAGACTATCTGCCTGTGGTCTGCACCGCTATCCATGCGGGAAGCCGTTTACGCGAAGATTTGCTCAAACAGTGCCAACTGAGTAAAACGGAGCGTAATCTTGAAGAAGCACCTTATACCGATCAATTTATTGCCTCCCAGCCCATCACTTTGTGTGGCCTCGATTCTCGCTTCGAGTACGATCTGAACCGCGCAAAAACCCTCAGTACCCGCTATAAATCTGCCTGGAATCGCCCTTTGAGCGATAAACAGCGTACCGAGAGCCATCGTAAGCACAGCGCGTTTTATCAACTCTATGAGGCGTTAATCCGCAAACTTGAAGCGATGCATGGCATGGTGATTGTGTTTGATATGTACGCTTACAACTATAAACAGCTGGGTGATAAACCGACGCCAGTGTTTAACGTAGGTACCGCACAAATCGACATGCAGCGTTGGGGCTCCGTGGTGAAGCGTTTCTGTGCTGAACTGAGTAAAATTCAGCTACCGCACATCGAAAATAGCACCGAAATCAACGCGGTATTTGAAGGCCGTGGCTATTTAATTGCCCATACCAACGCCCATTTTGACCGAACGTTAGTACTCCCCACCGAAGTAAAAAAAGTCTTCATGGAGGAGGATACTGGCACTGTCTATCCCTTGGTGCTAAACGCGCTGTGTAGCGGCCTTAAAGGTGCATTGAGCCAAACCAGTGCCTATTTTCAGCGTCGTCATAATCGTCGCCGAATAAGCAAAGCGAAAATGCTTGGCTCATCGATTGAACCCGCAATTTTGAGTATTGATGATGCGCTGTCCAAACTGACGCGCAAAGTTGAGACACTTAAATACGTCAACCCAACCAATATCAATATTGAGCAGAAGCGTTTTGAAGCGGCACCGAGTCGCTACAAACCTGAGTTTCGCTATAAACAGTTACCTATCAACGCCAATGAATTTAAGCAGCAACTGTATCAATTGCCAATTGAGACCATTTCCGATCCTGATTTGAAACAGTTGTACGGCTCGATGGTCGATAAGCTGAGCGAAAAAATCGACTTGCTCACCAGCATAGGTCAAGAATCCTTTCTGTATAACTCGCTGCGTTTTTATGGCCGCCCGAACCGTACCGCGATAGAAAACGCGAAATTTCTACTCTACGCCAAGACGTTACCGGAAGAGAAAGGCGAGCTGTATAACGCGGATCAAGCCGCTGAAATCATGCTGAAAAAAGCACAAGAATGGGGTATGCATTGCCATATTACACCCACAGCATCACTGGCAGCGCGGGCGATGGTGAGTGGCAAAAAGCCTCCAACCTTATATCTCAATAGCAAGGTGATGTATTCACATGCAGAGATACAGCGCCTAATTCAGCATGAAATTGGCGTTCATCTCGCCACCACTTTTAACGGCCGCATGCAGCCTTTACGCGTGTTTTCGATTGGTTTACCCGGCGCAACAGAGTCACAAGAAGGGTTGGCCATTTTGGCAGAATACAAAGCGGGTTATATGTCGCATGAGCGACTCAAAACCTTGGCAACGCGAGTGTTGGCGGTCGATTCCATGCTTAAAGAGCACAATTTCTACCAAACCTTCAGCTACTTAACCGAAGAGTATGGTGTCGATCGAGAAAGCGCCTTTGTGACCACCACACGGGTGTATCGCGGCGGAGGTTTCACCAAAGATCACCTTTATCTTGAAGGGTTTATCAATACCTTGCAGCAAGCACAAAAGCGCAGCTTAGATAATCTGTTGGTCGGGAAATGCAGCTATCAATATCTTGATTTAATTGATGAGCTGGTCGAGCGCGGTTGGCTGATTAAACCCCAATTCCGTTTCGATGATTTAGGCAGCGAGCCAGAGCCCACCCTCAAATATTTGATTGAGTCGCTACGCCACTAACTCACTTGAGGCAATAAGCTCACTCGATACAAGAGGATCTTTCTCCCAAAGCCCTGACGCAGGCCACTGCTCAGGGCTTTTTTAGGGAGATGAATCAGCACTATATCCAAATGACTTAAAACATCAGGTAAAAATATCCTGCATTATTTCGCCAACATGCTCAGTTTTTTCAGGAAACTGTCACGTAAGTGCTCCTGCTCATAGGCCAAATGGTAGGTATTGTGGAAGCCAATCTTCAGCTCAACACCGTTACCACGCATGAAGATGTTGTAGCCATCATAATCCGCATACGCTTCAATTCCTTCATAGATCTTGCCAAATTCAGTGGGTGAGCCATTTTCCATTACCGTTTCATACGCCGATAAGACTTTGCTCGGTTCCAGTTCATTTTTCATGATCTTTTTCCTCGACATGTGCCCATAATCAGTATTGGCAGTTAGGCGCCAGCTTGCCAGTTTATGATCTGCGTCAGCGCAAAAAAACACTTAATTTTGGCCATAAATTTTTTGAGACCCGTTATATTGGACGAAGCTTATCTTGATAGGACAAGGCTCTAGATTGCCGAACATCCACCCGATTCAAGCCTATTGGTTGGCCGCTTTTATCAAGACTATAATTTTTTGACCTAAAACAATGGCAGTTCAACCTTACTTATTTTATAATGCAAATTAACATAAACCCACTCTGCTTTGTTTGCACTAGGGCACTCAGTAGGAAGGGAATTGCAAGGCATCATAAATTCAAATCTAGGGGCAATACATGAGACTTATCCCACTGAAAGCGGCAGCACAAGTTGGTAAATGGGCGGCTGCACACATTGTTAAGCGTATCAACGAGTTTCAACCAACAGCTGAACGTCCTTTTGTATTGGGACTCCCTACTGGTGGCACACCACTCGCGACTTATAAAGCGCTGATTGAAATGCATAAAGCGGGTGAAGTGAGCTTCAAACACGTCGTCACTTTCAACATGGATGAGTATGTTGGCCTAGCCGCAGACCACCCTGAGTCTTACCGCTCATTCATGTACAACAACTTCTTCAATCACATTGATATCCAAGAAGAAAATATCAATCTGCTGAACGGCAATACCGATGATCACGAAGCAGAATGCAAGCGCTACGAAGACAAAATCAAATCTTACGGTAAGATCAACCTGTTCATGGGTGGTGTAGGTAACGATGGCCACATCGCCTTTAATGAACCAGCGTCTTCTCTCTCTTCACGCACTCGTATCAAAACCCTGACCGAAGATACTCGTATCGCTAACTCACGTTTCTTTGATGGTGATATCAATCAAGTGCCTAAGTATGCGCTCACTATCGGCGTAGGCACATTGCTGGATGCACAAGAGATCATGATTCTCGTGACTGGGCACAACAAGGCGCTGGCACTGCAAGCAGCGGTTGAAGGGAGTGTAAACCACCTATGGACTGTCTCTGCACTGCAACTGCACCCTAAAGCGGTGATCGTATGTGACGAGCCATCAACCCAAGAGCTGAAAGTGAAAACCGTTAAATATTTCACTGAGCTAGAAGCCAAAAATATCGTAGGCTTCTAAGATAAATCTCACTCAGCGAATAAAAACGCCCCGATATGATATTCGGGGCGTTTTTATTCATAACTCTCTTCAACCACTGAGAGTCTATTCGGGTCAGAAGGGGCTCAAATACATGTATACCCAAACAACTTGGAGTTGCAGGTAGGCGGCAAGAGAGTGAATCCCCATGAGCATAGATAAACTATGTGATTGGGGTGAGCGAACGTAGCCAACACCCCTGCAGCTTCAAGTAGGAAGGGTATAGAGCCCCTTTTTCTCATCATCTTTTGTCAAGCGGGAGACTATCGATTGGGCCTTGTGAGAAATCCAGTCGCTCACTGGTAACATGAGGCACGTCATTGAGAGCATTAGGTTCAATTAAATCAATTAAAGACTCGGCTTCTTGCTCTGCGAGAGGATCCACCACATCTTTCGTCGGAATCGGGATCTGGCGTTTATACAGTTTATTCAACGCACGAATCATCGAATGTTTAGTCACCGAACTGGTGGCTAATTTACGTTGCAACGGTTTGGCCAAGGCTTGTAAACCGACAATCGATTCCACTCCGAGCTTACCACCTACCAAATCACGCAGATTTTTCGCAGGCTCATACCCCATAGAAGCCGAAAGAAACAACCAAATATACGCAATTGCTTTACCGTGAGCACCACGGTCAATCCACGCTTCGCCGGCATGATACATGGCTTCGGGGTGCCCTTTTTCTGAGGCACGCTCTAACCAATAACACGCCATCGGAAAATCACTGGCGCCACCAATACCATGCAGCAAGTTTTGCCCTAATCTCATCATGCCTTCGGCACTGCCCATACGAGCGGCCTTTTCATACCAAAACGTCGAATCTGAAGGCGTCGGAGCAATGTTATCTTTCGACACGCACCATCCGCCCATAAACAAAATCGCATCAATGAAATTAGCTTCTGCCGCTTCTTGAATTAGCCCAATACCTCGCGAAACGTTAACTTCCACCCCACGACCGTATAGCCATGCCATGCCAGTTTCAAATTTAGAAGCCAGATCGCCTTCAATACCACGCACACAGGTTTGCCAAAACTTGGCCTTCTCTTTCGCAACTACATCCTCTCGGATCCGCTGACAAACCCGCACAATACCGTACATGGCCGGAATATTGTCGAGATGGGCGGCTTTTTCATACCAAAACAAGGCTTCTTTTAAACTGTTGCGTTCCGCCTCTTTGGCTAAAAACAAAATAGTTGGAATATGTCCGGATTCGGCTTTAAACAATCTTTCTTTGCGTTCTTGCTCTCGGTTACGCTCTAACGCTTTGCGATACGCTTCTTCTCTGGCCCTGCGTTCTTCCTCTAGTCGCTTACGTCTGACGGATAGCACAATCATCCAGACAAAAATCAGGATAAGTGTTAGCCCGGTAGCGCCAATCGCAATTCCGATAATATTCATAGTTTCTCTAACTGGGTCACTGCATTTGCCAGCACCGTTTGAAGGCAGGCAAAACTAAACGATGGTTGAATTGTACTGTACATCCAACGTAGAAACTATGTGCGATAAAAAATGGGTGGAGATCCGCCACCCATTTTTGCTTTTTCAACCCAATGTTCGATTTAGACTCATAGAGTTACGTAAATTCACTTAACTCACACGATTTCTTCAACAAATCGATTATTCGCGATACTTTCTGATTATCGCTAAGCGGTGAGGCGTAATAAATACCTACGTTACCGACTTGTGCGGCGTTAATAACAAGCACCTTCGCACCATGTGCTTCCATCCACTGGCACAACTTACTACTGTACGGCATGACAGCATCAGTGTAACGGAGGATATCTAAACTCGCGGCTAATGAATCGACATGATAAACCTGTCGCCCCACATCTTGTGCAAAAACGGTATCCATTTTTGAAATGTTTTGTTCTGCAAGGACTGAACGATGACGCGGATGATCAGGTGTTACTCGTATGACTGGGTATGCAGCTTGTGCGACGTCAAGCTCGGTTTGAGTCTTCCCAGAGAGTAATGGATGCCCAGAACGGACATAAATGGCCTCTTTATCTTGCAATAATGGAATAAATTTCACCTTACATCGCTCACTCAACCCGTACACTTCATGCCCAATAAATAAATCAATTTCACTTTGTACTAAATGGTGCATGAGCGCTAAATTATTCCCAAACTCTAAGTGAATTGAGCTTGCTTCTACATCTTGTAGATACTGGTTCAAAGCGTCGCGCACAAACAATTCCCACCAAGCATCTCCCGTACCCAGCTTTAATTTTCCTTTTTCCCTTTGCTGCATATCCTGCAAACGATGCAATAAATGATTATGTTGTTCTTGCTGCTCTTGGACATGTTCTTTGAGTAGTTGGCCGTACTCAGTTAACTCAACACCTTTAGAGCGACGATGAAATAGGGTAAAACCAATATCACTTTCTAACTTTTTAATCGCAGCCGTCAAAGAAGGTTGGGTAATATGTAGCCTTTCTGCCGCTTGTTTTATATTCCCTAGATGAGCAACCATCAGAAAATACCGGTAGTGCTTGTGCATTAATCAGTCACCTTGTCTTGCTTCAGTTCACATTTCTCTATCCAAAGCTCACTAGCATTCAGCGATGCTTTAATTCTAGTCGTGTTATGAACATGACAAACAATGCATTTAGGCAAACACGCATAACCAACGACACCGTAGCTCTCCGTAGGAAAGAGAGAATCTGTTCTTTCTACGTAAGTTAATCATACCCAACACAGAGAGAGCATTACAAATAGATGATATAGCCATTTCCTATATCATGCAGAGAAAAATCAATTTTTTACTTTCTCTTACTCCCGCTATAGTTCAAGCATTCATTCGCAACGGAGAAAAGACATGCATAAACAATGGTGGCACGATGCCGTTGTATACCAAATTTACCCACGTAGCTTTTGCGATTCTAATCATGATGGTATCGGTGACCTACCTGGCATTATCAGTAAACTGGATTACCTATCGACTCTCGGTGTCAACGTTCTGTGGTTATCACCTGTCTATCGTTCACCAATGGACGATAACGGCTATGATATTTCTGACTATCAAGCGATTGCTGAAGAATTTGGCGATATGCACGATATGGAGCGTTTACTCACCGAAGCTCGCGCACGCAATATCAAGGTCGTGATGGATTTGGTTGTCAATCATACGTCTGATGAACACCCTTGGTTTCAGGCTGCTCGTGCGAGCAAAGACAGTCCTTTCAGAGATTTTTATATTTGGCGTGATGCGCAACCAGACGGCAGCCCCCCGAATGATATGCAATCCATCTTTGGGGGCAGTGCTTGGCAGTGGGATCCGCAAACCCAACAATACTATTTCCATCTTTTCTCTGCGCGCCAACCGGATCTGAACTGGGAGAATCCCCGTGTACAACAAGAAGTACACAAGATGATGAACTGGTGGATAGATAAAGGCATTGGTGGATTCAGACTGGATGTCATTGATTTAATTGGTAAAGAAATTGAACGTGGCATTACAGGTAATGGGCCTCGCTTACACACTCTATTGCAAGAGATGAACCACGCGACTTTCGGAGATAAAAACCTACTGACGGTCGGAGAGACTTGGGGAGCCACACCAGAAATCGCGAAATTATACAGCGATCCCGCACGTCATGAACTTTCTATGGTCTTTCAATTTGAACATATTACTTTGACATGGGAAAACGGGGAAAAATGGCGTCCAATTCCTCTCGATCTACGCCAATTTAAGCAAGTGCTTACTAAATGGCAGATCGAACTTGCCGACCGAGGATGGAATTCTCTGTTTTGGAATAACCATGACTTACCTCGTGCAGTTTCTAAATACGGAGATACAGGGCAATATCGAGTCGAATCTGCGAAAATGCTTGCTACTACGCTCCATTTTCTTAAAGGTACACCTTACATTTATCAAGGAGAAGAAATTGGCATGACCAATGTCGCCTTTGATAGTTTGGATCAGTACCGCGATATCGAGACGTTGAACTTTTATAAAGTGAAAACGCAATCTGGAATATCACATGATGCGATGATGGCTGCGATTCACGAAAATAGTCGTGACAATGCGCGAACGCCAATGCAGTGGGATAACAGTGAAAATGCAGGATTCACTTCAGCTCGTCCCTGGATTGAGGTGAATCCCAACTATATGCAAATTAATGTGGAACAAGCGTTAGCCGATCAAAACTCTATTTTCTATCATTACCAGCACCTGATCGCCTTACGTAAAAAGCTCCCTGTGATCGTGTATGGCACTTTCACCCCCGTCGCCGCTGAACATGAATCTGTCTTTGCTTATACGCGTGAATATCAGGGAGAACGGATTCTGGTCGTCAGTAATTTCAGTCATGCTGAACAAACAATCTCTCAGTTGCCAATCGCAGGCGATGCTCACCACGAGGTGTTGATCTCAAACTACGAGTTTCGGCAATCTTGGTCTGATACGTTAACGTTAAGACCTTATGAATCCTTTGCTATTCGTTTCACCCACTAATCTCATTCGCCCGGCACTTGTCGGGTGATATGTTTTGCAGGCATGAGTCAAACCATGAAACAAAAAAAAGCGATTTATCAGGTATTCACTCGACTTTTCGGGAATAAAAAGCAGAATTTCGTCCGCTGGGGCACACTCGAAGAAAATGGTGTGGGAAAATTCAGCGATTTTACCGATACCGCGCTAGCCGAAATTCGCAATCTAGGAATTACCCATATTTGGTATACCGGCGTTCTTCACCATGCTCTCGTCAGAGATTACTCGGCCTATGGTATCCATCATGACCACCCAGCCGTTGTGAAAGGACGAGCCGGTTCACCTTACGCAATCAAAGATTATTATTCAGTCAATCCAGATTTAGCCGACGATCCAGCTCATCGTCTGGATGAATTCCTTTCATTAATTAACCGTACTCACCAACATGGTATGAAAGTTATTATCGATATCGTTCCTAACCATGTTGCCCGTAACTACCGGAGCCAAAATAACCCATTGGGTAGCTGTGATTTCGGCGCTAACGACAACTCAGATGTTGAATACCACCGAGATAACAATTTTTATTACCTTCCTAACCAGCCTTTTGAACTTCCTGATTACCCAAACGATTATCAACCATTAGGTGAAAAGACCTTAATGGGCTGGCAGTCATATCAAGAAAATCCAGCAAAATGGACGGGAAATGGAGCACGTAAAGCCAAGCCTGCTTTCGATGACTGGTATGAAACCGTAAAAATTAATTATGGTGTACGCCCAGATGGCACAAAGGACTTTCCTTCTCTCCCCGCGGGTTACGAACAATTCACTTACCGCGAGCATCATGCATTCTGGCAGAACCAAGAGCTCCCCGACTCTTGGCATAAATTTCGTGAAATTGCCCTCTTTTGGCTTTCTCACGGTGTGGACGGGTTTCGCTACGATATGGCTGAAATGGTTCCCATCGAGTTTTGGAGTTATCTCAATTCCACCATCAAAATGCGCAACCCAGAAGCTATTTTGGTGGCAGAAGTATACCAACCTGAACGTTACCGAGATTATCTACATTTAGGGAAAATGGATTATCTGTACGACAAAGTAGATCTGTACGATCGCTTAAAAGCCATTATTCAAGGTAAGGAATCCACTCAAGAAATTAGTCGTATCCAACAAGAAATGAGTGATATTGAGCACCATATGCTGCATTTCCTTGAAAACCATGACGAACAGCGCTTAGCCGCACCTGAATTTGCTGGCAATCCCGAATGGGGCAAACCTGCCATGTTAGTCAGCGTTTTGATTAGTAGTGCACCGAGTATGGTGTATTTCGGTCAAGAGGTCGGTGAAGATGGCTCAGAAGATGCAGGCTTTGGCAGACCTTCCCGCACATCTATCTTCGATTATATTGGTGTTCCTGAACATCAAAAATGGATGAATAACGGACTCTTCGACGGAGAGCAACTGTCCGATAGGCAAAGAGATTTACGCGCATTTTACGCTCGCTTACTGAACTTTTCGCTTCAACATCCAGCCTTATGTGGACAATACTGGGATCTCTATTCTGCTAATGCGCATTCTTTAGGTAACCAAGCTCATGCTTTTGCACGCAGCTGTCACTCTGAGCTGATTATTGCCCTTAGCCATTTTGAAGCCAATACCACATGTGATCTTAATTTGACACTTCCGGCTGAATTGATCCGTTATTGTTCATTACCCGATGGCACTTACACCTTAGTGGATGAAATCGGTCTTGCAGAGCCTGTGCTTTTGCAAATTACTCAAGGTGTTGGGCAAATATGCTGCACATTAACCCCCTTTGCAGCACATGCTTATTTACTTGAAAAAAAGCACGCCAATTGAACCTTTATCGACTGATTCTATGTACAGGGTGCCGTTTTCGGTACCCTTTTTAGGATAATGATTTATGAATACCCATCGAACCGAATCTCTAACTCATTCTCTCCAGACAAATATTGCTCAGCCTATGGAACAATCCATGACTTCATCCCCCTGTCTGGCACCCACTTTTGCTCTCTCCCAAACCGAGCTTTTTGACTTTTTGGCGATTTCAAGCCAAGAGGCATTGGCTTACGTGATGACAGATAATATCGATGGATATTATGCAGGCTCCACCTATCAATCGAGTAGTACCAATAAGTACCAGCATAAGAAAAATGGCTATCTTGGCGATTACTCTGCCACCATCGCAGAGCACCGTTGTGATAAATCACAAGCGCTTACCGCGCGTTTTCTACCTTATGGTGTTGAGCATCATTATGCTTTTGGCTCAGACTGTTTTTCTCTCATACAAGGCAAGCGGCTCGCCTGCATTACGCTTAACGCCAAACAACCTGCTTTGATGACTTTAAAACCCGAACTGAATCTTCCCCTCAATCAATTTATTGTCCATCTCAGTGACACCGCTTGGGTATATGAAATTCCGGCTGCATATCGTACAGAAGGTGATCCTTGTTATTTAGCGATTAGCGCCAGCCAAAGCGTGACATTATGTGAAAACAGCTCTCCAGTTAGACTGACCATCACAACCAGCACCAAAACAACCGCGTTACACATTTACTTCTCATTCACCCACACACTGGAAGAAGCCGTTGAACAGGCAGCCACAGCGGTTCAGCAACAGGCGTTTGAAAAAAATAAAAGGACTATTTATCAATTTCTGACTCAAAACATGCTGTGGTGTAACCACCACGAATACAACAAAGCTTTGATGTGGGCTAGATTCTCAGGTCATTCGATGATTAATCAGGAATTCGGTTACTCCGGTATTTGGGCTGGCCTCCCTTGGTTTAAAGATGGCTGGGGAAGAGATACTTTTATTGCTCTACCGGGAATCTGTTTGGTGAACGGCGACTTCGCTACGGCTAAATCGATTATTGAGGACTTTGCTCGTCTTCAGGAAACTCGCCCAGATTCGGTACATTATGGACGAATCCCAAATCGAGTCAGCAGTGACTCGCAGATCATTTACAACACAACTGATGGCACTCCTTGGATGATTCGCGAGCTCCTAGAATATCTCAACTACAGTGGTGATACAGCTTTTGCCTCCAAACTGTATCCCGTCTTAAAACACTTCATCTCCGGTGTAGAACGTCACTATTTAGCCGATGATGGATGCATGTTACACCGAGACCCAGATACCTGGATGGATGCAAAAATAGAAGGCCAGATCCCTTGGTCTCCACGAGGGCCAAAAGCCAACGACATACAAGCTCTTTGGTATGAAAGCCTCCAAGTAGGAGTCACTCTTGCCCAACTATTAGGGGATGTGACCTCCGCCGACCATTGGCAATCCATGGCTCAAAAGGTTAAACAGAGTTTTACAGAGAAGTTTTGGGACAGTTCCAAACTACGCCTAGCCGATCGCTTAGATCACACTGATCATCCGGATTGGACTATCCGCCCGAATCAATTAATGACGATCACGATTCCACAACAACAACCGCTATTCACAGAAGAATACGCAGCAGCCATACTCACCCAAGCGACGGAAAATCTACTTTTCCCATGGGGGATTTGTTCTTTAAATCAACATCATCCTGAGTTTCATCCTTACCATGACAACCGAAGCGAATACCATAAAGATGCCGCTTATCATAATGGGACAATCTGGGGGTGGAATGCAGGTTTTACGGTCTCGGCTTTGACACGTTTCAACCAAACCGAATTGGCGTATCAGTTAACAAAGCAATTAACCCATCAGGTGTTGCATCAAGGGCATCGTGGCACGATGAGTGAAAACCTTGATGCTTATCAGATATCTACAGAAAAGCTCGTAGAATCGGGAACCTATTCTCAGGCTTGGTCTGTTTCGGAATTCGCCCGTAACGCTCAGCAAGACTATTTGGGCTATCGGCCACAAATGCTCCAGCAAACTCTAACCTTGGCTCCTCGATTTCCTAATGAATGGAACGAGGTATCTGCGCGAGTTCCGTTCGGAAGCAGCCACCACTTGGATATCATTTGGCATCGTCAGGGAATCGATCAACATATTGAGATCATACCAAGCCAATCTTTTCCCGAACTAAAACTGCATCTCAATCTCTTGGTTACAGACAATCAGCATTGGCATATTGAGACAAATTTAGGTGGAAAATTCTCCATTCGTTACTCTAAGCAGCAATACGACAGCCATCCAAAGATGCAGGCGACACTTGTCACCATACCAAGTTGGATTCCATACCCACTGACGCTTTGTCGGCCAGACTGGACTCTTACTCACTCCGCCCTACAAGAACAGAACTTCTTGTTAAACAAACGGCGGCTGGAGAATCTCTCAACCGCCCATGATTAACTCGCTCAACACTTACGTGTGTATAACCCAAGGACTTGGGGTTGCAGATAGATGGTAAGTGAGTGATCAATTTTTATGCTACCAAGTAGCATAGTCGTAGGCTGGTTTTTCAAGAGAGCCAAGGATGGCTCTCATTATCCCCATGTGCGCGCATGGTAAATCTATGTAACTCATTCTTTTTAATAACAAAAAATGGAACTCAAAGGCTCCATTTTTTTAAATATCAATTTATTACAGGCAGATTTTATTTTCTTGTGTTGACCGCTTTCACAAACACTTCTTGCGCGCCTTCAATTCCCAGTGCTTTGGCTTCATCTAGAAGACTCAGAGCTTTAGGAATGTCTCCAGTACTTACCGCTTTTTCAATCGCTGACAGATAAAAGGCTTGTGACTCTGGTTGAACATTTAACGGAGCGACCACTGCAGGAGCGGACTGAGGTTTTACTTTTTGCGGCTCAGCACGGAATGGTCGCCTCTTCTTGGTTTCAACACTCAACGATAACTCCCCACCTAACTGTTTGATATAAGTTGGATCAGTCACCATAGGCATCGCTTCACCCATCTCTCTAGCTCGAACTTTGGCTGGGTGATCAATGGTTATACTTTTCCCTAAGGTGTTTGCCGAGGTATAGATAACTAGGTATGGCGTTTTCTCAGTATCCACTTGGAAACGAGCGATATAACGTGTACGAGTAAAAGCATCAGAAGGGAGAATACTGAATCGATCGGCTGAGTAATGTTCAGCGACTTGGAAGTCTTCCGTCAGTAGTAAAACTTCAGGAACAAAAACCGAGTCATTAATAAAGAAACTGGATAATGTCACCACGGCACTTTGTGAGCGCTCACTAAAGCGGTATGCCGCAAAGTGGCTATTGCCACTCGGGAACGAGCCGATAGGAGAAGAAAGATCAATATCAAAACGAAACGCTTCATTCTCTTGAAGTTCTACATAAGGGTATTGAGAAGACGCACTGCAACACACCTGTGAATCGGCCGGAGGAGTCACGATCGTAGACTCCACTTGTTGTGAAGCACAGCCAGTCAGTAGGGAACCTAAGAAAAAGGCAAAAAAGGTATTTATTTTTGTCATTATTATCTCTCTGTTGTAGTGCAAAAAGGCAGCCACTTGGCTGCCTTTCCTATTTTAGACGCTTAGAACCAAATTTCAGTGTGAACACCGATCACAGTTTCATTTTTGCCATCTTTAATGCCTAACTGTGATGCACTCTCTTTATCATCCGCTGAAATATAGCTTACATAAGGCTTAATTTGTGGACGACCGAAGTAATCTGCATTAACCGTAAATGCAGCGGCTAACTCAAGGTTATAGATATCACTCTTCACGTCACCGCCTGTACGGCCCCAGTATCCTTCAGCGCCTTCTTCATGCGCATAGGAACCGGTCATTTCAATACGTAGATTGTCGTTCACTTTATAAGATGGACGTACAGCTACGATACAGCGTTTGAGATCCTTAGCAGTAAACAGTTCATCAAGCGCAGCAAAATAAGTCATCTCAGACCCCATTTGCCAGTTATCAGTAATATTCAACACACCGTAAGAGGTTAAAAACAGTGATTCTTGTTGATCATTACCACTAGCCCAACCACCAAAGTTCACACCACGGTTTTGCGCAACACCCTTGCCATAAGCAATCGCTGTTTGCGTCCAACCATTCAAACCATAGTAGCTAGAGTTCAGAGTAATTGCCGCACCAAAACCATCTTCAGAGCTGCTGTCTTGATTCGCTTGTTTCATATATTTGAAATCGAAGTCCAAGCTACCGAAACCTACATCAACACCGTAGTAATACAGATCGTATGACGTCAGTGTTTTACGCTCCGCGTCACGAGTCACGTCACCAGCGTCAGGGTCAGCTACCACTACTGCAAAACCCGCGGTGTTACCGGCTAACTTAGTTTGAATACCGGCACCAACACCCGAAGATTGCTTCCAAAACTCACCAGACAACAATCCAGCAGCACGATTGAGGAAGCGCTGACCACCCCAAATAGAAGTATCTTCACCTAAATAAGATAAACCGCCAATTTCAACAAAGGTCTCTTTTATTTCAAACTGCGCTTCATCATTTTTCTTTTGGCTACCAGAAGAGGAGTAAGCGTAAGAGTTACCGTTACCATACTCAGAACGCACATTAAAGTTAGACCAAACACCATTTTGATGCTCAGTGTGTTTCTTCAACACAAATTCAACTTGGTTGGTACTTTTGCCATGCGTCCCTGCCGTTTTGTAATCTGGCTTGCCAAATTCTGTATCTACGGTTTCACCGTCAACGGTACGGAAATTCATCGATGCATAGCCGTGTACTTCCCAGCCATCTTTAATAACATCGGTAGCATTTTTTGCATCTTCAGCGAAAGCAGAACCAGCTGCGAGCGTCGCGGCCACTGCGGCAGCAATTACACTTACTTTTTTCATCGTTAACTCCATTTAGGGTTTTTATTTTGGATTCTTGACCCTCTTTTCTGTCGAGCCCCCAAAGGCAGAAAGTTGGCAGCATAAAAAGAGAGGTAAGATGGGAACGAGTCCCCAGTTGTTTCAACTGTGCTGAGATTACGTTACGAAGATAAAAGGCACTTCCTCCACCCCATTTTTATTTGGGGGGGAGGAGAAAGGATGAGAAAAATTACAGTGTGTCGTTTTTAAAACTAAGATCACGTTCTCTAGGGGGAGTAGGTTAGCCACTTTCCAAACAAACTAATACAAAGTGTATGAAGGATCACTCTTTAGCCCCATTTCCGTTATCAGTATGAAATAAAATTACAGATAAATATTTGTGACCGTGCGCTTGACCTAAGACTAGCAAAGCCTTTTACTTAATAACGTGGTGCGCTAACGCAACGATTAAAAATGAAAATGAACCGATCAACGCCTTTTCCACTGGGAGCAACGCTCGATGACGAGGGTTGTAACTTCGCAATTTATGCTCCAGCCAATCGAGATGTTCTCTTGGCTCTCTTTCATGCTGACGGTAGCTATGAAACGCATCAACTTGAACATGAATATGCTGGGATAAAACATACGCATATTTCTGGCATTCATGCTGGGCAGAAATACGGTTATTTAATCCAACTCAATGATGAGTTGCATTATGTTTCTGACCCTTACGCGCGAGCGTTGGAAGGTCCGTTGCATTATGATCCCCCTTTTGACAGCCATAAAAGTTTTGATCTACCAAAATGTGTGGTCACGGATACCGACTTTGATTGGCAAAACGTCACCAAACCGCGTATCGCACGAGATGAGATGGTGTTATTTGAAACCCATGTCAAAGGGTTGACCCAATTGAATCCAGATGTAGAAAAAGTGCTGCGTGGCAAATATTTAGGTTTGGTGAGCCAGCCCATGCTGGATTTTTATCGCCAGCAAAATATTAATACTCTACAGCTACTACCGATTGCGGCTTGTATGCATGAACCCCATCTATTGGAAAGTGGCAAGGTCAATTATTGGGGCTATAACCCTTATGTATTTATGGCCCCCGATCCACGTTACGCAAATAAAGATGCCGTCAATGAGCTGAAAACCACCATCCGTGAACTGCATCGTAACGGCATCCAAGTGATTTTGGATGTGGTGTATAACCACACTGCAGAAGGTGGGAGCAATGGCCCAGTGTTCAACCTCAAAGCCCTTGCTCCAAACTACTATCTGCACCATGGCGATCACTACGCCAACTACACGGGATGTGGCAACACGGTCGATCTCTCCAACCAAGCGGCACTGAATTTAGTGATGGACACCCTTCGCTGTTGGGTAGAAGAATATCAGATTGACGGTTTTCGTTTCGATTTAGCCGCCACCCTCGGCCGACGTGGTGATGAGTTCAGCAAAGAAGCGGCCTTTTTCAAAGCCGTTGCACAAGATCCGGTGCTGCGCGAAGTGAAGCTGATTGCCGAACCTTGGGACATTGGCCCCAATGGCTACCAAGTGGGTAACTTTCCTTTTGGTTGGAATGAAACCAACGACAAACTACGCGATATTACCCGTAGCTTCTGGCGTGGCGACCTAGGCTTTTTGAAGGAGTTTGCGACACGCCTCATGGGTTCACGCGACCTCTACAGCGCGGCTAACTGGCCTTACAAACTAACCGTCAACTACATCACCTATCACGATGGGTTTACGCTGCAAGATTTAGTGTCTTATAAACACAAACACAACGAAGCGAATGGCGAACAAAACCGCGATGGCCATGGTGATAACCGCTCGGACAACTACGGCTTTGAAGGTGACACCGACAGTATCGTGATCCGCGCGACTCGTGAGCGGCAGAAACGTAACTTTATGGCCAGCCTGCTGTTTGCTTTCGGTATTCCACACATTCTCACCGCCGATGTACTCTCACACACTCAAAAAGGCAACAATAACGCTTACTGTCAAGACAACGACATCAGCTGGTTAAACTGGGAAAACAACGAAACCAAACAAGATTTTCGTGAATGGCTTGCCGGAATGGTAGCGGCAAGACAAACCTACATGGTGCCCTTTATTCGCGCATTTAGTGGCGAAAACCGTAACAATAACCGCATTGCTTGGCGTAGGGTGGATGGCAAACCTATGGAAATGGATGACTGGAATCGCCTCTCTTCGGTCGCCTTGCATATCGGCATCGGTAGTGATGGCCCTGAAATGTTGTATTTGATTAATCAAACCAACGCGCCAGCGCGCTTTGTGCTCCCCAAAGATAGGCAGCAGGATTGGCGTTTGATTTGCGATACCAATATGCGCCATGCTCAGCATGGTCATGCTGAAGGTGAAGTGTTGCAACTGCCTGTTTCAATGTCGATTTTGCACTATCAACCGAGGAAAAAATCGGCTTAAAAGTAGCGAAAAGAGCAGCAAGCTGCGACAATGGCGCCCTTTAGAGCGGCAACGTCTCGTGCCGTTAACACCAAAGCAACGTTAATCGAAGCAACGTTCTCGTTGCTTTCGCGTTACAGAGCTATAGAAAAACAGAGGAAATTGAATGAACCCCATTCTAGCGATGCTGAAAGAAAACAATATCAGTAACGAGCAGATCAACGAGTTGTTTCAAACTCTGACCCAAAACCCGCTTGCCGCCATGGCCACACTGGCGCAACTCGGTCTTCCTCAAGACAAAATGCAAATGGTACTGGCGCAAGTGATGCAAAATCCGGCGCTGATCAAACAAGCCGTTGAAGAGCTGGGACTCGACTTCGCAAAAGTGGAAGCAGCGAAAGCCAAGCTCCAACAATAAGCCAATACCTTTTATACCCCAACAACTTGGAATTGCAGATAGACGGTGAATGAGTGAATCCTCAGATCGCTCAATCTCTGTCCATCCGTGTTTACACCTTATCGTCATAAAATCTCTTCACAATCCGACATAAAATGCGATAGATCGCACATAATTTCGTTTTATTAATGCAATCGGTGTTATACTCCGCTGCAATTCTTCACCAGCGTTATGCAACTTCGCTCGTGAACCGCAACTTGGACAGCGCATTCAACATATGGACGTGACCAACCCGCTTTACCACGAGGTCACAGACTCTTTATGGCTTTCTTCAAAAATTTAGCGATAGGCAAAAAAATCGCAGTCGCGTTTGGCGTGATTGCCTTAATCAACTTAGCTTTTGGTGGCTACCTTTATAACTCCCTTCACACCATTAAAAGCGACGTACTCAATCTGACTGACGATACCTTACCTTCGATGATGGTGGTCAACGGTATCAAGTACAACATGTCCTCTGTGCGTAGAGCGCAAATCAGCTTACTTTCCTCAACAGATAAAGCGGAAATCGCCGAAGACATCCGCTGGATGAACGATCACTACCAACAAATCGCCCAAGATCTGAGCCGTTATGAGCGCAGTATTTGGACCGATCACGAACGTAGCATCTTCATGCCAGTGAAAAACTTGTGGAACGAGTACTTACGCCAACTCGGTTCATTTAACAACGACATCCTGCAAAACGAGATGATCAAAGCGCAGCAAGATCTGCAACGCTCTCTACCTACGTTTGAAAAGTTGGAAACAGCGATTGACGAACTGCTAAAACTTAACCTCTCTTATGTCGATGACAACCGCAGTGAGCTGACCGAGCTTATTGATAAAATTAGCGAATTTTCTGTTGCAAGCATTGTTGCTCTCCTCGCCTTTATGAGTGCGGTGACGTGGCTGCTCACCAATCTTATCTGCCGCCCACTGATGCAAGTCGTCACTCAAGCGAATGCGATTGCCGAAGGTAACTTAGCACACCGCTTAGATCGCAAAACCATCGGTCACGATGAATTAGGTGAACTGGCAGATGCCTGCAGCAAAATGCAAAATAACCTGCGCCTGATGGTCGAAGAGATCATTACCAGCGCAACTCAACTGGCGCATGCGGTGGATGAAGTGAGCGCTGTGTCCGAGCAAACATCACAAGGCATGCAGATCCAGCAAGAAGAAGTGATGCAGATTGCAACAGCCATGGCCGAGATGAAATCGACCGTAGCAGAAGTCGCTCGTAATACTGAAGTCGCTTCAGATGCATCACGCGACAGCAGCCAACACGCAAACGTGGGTTCACAACAAATGCGCGCCGTCAATGACTCGATTCAACATGTGAATCAAGAGATCGGCCGCACAGAACAGCGTGTGCTGGAGCTAGAAAGCCAAGCGCAACAAATCAACATGGTGGTTGATGTGATCAGTAACATCGCGGAACAGACTAACCTACTCGCACTGAACGCAGCGATTGAAGCCGCGCGCGCTGGCGAACAAGGCCGTGGCTTTGCGGTAGTCGCCGACGAAGTACGTTCGCTGGCAGGTAAAACCCAGCAGTCCACTGGCGATATCGTTGAGATCATTCAAAACTTGCAAGCCTGCGCACAAAAAGCACGCGAAACCACCAACAACAGTCGTGAGTTGATCAACCACTGTGTAGAGCAAAGCCAAGAAACACAACAAGCAATTGAGCAAATTCGTCACCAAAGTAGCCAAATTGCGGATATGACGATTCAAATTGCCAGCGCCTGTGGTGAGCAAGATTCGGTGAGCGAAGAGCTCAGCCGTAACATTGAGCGAATCAACGAGTCAGCCAAGCAAGTCGCACAGGGCTCCTCTAGCGCTGCTCAATCTTGCGCAGAACTCAGTCAGCTAGCGAGCCAGTTGCAAGATACGGTGCAGCGTTTCCGCCTATAATCTCATCCTGTGATGAAATACAAACGGCCTGATATCAGGCCGTTTTTCATCGTACAACCATCACTCTCAAACGCTCTACTCCTGCGAGGGAATAGCGATAGGTAATATCAGCTCAACAGCATCCGAAAACTGACTTTCTTCATTATTAAGTACAGCTTGTCTCGCAGATTCAGCATTATCCGGTGCCACAGCGACAGGCGATTCAATGGTCTCCCCTAACACGACAGCAGGTGCTGGAGGCATAACGCCTTGCTCGACACATTGACACTCTTGTCCCTTTGCTTTGCGCATTTGATGGGGAGCATACCAACTTTTTAAGCCTTGCTCTAAACGCTCAGCGGCGGCTGTCGGCGTCATTTTTCCAACCAATACCGCTTGGCTCACTTCGGCAAGCTCATCACCTAACTTAGGTTGACCACGGGAAAGAATTTGGGTTGCGACCCGAATGGTTGAGTCACATTGATCGCGCCACTCCATCATTTCGCGCGCCGCAGGATTGGTGACGTCAAAGAAGTGGTTAGACAACGAGAAAAAACCCGGCAACGAATTGGTATACAACTCAGCAAATTCAGGTGTGGTTAACCATTGTAAAAAGGCCATCGCTGCTTGCGGATTTTTGCTGGCAGGATTCATCCCCATACCGATGTCGGTATGGTCAGTAAAGAAGCAACCATCTCCTTGCTTCGCGATTGGAGGAGGCATAACCCCAAAATCGACTTTATCGGTAAATGGCGCAATTTCCCATGACCCCGCCACATAAAGCGCAGCTTTGCCCGAGGTAAAGAGCTCATTACTGGTGCCATAATCCCGCAGCTCACCACCCTCACCTAAGTAGGCTCGCCAACGTGCGAGCTCTTCAAACACCTTCACATACTGTGAGTCGTCCAAATGCTCTTGGCCATTAATCAAGGCCAAACGACCATCTTCCCCTTTCCAGTAATTAGGACCGATATTTTGATAGCCCAATTCCGATGCAACCCAGCTTTCAGAACCACTCATCGATAAGGGAATATAACGTCCATCCGCTTTCACTTTATCGAGGACAGTGAAAAACTGTTCACGGGTTTGCGGCACACTAATCCCCAATTCATTGAAAATTTTCTTGTTATAGAAAAAACCATGTATCACTGAAGCCATAGGCACACAGAAGGTTTGTGCCCCCGAATCGGTTTGCCAAGGCGCTTGTGCAAAGCTCGGGAAATTTTCCATCCCTGCCATTTCGGTGAGTTCTGCTAAATGTCCGGCTTTGAAAAGTGCTAAAGAATCATCAAACGGACGGCAGGTGATTAAATCTCCCGCTTTTCCCGCTTTCAAGTTTTCCCACAATGTTGGCGTATAGCTCACATTCGGTACCGGATTAAATTTTACTTTGATGCCAGGGTTTGCAGCTTCAAATGCGGGTATGATTTTTTGCTCCCACAGCGCTTTATCATCAGCACGCCAACTTTCAATGACCAATTCGCTGGCCATTAAGTGACCAGATAGCAGGAGGCTCAGAGCTCCAATCCACTTGTTCGTCATAAGCCCTCCTAGACCTTAAAGTGTGCAATAAGTTGCTGCTGCTTAGCCGCAAGATCAGCCAAAACTTCACTGCTGTTGGCGGATTCACGCGCTTCACGCTCCGTTTCATGGGCAACTTCTGCAATCCCTGTTACGTGGTGCGCAACACTTTGACTGACCAAAATTTGCTCTTGCGCCGCATGAGCAACTTGATCGGCCATCTCTTTAATCGCTCCCATACGATCGGCGATCGATTGCAGTGCAGAATCCATTTCCCTCGTTTGATCAACACAAGCACGGGTTTGCTCTTGACTACGTCCCATCACTTCGACAACTTGCTTACTCGATTGCTGCAAGTTCTCAATCATATGTTGGATCTCTTCGGTCGAAGTTTGAGTGCGCGTAGCCAGAGCGCGAACTTCATCCGCCACTACCGCAAAACCTCGTCCGGCATCTCCGGCACGCGCGGCCTCAATCGCCGCATTGAGTGCTAACAAGTTGGTTTGCTCAGCGATACCGCGGATCACATCCAAAATACTGCCAATATTGTTACTAAACTCGCCCAGTTTATGGGTAATGCCCACGGCCGACTCCATATCACTCGCTAATTGCTCGGTAATACGACGTGTCGTGGCGACTTTTTGACGACCTTGCTTTGCTTCCGCATCCGCTCGATCCACCTCATCTTTCGCGCCATCGGTTGAACGCGCCACTTCGGTTGCACTGACTTCAAGCTCAGTAATGGCCGCCGCGACTTGGTCGGTTTGACTTTTTTGTTCTTGCACACGTGCCATGGCGCGTTCACTAATCTCAGCTGAGCGGCTCGCTTCATTCACCAGATGGCGTGAACCTGCGTTGATTTGAGACAGCAGCTCACCGGTTTTATCAGCCAAAATATCTATCGAACGGGAAAGGGCGCCAAATTCACATTGGGTTTGATATTTTATGCGTCGGGTCATGTCCCCTTTCGCCATATAAGCCAGCTCGTGATTAATTTTTTGTAGCGGTTTTTGAATACTGCGCGCCGTGGTGTAACCAATCACTAACGCAACAGCAGCGGAAATCGCCGAGACCACCATAATCCAGAAATTCGCACTGCTCACCGCAGCATCAGCCAGCACACGACTTTGATGAGCAATCGAGCCTGCATATTTCGCCATGTCATCCAGTTTCGCTAAGCTATTGGCAAGGCTGGTATCGACCTGTTGGTTTTGAATAAGCAGAGCATTTTCCAACTGCTGCGCTTTACGCATGGTTGCCAGCAAACCATTTTGACCCAAAGCGAGTTCTTGTAAGCGATTTAAATTAGCGAGGTAGCGCGTTTTTACATCGTCAGGGACGAATACACGATCTAGCCGTTTACGCGCCATTTCGATATCTTTACTGAGTACTTTTTCCAGCTCATTTAAATCCGTCTTGGCATCCGCTCGGCGGATATTTTTTAAATCGCGGGCAATTCCAGACGTTATCAGCTCAGCTTTATTACGCATCGAGCGTTGACCCGAACTCTGTTGTAACAACAGATCGGCAGCCCATTGATAGGTATCTTCGAGACGAATAAAGGCGATTTCTAATTTGCGACGCTGGACTAGCGTATTCACCCATTCGTTATGCTGAGCGAGTACTTGATCCGCGTGGCTAAAAAATTGATTGGTGGCCTGTAACACATCTTGGAACTGCTTTTGGTTCTCAGTTGAATCAGTAAACGCGTTCATTTGCTGACTCAATTGCCGAAAACGTGCTTGCTGATCTTTGAACTTGCTCGACAGTTGTGGCAGCTCAGCCGCCTCTTCGCTGGTTCGAAATTCCAGTACCCAGCGGTTGCTCTCTTGTAAGGCTTCCTTCAGGCCAGCAACCGCCATCACTAAGGGCGTGGCTCGGTCTGACACCTCTGATAATCCATCGTTAATACCGCGGATTTTCAAAGTACTAATGACACCTAATAGGATTAACAACAGGAGCATCAATACGAAGCCAGCGATAATGCGCTGCACGATAGATAAACCCATGAACCTATCCTCATGATTCAATGAAAAGATGTGTTAAACATAGACAGTTTTGTGTTTGACTGCGAATCCAATTCATCAATTTACAATATTGGTTACATATAACTACTTAACATCGCTAGAAGCGAGCTTATTAGCTGACCAATATGAATATATAATTGAATAAAAAAATTGAGACAAATACAAACCTCGTTAAGGTTAATCTTAATCCACATGATCTAAACCAAACTTTTTACATGTGCAAACGCTGTAATATATGACTATTTTATTAATAATCGACACCCACTTTGGAAGCTGCTGATGGTTTTGCACCTGCTCTGGAGACGAATTTCATTGTTGAACAAAAAAACAGCCCTGACTTCACTGACTATTTTAGTTTTGCTATGGAACTCAACACCATACGCATCAACAAAACATTTAGTTATTGCAACAACTGACAGTTGGCACCCTTATTCTTATACCAATGCAAAGGGTGAACCTATGGGGGTATTGGTTAACTTCTGGCAAGAATACGCAGAAAAAACTGGCACATCTGTTGAGTTTAAAGTGACTAACTGGCAACAGTCGCTCCATAACGTGCTCACTGGAAAAGCAGATGCTCATATTGGTATGGTACGTTCCGATAAAAGAGAGCAATCTTTTGATTTCATAGAGCCCTTTTTCAGTATTGATACCAAGTTATATTTTAATCGTGCATTGTTGGAGCAAATTTCAGTCAAAGACTTCCTTGAGGGTTTTCACCAACACCCAGTCGGCGTGTTATATGGCGGCTATCAACAAGATTATATGCAAAGCCATTATCCATACGTAAAGCTCGCGACTTATACTAACAACCAGCAGATGATGGAAGAAGCTTTAGCAGGCAGGCTAAAAGCGTTTGTCGCCGATACCCAAGTCACCAACTATTTTCTTAATTTAGGAAACAAACCGGGCAAGATATTACCTGTTCAACACCTCTATACTGGAGTGTTATATCCGGCAATAGCCAAAGGCAGCCCTCACTTTCAAGAGTTAGCGCAAGGTTTTGCGCTTTTTAATCAGGAAGATAAGTCTCGCATTTTAAACCGCTGGATGCATCACAGCGTTGAGACCGTTTATCCACGCTTTTTGATTCCAAGCCTAGTCGCTTTCGTTTTGATTGTCCTTTCCTCTTATATCATTATCCTAAAAAGAAGTGTCGCAGAACAAACTAAGCAACTTCGCGAAATGAATGGTCAGCTCATTACACTGTCCAACACCGATAGTCTGACCAATATTCATAATCGTCGATACTTTATGATGCAACTGAATAATATCCAAAAGACGCAATGCGGTATCACCCTAATCATCTTTGATCTTGATAATTTTAAGTCGATTAATGACAACTTTGGGCATGACTTGGGAGATCAAGTGATCCAATTTGTTGCTCGTCAAGCCAAAGAATTGATCTCAAACGACCAAACGATCGCACGTATCGGAGGTGAAGAGTTTGCGGTTATTGCCTGCTATCCAACGGTTGAGGCGGCAGAAAACTTAGCTCAGACATTAGTTACTAATATTCGTGAACAAAGTCGAACAGCTTTCCCACAATTAGGCTGGGTAACGGTAAGTCTTGGGCTTGCCTATTACCCTAAACCAAAAGAAAACTACGATTTAGTTTCAGCAGATAATGCGCTATATCAAGCCAAAAACGCGGGTAAAGATCGGGTTGTATGCATCATTGATAAAAACTAAATCAGCACTATTTGGGCTCTGAATAGGCCAAGAAATCAACTTCACAGGAAGACGTTCTCTCTCATTTAGAGGTGTCTGCTGTCTGAACCAACTTGAACCCTAGGCACGCTCTGTCTACAATGGCGCACTTTTATCGAGTCAGGTCACATACAATGAACGACACTACAGAAAAACCCACCCTACCCGATCGCTTATCCGGTAATTCACGCAGCCCATTCTTTATCAAAGAGTGCTTTGAGCACCAAATCGGTATCCGTTTTAACGGTAAAGAGCGTACCGATGTAGAAGAGTACTGCATCAGCGAAGGCTGGATTAAAATTCCATCACCAAAAGCGAAAGATCGCTACGGCAACCCTATGCTGATCCAATTGAAAGGCACGGTTGAAGCTTATTACGTGTAAGTATTCACTTTCGTACAAAGGCATATTTTTATTGCTTGAGTCGTAAAAAAACCGCCTCTAGAAATAGAAAAAAGGCGGTTTTTTATTTTCGTTCGCCTATCGCTGACGACGCGCTTCAATCGCAGCAGCCAGCTGGCGAAGTACTGTTTCGGTGTCTTCCCAGCCAATACACGCATCCGTGATGGACTGACCGTAAGTCAGGTTACAACCTGGGGTCAGATCCTGACGTCCCTCAACGAGATGCGATTCAATCATCACCCCGAAGATAGCATGCTCGCCTTGCGCAATCTGCGCCGCAACATCTTCCGCCACTACCATTTGACGTTTGAACTGCTTAGAACTGTTCGCGTGACTGAAATCAATCATCACTTTTTGTGGTAAGCCAGCCACTTCCAGCTCTTGTTTGATATTGCTCACGTGCGCCGCGCTGTAGTTGGGTTCTTTACCGCCACGCAGAATAATGTGGCAATCTGGGTTACCTGCGGTTTCGACAATCGCCGAGTGACCAAACTTGGTAACAGACAAGAAGTGGTGAGAAGCACCAGCAGAGCGAATCGCATCAGACGCGATTTTAATGTTGCCATCGGTACCGTTTTTGAAACCTACAGGGCAAGACAACCCCGAAGCCAATTCACGATGCACTTGTGATTCAGTGGTGCGTGCTCCGATCGCGCCCCAACTGATCAAATCCGCCACATACTGCGGCGTGATCATATCGAGAAACTCACTCGCGGTCGGCATCCCCATATCGGTCAGATCCAGCAGCAATTTACGCCCCATGCGTAGGCCATCATTGATCTCATAAGTGTCATTGAGATACGGATCGTTGATCAGACCTTTCCAACCCACTGTGGTACGTGGCTTCTCAAAATATACGCGCATCACGATTTCTAACTGACCACTGAGCTCATCACGCAGTGCTTTTAAGCGCTGACCATATTCAATCGCCGCTTTCGGGTCATGAATAGAGCATGGACCAATCACCACCAACAAGCGATCGTCTTTATCTTGCAGCATGTTATGAATCGCTTCGCGCGCTTGAAACGTCGTGGACGACGCCATTTCGGTCGCTGGGAATTTCTCTAACACCGCGACTGGTGGCAGTAGCTCTTTAATCTTCTTAATTTTTACATCATCAGTTTGAAACATCGTTACTTCTTCCTTTACTTTCTGGTTACCTTGCCAGTCAACGGCTCCAGCCTTGGTAATCACTGCACCTGTCGTTTCTTCGGGTAACTTATCGGCACTTGAAAAATATCTCAAGCACTATTTTTAAATAAAGGCAAGATTCCACTTTTCTTTACAGGAAAAACAAGATGTAAATAATAAATTACACCCTATTGAGTAAGCCTTAGCCACTCAAGAAACGGCTCAGTAAAACCGAATCAATTAATGCATTGTGAGTTTTATGTTGCTAAGGTAGGGCAATAAGAATCACAAAGATAACAAGATGAAAGTGATAGAGTTTCACCAAGTCAGCAAATGGTACGGTCAATTTCAAGCGCTCAAATCGATTTCTCTTACGGTCAATAAAGGAGAGATTGTGGTGATTTGTGGTCCTTCCGGCTCCGGAAAATCAACCCTAATCCACACCGTAAATGGCTTAGAAAGTATTGATAGCGGTGACATTACCGTTTTGCCCGAATTGGATGAACGTACACGACGCAGCGGTAAGATCGGCATGGTGTTTCAGCATTTCAACCTGTTTCCACATCTAACCGTATTGGAAAATCTCACCCTCGCGCCCATCCGCACGCTCAAGCTCTCTGCGCAAGAAGCCAAGGAGCGTGCTTATCATTTTCTGCAACGGGTGAAGATCACCGATCAAGCACATAAGTACCCGATTCAACTCTCTGGCGGCCAGCAGCAACGGGTAGCGATTGCTCGCTCTCTCTGTATGCAGCCGGAAATTTTGTTGTTTGATGAACCTACGTCCGCGCTCGATCCTGAAACCATTAACGAGGTACTCGAAGTCATGGTCGACCTCGCGCAAGATGGCATTACCATGATGTGCGTGACTCATGAAATGGGCTTTGCGCGTAAAGTCGCGCACCGCGTGATGTTTATGGATCAAGGGGAAATTCTCGAAGTGGGTTCACCCGAACAGTTGTTCCAAAACCCAACGCATCCACGTACCCAACAATTTCTCAATCAGATCCTGAGCCATTGATGATAAAACGCTTTTTCCGCCCACTGCTGTTTGCCGCCCTGCAAATGATCTTGGTGTTTGCCGGATTGGTCTGGCTACTCGATTCCGGCGCAGAGGCTATGGGCTATACATGGCAGTGGCACCGCGTGCCTGAGTATGTGCTGATTTTTGAAGATGGGCAGTGGTGGGCGGGCGATTTACTGCACGGCCTGTTGGTCACATTGCAGCTGACAGGGATCAGTTTGATTTTCACTTTGGCTTTGGGTTTAACCACCGCTTTGCTGCGTCAGTCACACTCACTGGTCGGGCGCGCTTTAGGCACCGGATACATAGCGGTAGTGCGCAACACGCCGCTTTTGGTGCAAATTTACCTCCTCTACTTTGTGTTTGGTCCTGTGATTGGGCTCGACCGTTTTGCCACCGCAGTGCTTGCCCTTGCGCTGTTTCAAGGCGCGTATACCGCAGAGGTATTTCGCGGCGGGTTAAACAGCATTGCGCAAGGCCAGTATGAAGCGGCACGCTCGCTCGGCTTATCGCGCTTTTTTACCTTTTACGATGTGATCCTGCCGCAACTTCTGCAACGTACACTACCTCCACTGACCAATGAAATGGTGTCGCTGATTAAAAACTCGTCTATTGTCAGTGTGATGGCGATTTTTGATCTCACCACTCAGGGGCGAAATATCGTTTCGGAAACCGCGATGCCGTTTGAGATCTGGTTCAGCGTCGCGGCGATCTATCTGTTGTTAACCCTGACTCTATCAGCGTTATCAGCTTGGCTAGAACATAAACTGGGCGCGCAGTGGCGCTCACCATAACGCGAAAAAATGCGCTAAATAAAAAGGGAACTCTTATGCAATTATTCGGACAACGTTTAGGTCGATTCAGCGTCAAAACCTTACTTACGGGCTTGTTGGGGCTGGCTTTCACTTTGCCAGCAGTGGCGAGCGACACACCCAATCTTGATGCGATTAAAGAGCGCGGCACGCTGCGCGTGGGTATGTCGACCTTTGTGCCTTGGGCGATGCGCGATAAGCAGGGTGAGCTGATTGGCTTTGAGATTGATGTTGCTAAACGCTTAGCCGCCGACTCAGGTTGGCAAGTGGAATTTGTGCCGACCGCATGGGATGGCATTATTCCCGCGCTACTAGCCAAAAAATTTGATGTGATCATCGGCGGAATGTCGGTCACGCCTGAGCGTTCCAAAAGTGTGCTGTTTACTGCGCCCTACTCACACTCTGGTGTGCAACTCGCTGCCAATAAAAAGCTCGCTGAAGGCTTTGCTAAGCTCGAAGATTTTAACAAGCGCGATGTAAAAATCGCCGCTCGCCGAGGTGCTTTTACCGTACAAGTGGCGCGTGAAACCTTCCCGAAAGCCAGCGTGCTGCAATTTGATGACGATGCCCAAGCCTTCCAAGAAGTGATCAACGGCAACGCGCATGCGGTGATTGCTTCAAGCCCAAAACCCGAGCATGAAAGCATCAAACACAGTGATTCATTGTTTCTTCCTTTCAGTGAGCGTTTAAGTAAAGGCAATGAAGCGTTTGCAGTGCGTTTAGGGGAAGAAGATAAGAAAGCCTATTTTGATCAATGGATTGCGGACCGCACTGCTGATGGCTGGCTGCAAGCGCGTTACGAATACTGGTTCTCCACTTTAGATTGGCAGGATCAGATCGCCTCAGGCCAGTAAATTCAGGTCAGTAAATGAATAACTATGGCGCAAAATCCTCCTCGGGCTATCGTTTTACTTTGCTGGATGGCGGATTACTGCTCGCAATCGCCAGCCTCATCGGCTGGCTCTATTACCGTTCGGAAGTAGGCATTCACTATCAGTGGCATTGGCGTGAAGCGTGGACGCTAATTTTCACGCCGCGTGCCGATGGCAGCTTACCCTACTTCGTACAAGGCTTAGGCGCAACGTTACGTTTAAGCTTATGGGGCATGGTACTGGCTTTAGTGTTAGGGTCATTGATCGGCATCGCGCGCAGCCAAAAGGCGTGGTTTGTGCGTTTACCCGCTAACGCATTTGTGCAGCTAGTACGCAATATTCCACCACTGGTGTTTGTGTTTATCTTCTATTTTTTCATCTCCAATCAACTCATCCCGCTACTGGGTTTGGATGAGCTACTGCGCTACCACACAGCGGAAGTTCACCCGCTGATCACTTGGCTGTTCGGCCCTGCTCGTTTGTGGGAAAACTTGTTGTCCGGCGTGTTGTGTATCGGGCTGCTCTCTTCTGCTTACATTGCGGAAATCGTGCGTGCTGGGCTCGCCAACATCCCGCAGGGACAATGGGAAGCTGCGGATTCACTTGGCTTGCCAACGTGGGTCAAATACCGCTATGTGATTGCCCCACAAGTACTGACCGCTATTACCCCAGCGCTGGCAGGGCAGACGATATCCCTCATCAAAGATACGTCGATCATCTCACTGATTTCGATTCAAGAACTGACCTTTGTCGGCAGTGAGATCGCCAACTCATCTGGACTAATTTTTGAGATCTGGCTGATTGTCGGCGCAGCCTATCTGGTGCTTTGCTTATCCCTGTCTATGCTGTTTAAACAAGTAGAGAAGCGCAGCTTACGCCATTTAAGCCGTTGAACGATGAAAGACGGTGTCGAAGCAAAGCCAGTTTAGCGATTGCTTCGATATTTTTGAGAATAAATATCAATTAGACTCAAACTATTTGGAGTTGCAGGTAGGCGGCAAGAGAGTGACAAATTTGTCTGGAACAAATTTGCACAGCCATCGGCTGGCCTTTGGTGAGAGCCAAGGATGGCTCTCATAATCCCCATGAGCATAGATAAACTATGTGATTGGGGTGAACGAACGTAGCCAACACCGCTGCAGCTTCAAGTAGGAAGGGTATAGACTGAATTATCAAAACCTCAATAGATAAAGGTGACCCCATGAATTCACAAGTCACACACTGGTTGGCCAGAGATCCGGATCCTAAAACTCGTCAAGAACTGCAACAGTTGATCGATACTCAACAAGACGCGCAGATTGCCGAGCGCTTTCAATCACGCCTTGAATTTGGTACTGCGGGTTTGCGTGGCAAAGTCGGCTGTGGCCCGAACCGAATGAACCGTTTAGTGATCCAAGAAACGGCGGCGGGTCTGGGGCATTACTTGATTGCTCAATTACCCGATGCCAAAAACCGCGGCGTAGTGATTGGTTACGATGGCCGCCCAGATTCAAAGCAGTTTGCTCACGATACCGCAAGCGTGCTGACTTCACTCGGCATCAAAACCTATTTGACCTACCAAGTCGCGGCGACCCCTATCGTGGCTTTCGGTGTACGCCATTTCAACGCGGCCGCTGCGGTGGTGGTGACCGCAAGCCACAACCCACCGGAATACAACGGCTTTAAAGTGTATTGGGAAAACGGCGCGCAAATTATTCCACCGCATGATGCAGGTATTGCGGCTTGTATTGACCAAGCGGCACAGCAAGCTATTCCTTACCTCGCACTTGAACAAGCTGAGCAACAAGGACTGCTGCATTGGCTGCGTGATGAGTATTACCAAACTTATCGTAAAACGATTGGTGCAAGCCCACTGTTGCAGCATCACACTAAGCCGCAAGCGCTGAGCTTGGCTTACACCGCGATGCATGGCGTAGGTGCCAATATGGCAGAAACCTTACTTGCCGATGCTGGTTTTACTCACGTCAGCAGCGTGAAGGAACAGCGCGAGCCGGATGGCACTTTCCCAACCGTCAACTTCCCGAACCCTGAAGAAGCGGGCGCGATGGATATGGTGATGGCACTGGCCAAAAAAGTCGGCGCTCAGCTTGCTTGTGCTAATGATCCCGATGCGGATCGCTTTGCAGTTGCCGCGCGTAAAGCCGATGGCGAATATCAAATGCTGACCGGCGATCAAGTCGGATCTCTGTTTGGTCACTATCTGCTCTCGCAAACCGATGCTCGTCGCCAGCTGGTCGGCAACACTATCGTCTCTTCCAGCCTGCTCAGCAAAATCGCCGCAGCTCATGGCGCGCGTTATTACCAAACCCTCACTGGTTTTAAATGGTTGACCAACGTGGCGATGCAAGAGCAAACCGAGCAGCACCAATTCCTGTTCGCTTATGAAGAAGCCTTGGGATACACCATTGGTAGCACAGTGTGGGATAAGGATGGCTTGTCTGCTCTGGTTGCGTTTGCTCAACTGGCGGCAGAGCTTAATGCACAAGGCAAAACGGTATGGGATCAGCTTGAAGCCCTGTATCGCCAGCATGGCCTGCACGTGAATGCACAGCGCAGCATTGCGCTGGATCCGAACTCGCCACCGGTGGGTGATAAATTGCGTGCCACGCCACCAAAGGACATTGCAGGACGTAAAGTGCTCATCGTGGAAGATTTTAAACTGGCACGCCGCACTTTTGCCGATGGCAAAACCGAAACGATTACCCTGCCAACCAGTGATGTGCTCATTTACCATCTGGACGGTGGCGCTCGCGTGATTGTGCGTCCATCGGGTACTGAACCTAAGCTCAAGTGCTACTACGAGGTAGTGACGCCGTTTGCGGCTGGGGAAGATTTTGTGAGCGCGCAAGAGCGGGCCGATGAGCAGATGTCGCTGCTGATTGCAGAGCATCAAACCAGCTTGTAACACTCAAAAAATAAGATAATCCATAATGCGAAGGAGAGGCCAAAACCTCTCCTTTTTGACAACAACGCAGTGCTATTACCTAGCGGCTTAACGCTGCAAGGCTAAAAGTTAAAGGGTATATTTCGTAGCTAAATTACAAAACGAACAATAATTAAAATAAGGTATAGGATGCGAACGCAAAGAACAGGCATCAAATGTGACAAAAATCACCATCAGACTTATTTTCCGTCTATTGGCAACTCACAATTGTGAACAAGGTCGCTATTTTATTTTTATTTAAAATAACAAAATTGAGATATTGAGCATTAAAAATCAATTGACAAAATAAATAAGCAGAATTTGTATTAAATTTACATAACGAAAATTTGAAATTGATCACTAAAAAGTTGGAATATAACTAACATTTTAGCTACAAAGATCACAAAAAACCCGTTGGTGATTCCATTCGAAATTTGTGTGGTAGAGTGATTGTGTACTAAGCAATCAACGGTTTTTGCCGAACCGTTACTACGATTAAATTCAAACGGAACATCCAACGGGGGACGCGATGATATCATCAGACGCTAAGGTCAAGATACAAAATTTTGGCCGTTTCTTATCAAACATGGTTATGCCGAATATCGGCGCTTTTATTGCGTGGGGCTTTATTACTGCGCTTTTTATTCCAACAGGCTGGGTACCCAATGAGACGTTAGCCTCTTTGGTTGGGCCTATGATTACCTACTTATTGCCACTGTTGATCGGTTATACCGGCGGTAAACTGGCAGGTGGCGAGCGCGGTGCGGTAGTGGGTGCCATCACCACGATGGGCGTGATTGTCGGTACCGACATTCCCATGTTCATGGGCGCGATGATCGTCGGTCCTATGGGTGGCTGGGCAATTAAAGCGTTCGATAAAAAAATCGATGGTAAAGTGCGCAGTGGCTTTGAAATGTTGGTCAACAATTTTTCTGCCGGCATTATCGGTATGCTATGTGCCATCATCGCTTTCTTCCTGATCGGCCCATTTGTGAAAGTGCTGTCAGGCGCATTAGCGGCTGGAGTTAACTTCCTCGTGACCGCTCACCTACTCCCTCTGACGTCCATTTTTGTTGAGCCAGCCAAAATTTTGTTCCTCAACAACGCGATTAACCACGGTATTTTCTCGCCACTGGGTATCCAACAAGCCAGTGAAACAGGTCAATCTATTTTCTTCTTAATTGAGGCCAACCCAGGTCCTGGCCTTGGTATTTTGCTGGCGTACATGGTGTTTGGTAAGGGGACAGCTCGCCAAACCGCGGGTGGCGCGACCATCATTCACTTCTTTGGTGGTATCCACGAAATCTATTTCCCTTACATCCTAATGAATCCACGCCTGATTTTGGCGGCGATTGCGGGCGGTATGACCGGTGTGTTTACGCTCACCGTATTTAATGCAGGTCTGGTATCTCCAGCATCTCCGGGCTCTATTTTCGCGGTACTGCTGATGACTAATAAGGGCTCAATCTTAGGTGTAGTGTGTTCCATCTTTGCAGCGGCAGCGGTTTCTTTTACCGTCGCAGCGCTACTGATGAAAGCACAAACTTCAACCGAGCAAGATGGCGATAAAGACGCGTTGGTGAAAGCCACCTCGAAAATGCAAGAGATGAAAGCGGGTTCAAAAGGTCAAGCGGCACCGACGGCGACCCAAAGCAAAAAAATCGACATGGCGAATGTACAAAGCATTATTGTCGCTTGTGATGCGGGTATGGGCTCTAGTGCCATGGGTGCCAGCATGCTACGTAAAAAAATTCAGGAAGTCGGTTTGCCCGTTACAGTAACGAATATGGCCATCAACTCACTCCCTGCTCATGTGGATATGGTGATCACCCACCAAGATTTGACAGACCGTGCACGTAAACATGCACCGAATGCCGAGCATATTTCACTCAATAATTTCCTAGATAGCGCGTTGTACAACCAGTTAGTGACTCAACTTCTGGCCGCAAAGCGCCAAGCGGCCAACGATAGTCAGCTGATCAAAGCTTCGATTTTGGCCGCTAACGATGACCGCTATGAAGTACAGCAGCAAAGCGTATTCCAACTGCAAAAAGAGAACATTCACCTTGGCCTGAACGCCAAAAATAAAGAAGAGGCGATTCGCTTCGCGGGTAACAAATTAGTTGAACTGGGTTACGTCCACCCAGAGTATGTCGATGCCATGTTCGAACGTGAAAAGCTCGTTTCGACCTACCTTGGTGAATCTATTGCCGTACCACACGGTACTGTGGATGCCAAAGATCGCGTGATCAAAACCGGCATCGTGATTTGCCAATATCCACAAGGCGTAGCCTTTAGCGAAGACAGCGGCGATGTCGCCAAACTCGTAATTGGTATCGCTGCCAAAAATGACGAACATATTCAAGTCATTACCACCATTACCAATGCCCTCGATGATCCAAATGCTATCGATAAACTCACCTCCACCAAGGATGTGAGTGATGTACTGAGCATTTTGGCCACCAGCCAAGCGGCATAACCTTTTTGCTCCTGAGGCAAAACGAGGTCAGCGACGCCCCCTATGTGGCTGACCTCACCTCAGGCAGTGAGAGGAACATTCAACATTGAGGTAGGTAAAGATGAAAAAGAATGCAGTTCATTTTGGTGCTGGCAACATTGGCCGTGGTTTTATTGGCAAACTTCTGGCGGATGCGGACATTGCCGTCACCTTCGCCGATGTCAACGAGCCTCTCGTGGATCAACTGAGTCATCAACAAGAATACAAAGTCAAAGTGGTCGGTAGCGAATGCAAAATGGAAACCGTTAGCCACATCACCGCCGTCAACAGTGCTAGTGAAGCCTTGATCGAGCGGATTATCAAAACCGATTTAGTCACTACGGCGGTTGGGCCAACAGTGCTGGATATCATTGCCAAAACCATCGCCAAGGGTTTGAGCGCTCGCTTTGCTGCGGGTAATACGCAACCGCTCAATATCATCGCCTGTGAAAATATGGTGCGCGGTACGACTCACCTTAAGCAGCAGGTGTATCAATTCCTCACTACCGAGGAACAACAACAAGCTGATGCTTTAGTGGGCTTTGTGGATTCCGCGGTCGATCGCATTGTGCCGCCGCTGCAAGCGGCCAACGATGACCCGCTGGAAGTGACCGTAGAAAGCTTCAGCGAATGGATTGTGGATGAGCAGCAGTTTAAAGGCGAGATCCCACAGATTGAGGGAATGGAAAAAACGAACAATCTGATGGCGTTTGTCGAGCGCAAACTGTTTACCCTCAACACAGGTCACTGTATTACCGCTTACTTGGGTTGTTTGAAAGGTCACCGCACCATCCGTGAAGCGATTGAAGATCCGAGCATTCATGCACAGGTGAAACAAGCAATGCAGGAGAGCGGTGAAGTGCTGATCCGCCGCTATGGTTTTGATCGCGCGCTGCACAGCGCCTACATCGAGAAAATCCTAAGCCGCTTTGCCAATCCTTATCTGGTGGATGAAGTGGATCGCGTTGGGCGCCAACCGCTGAGAAAACTTGGCACAAATGATAGATTAATCAAGCCGTTACTCGGTACAATTGAGTACGGCTTACCAAACAGCATGTTATTGAAAGGGATTGCCGCAGCGCTGAAATATCGTAATGACAGTGATCCCCAAGCCATCGAATTACAACAAAGTATTGAAAAAGAAGGCGTTCGCTCTACACTTGCTCGCTACACAGGGTTAACCGCCGACAGTATTGAAGCACAGCAAATTGAAGCGCTTTATCAACAAATAGATTGAATATTCAGCATGATGAAAGATGAACCGCTTGTTTAATTAGCCGTTGGGCGACTTAGCTTGCACAACATGTCTTTCTCAATGCTTACAATGTCGAGAGCAAAAACTCGCTCTCGACTTAACTCAACAACAGATCAGTTTATGGCAGATAAAATTAACGAATCCGACATTCTGGAGCGATTGAATCAAACCCATACGGTACGAGGATTCTTCATTACAACGGTTGATGTGCTAACCGAAGCCATTGATGCACTGATGCAACGTATTTTTCGTAAAGACAATTTCGCGGTGAAATCTGTCGTGGAACCACTATTGCACGATACAGGACCGCTTGGAGATCTCACCGTTCGTCTGAAACTTTTATTTGGTTTGGGCGTGATCCCAGATGAGGTTTTTCACGATATTGAACAGATCATCAAACTGCGTAATCAGCTCAATCATGATGCCACCGAGTACCAATTCACCGACCCGCAAATTCTCGCGCCCATCAAGGCACTCAATCTGGTCAAAAAAATGGGCATGTTGCATTTAAACGTCTTGGAGCCAGACGACGATATTGACCTCAGCTTTTACCACCTGCAATTGCAACGCCAACAACAAGTGATCAAATCTGGTCTCTCTCTGGCCATCATTCAAATCTGTAATGCACTCAACAAAGACAGCCCGTTTTAACGTTTAGGTGCACGCCGATTTCGCGTGATCTCCGCTCAACTTCCACATCCATTTTTCATCTTGTCTGTGTATCGTGTTAGCCTGAGACTCATTTCTGATGACAGATGAGTGAAGCATGAAAGTCGCCATGATTGGTTTAGGGGATATCGCACAGAAAGCTTATCTTCCCGTATTGGCTCAATGGCCAGATATTGAATTGGTGCTCTGCACCCGAAATCCGAAAGTATTGGGGACTCTAGCGACGCGTTACCGAGTCAGCGCGACGTGCACCGACTACCGTGATGTGTTGCAGTATGGTGTGGATGCAGTGATGATCCATGCGGCGACCGATGTACACAGCACACTTGCGGCGTTTTTTCTGCATCTAGGGATCCCAACTTTTGTCGATAAACCACTCGCCGCGAGCGCGCAAGAGTGTGAAAACTTGTATGAGTTAGCGGAGAAACATCACCAACCACTTTATGTCGGGTTTAACCGACGTCATATCCCGCTCTACAACCAACATTTGTCCGAGCTGGCTCAACAAGAGTGTGGGGCGCTGCGTTCACTGCGTTGGGAAAAACATCGCCATGCCCTGCCCGGCGATATTCGCACCTTTGTGTTCGATGATTTCATTCATCCTCTAGATAGCGTCAACCTTTCGCGTCAGTGCAATTTAGATGACCTCCATCTCACCTATCACATGAGTGAAGGACTCCTCGCGCGCCTTGATGTTCAATGGCAAACAGGCAATACCTTATTGCACGCTTCGATGAACCGTCAGTTTGGCATCACCACTGAACAGGTGACCGCGAGCTATGACAATGTGGCTTATCAGTTTGATTCCTTTACCCAAGGCAAAATGTGGCGAGATAACCAAGAAAGTCGAGTGGCCTTAAAAGATTGGACACCGATGCTCGCCAGTAAAGGCTTTGACGCTATGGTGCAAGATTGGTTGCAAGTTGCAGCAGCAGGCAAACTACCCACTCATATCATTGAACGTAACTTAGCCAGTCACCAACTGGCTGAAGCGATTTGCCAGCAGATCACTCAACAGGTAACCAAGGGCTAAACGTTGTCCCCACCAACGTTGTCCCCACCATAGAGAGAAGCGCTACGGTGGGGGCTTTGTCATTCGTCAGTATGCTTGTGATGTCGAGATCACGGGGGACTTACCAGCTTTTTTCGCCCATGTTCACTTCAGCGCTAAGCTGTAAGCTACCGTCATCCGGTAAGACCGGATACTGCGCACGCATTTTCTCAATCACTTGTGAAGAGTGCGTCGAGCTATCCAAAGCTTGTTCAAATTTCACCAAATACTCTTTCGTGAAAGAGATGGCTTGCGTACCTTGTGGGATTTCATGACCATAATGACCAGGGATCACCTGTTTGGGTTTGAGTTCAAGCATGCGATCTAAGGTTTCTACCCATTCCATACGTGCTTGCTTGGTTTGGCTATCCGCAGTCCAAACATGCATATCACTCATTACTGCGACACCACCCAAAATCGTTTTCTCTGCAGGCAACCACAGATAGGCTTGCGGATGATTGAGCTGTTTGATCTCAATTTTGCCGCCATTGAGCACAAACTCAGTACGATTATCGACTTTAGGTACAATCACTTTTTGCGGCGCATTTTCAGCGAGGATGGGTCCCCAATACTCGATTTTGGCGTCTTTAGTCGCTTCAATGTGTTTGACCACACTTTCACTGGCTAGAACCGGAACGTTTGGAAAGGCTTCCACCAGAGGTTGTAGGCCAAAATAGTAATCCGGATCGCCCGCGCTGATGTAAATAGCGGTGAGTTCTTTGCCTGATTGCTTGATCATGTCGACCAGCTTAGCACCATCATTCACGCCAAATTGAGCATCAACGAGAATGGCTTGTTTCTCGTCACTGATGAGGGTTGAGCTGACGGGGAAAATGCCATGTTCACCTGGGTTATACGTTTGCAGTTCTAAAGCCGCTAAGCTTGAAAACGCGGGTAATAGCAGGGCTGAAGTCAAAAGGGTACGAGTAAGTTTCATGCTGGGGTCTCCGTGGTGCATCAATAGAGCTACAGCTTATTGTGCTTTAAGCTGAACAAATAGATCGAAACAAGAACATCACTGATTCAAATCAGTTAACTAATTGCGCAGGATTGCCTAAAGCCTCACAGTTCTTGGTCGTTCTTGCTGACTGACATTGAGCCCCCTCCTCGTCTTATGCTTGAATGGAGCGCAGACACAGAGGAATTTCAGTATGGCCGACAAACTTTCCACCTCCGCCTTGGCAAAAAAGCGCCAGCAAGATGCCAAACAGCTGTTTCAGGATTTGAAAACCGCCGGTTACATCCATCGCCATGATGAGCAGTGGATATTGACCGATCTCGGCACTAAATTTGGGGGAGAATATGCCCAGCACCCTAAGTATGGGCGTTTTATTGTCTGGCCGGAAAACTTACTGATCGACTTACATGCCACCTCAGGCCAAACGCTCACCGCCACGCAAGTCGGGGAATACTTCAAATTAAACCCAAAGAAAATGAATCAGTTATTCAGTGAATTAGGCTGGATAGCGCGCAGCGAGTCGGGTTGGCACGCCACCGAGAGCGGCCTACGTGCCGGAGCGCAGCAGCGTGAAGAGAAAAGCTCAGGTAATGGGTTTGTGGTTTGGCATGAAGCCATACTGCGTAACCGCCACTTACGCCAATCCGTGGTGGAATTTCTCGGCCAAGAAGCACAATCTCACGCGACCGATAAATCTTATTCCAGCTTTCGCCAGAAGTTTGCTGCCAAACACCGTACTTTGGATGGGCACTATGTGCGTTCAACAGGTGAATTGCTGATTGATAACTGGCTGTATCTGGCTGGCGTGGTACACGCTTACCAGCGTCCACTGCCAATTGAAGAAGAAGTGACCAGTGATTTTTATCTGCCAAGCGGCAAGGTCTATTTGCAATTTTGGGGAACAGATGAAGGTGACATAGCCCCGAGTGAGCAACAAAAAACCCGCGCACTTTATCAAGCACACGGGTTAGCACTGATTGAGATCCAATCTCATGAGATCACGCAACTGGATGACATTTTGCCCGCAAAATTGCGTGAGTTCGGTATTAAAGCGTATTAACGAGCGCGATAACGCGCACGCGCGGCCTCTTCAATTGGCACCACAGTTTTACCAATCGGCGCCAATGAGATTACCGCCAGTTTTAAATGCTGCAGGGCAAACGGAATGCCGATGATGGTGATAAAACAGGCCACCGCAGACAAAATATGTCCCACCGCCAACCAAAAACCGGCCAAAATAAACCAAATGATATTGCCCAAAACGCCAAAACCGCTGGTACCAATGTCGGTTTGGTCAGTTAATTCATCACGAGAAATGGCTTCATAACCAAACGGCCAGAATGAGAAATTGCCGATCACAAAACAAGCGCGTCCCCACGGAATGCCAATGATGCTAATAAACGCCAGTACCCCGACTAACCACCAAGCCAATCCCATCACTATACCGCCACATAAAAACCAAATAATGTTGCCTAGTGTTCTTAACATTACCTTACCTCACGTTGTTGACGGTGTTTCATGCGCCTAACGCTAATGCGGCGACCATGAACAGAAAATGAATGATCAGAAAAATCCATGCCACACCGCAGTCGTACCACTTACCAAACAGAGCGCCAGCGCCGCAAAGCGAATTTTTTCTTTCGGCAATGAGTGAGTGGTTTTACGTGCCAACGCGTAGCCTAACCAAGCCGCAGGAATAAGCGGTAAAGTCAGCAGCACATGGTGCCATGTTAAAAACCCCGTCGGCCACTGCACCATCAAAGAGATGATCGAGCTAAACACAAAGAAGGCAGACAAATTACCGCGCAATTGATTGGCTTCTTGATGCTGCAGCAGGAGCGCCATAGGAGGACCGCCGATACCACTGCTGGTACCAAATACGCCAGAGAAAAAACCCGCAATCCCCATTCGAGTAGGGTTTGGTTCAATACGCAGCGGCAGCAAACTTACCGCTACCGCAAACAGCACCAACAAGCCAAGCCACAAAGCCAACGCCTGCGTGGAAATCCACATCAGCAGCAAACCACCCACAATTGACCCCGGAATGCGTCCAATTAAGGCCATTTTTAAGCCGCCAATCGAAATACTCTCGCGATGTTTCATCGCATTGAGCAGCGAAATAAACAGCGCAACTAAGCAGATTGGTGATGGCACATAGTCCGGCGAAATAAGAAACAGCAGCGGTGATGCAACGACCGCGAGCCCAAAGCCGATCGCGGTCTGCACAAAGGAACCCATGAAAACCAATAGCATGGCAATCCACGCACTCGCGCCTAAATACTCCATTTCGTTCCCTTTGTACTGCGATGTATCGAATGACACAGACGGTATCAGTTCAGCAATATTTCGCAATAGAAACGTTTCGCCCGAACGGGCTTATCAGAAATTTAGACTCACTCACCAATAAAAACGACCAGCGGCCGCTTGCAAAGGCGACCGCTTATCTTAATGGCATCCATATAGCAAAACTCAGAAAGATGCCGCGCACCTTCCTGAGTTATCCAATGATTAAACCGCTTGTGTGGATTAGTACGCCACACCAATGCGTTGGCGAGGATGCTCTGCGTATTCCAGCTCATCAATCAGCGCGGCCGCATAATCTGCCACCGAAATACGGCTGTTGCCTTCGCTGTCGGTCAGCAGTTGATCGCCACCCACACGGTATTGGCCTTGTTTGTCGCCAGGGAAAATTTCGGCCGCAGGGCTTACGAAAGTCCAGTTCACATCGCTGTTGCTTGCGCGGAAAACTTCCAACGCTTCGCCTTGTGCTAGAGCTTCACCTTTGTACTCTTCTGGGAAACCCGGAACGGTGACTAATTTCACGCCCGGAGCCACTTCCAAAGAACCCGCACCACCAACCCACAATAAGCGATTAACGCCAGCTTCAGGAAGTTCAGCAAGTAAACGTTGTGCCGTTTTCGCAACCATATCGTGATTGCCTACTGCACGACCACCGACCGATGCAATAACAGCATCTACACCGTGTACAGCGCGGTTCAGATCACTTTTTGGATTTAGACTATCCCACTGATGCACTGTAACACCCTGCATTGTCACTTTAGCAGGATCACGAACGACAGCGACGACTTCATGTCCACGCATTTTGGCTTCTGCCACTAACTGACTACCGATCCAACCAGATGCACCTAGAATTGCTACTTTCATTTTATCTTCCTCTCGAATTTATTCGGATAAGTTCATTCAACGAGAGTAAGTATAGTTTGTTATATTGAAAGCGATAAACTCGATAAAATGATGTACATTGTATCTGTATAGTTTGCAAATGAGAGCATTTATGGATCGCCTAACTGCCATGCGCAGCTTTATTGAAGTCGCCAATACCGCCAGTTTTACCCAAGCAGCGGATAACCTAAACCTCAGCCGTTTACAGGTATCGCGCCATGTTCAAGAGATTGAGGATTGGCTTAAGCAGCGCTTGCTGCATCGCACGACACGCCGAGTCAGCCTCACCGCAGCGGGTGAGGAGGCACTACAACGCTGTGAGCAAATTCTCCATCAGACCATGGAGCTGGAAATGCGCGCACTGGAGCAGTCAGGAGCATTACGCGGCAGCATTCGAATTTCTGCACCGATAGGTCTCACGCAAAACATGCTGCTGGATGCGGTACAGGCCTTTACCGACCTGCATCCACAAGTTCATTTTGATGTGCTTGCCTCCGATCGTTTTTCACAATTGGTCGATGAACGTGTCGATATCGCGCTGCGCTTTACGCAGCAGCCCGATGAAAATTTGATTGCGCGCCGCTTGCTTGAAGTCGGCATGGTGGTGTGTGCCACTGAGGAATATCTGGCACAACATGCACCTATCGAATTGCCACAAGATTTGGCACACCATAACTGCTTAGTGCATATCAGTGGCAATAAATGGGATTTCGTAAAAAATAACGGGCAGTTTAGCGTTTTGGTCAATGGTAATATTCGCGCCAATGATATGGGTACCTTATGCCGCGCCGCATTAAATCATAAAGGAATCATTCGTCTCCCCTGTGATTTGGCCAATCCGCTGTTGCGAGCTGGACAACTGCAAGCGTTACTGCCGGACTATTATCTGCCAAGCAGTTCAATCTGGGCAGTGTATCTGTCGCGCAGTTACCAGACACCTTTGGTCAGACAGTTTATTGATTTTCTCGCCGAGCGTTGGCAACAAAACCTGCTGTGGCCGTAAAAAAGCCCCAACGCAAACGTTGGGGCCATAACCAAACAGGAAACAGCATCACTATAGCCTTCCTACTTGAAGCTGCAGCGGTGTTGGCTACGTTCGTTCACCCCAATCACAGCGTTTATCTATGCTCATGGGGATGAACTCACTTGCCGCCTACCTGCAACTCCAAGTAGTTTGGATATAAAAGTGGCTAATAACGAAATTTTCCGACACGCTGATTTAAACTTTTTGCCTCTAGTGACAGCTCGCCAACAATCTCATCCACATCAGCCACTTGCTGAGCCACCTTTTTAGAAGCATCAGATATCGACGTCATATTACTATTGATCTCTTCAGTGACTTCTCGCTGCTCATCGGTTGCGGTAGCGATTTGTGTATTCATATCATTAAGTTGATCTATCATGGCAACGATTTGTTTAATCATGTCGGTGTTGCTACTGCACGAGGAGACCCCGCGCTCAACGGTTTCACTGGCGGTTTGAATTGAGCCAACCACGGCTTGCGTCTCCGTTTGTAAGCGTTCAATTTTCTGCCTAATTTCGTCCGTCGAGGCGTGCGTTTTCGACGCTAGATTGCGCACCTCATCAGCGACAACCGCAAAACCTCGCCCTTGATCGCCCGCACGTGCAGCTTCAATCGCTGCATTGAGTGCCAGTAGGTTGGTTTGCTCAGCAATCGCCTGAATAACATCCAATACGGATGCAATAGATTGGCTCTCATGGTTGAGTCGGCCAATCGCTTGCACTGCTGAATCCATCTGCTCGTGGATCACGCTCATATCTCGTACTAGATTATTACCCACCACCACACCATTTTGCCCTTGTTGATTGGCCTCATGTACGAACTCAGCTGCACGTAGCGCAAACTGAGACACTTCGGCAATTGAAGCACTCATTTGATTCACAGCCGTCACTACAGATTCAGTACGCTGAGTCTGATCCAGCACAGAATGTGTTGCACTCTTGGTGGTTTGTACGATAGAGGTGGTGTCGCTGTTAAGCTTATCCGCTGCACTCGCGAACTGCTGGATCGTTTCTTGTAAAGAGCCCAATAACCGATTGAGTGCTGCGGCTAACGCTTTCACTTCATTACTACCATTCTCTTCTAAACGCAGGGTTAAATTATTCGTCTCACAAATATTTCCAACCATAAACATCGAACGCAAAATTGGCCGCGCGATATTATTCCCGAGAATAAAAGCCACTGCCGCAGCAACAATAGCAGCAACCACAATCGCTATTCCCGCTATCCACATCACATTCTTTTGTAAATCAGCAATATCGGCTAGAGCTTCTTGTGCATGCATTTCCGTGACCAATACCCAGCGTAGCCCTAATGCTTCGATCGGGGTAAAGGCCGTTAACATATCAACCCCCAAGGCGTTAACTTCATGTAACACACCCTGCTCACCGCCTAATCCCTTATCTATCGCTTGGTGGCGAATAGGTAAAATACCTATCGCTGACGACTTACTGCGTACTTGGCCAATAATGTCGCCACCCAACCCCATCACACTTAAGGTGTTTACAAATGCGGAGGAATTTTCAAGTAACTGGCGGGGTTGACTACGGATTAAACCGTCACTCCCTACTAGATAACTCTCTCCTGTGCGCCCTAAGCCATTAGCTCCCCACTGCTGATCAAACGTCATAATCTGATTGATTTCGTCGACTGGCATTTGAAACACTAACACTCCAATCCGCTGACCATGTTCAAAAATTGGAGTGGAAATAAAAGAGGCAGCGGCTTCATAAGAAGGATAATAAGGTGCGAAATCATCAAGATAATAATGATTTTCTGCTAATGTTTTGGCCCCGCTATAGGCTCGAGCTAATCCCGTATCACGATAGGAGCCTGTTTGTAAATTAGTCGCAAAATCAAGCTCTTTGAATACGCTGTAAACCATGTTCCCAGCGTTATCAATTAGAAATATGTCATACAAACCAAACTGCTCTAAGTATTTTCTTATACTGGGATGATACTTCTTATGTAATCCATCATAATGCAAAGCTAGCTCATCCCCCAACCAGGCATCTTTAGAGCCAAGTGGATGAGGATTTTCCGCTATGTAGCGTGCCTGTAGAGCTTTGGCAGTGGGTGATAGTTGTTGAAAATGTCGGTTGACCGCAGCATCACGACCATCGTTCAATTTTTGGTAGTTTTGACCAAAATCGGCAAGATAGTAGGTTTGTAATTTCTCGATAGAAGCATTCGTTACCTGCTCTAGAGGATACTGATCATAAGCATGAGTAAACTCACGCATAGCATCAATGGTTGAAACCATATTAGCCATGGTGAGCAATTGGCCAGAAATCTGGTTAAGATAACGCTCTATCTCACTCTTTTTAGCTTGGCGTACAGAGACTAATTGTTCGCTAGCACGATTATATAACGCTTGCTCAGAAAGAGTTGAGGCACTCCAGCCAATCCACTGACCCGCGGCAACAACAGCAATAGTGGCCACTAACGTCATGGAGAGTACAATTCGATTTGCAATTTTCATAAGCGTTTCCCGAGACTTTTCGCCTCTTGATATATACCTTCCTATTGGAAGCAGTAGTAGTGCTAACTCAGTATGTTTACCCCAATCTATGTTGACGGGAATGAACTCACTAGCTGCCTATCTGTAGCTCCCAGTAGCTTTGTTATAGACTTATCATGCCAACCGACGATGGTTTTATTGATATGAAATCATCTTAGTTAGTCTAGGGTGGAGATTGTGATTGTGCAAAAATCTGATCAGTCAAAATGAATATACTCAAACAACTTGGAGTTGCAGGTAGACGGCAAGAGAATGAGTCCCAATGAGCATAGATAGACGATGTGATTGAGGTGAACGAACGTAGCCAACACCCCTGCAGCTTCAAGTAGGAAGGGTATATCAATGATTTACAGTGTAAAAAACATCAAATACTGAATTATGCTCACTCCCCAGAAAGTACTGGTCAAGTCGAACCTGCTTAGCGACAATACCACACTTTGAATGACAACGAATGAGAAATACCATGCGCAGTTTTATCCTTCGAGCTCGCTCCGCACCGACCGATAGCCAACGCCTACTGGACGAAATTGGTGGCAAATGCCATACCGAAATTTTGGCGCACTGCATGATGAACAGCCTGTTTACCGCGCAGTCGCATCGTGAAGATGTGGTGATTCATCTGGTATTGGAAAGCACGCGCGATTATTCACGCACCATCACCGTCGAAGCGAATGAAATCAGTGATGTGGGCGGATTCCATGAAGCGGCGTTGATTGCTCTATTGGTGAAAGCGCTGGATGCCTCAGTTGGCATGGGCAAAGAACAAACGTGTGTGGTTCAACCGGGCTTAACCGTGCGTACTATCAGTTTTGAAGCACTACTCGGTGAGCTGGCAGAGCATCATTCGCTGTACATGATGGATAAAAAAGGCGATTCCATTCGTGATATTAAGATTGGCCCGAACCCGTGTTTTATTCTGACCGACCATATCCCAATGCCGAAAAAGAGTGGTAACTCGATGAAACGTCTTGGGGTAGAAAAAATCAGCCTTGGTCCCAAAATGCTGTTTGCTTCACAGTGTGTCACCCTCATCCATAACGAGATTGATCACCAAGAAGCAGGGTGGTAATTCCAACCTTCATCAATCATTAACAGCCCTGATGAATCTGTTCGTCAGGGCTGTTTGTTCTTCGCTTAAGCCAGTTTTAAATCAAACTGAATGCGGTATTGCACCATATCTTCAATGGTCAATACGGGCATATTGTGCAGTTTGCCAAACTCGATGATTTCTGGCGTTTTTGCCATGCTACCATCTGGGTTGGTCAGTTCACACAACACACCGGCTGGCTGTAAGCCTGCCATCTGCATCAAATCGACCGTACCTTCAGTATGGCCACGGCGCGCCAATACCCCGCCCGCACGAGCACGCAGTGGGAATACATGGCCGGGACGCGCCAAATCTTCTGGCTTTGCTTGTGGGTTGGCGGCGGTTTTGATGGTGGTGACGCGATCTTGCGCCGAAACCCCTGTAGTTACGCCATGTTTGGCTTCAATCGATACCGTAAACGCCGTTTGGTTCGCACTGTTGTTGTTGACCACCATAGGCGGCAGGGCTAAGCGATCGGCTTGCGCTTCAGTCAGACACAAACAGACGATGCCGCTGCATTCACGGATCATCAATGCCATTTGCGCCGTAGTAAGAGATTCTACTGCGTAGATAATATCGCCTTCGTTTTCGCGATCTTCATCATCAAGCAGCAGCACACCACGCCCTTCACGTAAGGCTTGCAGTGCGTTTTCTACACGAGTAATGGGGTCGCCGAATTCGGCAAGTAATGAGGACTGATTCATGGTAATACTCCAAAAAATGACCAGAATCAGGGCTTATGAGGGATCAAAATCCAAAACGAAAAGCACTGAAAACCGAAAGATGTAGCAAAGCCGCACCTTAAGATTCAGTGTGTTTGTCATTCTCTCTCATCCGGACTGTAACCGTCGGCTCTGGCTTCTCACCAGATCTGCTGACCTCGACGAATCGAGCGCTCGTGGGCTCGCCTTGCGGCATACCACCGGTGGGGAATTTCGCCCCGCCCTGAGAATATTGTTGTGTTTCAGACGATTCTGAAACGCCGCCTAGTGTAGTCAGTTCAACAGGCGCTGAAAAGCGTTACGGACAAACTTGTTTTGAATATCACCGCTTTTGAGCAAAAAAAGTCGATAAAAAAGAACATCAGAGAGAAAACAGCGCGGATAGAAAAACAGCGCAGACTTGCTGCGCTGTTGACCTGATAGCTTAAGCTTTAAACCCGATCAGGCGTGTTTCATGGGTGTATTGAGCTGTGAGCGAGAGATCGCACCGTACAGCACCCAACCAAAGAAAGTCGCAATCGAACCAAGCATAACCGCGGTTTCACCGGAACTGTACAGCGCGTAGAAGCTGTACATGGCACCAATAAAGGCCATCACGTTGGCCACTTTCGCTTGGCTCACCGGTACATTGAGCTGCTTTTGCATCACGCCTAGCGCAGCCATAGAGAGGATGTACGGAATGATGTTGGTCACAACCGCCAAATTAACTAGCGCCTCAAACTGCTTATTGAGTGATGGGCTGATGGTCATCAAACTCAACACAGTTTGAATCGAGACGATGGTCAACATACCTAGCACAGGGGCATCGGCTTTGGTCACTTTAGAGAACAATTTAGGGAAGAAACCTTCATCGGCCGAGGCTTTAAACACTTGCGCAATGGTAAATTGCCAGCCAAGCAGTGAACCGGTACAAGACACAATCGCACACGCCATGACAATCGCGCCCATGGTTGGGTTGAACATCTGCGCGAAAGCCAGACCAAAGGGTGCGTTCGAGTTAGCCAGATCCGCGTTTGGCACAATCCCAGCAATCACGTTGGTTGAGATGATGTAAATCACCGCAGCCCCCAAGGTGCCGCCCATGACCGCAATCGGTACGTTTTTCTCTGGGTTTTCCACCGCATCGGCGTTAGCACACGCAGATTCTAAACCCAAGAATGCCCACAACGTCATTGCAATTGAGCCGCCGAGCGCTTGGAAGAATGGCAAGCCATGTGGGTTCCATGCTGCGCGATACAAGTCAAAATCAAACCAGTACCAACCGATGATGGATACCCCAATCACCGGAATGATGATGCCCCAAACGGTAACACTGGAGACTTGGCCAGTAATGCGTGCACCACCAAAGTTGGCCACGGTGGCGACCCACAATACCAAAATAGTCGCAATACAGGTTTCAATCGGCGTGAGATGGAAGCCAAACAGCACATCGGCATAGCCGACAGCGGAAATGGCAATCGCCACGTTGGCAATTAACAAGGAAACCGCGTAAGTATAGTTGGCCATAAAATTGCCGCTGCGGCCAAACGCGTATTCGGCGTAACCGCCCATACCACCGGATTTTTTACTGAACATACCGCATTTTGCAAAGGCAAACGCCAAGGCAGTTGAACCTGCGGCAGTGACTAACCAAGATAAGATAGAAATCGTGCCGACTTGGGCAAGCTGAGTCGGGAGCATAATGATGCCCGACCCCATCATGTTAACGATAGTCAGAATGGTGAGTTGCACTACACCAATTTTGTTATTGGATTTACTCATGATATTCCCCTTCTATGGGTCTTTTCGTGTTGTCATCGGGGCAGAAACATCTGCCCCGATGCCCCGATTAACGTTTCAGTACATAGCCCATGGCCTGTACTCGTCCCTCGCCTGTCGGCTCCAGATACACCCCTTGCAATTCAGGCGCAAAACCCGGCAGCAAGTTAATGCCTTCTTCTAGAGCGAGGAAGTAACGCTGTACTGAACCGCCCCATATTTCTCCCGGAACCACACACAACACACCCGGAGGGTAAGGCAGTGCGCCTTCAGCGGCGATACGACCTTCCACTTCACGCAGTGGGACTAGCTCAACTTGACCACGTACAAAGGCCAAGTTCGCTTCTTGTGGGTTCATCACCGCACGTGGGAAGTAACGCGCGCGGAACATCTCTTTTTGCAGCTGTTTCACATCATGGCTGACATACAGATCGTGCATTTCCTGACACAACTGACGGATGGTGTAGCCTTTGTAACGTTCACGATTCGCACGGTACACGTTCGGCAATACTTCGCTCAGTGGTGCATCTTCTTCAATTAAGCGTTCAAAACGAGCAATTTGCGCCACTAAATGCTGCATCTTCGCCATATCTTCGGCTGGGGTGAGCAAAAAGAGGATCGAGTTCAAATCGCACTTCTCTGGGATGATGTTGTTCTCACGCAGGAAGTTGGCCAGTATGGTCGCTGGAATACCAAAGTGCTCGTATTCGCAGGTTTCTGGGTCAATCCCCGGTGTAGTCAGCAGGAACTTACAAGGGTCAACGAAATACTGACCATGTTCGTAACCTTCAAACGCATGCCATTTCTGACCCGGCTCAAATTCAAAGAAACGCAAATCATCGGCAATTTGCTCGGTAGGGTGAGACTGCCAAGGTTTACCTTCGATCATCGGTGGAATAAACGGCTTGATGTATTTACATTTTTTCATCAGAAGCTTACGGGCTTCGATACCAGTTTTCACCGCTTCACGCCATAGGTAGCGGCCACTGTCCCCTTCGTGCATCTTGGCGTTCACATCAAGCGCCGCAAACAGCGGGTAGAATGGGCTGGTTGAGGCGTGCAGCATAAAGGCGTTGTTAAACCGTTTATGGTTGCAGTAACGCTCTTGGCCTTTGATATGGTGATCTTTCTTGTGGATTTGCGAAGTTTGTGAGAAACCCGCCTGCTGTTTATGCACGGACTGAGTGACGATGATGCCCGGATCTTCAGGCTTTAGATCGAGCAGCAGTGGTGAGCAGTCTTTCATCATTGGGATGAACTGTTCATAGCCGACCCACGCTGAGTCAAACAGGATGTAGTCACACAGATGACCGATGCGATCTACTACCTGACGCGCGTTGTAAATCGTGCCGTCGTAAGTACCGAGCTGAATGATGGCAAGACGGAATGGGCGTTTCGCGTCCGCGCGGCTTGGGTCGACATTACGTACTGCATCACGCAGGTAAGACTCGTTAAAGCAGTGCGCATCAATCCCGCCGATAAAACCAAATGGGTTACGCGCCGTTTCTAAGTAAACCGGAGTGGCACCCGCTTGAATTAACGCACCGTGGTGGTTGGATTTATGGTTGTTGCGGTCAAACAGCACCAGATCTCCCGGTGTCAGCAGTGCGTTACACACCACTTTGTTGGAAGCTGAAGTCCCGTTAAGTACGAAGTAGGTTTTATCCGCGTTGTACACTTTCGCAGCATAAGCCTGCGCATCATGTGGGGCGCCTTCATGGATCAGCAAGTCACCCAAACGCACGTCCGCGTTACACATATCCGAGCGGAACAAGGTTTCACCAAAGAAATCAAAAAACTGGCGACCAACCGGATGCTTACGGAAGAACTGACCACCTTGATGGCCTGGGCAAGCAAAAGTGGAGTTCCCCATGTCTACGTATTTTTTCAATGTACCAAAGAAAGGTGGCAACAAACTTTCTTGATAACGACGTACGGCAGTTTCCACTTGCTTACCGTAGAACTCGACTTTGGCATCACACAGCTCAAATACCCCGGTGATATCGGCGCAAAAATCATCTGGGAATTGGTCTTCGCAGCACACAGCAACAAAGATCGGCAGTTTCAAACCGGTCGCATTCATTTTATCTATGATGCCGTTTTGTACGTCTTCGACGGAAACCACCGCCGCACCAATGTCACAGAAGTCGGTTTTCAGTACATCCACCACTTCACGTTGGGTTGTGAAGCAAGAGCGAACCGATAAACTCGTAGCAATTTTTAATGAATTCATATTTAGCCTTTCTTATTTTTTTGATTAAACGAATTCCAAGCCAAATTATTTTTAGCGTGCAGGAAATCGCTCAGCAAAATAAATATTGCCGTCACAAAGGCTGAGATAGAAATAATGGAGAGCCCCAGCCTAAGAACGGGTGAATATTCTTTTGCTTAATAATGATTTTTCTTGGGCATACCTAGAGATTCACTCAGTTACGGTAGGAGCAGGCAAAACCAACATGATTTCACATCACGCCAAAGGGCGTAAAAAATCCATGAATATGCCTTAATACCTCAACATGAGGAAAGCAGGTATAGGACGAACCTTTAGCTGACAAGCAGCCTAAAGCTCGTTACAGATGAGATGTCGATTGGGTAAAGAAAGAGTAGTCAAAGTAGTCACGGTGAGACGGCATCATGATGTGCCGAGTCCTGCGAATGTGTGCCATGATTTTTGATTTCTTTTTCATATACAACTCCGTTACAAATAATCAAGAAACCAGTTTACGTCGTTTTGCTTAGAAAGCAGGCGCATTTTATACCCCACGGAAAAATTAAAATTTGACCATTATCACACCTTAATACGCATAGATATATATTTTAGATTTATTTACCAACAAGAATAGGTATTACCATATATATCCTAGGAATTGAGCAAAACTATAAGAAAATAATATAGCGGAGAACAAAATAAACAGAACAACGCACTACCAAACACTCGTAATCCAACCGGATAAAATGCAACATTAACAACAAATGCCACATATTTAATGACATTCAATAACACTGCTGTTTTTCAATTTGACGTGAGATCCTGCTATCCATCATCACTGGAACTGTACAACATTCGTATCACCCCAAAATGCGTGTAATCTAAGGAAACCAATATTTGGCACTTGCTCACCTAGCAAAAATTGCCGCACAATGCAGCAACTGATTGCATTTCAAGTCGCATCGGCATGTACCCAAATGACTTGACATTGCCGCCAACACGGCTGCAGCCTCAGGTAGTAATGAGATAAATATAGGGAAAAGAAGAACGAGTTCCTTTCTTTCATGTTAGGACTCAACACCCACTCGCTAGGACACACAATAGCTTATGGATAAGCATCGGATTTTTGAATTAGCCAACCAACTTAGGTGCGCAGAAAACTCAGCATCGATACACCATTGGTTCGATGAGCTTAAAAAAGATATTTCATTTGAATTCAGCATATTAGGTACATTTGGAGAGTATTCGTCTCTAGAACCACTCTGCTATGGATTCTCTCCAACCCATTTTTCAGCTTGCTTTGGCCATAAAAGATCAGAAACCGATCCTTTCGTCGCGGCAGTACTGCAATCTGGACGAGGAATAATGGCTTTTATGGATCCCTATAATCATCCCGATTACGGCAAAAGATTACTTCTCGCTGGCCAACATGGCGAAAAGAAAGCGATTTTTCTGACTTCCTTTGGCAATAGGCACCCATCCAGTGATGAAATCGATACGCTCTATTTACTCACGCCCCATTTGTATAGTGCGTCAGACGCTATCGCACACCAATCACAGCAGTTGCATCTACCTCCGCCGCTCAATCCATTAACCGATCGAGAATGCGAACTGCTGCCATGGTTAAAGCTAGGAAAAAGTAACTGGGAAATCAGCCGACTATTGAACATCAGTGAACGCACAGTGAAGTACCACCTGCAAAACATTTATCGGAAACTGGAAACGCATAATCGTACCCATGCGATTGCGAAAGCGATTGAACTCGGTTGGTACAAAGAATAAAGAACAAAACGGATCTACCCAAACCAATTGGCGTTGCAGCCCTAAGCGGGAAGGGTATAGGCTTAGGAATTCCTAAGCCTATCAAAAAGATACATTGCTAAAACGAGGCAGTCTGGGCTTGCTGTCTCAGCACTTTCTTCGATTGTCCTGTGACTTTGAGTAATGCAGGAACCAACAAGAGATCCAAGATAAGTGCAATCATTATTGTAATAGCCGTCATCAAGCCCATATCGGCGTTCATCTTAAAGCTGCTGCTTGCCAGCACCAAGAAACCAGCGCTGAGCACCAAAGTGGTACCGATAATGGCGACACCTGTTTCTCTGACAGCAGTCACAATCGCCTCATTTTCTGATTGCCCTTCTTTACGCACAGTATGGAAACGATAGAGCAAATGGATAGTGTCATCGACCACAATACCTAATGTCATACTCGCAATGACCGACAAACTAAGCCCAACTTCGCCCACCAGAATGCCCCATAGACCAAATGCGATGGAAGCAGGTAGCACGTTAGGTAACAGACTAATTAAGCCTAAACGTACCGAACGCAGCACAAGGCCAATGAGCAATGAAATCACCAGCAAAGCTCCCGCGGATGCCGTTAACATACTGACGTTATTGCGATAACCAATATGAGCAAACATGATGTCGGCACTTACTCCAGGGCTTACGCTCGATTCAGGAAATAGAGCTAACAATTGCTGACGTAAGTTTGCTTCAAGGCTAACCAAATCGTTAGAAGACATCTTCTTCGCCGTCACAACCACCCGCAGCTCTTGTTTATCCAGTGCAACTTGATTGCTGAGGGTTAAGCCATAAGGCAGAGACATGTCATAAAGCAGCAAGGTTTGCGCAGACAAATCGGGATCCGTTGGCAATTGGTAGAAAGCCGGATCATCGTTATGCAAGCTGCTGTTCAAACGCTTCATGATGTCAGTGAGTGACTGCACATGATAAACACCCTGTGTTTCACGCGCGGTTGCCACAAAGCGATCTAGCTTGTTCAGGAAATCGGGCGATGTCACCAACTCTCCTTTTTCTGGTCTGATCGCGTATTGAATGCTCGCTACACCAGTGAGATTCGCATAGGTAAAATCATTCGCTTGACGCACCGCATAAGAGTGATCGAAATACTCAAATAGCGTGTCATCAATGTCGTTGCGAACCATATTCACGGCTACAACGAGACTGCACACCACAACAACCGCGATTTTCAACCCCGGTTTGACCATTGACCACTGAGCAATACGCTCTAATGGTTTTGCTAAACCTTGTGGGTTTGAAACGGGCAGTGGTTTCACTTTACGCTGACGGCCTACCGGCAGCACAGCAAGCAATGCGGGCACCAAGAATAAGGTCAACAGCATGGCAGCGATCACGCCCATCGCCGTGATATTACCCAGATCGTTAAACGGTGGAGAATCACTGAAGTTCATCGACAGGAAGCCCACCGCGGTGGTCAAGCTAGTCAAAATGATCGGTAAGCGGTGTTTACGCATGGAGTACTGAAGCGCGTCATTTTTCACCAGCCCATTTTGAATCCCTTGTCGGTATCCTTGTAGGAAATGGATACAATCCGCTACCGCCATCGTTAAGATGATCAAAGGAGCAGAAGCCGATGGCGAGGTAATGGCCATACCAAGCCATCCTGCCGATCCTAACGCGATAAAGATGGATGAGACGATCGTGAGAGTCATCACGACTGAGCTCCAGACACTACGCAAGTAAATGCCCGTTCCAACAATGATCAGCAGTAACGCCGCGGGAACCAAACTCCCCATATCACGTTGGGCGGCCTCACCAAACGCATCGTTCTGCATCACTTGCCCAGTCAAGTAGAAAGAAAGGTTTGGATAGCGTGCTTGTATCTCTTGCTTCTTGTCTTGCCAAAATTGAGCAATTTCACGTACTTCTTCAGATTGCCCTTCTGTGGTCAAACTGACGAGTACATTGATCGCTGTCGAGTGTGCATTCTGAGCCAAGTAGCGGTTCACTAACTCCGGTTGCTTTAACGCATACGCTTTCTTCTCTTGTAAGCCTTGAGGCTGATTCAAGTTGGCTTGAGTGATGAAGTCTTCAACGATCAGATCATCATTTTTCGCATAGGTGTACTGATAATTGCTTATCGAATCCACACGATAGGAGTGCGGGGTTTGCCATGCGTAATCGGTCAGTTCCAATACCGCTTGCAATACCTCCGGCTGAAATACATCACCCACTTTTGGGTGTACAACAATCAGCACGCTGTCATTGCTGTTGTATTTATTTTCAATTGCTTCGAAAGCCACTAAATCTGGATTGTCCTTACTAAAAAAGACTTTGTAATCATTATTTAGGCTGAGTTTGCCTAACCCCATAAAAGCAATAACCATAACAGCAAGCCACGCCATTATAACTAGCCAAGCTCTGGGCGTTGTCCATTTTTCCATGGTGAATTATTTCCTATATATTATTTAAGCTTTTTGTGGAGACAAAATAGAAAGTCGGTAATTTTCTATCGCAATCGCTTCTGTTTTCACTTTCTTTACTGCCATTTCTATTGCTTCATCAACATCAACATAGATTGGCAAATTAAAATGCTCAGCAATCGTAATTAATCGGTTTCGAAGATCCCCACCTACTGTGATATAGGGAATATTCAGTTCTTTAACTGTTGATAAAAGAAGATCATTCGAAAGTTGTCTAAATCTTTCTGATACAGGTCGATGGCCATCAGCTACCAGATCAAATTCAATGGGTAAATGGACAAATTTTGTATACGTCTTCTTAGCATGACGTTTAGCGACATTTCCAAATGCATCAATATAACCACGATGAACAGATAAATAAGGTTTCCCCATTAAACGTTTTATAGCCAACACTAAATCACTGTCGTTAGGGTTAATTCCTGTTTCAAGGCGTGCAGCCCCATAAACCCATTCGTGTAAACATGAGCCATCTGAGAAAAATTTGTCACCACACCGCTCTTCATTGACAACTCGTTCACTTAAACGGCTTAAACCTAAATTAAGCAACTCAGCAGGGTTACACTGCTCTAGCGTTTTTCCAGGTACAGCATCAGGAAGGATCTCACGCATTGTTCTTGCCTGAGTACGTGGTACTTGAGTAGCGATAGAAAGCGCTTCGGTTAATGTTGTCTTTCCTGTGGAATAGGTTCCTGATATGGCAATTTTCACGCTACTTCTCCTTGTGGCATCTGTGGTAATTGGTGGCAAAGCTTGGCTGTTAAGTTGAACTCAGGGTGTCCCGCAACAGAGCCGGATACCGTGGATAAACGCCATGATTGGCCATTCTTGCTGACTAAAGCATTCTTTAAACTTCTCAATGTAAGTATGTGCTTACGACGAGGGATAATGGGATATGGTGTAGATACAGAAACTGAGCGCATCCAAAGGTTGTGAGTATTACTACGATCCAAGTTATCCAGTCGGTACATGATGAGCTGAGCTAATTGAGCAAAACAGGTAAGCCAATCCACCATCATTAATGCATTAGGGTATTGCCCCATAGCACCAACAGATTGTTTTTCAGGGCATTGGAAAACTAATTCACTGGAAACCGCACAGACGGAGTCGCTAAATGTGCTATTTTCCAATTGACAGCGTCTAAGACGGAAATCATCGCTAAAATATTCATCATTATCTTCTGAAGATAATTCACAAAGATTCAACTTCCCGATAGAATGATCAATGATGACTTCAACTTCCATACTATCTAATGTTGTTTTTACACGACTGAGCATACCAAACATACTGTCTATAGATGGTTCAGAATTAATCAAAGTAGCATTCACAATGACGGAGTCTAAATTTTCCAAAGCTTCTGCTCCTGCTTTTATGGATATATTTCTAATCCATGACTGTGCCATTTGATCTTTAGAAAGATGGAAGCTTCTATTAATAAGACCATAAGAGATTTGGCCTGCAATTAAAAATGCATCGATCGTACTCAAATGCGGCTTTCGTTCTTTGGTTTTTTTCTTAGACCAATCATTTCTATAAGAAACGCCAATTAATCCCTGAGCGTGTTTTTCTTGATAATGAATGCTACATTGATACTGAGTGCGCTTATAACCCTCACCAAAATAACGCTGTTCAGCAGGGCCAAGAATATCATCAATCGTTGCAATGATTTCTTTTCCTTGGCTTCTCAGATTAACCAATTCTAATTCCATAATATAAAAACTCCTTACGTAACAATTTGTGTATTGGAGTTTTTATGCTACCTATTGCCCTTCTATTTTTACCCTGTCCACCCAGATCTTAAACCTGTCCACTTGGACAGGTTCCACTTTCTCCGAACTCCGGTACTTTGCTGGCGAGATTGGGATTTTTATAAGGAAATGAAGATGAGAATGTGGTCAGCCGTGTTGCTAGCACTTTCCAGTAGTGTGATGGCACAACAAACTCTGTCAGGGTTAGATATCGCAACGGAAATGGTCAATAGAGATAGTGGCTATCTCTCTTATACTGCTGATGTTCAAATGAAAATCAGTGCATCGAATGGTGATACCGTGACGCGCCAATTGATGATCAAAGGGATTGAACAAGAGAACGATGGCGACAAAATCGTGACCTATTTTCAAGCACCTTTGGACATTGCGGGAACCGCGTTACTCACGTTCAGCCACGCGATTGAGGCGGATGATCAATGGCTCTACCTGCCTTCGGTCAAACGGGTTAAACGCATTTCATCCAATAACCGTTCAGGTCCATTTATGGGCAGTGAATTCGCTTATGAAGACATGAGTTCTTGGGAACTGGATAAATATCGTTACGAGCTAATTGAGGAAAAGACGGAAAACGGCCAGCAATTCTGGCTATTGGCGTGCTACCCACAATATGAAAACTCTGGCTATTCCAAACTGGTCGCCTGGATCGACCAATCCATCTACCAACCCAGAAAGATTGAGTATTACGACCGTAAAGGCAGCTTATTTAAGCAGCTCTCTTTAACGGAGTATCAGCAGTTTAACCAGCGTTACTGGCGACCCAAATTCGCGCAAATGGACAATCTGCAAAACCAGCGCAGCTCAACACTGATTTGGCAAAACATGCAGCTGGGTGTTGACGTTCCCGCTTCTTATTTTGAACCGAATCAACTTCGCAATGCATACAGGCATAACTGATGGCGAACAAACTGATTTACGCCCTATTGCCATTATCTTTGTGGGCATCATTCTCCGGAGCCGAGGAGAAAGTTGAAGGGAATATCGGCCTTGCTGCTGACTTTTATCAAGAGTCCTCTCCCAACTCGGTGTGTTGTGATCATTTTGCAGCAACTATGATCCTCGCCCCCAGAATGTCTTGGTGGAATGAACAAGGATGGGCAGTCAACTTCACCCCTTATATGGAATACGAAGCACCATCCGAACAAGGGTTCATCAATTTGCGGGAAGCAAACCTGACTTATGCTGCGGAAAGCACCGAGTGGCTAATTGGCTATGGATTGGTGTATTGGGGCGTTACGGAAGTCTACCAACCCGTCAATATTGTGAATCAGTATGATGGGCGCATCGCATTGGGTTACGAGGAAAAAATGGGGCAACCAATGCTGCAAATGCGCTGGTTGCCAGAGTGGGGAGAAACGCAGTTTCTTATACTGCCATTTCACCAAACCAGAACGTGGCGTGAACCCAATCAAAGGCGAGCTTTAACTAAACCCGTAAGCAGCGATGCACTTTATCTTGATGGCGAACAACCACTCGATTTGGCGAGCCGTGTGAGTTTCTGGCAGGATGAATTGGATATTGCCTTGAGCGCTTTCTATGGCAATAGTCGTGAGCCCTTGCTGATAGAAACAGCGAGTGAATGGCAACAAAGTTACGCCAAAATTTTTCAGTTCGGCACTGAGCTGCAATGGACAAAGGATGATCTTTTAGTCAAAGGGGAAGGAACACTGAAATCGGGAGAAGGCAGTACCTACGGAACGCTCGTCGCTGGCTTTGAATATTCCCTGTATGGTTTTAGTTTTTCTCAAGGGCAATTGGGACTGATTGCGGAATACACTTGGGATAACCGAGATACTTCTGCCCCGGCAACCATTTATGACAATGACCTATTTTTAGGGCTACGTTGGCAAGCCAACGATGTGAGTGATACCGAACTGTTGCTCTCCGGTCTGTTTGATTTAGATGATGCTTCGCAGATTTATAAACTCACTGCCTCCGGTCGGATTAACCATCACTGGCGCTGGGTGGCTGAGAGTTACTATTTATCTGCCATGGCCAATAATGAGCCGATTGCTTACCTGAGCAGTGAAAGTTATCTCTCTATTAATGCTGAATTCTACTTTTAACCTATACCCTTCCTACTTGAAGCTGTAGGTTGGGTATACATCTTGGGTTTAATGATCGGGAATTGAAAAACCTTCAAGCCGAATTGAAACTCGGCTTGAAGTAACTATTAATCATCGTGAATTAACGTAAGAAAAACCGTGTTAGCAGACGCTGCACGGATTTACGATAAGTCAGCAGCCAACCACTGCGTGGCAACCACGCGGCTGAACGCAGCACCGTCTTACTGTGCGAAAAAGTCTTAAAGCCTTCGATTCCGTGGTAATGCCCCTGCCCTGATTCACCAATGCCGCCAAATGGCGCATCATCCGCCGCAACATGCATTAAGGTATCGTTCACACACGCACCCCCACTGTGGGTACGCTGCAAAATATGATTAGCCAGATGGCTCTCTTTGGTCATCACGTACAGCGCCAATGGCCGTGGGCCTTGATTGACTCGCTCAATCGCTTCTTCAATATTGCGATAACCGATCACCGGCAGGATCGGGCCAAAGATCTCTTGTTGCATCACCAGCATGTCATCACTGACTTCGGTTAACAGATGCGGCAGCATCTGCCTTGCTTCGAGTTCTACTGTTTTGCCCACCACAGTATTGAGTTTGGCACCTTTTTGCTGTGCATCATCCAAACAGTGCTGTAATCGGTCAAACTGCGCTTGGTTAATGATTTGTGTCACATCCATACGACCATGACGAATAAAACGGCGCGCAAAGCGCTGCAAATAAAGCTCCACAAAGGTCGCGACTTTCGCTTGCGGCAGCAGCACATAATCCGGTGCAACACAGATCTGCCCTGCATTGGTGGTTTTACCCAGCATGATGTTATCCACGCTGCGCGCGAGATCCGCATCGTCAGCAATGATCACTGGAGATTTGCCCCCCAACTCTAACGTCACAGGTGTTAAATTTTTCGCGGCCGCTTGCGCCACTAACTTGCCCACGGCGGTTGAACCCGTAAACAGCAGATGATCAAATCGCAAGGCACTAAAAGCCGCAGCAACCTTCGCATCACCTTGCACGCAAACCGCGATATCGCCTAACGCGGCAATCACACGCGCTAACACCTGATTGGTGGCAGGTGTGTACTCGCTCAATTTCACCATCACCTGATTCCCCGCAGCAACAGCGGTGATCAGTGGTGCAAGACTAAGCAAAATAGGAAAATTCCAAGGCACCATTACCCCCACCACACCCAAGGGCTGAAATTGCACTTCAACACGCGAAGGCAGCAGCATCCATCCTGCATGTCGCCGCTGCGGCTTCATCCACTTTTTCAGTTGCTTAGCCGTGTAATTGAGATGATTTAACGTTGGCAGTAAATCGCACAGACCGCTATCAAAACGACTACGGAAACCATAATCTTGATTGACTGCGGCAATCAGGGCTTCGTTTTCACGCAATAAAGCCTGTTTGAGCTGGGTTAAACGTTGCAAACGGTGGGTCAAACTCGGATAAGGCGTATTGGCATACTGCCTTTTGAGGCGCGTAAATTCAGCCTGCAAAGCTTCGATTGCTGACGAGATTTCTGGTGACTCAGCACGAGACACCACAGAGAGTTGAACCATAGTAAACTCCGCAGAAATAAAATATACCTAAACTACTTGGAGTTGCAGGTAGGCGGCAAGTGAGTTCATCCCCATGAGCATAGATACACTATGCGATTGAGGTGAACAAACGTAGCCAACACCGCTGCAGCTTCAAGTAGGAAGGGGATAAGCCCCCCTCGGGCGTAGAGTGTATTAACTTGGCAAGCTGTAAATCAGCTCAGGGTTGATACCAAAACTGGTTTTGTGCTCTTCAATCACAAACTCACTACGGGTTTGAATCACGCCGGGTAAAGAGCCCAGCTTGCCCGACATAAACGCTTGATACGCTCTCATGTCTTTGACGCGCACTTTAATCATGGTGTCAAAATCACCAGAGAGCGAGTAACAGGCTTCGATTTCTGGGATATCCGCAACAGCATGAGCAAAACGTTCAAAAATTGAGAAGCTGCTTTGATCAAGCCGAATATGGATAAAGACCTGCACATCCAAGCCTAACTTTCCCGGATCGAGATCCGCGTGGTAACCGCGAATGTACCCCTCTTTTTCTAAACGTTTTACCCGCTCTGAACAGGGCGATGTCGTGAGATTCACCAACTTGGCCAGCTCAACGACTGGTAAACGCCCTTTGGCATGTAAGATCCGCAAAATATCGCGGTCAACTCGATCCAGACTCATACAGCAATATCCTTTGACTGTTTAGACCCGAATACAATACTGATAACCCCCGATCGGCAGAAATAGTGTGCGGCAAGGCGTGATTTACATCACGCAAAAGGGCATCTTACGATCTGTCTTTCATACACAAATCCCTCGATCAAAATCGGGGGATTTTTTTGAACTTAGCTGATTAATCTCGATCTGATCTATTTTGAATATAACCATAAGGTCAGGTACGGTGTTTTCAACAAGTTCAGAGCAATGGGCATCAGAAATATTTTCTCAAGCACAGCTAGGTGATCTTCGCAGAACAAAGCGACTGATTGTGTTAGCCTCTAACCTTTCCGATAAGCTAGGGCAATCTCTCGTGCAATCTTCTACTTCTGCCGCTGATATTGAAGCGGCTTACCGTTTTACTCGCAACAAAGCCATCAATGCCCAAGCCATAGCTGAGTCAGGCTTTCTAGCCACAGCAAAGCGTGTTAACCAATACGATTGTCTGCTCGCTTTAGAAGACACCACTTCTCTTGAATTCAAGCATCAAACCGTACGTGACGAAATGGGACACACAAGTTCGAACAAGCATTCACGTGGCATGCATGCTCATTCAGTATTACTGTTTGCTCCACAGCAGCAACATGTCGTTGGTCTTATTGAGCAAAAACGATGGACACGAGACGTCACTTTATATGGTCAGAACAAGCACCATGCAAGCCGAGCGTGAAGGATGGTTTAAATTGCAAACCATCCTTGAAGGTTATGAGCTAGCAAAGTCTCTTGATCTAGAAATGTGATCAAGAGACAGATCTTACGATGCCCTTGGTTTTCTCCTTGCGACTGAAGCGGCTAACGTGTCAGCCCAGTTTTAGCCAAATCTCGCGATTTTGCACCGCTGTAGCTTATAGCTTAAAGCGTGAAATCTCCTTGTTCAGCTCTTGTGCCATCGCATGCAGTGATTTCGCCTGCTGCACGGATTGCTGAGCTTCTTCGGCTAACTGGTCGCTCACTTCACGCACGGATTCAGTATTCACATTGATATCCGCCGTCACTAACGATTGCTCTTCCGCCGCTGAAGCGATTTGCGTCGCCATATCGCTGATCTGCTGAATCGCTTCACTGATCGCTTGCAAGCTTGCTCCGGTTTGGTTGACATCCGCGACACTGGTTTCCACCAACTTATGGCTTTCGGTCATTACCGATACCGCAGTGGTAGTGACTTTCTGCAAACCAGCAATCTTAGTCTGGATCTCTTCCGTCGATGCGTGGGTGCGCTGTGACAGCACACGAACTTCATCCGCGACCACCGCAAAACCGCGTCCTTGCTCACCAGCACGCGCCGCTTCAATCGCGGCGTTCAATGCCAGCAAGTTGGTCTGCTCGGCAATACCACGAATGGTCGACAAAATCGTCGAAATTTCATTGGCATGCACTTCAAGCTCGCTGATGATGCGCACCGCACCAGTTAACTCTTGGGCAAGCTGGTCAATCGACTGTTTACTTTGTTGCATTTGCGCAAAGCCATCTTCGCCCAATTGCACCGATTGAGTGGCGTTCTTCGCGGTATTTTCGGCATTGCTGGCGATCTCAGCTGTCGCCGACGCCATTTCCGTCACCGCTGTCGCGACCATAGTGATTTCATCTTGCTGGGTGCGAATGCGTTTGCTGGCTTGAGTCGCCGAGGCGGCCGCGTGGTCAGCCCCTTGAGTCAGCGCCACCGACACTTCACGCACATTTTTCACCATTTGATGCAAGCGATCGACGAACTTGTTGAACTTATCCGCCAGCAAACCGACTTCATCTTGGCTGCGAACATCCAAACGACGAGTCAAATCGCCATCCCCTTCGGCGATATCTGCCAGAGCATTAGCGATATTACCGAGCTCATTAAGCTGACGAGCCACAAACCAAGACGTAAGCAGTGCCATCACAAGCAAGATACCCACTCCAATCCCGACCTGCACCATCAACATGTCATTGAGCGGCTTTTCAAGTACTGCCTTATCCATCACCATGACCAGTAACCAGTCAGTATGCTCTACCGCTTGTGCCATCAGTACACTATCACGTCCATTGATGCGCAAATTGAACGGGGTATGTTGCTGCGCTGCTCGATTTAATTGAGTCAGCGTCAAATCTACCGCAATCTCTTCCGTCGGTTTTAGGATCAAATCTTGAGTTGGATGAGCAACGATTTTGCCTTGTTGGTTCACCAGAATCGCGTAACCTTTTCCTGGCACTTCAATCGCTAGCACATCTTTAATCAGCTTATCTAACGCTAGGTTGGAGGCGGCCACCCCAATCAATTGACCTTGATAGCGAACAGGCTCCGCCAAGGTCACAACTAAGGTTTGCATGGTGACACTTACGTAAGGCTCGGTCGTGATCGGTTTGCCAGCTGCTTTTGCTTCTTTATACCAACCTCGGACTCGAGGATCATAATCTGCGGTATTGAGTGACGGATCTTGACGGAACATTTCGCCCTGCTCATTACCGTAGTAACTCAATCCAAAAGAGCCAGACTGCAGTGTCTGTCTTAAATGAGGGACTAACTCTAACTGCGGATTGCGTTCAATTTCTTCACGTAGCCCTTTAAGCGCGAGCTGCTTGCCCAAAAACCAGTCACCAATCCCTTTGGCATGCGCTTGTAAAGTGTTGCGACTTTCACTTTCAATCGCCCGCCAACTGTCCTTTTCAAAGGTCTGATACCCTGCGGCGACTAACGCCGCCGCCGTCACGGCAATCGCCACGACCACAGAGAAAACCATTTTTCTCTTTAAACTCAATCTCATGAACAACACTCCATTCATATCAAATTGCACTGATATGGGAGCAAGTTATCGAAATGACGAAGAATTACCTTGCGAAAACTCCCACAATCGTAATGAGTGATAACAAGGAATGACTAAAGTGTGAGCTTCTGTCCATAATGGTGCACAAAAGCCACTAGCTGGCCCCATCAGTAAGCATTGGACTTAAAGGAAAGTAGAAACAAAGCGTTGCCATGCATTCCCATCCAATATCATGAATATGCCGCGGTTGAGATGCCATATGCCGATACAATTTGAAGTGGCCGGTAGGCAGCCAGCGAGTGAAAGGTGACGCTAAAACCGATTTGCACAGCCGCAGGCTCGTCTTAGGAGAGCCCAATCATGACGCGGAAATCATGCGCTTGCGAATAAATCACGCTGCGCCGCTCGCTCATTCTGCTGGTTACAGACTCGGCAGAAATAGCGTTGCTCCATCCGATAATAGTGTTGGCCTTGCATCAGCATGGTGAGAAATTGTTGGAAACCTTGCCAGCCTTCAGGTTGTGACTGCACACGTTTCATCACCATTTTGTGTGCGGTGTGTTTACCACAACTACGACAATACGCTTTAGGCATGACGGAGATCTCCTATCCGATTGGTCACTATTGACAGTTGACGCATTTTGCAGCGATAGGTTCCGTAGACATAATTTGTTGTGCAAATTTCGTGACCTATATTTGAAAATTACTCAATAATGCCCAGACAGAGCAAAAAGAAAGCCTCGCAAAGCGAGGCTTGTTCCGTAGAGTAAAATGCACTTATTCCAGTTCAATCAACTGCTTTTTGAAGGTGGCGTGTTGCGCTTTTACCTTCTCATCCGGTTCACCGGTGAGCAGGCTGACCACAACAATCGACAGGGTTGAAAGGATAATTCCCGGTACGATTTCGTACACATCAAACCAACCGCCAGACAGTTGTTTCCAAACCACAATCGTCACACCACCGACAATGATCCCCGATAGCGCACCATGACGGTTCATACGCGGCCAGTACAGGCTCAAGACCAGAGCAGGACCAAACGCCGCACCAAAGCCAGCCCAAGCGTAGGACACCAAACCCAGCACTGAGCTATCTGGCGTCATCGCCAAAAACAGGGCAATCAGCGAGATCAAAATCACCGCGATGCGACCAACGCGGACAATGTCTTCGGAGCTGGCATCGGTTTTGAACACTTGCTTGTAGAAATCTTCCGCGAGTGCCGATGAAGAGACCAGCAGCTGCGAATCCGCAGTACTCATGATTGCCGCCAAAATGGCGGCCAGCAAAATACCGGCGATGACTGGGTGGAACAGCGAGTTCACTAATAGCATGAAGATTTTTTCGCCATCATCCAGACCAATCGTGCCTGATTGAGTAACGAAAATCAGACCCGTTAAACCGACCAGAATCGCGCCAGCCATTGAAAGCCCAGTCCACACTACTGCGATACGGCGCGCCGTGGTCAGATCTTTATTGGAACGTGAGGCTTTGAAACGCGCCAGAATGTGCGGCTGACCAAAATAGCCCAAGCCCCACGCCACCAGCGAGATAATCGCAATCGCCGACAGAGGTTCGCCTTTCGCGTCATTCCACAAGGTCAGCAGTTCAGGGTTAATCGCCGCCAAATCGTGATTAAGCTGAGTAAAGCCACCATTCATTGCCGCAATCGGCACGATCATCAGTGCCGCTGCCATGAGCAAGCCTTGCACCAAGTCCGTCCAAGAGACCGCTAAGAAGCCACCAAACAGGGTGTACGACACCACACAAACCGTACCTATGATCACCGCGGTGGAGTAATCCAAGCCGAATACGGTTTCAAACAGTTTACCGCCTGCCACCAAACCCGAACTGGTATAGAAGAGGAAGAACAGCAGAATAAAAAACGCAGAAATGGTCTGGATGAGTTTTGAGTTATCGTTAAAACGGCGTGACAAAAACTCAGGTAAAGTCAGAGAGTCCGTGGTGATGCTGTAGGTGCGCAGACGCTTAGCATTCACTAACCAGTTAGCCCAAGTACCGACGAGCAAGCCGCCAGCCAACCAGAATGATTCAATGCCGGCGGCATACGCGTAACCCGGCAGACCGAGCAGTAACCAGCCACTCATGTCGGATGCGCCAGCAGAGAGTGCTGCCGGCCATGGCCCTAATGAACGACCACCCAGAAAGTAATCGGTTGAGTTTTTCGTTCGCTGATAAGCGTAAACCCCAATCGCCAACATCAAAATGAGGTAGACGATAAAGGTGGTTGTAATAGCGAAGCTATTTTCCATTGTGTTTTGTCCTCTTTTTCAAGATCGCCTTTCATGCCCCCTCTTATCCAAAGGGGGCAAACGCAGAAAGGACTAATGAGTATCCACACCTAGCTCCAAGAGCGTCGCGTTTCCACCCACTGCTGTTATATTTATTGTGCGTGTGCGCTCGGTAATAAAGCGCAGTGATAAATGTGGATCATGTGCCACCGGCAAGGTAAGCAGATCCGTTTCTGAAACGAGACTGACAATCGCGCCTGTACGTTTCGCGAGCTGACGGTTGATCGTAGCCTCAACCGACGGGGTTCCGACATATCCAACGCATCTCACGTCTGATTCGATCAGTTGGTGATACGCATCGAAAGAAGCAAACTGCAACAAATTTGCCGGAAGGGATGACTGCTGGTAAGCAGCCACTAACGCAGAACTCAACTCTTTATCGTCACTGCAAAAAACGACACTGTTCCCTGCTACAAGTGCAGCAGTCAGTTGAGCCACTACGGCTTGTTTGGCTTGAATACCGTTATCCTCTTGGATGATCAGGGCAACACCACGCCCTGCGGTATAAAGCTCATTGGTTTCTCCGGTAGGCCCAATCAGTTGGTGCGTATGCGCCAACAAAGTCGATGCCTGTTGAAGGTGGTAGGAAATCACTTTTGCCACACCGGGCATGCTGTTTTCCAATAAAGATTTCAACGCGAGTAAACACTCACATTTCGAGTCAAAGTCGGTCAGATTCCAATTTTCCCAAGCAGAAAAGGCGTCTGAAAAACGGGTTACTTGATGCACCATGATACGTCTCCTTGCTGTGGGTTATTGGTATTGCACTTGAGTAAAGCGGTAAAGATAGTGAGGCCCGCCCGCTTTCGGTCCCGTGCCTGACAAACCTTGTCCGCCAAACGGTTGTACCCCTACCACAGCCCCGACTTGATCGCGGTTGATGTAGCAGTTACCCACCCGAGCATGCTTTTCAATCCAGCGATACGTGGTTTCGTTACGGCTATGAATGCCCATGGTTAAACCAAAACCAGTTTGGTTAATTTTGTCGACGATCTGCGCCAGTTCGCGCGCTTTAAACCGCACTATGTGCAAGATCGGGCCAAACTGCTCTTCACTCAGCGCGGCAATGTCATCAATTTCAAAAGCGGTTGGCGCAACAAAATCACCATGCTGGCAAGCTTCACTCAAAGTAAGCTGAGCGATTTTCTTCTGGGTTTGGCTCATGTGTTCAATGTGCGCCAACAGTTTCTGTTTGGCTTTTTCATCAATCACTGGACCGACATCGGTTTGATGCAGATGTGGCACACCGACTTTCAGCTCTTGCATCGCGCCCTGAATCAAAGTGATCACGCGATCGGCAATATCCTGCTGTACAAACAGCACTCGCAGTGCCGAACAGCGTTGGCCAGCAGAAGCAAAAGCGGAACGCAGCACATCACGCACTACTTGCTCAGGCAATGCGGTACTGTCGACAATCATGGCGTTTTGGCCGCCAGTTTCTGCAATAAATGGCACCGGAGCCGCTTCACGTTGCGCTAACGTTTGGTTAATGCGCTGCGCCGTGGCGGTCGAGCCAGTAAACGCCACACCCGCGATGGCCGGATGAGAAGTGAGTGCACTACCAATGTCTGTACCGCGCCCCGGTAGAAGCTGGATAGTTCCAGCAGGGAAACCCGCTTCTTGCATCAGCTCAACCGCGCGATACGCAATTAAACTGGTTTGCTCGGCAGGTTTGGCAATCACGGTATTTCCTGCCACCAAGGCAGCACTAATTTGGCCAAGGAAAATCGCCAGCGGGAAGTTCCATGGGCTAATACACACAAACACTCCGCGACCTTGGCGGCTGACACGACGGGTTGAACCATCAAAGCTTTCGACACTGAACTCGCCCAACACATCGACTTGCTTGGCGTAGTAACGGCAGAAATCGACCGCTTCACGCACTTCATCAATGCTGTCGTGGATGGTTTTGCCCGCCTCTTGATGACACAAAGCCACCAACTCAGGCATATGCAGCTCAAGCAGATCCGCCAGCGCATCTAATTTACTCGCACGCGCCTTGCCATCGAGCGCATTCCAAGTTGCAAAAGCTTGTTGAGCAGAGTCGATCGCAGCGGAAACATGATCAAGGTTAGCGTGAAACACCTGACCGACTTGAATACGGCGATCGTAAGGCGCAGTGACGGGCTCTGCACTGTGATCTGCTTTGGTCATGCTTTCATAATATGAGTGTCCGCCAATGATCGGTGCCGCTTGCCACGTCTTATCTAACCAAGCGTGGATCTTGGCTTCAAACGGCTTCGCTTCACTCTCAATATCGATATTGATCCCCAATGAGTTTTTGCGCTCGGCAAAAATCTCCGTTGGCAGTGGGATCTTACGGTTATTTAAGGTTTCAAACGCGAGCAGCATATCGACTGGATGCTGAGTCAACGCACCCACAGGACAGCGCGAGTCCACCAAGCGATGTACGAACGAACTGTTTGCGCCATTTTCCAGTAATCGACGCACCAGATAGGGCAGCAGATCTTTATGGCTACCCACCGGAGCATAAATCCTTACCGACTGCTGATAAACGGCTTTCGCATGGTGATAAAGCGCATCCCCCATGCCATGCAGGCGCTGGAATTCAAAATCTTTGTGCTGCGCCATCACCGCAATCGCGGTAACGGTTTGCGCGTTATGGCTTGCAAACTGTGGGAACAGATTGCCGCGTACCGATTCGCTCAGTAGGAAACGAGCACAAGCGAGATAAGAAACATCGGTCGCTTCTTTGCGCGTATAAACCGGATAGCCAGTAAAACCGCGTTGCTGCGACATCTTGATTTCGCTGTCCCAATACGCACCTTTGACTAAACGCACAGGAATGAGATCGCCCTGCTCTTTCGCGAGAGCCGTCAGCCAAACCAATACTGGCAACGCACGTTTGGAGTAGGCTTGAACCACCAAACCAAACTTACCCCAACCACGCAGCGTGTCGCTGCGATAGAGCTTTTCAAACAGATGCAGTGACAGCTCCAAACGATCCGCTTCTTCGGCATCAATCGTGATGGCGACATCCCGCTCTTTCGCGCGCTCAAGCAGTTGAATAAGTGTGCTGTACAGCTCGGTCATCACGCGATCGGCATTCGCCACTTGGTAGCGAGGATGCAAAGCCGAAAGTTTGATCGAGACCGACGGCGCAGGGCTGGTTTCCAGACCATATTTATCGCGGCCTACCGCTTCAATCGCCATCAAGTAATCTTTGAAATACTTGTGCGCATCGGCGGAAGTCAGCGCCGCTTCACCCAACATATCAAACGAATAGGTATACCCCTTATCGCGCATCGGGCGACCATTTTTCTGCGCTTCTTCAATGGTGCGTCCAAGCACAAATTGATGGCCCATGATCTTCATGGCTTGATGCATGGCTTTGCGGATCACAGGTTCCGTCAGCTTATTGACTAAACGATTCACCGCTTGCACTGGGCTTGCGGTATCTCCATCAGCAAGGCCAATCACTTTACCTGTCAGCATCAAGCCCCAAGTTGAAGCATTCACGAACACCGAATCTGAATTTTTCAGGTGGGATTTCCAATCCGCAACACCCAAGCGGTCTTTAATAAACGCGTCAGCCGTTTCTGCATCAGGAATACGCATTAACGCTTCCGCCAAACACATCAGCAAAATACCTTCTTGGGTATCCAAGCTGTATTCCAAAAGCAGTGCATCAATCATCTGCACCGCTTTTTTATCGCTGCGGATCGCTTCAATTAAGCGCGTGGTTTTCTCCGCCATTGCTACTTTTTCAGCATGGCTTGGCGTTGCGAGAGGCAATAATTGGGTCAGCCATTGGGATTCGTCCACCATATACAGTGGCGAGATCAGCGACCATAGTTTATCTAGCGGCTGCTCGATAAACGCTGCGTTCAACACATCGGTTGCTGTAAACATGTGGTTTCCTTCATCTCATACCTGACAGATTGAGTCAGGTTTCCTGCAATGGCTGGCAGTGTATTTTGAGCGTGAGAAGAAAACTTGTCAAAAAGTCCTAGTATTTTGTCAATAACTCTGAGTTTTAACAAAACAAAAACAAGATCACACCAATTCAAGCAAGTTTCATCGCCAATTATTTTGCAATTGTTGCAACTCAACAACGACAAAAAGTGAGCCACTCTACATCAATAAGCAGGCAGATGCGTAGTCACTAGGGTTTTGTCATCAAGAGATAAAAGGCTTGAGGATTGAGTCTTAGCGAGCTCAATAAACGAGGAATTCAAGGATCACTCAAGATTAAAGCGAAGAAGAAAAGCGCCGCTTATATTGCGAAGGTGAAATACCATGTAACCGAGAAAAAGTATGCGTGAACGTACTTTGATTGGAAAAACCCGTCAGCTCCGCAATCTGACCCAAATTAAGTCGACCTTGCTCAATCAACTTCTTCGCCATATCGACGCGTTTGTTCAACACATATTGATGTGGGGTCAGCCCCATTTGCTCTTTGAACAAGGCATGAAATTGGCTTTCACTTAAGAACACGCTTCCTGCCAGTTGTGCAACGGAAATACGATGTGCTAAGTGCTGCTCGATATAACGATCCACCAGTTCCATATCAAAACGAGATTCTTTATGGACGCTGGCCAGCGCGCTGACATGACGCTGCAAAAGAGCGACCACCGTATCGTTACAAGCTCGGCCAAGCAGCAGATCATCAGGGCTGGCTTGCATCTCCTGCACCAACATTTGAATCAAGCGTTGGATCTGACCATCCAGTTGAAAATAAACGTCACCGACCGCGAGTTCATTGAGTTTGCGCAGTAGTAGCGGATCATCGTCACTCGGCACTGGCATATTGAGCACCAGAATATCCGATTGCCCCACAACACCACCAAATGCATGATCCGAACCGGATGTCACCACACACCCTTGCCCAGGTCCAACAATATTCCCCATACCACGGACTTCAAATTCAGCTTGCCCTTTCAAACCAATCACAATTTGCGTGTAACTATGATCATGGCAAGCCATATGTGAAGGCAAAGTGATCAGTTCTGCCGGTTTAGGCGCCAAAACTTTGGCAATTGAAGAAGCGTTGCCAACATCTGTTGCATGCGATTGATCCATTTCAACCTCATCAGGTGGGATTTGCGCGGCCATGGTATCTCAAATTGCTTCAAAACGAAATCACTCCCATTTAGAGGCATCGATAATCAATTACTTACATATCAATAAAAATCTTGGCTGCAATTGGGTTCAATTCTCATCTCGGAACAATGATCAAGTGCACATAAATTACGGTCAATGTGTACTCAATTTAAAAAACGTTAAAGTAGATCGGAAAACTCAGCTTGCATATTTCTCGAATCTGCTCAAAATGAAAATGCTTAGATCTAAAGTTCAAAAAATCAGTCACCTAGTAAATGGATTTATGATGATTTTTGTCTAGGCGGAATAATATTTGCATTAATAATACAGCTAGCTACATAAAGCTGCCAAAAGTTTGTCTTTCCCACTTTATTGTGGTTAAACGTAAATGTGTTGCAGGGACCTATGATTAGACGTCGCATCCCAGCGCTATTGCTTGCGCTATCCCCTATATGGGTATCAGCATCGATACATGCAGAAGAGGTCACTCAAATTGACCCCGTTGTAGCTATTGATGAGAAACTGAGTAACAAACAAAATGAAGTCAACGCGATCCTCACCGACTATGAGGTGGAGAGCAGTAAATTACAGCAGCTTGAAAGTGAAGGCCTCCGATTAAAACGTGAAGGCGAAGAGTTAACCGTCAAACTCAATAGGGCAAAGTCAGAACTGGACAAACAATATACTCGTCTTCTTGAAGATCCGAACACTGACCTTGTCTCTTTCCAAAAGCGCTACCAAGAAACATGGGGGGCGTTAAAGGAAAATCAATCACATAAGTTAGATAATCAACAAGCTGTCAGTGAAATTGAAATGCGCCTGTCGCAAATCAAACAAAGACAAGCACGTTTGAATACCGAGCTTAGCAATTTAGAAGAAGCGAAAATTGCAGCACGCGTAAAACGATTGACAGCAGAATTGCGTGAAAGTGATGTACTGGAAACAAGTTTTAAAACGACTTGTTCGACCAATATGACTTTGGGTGAGTGCGCAAATCAAGGCCAATATTTGACCAAACAAAAAGCGGTCAAAGAATTTCGAGACAAGCTAGTTAATGATTTAACCGAAGCCGCTATTGCAAAGCAGAACATCAAAGATGTTGAATTCAATATTCATGTACAAAACAGTCAAATGATCCGCTCTGGATTTGAAGGTAACAGCGAATACTTCACTCAAATGCAAACAGAGTTACAAGCAAAACCCGAAGCAACAGCGGCTTGTAAACTTCTCAACGTAGAAGCTCGCTACTGCCTAAGAGGTGAGCCAGAACGTTCAGTCACCAATACGAAAAAACAAGATAAAGAGTGGGCTAACGTTACAGTTCGCTCTGACCAATACAACGATTCGGTAACGATTAATGGCGTAAACTATGGCAGCACACCAATACAGTTGGTGTTGCCAGTCGGAAATCATAAAGTCACCGTATCGAAAGAGGGTTATGAAACCTATAACAATGTGATTACTATTAACGGTAATGACACACTATGGGTTAAACTCAGGCCACATAAAGACAGTTAGCGACACAAAAAATTACTGATTTTTTTGTCGGAATTCACAAACCTGTCGATAAAACGCCATTTTGTAACTAAGTGATTGAAAGATGACTTCTGACAAAATGGCGTTTTCGTTTAGAATGTTCATAACTTAGACTTATTTTCTTAACTTGAAGTAGACCACCATGCGACAAGGGATTCCCGCTCTATTAATAGCACTTTCGCCTTGCTTGGTAGCAGCACCAGTGCTCACAGAAGAAACGGCTTCTTCTGTGCTTGCTATTGATGATGAACTATTTAGCAAACACACCGAATTGCAAAAAGCGATCGATGACACTCAGCTTCAAAAAACAGCGGTTGATAACCAACGATCTGAATTGAATCGTCTGGCACAGCAAGCGAAAAATTTAGATGCTGCGCTAACCACAGCCAAGGCTGCCCTTGAGCGCGATTATCAAAAAATGATCGATGATCCTGAATTGGATCTTCAACCATCGCAAAATGCTTACCAAGCTGCGTGGGCTGAGGTCAAACAAAATCAAGTTGCTCGACTTGAAGCAGAACAGAAATTACAAGAATTACAAACAGTTCTTGCACAGTACCAAATCCAACAGCAAACGGTAGAACATAGCATCACTTTACTCCAACAAAACAAAATTCGCGCTCGGGTGGATAGGCTGCGCGAAGAATTGCGCCGTGTTGGAGAACAAAAAGTCAGTTTTACCAATCTGTGTAATGCAGATATGACTTTTGGTCAATGTAGCAAGCAAACCAATGAGCTCGCACTGCAAAAGGCCGTCAGTCAATTCCAGCAATGGCTCATTGATGAAAGTAGTGAAGTAAAGGCTATAAGAGCACAAATAAGCAGTGTGTCTTTGAATATTCACGTTCTTAAACATGAAATTGTTGAATCAGGCTTTTATGATGGCATGCGTTTTAGAAGTATAGTCAGTGCCCATCTTGAAGCTCGCCCAGCTGAAAATGCACCTTGTAAATTACTTAATATTGACGCCCAATTCTGTATGGCTCCAGGCCAGAGTGATACGACACAACAGCAAGAAATGGCATGGATTAACCTGTCACTGCGTTCCAATCAACACGGTGATAGAGTTACTATCGATGGTGTTAATTACGGAACAACTCCCGTAGAGGTCATGCTTCCTGTTGGTAAGCATCTGGTTAAGATAGAAAAAGACGGTTTCAGAACTTTCCAGCAAGAAATTAATTTCACTTCAGATCAAACCTTACGGGTGACTTTGCATGAAAATAATGCAACACCTAAAATTGAACCTAAAACAGCGACACCGACAACAGCCCACACTCAGGTACCAGCCAAGCCTAAAGTGAGTGTTAATAGTCCAAGCCTGATCACCGTTCTTCCTGGACAATATTTGCTAGGTGAACATGCCGCTAAACCATATAACCTTGATCATGCTTTCGCACTGAGTGCAACATTAGTTACGGTAGATCAATTCCAGACATTCGTGAATCAAACGAAATACAAAACGGATGCAGAATTAAAAAATTTATGCACAACGATCAAAGATTCAGAGATCACACCAATTTCAGACAGTAATTGGCGCAATCCTGGCTTTACACAGAGTAAAAACTCTCCAGTGGTGTGTATAAGTCAAAATGATGCAAAATCTTACTTACGCTGGCTATCAAAACAAACTGGACTCAAATATCGCTTACCGACGGAAGAGGAATGGGAAATTGCCGCACGCGCTGGCAGTAAAACAGATTACTGGTGGGGCAACCATTTTGGTGCCGGTAAGGCAAATACCGGATGGGCTGGCACATTATGGTCAAACAAAAGCACTTCTCCCGTTAAAGCCTTTTCTCCTAATTCTTTAGGCTTCTATGACATGGTTGGTAACGTTTGGGAATGGACTAATGACTCACGTGGGTTAGTCAAAGGTGGAGCATGGAGTTTTTCTCCCGAAATGGCTAAAGCTCACAGCCAATTGTTTGTAGGACCAACTACAGCAGCAAATTACGTTGGTTTCCGTATCCTGCGTGAACTCAAGTAATTTTTAGCCAAACAGGGGGGATTTCCCCCCTTTTTCATTTGTACCTCGTTCGGTAAAGTACAAATCAGAGCATGAGTTGCATGACTGATGCTTGGTATCAATATGATACCTCTGTGTGTTCAGCAGACCCTCGCTGGATTCATGGAACCTCTTCTACACGTCGACAAGATATGTTTCTTGTATTTATGCCAGCCCGTCTTCAGGCTGGCTTTTTTTCATCCAAACAGTCTCCAAATAGGCAAGATAAGCTTACAATCGGAAATGCTCTTGGTATCATATTGCCGCATTTCCAGCGGAGGATATCGCGTGCCTAACCATCTGACATTAGAGCAGATTTCTTTATTCAAACAATTACCCGGTTATTGGGGATGCAAGGACCTAAACTCGGTATTTGTGTATGCCAATCAAGCCTACGGCGAATTGATCGGCTTAAAGCGCGCTGAAGATTGCATTGGGCGCACCGATTTTGAAATGCCTAGCCCAACAGCAGCTTGTGCATCCGAATTTCAACAACAAGATCGCTATGTGATTGAGACGGGGTATTCCGTCAAGGTACTTGATATTCATCCCTACCCCGATGGCCACTGGCATGCGCATATTTTTACCAAAACGCCTTGGCGTGATAGCCAAGGTAAGATCCAAGGCACCATTTTTTTCGGGCAGGATTTAACCGACACTGCGATTCTTGAAGTTGGTCATTGGGTCTGCCGAGCAACCGGGTTATCCACCTCCACCACGTTTAAATCGGTCGCCGATCGCGATACCTTGAAACTGACCGCGCGTGAATCTGAAGTCCTATTTCTGCTCTTGTATGGTAAAAAGCCGCAACACATTGCACGAGTAATGGGGATTTCGATTAAAACGGTGGAAGGGTATGAGGCCAAACTACGCAGTAAATTTGGGGCATTGAGCAAAGACCAATTGATTGATCTTGCTTTAGATCGGGGATTCGGATCAGTCATCCCGAAAACCTTGCTTAGAAAACAACTTTCCGTTGTGCTGAGCGATCACACGATCCCCAAAAAAGTTGACGTTGTCGCACAGTAAGCAACAACGTCAAGCTGATTGATTGGGCTTATGGCGCCAGTCTATCGACTGTCCAATTGTCATCTTGCCGCGAATACAAGAAGCGATCATGCAGACGATGTTCACCACCCTGCCAAAACTCCAGACTCTCCGGTCTGATGCGGTAACCGCCCCAGAAGCTAGGCACAGGAATTTCACCGTTTGCAAACTTCTGCTTAAGCTCAAGATACTTGCCTTCCAATACTCCACGAGCAGAGATTCGGCTACTTTGGTGGCTAGCGATTGCTGCTATCTGGCTCTCTTTCGGGCGCGACATGAAATACTTCATGTTTTCCATGGCGGTCAGTTTTTCCGCCACACCTGTGATGTGCACTTGACGTTCTAGCGGATGCCAAGGGAAATGAAGGCTAATTTTGTTATTGTGCGCAATATGCTGCGCTTTGCGGCTGCCCAAGTTGGTATAAAACACAAAACCGGCATCATCGACATTTTTCAGTAGCACGATACGCTGAAAGGGTTGCCCGTGTTCATCTACCGTCGCAACCGTCATCGCGGTTGGGTCGGACAAGTTGGCGTCAATTGCTTGCTGCAACCAAAGATTGAACTGGTCAATTGGGTTGGCCTGCAAATCTTTTCTTCTTAGACCACCATGAATGTATTCGCGGCGAATATCTGAAAGATCCATTTCTGCTCCTCACTGATTTTTGCCCGATTGTGCGCCTATCCCGCTGATAACTCAAGCGAGCAAAGTGATGCCAAGGCCGACAAAATAAGATCACAAATTCTAAAAATTAAGTAATTTATTAAAATGCTGAATAGGCCTTTCGCCGCAGATAGCATATCCTTAACAATTATTGGCCCACGTAATAAAATCAACCAACTACCAATGGTGTGAACAGGAACCACTCATGAGCAATCGCAGTTATAACAAGCTCACCGTCGAAGAATTAGACTATGTGGACGATAAAACCGCCGCACTGCTACTTAATACGCCGCATAGCGCACGAATCATTCTCTGGGTCATGGTGGCATTTTTTATTCTAGCGATTGCTTGGGCGTCATGGGCAGAAATCGATAAAGTCACGGTCGGCCAAGGTAAAGTGGTTCCCTCCTCACAAGTGCAAGTGATCCAAAACTTGGAAGGGGGACTGGTCAAGCAGATCCTTGTCCGTGAAGGTGAGCAAGTCCAAAAAAGCCAACAGCTTATTTTGATCGACGACACACGCTTTCGCTCAGATTTCCGCGAGCGAGAGCAACAAGTTGCAAACTTAACCGCCAGTGTTCTACAACTTTCTGCTTCCATTTCAAGCGTCATTATCAATGAGAATTTTGAAGAGAAGAACTGGGCAAATAGCGTACAACTTGATTACAGCAAGCTTGCTTTCCCTCCCGTATTGAGTGATAACCAGCCAGATTTAGTTGAACGCCAACGAAATCAATATCGCCAAGATCTCGATAACCTGCGCAACCAATTGTCCGTTCTCTCTCAACAAATCAAGCAGAAACAGCAAGATTTGATTGAAGCCGAAGCGCGAATCATCAACCTTCGCCAAAGTTATGATTACGCAAAAAAAGAACTCGACATCACGGAGCCTCTCGCCAACGAAGGCGTAGTCCCAAGAATTGAACTGCTGAAACTACAGCGCCAGTTGAATGATACTCGCCGAGAGTTAACCTCCACTGAACTAAAAATTCCCGTACTCAAATCCGCGGTACGTGAAGCGATGCTCAGTCGAATTAATGCCGCGCAAAAATTCCGAACTGAACAGCAAGATAAACTCAACCAAGCGCAAGATAAGCTCTCATCCCTCACTGAATCGGCGGTCGGCCTTGAGGATAAAGTGAACCGAACGGTGGTGGTTTCCCCCGTAACAGGTACTGTAAAAACCCTTTATGTGAACACGGTAGGTGGGGTGATTCAACCGGGAATGAACATCATTGAAATCGTACCGACTGAAGATACTCTGTTGGTCGAGGCTCAAATTGCGCCGCAAGACATCGCTTTTCTGCGCCCAGAGCTGCCGGCTATTGTGAAGTTTAGTGCTTATGATTTCACGCGCTATGGTGGCTTAGAAGGCACGCTCGAACACATCAGTGCTGACACCACACAGGATGAGGAAGGCAATAGCTTCTATTTGGTTCGCGTACGTACTAAAGACACCAGTCTCGGTCATGATCAAAATTTGCCGATCATTCCGGGAATGACCGCTTCTGTCGACATTATTACTGGTAAAAGAACAGTGTTGGATTATCTGCTGAAACCGATTTTAAGTGCGCAAAGCAATGCGCTGAGGGAATAGCCCGCCCTATGAAACGTTGGATTGTGCTGTCTCTGGCCATCTGTGCCTCCTCACTCTCGCTAGCGCTCACAAGCAAAGAGCAACAGTGGGTGGATGCGGTGAAGGCAACGTATGGCCAGCGAGCAGGCAAACGCGTCGAAACATGGCGTCGCAAGATGGCAGAGCTATCCTCTGCCTCAGAGCAAGAACAATTAAAAGAAGTGAATGCCTTTTTTAATCAGCTCAACTTTGTCAACGACATTCACTTATGGGGGGTGAAAGACTACTGGGCGACCCCATTAGAATTTCTCGGTAGCAATGCTGGCGATTGCGAAGACTTCACAATTGCGAAGTATTTCTCGCTGTTAGAACTCGGAGTACCAGATAAAAAACTCCGTCTCGTGTATGTTAAAGCCATTGAATTAAATCAATTTCATATGGTGTTGGCGTATTACTCCACTCCGAGTTCCGAGCCGGTGATTTTAGATAATCTCAACCCACAAATTAAACCTGCGTCCACTCGCAAAGATTTACTCCCTATCTACAGCTTTAACGGTAAAAATTTGTGGTTAATGAAATCGAATAACGGTCAATTGGCTGGGGACTCTTCGAGACTCAGTTTGTGGAATGATTTAAGAGCACGAGAGCGCTCACTGAAATTAAATAAACCTCTAGTTAGCTATGATGAGTAGGCACTATGACGCTATACAAACAACTAGTCGCAGGGATGATTGCGGTGTTTATTCTGTTGTTGATTTCGGTTTTTACCATCGAATTCAACACCACTCGCAACAGTCTTGAACAACAACAACGTTCTGAGGTCAACAACACCATCAATACGGTGGGTTTGGCTTTAGCACCTTATTTGGAGAAAAAAGACACTATTGCGGTAGAGTCGGTGATCAATGCCCTGTTTGATGGCAGTAGTTACTCGATCGTACGTCTTATTTTCCTCGATGACGGTACTGAAATTCTGCGCTCATACCCTATCCAACCCAATGATGTGCCAGTTTGGTTTACTCAGTTAAATCTGTTTGAACCCATCCATGATCGGCGTGTTGTAACCAGTGGTTGGATGCAATTGGCGGAAGTGGAAATCGTCAGCCATCCTGGCGCGGCTTACGCTCAACTCTGGAAAGCATTAATTCGTTTAAATATCGCGTTTTTGGCAATCTTAGTGATTGGTATGTTTGCCGTCGCCTTCATTTTGAAGCGCTCTCTAAGACCACTACAACTGATCGTCAACAAAATGGAGCAGGTTGCTAACAACCAATTTGGTGAGCCTCTACCGCGCCCCAACACTCGAGATCTGATTTATGTAGTGGATGGCATCAATAAGATGTCTGAGCAGGTCGAAAACGCCTTTAAAGCCCAAGCCAAAGAGGCGCAGCAACTACGTGAACGCGCTTATCTTGACCCTGTTTCTCATCTTGGCAACCGAGCATACTACATGAGCCAATTGAGTGGCTGGCTCTCTGAAAGCGGCATCGGTGGTGTGGCTATCCTACAAGCTGAATTCATCAAAGAACTTTATGAAGATAAGGGCTATGAAGCGGGTGATGGAATGGTCCGTGAACTGGCTGATCGCCTTAAAAACTCCATCACCATCAAAGATATCTCTATCGCTCGTATCTCCACTTACGAGTTCGGCATCATTATGCCCAACATGGATGAAACTGAGCTCAAAATCGTGGCAGAGAGCATCATCACTTGTGTGGACGACATTAACCCTGATCCTACTGGTATGGCGAAAGCCAATTTATCGCTTGGCGTGGTAAGCAATAAGCGTCAATCCAGCACCACAACGCTCTTGTCTCTGCTGGATAATGCGTTAGCTAAAGCGAAATCCAATCCTGAGCTGAACTACGGCTTTATTAGCAGTGATACTGATAAAATCATCTTGGGCAAACAGCAGTGGAAAACTCTGGTCGAAGAGGCAATCCATAACGACTGGTTTACTTTCCGCTACCAAGCCGCCAACAACAGTTGGGGGAAAACATTCCATCGTGAGGTCTTTTCTGCGTTTGAGAAAGATGGCGTGCGTTACACGGCAAACCAATTCTTGTTTGCCCTTGAACAGCTCAATGCTAGCCATATCTTCGATCAGTACGTGATTGAACGAGTGATTGAACAGCTTGAAAAAGGTGAACTGACCGATCCACTCGCGATCAACATCGCACAAGGCAGCATCTCTCAACCGAGCTTTATCCGTTGGATCAGCCAAACCTTAAGCAAGCATCTTTCTGTGGCCAACTTACTGCATTTTGAGATCCCAGAAGGCTGTTTCGTCAATGAACCGCATTACACTGCGCTATTTTGTAACGCGGTACGCAATGCAGGGGCGGACTTTGGGGTAGACAACTACGGACGTAACTTCCAATCTCTCGACTACATCAACGAGTTCCGTCCTAAATACGTCAAACTGGATTATCTGTTTACTCACCATTTGGATGATGAACGCCAGAAATTTACCCTGACCTCAATCTCGCGCACCGCGCATAACTTAGGGATCACCACCATCGCATCACGGGTTGAAACACAGACTCAGCTCGATTTTCTTTCAGAACATTTCATCGAAGTCTTCCAAGGCTTCATTGTTGATAAGTAACCAAGGTCAGAGGCATGCAAGATACGTTACTCAATTCGCTGGTGTACGTAAGCCGTTATTATGGTTTAGCGAATTCTCCTGAAGCACTGATCAACGGCTTACCGTTGGCTGACGGCAAGCTCACGCCTTTTCTGTTTCCTCGCTCGGCGGAAAGAGCTGGGCTGATCGCAAAAGAAAACCGCGCGCCATTAGACCAAATTCCTCATCTGGTGTTTCCTGTGGTATTGCTGCTCAAAGGCGGTGAGGCCTGCGTACTCAATAGCATCAATCAGGAAACGCAAGAGGCTGAAATTGTTACCGCAGAGTCGGGGTTAGTCCCCGTCGCTTACTCGCTCAGTGATTTAGAAGCGATGTATATTGGCCGTTACTTTATGGTCAAAAAGCAGTTTCGCTTTGATGAACGCTCACCAGAAGTCCTGAAACCCAGAGATGGGCACTGGTTTTGGAGCACCATCTATAAATCCAAGCATATTTATCGCGATGTGTTGATCGCGTCACTGCTGATTAACTTGTTTGCCGTTGCAGCGCCGATGTTTTCACGGATTGTGTACGACAAAGTCGTCCCCAATTTGGCTTTTGAAACCTTGTGGGTGCTCTCTAGCGGCATCTTAGTGATCTTTTTGTTCGATTTCGTTTTTAAAATGCTGCGCAGCTACTTCATTGATGTCGCAGGAAAAAAATCGGACATACTGATCTCTTCCAAACTGTTTAGCAAAGTGATGGGCATCCGCATGGAGGCTCGCCCACCTTCGGTTGGTGCTTTTGCTCGCCATTTGCAAGAGTTTGAATCGATTCGTGAATTTTTTACATCCGCGACGATTTCTTCACTGATTGATCTGCCATTCGCCTTGCTCTTTTTAGTGTTGATCTGGTTAATGGCTGGACATTTGGTGTGGGTGCCTGTGATCGGTGTCCTGATTTTGGTGATTTACTCATTTCTCATTCAAAGCCGCTTAAAACGGGCAATTGAAGAAGGCTCAAGACTCGCCTCACAAAAGTACGCCAACCTCATCGAATGCTTAGCAGGACTAGAAACGGTGAAGCTGTTTGGCGCGCAAGGACAATTCCAGTACCGCTGGGAAGAAGCCGTAGCGCACATGGCGAATTGGAACATTAAAAGTCGCCGCATCACCGATAGCATTCAAAACACCGCTGGTTTTGTGCAGCAAGCCGCCAATATCGGCATGATCATTGTCGGGGTCTACCTGATTTCCAACGGTGACCTGACCATGGGTGGACTGATTGCCGCCACTATGCTCAGTGGCCGTGCGATTGGCCCCTTAGTGCAGCTCTCACTGCTTTCAACCCGTTACAACCAAGCCAAATCTTCTATGACCATCATTGAACAAGTGATGTCGATGCCTGACGAACAGGAAGAAGGTAAACGCTATATCCACCGTCCCATCATTCAAGGCAAGATTGAGCTGGACCGCGTGACTTTCCATTATCCAAATTCACCTATCGCCTCTGTCCGTGATTTAAGCCTTACCATCCACCCAGGTGAAAAAGTGGCGATCATTGGTCGAATTGGTTCTGGTAAAACCACGCTTGAGCGTTTGATCATGGGCCTGTACAAGCCAACTGAAGGGCATGTGCGAATTGATGATACGGATATCTCACAGCTGCATCACATCGATATTCGCCGCAATATTGGGTGTGTACCGCAAGACAGTGTGCTGTTTTATGGCTCGATCCGCGACAACATTACGCTCGGTCGCCCACTTTCCGATGATCGTGAGGTGATGGATGCGGCCAACCGAGCGGGGGTTACGGTCTTTACTCAACAAGATCCTGCGGGGCTAGAACGTCAAGTGGGTGAAGGGGGTATGCTGCTCTCGGGTGGTCAACGTCAATCGGTGTCGATTGCGCGCGCTTTCCTTGGCCGCCCTCCCGTCTTACTGATGGATGAACCCACCAGCGCGATGGATAACCGATCAGAAATGCACATTAAGCAACAACTTAGCCAACTCAAGCCGAGTGAGACGCTGATCCTTATCACCCACAAAACCTCGATGCTAGATGTGGTTGACCGCGTTATTGTGATGGAGAAAGGCTGCATTATTGCCGATGGTCCAAAGCACGAAGTGCTGAACGATCTGCGCCAAGGTAATGTACGCGCTGTGCAATAGTTTGATGTCTTTACATCACAAGGTTTAGCGATGAAAAAGGGAACTCAAGGTTCCCTTTTTATTATTCCGCAGATTTATTACTCCACAGACAGATTGCACGACTCCGCTTCCGTTAGCAGACTTAAATACCAATATCTTCCGCTTCCAATAGTGAAGAGAGCTTAATTTCGTATTGGTTAAATTTGAAAATCGAGGCGCCGTGTTCTCGCTTGGTCAGCACTTTCTCATCACCAAACTGAATCGTGACATGGGTAAACACTTTATTTTTCGCTTCCACCGTATTTTCCAATAGCTGCTGCTCAAACTCTTCATTGAGCATATCCAAAGCGAGTTTGATTTTTTCCATCTGGGTCGACGCGTCTGCTTTCGCGGTTTCTATTTCTTGAGCTTCTTCATCGCTACGTTCTGCTTTCGGACGTTTTTTAAACTCGATTTCACGCCGAATCAACGCCATAGTCGTGTCTTGTGCTTGCTTATAGAGTTCTTTGTGTTTGTTGATTCTCTCTTTATAACTTTGGTAACGCGCAAAAGCCTCAACATGAGTCGCCGTGTCGCCCTCCACTCCGAGATTAAAGCAGAGCACTTTCCCGCCCACTTTGGCGTTTCCTGCACTGAGTGTGCCTTGGGTCATTTTGCTGTCGAGCACCGTCAAATCATTTCCACAACGGATAATATTGCCAATGCTGTGTACGCCAAGATGGATAAAATCCGCCGCTTGTAGCTCAACATACTGCGCATAGTTAGCGCGAATACTGCCGCCAGATTTCACCACGCAGCTACGCTCTTCATCATCCGTCACCATGTGTCCAATGATACCTTTACCGACCTCGATATCACCTTGCGCTTGAACGTTAGCGGATTCAATAAAACCGCCAACCGTAATCGACCCCGTCGCGCGAACAATCATGCCCGGCTCAATATCCCCAGCAATCACGACATTACCTTTAAAGCGGATATGCCCAGTGGCCACACTGACATGATTTAGGCAAAGCGCACTGTCCACTTCTATGGTGTTCTTTTTAATAAGGGGCATGCCCGCTTGACTGGCAAGCAACAAATTGGGGTCATTCGGGGAGATATGGGTACCTTTACCCGCCACCAGCGCGGATTCTTTACCAGGCTTAGGTTGGATCTGTTTACCCTGAACGGTGTAACCCATCTCGCCTTTGGTCGCAGGCAAACGGCGCATCACAGGATCATTTTCACCAACCGTGATGGTCTCTCCTAAGTTGCGCATATCGAGTTTATTTTCACCCTCTTTCTGCTGAGGACGCAGTACGCGCTTCGAGACGTCTTCGACTAATGGAACAAATTGAGTATCACGCCCTTGGATGGGCTCCTTGCCACGAGCGACAGGCTGAGTAAACACCTCACCGGGTTTTAATTGGCCACTCACCAGCAGTACTTTTTTCAATGCCAGTTTGTTAATTCCTTTCAGCACGCTGGCTTGTGCTAGAGCGTGAACCAGTTCATTACCGCGTAGACCGCGCCCGCCATAAGCTCCAGTGACGACCATGCTGGCTAGCATTTCTTTCTCGCCAAGCACAACAGAAACTGTCGCGTTACGCACTTCAGCAACCACGACACCTTCAAACGCAGCGCGCTTACTTTCTTTCACACAATTGATAAAACGAGTGACTTCCTCATCCAATATGAACAGTTTACCCGCTCCAATTTGTGCCAATACCATAGGCAATTCGCTGCGATTGAGCTCCTTAACGGCACCTTGCGCACCTAATTTTGCGATCACTTTCTGTCTATCTGGCGTAAGTTCGAGTATCTCTTTCCACATAACGCTTTATCTTTTACGGTACAGAATATCCATGAATTGAGTGTATAAGAAGAATACAGATAGCTAAACTGCGCAGCCCGCAAATTCGGGCTTAGGTCACTCTGTAAATCACCAAAAGGAGTTATTTATAAACTAATCGGAAGGGTTTAGATGAGAAAACGGGCACTTTTTTTGCCCGCGGAATCGTCAACGAGCAGCCGTTTACACTGTAAACCGTACGGCAAAGGTCAGTGAACCATGCCAACAAACCATGCCAACAAAACAATAACATCAGCTAGGCAGAGAATAGTGCAGCGTGTCTTTGCGAGCGAAGGAGTATACCGCTGTCACTCGGCGGCCTTGATTGGAATACTCCAAAGACTCACACAACTGGGTCGCAAGAAGAATACCTCGCCCATAGCTTTTTTCACTATTGCCATCTTTTAAAGCTTGGCAATCAAAGCCTTTACCACTGTGCTCTAAATCGATTTCAATACGTTGATTTTCTGGCTGGTAGTTAACCTTGAGGATCAACCAGTGGTATTCAGGCAAGGTTTGCAATCGTTTATCGCGCAACTGATAAAACTCAAAGAAACCGTCTGGTGTTTCTTTCAACGAGGAATCGAGCTCCAATAACCCGTGCTCTATAGCATTGGCAAACAGTTCTGAAAGTACTGAACAGAGTAAGTCGAGATCCTCACCACCGCTGACAATCCCAGTTAAAAAACGGCGTACTTCATTCATCAGGGAAATTTTACGCAGAACATCAGCGGGGAAATGCAATTCTGTCTGTAGGGGGATGCAGCTCAATACCACCTTGGGTAGGGCTTTATCACTCGGGTTACTGTTGGTGATAGGGAATGTCATGGTCAAAATAGAGAGATCATCCCCTTTTCCCCGATTCGAAAATTTTTTCACCGCATCATACAAAGTCGGAATCAAAGCCTCGGAATAGGCTTGCGTCAATACTTGTTCAAGACGCTCTTGGCCGAAGTATTCTCCTTGTTCGTTCATTGCTTCAATAATGCCATCGGTATAACAAACCAGCTTTTGATTAGGTTCGAGTTTGAAATGCTGCACATCCGCTTCAAACTCATTGGAAGACAGTACACCAAGTGGCATATGATTAGAGATTAAACGGCTCACTATCTTGCCATGGTTATCGAGTAAATATGCCTCAGGTAACCCTCCCCCCCACCAAGAGACTTCAAAGCCGTTAGCACGTACTTCAAACACACTAGCAGCCAACATCATTCCAATAGGTAAAAAACGCTCTAAGGAGTGATTCAATTCAATCACCATCTCTCCCAGCGATAAGCCCTTTTGTGCAGTGGAGAAGAAAGTTCTGGTTGCGGGAATCGTCGAGATCGCCGCAGGTAAACCGTGACCTGTGGCATCTGCAATCATCACATAGACTCCGCCGTGAGGCCGATTTGCGACCACAATCAAATCGCCATTAAAAATGGTCGATGGTGTAGAGATGTAATGTATCCCGAAAATGTGCTCAACTTGATGGCACATTTCTTCCATCAGGTTAGTGAAAATCGATTCTGAAATCGCGTAATCATACTGGACTTGCTCACGGAAATGGCGCAGCTCATCACGTTGTTCCATAACCTCATTATGCATCCTCACAATGCGATAATGTGCCTGCACTTTGGCAATGAGCACACTGCGTTCTACTGGCTTTAGGATGAAATCGTCACCCAGTGCTAAACACTTTTCAAACGAATCGCGATCGTCTAATACCGTCAGAAAAATGATCGGAATATGGTGCTTCACAAACGCTTGGCGGATCTCTTTAGCGGTGACAAATCCGTCTTTAATCGGCATCATCACATCAAGCAGAATCACATCGGGCAGGATTTCCATTGCACGCATCGCATCAATCGCTTGCTGCCCATCTTCAAAAGTGTCTATGTGTGATGCGATGTGCGCCAAGATAAATCGGCACAATTCACGGTTAGTACCGTGGTCATCCACTATCATTACTCTCACCGCTATCTCTCCTTTGAGCGATTTATTCGATATCGAATTTCTTATTAAAGCGTGATATCAGGAGGATTTTTCTCACCTGGGGTAAGACATTGACAATTCGAATCGCGCCGTCCGCTTGCTCTAGGTATTTCTGCATATTGAGCAACATGCCCAGCCCAGCACTATCGATATAGTCGACTTTGCGTAAATCTATGGTGAATCGATGATCATGCCGTTTGGCATAACTTGCACGAAAGTCGTGAACCAAGTTGAAGCAAAAAGCCCCTTCAATCGAAACGGTGATGTGTTTGTTGTGGCTATCAATGTTCGTGTGCACACTCATGGTGATCTCCTAAAATAACTCGACTTCGCCTTCATCTATGCTGTGCTGGTTGGCAGCCAATGCCCCACGATTACGTGAGCGCTCTTGTAATGCCACGAGACTTTCAATCACGGGTTGCACATCACGTGAGTTGGATTGCACTGCCTTTAACAAGCTGGTTGCTTCTTGTAAAAAGGCCATTGAGCCCAGTGCGTAGTCGCCTTGTTGAGAAACAATGTCCGTAAATTGCAATGCCCGTGTGCCTGCACGAACTTGTTGGGTCAGTTGTTGCCCTAGTCGCTGAAGTTTATTCACTTCTTGCTCTATTTCCGTATTCAACTGCTGAACGCCACGCAGCATATAATCCACTTTTTCTTTTGACTCAATGGCTTGAGTCATATCAAATGAGGCCATTTCACCCACTGTACGGTTGGCAATATCCACCGTGTCTTGGGCGACTTTCATTTCAGCTTCAATCTGAGTATTCAAACTCGCGGCCTGAATAGAGAGATTACGGACTTCTTGTGCCACGACGGCAAAACCGCGTCCTGCCTCGCCCGCTCGCGCCGCTTCAATGGCGGCGTTCAGCGCCAGTAAATTGGTCTGCTCAGACAAACTGCGCACTTGATTCAGCAGTTTAAAAACCATATCCAGCTTTTGCGACATATCGTGAATGCTATGTACAGCTGAGATACTTTTTTCTGACACATCCACCAAGATTTGCACAAATTGCTGAATGATCTCTTCCGTTTTGGGTAAAACCTGCATCAGATCAAACTCACTGCCTTGGTTAGCCAGTAAGTTATCCACCAATTGAGTCGAGATGGCGGATTGCTCCTCACTGGCTCTTTGTAAACCAATAAAACTACTGTTGATGGTTTCTGCAGACGTGTTAACGACTTGGCGCTGCTTCTGTAAAGGGTCAGTGATTCGTTGAATATTCTCTTTTAAGATCTGCTCAATCAGACTAAGCGCCTGTTGATGCCCAGCAGATAACTGAGTTTCATCTGCTGGCAAAGCTGCTGTGACATTAGGTTGCGGGATAAAACCGACCAACCATGGCAGTAACGCGCTACAAACTGCGATCAATCCTAACCACCAATCCTGCCCAAATTGAAAAAGCACCAGCAACAAGAGTAGTTGCCCTGTCAGTACCGCCGTTATTTTGTGTGTTCTGGTTATCATCCTAAGCCTCTCGACGTCTTTCTGGTGTTATGCGTACTGATGTTATGCGCGCTTTCTTTGTAGTTGTTCAACAATCCAAGCCGCCATTGCCCCTAAAGGCTTAACCACATCGGTCGCGCCGAGCTCAATCGCCACTCGCGGCATTCCCCACACCACGCTTGATTGTTCATCCTGAGCTGCGGTCGCCGCTCCTTGTTGATGCATCGCCAACATGCCTTTCGCGCCATCTTGTCCCATTCCGGTCAATAAAATCCCCATCGCTTTACTGCCTACATGCTGAGCAATCGAATCAAACATGACATCCACTGAAGGTTTGTGCCGATTCACCGCAGGTCTGTCATCTAACTCGACATACAGTTTCCCAGCCCGTTTCACGACTACGATATGCTTATCGCCTGGAGCGAGATAGGCGCAGCTGCTCTCAAGTGCTGTCGTTGGTTGTGTCACCTCTTGTACATGGAGAGCGCTGCTGTCATTTAATCGTTTCGCTAAGGAGGCCGTAAACTGCGCGCCAATATGCTGAGTCATGACGATAGGAGGTAAGCCAGAAGGTAATGCTGCGAGGACTTGTTTGACGGCCTCCGTACCACCAGTAGAAGAGCCGATAGCAATCAACTGGTAATCGGTGGAAACTCGCTCCGTAATGGGGGCAGAAACCGTCGCACTCTGCACAAACCCTACATTGGCTTGTGCCGCCATTTTGATTTTGTCATTCACCAAGTTTTTATAATTGAGCATCTCTGCTGGGTTATCTGAAGAAGGTTTGGGGAAATAATCCACGGCGCCTAACTCAAGAGCCGCCAACGTTGCCTCCGCCCCATGCTGGGTTAAGGTAGAGATCATCACCACAGGTAATGGATGAAGGCGCATCAGATTTTTAAGAAACTGCACACCATTCATTTTGGGCATTTCAACATCTAAGGTCACCACATCGGGTTGATGGTGCTTAATCAGTTCACGAGCTTGATAAGGATCTTCTGCGCAGGCCACCACTTGCAACACTGGGTCGCTATCTATCAACTGGGTTAATAAAGCCCGAAATACCGGAGAATCATCCACAATCAAGACTTTGATTTTTTTCATTGAAACAACTCCACATCGTCAGAGGGAATTTGCCTATCTATGCTGTGCTGATAGAGTTCTTCGTCCTGTTTAATTGCATGTGCCGAACTAAATCCAATGCGTTTTACCCATGCCTGACCGGTCTGTGGGTCAAACAACAATTTTCGCGGTTGAGCGCCTCCCAAGTCTTGCGCCACGACGTTTAACTTTTCACGCTTGGCATACTCAAGCACAAACTCGACGTTTTTTTCCCCAACCAGCGACTGATACCCCATTAAGTGAGCACCGCCAAACAACTTAAAACTCAATCTCTCCCGCTCAGCACCCATGGATAATAGGCGGTTGATCAAAAGTTCCATTGCATAACATCCATAGCGAGAAGTGTCCGATAATAAAGCCTGCGGATGCCAATGATGGCTCTCAAACTGGTTATGAAAAGGCAGTAGGAAATGGTTCATTCCGCCCACTTTCATTTCGATATCCCAAGCACAAGCTGAAACACAAGAACCCAACCCGGTATGGATAATTTCTTGATCTGTGGTTGTATAAACGCCTCCTGGCATCACCTTGACCCAATGTCGATGATCGCTAGGATGGTTGAAACGATGGTAATGCCCCTTCGCCTCTTCCTGTTTTAATCTGCGCTTGGTGGCAAGTTTACTGTCTGACATAAATAGTATGTCCCAGATGATGGAAAAGAGAGCTACAACGGCCAACACTCTCTGAATGCCCTAGCATCAGTACGCCACCCGGCTTGAGTTGCTGGTGAAAACGTTCAATCAACTGTTCTTGGGTCGGACGATCAAAATAGATCATCACATTACGGCACAAGATAAGATCCAGCTTCTGTTTAAACGGCCATTCCTGAATCAGATTCAATTGGTGAAAGTCGATGTAGCGTTGCAAACTCTGTTTAATCTTCATATTGCCTTGCTGATCTTTGACCCCACGGACGAAACAACGACGCAAATACCGTTCAGGAATCGAGCTTTGCGATTCAATGGGATAAATCCCCAAACTCGCTTTCTCTAACACTGCCGTATCCAGATCGGTTGCCCAAATTTTGACATCCGGACAAAAATTCATGACTCCTGCATGGTCTAAAACCGAGACTAGAGTGTAAGGCTCTTCACCAGTCGAACATCCCGCTGACCAAAAACGCAGTTGGCCTACCCGCTCTTTACTCCACTCGGGAACCAATACTTTTTCAATAAATTCAAAATGATGGCTCTCACGGAAAAATTCTGTTTTGTTGGTGGTCAAGGTATTAATGAAGTGAATACGCTCCTGCTCATCACTTTCAATCAGCTCACGAAATTGTGCAAAACGGCGCAAACCCTTACGACGCATCTGCCGACTCAAGCGGCCATACACCATGGTACGCTTGGAATCCGGGAGATAAATTCCGACCGTTTTATGCATAAACCATTGAATAAATTTGAAATCTTTATCTGTGAGTTCAAATTCTTGCTCATTGACCGCCAACATACGTTATCCCTAGATTAGAATTCTTCCCATTCGTCACCTTCTTCTGCCGCCCGAGCTGGCATTTTATGTACAGCCTGATGTATCGGTGCTTTATGCATGCTAACCACAGGCTTAGTTTTGGGTGGCGTTGATTGGCGAGGTTTGCGCTCAAAAGTGGTGACATTATTTTCGGTGACAAAGAAATTCATCAAATTAAGCAGCTCTTTTCCTTCATCTTTGAGTGACTGACTCGCCGCTGATGTTTCTTCCACCAGCGAAGCGTTCTGCTGGGTCATTTCATCCATAGCAGCAATCGCTCGGTTGATTTCATCAATACCCGTGGATTGCTCCACACTGGAAGCGGCGATCTGTGCAATCAGATCCGAGACTCTCACTACCGCTTCAACAATTTCTTTAAGTGTCGATCCCGATTCATTGACTAAGCGTGAGCCTTCATTCACCTTATCGACACTATCGTTAATCAAACCTTTAATCTCTTTCGCCGCTCCGGCACTACGCTGCGCGAGATTACGCACTTCTCCGGCAACCACGGCAAAGCCGCGACCTTGTTCACCAGCCCGCGCCGCTTCTACCGCAGCATTCAGAGCCAACAAGTTGGTTTGGAAAGCGATTTCATCAATCACGCTAATGATGTCCGCAATTTTCTTACTGGCGGTATTGATTGCCCCCATCGCGCTGATGGCTTCACCAACCACTTCTCCGCCTCGGGCAGCTTTTTTCGCCGCATCGGTTGCAAGTAGATTGGCATCTTTCGCGTTATCCGCATTTTGACGCACGGTTGCCGTTATCTCTTCCATACTGGCGGCAGTTTCTTCCAAATTGGAGGCCTGAGCTTCTACCCGTTGGCTAAGATCGTTATTGCCATCCGCTATCTCTGTAGAAGCGGTCGCAACTCGAGCAGAAGAAACGGTAATTTTGTCGACCATATTGCGTAGGTTCACAATCGAAGCGTTGACCGCACTGGCTAATCGACCAAATTCGCCTTGGTACTCTTCAGACATGCTGGTATTGAGATCGCCTTCAGCCACTCGGCTCATCACCGTAATACACTGGCCTAATGGTTCCACCAGCGTGTTAAGCAAGTTATTGATGCCATCCCCCAACTCACGCATAAAACCGTTGTAACCACTGGTGTTGATCCGGTCATGCAGGTCACCTTTAATCGCTTTTTGGATCAAAAACTCCACTTGGCGCTGGCCATCACGCTGCTCAGTAATATCCATCCACTGCAGAGCGGGGCCTATGTATTCGCCTTTCGTATCGCGCATCGCAATACAAGTCAGGTTAAACTCTAAAGAGCCAACTTTTATCATGGAGGAGAAAGGCAAGCGTTCTGGGTTGCTAATGATCGAACGTTGATGTGCAGGATTTTTATGGAAAATGTCGATATTTTTCCCCACCAACTCAGCGGCTTTAAAGCCGGGAAAGGCCTGCGCGAGTTCTGGTTCACGGTGGGTCAACAGTTGCAACAGTGCGGGGTTAAGATATTGAATAATCCCCTCTTTATCCGCCATCATCAAGTTGGTCGTCATGCCTTCGACCGCCGAAGCTAAACGACCTATTTGCTGCTCACGCAGGAGCTCTTCGGTCACATCACGCCATTCCAAGGTATTGCCAATGTAAGAACCGCGATCATCAATAATCGCACCTACAATCAGCTCTATTTTTACCCCTTTGATGTTGATGACGGTGGTGTAGGGTAAATGGCTCGGATCCGCGAGCATGGTGCGCTGATGGCGAGGATTAAGATGAAAATGGTCAATGCAGTAGCCCTGTAAAAAATCGGCCTCGGCACGAAAATCAGGCCAGACACTACGAAACAACGTTTCGTGTTGTTTTAGCAGCTTGAGCGTTTGATTATTGAAGTAGGTGATCCGAAAGTCGCGATCTATCATCATCAGTGCTGTTTGTGCCGCATTGAGTGCGGAAAGCAATTGATAGTTAGATAAACCGCTTTGGGTCTCCGACTCGTCAAATTCGCTTGTGGCGCTCTCCTTGGCTGGCTCAACAAACTGGGGCACAACCTGTTGTTTACGATTCCAAAATGCCATGTGTCTTCCCTCGTTATATGCTTTCGGCAGTGGTGCTTAAGCGTAGCGCCTCAACGTCGAACAGCGCATCAATATCAATAAGAACCAGATGTTTGCTTTTCACTGCCGCAATTCCTTTCACGTATTGGTTGCCGATCACAGTGGAAATACTGGGCGCGTGTTTGATCTCTTGCTCAGACAAGGCATACACCTCAGCGACCGCATCCACAATCAGCCCCAAAGGCTGCTGATTCGCCGCATTAATCACCACCACCACTGTGGTAGCGTTAATTTCAACCGGCACTAAGCCTAAGCGACGCTTCAGATCGACAATCGGAATGTACTCGCCACGAATATCCAGCAAGCCAATCACAAACGGTGGCGCATTAGGCAGGATGCGCACAGGACTCCATCCACGCACTTCACGCACTTCTAGGATCGGGATGCCGTACTCTTCATCATCTAAAACGAAACTGAGAAATTCACGCTGCATCATGCTTGTCCCTCATTAAGGATTCGGTCCATATCCAGCAATGCATCACTGTCTAGCAAAGACATCACCTCATCCCCGACATTCAAAATGCCACTTAAAAAAGGCACCACCATGCTCTCACCGATTGCCGGATGCAGCGGCATATCGCCTTGGCCAATCACATCGCTGACGGAATCAACCACTAAACCCATAAGGCGTTTTTGCTCTTGTTCGCGAGCACTCAAGATCAAGACAACCGTTGTTGGCAAATACTCGTATTGGGTGAGTCCAAAGCGTTGACGTAAATCGATAATGGGAACAATCATGCCGCGCAGGTTAATCACGCCTTTAACAAAATGCGGCGCTCTCGGGATCGGCGTAGGTTTTTCCCAAACACGGATCTCTTCGACATGAGATAAGGTCACCCCGTAAAGCTCAGTTCCGAGCATAAAACTTAAAAAATCTGCGCCCCCAGTCAGCCCCATATCCATCGACAAGATTGGCTCAAGAGCGGCACTGGATGATGTGGTCAGATTCGCTGAATTCATACCTGCTCCTATGCCGCTTTGCCTTTGGTCGTGGAAGATGAACTGCGCTTCATAAAGTGTGCGATCAAGCCAGGAATATCGAGGATCAAAGAGACGGAGCCGTCACCCAAAATCGTGGCTCCGGAGATCCCAGCCACTTTCGCATAATTGGATTCTAGGCTTTTGATCACCACTTGCTGCTGATCAAGCAGATCATCCACCAGCAAACCCACCCTGTGCCCTGCTGATTCGACAAAACAGATCAAGCGTTTCTCTAAGCTGCCACTACGCCCCATCGCAAGCTCATCTTGCAAACGTAAAATCGGGATATTTTCTTCGCGCAATCGGTAGAGTTCGATCCCACCTGCAGCATGTTTGACACTGGCAGTGTTGATCTGAATCGATTCGACGATCGTCAGCAGCGGGATGACATAAACCTGATCGGCCACTTTGACCAACTGACCGTCCAAAATCGCCAGTGTCAGAGGCAGACTGATGGTAAAACGGCTTCCTCGGCCTAATTCGGAATCGACTTCAATCTGTCCACCTAGCTCTTCAATGTTGCGTCTCACCACATCCATACCGACACCACGGCCTGAGATGTCTGAGACTTGCTCGGCGGTAGAAAACCCGGGCGCAAAAATTAAATTGATGATCTGTTTATCGGTCAGATCGCTACGTTGGGTCTGAGGCTCTAACACCCCCTTTTCCACCGCTTTGCGCCAAAGCTTGTCGCAATCAATCCCTGCCCCATCGTCACTGATTTCGACAATGATCGAGCCACCTTGATGAAAGGCTTTTAACGTGATCACTCCCGTTTCAGGCTTACCTTTGGCAAGGCGGACATCCGGCATTTCAACACCATGATCGATACCGTTGCGCACCAAATGCACGAGAGGATCCACAATCCGTTCGAGCACAGTTTTATCCAGCTCCGTTTGTTCACCTTGGATTTGTAAATCGACTTTTTTCCCCAAACGACCACACAAATCCCGAACTAAACGGGGAAAACGACTAAACGCAAAACTCATCGGTAGCATGCGAATATTGAGTACGTTTTCTTGCAGATCTTTACTGTTTTGCAGCAGCTGCGCTAAACCGGCTTTTAACTTGTCCAATTTATCCATTGAAAAGTCATTACCGAGTTCGGTGAGCATGGATTGGGTAATCACTAACTCGCCGACCAAATTAATCAGGTTATCGACTTTCTCGATATCAACGCGGATAGAGGAGACACTTGAGTCCGTTTTCGCAGGCTTGTTAGTCGCGGACTCTTTGGGGGGAGCGACAGTTGCAACCGGCGGTTCTACCGCAGGTAAGTCAACGATGGCAACAGGCTCGACCTGAGTTTGGGGGTTGCTTTGAAGCGTCGCTGCAGGAGCAGCCTGCTCATCCTCTACATGAGCGCTAGCCTCGTCACTGAGTATTGGGGCGATGTGCAAATCACACTCATCTTCAACCCAGTCGAACAACTCACGCACATCGTTTTCCGACACATCTCCTGTTAACCAGATCGTCCAACTCAGATAACAGAGTTCAGGATCGATTTCGGCTAACTCTGGTAGGGCTTGATGGTCTAGCTCTATTTGATATTCAGAACCTAACTCACGCAGCTCACGTAAGATACGCAGCGGGTCATTACCACTATAAAACAGTGTTTGATGAGGAACAAAACGGATGCGCCAGGCTTGTGCCGTCGCATCTGGGGTTGCAATAGCATCGGCGTACGTATTGGATGCGTGCGTATTGGATGATACGGGCTGCGCTGGACTCATTACCCTATCGGCTCCCTGATCCGCTAACAAGGCTTGCAGTTCAGCCCCGACTTGCTGTTTCAAGGCTTCGTCAATCGCTGTCTCTTGTTCCCGACTATCCAACATGTTGCGTATGACATCGCAGCTTTTGAGCAAGGTATCAACACCTTGTGCGGTGAGCTGCTTTTTCTGGTTGCGGATTAAATCGAGGTAGGTTTCGACCGCATGAGTAAATTCGCTGATCTCATGCAAATTGAAGGTGCCGGCTCCCCCTTTGATCGAGTGAGCCGCACGAAAAATCGTATTGAGTACCTCAAGATCGACCTGAGAAGGATCCAGTTGCAACAGTTCCCCTTCCAAAGTCTCAAGATTTTCACGGCATTCAACATGAAAAATCTTGCGCAGTTGTTCCATATCTAAAGCCATAACTCACCCGCCCACTGACTAGTTTTGATTATTTTAGAGTTCAGCTTTTACAAAACGCGCTGCAAAGTTTTTAGCAGGGTTTCTGGGTTGAAGGGTTTGACTAGCCATCCTGTTGCACCGACTGCTTTGCCCTCTTGTTTTTTTTCTGGGCTGGTTTCGGTGGTTAACATCAAAATGGGAGTGAACTTGTACTGGCTTTGCATACGCACCGCTTTCACAAACTCAAAACCTGTCATCACTGGCATGTTGACATCAGAGATGATGACGTCAAAACGCGCCTTCTGCGCTTTGGCTAAAGCTTCACGCCCGTCGGCTGCCGTTTCAACCTCATATCCCGCATCCTTCAAAGTATGAGAAACCATTTGTCGAATCGAAATTGAATCATCTACTGCCAAAACTTTTGCCATAGTGTTTCCCTCATTCACTCTTTAGCTGCATCAGGTCTGCCATCCCCAGTAGGGCAAGTCCTTCTGCTAACACGTCAGATAATTGTTCAAAATGGATCTGCTGCCCATTGTGCTGTGCGGTGATAAATAAGGAAGCCAAGAGTTGAAGACCTGCGGCATCCACTCGAGTAACGGCGCGACCATCAATCACTATCGGTGCTTCTTGGCTCATCCACGACAAAAACTGCTGCTTGCACTCTTGTACATGCGCAATGTCCAGAACTTCATTCAGTATCAACATGGAAATCCAAACCTTTAAGATGAAATGAATAGTCAACCATTTTCTTACTTCCCGATTTTGAGTTTAGGAGGGATTAGCCAATTATCAAATGCAACAAGATGATCTCTCGTCAAAGTCGTCGTGTGATACCCCTTCAGCAATCAGTAAACATCAGTGAATAACGCACTCCAAGATTGTTTATTTTTTCAACCAGACACATATAGACATGATTTTTATTCTCATGATTTAATTAATTGTTATGTTATAACGTTTTAATTAAGGACATTTTGATGAAAAAAAGGTTGTTATTCGGTTTGATTTTAGCGCTAGGAGGCGCAGGGATTTGGTTGACGAAAACGGAGCCTGCACCGAGTTCGCTGGAGATTTCAGGCCCCTTTGAGTTTAACAGCCAAGATTTAGCCAAGGACGGATTCCTGTTTTCGCGTCTACAAGTAGTTGAATCCTTGGTTGGCATCAATGAGAACTCACAACCGTACCCTTTGCTGGCCAAAAGCTGGACGGTAAGTGATGATGGATTAGTGTGGCGTTTCCAAATACGTCCTGAAGTACAATTTCACGATGGCAGCCAATTGACGGCACAAGCGGCGGCGACGGCTCTTAATCATGCGTTAGGTAAGCCGGGAGTAATAAAACAAGTGCCGATCAAGGCGATTACCGCGCAAAACGACCAAGTAGTGATTGAACTTAATACTGTCTATCGTCCGCTCGCGGCGGTGCTTGCTCACTACTCGCTCGCAATTGCCTCCCCCAGCTCTTATGATGCCAGTGGTAACGTGATTCGGCTCTTAGGCACGGGTCCTTATCAAATCGCACAATTGCAAGCGCCTCATAAAGCCAGTGTTATCCGCTTTAACGCTTATTGGGGTAAACCCGCCAGTATCGAAACCATCAATTATCTGGCAGGCCATCGCTCAGAAAGCCGCGCTTTGTTAGCACAAACTGGGCAAGCCGATCTGGTCTACACCCTTGACCCTATTAGCATTCCGAGTTTGCAACAGAGCCACAATCTGGATCTCTACATTGAGTCGATGCCGCGTACGGTTCTGATCAAACTCAATAACCAACACCCTTTGCTTAATCACGCCGATGTTCGTCAAGCAATCAGTTTGGCAATCAATCGTGAAGGTATTGCTCAATCGGTACTTAAGTTACCGGGATCAGAAGCGCATCAACTCTTTTCTCCCGCACTCGGAGCTTGGCACTTAGCAGAAAAATCACAGCCGCAACGTCATTTAGCGACCGCGCAAACCCTGCTAGCCAATCAAGGCTGGACGCTCAATGACCAAGGTTTACTGGAGCGAGAAGGCCAAGCGTTCCGAGTTCAATTGCTGACTTATGCTGATCGCCCTGAACTACCTTTGATTGCCACCGCGCTACAAGCCCAGCTCAAAGAGATTGGCATTCAAGTGGATATTGCGATTGATAACTCAAGTGCCATCCCCGCCAAACATCATGATGGCACCCTAGAAATGGCCTTGATTGCCCGCAACTTCGGTACTATTTCCGATCCTCTGCCACTGCTTTTGAGTGATTTTGCAACGCATCAAGGATCGGATTGGGGCCCAACCAATTGGTCATCACCTCAGTTTAGCCAACTGCTGGCTGAGCTTTCGACCGAATCAGACAATGCGCGTTATCAGCAATTGGCCGCCCAAGCCTCCCAATTACTGGCTGATGAGATGCCGCTCATCCCTGTGACTTATTACCGCCAGATTGTGTCGGTCAATAAACGAGTCGCTGGATTTTCGTTTGATCCCTTTGAAATTAACTACCGCGTCGCGCAGATGAGTTTCAATGACTAAGATTCTTGTTCACCGTTTTTACCAGGCCCTCTTTGTGGCCTGGTCCGTTGGCACACTGACCTTTATTTTGATGCGCTTTATTCCGGGTGATGTGGCTTATCGCATTGCAGCAGGTCGCTATGGCTATGATTATGTCAATGCCGACGCCGCGCTTGCAGTGCGTGCTGAGCTAGGGCTGGATCGCTCCGCTTTTGAGCTTTACTTGCAATGGCTATGGGATTTACTGCATCTTAATTTAGGCCATTCTCTGGTCAGCAGTGAACCCGTCATTAATGCGATTATGCATAATCTCGGACACAGCCTTTTACTTGCAGGTGCTGCAACACTACTCTCGCTGTTTATCGCGATCCCAATTGGGGTCTATTGCGGAAAACGTACCGATCAGTGGGCAGACAACCTTGCCCTGCTCACCTCAATCATGATTAAAGCGCAGCCAGTATTTTTGATTGGTCTGGGGCTTGTCATCCTGTTTGCCTTGCAACTGAATTGGTTGCCTGTTGCTGGATTTGGTCATCCCAAATTCCTTATTCTGCCTGCGCTGGCTTTAGCGCTGGGTATGGCAGCAATGTCGAGTCGCATGATCCGTAACTCGACCGCACAAGTGCTGCAATCCCCTTATTACGCTTTCGCGCGTTTGAAAGGTTTGAATCACGAGCAAGCCTTTACGCGCCACGCACAGCGTAATATCACCCTTCCCGTTATGGCATTTGTCGGCATTCAGGCAGTGAGCTTAGTAGAAGGGATAGTGATGATTGAATCCCTGTTCTCTTGGCCCGGTGTGGGGCATGCCTTGTCACATGCGATTTTCCAACGCGATATTCCAATGATCCAAGGCTCTGCACTGGTGATGGGATTACTGTTTGTCGCGCTCAATACGCTGGTCGACTTAGCCCAATACGCATTAGACCCTCGCCTACGTTTAAGCCGACATGTTCAACCAGAGGCCTAACATGAAACTGCACTTATCGAAACCACAATGGCTTGGAGTGAGCCTGCTGATTTTGCTCGTAATGCTCGTGCTGATCGAACATCTGCTGTATGGCGGCGATCCGGCCAAACAAGATCTCAATCGCGCTTTAGCCGCCCCCAGTTGGGGTGAACCGCTGGGTACCGATCACTATGGGCGCAGTAACTTCGCACGTTTAAGCTCTGCAATTGCGACCTCGTTAACCATGGCCGTCTCTTGCGTAAGCAGTTCCGCGTTACTGGGGTTAGTCACTGGCGTGGTCGCAGCATGGAAACGCGGTTGGTGGGATAGAGGCTTTTCTTGGCTACTCAACATGCTGCTGGCCATGCCCGGTTTAATCTTGGTGTTACTGTTTGGCGCTATGGTGCCGGGATCTTTTTTCATCCTCTATCTCGCTATTGCCTTAATGTTATGGGTGGAATTTTTCCGCGTAGTGCGCAGCAAAACCCTCTCATTACTTGAACAGCCACAAATTGAAGCCTCACGATTGTATGGCTTCAATGCTTGGTATCTATTTCGCCGACATCTTTGGCCTGAGCTAAGGGAAGATCTCTTCACGCTGGCCTGTTTTGGTGCGGGTAACGCGATTTTAGCGCTCGCCTCCATCGGCTTTCTTTATGTTGGACTTAAGCCACCCCAAGCGGAATTAGGCATGATGATGGTGGAGCTCTTTCGCTACTATCACCAAGCCCCTTGGGTACTCGCCCAACCTATCTTAGTGGTGTTTATTTTAGTGTTAAGTTTTCAACTGCTGGCCAAAGGAAAAATATCGTGACCGCGCTCCTCTCTGTACAACAACTCGCGATTTCTACTGCGCAAGAAACCTTAGTCGAAAGCTTGTCCTTTGAACTGCATGCTCACCAAGCACTGACGATATTAGGTGAAACGGGATCAGGCAAAAGCTTGTTGGCGAATGCGATTATTGGCAATTTGCCCGCAGGGCTGCGCAGCCAAGGTAAGATTGCGTTATTTGGCCAATATCAACATCAGCGAACTCAAGCAGAACGTGAAGCGCTATGGGGAAAACAACTTGCCGTCTTGCCCCAAGAGCCTTGGCATGCACTCAACCCAATCATGCGCGCGGGCGAACAAGTGGCGGAGGTGCATCGCTTGGTGATGGGCAATCACGCTGCTAGCGCAGCATTAACCGACTCCGCTTTTCAGCAAGTGGCGCTTCATGAGGATCAGATCAAGTACCCACATCAGCTCTCTGGCGGCATGGCGCAGCGCGTCGCCTATTTGTGTGCCACCCAAACGCAGGCGCCTTTGCTTATCGCCGATGAACCAACCAAAGGTTTAGATGCCAGCCGCCGCGATCAAATCATTGCCTTATTGCAAGCACAATTAACTCGTGGTGCGTTGTTAACCATCACTCACGATATCGAAGTTGCCGAAAAGCTCGGTGGAACCATCATTGTGATGCGCAAAGGTGTTATTCAAGAGCAAGGGCCAGCCCAACAAGTGTTGAGCCATCCTCAATCAGATTACACCAAGGCACTGATTAGCGCTGACCCCAGATATTGGCCAACAATACCGCAGAGTAAAATAGGAGAGCCCCTGTTGACCGTGGACAATATCGCCATGCATCGCGGGGAGAAGTGCTTGTTTGATTCGCTGAGTTTTACCCTCAGCGCCGGAGAAATTCTTGGCATCAGTGGTGATAGCGGCTGCGGAAAATCTACCCTTGCCGATCTATTACTCGGGTTACTCAAGCCCACCCAAGGTTATATTCATCACCCACAAGCGATCCCTGTCGGTAAGGCACTGAAACTTTATCAAGATCCGCCCAGCGCCTTGGCAAAAAGCGTCACTTTACAGACACTATTGGAAGATGTGTGTCGTCAGCATACGGTCGAACGCCGCCAAATTCCTCGTTTACTGGAACGCCTCGCTTTGTCACCCAGCTTACTGTCACGCAAAGCCAATCAAGTTTCAGGCGGAGAATTACAACGTTTTGCAATTCTGCGCGCTTTACTGACGCGGCCAACCCTCTTAGTCGCCGATGAGCCAACTTCGCGACTTGACCCCATCACTGCGGCCAGTACCTTGCAATTAATCATCGAGTTGACTCAAGAGATCGGCTGCGCTTTGGTCTTGATCAGTCACGACAAGCTCGCCCTTGAGAAAACCTGCCATCGTGTACTCTATTTGTAAGATGAGCTTTGTCATTCATGGGGCCGAATGGCCTCATGAATTCGTTTGTTTATTGCTAATTTACACTGTAAATATTCAATCATTGTTTGACGCAAATGAAATATTACTTACCCTTGTCCTCTATCTCAGAGATGGAGTTATTTAGCAATAATCGAAATGGCTATTTACACTGTAAATTCGCTAGCAAAGCCAAGATTTCCGTTCGCACCGCTTGCTCGACTTGCCGCTTCCCACTTAACTGAAACTGCTCAGCACAGGCCGCCCAACTTTTACGCTGCAGAATTTTACTGATCAACAAAGGAGATAGGCTCTCTAGTGATGGAGCCGTTGCCAGTAGCCAAGCATAAAGCCACACCGCTACGCTTTCGTAATTCGCTCCACCTCGCGCGTAACGCTCGATCAATTCCAAAGGGAGCTGAGGTTGAGGCAATGCGACAGTACAGGGCAAAAGCTGTTGAATGATTTGTGGCTCCAATGCCTGCAGTGAATCACTAAGTTCAAAAATCCAATGTGCACTAAACTGCTGTTTGGCTTGCTCCAACCAATCGAGATGCTCTCCGCGCACCATCAAGAGAGAGTAACAACCACTGGCCTGATCTCGATGTGAACCGAGTTTTATTGGAACGAAGTGGTTAGCTAGCCAGAATGGCAATAAATCTTCACTCACCCCGAAGCTGGTGGCGTAATAATCCGCGTGATGCTGCGCAATAAAATGGGTCAACAATTGGCTACCCATACCTTGGCGTTGGCAGTCGGGATGGACGGCAATGCGTAATATTCGCCAGCAAGATTGGCGCGCCGCTTGGCTAATTCCTAATTGATTCGCCAAAGTCACAGGGGTTAAATGCCCTTTCGGACGCCGCGTTCCCAATTGAATCGCCTCAATCGTCGGCGCGTCTAACTCACCTTCACGCACCGCCAAAACGCAACCGACGCACACCTCTCCTTGATAAGCGACCAACAACGTCATCGCTTCATCTTGCAGTAAAGCAAAGAGATCGTTAGGCGAGGTTTGATAATGCGCATTGACCAAAAGTGCAAACACTTGTGCTAATCGCTCAGGTTGCTCCACACACTCAGGCTGACTGAATAAAGAAAAAGACAGTGGCTCTCTCGCCTGCTCTAGGGCAACTTCAGGCAACTCACTTTGTAAAAGAAATACCTGATTTTGCCACTGTTCCAGCGCATCTCTCGCCGCCCAGCGGATCGGCTGCTCAAGATGCAGTGAACGCATCTGCGGGCGCTGTACTTGCAACCAACTCTGAAATTTCAGAGAAAAACCGCGCCCACACCCTTCGTAGCCATGAATGGTCGAAGAAAATACCGCGCGGTGATAGTGCTCCACCCAGCGTTTTAAAAATGGCAACGGCAGCGCGGCGGCTTCGTCTACCAACAATAAATCACACTCAGGTTGAGTGCGCAGTAACTCATCCGGAGCCATAAAACGTAAGCTTGATTGTTCCGTTTGCAAATCACCGCGCTGGCGATGGGCTTGTGGCAATTTACGCTGGGCATGCACAAACAGCGGCTCCACAGCAGCCAAAGTAGGCGCTGTCACCACAATATGAATAGAGCGCGATGACATCAGCTCAGCGGCCGCCAATCCTAGCGCACTGGTTTTTCCACGCCCGCGATCGGCAGTCAGCACTAAAGGACGCTTGCGATGCCCAGTCACGACTTTAATGATGCTGTCGATCGCCAATCTTTGTTCGGTATAAGTTTGTTCGGTATTCGTTCGCGTAACCGAAGCCGAATGGGGTAAAGCCGGCACCGTTTGTGGCGTAATCACAAGCAAGCGATGACAAGCGCGCTCTAGCCAGACTCGTGCACAATGGTTGAGGGTAGTCGGTTCGCCAACCACCAACAGTAATCCACCGCCCACCAAGGTACCCAGCACCGCATTAAAGCTATTGGCATCCCAACCTTGTGTTAAATCTACGATCAGGAGTTGGCATTCTCGCCCTAACCATTGCTGACCTTGGCGATAGTCGACACAAGTCACACCCTCAAGCTCAGTTTGTCCTAACATCAATATCGGTTGTTCGGCAAAGTGCGGAACAAGTGTTTTCAGTAAGTGATGCTGCCACTGTGCATCACCACGCAGCCAACAGCCAAAGCGAGTCTGTCCTTGCTTGGCGAGCTGCTGAAGCTGTAATAAATAGGTGATTGGCTGAGTCATAACGAGCAATATTCAAAATATGATGTGCCATGTTAGCACAAGCCAAACCGATCGCTGTAAAACCTTGAAAGGCATCATAAGATGGGGGAAACATTTGTTAACAGAAGGCTAAAATATTTTTTCTTAACGACAAATTATATTTGCTTTATCACAGCAAAAAATTCACTAATTATGCACTCGAACCCCGGCATTGGGCTGGGTTAAAAAGGAATCAAAATGCAATGAAAACTTTCATTAAAGGATTGGTGCTTTCTGCCGTTGTTGCCTCTTCTCAGGTTTATGCAAATCAGACACTTAACGTTTACGCATGGGGTGGTTATCTACCAGAGAAATCACTAAAAGCGTTTGAAAAACAAGAAGGCGTTACTATTAACTATTCAACCTTTGAGAATAATGAGTCGATGTATACCAAACTCAAGCTTCTAAAAGGTACAGGGTATGATGTCGTATTTGCGTCCGCTTATTTTATCGAAAAAATGGGACGTGAAGGGCTGCTAGCAGAAATCGATCATAACCAAATCCCGAACATGAAAGATGCAATGCCAACCGTATTAGGACTGGCGCACGATCCTCAAAACAAATTCTCACTCCCCTACATTTGGGGTATTACCGGTCTTTATTACAACTCTTCTACCCTGCCTAACGGCATCACAAAATGGGCTGATTTGTGGGACAAGCAATACGAACAGCAAGTCATGCTGATCGACGATATCCGCGACGTGTTTGGTATGGCATTGAAGCTTAATGGCTTTAGTATCAACACCAAAAATGAAGAGGAAATCAAAAAAGCGTACGAATCTCTGGTGGCGCTGAAGAAAAACGTATTGCTGTATAACTCAGATGCGCCACACGTGCCTTACGTTTCTGGCGAAGCAACACTGGGCATGCAGTGGAACGGCAACGCCTACCAAGGCCAAGTGGAAATGGCTGAGCTGAAATTCGTTATGCCTGAAGAAGGGGCAGTGCTGTGGATGGATAACTTCACCATTCCTTCAGGCAGCAAGAACATTCCGTTGGCACACAAGTTTATCAACTTCATGTACCAACCAGAAAACCAAGCTGAGATTGTGCAAACCTTAGGTTATGCCTCTGCAACCAAAGGTGGCCGTGCAATCTTACCGGCAGAATTGCGCGATAACCCGACAATCTTCCCATCAGATGAAGATATGAAGAAAGGTGAATTCACCAACGATGTCGGCCCAGAGACGCTAGCGATTTATGAGAAATACTGGCAGCGCTTAAGAAACCAATAAGAGCTCGTCTCTAAAACGCACAAAGCCCGCATCTGCGGGCTTTGTTATTTAGGTCGACTCAGTTTAGCTTGCGTTGCACAAAATCAAGAATATCTTGCATTAGCTCATCATCAATTTTCTTCAAATTCAGCACCAAATTACTGCCTTTACGAGCATAACTGGCACGACCTTTGATAAGCTCAACCTTAGGTGTTTCAATGCGTTTAGGAGGTAATACATCCTGAATCCAGCTTTCGATGGTTTCCGTGACTTCTTTGGTAATACGCGCCACTCCTTGAGCTTGAGATTGCTGCCACACGAAACCATTTTCTTGATGGCATTTCGCTAATAGTTGCTCACGCTGAGCCTCATTCAGCTCGTTAAACTGTTTATGTAATTTAACGATAGTAGGACGCCCAAGCTCTACAACACTCGGATACGCCTGTAAAAGCTCTAGCGGTAAAGCGGCTGCTTTTAAGGCACCACTAACCAACGCCTCACTGCACTGGAACATTTTGGCAAGCGCTTTTTGGTCTTCCGCCTCACCACTATCGAGCTTGGCTTGCATCTCTTTACCTTTCTCATACAGAGAAAGAGGCTTATGCGCATTCGCGACATCAGACAAAAACTTAGCATGCTCAGCATTGATATTTTCAGCCACATACACCAAAAACTCTTTGCCCGCCAGGATGCAAGACATGCGACGACGGCTACCATCGAGCACTTCGATTTTGCCATCTGCAGTTTTACGGCCAACGGCAGGGTATTGCTGGCCACGCTCACGCAATGTGGTCAGTACATCAGCCAAAGCATGTTCGGTTAAAAACGCTTGTTCACGGGCATTTTGAGCAAACACAACGGTTTTTTCCGCCACTTCATCTGCCGGAATTCGCATCAGTTCAAAGGTCACAACCTCTTCACCCGCTACAGCCAACTCAATCATCTGTGCTTGTGCTTTCACCGCAGATTGCGCTTCAGCAGGCGTCGTTGCGCGGCGTTTATCCGCCTTTCCAAACAGCTTTGCGTTCAGTTCAGAAGTTTTAATTGCCATAAGTTACTTACCCTTGATTCAGTGAAGACCAATATGAATGAAGTACGCGCTCTAGCTCTAAAGCACTTTTTTGTACCGCATCCTGAGCGGTCGCCAAGGTTTTTTTACCGCCCTCGAAATCGTTAACGGTCAAATCAAAAACGGTACTGTAAGTATCCGCACAGGTTTCAAACGCACGGCTACGCGGGATGGTAGCCATCATAACTTGATCCCCCAACAAGTAATTCATTTCGGTCAGTACCGACACCTGTTTCTTGTTGTCATCTTCAAACATGGTTGGCATCAAACGTACAAATTCGAGCCCTTTCCAATCTTCAGGGAACATTTCGTACACAGTGGGCAAATGTTGGAAGAAATTGACCGTGGAAGCCCAATCCAATCGCTTCGCCGCACAAGGGATCAACAACGCATTCGAGGCATACATCGCATTCCACACTAGTGGATCAACGTGTGGACCTGTATCAATCATGATGATGTCAAAATCACTGGCAATTTTATCGATAAGCTTCTCTTTGAGTAAGCGAACAATATCTAGTGATTGATTTTGTGAGAGATATTGCCAAGCCTCAGCGTTAAACATCGCATCTTCAGGGAACGCAGAAATGGTTTTCAAGTTCGGATATTGAGTCGGCAACATCACGTTTTTACGCAAGAATTCAGTGTCAACTTGAACCCCATCAGGCACATTATCGAGCATGATATCAACCGCTGAATAGATATTGGTGTGCTCTGCCAGACTGATTTGCGGATTCAAGAACAAGCGCAGCGAACCTTGTGGATCTAAGTCAATCAAGCAGATACGGTAACGCTTATCTAAATTGAGCGCTAAACAAGCAGCAAGATGTACCGCCGTCATCGATTTCCCCGTACCACCCTTTTGGTTTTGTACGTTGATGACCCACGGCTTATTCTCATTATTTTTTTTGCGTTCATAGAATTTAGGTACGCCAGCGGCGTCCATCAACATATGCGCTTCAGAAAGGGAGATAGAGTAGTGGTTCGCGTTATTTTTGGTAAATTGATGCCCTGCCTCTTCCATCTTAGCGATAGCCTCATCAAGCTTGCGACGGGTTAAACCAGAGCGAGTTTCCATAAGGGCTTTAGACATTGGAGGAAAATGTTCATCACGACGTTCCTCTAATACAATCTCTATACGATCCGCCTGCACCTGTTGGGTAAGTAGTGCAAGCTGGTAGAGATTCTCTATCGTTTGTTCTCTTTTCATTGCCAATTTCCATTATTCGGGCTTTAAACAAATTGTACAGCATAACTTATTTATAACAACAAAAAGGTGAACACTAAACGATGAATTAAAATCACACATATTGGAGTATTAACAGAAAATTGATACCAAACAAACATAGTTGGGCATAAAACTAGTTTTTAAATGGCCTGTAATTCTTCGATAAGACGAAGATAATTAAAATATTACAACGTCACTTATTTACAATGTAAAGCCTCGTTTTGAAGTGATGATGATGAAATAACAGCGTGCCATAAGCGGAACGATTAAACCACCTCACTAAGTTACGGTGAATGCAATTTTGATTTAAATAATACACAGGTTTCAAGCGAGATAAGAAAATTCCTATCTTTCCTCAGTGAATGGACATCACTGCAACGATGATCAAGAGCGCCATCTTGATCATTCTTCCGTAAAAAATAGGGGGTTAAGGAAACATGATCAAGAGCCCGTCATGGCTATAAATCGACGCAAGAGAATCGACAATTGAAGATCTTCAATCGGATCGATGATCAAGAGGTCAATTGAGACGGAAGCATGTAAATTCATCATCAACTTACGGTCAATGTCAGGCAGAGTAAGGCTTTGACTCGTCAGTGATGAAAAACAACCTATCAATACTCGTGCTAATCAAAACGAGATAAGCAGAATAACAGCCATGATCATGCTTTCATTATCTTACATCAGCATCTTAGGCAAAACGGTATAGCGCTGAAAATGTCAATTGGAAACGTAAGTCACGGGTATTACCTGAAATATGGCCAAAAAATCGTCGTCTCTTGATCATCTGTCCGTGGCAATGAGAGCGCAACGGAATGTCGATAGCACCATTAATTTTGGTACAACCCACTCAGCTTGTGGATAAACTGTGTGAGTACCTTGATCATGCTTAGTCGCCTACGTTGATCATTGATTCTATTTGTAGATGATCATGCTTAAAGGAATAAATGATCATGCTTACGATCTTGTATTGATCATGGTTTCACACAGAACATGATCATGCTTCTGAAGCACTAAAAATATTACCATTTAATTACAATCACTTAGATGCAAGAAACAGCGCAGATCATTAGATCACTCTAATCATATTTAATCATTTAAATCAAAAAGATCAGTTATTTAAAAACAACAAATTTTTCTTTATTTATGATCTCTTTTTCTTTATTCTCTTGGAACTATAGTGATATTACGGCAAGTGTGATACGGATCTAACCATGAGCTCAGAAGAAAAACGATTGATCAAATTACCTAGAACTCATAAAGATGGTCATCTTTTTGAAGTCTCTGAAGCAGCGATTGACTGGATTGAACAGTATCAACACTTTAAAGGTGTCACGAAAAGCATCGTTGAACTCTTAAATCTTATCTCACTGCGTGGATTACGCAGTAAGGATGGCCTAGTCTCAACCACTGAACTGATTGATGCAACGGATGGGCAGCTTACGCGTGCAGCTATTCAGCAGCGATTAAGAGCGGCTGTGGCCGTCGGATTATTCAAACAGATCCCAGTGCGTTTTGAAGAAGGGCTGGCCGGAAAAACGATGCTCCATCGTTTCATTAACCCCAACCAATTGATCTCTGTACTTGGTTCAACCAGCTTAGTTACTGAATCTGTTAAACAAAATGAAAAACAGAAGCGTTCTAAAGCCTTAGCGCAGACACAAGTCAATCAACGTTTGCTGCATGAGCATGGTTTAAATACACCACCAGCGATGAAAGATGAAGCAGAGCAGTTTGTGGTATCCCCCACCAACTGGGCTGGGATCATAGATCAAGCATTAGCCCCCCCAAGAACCCGCAAAAGTTACCAAAAATCCATGGTTTCAATATCGGGTACTCGCGCTGTGATTGAAACACGATCGTCTAAAAACATCATGACGGTCGACGATCTCATGACTTTGTTTGCCTTATTCACTTTAACAGTGCAGTACCATGATCATCACCAAGATGATTACCATTTCAATGCCAAACAAGCACCAAACAAAACACCGCTGTATATCACTGATATTCTCTCTTTGCGTGGCAAAAAAGACAGCGGCCCAGCACGTGACTCAATTCGTGACAGTATTGATCGTATTGAATTTACCGATTTTCAGTTGCATGAACTGACGGGCCGTTGGCTCAGTGAGAATATGCCCGAAGGTTTTAAAAGCGATCGTTTTCGCTTTTTAGCGCGCACTATCACCGCTTCCGAAGAGGCACCTGTGGAAGGCAGTGATGGCGAGATCCGCATCAAACCCAATCTGTATATTCTGGTTTGGGAACCTTCGTTTTTTGAAGAATTATTAACACGAGATTATTTCTTCCTGTTTCCACCGGAGATCTTGAAACAGCATACTTTGGTATTTCAGCTCTATTCCTATTTCCGTAGCCGAATGTCTCGTCGTCATTCCGATGTCATGATGCTCAGTGAACTCAACCAAAAATTGGCCAGAAACATCGAATGGCGACGTTTTTCTATGGATCTGATCCGTGAGCTTCGTCGTCTCTCCGAAGGGAAGGGGAGTGAGGATCTGTTTGTGGTCAATTTGTGGGGATACCACTTAACAGTGAAAAGCATCGTAGAGAAAGGCAAAGTGGTCGATTACCAAGTCGATATCAAATGTGATGTCGAAGAGGTGCTGCGCTATTCACGAGCCAAAACCACCAACGCAGGTAAACGCAATATGGCTCCGACGTTGCCAAACCCTTTACGCAACGAGCTGGTTTCCAAGCAGAAGTTAGCCGAGCTATCGAGCATCATTGATGGTGAATTTGAACCTATTCAGCGCAAAGCCCCTTCGCCGAGAGGCCGATTAGGCCGTCGTGTGAAGCTACGTAAACATCTTGTCGAGATCAATGCCGATGAAATCACCATTACTCTATCGCGTTATACCTCTCCAGAAGCGCTAGAACGCAGTATAACGGCTTTAGCGGCGATGACTGGACATGCCCCTTCATCAATCAAAGAAGAGTGTGTAGAGCTCATAGACAAGCTAGATTGGCTACGTGTCGAAAATGATGTTCTCCAATACCCGACCTTGAGTAAGTTGCTTGAGCTCTATAACAGCCAAAATGAAAGTAAGCACCTGTCGATCGAAAAATTGATCGCAGGTTTAGCGGTGCGCCGTAAAGTCTGTAAATTAGTTCTAGATGGACACATTGACGAGACGGTGTATCGAGCCTTAGATGAGATGGCGGCTGGTGCCTAGCTTAAATGAACTGGGGTTGGTTTTTGTGACTTAAACCTGACAACAGTCTGACATTTAACCAGATAACCGCCGATACACTCTTTCGCGAATAGACAACCTTTTGTCATATCTAATGAATTGTAGATTGGCTCATATGTTTTAAGCGAGTTTAAATAGCTCGCTCTTTTTTTGCCTACGTTTTGGCAAAACTCCTACTCAGTGCTTTCGATTCCGACTATCCGCGCATCGGATCTCGAGTTCCTTGATCATCGTTCCAAGCATGAAACGCCATAAATCGCACATGGGCATCGATCAATTCGCGAGATTGAGATTCTCCCCCGACTTGATGGTTGAGATGCTCAAGACTCAGCACCATTAGCTGTTGCATCCGTAACAAACACCAAGATTTCAACTCCAAGTCACATTCAGGTTGAGCGGCACAGAGCTGGAATCGACCGTAAGCCAAATTGAGATATTGCAAGGCCTTCTCGGTATCCGTCTCGCGATAAAACTTAAATTGACGCAAACAGGCATCAAGCCAGCAGGCAATCGCTTTGCTTTGCGTTTGATTGAGCTCTGGCTGCCAGAGTGCTTGCGGTGCACCAAAAATCAGAGGCTGTAGTTTAGCGACGGCAGAACAATCGCTATTTTGATACCAGTGATGAATGGTTTTTAACCAATTTTCTAGTTCATTCATACCGTAAGTTCCTGTTATCAAACAAGAGTTGATCTCATAAGATCAAAGATCTGAAGCAAACCACGTGGCTTATGATGCTTTTCATTCCTGTAGTGTGGTTCACGATGGCGATGTTTGCCAGATGCTCTTAACAGGGAAGGGAGAAGGTCAATAGAATATCTGGGAACAGGTACGTTTTACGGCTAAATAACGC
>NZ_JBBHLM010000003.1:0-278143 GCF_037672085.1 Vibrio paracholerae | reverse complement strand
ATGAAATGACCGAGATCAGCGACCGGACGTTACGTGCTAAAGGCCCTGCGTTGTTGTTTGAAAATCCGCTAGGTTACGACTTTCCAGTGCTAACCAATTTGTTTGGCACGCCAGAACGCGTTGCGATGGGCATGGGGCGACAGCAGGTTCAAGAGCTGCGCGATGTCGGTCAGTGGTTGGCTTATCTTAAAGAGCCAGAACCGCCTCGTGGTTTAAAAGAGCTGATTGAAAAGCTGCCCGTTTTTAAACAAGTGCTCAATATGCCAGTTAAGCGCTTGCGTCGTGCTCCTTGCCAAGAAATCGTGTGGCAGGGTGATGAGGTTGATCTCGATAAAATCCCTGTGATGAGCTGCTGGCCGGACGATGTTGCACCACTTTTAACTTGGGGTTTAACCATTACGCGTGGCCCACATAAAAAGCGCCAAAACCTTGGGATCTATCGTCAGCAAAAAATCGCCCGTAATAAAGTCATCATGCGTTGGTTAGCCCATCGCGGAGGGGCATTAGACTTGCGGGATTGGATGGAAAAACATCCCGGAGAGCCTTTTCCTGTCAGTGTGGCGTTTGGTGCCGATCCGGCGACCATTCTCGGTGCGGTAACGCCAGTCCCAGATACCTTATCTGAATACGCGTTTGCTGGACTGTTGCGTGGCAGTCGTACTGAAGTGGTCAAGTCGATCAGTAACGATCTGGAAGTGCCGGCGAGTGCTGAAATCGTGCTCGAGGGCTATATCGATCCTAACGAATTTGCAGATGAAGGTCCCTATGGCGATCACACAGGTTATTACAACGAGGTTGAGCGCCATCATGTGTTCACTGTCACTCATGTGACCATGCGTAATAAGCCGATTTATCACAGCACCTATACAGGGCGTCCGCCCGATGAACCCGCCGTGCTTGGTGTGGCGCTTAACGAAGTCTTCGTCCCTATCTTGCAAAAGCAGTTTCCTGAAATTGCCGATTTTTATCTGCCGCCAGAAGGCTGCTCGTATCGCATGGCGATAGTGACACTTAAGAAACAGTATCCGGGACACGCTAAGCGGGTGATGCTGGGTGTGTGGTCATTCCTACGTCAATTTATGTACACCAAGTTTGTGATTGTGTGTGATGAACAAGTGAATGCGCGCGATTGGCCACAAGTGATTGCCGCTATGGTCAATCACATGTCGCCTCTGCGCGATACTCTATTTATTGAGCATACGCCGATTGACTCGCTGGATTTTGCTTCACCAGTGGTCGGCTTAGGCTCAAAAATCGGTTTGGATGCCACCGTCAAATGGCCTGCAGAGCTAGTGCTTTCTAACTCTGACCTGAGTGACAAGACAACGGAACTTTCACTGGAAGTGCTAAAAGCCTGCTTGAGTGATGAAGCGGATGTGTTGGATGTTGCATTACCGGAGGCGGCGAATGGTAAGTTGGTTCTTCTACTTATTAATAAGCAGGAAGCTGGGCAGGCACAGCAACTGTTACAGCGTGTAGTCGATAAACTCAATGGTGACTCGCCGCTTAAGTTTGTGATCTTGTGCGATGATGACGTGAATATCCATGACTGGAATGATGTGATCTGGGCAATGACCACACGCATGGATCCGGCACGTGATAGCTTACGAATCGTTGGCCAAGATTTGATCTGCTTTGATGCAACCAATAAACTGCCTGACGAAGTCGAACGTGAATGGGGTACTCCGATTCGAAAAGATCCTAAGCTAGTCGCGAAAATCGATTCGTTATGGGATGAGTTAGGCATTGTATGACATATACCGTCCGCATCGTGCCTAATGATAGACAATTTATAATTCACTCAGGTGAAACGGTGCTTGATGCTGCGCTCAACCAGCAAATAGCCTTTCCCCACCGCTGCCGAATCGGCGCTTGTGCCGCTTGCTTATGTAAGTTGGTTGAAGGTGAGGTGGAGTATGAACTCGAACCGTTATTGACCGAACAAGAAAAAGCGACAGGGTGGATATTTGCCTGCCAAGCCTGCGCAATTACTGATTTAGTGCTGACTTTTGAAGAGTAAGCCAGAGGAAGTTCAATGATAATTCAATGTCAAGTTAAGTCTGTGCAGCCGCTCGCGACGCATACTTACCAAATCCTATTACAACCCGAGCACGCAGTGGCTTACCAAGCGGGGCAGTATTTAATGGTGGTGATGGGCGAAAAAGATAAGCGACCATTCTCACTTGCCAGTAGTCCTTGCCGTAGCAATGGCGAGCTTGAACTGCATATTGGTGCAGCGGATCACAGCGCCTTTGCCCACCAAGTCGTGGAAAAGTTTCAGCAAGCACATCTTAATCAGACATGGGTTGAAGTGGATGTGCCACATGGCAATGCCGCATTACAAGAAAGTGAGCGACCTCTACTCTTAATCGCTGGCGGGACCGGCTTTAGCTATGTGCGTTCGATCTTAGATCATTGCCTCTCGCAAGGTAAAACTCAGCCTATCTATCTGTATTGGGGCGCGCGTGATGCTGCTCAGTTGTACGCACTGAATGAGTTGCAAGAGCTTGCCAAGCAACATGCTCATTTGCAGGTTGTTCCAGTGGTCGAGCAAGCACAAGATGGCTGGGCTGGAAAGGTTGGCAATGTACTGCAAGCGATTAACAACGACTTTGCAAGTTTAGAAGCGTTTGATATCTATATAGCAGGTCGTTTTGAGATGGCTGGAGCCGCACGTGAGCAATTTACTCAAAACAAACAAGCTCGACGCGATCGAATGTTTGCCGATGCTTACGCCTTTATTTAACGCTCAGTTATAAACAAGATACAAGACAAAGCCCAACGCTAAATCGTTGGGCTTTTTTATGACTTTCTCTTTATAGATGGACTAGAACAAAAGCTTAAAAAGAATAACTCTGTGGATAAGTTGTAATCAAACTCTGAGTAAAGTGGGATAAATAAGCCCTTGCGCGCAAATGCAGCGGTTAAGCGTTATTTCTATCAATTTTCTCAAAAAACACTTGCCAGTGTGAAGCGGATCTCTATAATGCGCCCTCGTTGACGCAGCAAGGGCTCACAGCCAAAACGATGCCTCAACAGGCCAGAAAAGAAAATTGAAAAAAGTGTTTGACACGAAATCGATTCTCGCTAAAATGGCCGCCTCTTCTGAAGCAGACCGCCAAGAAGAACGCTCTTTAACAATATAAACCAATCAATCTGTGTGGGCACTCGTTGATGATAATCAAAAAAGATTTATCAATGAACTGAGTGACCATTTGAATGAGCAATCATTCAGCACAGTCAATTCAACATTACTTCGCTTTTTATTAAGCAAAGAATGTAATCAGTATTCATTGAGCCGAAGCGAAAGCTTCACAAAACTTTTAATTGAAGAGTTTGATCATGGCTCAGATTGAACGCTGGCGGCAGGCCTAACACATGCAAGTCGAGCGGCAGCACAGAGGAACTTGTTCCTTGGGTGGCGAGCGGCGGACGGGTGAGTAATGCCTGGGAAATTGCCCGGTAGAGGGGGATAACCATTGGAAACGATGGCTAATACCGCATAACCTCGTAAGAGCAAAGCAGGGGACCTTCGGGCCTTGCGCTACCGGATATGCCCAGGTGGGATTAGCTAGTTGGTGAGGTAAGGGCTCACCAAGGCGACGATCCCTAGCTGGTCTGAGAGGATGATCAGCCACACTGGAACTGAGACACGGTCCAGACTCCTACGGGAGGCAGCAGTGGGGAATATTGCACAATGGGCGCAAGCCTGATGCAGCCATGCCGCGTGTATGAAGAAGGCCTTCGGGTTGTAAAGTACTTTCAGTAGGGAGGAAGGTGGTTAAGTTAATACCTTAATCATTTGACGTTACCTACAGAAGAAGCACCGGCTAACTCCGTGCCAGCAGCCGCGGTAATACGGAGGGTGCAAGCGTTAATCGGAATTACTGGGCGTAAAGCGCATGCAGGTGGTTTGTTAAGTCAGATGTGAAAGCCCTGGGCTCAACCTAGGAGTTGCATTTGAAACTGACAAGCTAGAGTACTGTAGAGGGGGGTAGAATTTCAGGTGTAGCGGTGAAATGCGTAGAGATCTGAAGGAATACCGGTGGCGAAGGCGGCCCCCTGGACAGATACTGACACTCAGATGCGAAAGCGTGGGGAGCAAACAGGATTAGATACCCTGGTAGTCCACGCCGTAAACGATGTCTACTTGGAGGTTGTGACCTAGAGTCGTGGCTTTCGGAGCTAACGCGTTAAGTAGACCGCCTGGGGAGTACGGTCGCAAGATTAAAACTCAAATGAATTGACGGGGGCCCGCACAAGCGGTGGAGCATGTGGTTTAATTCGATGCAACGCGAAGAACCTTACCTACTCTTGACATCCAGAGAATCTAGCGGAGACGCTGGAGTGCCTTCGGGAGCTCTGAGACAGGTGCTGCATGGCTGTCGTCAGCTCGTGTTGTGAAATGTTGGGTTAAGTCCCGCAACGAGCGCAACCCTTATCCTTGTTTGCCAGCACGTAATGGTGGGAACTCCAGGGAGACTGCCGGTGATAAACCGGAGGAAGGTGGGGACGACGTCAAGTCATCATGGCCCTTACGAGTAGGGCTACACACGTGCTACAATGGCGTATACAGAGGGCAGCGATACCGCGAGGTGGAGCGAATCTCACAAAGTACGTCGTAGTCCGGATTGGAGTCTGCAACTCGACTCCATGAAGTCGGAATCGCTAGTAATCGCAAATCAGAATGTTGCGGTGAATACGTTCCCGGGCCTTGTACACACCGCCCGTCACACCATGGGAGTGGGCTGCAAAAGAAGCAGGTAGTTTAACCTTCGGGAGGACGCTTGCCACTTTGTGGTTCATGACTGGGGTGAAGTCGTAACAAGGTAGCGCTAGGGGAACCTGGCGCTGGATCACCTCCTTACACGATGATTATCGTGATGAGTGTCCACACAGATTGATTCGGTTTAGATTTGAGCATTAAGTGGGTCTGTAGCTCAGGTGGTTAGAGCGTACGCCTGATAAGCGTAAGGTCGGTGGTTCGAGTCCACTCAGACCCACCACTAACGATGGGGTTATAGCTCAGCTGGGAGAGCGCCTGCCTTGCACGCAGGAGGTCTGCGGTTCGATCCCGCATAACTCCACCATCTTTAAGCGTTTTCGCTGAGAATGTTTAAAAATGGTTTTCATCAGAAAATCTTGCTCTTTAACAATTTGGAAAGCTGACAAAACAACAATTTATTGTTGTTTGTAAAGTTCTCAATGTTTATCGAAAGATAAACACCAACAACACATTCAAGTGTGCTTGGTATCGAATAAGACTTCGGTCTTGTTCAAATTTGAGTCCGGCAAAATCTGTCTCGCACTCATGTAAATTAAACGCGAGACAACTTAGGTTGTTTAAACAGCAATCCGAAACTCCTTCGGGTTGTATGGTTAAGTGACTAAGCGTACACGGTGGATGCCTAGGCAGTCAGAGGCGATGAAGGACGTACTAACTTGCGATAAGCGCAGATAAGGCAGTAAGAGCCGTTTGAGTCTGCGATTTCCGAATGGGGAAACCCAACTGCATAAGCAGTTACTGTTAACTGAATACATAGGTTAACAGAGCAAACCGGGGGAACTGAAACATCTAAGTACCCCGAGGAGAAGAAATCAACCGAGATTCCGGTAGTAGCGGCGAGCGAACCTGGATTAGCCCTTAAGCACTCGGTGAAGTAGGTGAACAAGCTGGAAAGCTTGGCGATACAGGGTGATAGCCCCGTAACCGACGCTTCATCGAGCGTGAAATCGAGTAGGGCGGGACACGTGATATCCTGTCTGAATATGGGGGGACCATCCTCCAAGGCTAAATACTCCTGACTGACCGATAGTGAACCAGTACCGTGAGGGAAAGGCGAAAAGAACCCCTGTGAGGGGAGTGAAATAGAACCTGAAACCGTGTACGTACAAGCAGTAGGAGCACCTTCGTGGTGTGACTGCGTACCTTTTGTATAATGGGTCAGCGACTTATATTCAGTGGCAAGGTTAACCGTATAGGGGAGCCGTAGCGAAAGCGAGTCTTAACTGGGCGCTCAGTCTCTGGATATAGACCCGAAACCGGGTGATCTAGCCATGGGCAGGTTGAAGGTTGAGTAACATCAACTGGAGGACCGAACCGACTAATGTTGAAAAATTAGCGGATGACTTGTGGCTAGGGGTGAAAGGCCAATCAAACTCGGAGATAGCTGGTTCTCCCCGAAAGCTATTTAGGTAGCGCCTCGGACGAATACTACTGGGGGTAGAGCACTGTTAAGGCTAGGGGGTCATCCCGACTTACCAACCCTTTGCAAACTCCGAATACCAGTAAGTACTATCCGGGAGACACACGGCGGGTGCTAACGTCCGTCGTGGAGAGGGAAACAACCCAGACCGCCAGCTAAGGTCCCAAAGTATTGCTAAGTGGGAAACGATGTGGGAAGGCTCAGACAGCTAGGATGTTGGCTTAGAAGCAGCCATCATTTAAAGAAAGCGTAATAGCTCACTAGTCGAGTCGGCCTGCGCGGAAGATGTAACGGGGCTAAGCAATACACCGAAGCTGCGGCAATATCTTTTAGATATTGGGTAGGGGAGCGTTCTGTAAGCCGTTGAAGGTGGTCTGTAAGGGCTGCTGGAGGTATCAGAAGTGCGAATGCTGACATGAGTAACGACAAAGGGGGTGAAAAACCTCCTCGCCGGAAGACCAAGGGTTCCTGTCCAACGTTAATCGGGGCAGGGTGAGTCGACCCCTAAGGTGAGGCCGAAAGGCGTAATCGATGGGAAACGGGTTAATATTCCCGTACTTCTGACTATTGCGATGGGGGGACGGAGAAGGCTAGGTGGGCCAGGCGACGGTTGTCCTGGTTCAAGTGCGTAGGCTTAAGAGTTAGGTAAATCCGGCTCTTTCTAAGGCTGAGACACGACGTCGAGCTACTACGGTAGTGAAGTCATTGATGCCATGCTTCCAGGAAAAGCCTCTAAGCTTCAGATAGTCAGGAATCGTACCCCAAACCGACACAGGTGGTCGGGTAGAGAATACCAAGGCGCTTGAGAGAACTCGGGTGAAGGAACTAGGCAAAATGGTACCGTAACTTCGGGAGAAGGTACGCTCTTGATGGTGAAGTCCCTTGCGGATGGAGCTGACGAGAGTCGCAGATACCAGGTGGCTGCAACTGTTTATTAAAAACACAGCACTGTGCAAAATCGCAAGATGACGTATACGGTGTGACGCCTGCCCGGTGCCGGAAGGTTAATTGATGGGGTTAGCGCAAGCGAAGCTCTTGATCGAAGCCCCGGTAAACGGCGGCCGTAACTATAACGGTCCTAAGGTAGCGAAATTCCTTGTCGGGTAAGTTCCGACCTGCACGAATGGCGTAATGATGGCCACGCTGTCTCCACCCGAGACTCAGTGAAATTGAAATCGCTGTGAAGATGCAGTGTACCCGCGGCTAGACGGAAAGACCCCGTGAACCTTTACTACAGCTTGGCACTGAACATTGAACCTACATGTGTAGGATAGGTGGGAGGCTATGAAGACGTGACGCTAGTTGCGTTGGAGCCGTCCTTGAAATACCACCCTTGTATGTTTGATGTTCTAACTTAGCCCCATTATCTGGGGTGAGGACAGTGCCTGGTGGGTAGTTTGACTGGGGCGGTCTCCTCCCAAAGAGTAACGGAGGAGCACGAAGGTGGGCTAATCACGGTTGGACATCGTGAGGTTAGTGCAATGGCATAAGCCCGCTTAACTGCGAGAATGACGGTTCGAGCAGGTGCGAAAGCAGGTCATAGTGATCCGGTGGTTCTGTATGGAAGGGCCATCGCTCAACGGATAAAAGGTACTCCGGGGATAACAGGCTGATACCGCCCAAGAGTTCATATCGACGGCGGTGTTTGGCACCTCGATGTCGGCTCATCACATCCTGGGGCTGAAGTCGGTCCCAAGGGTATGGCTGTTCGCCATTTAAAGTGGTACGCGAGCTGGGTTTAGAACGTCGTGAGACAGTTCGGTCCCTATCTGCCGTGGGCGTTGGAAGATTGAAGGGGGCTGCTCCTAGTACGAGAGGACCGGAGTGGACGAACCTCTGGTGTTCGGGTTGTGTCGCCAGACGCATTGCCCGGTAGCTAAGTTCGGAATTGATAAGCGCTGAAAGCATCTAAGCGCGAAGCGAGCCCTGAGATGAGTCTTCCCTGACAGTTTAACTGTCCTAAAGGGTTGTTCGAGACTAGAACGTTGATAGGCAGGGTGTGTAAGCGTTGTGAGGCGTTGAGCTAACCTGTACTAATTGCCCGTGAGGCTTAACCATACAACACCCAAGGGGTTTTGTAGTGGACTCAAAGCTAAGCGCATAAGAATGTGTGTGAGAGAATGAAGACAGCTTTCCAGAATTGTTGGTTATCACTTTTTAAGAAAAAGTGAAATCAAAAAAGAATTTTGCTTGGCGACCATAGCGTTTTGGACCCACCTGACTCCATCCCGAACTCAGAAGTGAAACGAAACAGCGTCGATGGTAGTGTGGGGTCTCCCCATGTGAGAGTAGAACATCGCCAGGCTTTAACTTGTTGTTTTTAGATGTTTAAGAAAAATCTAAAGGCAAAAAAAGTAGACGAAATGTCTAACCAGACAGCGGAGCGGTAGTTCAGTCGGTTAGAATACCGGCCTGTCACGCCGGGGGTCGCGGGTTCGAGTCCCGTCCGCTCCGCCACTTATTACGAAACCCAGTCTTAGGACTGGGTTTTTTGCTTTCTGGAAGTTATTGAAAACCAGATTTAATTACCGCTTATCGTCTGTTCCTGTGTTCATCTTCTACGAAGTTTAACCATTCAAGACTCTCCGACGCTTCTCGTCGCTCTCTTTATCTTTCTCTTTTTGCGTTTATCCAACGAGTGCGCTTTATCCTCTTTATCGTCGAGAATATCCATCGGAATTACTCAATAAAGCCTCAGCCAGTAGATAGTTGTTTCGGATGGCTACATAGAGCAATAAAAAAGCCGATGCGGATGCATCGGCTGATAGTGAGAGTGTAGATCATAAGATTTGTTTGAGAATTCGATCGGCTTTTAGACGCATTATACGGCGTATTAAGCGTTGTACCTTTTCTGGGTAATGCTCGGGTTTTTCAATTTGCTTATAAGTGCAGATTAGCTGAGTATGCTGCAGAATATTGTCAATTTCAGCTTCAAATTTGGCGGTGAGGTGATGGTAGTCGTCACGAATTAAAATCGCGTTTTCGAGATCGAGCTTCCAAGCGCGTGGATTGAGGTTATTACCTGTGATGAGCATATAGCGTTTATCAACCCAAATTCCCTTGAGATGAAAGCTGTGATTCTCGTGCTTCCAGAGATGAATTGAGAGTTTGCGGCTTGCAATATGTGCTTCATTGGCTTTTGCAAAGCGGCGTAGATTAAGTTCATACAAATAAGGTAAACCACCAATAGCCTTGAATGGTTCTTCTGGTGCAATGTAGAAATCATTTGCGGTTTTATCACCAATCACGATATGTACTTTCACTCCACGTCGCAGAGATTTTTTTACCTCTTTAGCAATACTTGGTGGAAAGTTAAAGTATGGCGTACAAATAAACACTTCATCTTTAGCTGATGCCAATAGCTGGATAATACTTTGGTTCAGTCGATTTCTACGCCGACCGAGGCCAACTAAGGGGGTAACAGCGACTTGATCTTCATCCACTTTCTGTTTGGTGAATTGATAACTGGCTTGAGCAAGTGATGCTCGGAATTGGCGGATATCAGACTTAATCTCTTTCGTGGTGGGCTTGCTACCGCAAGCGAGATTATTCACAGCTTGATGAGCCAGCATTTCTTGTTGGATAAAATGCACCATGCTGTCGGCAAGCTCTGCATTCTCTAAGGTGTGGTAGCGATCGAAACGGTAACGGCCATGAAATTGTAGATAGACATTATTGAGGCTTGCACCGCTATAGATGACTTGATCATCAATAATAAAGCCTTTTAGATGTAGAACGCCAAAGACTTCACGCCCTCTAACGGGTATACCATAAACAGGAATACAGTGTTCATGTTGCTGAGCAAAGTCACGATACATGGCTGCATTGCCTTCGGATTCTGCCGCTCCGATCAATCCTCGCTGTGCACGATGCCAGTCAACACAAACATGAATCTCGAGTCCTGGGTTACGCTGCTTGGCGGTATAGAGTTCAGTAAGAATTTCACGGCCAGCATCGTCATTTTCTAAATAGAGTGCAACGAGGTAGATACGTTTGCGTGCCTGACGAATCGATTCAACCAAATGAGTTCGAAATTCTGCAGCCGAGAGCAGTACGCCAAATTTGTCAGGATCTTGCGCAATCGCTGGTAGTTGTTCGATTGGGTTTCTCCGAGCAATCATTGAGATGCATTACCTTGTTGTGTGCAAAATTGCGAGCAGTGGATATTACCAAAACTGGTTAAGAAAAGGCTAGAAATGGCGACCATTCTTGACATTACTTCGCTTGATATTGCATCGGAATGAGATCCTTACCAGATCTTGAGTACCGCTCAAAGAGTTGGTTGAGTTCTGCGGGTAAAGCATTAGGCGCTATTTGAAAAAAATGGCCTTGCTGATAGAAATGTTCGAGATGGCTATAAGCAAAACAAAAGGTTGTTGGACTTAGCCATTGCTTTTGACAGTAGTGGAGCAGTTGCTTGCCAATCCCTTGTTGACGGCTCTGGACTTCAACGGCCATACCAGTCAGTAGGCGATATTGACCAATCATACGAAAACGTACCACTCCCACAATCTCACGATCCTTGAGAGCAACAATCACCTGTTCATCACTTTTGGGTTTGCTACCCGGATAGTGGTTTTTATAAAAGCGTTTGATAAGCGGAAGCTTAATGGGTTCAAATTGCTGAAACTCTAACATTGGTCTTTCGTGCTTGTCGGCCATCTGAGGTAGAATATGGCCAGTTTAAGTTATCCAAAGACGACCATGCAAATTCAACTCGGTGCGAACCTCAAACCCTACCACACCTTTGGCATTGAACAGTCAGCTGCTCAATTGGTCGTGGCGGAATCGATTGACGATCTTAAGGCGCTCTATTGCTCTGCTGAATGGGCTAACCTACCTAAGCTTATTATAGGCAAAGGCAGTAATATGCTTTTTACTTGCCACTATACAGGTATGGTAGTGGTTAACCGCCTCAATGGTATAGAGCATCAACAAGATGATGATTACCATCGGCTGCATGTGGCCGGTGGTGAAGATTGGCCTTCACTCGTAAGTTGGTGTGTGGGTCAGGGGATCGGCGGTTTAGAGAATCTTGCTTTGATCCCTGGCTGTGCTGGCTCTGCACCAATCCAAAATATTGGTGCGTATGGCGTTGAGTTTAAAGATGTCTGTGATTACGTCGATTACTTATGCCTAGAGACTGGCACAGTGAAGCGTTTGACGATGGAAGAGTGTCAATTTGGGTACCGTGACTCGATTTTCAAACATCAGCTTTACCAAAAAGCAGTTGTGACTGCGGTAGGGTTAAAATTCGCTAAAGCTTGGCAGCCGATTATCCAGTACGGCCCACTGAAAGATTTGTCCTCGGACTGTGCTATTCACGATGTGTATCAGAGAGTTTGTGCTACGCGAATGGAAAAACTGCCGGATCCTGCTGTGATGGGGAATGCGGGCAGTTTCTTTAAAAACCCTGTGATCAGTGAGCAAGCCTTTGCTCGACTGCAAATTGAGCATCCTGATGTGGTGGCATATCCGGCTGAACAAGGGGTCAAGGTGGCGGCCGGATGGTTGATTGATCAAGCGGGTTTGAAAGGTCACCAAATCGGAGGAGCGAAAGTTCACCCTAAACAAGCTCTGGTGATCGTTAATACGGGTAACGCGAGTGCGAAAGATGTACTCATGCTGGCGGCTGATATTCAGCAGCGCGTGTTCAACTGCTATGGCATTGAACTTGAACATGAAGTGCGATTTATTGGCGAAAGTGAAGAAACCAATTTAAAGCAATGGACGAGTGAACAAGCATGAAAGAACACAGCGCTAAACTAGCCATACTCAAACAGTTAGCCGATGGCGATTTTCACTCCGGTGAAGTGTTGGGTGCTCAGCTTGGGATCTCGCGAGCAGCCATCAGTAAGCATATTCAGGGCATCCGTGACTGGGGTGTGGATGTGTTTCGTGTACAGGGTAAAGGGTATCAACTTGCTCAAGCGATGACGTTGCTCGATCAATCGGTAATCCAATCGCAAGTGAATAATCCTGTCGAGCTGCATCCGATTATTGGCTCGACCAATCAATATCTGCTCGATCATGTCGAGACGCTGGTATCGGGAACGGTCTGTTTAGCAGAATATCAAGCCAGTGGTCGGGGCCGGCGTGGTCGGCATTGGGTTTCTCCATTTGGCGCTAATCTTTATCTCTCGATCTATTGGCGTTTAGATGCCGGTATGGCAGCCGCAATGGGGTTGAGTTTAGTCGTTGGTGTGGCCATTGTTGAAGCGCTGGAAGCCATGGGAGTGGATGGTGTTAAACTCAAATGGCCAAACGATCTCTATTATCAAGATAAAAAGTTGGCGGGCATTTTAGTCGAAATGTCTGGTCAAGCTGGTGCGGCAGCACATTTAGTGATCGGCATGGGGATCAACCTTGCTATGCGCGATAACGAGGGCAATATCGATCAGCCTTGGATAAGTCTTGCAGAAGTGACTGGCCAAAGCCGGATTGATCGTAATGCTTTAGCGATTAATCTGATTGCTGCGCTAGATCGCACCTTACGCCAGTATGAAATTTCAGGTATGCAAAACTTTGTTGAGCGTTGGAATCGTTGGGATAACTTCATCGGTCGCCCAGTTAAACTGCTGATGGGGGCGAATGAGGTGCTCGGTATTGAGCGTGGGATTGATGAACACGGTGGCGTATTATTAGAAACCGAAGAGGGGTTGAAAAGTTTTATTGGTGGTGAGATATCCCTGCGTAAAAACGACTAGAGCAGAATAAAAGCCAAAACTAGAGCAGAATAAAAGCCAAATAAAGAGGCGCAAGCCTCTTTTTCTTGAGCGCTATTTACGAAGCAGAACTTCTTCTACCGTATGGTTAAGCCCTTTGCGTAAAATCAAATGTGCACGACCTTTGGTCGGTAAGATGTTCTCAACCAGATTTTTACCGTTGATGGTTTCCCAAATGGAACGTGCTTTCTGTTCAGCTTGGGCTTCAGTGAGTGCAGTGTAGTGGCTGAAATAGGAGCCGGGCTTTTTAAATGCACCTTGGCGAAATTTCATAAAACGCTCGACATACCATTTTTCTATCAGTTGACTATCGGCATCGACATAAATCGAAAAATCGAGGAAATCAGAGATAAACACTCGATGTGGGTCATGAGGGTAGTCCATACCACTTTGCAGTACATTTAAGCCTTCAATGATCAGCACATCCGGGCGGTCGACCACTTTCATTTCATCGGTAATATCATAAGTGAGATGTGAATAAACGGGGGCGGCCACATTGGGCTGGCCAGCTTTAACCTCAGAAACAAATTCCACCAAACGGCGAATATCATAAGATTCAGGAAATCCCTTCTTATGCATAATGCCACGCTCAGTCAGTACCTTATTGGGGTATAAAAAGCCGTCTGTAGTGATCAGCTCGACCTTCGGATGATTCTCCCAACGTGATAAGAGAGCTTTCAGTAAGCGAGCCGTTGTACTTTTACCGACGGCAACGCTGCCCGCAATCCCAATCACAAAAGGGGGCGCTGATTCGGTGTTACCCAAAAACTGATGCAGCACACCATTACGACTTTGACGCGCAGCCACATACAAATTCAGTAGACGAGCGAGTGGGAGATAGATTTCAACCGCTTCAGTCATCGAGAGATGGTCATTAATGCCCTGTAACTCTTTTAGATCGTTTTCAGAGAGCGTCATAGGTACTGAATTGCGCAATTGGGCCCAGTGTTGGCGATCAAAGGTTAAATAAGGGCTCATAATCGGTTCAATCATGCGGTTGAGAATAAGGAAAGCGAAAATACAATAAGCACAAGATAAAACAAAATAGAAAGATGCGAGAATTAGCGATTGCGCTCTAATTTGACTGAAAAAACAACGAACAAGCAAAATCCTTTGAAAATTGAGTTTTTTTTCAAGATAAGGGTTGCAACCCCTAAGTTCATTCACTAAAATGCGCACCACTTATGCCGACTTAGCTCAGTAGGTAGAGCAACTGACTTGTAATCAGTAGGTCACCAGTTCGATTCCGGTAGTCGGCACCATTTTCTCCACTAGCAGTGAAAATGGTCAAAAATTTGGAGGGGTTCCCGAGTGGCCAAAGGGAGCAGACTGTAAATCTGCCGGCTCCGCCTTCGATGGTTCGAATCCGTCCCCCTCCACCATATTCTTAAGGAAATAGCTCTCAGAGTTACGTGTTGCGGGCATCGTATAATGGCTATTACCTCAGCCTTCCAAGCTGATGATGCGGGTTCGATTCCCGCTGCCCGCTCCACTCATTTTAGAGTGCTGATATAGCTCAGATGGTAGAGCGCATCCTTGGTAAGGATGAGGTCGGCAGTTCGATTCTGCCTATCAGCACCAGCTCTAAGCCTCTAAGCAAAATATTCCTTTTGATATATACTTTACTACCGATATTTTTTGGTTGCGTGGTCATCTCAAAAGCCACCTAAATCCGTACCTAGAGGGACAACTCATGTCTAAAGAGAAATTTGAACGTACGAAACCGCACGTAAACGTTGGTACTATCGGCCACGTTGACCACGGTAAAACAACTCTAACTGCAGCTATCTGTACTGTACTTGCAAAAGTATACGGCGGTAAAGCTCGTGACTTCGCGTCAATCGACAACGCACCAGAAGAGCGTGAGCGTGGTATTACAATCAATACTTCTCACGTAGAGTACGATACTCCAAACCGTCACTACGCACACGTAGACTGTCCAGGACACGCGGATTATGTTAAGAACATGATCACTGGTGCAGCACAGATGGACGGCGGTATCCTAGTTGTAGCGGCAACTGACGGTCCAATGCCACAAACTCGTGAGCACATCCTGCTGGGTCGCCAGGTAGGTATTCCTTACATCATCGTATTCATGAACAAGTGTGACATGGTTGACGATGAAGAGCTTCTAGAGCTGGTTGAAATGGAAGTTCGTGAGCTGCTGTCTGAGTACGATTTCCCAGGTGATGACCTGCCAGTAATCCAAGGTTCAGCACTAGGCGCGCTAAACGGCGAAGCACAGTGGGAAGCGAAGATTGTTGAGCTAGCAGAAGCACTGGATTCATACATTCCAGAGCCAGAGCGTGCAGTAGACATGGCATTCCTGATGCCAATCGAAGACGTATTCTCAATCCAAGGTCGTGGTACAGTAGTAACAGGCCGTATCGAGCGCGGCATCCTGAAAGTGGGTGACGAAGTAGCGATCGTAGGTATCAAAGACACAGTAAAAACTACGTGTACAGGTGTAGAGATGTTCCGTAAGCTGCTTGACGAAGGTCGTGCAGGTGAGAACGTTGGTGCACTGCTACGTGGTACTAAGCGTGAAGAAGTAGAGCGTGGTCAAGTACTGGCGAAGCCAGGTTCAATCACACCACACACTAAGTTCGAATCAGAAGTATACGTACTGTCAAAAGACGAAGGTGGCCGTCATACTCCATTCTTCAAAGGTTACCGTCCACAGTTCTACTTCCGTACAACTGACGTAACAGGCAGCATCGAGCTTCCAGAAGGCGTAGAAATGGTAATGCCAGGCGACAACATCAAGATGGTTGTAGACCTGATTGCACCAATCGCGATGGACGAAGGTCTACGCTTCGCTATCCGTGAAGGTGGCCGTACTGTAGGTGCTGGTGTTGTAGCTAAGATCATCGCTTAATTATTTGACTAAGCACTACTAAAAAGGGCATCATTTGATGCCCTTTTTCTGCGCTGTGCAATAATGTGTCGATTTCTTGATCAAACGCAGTCAAAGTTGGGGGTTGAGAGAGTATTTTCTCGCTCTTTAGTAGTATGGAATCAGCGCATTGCGTTGACCGAATGGATTTGCCCTGCAACAGCGGGGCCGTTGTCGTCTAGAAGTCAGATTTGTGACAGGTTGGTTTATGAAAGCAAACAACGCTGAAGCTCCTGATAGCTCAAATGCAGCAGACACTCTAAAGTGGGTAGCCACTTTTGTTTTGCTGATTGCCGCTGTTGTGGGTAATTACCTGTATGGTGAACTGTCTGTGGTGGCTCGCGCCGCAGGTGTAATTGTTTTGATTGCTGCAGCATTTGGTGTTGCAGCGACAACAACAAAAGGCAAAGAAGCGATCGTTTTTGCTCGCGAATCTCGTATGGAGGTTCGTAAAGTAGTTTGGCCAACCCGCCAAGAAACTATGCAAACCACGCTGATCGTTTTGGCAGTAAGTATTGTAATGGCTCTGGCGCTTTGGGGTATTGACGGCATTATGGTCCGTCTAGTGGCCTTTGTGACCGGAGTATAGTAGAGGGTTTAATACATGAGTGAAGCTCCCAAAAAACGCTGGTATGTAGTTCAAGCCTTCTCGGGATTTGAAGGACGTGTTGCTCAGTCACTTCGTGAACATATCAAAATGCACGGTATGGAAGAGCTGTTTGGTGAAGTGTTGGTACCAACAGAAGAAGTGGTAGAAATGCGCGCTGGTCAACGCCGCAAAAGTGAACGTAAATTCTTCCCAGGTTATGTGCTAGTGCAGATGATCATGAATGATGAATCTTGGCACTTGGTACGTAGCGTACCTCGCGTGATGGGGTTCATCGGTGGTACATCAGATCGTCCAGCTCCTATCACAGATAAGGAAGCCGATGCGATTCTAAACCGTCTTGAAAAAGCCAGCGAAGCACCGCGACCAAAAACTATGTTCGAAGCAGGTGAAGTCGTACGTGTTAACGATGGTCCATTTGCGGACTTTAACGGTACAGTTGAAGAAGTTGACTATGAAAAGAACCGCGTGAAAGTGTCGGTTTCTATCTTTGGTCGCGCAACACCTGTTGAACTTGAATTTGGTCAAGTTGAAAAGCTTGATTAAAAAAGCGTCTCTTTAGGCTTGTCTGAGGCGTGGATTATGACTATAATTTCGCGCCTTTTTACGGGTTCTTTATGAAAACCGGGGAGCTGATCAATCGATTAGCGCTTGTACCCATAATTTAGGAAATATCATGGCTAAGAAAGTTGAAGCTTATGTAAAGCTGCAAGTTGCAGCTGGCATGGCAAACCCAAGTCCACCAGTTGGTCCTGCTCTAGGTCAACGCGGTGTTAACATCATGGAATTCTGTAAAGCGTTCAACGCACGTACAGAATCTCTAGAGAAAGGTCTACCAACACCAGTTGTTATTACTGTGTACAGTGACCGTTCTTTTACGTTCGAAACTAAGACTCCACCAGCATCTGTTCTTCTGAAGAAAGCAGCTGGCATCAAGTCTGGTTCTGCTCGTCCTAACACTGCTAAAGTGGGCACAATCACTGACGCTCAAATCCAAGAAATCGCTGCAACTAAAGCAACTGATATGACTGGTGCTGATATCGAAGCGATGAAGCGTTCTATCGCAGGTACTGCTCGCTCAATGGGCCTAGTGGTTGAGGGTTAAGACAATGGCAAAACTAACTAAACGCATGCGTACTATCCGCGCAAAAGTGGATGTAACTAAAGAGTACGACATCAACGAAGCTGTTGCGCTGCTGAAAGAGCTGGCAACTGCGAAATTCGTTGAATCAGTTGACGTTGCCGTTAACCTGGGTATCGACGCTCGTAAATCTGACCAAAACGTTCGTGGTGCTACTGTATTACCACATGGTACTGGCCGTGAAGTCCGCGTAGCGGTTTTCACTCAAGGTGCTAACGCTGAAGCGGCTAAAGCTGCTGGTGCGGATCTGGTTGGTATGGAAGATCTGGCTGACCAAGTGAAAAAAGGCGAAATGAACTTCGACGTAGTTATCGCATCTCCAGATGCAATGCGCGTTGTTGGTCAACTAGGTACTATCCTAGGCCCTCGCGGTCTGATGCCAAACCCGAAAGTAGGTACTGTAACTCCTAACGTTGCTGAAGCAGTTAAGAACGCGAAAGCTGGTCAGGTTCGTTACCGTAACGACAAGAACGGTATCATCCATACTACTATTGGTAAGGTAACGTTCGAAGCAGACCAACTGAAAGAGAACTTAGAATCTCTATTGGTTGCTCTGAAAAAAGCAAAACCATCTTCTGCGAAAGGTGTTTTCGTGAAGAAGGTAAGCATCTCTACTACTATGGGTGCTGGCGTTGCTGTCGATCAGGCTACTCTGAGCGCACAAGTTTAATGCATTTGCTTAGGCGTAGAATTTATGTATAATTCTGCGCCTAATATTTGTGGTTGGGGCTGAATATTTACCCTTGTGGTGAAAGGCCAGTCTCCGTCCAAGACCGTAGGCGTTATTTTCGGATAACTTAATAAAACCTACGTAGATGGTGCCCGAACTGACAGAAAGATCTACTTTTTAAGTTGCCTTTCTTCTGGGACTGCACCAAAAAAGCTCTCACTGTTGCTGATAATAGTGAGCGGTGTAACGACAACCAGGAGTTAATCCAAGATGGCTTTAAATCTTCAAGACAAAAAAGCAATTGTTGCTGAAGTCAACGAAGCGGCCAGTGGTGCACTTTCTGCAGTTGTTGCTGACTCTCGTGGTGTTCAAGTTGCTGCGATGACTAATCTGCGTAAACAAGCTCGTGAAGCGGGTGTTTACCTGAAAGTTGTTCGTAACACACTGGCACGTCGCGCAGTAGAAGGCACAGCTTACGAATGTCTGAAAGACGTATTCGTAGGCCCTACTTTGATCGGCTTCTCTAACGAGCACCCAGGTGCTGCAGCACGTCTTTTCAAAGACTTCGCTAAAGAGAACAAAGCATTCGAGATCAAAGCAGCTGCATTTGAAGGCGTACTGACTGACCCTGAAGTACTAGCGACACTACCAACTTACGACGAAGCGATTGCACGCCTGATGATGTGCATGAAAGAAGCTTCTGCTGGCAAGCTGGTTCGTACAATCGCTGCTGTCCGCGATCAAAAAGAAGCTGCATAAGCAAAATCGCTTTTGCCTTTTACTGGTTGCTAAATAAACTTATTGTTGACTTAAAAGAGAATTGTTATGTCTATTACTAACGAGCAAATCCTAGACGCTATTGCAGAAATGTCTGTAATGCAAGTTGTTGAACTGATCTCTGCTATGGAAGAGAAGTTCGGTGTTTCTGCTGCTGCTGCAGTTGTTGCTGGTCCAGCTGCTGCTGCTGCTGTTGAAGAGCAAACTGAATTCAACGTAATTCTGTCTGCTGCTGGCGCAAACAAAGTTGCTGTTATCAAAGCAGTACGTGGCGCAACGGGTCTAGGTCTGAAAGAAGCTAAAGCTCTTGTAGACGGCGCTCCAGCATCTGTTAAAGAAGCTGTATCTAAAGAAGAAGCAGAAGCACTGAAGAAAGAGCTTGAAGAAGCTGGTGCAACTGTTGAAGTTAAGTAATTCCTACTTAATTTCTTAGCCGAAAGGCTAATGGCTGGTGGTTTAATAACCACCGGCCTTTTTGCGCTGTAGGGTATGGGCGAATTTTCCCGCTGTTTAAGCGTTCCATATTCATGCAAATGAGTTCATTTCAACGCAATGAATTCACACTACAGTAAACAGCGATTAGTCACTGTCCTCACCCTTTTTAACCTGAAAGGCGGACAGTTTGGGTCACTTATCAGCGAGCTGAGGAACCCCATGGTTTACTCTTATACCGAGAAAAAGCGCATCCGTAAGGACTTTGGTACTCGTCCACAAGTGTTGGACATTCCATACCTGCTATCGATCCAGCTCGATTCGTTCGAAAAGTTCATCGAACAGGATCCTGAAGGACAATACGGTCTTGAAGCCGCTTTTCGTTCTGTATTTCCAATTCAGAGCTATAACGGCAATTCAGAGCTGCAATACGTTAGCTACCGTCTTGGTGAGCCAGTTTTTGACGTTAAAGAATGTCAAATCCGTGGTGTAACTTATTCAAAACCGCTACGCGTGAAACTGCGCCTAGTGATCTTTGATAAAGACGCGCCAGCGGGTACTGTCAAAGATATTAAAGAACAAGAAGTCTACATGGGCGAAATTCCGCTCATGACAGAAAATGGTACCTTCGTAATCAATGGTACTGAGCGGGTTATCGTATCCCAGCTGCACCGAAGCCCAGGCGTGTTCTTCGACAGCGATAAGGGTAAGACCCACTCTTCAGGTAAAGTTCTGTATAACGCACGTATCATTCCGTACCGTGGTTCATGGCTCGATTTTGAATTCGATCCAAAAGACAACCTGTACGTACGTATTGACCGTCGTCGTAAGCTACCTGCATCGATCATCCTGCGTGCTCTAGGAAAAACTAGCGCCCAGATCTTGGACATCTTCTTCGAAAAAGTGAATTTCGAAGTGAAAGATCAAACTCTAATGATGGAGTTGGTTCCAGAGCGTCTGCGTGGTGAAACTGCGACTTTCGATATCGAAGCGGATGGCAAGGTTTATGTAGAGAAAGGCCGTCGTGTGACTGCTCGTCACATCCGTCAACTTGAAAAAGATGGCGTGAACTTCATTGAAGTTCCGGTTGAGTACATCGTAGGTAAAGTATCTGCGAAAGATTACGTGAACGAAGCGACTGGCGAACTGATCATTACCGCGAACCAGGAAATCAGCCTGGAAGCGCTAGCGAACCTGTCTCAAGCGGGTTATAAAAAGCTAGAAGTCCTGTTTACCAATGATCTGGACCACGGTCCGTTCATGTCAGAAACCCTGCGTGTTGATAGCACGACAGATCGCATTTCTGCACTGGTAGAAATCTACCGCATGATGCGCCCTGGCGAGCCACCAACGAAAGAAGCGGCGGAATCGCTGTTTGAAAGCTTATTCTTCTCTGCAGAGCGTTACGATCTGTCGACTGTTGGCCGCATGAAGTTCAACAGCTCAATCGGTCGTGAAGATGCGGAAGAGCAAGGCACGCTGGATGAAGTTGACATCATCGAAGTGATGAAAAAGCTGATCTCGATTCGTAACGGTAAAGGCGAAGTGGACGATATCGACCACCTTGGCAACCGTCGTATCCGTAGTGTCGGCGAAATGGCAGAGAACCAATTCCGTGTTGGTCTGGTACGTGTTGAACGCGCAGTGAAAGAACGCCTAAGCTTGGGCGATCTGGACAACGTGATGCCACAAGACCTGATCAACGCGAAACCGATTTCTGCTGCTGTAAAAGAATTCTTTGGTTCTTCTCAGCTGTCTCAGTTTATGGACCAGAACAACCCGTTGTCAGAAGTGACGCATAAGCGTCGTATTTCTGCATTGGGCCCTGGCGGTTTGACTCGTGAGCGCGCTGGTTTTGAAGTACGTGACGTACACGTAACCCACTACGGTCGTTTATGTCCTATCGAGACACCTGAAGGTCCAAACATCGGTTTGATCAACTCGCTGTCTGCGTTTGCACGCTGCAACGAGTACGGTTTCCTAGAAACTCCGTACCGTCGCGTAGTGAACGGTGTTGTGACTGATGAAGTGGATTACCTCTCTGCGATTGAAGAAGGTCAATTCGTTATCGCTCAGGCTAACGCGAAACTGACAGAAGAAAGTGGTTTTGCCGATGAGCTGGTTACTGCACGTCAAAAAGGCGAGTCAGGTCTTCACCCACGTGAACACGTTGACTACATGGATGTTGCGACAAACCAAGTCGTATCGATCGCGGCATCGCTGATCCCGTTCTTAGAACACGACGATGCGAACCGTGCTTTGATGGGTGCGAACATGCAACGTCAGGCGGTTCCAACTCTGCGTTCAGAGAAACCACTGGTTGGTACAGGGATCGAACGCAACGTAGCGGTTGACTCTGGTGTAACAGCGGTTGCTAAACGTGGCGGTATGGTTCAGTCGGTTGATGCTTCTCGTATCGTAGTGAAAGTTAACGAAGAAGAGTTGATCCCAGGCGAAGCGGGTATCGACATCTATAACCTGACTAAGTACACCCGTTCGAACCAGAACACTTGTATCAACCAGCGTCCATGTGTGATGCCGGGTGAACCTGTAGCTCGTGGTGACGTGTTGGCTGACGGTCCTTCAACTGACCTTGGCGAACTGGCTCTTGGCCAAAACATGCGTATCGCATTCATGCCTTGGAACGGTTACAACTTCGAAGACTCGATCTTAGTGTCTGAGCGCGTAGTTCAAGATGACCGCTTTACCACTATTCACATTCAAGAGCTTTCTTGTGTGGCGCGTGATACTAAGCTGGGCGCAGAAGAGATCACGGCTGACATCCCTAACGTGGGTGAAGCGGCTCTGTCCAAGCTTGACGAATCTGGCATCGTTTACATCGGTGCAGAAGTGAAAGGCGGCGATATTCTGGTCGGTAAAGTGACACCAAAAGGTGAAACTCAGCTGACTCCAGAAGAGAAACTGCTGCGTGCGATCTTCGGTGAGAAAGCATCAGACGTTAAAGATACCTCTCTGCGTGTACCGAACTCAGTAGCAGGTACGGTTATCGACGTACAAGTCTTTACTCGCGATGGCGTAGAAAAAGACAAGCGTGCGCTTGAAATCGAACAAATGCAGCTGAAAGAAGCGAAGAAAGACCTGACTGAAGAGTTCCAAATTCTGGAAGGCGGTCTTCTGGCGCGTGTTCGTTCTGTACTGCTGGCAGGTGGTTACACCGAAGCGAAACTGGGTTCAATCGAACGTAAGAAATGGTTAGAGCAGACGCTAGAAAATGAAGATCTGCAAAACCAGCTAGAGCAACTGGCAGAACAGTACGACGAATTGAAAGCAGACTTCGATAAGAAGTTTGAAGCGAAGCGTCGTAAGATCACTCAAGGTGATGATCTGGCTCCTGGCGTACTGAAGATTGTTAAGGTTTACCTAGCAGTGAAACGTCGCATCCAGCCGGGTGATAAGATGGCGGGTCGTCACGGTAACAAGGGTGTTATCTCTAAGATCAACCCTGTTGAAGACATGCCATACGATGAAAACGGTCAGCCGGTTGACATCGTACTGAACCCACTGGGCGTACCATCACGTATGAACATCGGTCAGATCCTAGAGGTTCACTTGGGTCTGGCGGCGAAAGGTATCGGTGACAAGATCAACCAAATGATCAAGGAACAACAAGAGCTGGCGAAGCTGCGTGAGTTCCTGCAGAAGGTTTATGATCTGGGCGATACTCGTCAACGTGTTGATATCTCAGAATTGACTGATGACGATGTACGTACACTGGCGCATAACCTGCGTGCAGGTTTACCAGTGGCGACACCAGTATTCGATGGTGCTCCTGAATCGTCTATCAAAGCTATGTTGGAACTGGCGGATCTGCCAGCTTCAGGTCAGTTGACTCTGTTCGATGGCCGTACGGGTGACGCGTTTGAGCGTCCTGTTACCGTGGGTTACATGTACATGCTGAAACTGAACCACTTGGTTGACGACAAGATGCACGCTCGTTCTACAGGCTCTTACAGTCTGGTTACTCAGCAACCTCTGGGTGGTAAAGCTCAGTTCGGTGGTCAGCGCTTCGGTGAGATGGAAGTGTGGGCACTGGAAGCATACGGTGCTGCGTATACCCTGCAAGAGATGTTGACCGTTAAATCGGACGACGTGAACGGCCGTACTAAGATGTATAAGAACATCGTAGATGGCAATCACGCGATGGAACCTGGTATGCCAGAATCGTTCAACGTACTGTTGAAAGAGATTCGCTCGCTGGGTATCAACATCGAGCTAGAAGACGAATAATAAACCCTAAGGTTTCCCCGCAAGGGGAAGCCTACCGGTTTCGGTAGGAAGGTGCTCGTTGCCAATCGCAGCGAGTTCCTTTTAACTCCTTACAGGAGCTGAATGTGAAAGACTTATTAAACTTTCTAAAAGCACAGCATAAGACCGAAGAATTTGATGCGATCAAAATCGGTCTGGCTTCACCAGACATGATCCGTTCATGGTCTTTTGGTGAAGTGAAAAAACCTGAAACCATCAACTATCGTACGTTCAAACCTGAGCGTGATGGTCTGTTCTGTGCGCGTATTTTTGGCCCGGTAAAAGACTACGAATGTCTTTGTGGCAAATATAAGCGTCTGAAACACCGTGGTGTGATTTGTGAGAAGTGTGGCGTTGAAGTCACCCAAACTAAAGTTCGTCGTGACCGTATGGGCCACATCGAGCTGGCTTCTCCAGTTGCGCACATCTGGTTCCTGAAGTCTCTGCCATCTCGTATCGGTCTACTGATGGACATGCCTCTGCGTGACATCGAACGCGTACTGTACTTTGAAATGTACGTAGTGACTGAGCCAGGCATGACTGACCTTGAACGTGGTCAAATGCTGACTGAGGAAGAGTACCTCGACCGTTTGGAAGAGTGGGGCGATGAGTTCACCGCGAAAATGGGTGCTGAAGCGATCAAAGATCTGCTTGCATCGATGGATCTGCCTGCAGAAGCAGAGCAGATGCGCGAAGAGCTGGATACCACTAACTCTGAAACCAAACGTAAGAAACTGACTAAGCGTCTGAAGCTGGTTGAAGCGTTCGTTGCATCAGGTAACAAACCTGAATGGATGATCCTGACTGTATTGCCAGTTCTGCCGCCTGATCTACGTCCACTAGTTCCACTGGATGGCGGCCGTTTCGCAACGTCAGATCTGAACGATCTGTACCGTCGCGTCATCAACCGTAACAACCGTTTGAAGCGTCTGCTTGAACTGGCGGCACCAGACATCATCGTACGTAACGAAAAACGTATGCTGCAAGAGTCTGTAGATGCGCTGCTGGATAACGGCCGTCGTGGTCGTGCGATCACTGGCTCGAACAAGCGTCCGCTGAAGTCTCTGGCTGACATGATCAAAGGTAAGCAAGGTCGTTTCCGTCAGAACCTGCTGGGTAAACGTGTTGACTACTCAGGCCGTTCGGTTATCACCGTAGGTCCATACCTGCGTCTGCACCAGTGTGGTCTGCCAAAGAAAATGGCTCTTGAGCTGTTCAAACCATTCATTTACAGCAAGCTGGAAACTCGTGGCCTAGCAACGACGATCAAAGCGGCTAAGAAAATGGTTGAGCGCGAAGAAGCGGTCGTATGGGATATCTTGGATGAAGTGATCCGCGAACACCCAGTGCTGCTGAACCGTGCACCAACACTTCACCGTTTGGGTATCCAAGCGTTTGAACCGGTTCTGATCGAAGGTAAAGCGATCCAACTGCACCCACTGGTGTGTGCGGCGTATAACGCGGACTTCGACGGTGACCAAATGGCGGTACACGTTCCTCTGACGCTTGAAGCGCAGTTGGAAGCTCGTACCCTGATGATGTCAACCAACAACATTCTGTCGCCAGCATCAGGTGATCCAATCATCGTACCGTCTCAGGACGTGGTACTGGGTCTGTACTACATGACCCGTGAAAAGATCAATGCGAAAGGCGAAGGTATGTACCTGACTGGCCCTGCTGAGGCTGAGAAGGCGTATCGTACTAAGACGGCTGAGCTGCATGCTCGCGTTAAAGTACGTATTACCGAAACCATCAAGCATGAAAACGGTAAGTTGACCACTGAAACTAAGATGATCGACACGACCGTTGGCCGTGCCATGTTGTGGCAAATCGTACCGAAAGGTCTGCCATACAGCTTGGTGAACCAGAAGCTAGGTAAGAAGCAAATTTCTAACCTGCTCAACGAGGCATACCGTAAGCTGGGTCTGAAAGACACTGTTGTTTTCGCTGACCAAATCATGTACACCGGCTTCGCATACGCGGCACTGTCTGGTGTATCGGTTGGTATCGACGATATGGTTGTACCTGCGGCTAAATACACTGAAATTGCTGAAGCGGAAGAAGAAGTACGCGAAATTCAAGAGCAGTTCCAGTCTGGTCTGGTGACCGCTGGCGAACGCTACAACAAAGTGATCGATATTTGGGCATCAACCAACGATCGCGTAGCGAAAGCGATGATGGAAAACCTCTCTTCTGAGCAGGTGATTAACCGTCAAGGCGAACAAGAAAAACAAGAGTCGTTCAACAGCATCTATATGATGGCCGACTCAGGTGCTCGTGGTTCTGCTGCTCAGATCCGTCAGTTGGCGGGTATGCGTGGTCTGATGGCGCGTCCAGATGGCTCGATCATCGAAACGCCAATCACGGCAAACTTTAAAGAAGGTCTAAACGTTCTTCAGTACTTTATCTCAACGCACGGTGCTCGTAAGGGTCTGGCGGATACGGCACTGAAAACAGCGAACTCGGGTTACCTGACTCGTCGCTTGGTAGACGTTGCGCAAGACGTTGTAGTTACAGAACACGACTGTGGCACCTTAGAAGGCGTTGTGATGACACCGCACATCGAAGGTGGTGACGTTAAAGTTGCGTTGACTGAGCTAGCTCTGGGCCGTGTGGTTGCGGAAGATATCCTCAAACCAGGTACAGATGAAGTACTGATCCCACGTAATACACTGCTGGATGAAAAGTGGTGTAAGGTGATCAACGATAACTCTGTTGACCAAATCCAAGTACGCTCGGTGGTAACTTGTGACTCTGACTTCGGTTGTTGTGCGCAGTGTTACGGTCGTGACCTTGCACGTGGTCACTTGGTGAACCAAGGTGAAGCGGTTGGTGTTATCGCGGCACAGTCAATCGGTGAACCTGGTACACAGTTGACGATGCGTACGTTCCACATCGGTGGTGCGGCATCAACAGCAGCAGCAGAAAACAGCATCCAAGCGAAAAACAACGGTTCTGTGAAACTGCACAATGCGAAGTTCGTAATCAACAAAGATGGCAAGCTCGTTATCACTTCTCGTGCTTCTGAGCTGACTATCATTGACGAATTTGGTCGTACCAAAGAGAAACACAAACTGCCATACGGTTCTACGCTAAGTAAAGCCGATAGCGATGCAGTTGCAGCGGGTGAAACTGTTGCAAACTGGGAAGCGCATACTATGCCAATCATCACTGAAGTGGCTGGTCGCGTACAGTTTGTGGATATGATCGATGGCGTAACCGTTTCTCGTCAAACGGACGATCTGACCGGTCTGTCTTCAAGTGAAGTGACTGAAGCCGCAGCGCGTCCTGCAGCAGGTAAAGACATGCGTCCAGCCATTAAGCTGGTTGACGCAAATGGTAAAGATGTCCTGATCCCAGGTACTGATATGCCAGCTCAATACTTCCTGCCAGGTAAAGCGATTGTGAACTTGGACGACGGCGCTGAAGTGAATGTGGGTGATACACTGGCTCGTATTCCTCAGAAGTCTGGCGGTAACAAGGACATCACCGGTGGTCTACCACGCGTTGCTGACCTGTTTGAAGCGCGTAAGCCAAAAGAGCCTGCGATTCTGGCTGAGCACTCAGGTACCGTATCGTTCGGTAAAGAGACCAAAGGTAAGCGTCGTTTGATCATCACTCGTGACAGTGGTGACACTTACGAAGAGATGATCCCGAAACATCGTCAATTGAACGTGTTTGAAGGTGAGCGCATTGAGCGTGGTGATGTGATTGCAGACGGCCCAGAGTCGCCACATGACATCCTGCGTCTGCGTGGTATCCATGCAGTGACCACTTACATCGCGAACGAGGTTCAGGAAGTTTACCGTCTACAAGGCGTTAAGATTAACGATAAGCACATCGAGACTATCGTTCGTCAAATGCTGCGTAAGTGTACGATCACCTTCGCGGGTGACTCAGAGTTCTTGCCTGGCGAGACAGTTGAGTACTCACAAGTTAAGATCGCGAACCGTAAACTGGTTGATGAAGGTAAAGAGCCTGCTCGTTTCGAGCGTGAGCTGCTAGGTATTACCAAAGCATCTCTGGCGACTGAGTCTTTCATCTCAGCAGCATCGTTCCAAGAAACCACTCGCGTTCTAACGGAAGCAGCGGTATCTGGTAAGCGTGACGATCTGCGCGGTCTGAAAGAGAACGTGATCGTTGGCCGTCTGATCCCAGCTGGTACAGGTTTTGCGTACCACCAAGATCGTCAAGCCAAACGTGCGCAACAACAGCAAGGTCCATCGGCTGAACAAGCCACTGACAACCTCGCTGCACTATTGAATGCAGGTTTCTCTTCTGACGACGAGTAAGTCATCAAGCTATGAAAAAAGGCACCTTAAGGTGCCTTTTTTATTGGTCTATTTTTACATTCATCTTCGAGCGGAAATCACCGATTGAAAACGAGTGTTCTGCTAAGCACCCGGAGGTACAGCAAGGCTATCCGCAATTAACTGGATCAATTGATCTTCAAGAGAAAAGCGTAGCTCAAGCACTTCGCCAACTTTTGATAAGTCACGATCTAGATCGAGCAGCTCATCGTATTCAGTCACCGTTGCGTACTGATCATTAAAATTGAGCAGCGGTTCGGTGGTAGCAACGATTTTGCCGTAGACTTGATTGATCTCATCGGTCGCTTTAAAACCGGTGGCGTGCCACTTATCCATGACCATGTCATAGATTTTGAAATGGCCTTCAGAGATGTAATCCACTAATTCTTGGCAAAAATACAGCAGAGCCTGTGGAGATGGGAGTTCAGAAACCGCAGCTTTGGTTGTACAAGGTTGCAGTGCCGCCAGCTTACAATATTCAACGATCACATGCTGTCGTTTATCCAGCCAATGGTCAATGATATCGCTCGAACCACCCCATTGTTCTTGGACGTTTTTGAATTTTCTTAGCATGACCATGTCCTCATGATCGGATCGTCACTGACGATCGTTCCTTTGCCTTTTTAGTAATATCAATAAGATATCACTACTGCCCTCACAAAAAGTTATAGTCAATAATTCTTGTGCTGACAAATTGTGGTGTGAATTTAGATTGCCAGTAAAATGATCCGACTGCAAGCAATCAGGAGAAGCAGAGTGGAAAAGAGTGACGGCAAGAACGCTTATTGGTGTGTTGTTTCAGGCAGCGATCTTTGGCTGGTGGATGGCCAAATTCCTTATGGCAGCGCAGAGCAGTGGGATCTGCCACAAGAGAAGGCGATCTTGGTGGATCGTTACCAAAACTCCCCTGTCTACTGGCTGAATGCTGCAGATATTGAGCAGGATCGTCCGCTCAGTTCATTACGTGAGTTATTGGGTGTGGATGAGGCGCTGTTTCTTGCTGCAAGTAAAGCGGTGCAATATGGCCATATGAGCCAAACCATACGATTTTGTCCGCAATGTGGGGGACGTAACTATCTCAATCATCAGCAACTGGCAATGCAGTGCCACGATTGCCGAACGTTGCACTATCCGCGTATTTTCCCCTGCATTATTGTTGCCGTACGTAAACAGCAGCAAATTTTGCTGGCGCAGCACCCTCGCCATCGCAATGGTATGTACACCGTGATTGCCGGCTTTGTTGAGGTAGGGGAGACGCTTGAACAGTGTGTTGCGCGTGAAGTGTTGGAAGAGACAGGTATCGTCGTGACCAATATTCGCTACTTTGGCAGCCAACCTTGGGCATTTCCGTCGAGTATGATGATGGCGTTTTTAGCCGATTATGACACTGGTGAGCTTAAACCCGATTACAGTGAATTGAGTGATGCCAATTGGTTTGGTATCGAAAACCTTCCTCCTGTTGCACCGCGAGGGACGATTGCCCGCGCTTTGATTGAGCAGACGTTGGCCGATATTGCCCAAGATCAGGCTTAAAAGGCAAAAAAAACCCTCCGGTTAAGGAGGGGGTAAGTAAGATGTCGTTATGAGATGCTGAGTCGAGGACTCAGTTTATGATTATAGTTTTCGCTAGCGAACAAATTTTTAACACCGTTAAGGGTTGGACGCAATTTAAGCATTGATTTAAAAGTTAATAACTTGATCCCGCTTGCAAAGCCAACCGCTTTTGTGGGACAAACGATGTTAGAATACGCGCCAAAGTAAAGAAGCCGAAAAAGTGGGAATCACCATGACTGAATTAAAAAATGATCGCTACCTGCGTGCTTTGCTCAAGCAGCCAGTCGATTACACTCCTGTATGGATGATGCGCCAAGCGGGGCGTTATCTCCCTGAATACCGTGCCACTCGTGCTCAAGCGGGTGATTTTATGGCGCTGTGCAAGAATGCAGAGTTGGCTTCAGAAGTGACTTTACAGCCGCTGCGACGTTTTCCGCTTGATGCTGCGATCCTGTTTTCTGATATTTTGACGATTCCTGATGCGATGGGACTTGGGCTGCGTTTTGCGGCGGGCGAAGGACCGGTTTTTGAGCGTCCTATTACCTGTAAAGCTGATGTCGATAAGATTGGCATTCCCGATCCAGAAGGGGAATTGCAGTATGTGATGAACGCCGTGCGTCAAATTCGCAAAGATCTGCAAGGTGAAGTGCCGCTGATTGGTTTCTCTGGCAGTCCTTGGACGCTCGCCACTTATATGGTTGAAGGTGGCAGTTCAAAAGCCTTCACCAAAATCAAAAAGATGATGTACAGCGAGCCTGCCGTGCTGCATGCGCTGTTAGATAAATTAGCTGACAGTGTGATCAGCTACCTGAATGCTCAGATTAAAGCCGGCGCACAAGCGGTGATGGTATTTGATACTTGGGGCGGCGTGTTAACACCGCGTGATTATCAACAGTTCTCTTTGCAATACATGCACAAGATTGTCGATGGCTTGATTCGTGAAAACGAAGGCCGCCGTGTACCAGTCACTCTGTTTACCAAAAATGGTGGCATGTGGCTGGAGCAGATCGCGGCTACAGGTTGTGATGCTGTGGGTTTAGATTGGACAATCAATATCGCCGACGCTAAAGCGCGTGTGGGAGACAAAGTGGCACTGCAAGGCAACATGGACCCTTCCATTCTGTATGCTCCTGCCCCACGAATTCGTGAAGAGGTGGCGAGTATTTTGGCTGGATTTGGCCAAGGTGGTACTGGTCATGTGTTCAACTTGGGGCATGGTATTCATTTGGACGTGCCGCCTGAAAATGCCGGTGTGTTTGTTGAAGCGGTGCATGAGCTTTCGAAGCCGTATCATCTATAGTAAACGTGAAAAGCGTCTGCAGGTCAGACGCTTTTCACATCTTGAGCCCGACTGTTTTATACTTCGGTAATCCAGACAGAAAGACGAAGCGAATCATGATGAAAACTAAGGATCGCATAGTGCATACGGCACTTGAGCTGTTTAATCAGCAAGGTGAACGTAACATCACGACTAACCACATCGCTGCTCATATTGAGATCAGCCCAGGTAATTTGTATTACCACTTTCGCAATAAGCAGGAGATAGTGCGTGATATTTTTGCGCTCTACTCGGCGGAGCTGATTGAGCGTTTTACCCCGCTACAAGGTCAGTATGAGAGCCTTTCTCTACTCAAGCACTATTTGGATTCGATTTTCACTCTGATGTGGAAATACCGTTTTTTCTATGCCAATTTGCCGGAAATCTTGCAGCGCGATGAAGAGTTGCATGCGGACTACATTCGAGTTCAAGAACGATTACAGACCAATTTGATTGATATTGTGCGCAATTTTGTCAATCTGCAACTGCTGGAGTTGAATGAGGATGAGATGCCGAAACTGGTGCGAACTCTGCATCTGATTGCGTCTAGCTGGCTTGGTTATCAATCGGCGATGTCACACAAAACTCAGATCACTGAAGAGGTGATTCATCAAGGCATGTTGCAGATGATCTCGGTCGTTAAACCTTGTGCCACTAAGGCGGGGCGTGAGCAGCTTCAACTGCTTGAAGAAGGTGTGCGAGCTATGCATGCCTGAGCATGAGTTATAACCAATCTGTCTTGGGCATGGAGTCGATTCGTTGCTAACTTCCTGAACATTCCCAGCCAGAAAGGAAGCTTTACGTGGATTACGATGTATTTAATGGGGATGCTGATGGCATTCTTTCTCTTGTGCAATGGCGTCTAGCGCATCCTAAATCGACTCAGCTAGTCACGGGGGTTAAGCGCGATATTGCCTTACTCGATCGACTGACGGTAACGGCTGGTGATGAGCTGGTGGTATTGGATATCTCCATGGCTAAAAATCAGTTTGGCTTGCAGCGAGCTCTGCAAGCGGGAGCTCATGTATTTTATGCCGACCATCATCAGCCCGGCGATATTCCTGCCCATTCTGCACTGCAAGCACATATTGATACTGATGCAAATCTCTGTACGGCATTGATCATTGATCGTCTACTGAAAGGACGTTTTCGTGACTGGGCGATAACAGCAGCATTTGGCGATAACTTACACCGCGTGGCACACACTCTGGCTGAGGAAGCGGGATTCGATGCCGCGCAAACCGCAGAGCTTAGTGAATTAGGCACGCTGATTAACTACAATGGCTATGGCCGCACCGTATCTGAACTGCATTTCGCGCCCGATGCGTTGTATCAAACTTTACTCGCTTATCAAACACCGTGGGCTGTGCTGGCCGATCTCAACTCACCCTTCTACCAGCTACGCAGCGCTTATCAGCAAGATTTTGCTTTTGCCCTTGAGCAACCGACTTATTATCAGAGCTCAAGTTTAACCGTGGTGATATTACCTGATTGTGCAGCAGCGCAGCGCGTGAGCGGTGCATTCGCCAATCATCTTGCCAATCAGGATGTGCAACGTGCGCATTTGATTGTGACGTGTGCGGATGAGCAGCACTATACACTCTCTTTACGTGCTCCCTTGAGTGATAAGCGGGGAGCTGGCGCTTTGTGTGCTCAATTCCCTTCTGGTGGGGGGCGAGAATCAGCAGGGGGAATCAATCAACTCCCCCATGCGTTGCTCGATAAAGTGATTGAAGTTGTCGAAGCGTTTTACGCCTCTTAGCGTTGTAGCCACTGCGAAGGGTTTTCCGCGCGGCTATTACGACGGATTTCAAAGTAGAGGGCAGGGCGAGATTGACCGCCGGTATCACCCGCAAGGGCAATAGTTTCTCCGGTGGTAACTTTATCGCCCTCTTTTTTGAGCAGAGTTTGATTGAAACCATACAACGTCATGTCGCCTTTACCGTGATCGAGTAGCACGACAAGACCATAACCTCGCAGGTACTCGGCAAACACGATCGTTCCCGGATAAACCGCTTTGACCTCTTGGCCATAATTGGCATCAATCACTAAGCCTTTCCAGTCAATTTGCCCAGTTTGGCGCTCACCGAAGTTGTGTAACACACGTCCTTTCAGTGGCCACGGCAGCTTGCCACGCTGGCTGGCGATACCATTCATTAATACCGCGTTACGTTTAGCTGCTTTAGCAATTTCAGCTTTAAGACGAGTCTCATTACGCTGTAGTTCAGCAAGATACGTTTTATTACCAGAAATGCTGCTCTCAATTTTTTTTACGGTTTGCTTACGTTCACTTTGTGTTTTGGCCAGCTTATCTCGTTGCTGAGTTTGTTCAGCAAGCAGCTTTTCGATTTGCTCACGCTCTGTTTGTCTTTGTTTTTGGTTGCTGTTGAGCTCAGTTTGAGTTTTTTCTAGAGCCTCGATAGCTTGTGCGCGGCTTTTTGCCAAATGTTGATAGTACTGACTGATTCGGTCTTCATCGGCACTGCGATGAAAAAATTGACCATTCGTCAGTGAGCGTTTAGTGAGATAGTAGGTTTGCAGTAGGCGTTCGAGTTTATCGGCCTGTTGCTGTTTCTGAGTTTCCAGCGCCTGAATATTACTATTGAGCTGAGCAATGTTGCGATTGGCATTCTCCAGATCGTTTTTGGTTTTCGTGATCTGATTTTCGATACTGTTGATGCCAAGCTCTTGTTGTTTAAGGGCTTGTTGTAGTTGATCGAGTGATTTTTGTTGCTCGGCCAGTGATTGTTGTTGGCGAGATATTTCACTTTTTACCCCCGTTAACTCCTGTTGCGTAGCCGCAAAGAGCGGCGGCGTAACCATAAATAGCAGGCAGGCCAGCAGACGACGGGTCAAGGTTTTTCCTAGAAAGTCACTGAAAATCGCGTGCGGATCCTTTGCTGTCATTGAGTTTGGTCTAGTGTTAGTGAATAAAAACGGGTGCTTCAGTATACCCAAAGCTTGGCATCAGGCGAGCCTGTGATGTCAAAAGTTTGCAATTCTCATCGCACTCGGTGGGAAAAGCGTATAAAAAAGCCCTGAGTATTCAGGGCTTTCATCATCATCGAGTCAGCTTAGCTGTACAGCACTTGGCCTGACATGTCTGCTGGAATATCCAGATCCGACAGCGCCAACATGGTTGGAGCCAGATCCGATAGCTTTCCGCCTTCTTTTAGGCTGATCGCTTTGTTGCCGACATAGATAAGTGGTACAGGTAGGCTAGTGTGCGCTGTGTGTACGCCGCCCGTTTCTGGGTCAATCATCATTTCCGCGTTGCCGTGGTCAGCGGTGATCAGCAGTTGACCATCCACTTCTTTGATGGCTTCAACCACACGACCAATACACTCGTCTACTGCTTCACACGCTTTCACTGCAGCTTCGTAAACACCAGTGTGACCGACCATGTCGCCGTTTGGATAGTTACAGATGATCGCATCGTATTTGCCTGATTTGATCGCTGCAACCAGCTTGTCAGTCAGCTCTTTAGAGCTCATTTCTGGTTGTAGGTCGTAGGTGGCCACTTTGGGTGAAGCTACCAGTTGACGTTCTTCGCCTGGGAATTCATTTTCAACGCCGCCGTTGAAGAAGAAGGTTACGTGTGCGTATTTCTCGGTTTCAGAAATACGTAGCTGAGTTTTACCCGCTTTTGATAGCCACTCACCGTAAGTGTTTTCCAGTGATGCTGGACCAAATGCACACTTGAGTGGGATGTCTGCTGCGTATTGAGTCAGCATCACAAAATCCAGCGTTGGGAAGGCTTTGCGGCTAAAGCCTGCGAAATCAGGTACGAAAGTACGGGTGATTTGACGCGCGCGGTCAGCACGGTAGTTCATGAACAGTAGAGCATCGCCATCTTGCATCGCGGCAGACTCTTGACCCGCTGCACGGATTTCCGTTGCTTTCACAAACTCATCGTTTTCTTCACGAGCGTAAGCGGCTTGCAGTGCTTCAACCGCTGAGTCATAAGTAAACTCACCTTGCGCCAGAGTCAGCAGGTCATAGGCTTTTTCAACGCGCTCCCAGTTGTTGTCACGATCCATGGCGTAGTAACGGCCCACGATAGAAGCGATACGGCCTTTGCCCAGTTTGGCAAACAGATCTTGGAAGCGTTTCAGTGAGGCTTCTGCGCTACGTGGTGGCGTGTCACGTCCATCAAGGAAGCAGTGCAGGTAGATTTTTTCTGCGCCACGTGCGGCTGCCATTTCTACTGCTGCGTAGATGTGGTCTTCATGTGAGTGCACACCACCTGGAGACATCAGGCCCATCAGGTGCACCGCTTTGCCTGCAGCAACCGCTTTATCAATCGCAGCCACCAAAACTTCGTTTTGCTGGAATTCACCATCCATGATCGATTTGGTGATGCGAGTCAGGTCTTGGTAAACAATGCGGCCAGCCCCAATGTTGGTGTGACCTACTTCTGAGTTACCCATTTGACCATCAGGCAGACCTACGTCCATACCAGAAGCAGAAATCAGAGTGTGAGGGTTGTTGGCCATTAGGCTATCCATCACAGGTGTACGCGCATTATTGATCGCGTTATTTGCGTTGTCTTCGCGGTAACCCCAACCATCTAGGATCACCAGAGCCATTGGCTTCTTAGCTGACATAGTTCTAACCTCGTCAAAATCAAAATAACTGAAACGTAAAATTAGCGTAATTTTACTACAATCTAGACGCTTTGCATCCGGTTAAGATCAATGATTCTCTCTATCAATGCAAGTAAATGTAGCCTATTGATCAAAATCGAGTTTAAGACACCAATAAGCTGGTGCCCCCAACAGCAAGGATAGCCCCTAACCAAGCATAGCGGTTTGGGCACTGTTTAGTGTAGAACCAAAGCAGTGGTAGCAGCATGATGGGCGTGGTGGAGGAGAGCAGTGCGACCATGCCGACATTCCCCTCACGCAGAGCGTAGAGGATCAGCGTCATACCAACCGCCATGGCAATAAAGCCGTTGAGTGCCGTGACCAAAAAGATATTGAGCGTGATGGTTTGTGTAGGACGAGCAATGCGCACGCCAGTTAAACGCAGTAAAGAGTGAGCCGCAAAGGCTGTGATCATCCGCATCGCAGAGGCAGCAACCGGATCGATCTCTGTTTGCATCACGGGTTTGGCAATAATGCCCCCGAGGGCTTGGCATAAGGCGGCGGTTAAGCCGAGTCCAATGCCAACCCACACACTGCCATTGATGCTATCCAAACTAGGCCCAGTTTGCCCTCGGCGACCAAAGAAAATCGCCATCAGAACGCCGCCAAACACTAAAGTAGAGCCGAATAGCTCTTGCTTGGTCATGCTTTCACTAAACAGGAAATAACCGAGTACGGCAGAAAACACCGCATGACAGGAGAAGAGTAAGCCGGACTGCCTTGGCCCCATGCGATTCAGGCAAGCAAAAAGCGCGGTATCACCGATAAAGATCCCAATCAAACCAGACAACATCATGGCTGGAATCGCACTGCTTTGTACCGTTAACCAACCTCCGGTGAATAGGGCAATGGTGGTTAAGATGACGGAGGTACACCCCATACGCCAGCGGCTATAAGCAAAAGAGCCGAGGTGTTTCGCGGGTGTGATAGAAAGTAAACTGGCGATAGCCCAAAGACAGGCCGCAGCAAGTGCCAGCCATTCGTAACCCATTGCGTCATCCTTGCGGTTGGGAGTGATGAGGGTACTCAATATGCCATTAAGCAATCAGGAAAACAAAACCAATTTCTGTGCGATTAGAGGGTTCACACCTTACAGTATCAATAGTGACGACAAGGTGTGAAGGAGAGGTGAAAGAGGGAGTTTACCCGAGTAGGAACACCATCAGATAAACGATGCCAAGACCAATCACCCCGATGACCAAGCCTGTTTTGGCCATATCTTTGCTTTCGATAAGTCCTGTTGAGTAAGCGAGCGAGTTGGGCGGTGTCGAAACGGGCAAAATCATCCCCAGTGACGCGGAAAAAGCGACCACGACTAACAGCGCTTGTAAGCCGCCGACTTGCTCAAGGCTACTCATCGAAGTACCAATCGCTGCGGCAATCGGCATGATCAAGTTGGCGGTCGCCGTGTTAGACATAAAGTTGGCCATCAACCAGCACACCAGTGAAAGGGCAATAACAATCAACATAGGTGAGAGAGATTGATAGTCGATGGCGTGCGCTAACGCTTGGGCAAGCCCTGTCTGTTCAAGGCCGATACCAATCGCGATACCGCCGGCGACTAACCAAAGCACATCCCAGTTGATCTGTTTCAGCTCGTCTTTGCCCATGATGCCTGTAAGAGTGAACACGGCCAGTGGAATAATCGCCACTACATAAGTATTCATGCCGTGCCATGTGGTGGTCATCCATAACACTATGGTTAAAGCAAACGTGATGTAGACCAACATGGCACGCCAGCCGCGTTGAAATTCGCCTTTGAGTTTCAAGGTCATTGTGGCTTGTGAGGAGGGGAAAAGCTTTTGTAGCAAGAACCAAGCGATGGTCAGTTGTACCAGTACGAATGGCAATCCCATCATCATCCATGACAGAAAATCAATGCTGTTTGCCCCTGTTAAATACTGCAATGCGATAGCGTTAGGTGGCGTGCCGATCGGGGTTGCGATGCCTCCTGTGTTGGCCGCAATCGGAATGCACAGCACCAGTGCTTTGATGCCTAAATCCCCTTTGGGGGCAGAAGCAACAATAGGGCCAAGCAGCGCCAACATCATCACTGTGGTCGCTGTGTTGGACATAAACATCGAGAAAACCGAGGTGATCAGCATTAACCCGAGCATGATGTACTTAGGCTGGTGGCCAAAAGGTTTGAGTAGCACTCGTGCTAAGTTGTTATCCAATTCGTATTTAGATGCGGCGATGGCTAAAGCAAAACCGCCCATAAACAAAATGATAATGGGAGAGGAAAAGGCACTGAAAATATCAGTGTATTTAAGGAGTTCACCGAGCGGATGATGCGGGTCAGGAGCCCGAAAGCCATGCAAACCTTTATCGGAAATCATGATGAGTTCAAGGGCAATGATCAGAATCGATGTGGCAAACACAGGTACAGGTTCTAATACCCATAGTAGTGCGGCAAGAAGAAAAATGGCTAATAACCGGTGTTGAACCAAGGTGAGATCCTGAATTGGGATCGCATCAATTGGCATCAATAGTATGCCCAACGGCAGTAAGAAACAGATCAGAAGTTTGACGAGTAGACCTCGTTCCAGTTGCAGCATGGGCGTTCCCTCTTGGCTCAAATGAAAGCTTAGAGTAAGCGACTGAAATCTATGGGTCTTAGAGGGCGGTTGAATTTTTGATTTTTTGCTATCAGCGACAATACAGATGTGTGGCGAGCTTCAAAAGACAACATCCCAACCGAAGCTGGGATGTTGATTGTTCCGACTTGAAGCTGCATTGGTGTAGGCTGCAACTCTAACTCGTATATTAAGCTTGGTGTGCGTAGGGTTCACCCATGCGGGTTGGTGCACTCAGTGCCATGCTCTTATCAAAACGAATAGCTTGTTTGGCAAACAGGTTGATCACGGTCGAGCCCAACTTAAAGCGACCCATCTCTTCGCCTTTTTTGAGAACCACGGCTTGGTTACCGTTGGCTGGGTAGTCCCAACGATAAACGGTGTTACCACGCGGTGGCGTCACGGTGCCCGCCCAAACCAGTTCAATGCTACCAACAATCGTTGCACCCACTAGCACTTGTGCCATCGGGCCAAATTCGGTATCGAAAATGCACACCACACGCTCATTGCGAGCAAATAAATTTGGAACATTTTCCGCTGTCAGAGGATTGACCGAGAACAGATCGCCCGGTACATAGATCATTTGACGCAGTGTGCCATCGCAAGGCATATGCACACGGTGGTAATCCCGTGGTGAGAGATACAGAGTGGCGAAATCGCCATCACGGAATTCTTCCGCGAGCTTGGCATCACCACCTAGCAGCTCTTGGGCTGAATAAGTGTGGCCTTTGGCTTGGATAAGCTTACCGTCTTCAATCGCACCAAACTGGCTCACGCACGCATCGGCAGGATGAGTGATCACCTTTTCGCCTTCAGCGATAGGGCGCACGCCAGCTTTTAGCTCACGTACAAAAAATTCATTAAACGTCTTGAAGTGGGTCGGGTCAGAGTGCAGAGCCTCGTCCATGTTGACGTTATATTGCTTGATGAACCAGCGGATGATGGCCGTGGTCAGGCTGCCTGCACGCGCAGACGCCAACTTGCCAACCAAGCGGGTCAGGGCATGTTGTGGAATCCAATATTGCAGTCCAACTTTAATCTTATCCATGGTTTACATTCCAATAGAGTAGTGATGGGCGCGAGATGTTACTGAAAATCGCGCCTACTGTCAGTAGATGCTCTAAACTTGCTAACAATTTGCTCTTACAAATCGGCTTTTTTGCTGCGCGAATACTGCCGATTGGCTTTGTTTTCCGTCATGCTTTGTACAATACGATGGTAATTATCAAAACGCAGTGTACTGATTTCTCCCTTGCTTACGGCTTCACGCAACAAGCAACCTGGGTCATCCCCATGTTTGCAATCACGAAATTTACAGCCGCCTAAGTAAGAGCGAAATTCGACATAAGCTTTGGTGACATCATCGGTTTCTAAGTGCCACAAACCAAATTCACGTACTCCGGGCGAGTCAATTAAATTACCGCCACTTGGGATGTGATAAAGCCGAGCTGCTGTGGTGGTGTGTTGACCTAAGCCAGACGTTTCAGAAATTGCACCTTCTTCAACGCCATCTTCCAGCTCTGGGAGTAACGCATTGACTAAGCTGGATTTTCCAACCCCAGATTGACCCACAAATACGTTGGTGCGATCGCGCAGTTTCACTTCAAGATCCGCAATTCCTTCACCAGTCTTTTTACTGACGTAGAGCACGTCATAGCCAATGGCGCGGTAATCATTTAACCATGTTGTGTATTGTTCGCGTAGTTCGGGGCTGAGTAGATCAATTTTGTTGAGCACGATGAGTGGCGCAATGCCCAACGTTTCGGAAGCAATCAAGTAGCGATCAATAATATTCAGAGAGAGCTCGGGCAATACCGAGGACACGATCACCATTTGATCTACGTTTGCCGCAACAGGTTTGAGACCATCGTAATAGTCGGGGCGCACTAATACAGAGCTGCGCGCTTCCACCGCTTCTACTACACCGGAAATGCCTGCAAGAGTTTCAGCGCCCGGGCGCCATAGCACTTTATCGCCAGATACTAAACTTTCGATGCCTCGACGCAAGTTGCAGCGATGAATTTCCCCTGTTGCTGGATCCTCAATATCGGCATGTTGACCAAAGCGGGTAATCACTAATCCCGGTTGAGCATTGCCGAGCAAGGCCTCATCCCAAACGATAGACTCTTCTTGTTTGAGTTTTTTATGTTGGTTATTTCTAACCCGGCGTACTTGACCGTGTGTAAGCTTTTTCTTTTTTGCCACAGTGTTCTACTTACTCTCTGCTAGATATAAGGCGTATCAAATCTCAATTTGATACGTATCCTGTCGATCTGAATTTGGGTATAGTACCTCTTTTGTGAATAAACCCCTATAGGCGCACCATTATGTCTTTCAGTGACCAGAATCTGATTTGGATTGATTTAGAGATGACGGGACTTGACCCTGAGACGCACAAAATCATTGAGATGGCGACCATTGTCACCGACAGTGAGTTAAACATTTTAGCTGAAGGCCCAGTGATTGCGATTTATCAACCAGAATCTGAACTCGCGAAAATGGATGAATGGTGTACCACAACCCACACTGCGAGTGGCTTGGTGGCGCGAGTGCGTCAAAGTCAAGTAAGCGAAGACGAAGCGATTGAACAAACGCTCGCGTTTTTAAAACAATGGGTACCAGAAGGGAAATCGCCGATTTGTGGTAACAGTATTGGCCAAGACCGACGTTTCCTTTACAAACATATGCCGCGTTTGGAAGCTTACTTCCATTATCGTTATATCGATGTCAGTACCATCAAAGAGCTGACTCGCCGCTGGCAACCGGAAGTGCTGAAAGCGTTCAGTAAAACGGGTAGTCACCTTGCTTTGGATGATATTCGCGAGTCGATCGCCGAGCTTCAGTTTTATCGTAAATCGGTATTCAAGATCTAATACGATGCGCCCAATGCTATAAAAAGAGCAATTGTTCGACATCTTGCGTGCTTTTTCGGCAAACGAAAAAAAAAAGAGTTTTTTTCACGAGAAGCTCTTGCATCGCAAGAAAATGCTCTTATAATTCGCAGCCCTAAACGACGGAAAACGTTGTTGATGCGACACTAGCTCAGTTGGTAGAGCGCAACCTTGCCAAGGTTGAGGTCACGAGTTCGAACCTCGTGTGTCGCTCCAAATTAATAGTTGTCATCGTACTGAACGATGAAGTGCGACACAGGCTCAGTTGATGAGCAAACCTAGCTAAGGTTGAGGTCACGCCTTTTTGTTTTAAAGAAGGGAACCTAGTGTGTCGCTCCAAATTGATAGTTGTCATCGTACTTAACGATGAGATGCGACACTAGCTCAGTTGATGAGCAAATCTAGCCAAGGTTGAGGTCACGCCTTTTGTTTTAAAGAAGTGAACCTCGTGTGTCGCTCCTGATTGAAGTTGTCATCGTACTGAACGATGAAGTGCGACACTAGCTCAGTTGGTAGAGCGCAACCTTGCCAAGGTTGAGGTCACGAGTTCGAACCTCGTGTGTCGCTCCAGATTAATAGTTGTCATCGTACTTAACGATGAAGTGCGACACTGGCTCAGTTGATGAGCAAACCTAGCCAAGGTTGAGGTCACGCCTTTTTGTTTTAAAGAAGGGAACCTCGTGTGTGGCTCCAAATTAATAGTTGTCATCGTACTTAACGATGAAGTGCGACACTAGCTCAGTTGGTAGAGCGCAACCTTGCCAAGGTTGAGGTCACGAGTTCGAACCTCGTGTGTCGCTCCAAATTATTAGTTGTCACCGTACTTAACGATGAAGTGTGCCACACTCGCTCAGTTGATGAGCAAACCTAGCTAAGGTTGAGGTCACGCCTTTTTGTTTTAAAGAAGGGAACCTCGTGTGTCGCTCCAGTTTCATAGCCCTTATCGTGCTTAACGATAACACACGGACGCGGGGTGGAGCAGCTTGGTAGCTCGTCGGGCTCATAACCCGAAGGTCGTCGGTTCAAATCCGGCCCCCGCAACCAAATCTTTCGTAGATGCAGTAGCGTCACGACAAATGCGACACTAGCTCAGTTGGTAGAGCGCAACCTTGCCAAGGTTGAGGTCACGAGTTCGAACCTCGTGTGTCGCTCCAAATTAATAGTTTCATCGTACTTAACGATGAAGTGCGCCACACTCGCTCATTTGATGAGTAAAACCTAGCCAAGGTTGAGGTCACACCTTTTTGTTTTAAGGAAGGGAACCTCGTGTGTCGCTCCAGTTTCTTGCCTACTACAGAAAACTGAAGAAAAGATTTATTGCTTTAGCGATATATGGACGCGGGATGGAGCAGCTTGGTAGCTCGTCGGGCTCATAACCCGAAGGTCGTTGGTTCAAATCCAGCTCCCGCAACCAATTTCAAAGCTTTCACTGTGCTTAACAGTGACACAATATGGACGCGGGATGGAGCAGCTTGGTAGCTCGTCGGGCTCATAACCCGAAGGTCGTTGGTTCAAATCCAGCTCCCGCAACCAATTTCAAAGCTTTCACTGTGCTTAACAGTGACACAATACGGACGCGGGGTGGAGCAGCTTGGTAGCTCGTCGGGCTCATAACCCGAAGGTCGTCGGTTCAAATCCGGCCCCCGCAACCAATTCTTTAAAGAGAGACTGTGCTCATGCGCAGCTTTTTCTTTTTTAGGGTGTTTAGCATTTTGCTAAAGCTCTTTCTATAATGCTGTGAAGCATCATCCCCGCGAGTCATTCATTGTGCGTCAGCTCAATAATATCGCTCTCATGTATCAAATATTCTCTTTTCAAGCAGCCGAAAGTGTACCCGCTGATTACGGATTTCGCTTACTTTGTCGTCTTCATTAACAGAGTTATCCACAAAAAAAATCTGTGGATAAAACAGTTGATAAACTCTGTATCTTAGCTTTTCGAGTTGACTTCTCTGAGGATCTTTGCTTGCTTCCAAGGCTTGGCTTGGTGAGGGTTTCTAGTTAAGTTGTTGTTTTTTATTAATTTGTCATTTTTCGCTCTAAGCAGAAAATAGAGCTCTAAGATCATTGCAGTCTAAAAACTTGATCCTAGTCATTTACCTAGGTTGTGATTAACTTTTTTAAAGCGATAGAAAACAGCGTCTGATTAAAAATGTTGTCCACATAGCGCAAATTGGGATGGGCATCAAACAATCATTCTCTTAATTATGCAAGTTGCTCTGTTCATGCATCCCTTGGCAGCCCCTTTTCAATAATTCGAATCAGGCGAGCATGCTGGCGAGCTGTTGAGGTCTTTTGGTTTTGCTCATCCAAAGCCCAATGAATATGCTCATCAAGCAATTCACTTTGCCCCAGATGACGTTGGAGTGTATCGATAATCCGCGGAGAGTAAGGAGCGTTGCCCATAGCAATGATCAAATTGCGCCGCCACTGCTGATGACCAATGCGCCGAATGGCTGAACCTTCCATATTTTTCAGGAAAGCCGCCTCATCCCATTCAAATAACACCACTAAATCCGCATTGTTGAGACTTTGTCGGCGATGAAAGTCACTTTGCTGAGTTAAAGGGGCCAAGCGATTCCAAGGACATACGAGTTGGCAGTCATCACAACCGTAAATTCGGTTGCCCATTGCGCGTCGAAACTCCAGGGGGATAACCCCCGAATACTCAATTGTAAGGTAAGAAATACAACGTCGTGCATCTACCACGCCTTCGGCAACGATGGCATTGGTTGGGCAGCTTGTTATACAAGCGGTACACTTGCCGCATTGATTTTCGCTTGGTTCATCAACGGGTAAGGGAATATCAACCAATAATTCCCCCAAGAAGAACCAAGACCCGTTCTCTTTATCTAAAATCAGCGAATGTTTTCCTGTCCAACCTAATCCCGCTTTTTGTGCCAGAGGGCGTTCAAGAATCGGGGCGGAGTCGACAAAAGGACGGTAGCCCAGTTTTCCCACTTCTTGTTCGATTTTTTCCCCCAGTTTTTTGAGCTGATTTCGAACAAGTTTGTGGTAATCACGCCCTAAAGCGTAACGGCTGATATAAGCTTGGTTGGGATCGCTTAAGTTCGAAGCAAACTGCGCTTGTGGTGGGAGATAGTTGATGCGTGCACTGATCACTCTAAGCGTTCCGGGTAAGAGTTCTGCAGGGCGCGCGCGCATCATGCCGTGTCTCGCCATCCAATCCATTTCACCGTGGTAACCTGCGTCTAGCCAAGCCTGCAATGCTGGTTCATGTTCACTCAAATCGACGTCGCAAATCCCGACTTTTTCAAAGCCGAATTCGATCGCCCATTGTTTGATCTGATTTGCCAGTTGTTGGTAGTCCATGTCGGGTACTCACGATAAGGGGCGTGGATCTTAACGGATCTTTTTACCCTCTTCTAGCGTTAATCTTTGTGAGACTTTACAGGATCTACGATATTTTTCGCTTTGTTAACAGAACAGATCTTGTCTCCCAATTCCAACCCAGTTTACTATTCGAGTTCTTTTGATTTCTTTATAGTCAACAAAGACTCTGTCGAGAAAAGCGTAATGAACAGCAAGATTTTTCCCCTAAAAGATGAGCAAGCCACGATTGAATTAGGTCGTGCGTTAGCGCTGATATGTTCACAACAGACGACGCTTTATCTGCACGGCGATCTTGGAGCGGGAAAAACGACTTTCAGCCGCGGTTTTATTCGTGCCTTAGGTCATCAAGGTAACGTCAAAAGCCCAACCTATACACTGGTTGAACCGTATCAACTCGGTGCGTGGCAGGTTTATCATTTTGATCTTTATCGTTTACTGGATCCTGAAGAGCTCGAATTTATGGGGATTCGCGATTACTTTACAGAAGATGCGATTTGTTTAGTCGAGTGGCCAGAAAAAGGTCATGGGCTACTGCCGCATGCTGATCTTGATATTGATTTGCGTTACGACGGCGAGCAGCGGATCGCTACGCTGACAGCCAATAACCATTATGGATGCGACCTTTTGAGTCGGTTGGAGTTATGTTGAACGTTAGCCGTTTTGTATTCTTACTCTTTGGATTTGTTTTACTCGCGCTCGCACCTCAAACTTGGGCGAACGTTTTGGAAGGCGTGCGCGTGTGGCCTTCCCCTGATGAAACACGAGTGGTATTAGATGTCCAATCAGAGGTCGATTACAGCTACTTTACTCTCAGTTCTCCTGAGCGCTTGGTGGTTGACCTCAAACGGAGTACCTCGCGGGCTAAGCTGCCAGTTAATGTCACTGAAAGTGGAATTTTATCGAAAGTTCGTGCTTCATCTCCTCCTGAAAAAAGCACATTTCGTTTAGTGTTTGAGCTCAAACAAAAAACAGCGCCAACTTTATTTAAGCTAGCGCCTACACCCGGTGGTCAATATGGTCATCGTTTAGTCATCGATATGCCTCATGGCCGAGTGAGTGAGAGCTCTTCGGTCAGCGCGCCCAGTTCACCCGCTCAAGTGAGTAAAGATGCCTCTCAGCTATTAGGGAATGACGATATTGTGGTGGCGATTGACGCAGGACATGGCGGTGAAGATCCCGGTTCCATCGGCCCTACACGCAAATATGAAAAAGACATCACTTTGAGCGTGTCGAAAAAGTTAGCAGATCAACTTAATGCTGTGCCGGGGATGAAAGCCGTATTGACTCGCCGGGGCGATTATTTTGTTAATCTTAATAAGCGCACGGAAATCGCACGTCGCAGTAAGGCTCACTTGTTGGTTTCGGTGCACGCTGATGCCTTCCATACACCACATCCGCGCGGGGGATCGGTGTTTGTGCTTAATACCCGCCGTGCCAATACCGAAATTGCCCGTTGGGTGGAAAATCACGAGCAACAATCTGAATTGCTGGGCGGTGCTGGCGAAGTACTTTCGAAAGCCAATAACGATCGTAACGTGAGTCAGACCCTACTGGATCTGCAGTTTAGTCATTCGCAGAAAGAGGGCTATAAGGTCGCGACGAATATTTTGCGTGAAATGGGCAAGGTAGCGCATCTGCATAAAACCGAACCCGTTAATGCGAGTTTGGCTGTCCTAAAGTCACCAGACATCCCATCTGTACTGGTTGAAACGGGCTTTATCTCGAATCCATCAGAAGAACAGTTGCTGATTCAGCGCAGCCATCAAGATAAGTTAGCACGCGCTTTAGCAACAGCAATTGTGCAGTACTTTGAAGATAATCCGCCAGAAGGCACACTGTTTGCCAACCGAGGTAAAGCGCAGAAACACAAAGTGCAGCGTGGTGAATCGATTGGCCTGATTGCTAACCAATATGGGGTGAGTGTCGACGCTTTGAAAAAAGCCAACAACCTCAATTCCTCGACAATTTCAGTTGGGCAACTGCTGACCATTCCTGCTTCGTCAGCACCAAGACCTGTGCCTGTTCCTGTGCTGGCGAATCCTGTAGAAACCGAAACCATTACTCATGTTGTAAAAACGGGCGATTCTCTTGGTAAGCTTTCCTCTACTTATAAGGTTTCTGTGGCCTCGATAAAAAAAGAGAATAATCTGAAGTCAGATACTTTGGTGCTCGGGCAGAAGTTGAAAATCACTGTGAGTCTAAAAGATAAGCCGCTACGTAGGCACAAAGTACAGCGTGGTGAATTCCTGAGCAAAATTGCTGAACAATACAATGTTAGCGTTGATAGCATTCGCCAAGCCAACCAGCTACGCTCTGACCAGCTGTTGGTTGGGCAGCAACTGATTATCCCGAATAAATAGGCGATCATGACGATTCGAATCCTACCCGCTCGTTTAGCTAACCAAATTGCAGCGGGTGAAGTGGTAGAAAGACCGGCGTCTGTAGTTAAAGAGCTGGTGGAAAATAGTTTAGATGCCGGAGCCACTCGAATTGATATTGATATCGAGAAGGGGGGCGCTAAGCTCATTCGTATTCGCGATAATGGATCAGGTATTGATAAGGACGAACTAGGGCTTGCGCTGAGTCGTCACGCGACCTCTAAAATTCACACCCTCGATGATCTGGAAGCGATCATGAGCCTTGGCTTTCGTGGTGAGGCCTTAGCCAGTATTAGCTCTGTCTCACGGTTAACCCTCACTTCGCGCACGGTAGCGCAAGAAGAAGCATGGTCTGCCTATAGTGAAGGCCGCGATATGTCGGTCAAGTTACAGCCTGCAGCTCACCCCGTGGGCACGACAGTGGAAGTGTTGGATCTCTTTTTCAATACCCCAGCACGGCGTAAATTTTTGCGCACCGAAAAAACCGAATTTACCCATATTGATGAGCTGCTCAAACGAATTGCGCTGAGCCGTTTTGATGTCAGCTTTACTCTGCGCCATAACGGAAAAATCGTGCGTCAGTATCGCGCTGCAACGACTTTACCGCAGCAGGAAAAACGTTTAGCTGCGGTGTGTGGCAACCCGTTTGTGCAACATATGTTACGCATTGAGTTAGAGCACCAAGGGCTTAAACTGCATGGCTGGATCACGACGCCGGAAGGCGCGCGCCAGCAGAGCGATCTGCAATACTGTTACGTAAACGGCCGGATGATGCGCGATAAGCTGATCAATCATGCGATTCGCCAAAGCTACGAAACCAGCTTACGTGCCGATCAATTTGCTACCTATGTGCTGTTTATTGAACTCGATCCTCATCAAGTGGATGTCAACGTCCATCCAGCCAAGCATGAAGTGCGCTTCCATCAAGCTCGCCTCGTTCATGATTTCATCTATCAAGCCTTAAGCAGTGCGCTAGTACAAAGTGCGCAGGTGATGGCTCCGACCATTAATGAAGGGGCGTTTCATTTACCTCACTGCGCGGAAGAGGTGAATCCTCCGGTTGTGCCGATGATAGAGACCACGCAACAAGAAAGAGTGTGGCAAGCGGTGCAAAATACGCCAGATTATCCGCGTAAAGCTCCACGTGATAACGATAGGGATGAGAGCGATAATCAGCAGGTTAGAGAGCGAGCGGTCAGCAATCCTTGGGTGGCTTCACCCAAGACTGCAAGTACTGGCAAAGAAAGATATGGTTCGGCATCCGTCAGCAAAAAAGAGGCCGCGGTTTATCAAACCTTGATGCAAACTCCCGATTTATCGGATGAAGAACCGAATACTGCTTGTGCCGTTTCCCCATTCATTGAAGCCGTCAAGGCTAATACTGCTATCGAAAAACTGGGTAAAGCGATCCAAGTGGTGGCGGGACAGTACCTGTTGATGAGTAGCCCACAAGGCTGTGTGCTTATCTCGCTATACCAAGCTCAGCAACTCAAACTGCGTGGATTACTCAATGCTCAGCATGGTGCGCTGAAAGCGCAGCCACTGCTGGTGCCACTTGCGCTAAAACTGAATGAATCTGAATGGCAAGTGGCGCAGCGTCATTCATCGGCTTTGTTGCAACTGGGTATTGAACTGAAAACGCGCACCAATCACAGCATTATGGTGATGGCGGTTCCGCAGCCGCTGCGCCAGCAAAATTTACAGCAATTGCTGCCGGATCTGTTATCTTACGCGGCGAGTTGCTCGGAAAGCCAAGCCTTGAGCCATCAAGCGTTGGCGGATTGGTTAACTCAACGTATCGTTGTAGAAAAAAGAGACTACACTTTAGCCGAGGCGATCGGCTTGATCGCAGAGCTGGAGCAGCTCTGGCAAGGCAATTTGCCTTTGCAAGACCCGCATTTTATTACTTTGGTGGATTTTTCCGCCTCAATTACAGCATTACACTCATGACTCAAAAGTTACCTCTCGCCCTCTTCCTAATGGGCCCAACGGCCTCTGGCAAAACGGATTTAGCCATTCGCTTACGTCAGAAATATCCGGTGGAGATCATCAGCGTCGATTCGGCACTGATTTATCGGGGGATGGACATAGGTACCGCAAAACCTGATGCTCAAGAACTAGCACTCGCACCGCACCGTTTGATCGATATTCTCGATCCGAGCGAAGCGTATTCGGCTGCCGATTTTCGTCGTGATGCATTAAAAGAGATGGCGGATATCGTCGCTCAGGGCAAAATCCCACTGTTGGTGGGAGGCACAATGCTCTACTTTAAAGCCTTACTCGAAGGGTTATCACCACTACCTGCCGCGGATCCCGTGATTCGCCAGCAGATCGAACGGGAAGCTGAAACGCTGGGCTGGCAGGCGTTACATGATCAGTTACAACAGATTGATCCCGTCTCAGCACAGCGAATTCATCCCAATGATCCACAAAGATTGTCGCGGGCATTGGAAGTTTATCGAATTTCAGGTAAAACTCTTACTGAACTGACGCAAACCAAAGGGGAAGCAATTCCTTATCGGGTGCTGCAGTTTGCAATTGCTCCCAAGGAAAGGGCAGAACTCCATCGTCGGATTGAACTTCGCTTTGAGAAAATGGTCGAATCAGGGTTTGAAGAAGAGGTCAAAGCATTATATGCCAGAGATGATCTTCATCCGGATCTTCCTTCGATTCGCTGCGTCGGCTACCGACAGATGTGGGATTACTTAGACGGTCATGGAACCTTAGATGAAGCGATTTATCGCGGCATCTGTGCCACCCGTCAATTGGCCAAGCGACAGATCACCTGGTTACGCAGCTGGGATGATTTAACTTGGTTAGATAGCGAAAACGTTGATCAAGCCGTTGAAACGCTCTCGAATGCGATAGCTTCCAACGAAATAAGCTGTGTATAATGTGATCGCTTTTGCGTGATGTACCCCGGAAAGGATCCGCTATTGGTACTCTGTTGAGCATCGGTAGCAACGGGGATTTTGATTCGTTTAGCTCAGATGCAAGGCTGCATATAATTCTGCTGCACCGCTAGCTAAATAATTACTAGAAAAGACAAAATAAGGAAAAACAAAATGGCTAAGGGGCAATCTCTACAAGACCCATTTCTGAATGCACTACGTCGTGAACGTATCCCTGTTTCTATCTACCTTGTGAACGGCATTAAACTGCAAGGTCAGATCGAATCATTTGATCAATTTGTGATCTTGCTGAAGAACACAGTAAACCAAATGGTTTACAAGCATGCGATTTCTACTGTGGTTCCTGCTCGTCCAGTTAGCCACCACAGCGGCGACCGCCCAGCATCGGATCGTCCAGCAGAGAAGTCTGAAGAGTAATTCTTTGCACAATTATTTAAGGAGTTGATCGCTTGTTTGACCGTTATGAAGCCGGTGAGCGAGCCGTACTTGTTCATGTCAACTTCACGCAACGGGGTGAGTGGGAAGATCTGAGCGAATGTAAAATGCTCATTTCCTCCGCTGGGGTGACAACACTGCATGTGGTAACAGGCAGTCGTCAGACCCCTCACCCTAAATATTTCGTTGGTGAGGGTAAAGCCCAAGAAATCGCCGAAGCCGTGCAAATGCATGGCGCTAATGTGGTGATTTTTAACCACGCTCTTTCTCCTGCCCAAGAACGTAACTTCGAAAGACTGTGCCAATGCCGAGTCATTGATCGTACCGGTCTTATCCTTGATATCTTCGCTCAACGAGCTCGTACCCATGAAGGTAAGCTACAAGTCGAGTTGGCTCAGTTGCGCCATATCTCTACTCGCTTAATTCGTGGTTGGACGCACTTAGAAAGACAAAAAGGCGGGATTGGTTTACGTGGGCCGGGTGAAACCCAGCTTGAAACAGACCGACGTTTACTGCGTGAACGAATTAAAGCGATTTTGCGCCGCTTAGAAAAAGTGGCCAAACAGCGTGAACAAGGGCGCCGTGCTCGTAGCCGTGCAGAAATTCCAACCATCTCGTTGGTGGGTTATACCAACGCAGGGAAATCCACCCTGTTTAACCGAATCACTGAAGCCGGTGTGTATGCGGCGGATCAATTGTTTGCAACGCTCGATCCTACCTTGCGTAAAATCGATCTGGTGGATGTAGGGCCGGCCGTTTTAGCCGACACAGTAGGCTTTATTCGTCATCTTCCGCATGATCTTGTTGCGGCTTTTAAAGCGACGTTACAAGAGACACAAGAAGCTGACATTTTGTTACATGTTGTTGATGCCAGTGACGAACGCTTTCGTGAGAATATCCAAGCGGTAGAGACTGTTTTACAAGAGATTGATGCTCATGAAGTCCCCACTTTGTTGGTGATGAATAAGATAGATAATCTCGAAGAACAATCTCCACGTATAGAACGGGATGATGAAGGTGTTCCGAGAGTAGTGTGGATCTCTGCCATGCAGGGCACGGGTATTGAGCTACTCTTTGAGGCATTGAGTGAGCGTTTGGCTAGCCAAGTGGTGGAGCACCACTTACGTATTCCGCCGCGACATCAAGGACGTATCCGTAGCACATTTTTCCAAATGAACTGTATTCAACAGGAAGAGTATGATCCGGAAGGCAATTTACTGATCACTGTGCGGATGCAACAGGTCGATTGGGCTAGACTAGAAAAACGAGAGCAAGCAGATTTATGTGACTTTATAGTTACTTAAAGGACTGCTAGAGTATAACGTCATATCAAATGATGGAGTTTTCTAATGGCGTGGAATGAGCCTGGTAATAATAACGGCAACAATGGCCGCGATAATGACCCATGGGGGAACAACAATCGCGGTAATAATAAAGGTGGCCGAGATCAAGGACCGCCAGATTTAGACGAAGTATTTAATAAACTGAGTCAAAAGCTGGGGGGCAAGTTTGGTGGCAAAGGTGGTAAAGGCCCTTCGTTTTCCGGTGGCGGTGCGATTGGCTTCGGTGTCATTGCAGCTATCGCCGTTGCGGTTTGGTTCTTTACCGGTTTTTATACCATTGGTGAAGCTGAGCGCGGCGTTGTGCTACGCCTTGGCAAATACGACCGCATTGTCGATCCAGGTTTGAACTGGCGGCCAAGGTTTATTGATGAAGTGACACCTGTCAACGTGCAAGCGATTCGCTCACTACGCTCATCTGGCTTGATGCTGACCAAAGATGAAAACGTGGTGACAGTCTCAATGGATGTGCAATATCGTATTGCCGACCCTTACAAATACTTGTATCGCGTGACTAATGCAGATGACAGCTTGCGTCAGGCAACAGATTCGGCGCTTCGCGCTGTTGTTGGTGATGCATTAATGGATAGCATTTTGACCAGCGGTCGTCAGCAAATTCGCCAAAGCACGCAGCAGACACTCAACCAAGTCATCGATAGCTATGATATGGGCTTGATGATTGTTGATGTGAACTTCCAGTCGGCTCGTCCACCTGAGCAAGTTAAAGATGCCTTTGACGATGCGATTGCGGCTCGTGAGGATGAAGAGCGTTTCATCCGTGAGGCTGAAGCCTACAAGAACGAAATTTTGCCTAAGGCCACAGGCCGTGCTGAGCGTCTGAAGAAAGAAGCGCAAGGTTACAACGAGCGCACCATCAACGAAGCCCTTGGTCAGGTTGCTCAGTTTGAAAAGCTGTTGCCTGAATACCAAGCTGCGCCGAAAGTAACGCGAGATCGTCTCTATTTAGATTCAATGGAACAGGTGTATAGCAATACTTCAAAAGTGCTGATTGATTCTGAATCGAGCGGCAATCTGCTCTATCTGCCGATTGATAAGTTAGCAGGTCAAGACAATAAAGCAGGGGCGCAGCCACGTCCAAACAAGTCTTCATCAGCCTACGATCAAATTGAGCTTGAATCACAAACGACAGAAACGAATACCGACACTCAGTCGCGTAACACCACACGTCAAGGGAGATACTAAGAATGCGTAAGTTATTAATCCCTAGTATCGTTCTGATCATCGCTGCATTATTGATGTCGATGTTCGTGATCCCAGAGGGTGAGCGTGGAATCGTGATCCGTTTTGGTCGAGTGTTGAAAGACAATAACGATGCGGCGAGAATTTATGAGCCGGGCCTGCATTTTAAAATGCCATTATTTGATCGTGTAAAAACCTTAGATGCACGTATTCAAACCATGGATGGCCGTTCAGACCGTTTCGTGACATCTGAGAAAAAAGACGTGATCATCGATACTTATGTTAAGTGGCGTATCGAAGATTTTGGTCAGTATTACTTGGCAACCGGTGGCGGTAATGCGTTGACCGCAGAAGCGCTACTAGAGCGTAAAGTGACTGATGTCTTGCGTTCTCAAATCGGTGCGCGTGAAATCAAGCAGATTGTTTCGGGCCCTCGCAATGTTGCCGTATTACCTGACAATGCAGATTCTTCTGAATTGACGACGGAAGCGGCGAAAGAAGCGCTGGAGATCGATGGTCAGCGTGATCAAATCATGTCTGAAGTACTGAACGATACTCGTGAAAGTGCGATGAAAGACTTAGGGGTATACGTGGTCGACTTCCGTATGAAGAAGATCAACCTACCGGATGAGATCAGCGAGTCAATCTATCGCCGTATGCGTGCGGAACGTGAATCGGTAGCCCGTAAGCACCGTTCACAAGGTCGTGAAAAAGCGGAAGTGATCCGTGCGCAAGCAGAGCTTGAGGTAGCAACAATTCTTGCTGAAGCGGATAAGACGGCGCGTGTAACTCGTGGTACTGCGGATGCAGAAGCCGCGAAGATTTACTCGGATGCTTATAAGAAAGATCCTGAGTTCTTCAGCTTCTTGCGCTCACTGCGCGCGTACGAGAAATCGTTTAACAGCAAAAATGACATTCTGGTATTGGATCCAAAAAGCGAGTTCTTCCAATACATGAATAATGCGAAAGGCGCTGCCGCCAAGTAAGCATTAGTCAACCTTATTAAAGGCTCCGTAAGGGGCCTTTGTTATTTGGAGTCAATATGTCGCAGACACTTTGGATTGCATTAGGTTTAGTGTTGATCGTTGAAGGGCTAGGACCATTATTCGCGCCGAGAGGATGGCGTCAGATGGTGGCACAATTGAGCCTACAGCCGGATAACCAGTTGCGCCGCATCGGCGGTTGTTTGGTAGTGGCTGGCGCTGTAATAGCCTACGTTTTCGCTCGTTAAGGTCGGCGAATTACGTAGGCTATTAATAGAAAATGATTCTATCAGTAGTGTGGTGGCGGTGTTTCATGAGCAGGATCAGCCAGAGTGGAGGTATCCATATTTTTGACTTTACCGACCACGTATTTCATTTGATCTTGCATCTTGCTCAGTAGCAGTTGCTGCTGCGTCAAGGCGTCATTAAGAGTTTCGATGGTTTGCTCTTGAAAAGCTAATTTGCACTCTAAATCTTCAATGTGCTCTTGAAGTTGGGTTAGCGACATCTCTTGCATTCTCAGTTCTCCATTCGCCAAGCTTGAGCGATACCCGCAGAGCTGCCCGCTACGGCGCGCTGTTGGGCATCAAAAGCCGCATCATACACGACCGCTTGGGTAGGACCCTGATCTTTTTTGTTTCTCGACTCGAAACTGGCTATTTTCTTACCATCTTGCGTATTCCATACTTCGACTAATCCAGAAGGGGTTCCCGTGATCAGCTTTTTTCCATCATCAGAAAAACGAGCGGTGGAAAAAATCAGCTGGCGTCGGAAACTGTGCAACTGGATCGGTTTTCTGTCTACGGTGAGATCCCAAATGAGCGCTTGATTACCACCATCTGAAGTAAACGCCAGTTTGCCTTCTCGTTGTAACGTGACCCGATTGACTCGCTGCTCATGTTCAAATTGGCGAATGATTTGGCCAGTTTTGGTATCCCATAAATAAGCGTGGTAATCATTGCCTCCGGTTAGCGCATAGCGCCCATTAGCAGAGAGTGCGACAGAATTGACTTTTTCACGGTGAGCAAGGAACTCCATGCGACGACCGCTGACTAAGTCAACGTAAATCGCTTTACCATTGGTCACACCTAGCAGCACCTGTTCACCATCACTGGAGAGATCAACATCGCGGATCAACCCATCGGTAATCGACCAAAGTCCTTTGCCTTGGGTCCATGCAAGATCCCAAACTGCAAAGTTATTTTGGCTTGCGGTGACCGCGAAACGTTCACTATCAGCAATACGGATCAAGGATACGGGGTTAGCCTGTGGATCTTGCGCGCCAAGATCGGCAAGTTTTTTGTCTTGCAAGAGATCCCATAACACTAACTGTTGTTGTTTGGAGTAGATAAGGGCAAATCGGCCATCACGACTTAAGCCAAAAGCGGTTGAACCTTCAGGGGCTAAGACCCATTGTTGCTCTGCTTGGTTGGCAAAAAAACAACCACTTAACATTAAGATGACAAGCAAAGCGTAGAGTGAGTGATAAATTCTTCGCATCAAGTCGAATTATCCGTTTGTTGTGTAAAGACAATCATGAAACATATCGCTATATTGGTACAACTCTTTGTTGTGCACCAGTTGGTTGCTGGTTTTTGTGCACAACGCCAAAAGGATTACCTCATAATTGGAGAACCCGATGAAATCACTTTTTAAAGTGTCACTGCTGGCTGCGACGGTAATGCTCGCGGTTGGTTGTCAGAAAGAAGAAGCACCAAAAACCGAAACCACGCCTGCCGCACAAACCGCAGCAGCAAAAACGGTTGAGTTCAAGTCTGAAGATGATAAAGCGGCGTACGCAATTGGCGTATCGTTTGCAAACTATCTTAAAACCAGTATTGAGAAGCCAAGTGAAATTGGCATCGATCTGAACAAAGATCTGGTTCTGAAAGGTATTGAGCATGTGTTTGCTGGCAACCCAGAAATGAGCGAAGAAGAGACACGTGCTGCGCTTGAAGCGTTAGATAAGCGTGTGGCTGAAACCATGCAAGTCAAAGCCGCTGAAAAAGCAGCAGAGAACAAGAAGAAAGGTGATGAGTTCCGCGCCCAATTCGAGAAAGAGTCAGGTGTCGTGAAAACGCAATCTGGTCTGCTGTATCAAGTGATGACACCAGCAGAGGGTGATAAGCCAAAAGATACCGATACTGTGCAAGTTCATTACAAAGGCACTTTGACTGACGGTTCACAATTCGACAGCTCTTATGAGCGTGGCGAGCCTGCAACTTTCCCTCTCAACCGTGTGATCCCAGGCTGGACCGAGGGTGTACAACTGATGTCAGTCGGCTCTAAGTTTAAACTGGTTATTCCGCCTGAACTGGCTTATGGCGAACAAGATACGCCAACCATTCCAGCGAACTCAACTTTAGTGTTTGAAGTGGAATTGTTGAAAATTGAAAACGGCAAAGACGCTGCTCAGTAATCAATAATTCCGTGCTCGTTATTGAAACGAGAGGAATGAAAAAAGGCCTGACGTTGTGCAGGCCTTTTTTGTATGCGCAGATTCTAATAAGAACTTGTCCTAAATCACTTGTTGGTGATATTGCAGAATCGTGGTTTAAAATTTTCTGATAAACTTACAGCAATTTGTTGATTTTTCATTCTAAGGTTTAAGCACAGTGACAATGACAGAAACCATGAATGTCGATTTACTGCTTGAGATGGAATCGGTGCACGTAAAGCCGTTTACGGAGCACGATAAAGTGATTCTGCGCTCTTACGAGGCGGTAGTTGATGGCATCGCGAGCCTGATAGGCCCATTTTGTGAGATCGTTCTTCACTCGCTTGAAGATCTCAACACATCGGCGATCAAGATTGCCAACGGTGAAAACACAGGTCGTCAAGTGGGATCGCCAATTACCGATATGGCTTTGAAAATGCTGCGTGATATAGAAGGATCTGAGCGTAACTTCTCCCGCTCCTATTTCACGCGCGCCAAAGGCGGCGTGTTGATGAAATCAATCACAGTCGCTATCCGGAATGGTGAGAATCGAGTGATTGGTCTGCTGTGTATCAACGTCAACCTTGATGCACCGTTTTCGCAAGTGCTGAAATCCTTTATGCCGACTCAGGAAGCACAAGAAGCCGCCTCTTCAGTTAACTTCGCCAGTGATGTGGAAGAGCTGGTGGATCAAACGGTTGAACGTACCATCGAAGAAATCAACGGTGATAAGTCTGTTTCAAACAATACCAAGAATCGCCAAATCGTGATGGCATTGTTTGATAAAGGCATCTTCGATATTAAAGATGCAATCAACCGAGTTGCCGATCGACTGAATATCTCTAAACACACTGTGTATCTCTACATTCGTCAACGTAAAACTGAGGATGATGAGAAGTGAAACCACTCACTTACACCTTAGTGGTGAACGGGCCACAATACGGCACGCAATCGGCCCGCAACGCCTATCTGTTTGCTAACGCGCTGATTGAGAAAGGACATATTTTAAAAAGCGTGTTCTTTTATCAAGACGGTGTGCTTAATGGCTCGGCGACGCATGTACCAGCCAATGATGAGTTTAACTTGTTACAAGGTTGGCAATCCCTTGCTAAATCCCATCAAGTACAACTTGAAACTTGTGTCGCAGCAGCGCTGCGCCGTGGTGTCGTTAGTGAGCAAGAAGCGTCGCAACACGGCTTAGCTAGCCATAACCTCGCCACTCATTTCACTCAAGCGGGACTGGGCAGCTTGGCACAAGCATTACTGGAACAAGATAGGGTGGTGCAGTTTTGAATAAAGTCGCATGGCTATTTCATACGCCGCCTCATGGTAGCGCGGCAGGGCGAGAAGGCTTAGATGCCATTCTTGCGACTTCAGCCTACAGTGAAGAACAAGCCCTATTTTTTGTTGGCGAAGGTGTGTTGCAGTTGGTCAATCATCAGCACCCCGAATCGATTTTAAGTCGTGATTATATTTCGGCATTCAAGCTTTTGGATCTCTACGACATTGAAGCGCGTTATGTCTGCCAACAGAGCTTGGCTGGCTGGGGGCTGAGTGAACAAGATTTACTGATTGAGGTGGAAGTGGTTGATACCAAAGAACTGGCGCAGTTACTGCACCACTACGATCAGTTACTGACTTTCTAAGGAGCTCCTATGCTACATATTGTTAAGCACTTAGAAAAACTCCCTTTGCTTAGTGCTTATTTACTCGATGGTGATGTTGTTCTATTGACGGAGAATGCCATCTATGCGGCGGCGGTACACTCACCATATCGAGCGAGTATTAATGATCAGAACCTATGGTTGGTGCTTTATGAGGATCTGCACGCGCGTGGTTGGCTAGAAAAATGCGATCCGCGTATTTCGGTTGTCACCATGAGTGATTTTGTTGATTTGACAATAACCCATGAAAAATCAATAACCTGGTAGGTTTGCTTTTTCTAATCATCCTGAGCGGAACAAAGCTCACACAGGATCAGCAAAAAAGATCTGTATATTTCTTGACACACATCCCACTGCTGCATAGAATTTTGCGTCCCTATTTGTGCAAACTGTTTGCATGGAAGGGATAGATTTTTCACAAGCTTACTTTAAGTAAATCAGGAGCTAGTTAATGGCAACTATTAACCAGTTGGTTCGTAAGCCACGTGCTAAGCAAGTTGTTAAAAGCAACGTGCCAGCACTAGCTGCGTGCCCACAAAAACGTGGTGTATGTACTCGTGTTTACACAACTACACCTAAAAAACCTAACTCAGCACTTCGTAAAGTATGTCGTGTACGCCTAACTAACGGTTTTGAAGTTACTTCATACATCGGTGGTGAAGGTCACAACCTACAAGAGCACAGTGTTGTTCTGATCCGTGGTGGTCGTGTTAAAGACCTCCCAGGTGTTCGCTACCACACTGTTCGTGGTGCACTTGACTGTGCAGGCGTGAATGACCGTAAACAAGCTCGTTCTAAGTACGGTGTGAAGCGTCCTAAGTCTTAATTCCCTTCTTTCTTATGAAAGAAGCGTTAAGTAAGGCCAAACACTAAAATTAAATTTTAATTTTGAAAAAACTGAAAAGTTTTGGATAACCTGAAGAAGACAACGGAGAATATTCCATGCCACGTCGTCGCGTCATTGGTCAGCGTAAGATCCTTCCAGATCCAAAGTTCAAATCTGAACTGCTGGCAAAATTCGTTAACATCCTTATGGTTGACGGTAAAAAATCTACTGCAGAGAAAATCGTTTACACTGCACTAGACACCATGGCTGAAAAGTCTGGTAAAAACCACTTAGCCGTATTTGAAGAAGCTCTTGAAAACGTTCGCCCAGCGGTAGAAGTTAAATCTCGCCGTGTTGGTGGTTCAACTTACCAAGTGCCAGTTGAAGTACGTCCAGTACGTCGTAATGCTCTGGCAATGCGTTGGTTGGTTGAAGCTGCGCGTAAGCGTGGTGAAAAATCTATGGCTGCTCGTCTAGCTGCTGAAATGCTAGACGCATCCGAAAACAAAGGTTCTGCTGTTAAGAAACGTGAAGACGTTCACCGTATGGCAGAAGCGAACAAAGCGTTTGCTCATTACCGCTGGTAATACCTTCTGTGCTGCGAGGTTCTCTCGCAGCACATTTCTATTTTCTAAGGTTGACCTTAGTAAGAGGATACAATCGTGGCTCGTAAAACTCCTATTGAGCGCTACCGTAACATCGGTATCTGTGCTCACGTAGATGCAGGAAAAACAACCACTACTGAGCGTATTCTGTTCTACACTGGCCTCTCTCACAAAATTGGCGAAGTTCACGACGGTGCTGCGACTATGGACTGGATGGTCCAAGAGCAAGAGCGTGGTATTACCATAACCTCTGCTGCCACCACCACCTTCTGGCGTGGTATGGAAGCGCAATTCCAAGAACATCGCATCAACATCATTGATACCCCTGGACACGTTGACTTTACGATCGAAGTAGAGCGTTCACTTCGTGTGCTTGATGGTGCAGTGGTCGTATTCTGTGGTACATCAGGTGTTGAACCTCAGTCTGAAACCGTTTGGCGTCAAGCTGACAAATACGGCGTTCCACGCATGGTATTCGTCAACAAAATGGACCGTGCTGGTGCAGATTTCTTACGCGTAGTAGGCCAAATTAAACATCGTCTTGGTGCGACTCCTGTTCCAATCCAACTCAATATTGGTGCAGAAGAAGAGTTCAGAGGTGTCATCGACCTTATCAAGATGAAAGCCATCAACTGGAATGAAGCCGATCAAGGCATGAGCTTCACTTATGAAGAAATTCCTGCGGATATGCTTGAGCTTGCCCAAGAGTGGCGTAACCACCTTGTGGAAGCCGCAGCCGAAGCCAGTGAAGAGTTGATGGAAAAATACCTTGAAGATGGTGAACTTAGTGAAGTAGAGATCAAACAAGCTCTGCGTCAGCGCACCATCAACAACGAAATTGTTCTCGCTACTTGTGGTAGTGCATTTAAGAACAAAGGCGTACAAGCAGTATTGGATGCGGTGATTGAGTTTCTGCCATCACCTACTGATGTCCCTGCGATCAAAGGTATTGATGATCGAGAAAACAGTGTTGAGCGTCATGCTGACGATAACGAACCGTTTTCTTCACTCGCGTTTAAGATTGCTACCGATCCTTTTGTTGGCTCGCTGACCTTTATTCGCGTCTACTCTGGAGTGGTTAACTCGGGTGATGCGGTTTATAACTCAGTGAAGCAAAAGAAAGAGCGCTTTGGCCGTATCGTACAGATGCATGCTAACAAGCGTGATGAAATCAAAGAGATTCGTGCGGGTGACATCGCTGCGGCTATTGGCCTGAAAGATGTGACTACGGGCGATACTTTGTGTGATCCGAATCATGTTGTGATTCTGGAGCGTATGGAGTTCCCTGAACCAGTAATTCAGATCGCAGTAGAGCCTCGCTCTAAAGCTGATCAGGAAAAAATGGGTATTGCTTTAGGTAAACTCGCAGCAGAAGACCCATCATTCCGCGTTGAGACTGACGCTGAGACGGGTCAAACGCTGATTTCTGGTATGGGTGAGCTTCACCTAGATATTATCGTCGATCGCATGAAACGTGAGTTTGGTGTCGATTGTAACGTAGGTAAACCTCAGGTGGCTTACCGTGAAACCATTCGTGGTAAATCGGAAGTGGAAGGTAAGTTCGTTCGTCAGTCAGGTGGTCGTGGTCAATACGGTCACGTATGGCTGAAAATTGAACCTGCTGAGCCTGGTCAAGGGTTTGTCTTCGTTGACGCAATCGCGGGTGGTGTGATTCCAAAAGAATTTATCAACCCAGTTGCGAAAGGTATCGAGGAGCAAATGAACAACGGTGTGTTAGCGGGCTATCCAGTGCTGGATGTCAAAGCTACCCTGTTTGATGGTTCATTCCACGATGTCGACTCCAGCGAAATGGCGTTTAAAATCGCTGGTTCTATGGCATTCAAGAAAGGTGCGCTTGAAGCTCAACCTGTTCTTCTTGAGCCGTTAATGAAAGTTGAAATAACCACTCCAGAAGACTGGATGGGTGATGTTGTGGGTGACTTAAACCGTCGTCGTGGCATCATCGAAGGTATGGATGAAGGCCCTGCGGGACTGAAAATCATCCACGCTAAAGTCCCACTGTCTGAGATGTTTGGTTATGCAACTGACCTGCGTTCTGCCACACAAGGCCGTGCTTCTTACTCTATGGAGTTTGCTGAGTACGCTGATGTGCCGAAAAATATTGCTGACGCAATTATCGCAGAGCGTGGTTAACCGTTGTTTGGTTAATAACGAATCTATTGCGCTGACGTGAGTTGGCGCATAAAATAGCAATTTCTGGCGCGCCTTGGGTACTGCTTACCCAAAGCGAATCATAACTAGGAAGGAACACGATCGTGTCTAAAGAAAAATTTGAACGTACGAAACCGCACGTAAACGTTGGTACTATCGGCCACGTTGACCACGGTAAAACAACTCTAACTGCAGCTATCTGTACTGTACTTGCAAAAGTATACGGCGGTAAAGCTCGTGACTTCGCGTCAATCGACAACGCACCAGAAGAGCGTGAGCGTGGTATTACAATCAATACTTCTCACGTAGAGTACGATACTCCAAACCGTCACTACGCACACGTAGACTGTCCAGGACACGCGGATTATGTTAAGAACATGATCACTGGTGCAGCACAGATGGACGGCGGTATCCTAGTTGTAGCGGCAACTGACGGTCCAATGCCACAAACTCGTGAGCACATCCTGCTGGGTCGCCAGGTAGGTATTCCTTACATCATCGTATTCATGAACAAGTGTGACATGGTTGACGATGAAGAGCTTCTAGAGCTGGTTGAAATGGAAGTTCGTGAGCTGCTGTCTGAGTACGATTTCCCAGGTGATGACCTGCCAGTAATCCAAGGTTCAGCACTAGGCGCGCTAAACGGCGAAGCACAGTGGGAAGCGAAGATTGTTGAGCTAGCAGAAGCACTGGATTCATACATTCCAGAGCCAGAGCGTGCAGTAGACATGGCATTCCTGATGCCAATCGAAGACGTATTCTCAATCCAAGGTCGTGGTACAGTAGTAACAGGCCGTATCGAGCGCGGCATCCTGAAAGTGGGTGACGAAGTAGCGATCGTAGGTATCAAAGACACAGTAAAAACTACGTGTACAGGTGTAGAGATGTTCCGTAAGCTGCTTGACGAAGGTCGTGCAGGTGAGAACGTTGGTGCACTGCTACGTGGTACTAAGCGTGAAGAAGTAGAGCGTGGTCAAGTACTGGCGAAGCCAGGTTCAATCACACCACACACTAAGTTCGAATCAGAAGTATACGTACTGTCAAAAGACGAAGGTGGCCGTCATACTCCATTCTTCAAAGGTTACCGTCCACAGTTCTACTTCCGTACAACTGACGTAACAGGCAGCATCGAGCTTCCAGAAGGCGTAGAAATGGTAATGCCAGGCGACAACATCAAGATGGTTGTAGACCTGATTGCACCAATCGCGATGGACGAAGGTCTACGCTTCGCTATCCGTGAAGGTGGCCGTACTGTAGGTGCTGGTGTTGTAGCTAAGATCATCGCTTAATTGCGTTAATCTTGCCGCGCAACGCTGCATCGGAAAAGGGAGGCTTCGGCTTCCCTTTTTCATTTTTGGTTATAAGTCATCTTAGGCTTATATCTTCTTTTGGCTTTATCCCGCTAATAATCAAAACAACACATTAGCTTCATCCAAATAACCTGAGCGTTAGCGCTGTACTTTCAGTTGGGCGCTTCTCTTTCCCATCGCCATTTTCTTATAACAATCCGATCTGAGCAAAATAGTAAACGCAGTAGAAATAAGAGTGATTCTCTTTTATGATTTGTGCATAACAGATTCGAGGTTGATTTATGTACGTTTGTTTGTGTCATGGTGTCTCAGACAAAAAAATCAGGAGATTGATTACCGAGCAAGGGATCACAGATATTAAAGGCATCAAACGCTGTACAGCACTGGGTTCTCAGTGTGGTAAGTGTGTGCGCCAAGCTAAAGAGATCATCGAAGAATCGCTGATTGCTCAGTTTAAACTGGCAAGTTAATCACAGCTTCTTTTTGACTCTCCTCTAATTGGTTCTACAGTTAATAGAGCCAAAGAGGAGGGCTATGCTATGAAAGGTGATCCAGTCATAATTCAACATCTCAACAAAGTACTGGCTAATGAGCTCATCGCCATCAATCAATACTTCTTACATGCGCGCATGTACAAAGATTGGGGCTTGAAGCATCTCGCCGATAAGGAATACCACGAGTCGATTGATGAGATGAAACACGCCGACCATATTGTGGAAAGAATCTTGTTCTTAGAGGGACTCCCCAATCTGCAAGATCTTGGCAAACTGATGATTGGTGAAGATGTGCAAGAGATGTTGGAGTGCGATCTTAAACTTGAGTTGATAGCGATTCCCGACCTCAAAGAGGCGATCGCTTACGCCGAAAAAGTACGTGACTACGTTTCTCGTGATCTGTTCCAAGCAATCTTGGAAGACGAAGAAGAACATGTTGATTGGTTAGAAACTCAACTTGGTCTTATTGATATGACGGGTATCCAAAATTATCTGCAAGCTCAGTTTGTTGATGACGAATAATTCCCCGCATGAACACATATCATTCCTAGGCAGAAAACGCGGTTTTCTGCCTAACCGCTTCCTGTTTCTCTCTCGATAATTTCCTTGCTAAAGCTGCTTCCTTTCTGTACTATTCCCGCTCCTTAATTCTCGGTCAATTATCATTAGTTCCTTGCTTCCTCTGGATGACCGGGCCAACTCTGGAAGCTGAATAATCCGTAAGGAGCAAATAATGCGTCATTACGAAATCGTATTCATGGTGCACCCAGATCAAAGCGAGCAAGTTGCTGGCATGATCGAACGTTACACTGGTTCAATCACTGAAGCGGGCGGTAAAATCCACCGTTTAGAAGATTGGGGCCGCCGTCAACTGGCTTACCCAATCAACAAACTGCACAAAGCTCACTACGTTCTGATGAACGTTGAAGCTGACCAAGCAGTCGTTGATGAGCTAGAAACTGCTTTCCGTTTCAACGATGCAGTTCTGCGTAACATGATCATGCGTACTAAAGCTGCTATTACTGAACCTTCAATCATGCTGAAAGCTCGTGAAGAGCGTGTAAAGCGTGACGAGATGAAGTTCGACGCAGATATTGAGTAATGGTTTGATGACCAATCGAATCGAGTTAGGTGGCATTGTCGCTAAAGCTCCGGTTCGAAGCCAAAGTCCATCGGGTGTTAAACATTGCCATTTTTGGCTAGAGCATCGCTCTACGATGGTTGAAGCTGACCTCCCAAGACAAGTTTTTTGTCGATTACCTGTGGTGGTGAGTGGGGCGCGGTCAGATGCTTTAACTCAAAACTTAGTACAAGGCAGTAGCATTTTGGTAAGTGGCTTTTTAGCTTACCAAACCAGCCGAAATGGCGTAGGTAAATTAGTGCTGCATGCCGACAAAATTTCTCAAATATAGATCAGGAGATAGCCCATGGCTCGTTTCTTCCGTCGTCGTAAATTCTGCCGTTTTACTGCAGAAGGCGTACAAGAGATTGATTACAAAGACGTAGCAACTCTCAAGAACTACATTACTGAAGCTGGTAAAATCGTTCCTAGCCGTATCACTGGTACAAGTGCTAAATATCAGCGTCAGCTAGCTCGTGCAATCAAACGCTCTCGCTACCTAGCTCTACTGCCATACACTGACAAGCATCAGTAATTGGCACCGTTTATTAAGAAAGAGGATTAAGCAATGCAAGTTATTCTACTTGATAAAATCGGTAACCTAGGCAGCCTTGGCGATACTGTAAACGTTAAATCTGGTTACGCTCGTAACTTCCTTATCCCACAAGGTAAGGCAGTAATGGCAACTAAAGCTAACGTTGCAATGTTTGAAAGCCGTCGTGCGGAGTTGGAAGCAAAAGTTGCTGAGCAACTAACTGCTGCTCAAACTCGTGCTGACCAAGTTAACGCTCTTGAAGCAGTAGTTATTGCTTCTAAAGCGGGTGATGAAGGTAAACTGTTCGGTTCTATTGGTACTCGTGATATCGCTGATGCAATCACTGCAGCTGGCGTTAAAGTATCTAAGAGCGAAGTTCGCCTACCTGAAGGCGCTCTGCGCAACGTTGGTGCTTACGAAGTTAGTGTTCAACTTCACTCTGAAGTGTTCGCGACTGCAAAAGTACAAGTTGTTGCTGAGTAATTTCAGTTACTGACGAATATGAAAACACCAGCTTCGGCTGGTGTTTTTTTATGGTCAAAATTCGAAGAGCAGGTTAACGGAGAAAACACTGTCAACTTTGCTTCTGCCTTCTGGTGCTCGACTGTGTAATTGACGAGATTGGCGGATTTTTAAGGCAATATTGTCTGTTATATTGTTTGAAAGACTAAGATTACTGTCGATGCTGGTATTGCTTTGACCGGAGATAAGGTTGAACTCACTTCCTAGTCGTAAGTTATTGATGACTTGCCACTCGACTTTTAAGTTACTGCGAAAAATCGGTTCATTGACCGGTTCGTTATGTACTGAACCATCCAGTTTTTCTAAATTTGGTTTCTGATAACGAAATCCAGGGCCCATTTCTAACTCGATCACTTTATCTTTGGTATACAGAAATTGGTAACCGAGACCACTCGATAAGGTGTGATCTTTGCGGTAGGCACTGTAACGAGAGTTTATCCCGTAAAAACTGGTGTATAAATAAGTTTTGGTTGAGAGTTTGTAGTCGCTCTGTAAGGTAAATGTGGACTGTCGTTTGTCTTCTTTATTGTTCTTATCTAATCGATAAAACTTCCATTCACCATAGCTACGATGTCGCCCTGATTTATATTCAGTTCGAACTCTTGAATTGAGAGATTCTGACTCGCTATTCCCCGAATGTGCTTGATAACCTAATTCGACCTGATTATTCCAAGGGGAAGCTAGCACGATATCAAGCTCTGGCTCGGTTTTCTTCTCAGCAAGTACAGGAATGCTAAGTAATATACTCGCCAAAGTTAACCATTTCTGAAACACAATAATTTCTCTTATGTCTGAGGGAAGAGGATAGTAAAAACTCTGCGCTTAACTTGGGTCAATCCTAGGTCAATTCTGGTTAGAAGGCACACAAACTTTCGTTGCTTTAATTACAAATGACGGATTCTCGTTATAATGACGGACATTCAAATGTTACTTAAAGCGAAGTCATGGCAGATCCACGTACTGATAATCGAAACCGTAAAATTCCCGACGCACAAGTCGATGCAATTAAAGTCCCACCGCATTCATTAGAAGCTGAGCAATCCGTCATTGGTGGACTGCTTCTCGACAATGAACGTTGGGATACGGTTTCTGAGCACGTGATGACTCAGGACTTCTACAGCCGCCCGCATCGTTTGATTTTTGACGGGGTAAAATCGATTTTGGAGGCGGGTAAACCGCTCGATCTCATTACCTTGTCCGAATATCTTGAGCAGCGTGAGCAGTTGGAAGATGTCGGTGGCTTTGCCTATTTGGCTGATTTGGCCAAAAACACGCCCAGTGCCGCCAACATTAATGCCTATGCGGAGATTGTGGCCGAACGGGCTTTGGTGCGTAACCTGATCGGCGTTGCCAATGAGATTGCCGATGCGGGATACGATCCCCAAGGGCGTAACGCTGAAGATTTGCTGGATCTGGCGGAAAGTAAAGTTTTTGCGATTGCCGAAGCACGTACCAGTGAAAACGAAGGCCCGAAAAACGTGGATAGCATTCTAGAGCGCACGCTAGAGCGGATTGAGCTGCTCTACAAAACGCCGCAGGATGGGGTTACTGGGGTAAACACGGGCTTTACCGACCTGAATAAAAAGACGGCTGGTTTGCAAGGCTCTGATTTGATCATCGTCGCAGCGCGTCCTTCGATGGGTAAAACCACTTTTGCGATGAACCTATGTGAAAACGCCGCGATGGAGCAAGATAAACCTGTGTTGATCTTCTCGCTGGAGATGCCCGCCGAACAGATCATGATGCGTATGCTGGCCTCGTTATCTCGTGTCGACCAAACCAAAATTCGTACCGGTCAACTGGATGATGAAGATTGGGCGCGCATCTCTTCCACTATGGGTATTCTCATGGAGAAGAAGAACATGTACATCGATGATAGCTCAGGCTTAACCCCCACCGAAGTTCGTTCGCGTGCCCGACGCATTGCTCGTGAACACGGAGGCTTGTCGCTTATCATGGTCGACTATTTACAGCTGATGCGTGTACCGGCATTGACCGATAACCGTACACTGGAAATTGCTGAAATTTCACGCTCGCTCAAAGCGTTAGCCAAAGAGTTGAATGTGCCCGTGGTTGCGCTTTCGCAGTTGAACCGTTCTTTGGAGCAGCGTGCGGATAAGCGTCCAGTCAACTCGGATCTGCGTGAATCGGGTTCGATTGAGCAGGATGCTGACTTGATCATGTTTATCTATCGAGATGAGGTGTATCACCCAGATAGTCCGCTAAAAGGCACGGCGGAAATCATTATTGGTAAGCAACGTAACGGCCCGATTGGTTCGGTGCGTTTGACTTTCCAAGGCAACTATTCTCGTTTCGACAACTATGCTGGACCTGCATTTGACGATGAGTAATTCGATGAACTATATGAAGGCGGCCACCGCCTACATCAATTTAGAGGCGTTGCAGCACAACTTGCAGCGCGTTAAGCAGCAAGCGCCAGAGAGTAAAATCATGGCGGTGGTGAAAGCCAATGGTTATGGACATGGGCTGCGCCATATCGCACGTCACGCCCTAGGGGCGGATGCCTTTGGCGTGGCGCGTATTGAAGAGGCTTTACAGCTGCGCGCCAGTGGCGTAGTGAAACCCATTTTGTTGCTTGAGGGATTTTATTCTCCCGGTGATTTGCCAGTATTGGTTACCAACAACATCCAGACCGTCGTGCATTGTGAAGAGCAATTACAAGCGCTGGAGCAAGCTCAGCTAGAGACTCCGGTCATGGTATGGCTGAAAGTCGACAGCGGGATGCATCGGCTAGGGGTTCGCCCTGAACAATATCAAGATTTCGTGGCTCGTTTGCACCAGTGTGAGAATGTGGCTAAACCACTGCGTTACATGAGCCATTTCGGCTGTGCCGATGAGTTAGATAAATCGACGACGGTAGAGCAAACGGAACTGTTTTTATCCCTGACGCAAGGCTGTCAGGGTGAGCGTTCGCTGGCCGCTTCTGCCGGATTATTAGCTTGGCCGCAAAGCCAGCTTGAATGGGTAAGGCCGGGAATTATTATGTACGGCGTTTCTCCCTTTGTGGAAAAGAGCGCGGTTCAGTTAGGTTACCAGCCAGTGATGACCTTAAAGTCGCACTTGATAGCTGTCCGCGAAGTGAAAGCGGGGGAGAGTGTCGGTTATGGCGGTACGTGGACTAGCCAGCGAGATACCAAAATTGGTGTGATTGCGATTGGTTATGGTGATGGCTATCCACGCACTGCGCCGAATGGGACGCCAGTGGTCGTCAATGGTCGTCGGGTGCCGATTGCTGGGCGAGTATCTATGGATATGTTGACGGTAGATTTAGGGCCGGATGCCTGCGATCGCGTCGGTGATGAAGCCATGCTCTGGGGTAATGAGCTGCCCGTAGAAGAAGTGGCTGCGCATATTGGTACGATAGGGTATGAGTTAGTGACGAAACTCACCTCGCGAGTGGAAATGTCTTATTCTGGAGCAGACGTTTAGCCTGCTTTGTGTTGTCCGTGCATGACCACTGCTTATCGCTGTGGTCATGCATGTCACTCTTCTTCTCTTGTACTCCTTGGGCGTTACTCGCCTTGAATGGTCGCAATCACCCTTCTTATTCCGCCGTGATTGCGATGCTCACCCAAATAGATGCCTTGCCAAGTACCGAGCGCTAACCTGCCTTGTTGAATGGGAATACTGACGCTACATCCAAGTAGTGAAGACTTGATGTGCGCGGGCATATCATCATCGCCCTCATCAATGTGCCGATAATAAGGCGCCCCCTCAGGCGCGGCGCGGTTAAAATGGGCTTCCATATCTTGGCGCACCGTCGGGTCGGCATTCTCATTGATGGTGAGACTGGCCGAAGTATGCTGTACAAATAAATGTAATAAACCGACATTTAGTCTTTTGATTTGCGGCAATTGTTGTTCAATTTCATCAGTGATCAGATGAAAACCACGTGCTCGTGGGCGTAACTGGATGGTGTGCTGATGCCACATAAAGCCCGTTCCTTAAGTGTATTGGCAAAGTGAAGGTTTAAGGGTAAGGTGAGCGACAGAAATTACCAGACAAAAATGAGTGACGGTCGGTGTTTACGTGACCTATCGCAAAGTGGGTGTTAATGAGTTCGCTCATAATGATGCACTGAAAATTAATTACATGTGATTCCGGCGCGGAATACTCATTTTTAACCTATTCTTTTTGCTTAAATCGGGGATTCCAACGTTAAAGCTCCGCCTTTAGCGTACTGGAATAAAACCACAGTAACATCGGGATAGATGCCATGTTGAAAAATATCAATCCAACGCAAACCCAAGCTTGGAAAGCGCTGACCGCGCATTTTGAATCTGCTCAGGATATGGACCTCAAAGCACTTTTTGCGCAAGACAGCGAGCGTTTTGCCAAATACTCTGCGCGCTTTGGTCAGGACATTCTGGTCGATTATTCGAAAAACTTAGTGAATGCGGAAACGATGCAACACTTGTTTGCGTTGGCCAAAGAAACGGATCTGCAATCTGCCATCACCGCGATGTTTAAAGGTGAAGCGATCAACCAAACAGAAGATCGTGCGGTACTGCACACCGCGCTGCGTAATCGTAGCAATTCACCTGTGTTGGTTAACGGTGAGGATGTAATGCCTGCAGTAAACGCTGTGTTGGCGAAAATGAAAGCATTCTCTGAGCGTGTGATTGGCGGTGAGTGGAAAGGTTTCACCGGCAAGGCGATTACTGATGTCGTTAATATCGGCATTGGTGGATCTGATCTCGGTCCTTACATGGTCACGGAAGCTCTGGTGCCTTATAAGAACCATTTGACCATGCACTTTGTGTCAAACGTCGATGGTACACACATGGCGGAGACACTGAAAAACGTCGATCCTGAAACCACCCTCTTTTTAGTGGCTTCCAAAACCTTCACTACCCAAGAAACCATGACCAACGCCCACACGGCGCGTGATTGGTTCTTGAAAGCGGCAGGAGACGAAGCACATGTTGCCAAGCACTTTGCAGCGCTATCAACCAATGGTAAAGCGGTGGCTGAGTTTGGTATCGACACCGACAACATGTTTGAATTCTGGGATTGGGTAGGCGGTCGTTACTCACTGTGGTCAGCGATTGGTTTGTCTATCGTGCTGTCTATCGGTTATGACAACTTTGTTGAGTTGCTGGCGGGGGCGCATGAAATGGATCTGCATTTCGTGAACACGCCGTTTGAAAGCAATATTCCGGTCATTCTGGCGCTGATTGGCATTTGGTATAACAACTTCCATGGTGCTGAATCTGAAGCGATCCTGCCTTATGATCAGTATCTGCACCGTTTTGCCGCTTACTTCCAACAGGGCAACATGGAATCGAACGGTAAGTATGTTGACCGCGATGGTAACCCAGTGACTTACCAAACGGGCCCAATTATTTGGGGTGAACCCGGTACGAACGGCCAGCACGCTTTCTATCAGCTTATCCACCAAGGCACTAAGCTGATCCCATGTGATTTTATCGCGCCAGCGGTGAGTCATAATCTGGTTGGCGATCATCACCAAAAGCTGATGTCTAACTTCTTCGCGCAAACCGAGGCCTTAGCCTTCGGAAAATCCGCGCAAGCTGTGCAAGCGGAACTCGAAAAAGCGGGTAAATCGGCGGCAGAAATCGCAGCGTTAGTGCCGTTCAAAGTGTTTGAAGGTAACCGCCCAACCAACTCGATTCTGGTTAAGCAAATTACGCCACGCACGCTGGGTAACTTGATTGCGATGTACGAGCACAAAATCTTCGTACAAGGTGTGATTTGGAACATCTTCAGTTTCGATCAATGGGGCGTGGAACTGGGTAAGCAACTGGCTAACCAAATCCTGCCAGAGTTAGCGGATAGCTCAGCAGTGACGTCACATGACAGCTCGACCAACGGTCTGATCAACGCCTTTAAAGCGTTTCGCGCCTAATTACGCCGAATAACCAATTGATAGAAAAGGCCTTACCTTTGCAGTAAGGCCTTTTTCTTGTCTTTGAGTTTCTCTGTACGTGGCGAAGTCCCTTCTTTGTATTGCCATTGAAAGTTCATTTTTCCTACCGATTTGGTCATAAAACAGACACGCAGCAAGGTTTAACTAAATGCACTGTCAGAGTGATAGGGCTTATGCTGGTATGTCAGAAACGGCCATTCAGACTAAAACACAAGCACGTCAACGCAAGGTGTTTTCTCACCACCATGTTCAACACTATCGCTCGCAATTAGAGCGCCGGATCTCCAAATCACCTCAATTTCGAGATGGCAAAGTGATCAACGCTATGCCTCATATTACCGCTACGCCATCATGGTGGCAGACAGCTTGGAGTTACTTTGGGGGGCGAGCTCAGCTTAAGCCTAATGTTCAGTTGCCCGTAGTACCTCTCAACCTGCAAACGTTGCAAACACGCAGCCAGGCACTTCGAGTCACTTGGCTTGGCCACTCTAGTTTATTTATTGAAGTTGATGGGCTACGAGTATTGACCGATCCGGTTTTTGACTATGCTTCGCCTTGGATTGCGAAAGCGTGGTTTGCCAGAAACCTACCGAATAGTGGTATTCGGGAGCAGTTACCGCTGCCGGATGTGATTGTGATCTCTCACGATCATTATGATCATTTAGAGCAGGCGAGTGTTGCCTATTATGCCGCGCATTCGGTCACCTTCTATGTTCCGCTGGGTGTTGGGCAGCATTTGATTCGCTGGGGAGTCTCACCTGAACGAATTATCGAATTCGATTGGTGGGAGCAGATCAAACGAGAAGGCGTCGAGTTTATCTGTACTCCAGCTAATCATAATTCGGGGCGTTATTATCTCGATCATAATGCGACCTTGTGGTGTTCATGGGTCATAAAAGGCCATCAAGAAACACTCTATTTCAGTGGTGATAGTGCCTATGATGCACATTTTGCAAAGATTGCTGAGCGCTGTGGACCGATTGATTTGGCTTGTCTAGAAGTGGCCGCCGATGTTAAGCAGCACCAAGGTTATCCCGTTGAAAATTGGGGACACATGCAGGCGAAACACACAGTTCAAGCTTTCCGCGACTTACAAGCCAAAAAACTGCTGCCGATTCACTGGGCGACTTATGAGTTGTTTACCCACCAATGGGATGAGCCGATTGCCGATCTGGTTAAGCATTGCCAAGAGCAGTCGATCACTTTGCTAACCCCAATGGCAGGAGAAAGCCTAACCATGTCAAACCACAGCGCAAGCCACGCTTGGTGGCAAGGTTTAGAAACTGAGCCCACGATTGGTGCTCGATATTGGCAAATGGGCTTAGCGTGTTCTTTATTATTGCTGCTGATGGTGGTGTAAATGTTACCCCCAGTGCTCGGGGATAGCAGAGAAAACAAAACCGGACAAATATGTCCGGTTTAATCAAGATCATTGAGAGCGATGAACTAACAGTGGCTGCCAACGTGAGCGCTGAATTACTCGAAACAGATTTCGATAAACGCATTGCCCCAAGGAGAAGAAAACGGCATCAGTATGATTGCCCCTTCACACTTATGACGAATTGTGTGTCCTCGGCCGGAGACGACAACGGGGGTCGCCATATCAAAATCAAAGCCGCTTTCTGCCAAAATTCGCTTCGCTCCACCTGTGACCATATTGGTGATCTCGCCGACCATATCAGTCACTTCTTCATTTAAACCATTCGGACGCTCACCCAGCATATTTTGCATGATTTCCAAAGCAAGGCTCTCGTCAAAAGTGATCGACATAGAACCGCGCGTTGTTGGACCAATCATGCCGATCAGACCAGAAACATCGCCGCGAGCGATTTCGTCTTTTTTAATCCGTGGTTTTTGTGGCTTCAACTCAAGGGAAGCCATGGTTTTCAACACGTTCATTAAAGACGCTAAAAACGGGTTTACAAATTCAGCGCGCATAACCTTCTTCTATTGTTGCTTCTTCTCTTTCGAGAGACAGGTCTGACAAACCCCATGTGATTCGATGACATGGTTGCTTATCGTAAAACCGTGTTTCTCCGCGTTACTCGCTAGCAAGGCTACCAGACTATCATCCCGAGATTCAATCACGTTACCGCACTGGTCACAAATCAATAGATGTGAGAAATGCTTATGAGCGTTACATGAACAGCAAGAGATAAAGCTGTTAGTCGACTCTACTCGGTGAATAAAGCCTTGTTCTAGCAAAAAATCCAGTGCTCGATATACAGTTGGAGGTTTAGCTTGCGGTTCACTTTTTTTCAGATCCTCCAGCAGTTCATACGCACTTGATGAGCGTTTGCTGGCACAGATCAGCTCAAACACAGTTTTACGCTGTGATGTGAGGCGAACCCCTCTTGCTGCACATATTTCTTCAATTTGCTTGGTTAGCTTGTTGTCCAAAACCATCACCATCACTGTTGGACTTTAGTAATAATATACTATGTCGAGATGAATATCGTTGACCGACAAAATAAAATCCACATGAAAGTAGATGCGAGGTCAACTCATCCTGTTGAATAGACGTAAATTACCTTATCTTGCTCAAAAACGATACTGTTAAGCTTATTAGTTGTGGTAAGGAAATCGTGGCAAGCTGACTAGGATCAAGCTTATTTGGCTCACGAAACCAGCTGGTTGTGCCCATTTACCGTAAAAGCGATTTACTCAACAAGGCATGGCGCTCACGCTAAGTTGCGATTAAAATGCCGGACTTCGATTTTTTCGCCACCGTGCGGTGGTTGTTTTTGACTGAAATGGGGACGTTCACCTATGACTCACTCATGCAGACTCTCAGTCGCTCCGATGCTCGATTGGACCGACCGCCACTGCCGTTATTTCCACCGTCTGCTCTCTGCGCAGACTCTGCTGTACACCGAAATGGTGACGACTGGTGCGATCATCCATGGTCGTGGCGATTTTCTGGCGTATAACCAAGAAGAGCATCCTGTAGCGTTACAGTTTGGTGGTTCCAATCCTAAGGATTTAGCGCATTGTGCCAAGCTGGCTCAAGAGCGAGGCTATGATGAAATTAACCTCAACGTCGGCTGTCCATCCGATCGGGTGCAGAATGGTCGCTTTGGTGCTTGTCTGATGGGTGAGCCGGATTTGGTGGCGGAATGCGTCGCCGCCATGCGTGCGGTCGTCGACATTCCGGTGACGGTCAAAACGCGTATCGGTATTGATGATCAAGACTCGTACGAGTTTTTAACTCAGTTTATCGCCACAGTTGCGGAAAAAGGTGGCTGTGAGCAATTTACTATCCATGCGCGTAAAGCTTGGTTAAGTGGTCTGAGCCCGAAAGAAAACCGTGAAATTCCACCACTGGATTACCCACGAGCGTACCAGATCAAACGTGATTTTCCGCACTTAACCATTGCAGTTAACGGTGGGGTGAAGAGCTTGGAAGAAGCGAAACTTCATCTGCAACATCTTGATGGTGTGATGATTGGGCGTGAGGCGTATCAAAATCCGTATTTGCTGGCTGAAGTGGATCAGCAGATTTTTGGCTTAGAAACGCCTGTGAAAAAGCGCTCACAAGTCATCCATGAAATGATGCCTTATATTGAGCGTGAACTTTCACAAGGCACCCATCTTGGTCATATGACTCGCCATATGTTAGGACTGTTCCAAAATATGCCGGGTGCACGCCAATGGCGACGCCATATCAGTGAGAATGCGCACAAGCCTGGAGCGGGATTGGAAGTGGTTGAACAGGCGTTGGCTAAGATCCCTTACCAAGAGTTAGGTGTGTAAAAAACACCAAATATTAGCGAAAATGCTTACTGTTATTTTGATAAGTCAAGTGAGATGACGTCGCTTGGCTTATTTTTTCTATCTTAATCAAACGGTTGGCTTCTTTGTAAAGTTGGCGTGAAAACTGCAAATTAATAATGAATGACGCAGAGGAGTGCTGATGATGTTTGAATTAATCTTTATTTTTGTCTTTGCCGCTACACTATTGGTCACAGGCATCACTTTAATGAGTGTATTCGGTGCGATGGCGTTGGCTTTTTTGATCATGGCGCTGTTTGGCATGTTGGGCATAGTATTAAAGTTACTGCCTTGGTTACTGGTGGTGTTGGTGGTGATTTGGCTGATGCGCGATAAAGCGAAGGCTTCACGTTAGGAGATGACAAAACCCTATGTCGAGATTAGGTTTGTGTTACCATCGCCCCCTCAAAAATATTGAATTGAAATCGAACGGAGCATAGTTCATGAACCGAACTGCATCGGCGGCGCTAGTCACCGCTCTGATGGTCATGCCTTTATCGGCCTCTGCCGCTGAATCATTTTATACCGCGTCTGTGGGCGCTGAGATGTGGTTAGCGAGCACGAAAATTGATAACACTCGTCGTGATGATGCGAACGCGCCCAACCTTTACTTTACGTTTGAGCACGGTTTTCCTTACCTGCCGAATGTGGGATTGCGTTATACCAATTTAGATGCGGATTTCGCTTCGTTCGATAAGATTGATTACACCTTTTATTATCCATTGCTCAATCGCGAATTGATGAAGTTCGATGCGGGTATCACTCTAACCCAATATGCCAATAGTGATTACCGTGCGCCAGATGCCCGTCGCTACGATTTTGATCAAACCACGTTTAACTGGTATGCCAGCGCCGAAATTACCATTCCTCATACGCCTTTTGATGTGATTGGCCAGTTTGATTTTGGTAACAACAGTGACCTGAAATCGTCCGATGTGATGGCTGGCTTGCAATACCATCTGCCGATCCGAGCGGGAGATCTCGCATTCAAAGCGGGCTATCGAGTGGTAGATCTTGAGTTCACTGAACTGGCCAAGCAGTCGACCGATGTAAAGCAATCTTTTGTTTTTGCCGATGGTTGGTTTGTGGGGGCACAATTTAGCTTCTAATGAACTTCTCATTATTGAGTTTTTTGCTAACCAATACGTTTTAAATGAGCCACAAGTTGGCTCATTTTTACTATTTGGACCATGCTTAGTTTTATCAATAAGCCAAGGATGGAAAGCAAAATGACGATTCCGGAGTTAAGAGAGCTATATCAAACCCAGCAGCTCGTTGAGGCCATTATTGAGCCCTCCTTTCAAGAGGGAGAATGGATTGTCGAATTTCGCCATCAAATGGGGGGATTTGTGCTGCTCACCGATGAAAATGGCGAAGAGTGTCGTTATATCGATCTCGATAGCGCTTCGCAATCCGCCATGGCGGTTGGGTTTCGTCAAGTTCGAATTGAAAACCAGTAGCGCGATGGTTAAGTCAAAAAGTTATAAAACATTCACATCTATTCTTTCTTGTTATTAAAAAGAGTGATTAATCTATCGTCATGCAATGAATAGGGAAGTCGTGACGATGTCTACAGGAAACACTTTACCCCCGGCGCTAGCGGCACTCGCTAGTCCGTTAAATGATGCACAGCTCAATCAACTCCAACAAACCGTAACCCAACTGAATGCTCAGCAATTAGCGTGGGTCAGTGGTTATTTCTGGGGACTGAGCCAATCCAATGCATTGAGCGTTCCACACATTTCCGCAGGGCAGACTGCGTCTGCTGCTTCGGGTAAGCTGACGATCATTTTCGCTTCGCAAACGGGAAATGCGAAAGGCGTTGCTCAAGCGTTATTGAAAGAAGCGCAAGCTGCAGGCATTCAGGCCCAGTTATTTGACGCGAGCGATTACAAAGGCAAAGACTTAGCCAAAGAAACCCATGTAATTTTTGTCGCCTCAACCAATGGTGAAGGTGAAGCGCCGGATAATGCACTGGCACTGCATGAGTTTCTCAAATCCAAAAAAGCCCCCAAGCTGCCTAATCTTAAATACGGCGTCTTAGGATTGGGGGATTCCAGTTATCAGTTTTTCTGCCAAACCGGCAAAGACTTTGATCAGTTTTTAGAAAACCTTGGGGCGCAACGTCTGGTTGAGCGCTTAGATGCGGATGTCGATTATCAGGCTGCAGCGACTGAGTGGCGCAAGCAAGTACTGTCTATTTTGAAAGATGAGCTGACAGGAGCCGCGGCAGTGACGAGCGTGGCTACTTTCGCAGTGAGCCAGACAGCTGAGAGTCACTACAGTAAAGAGCAACCTTACACGGCGAGCTTATCGACGAGCCAAAAAATTACTGGCCGTGATTCAGGCAAAGATGTACGCCATATCGAAATTGATTTGGCCGATTCTGGCATCACATACCAACCGGGTGATGCATTGGGTGTGTGGTATGAAAACCGTCCACAACTGGTTAATGCCCTACTCGATAGCGTAGGACTTTCTGGTCATGAAGAAGTACAAGTGGATGGCGAAACGCTTTCTCTGCATTTGGCACTGACTCATCATTATGAAATTACTGCAGCCAATCCGCAGTTGGTGGCGCAATTTACTGAGCTGGCACAAAGCCAAAAGCTCACCTCTTTAGCCGAAGATAAAGAGGCACTCCGTGAATACGCGACGCGTACACAAGTGATTGATGTGTTGCGCGAAGAAAAAGTCACCCTTTCTGCGACTCAGCTGTTATCACTTCTCCGTCGTTTAACGCCGCGTCTTTATTCGATTGCCTCTAGTCAAACTGAGGTGGGGGAAGAAGTGCATCTGACGGTTGGGGTGGTCGAATATGAGTATGAGGGAGAGCAACGCTTGGGTGGTGCATCCAGCTTCTTAGCTCATCAATTAGAAGAGGGTGCTCCGGTTAAAGTCTTTGTTGAGCACAATAACAACTTCAAATTGCCGAGTGATGATAATGCGCCGCTGATCATGGTTGGCCCCGGAACGGGAATTGCTCCTTTCCGTAGCTTCATCCAAGAGCGCGAAAACCGTGGTGCAGCAGGGAAAAACTGGTTGCTGTTTGGTGACCGCACCTTTACCCAAGATTTTCTCTACCAAGTCGAGTGGCAAAAGTACCTCAAGTCTGGCGTGTTAAATCGCTTAGATGTGGCTTTTAGTCGCGACCAGCACGAAAAGGTGTATGTGCAGCATCGCCTGTTAGAGCAAGCAGAGTTGGTATGGCAATGGTTACAAGAAGGCGCTTACTTCTACGTGTGTGGTGATGCATCACGCATGGCGAAGGATGTGCACCAAGCATTAATTACTGTCGTCGAGCAGCAAGGTGGCTTGAATCGTGAGCAAGCTGAAGAGTATGTGAGTGAACTGCGTAAAGCAAAACGTTATCAAAGGGATGTCTACTAATGAGCGCAAATCAAAACCCATCAGTACAAGAGGTGCTTGGCGAAGTGCTCGGCCCATGGTCGGATAATGAACGCCTAAAGCGCGAAAGTCAGTTTCTACGCGGGACTATCGAGCAAGATCTACAAGATCGCATTACTGGCGGCTTTACCGCGGACAACTTCCAACTCATCCGCTTTCATGGCATGTATCAGCAAGATGATCGTGATATCCGTGCTGAGCGAAGCAAGCAAAAACTTGAGCCTTTACACAATGTCATGCTCCGTGCGCGTATGCCGGGAGGGATCATCACTCCTCACCAGTGGCTCGCGATCGATAAGTTTGCAACTGAACATACTCTGTACGGCAGTATTCGTTTAACCACACGACAAACGTTTCAGTTTCACGGTGTACTCAAGCCGAATATCAAACTGATGCACCAAACCTTAAACAGCATTGGTATCGATTCGATTGCGACCGCAGGGGATGTGAACCGTAACGTATTGTGCACCTCTAACCCCGTGGAATCTGAACTGCATCTGCAAGCCTACGAGTGGGCAAAAAAGATCAGTGAACACCTACTACCGAAAACACGCGCTTATGCCGAAATTTGGTTGGATGGTGAAAAGATCGAAGGACCCGATGAAGAGCCTATTTTAGGTTCAAACTATTTGCCTCGTAAGTTCAAAACGACCGTTGTGATCCCGCCACACAATGATGTGGATGTGCACGCCAATGACTTGAACTTTGTCGCGATTGGTGAAAATGGCCAGTTGGTCGGTTTTAACGTGTTGGTGGGTGGGGGCCTTGCGATGACGCACGGCGATACTTCAACCTATCCGCGTCGTGCCGATGACTTTGGTTTTATTCCTCTGGAAAAAACCTTGGAGGTGGCGGCTGCAGTCGTGAGCACGCAACGCGATTGGGGTAACCGTTCTAACCGTAAAAATGCCAAAACCAAGTACACCTTAGATCGTGTCGGGGTTGAGGTATTTAAAGCCGAAGTTGAAAAACGCGCGGGAATTACGTTTGCGCCAAGCCGGGCTTATGAGTTTACCAGCCGTGGCGATCGGATTGGTTGGGTCGAGGGCATCGATGGCAAACATCATTTAACCCTGTTTATTGAAAATGGCCGCTTATTGGATTTTCCGGGTAAGCCACTGAAAACGGGTGTCGCTGAAATTGCTAAGGTGCATCAAGGCGATTTCCGGATGACGGCTAACCAAAACCTAATTGTGGCTGGTGTGCCAGCGGATCAGAAACAGCACATTGAGCAGCTCGCACGCAGTCATGGTTTGATCGATGATGGTGTGAGTGAGCAGCGCATCAATTCTATGGCGTGTGTGGCCTTCCCAACTTGTCCATTGGCGATGGCGGAAGCCGAGCGTTTTCTCCCTTCTTTTGTCACAGAAGTGGAAGGTATTTTGGCAAAACATGCGTTACCAAAAGAAGAGAACATCATTTTGCGTGTGACGGGCTGCCCGAATGGGTGCGGTCGAGCCATGTTGGCTGAGATTGGCCTAGTCGGTAAAGCACCGGGTCGCTATAACCTCCATTTAGGCGGCAATCGAAATGGAACGCGCATTCCTAAGATGTATAAAGAGAACATTACCGACACGCAAATCCTTCAAGAAATTGATGAGTTGGTGGGACGCTGGGCTAACGAGCGTCTGGAAGGAGAAGGATTTGGTGATTTCACCATCCGCGCAGGCATTATCGAAGAGGTCATTATCTCGAAGAGGGATTTCTATGCCTAACCATACCGTGCCAACACTAGAAGAGTTACTAACGTTAAATAAGGTGCAGCAAACGCTGCGCCTAACGGAAGTCAATCAACATCTGGAATCCCTCAGCGCGCAAGAGCGCGTCGTATGGGCTCTAGAAAATCTGCAAGGCAATCATGCACTGTCATCGAGCTTTGGTATCCAAGCCGCAGTGATGCTTCATTTACTGACTTCAGTGAAGAGTGACATTCCCGTCGTTTTAACCGATACCGGCTATCTGTTCCCCGAAACCTATCAGTTTATTGATGAGCTGACTGAGCGCCTCAATCTGAACTTAAAAGTTTACTCCGCGCCTGTATCAGCGGCTTGGCAAGAAACTCGCTATGGAAAACTATGGGAGCAAGGTGTTGAGGGAATCGAACGCTACAACCAGATTAATAAAGTAGAACCGATGCGTAGAGCATTAGATGAACTCAACATTGGCACTTGGTTCTCGGGCTTACGACGTGAACAGTCACAATCACGAGCAAGCCTACCGATTCTATCGGTACAAAATGGCGTGTTTAAATTCCTGCCAGTGATCGATTGGACCAATAAAGAGGTGCACTATTATCTCAAGGATAACGATCTGCCTTACCACCCACTTTGGGAACAAGGTTATCTTTCGGTTGGTGATACACACACCACACAGAAATGGCAGCCGGGAATGAATGAAGAGCAAACTCGCTTCTTTGGTTTAAAGCGTGAGTGTGGGTTACACGAAGATAATAACGATACACATCAATAAACGCGTTCATTTTCTATTTACACATAATAAAGAGAGGCTGCCGTGATGCAGCCTCTTGCTTTATCTCAGCCTACAAATGAATAACTCTGTGGATAAGTTGTCATCAAGGTCTGAGCAAAGTGGGATAAATAAGCCATTGAGCGCAAATGCAGCGGTTAAGCGTTATTTCTATCAACTTTCTCAAAAAACACTTGCCAGTGTGAAGCGGATCTCTATAATGCGCCCTCGTTGACGCAGCAAGGGCTCACAGCCAAAACGATGCCTCAACAGGCCAGAAAAGAAAATTGAAAAAAGTGTTTGACACGAAATTGATTCTCGCTAAAATGGCCGCCTCTTCTGAAGCAGACCGCCAAGAAGAACGCTCTTTAACAATATAAACCAATCAATCTGTGTGGGCACTCGTTGATGATAATCAAAAAAGATTTATCAATGAACTGAGTGACCATTTGAATGAGCAATCATTCAGCACAGTCAATTCAACATTACTTCGCTTTTTATTAAGCAAAGAATGTAATCAGTATTCATTGAGCCGAAGCGAAAGCTTCACAAAACTTTTAATTGAAGAGTTTGATCATGGCTCAGATTGAACGCTGGCGGCAGGCCTAACACATGCAAGTCGAGCGGCAGCACAGAGGAACTTGTTCCTTGGGTGGCGAGCGGCGGACGGGTGAGTAATGCCTGGGAAATTGCCCGGTAGAGGGGGATAACCATTGGAAACGATGGCTAATACCGCATGACCTCGTAAGAGCAAAGCAGGGGACCTTCGGGCCTTGCGCTACCGGATATGCCCAGGTGGGATTAGCTAGTTGGTGAGGTAAGGGCTCACCAAGGCGACGATCCCTAGCTGGTCTGAGAGGATGATCAGCCACACTGGAACTGAGACACGGTCCAGACTCCTACGGGAGGCAGCAGTGGGGAATATTGCACAATGGGCGCAAGCCTGATGCAGTCATGCCGCGTGTATGAAGAAGGCCTTCGGGTTGTAAAGTACTTTCAGTAGGGAGGAAGGTGGTTAAGTTAATACCTTAATCATTTGACGTTACCTACAGAAGAAGCACCGGCTAACTCCGTGCCAGCAGCCGCGGTAATACGGAGGGTGCAAGCGTTAATCGGAATTACTGGGCGTAAAGCGCATGCAGGTGGTTTGTTAAGTCAGATGTGAAAGCCCTGGGCTCAACCTAGGAATCGCATTTGAAACTGACAAGCTAGAGTACTGTAGAGGGGGGTAGAATTTCAGGTGTAGCGGTGAAATGCGTAGAGATCTGAAGGAATACCGGTGGCGAAGGCGGCCCCCTGGACAGATACTGACACTCAGATGCGAAAGCGTGGGGAGCAAACAGGATTAGATACCCTGGTAGTCCACGCCGTAAACGATGTCTACTTGGAGGTTGTGCCCTAGAGGCGTGGCTTTCGGAGCTAACGCGTTAAGTAGACCGCCTGGGGAGTACGGTCGCAAGATTAAAACTCAAATGAATTGACGGGGGCCCGCACAAGCGGTGGAGCATGTGGTTTAATTCGATGCAACGCGAAGAACCTTACCTACTCTTGACTTCCAGAGAATCTAGCGGAGACGCTGGAGTGCCTTCGGGAACTCTGAGACAGGTGCTGCATGGCTGTCGTCAGCTCGTGTTGTGAAATGTTGGGTTAAGTCCCGCAACGAGCGCAACCCTTATCCTTGTTTGCCAGCACGTAATGGTGGGAACTCCAGGGAGACTGCCGGTGATAAACCGGAGGAAGGTGGGGACGACGTCAAGTCATCATGGCCCTTACGAGTAGGGCTACACACGTGCTACAATGGCGTATACAGAGGGCAGCGATACCGCGAGGTGGAGCGAATCTCACAAAGTACGTCGTAGTCCGGATTGGAGTCTGCAACTCGACTCCATGAAGTCGGAATCGCTAGTAATCGCAAATCAGAATGTTGCGGTGAATACGTTCCCGGGCCTTGTACACACCGCCCGTCACACCATGGGAGTGGGCTGCAAAAGAAGCAGGTAGTTTAACCTTCGGGAGGACGCTTGCCACTTTGTGGTTCATGACTGGGGTGAAGTCGTAACAAGGTAGCGCTAGGGGAACCTGGCGCTGGATCACCTCCTTACACGATGGTTATCGTGATGAGTGTCCACACAGATTGATTCGGTTTAGATTTGAGCATTAAGTGGGTCTGTAGCTCAGGTGGTTAGAGCGTACGCCTGATAAGCGTAAGGTCGGTGGTTCGAGTCCACTCAGACCCACCACTAACGATGGGGTTATAGCTCAGCTGGGAGAGCGCCTGCCTTGCACGCAGGAGGTCTGCGGTTCGATCCCGCATAACTCCACCATCTTTAAGCGTTTTCGCTGAGAATGTTTAAAAATGGTTCATCTTTTCTTTAAATAGAAAGGGAATCTTGCTCTTTAACAATTTGGAAAGCTGACAAAACAACAATTTATTGTTGTTTGTAAAGTTCTCAATGTTTATCGAAAGATAAACACCAACAACACATTCAAGTGTGCTTGGTATCGAATAAGACTTCGGTCTTGTTCAAAATTTGAGTCCGGCAAAATCTGTCTCGCACTCATGTAAATTAAACGCGAGACAACTTAGGTTGTTTAAACAACAACCCGAAACTCCTTCGGGTTGTATGGTTAAGTGACTAAGCGTACACGGTGGATGCCTAGGCAGTCAGAGGCGATGAAGGACGTACTAACTTGCGATAAGCGCAGATAAGGCAGTAAGAGCCGTTTGAGTCTGCGATTTCCGAATGGGGAAACCCAACTGCATAAGCAGTTACTGTTAACTGAATTCATAGGTTAACAGAGCAAACCGGGGGAACTGAAACATCTAAGTACCCCGAGGAGAAGAAATCAACCGAGATTCCGGTAGTAGCGGCGAGCGAACCTGGATTAGCCCTTAAGCACTCGGTGAAGTAGGTGAACAAGCTGGAAAGCTTGGCGATACAGGGTGATAGCCCCGTAACCGACGCTTCATCGAGCGTGAAATCGAGTAGGGCGGGACACGTGATATCCTGTCTGAATATGGGGGGACCATCCTCCAAGGCTAAATACTCCTGACTGACCGATAGTGAACCAGTACCGTGAGGGAAAGGCGAAAAGAACCCCTGTGAGGGGAGTGAAATAGAACCTGAAACCGTGTACGTACAAGCAGTAGGAGCACCTTCGTGGTGTGACTGCGTACCTTTTGTATAATGGGTCAGCGACTTATATTCAGTGGCAAGGTTAACCGTATAGGGGAGCCGTAGCGAAAGCGAGTCTTAACTGGGCGCTCAGTCTCTGGATATAGACCCGAAACCGGGTGATCTAGCCATGGGCAGGTTGAAGGTTGAGTAACATCAACTGGAGGACCGAACCGACTAATGTTGAAAAATTAGCGGATGACTTGTGGCTAGGGGTGAAAGGCCAATCAAACTCGGAGATAGCTGGTTCTCCCCGAAAGCTATTTAGGTAGCGCCTCGGACGAATACTACTGGGGGTAGAGCACTGTTAAGGCTAGGGGGTCATCCCGACTTACCAACCCTTTGCAAACTCCGAATACCAGTAAGTACTATCCGGGAGACACACGGCGGGTGCTAACGTCCGTCGTGGAGAGGGAAACAACCCAGACCGCCAGCTAAGGTCCCAAAGTATTGCTAAGTGGGAAACGATGTGGGAAGGCTCAGACAGCTAGGATGTTGGCTTAGAAGCAGCCATCATTTAAAGAAAGCGTAATAGCTCACTAGTCGAGTCGGCCTGCGCGGAAGATGTAACGGGGCTAAGCAATACACCGAAGCTGCGGCAATATCTTTTAGATATTGGGTAGGGGAGCGTTCTGTAAGCCGTTGAAGGTGGTCTGTAAGGGCTGCTGGAGGTATCAGAAGTGCGAATGCTGACATGAGTAACGACAAAGGGGGTGAAAAACCTCCTCGCCGGAAGACCAAGGGTTCCTGTCCAACGTTAATCGGGGCAGGGTGAGTCGACCCCTAAGGTGAGGCCGAAAGGCGTAATCGATGGGAAACGGGTTAATATTCCCGTACTTCTGACTATTGCGATGGGGGGACGGAGAAGGCTAGGTGGGCCAGGCGACGGTTGTCCTGGTTCAAGTGCGTAGGCTTAAGAGTTAGGTAAATCCGGCTCTTTCTAAGGCTGAGACACGACGTCGAGCTACTACGGTAGTGAAGTCATTGATGCCATGCTTCCAGGAAAAGCCTCTAAGCTTCAGATAGTCAGGAATCGTACCCCAAACCGACACAGGTGGTCGGGTAGAGAATACCAAGGCGCTTGAGAGAACTCGGGTGAAGGAACTAGGCAAAATGGTACCGTAACTTCGGGAGAAGGTACGCTCTTGATGGTGAAGTCCCTTGCGGATGGAGCTGACGAGAGTCGCAGATACCAGGTGGCTGCAACTGTTTATTAAAAACACAGCACTGTGCAAAATCGCAAGATGACGTATACGGTGTGACGCCTGCCCGGTGCCGGAAGGTTAATTGATGGGGTTAGCGCAAGCGAAGCTCTTGATCGAAGCCCCGGTAAACGGCGGCCGTAACTATAACGGTCCTAAGGTAGCGAAATTCCTTGTCGGGTAAGTTCCGACCTGCACGAATGGCGTAATGATGGCCACGCTGTCTCCACCCGAGACTCAGTGAAATTGAAATCGCTGTGAAGATGCAGTGTACCCGCGGCTAGACGGAAAGACCCCGTGAACCTTTACTACAGCTTGGCACTGAACATTGAACCTACATGTGTAGGATAGGTGGGAGGCTATGAAGACGTGACGCTAGTTGCGTTGGAGCCGTCCTTGAAATACCACCCTTGTATGTTTGATGTTCTAACTTAGCCCCATTATCTGGGGTGAGGACAGTGCCTGGTGGGTAGTTTGACTGGGGCGGTCTCCTCCCAAAGAGTAACGGAGGAGCACGAAGGTGGGCTAATCACGGTTGGACATCGTGAGGTTAGTGCAATGGCATAAGCCCGCTTAACTGCGAGAATGACGGTTCGAGCAGGTGCGAAAGCAGGTCATAGTGATCCGGTGGTTCTGTATGGAAGGGCCATCGCTCAACGGATAAAAGGTACTCCGGGGATAACAGGCTGATACCGCCCAAGAGTTCATATCGACGGCGGTGTTTGGCACCTCGATGTCGGCTCATCACATCCTGGGGCTGAAGTCGGTCCCAAGGGTATGGCTGTTCGCCATTTAAAGTGGTACGCGAGCTGGGTTTAGAACGTCGTGAGACAGTTCGGTCCCTATCTGCCGTGGGCGTTGGAAGATTGAAGGGGGCTGCTCCTAGTACGAGAGGACCGGAGTGGACGAACCTCTGGTGTTCGGGTTGTGTCGCCAGACGCATTGCCCGGTAGCTAAGTTCGGAATTGATAAGCGCTGAAAGCATCTAAGCGCGAAGCGAGCCCTGAGATGAGTCTTCCCTGACGGTTTAACCGTCCTAAAGGGTTGTTCGAGACTAGAACGTTGATAGGCAGGGTGTGTAAGCGTTGTGAGGCGTTGAGCTAACCTGTACTAATTGCCCGTGAGGCTTAACCATACAACACCCAAGGGGTTTTGTAGTGGACTCAAAGCTGAGCGCATAAGAATGTGTTGAGAGAACGAAGACAGCTTTCCAGAATTGTTGGTTATCACTTTTTAAGAAAAAGTGAAATCAAAAAAGAATTTTGCTTGGCGACCATAGCGTTTTGGACCCACCTGACTCCATCCCGAACTCAGAAGTGAAACGAAACAGCGTCGATGGTAGTGTGGGGTCTCCCCATGTGAGAGTAGAACATCGCCAGGCTTTAATTTATTTTCACTTTTTAAAAGTGAAGACAAAAGCTCCGACTAGTCTAGCAATAGACGAGTCACCATAAAGTTCTAAAAATTTAGAGTTTTATGTTGACTTTCAAAGTGGGCAGCGTATTATACGCACCTCGCTGACGTGCTAAGGCACTGAAAGCCAAGCTCTTTAACAATATAAACCAATCAATCTGTGTGGGCACTCGTTGATGATAATCAAAAAAGATTTATCAATGAACTGAGTGACCATTTGAATGAGCAATCATTCAGCACAGTCAATTCAACATTACTTCGCTTTTTATTAAGCAAAGAATGTAATCAGTATTCATTGAGCCGAAGCGAAAGCTTCACAAAACTTTTAATTGAAGAGTTTGATCATGGCTCAGATTGAACGCTGGCGGCAGGCCTAACACATGCAAGTCGAGCGGCAGCACAGAGGAACTTGTTCCTTGGGTGGCGAGCGGCGGACGGGTGAGTAATGCCTGGGAAATTGCCCGGTAGAGGGGGATAACCATTGGAAACGATGGCTAATACCGCATAACCTCGTAAGAGCAAAGCAGGGGACCTTCGGGCCTTGCGCTACCGGATATGCCCAGGTGGGATTAGCTAGTTGGTGAGGTAAGGGCTCACCAAGGCGACGATCCCTAGCTGGTCTGAGAGGATGATCAGCCACACTGGAACTGAGACACGGTCCAGACTCCTACGGGAGGCAGCAGTGGGGAATATTGCACAATGGGCGCAAGCCTGATGCAGCCATGCCGCGTGTATGAAGAAGGCCTTCGGGTTGTAAAGTACTTTCAGTAGGGAGGAAGGTGGTTAAGTTAATACCTTAATCATTTGACGTTACCTACAGAAGAAGCACCGGCTAACTCCGTGCCAGCAGCCGCGGTAATACGGAGGGTGCAAGCGTTAATCGGAATTACTGGGCGTAAAGCGCATGCAGGTGGTTTGTTAAGTCAGATGTGAAAGCCCTGGGCTCAACCTAGGAGTTGCATTTGAAACTGACAAGCTAGAGTACTGTAGAGGGGGGTAGAATTTCAGGTGTAGCGGTGAAATGCGTAGAGATCTGAAGGAATACCGGTGGCGAAGGCGGCCCCCTGGACAGATACTGACACTCAGATGCGAAAGCGTGGGGAGCAAACAGGATTAGATACCCTGGTAGTCCACGCCGTAAACGATGTCTACTTGGAGGTTGTGACCTAGAGTCGTGGCTTTCGGAGCTAACGCGTTAAGTAGACCGCCTGGGGAGTACGGTCGCAAGATTAAAACTCAAATGAATTGACGGGGGCCCGCACAAGCGGTGGAGCATGTGGTTTAATTCGATGCAACGCGAAGAACCTTACCTACTCTTGACATCCAGAGAATCCTGCGGAGACGCGGGAGTGCCTTCGGGAGCTCTGAGACAGGTGCTGCATGGCTGTCGTCAGCTCGTGTTGTGAAATGTTGGGTTAAGTCCCGCAACGAGCGCAACCCTTATCCTTGTTTGCCAGCACGTAATGGTGGGAACTCCAGGGAGACTGCCGGTGATAAACCGGAGGAAGGTGGGGACGACGTCAAGTCATCATGGCCCTTACGAGTAGGGCTACACACGTGCTACAATGGCGTATACAGAGGGCAGCGATACCGCGAGGTGGAGCGAATCTCACAAAGTACGTCGTAGTCCGGATTGGAGTCTGCAACTCGACTCCATGAAGTCGGAATCGCTAGTAATCGCAAATCAGAATGTTGCGGTGAATACGTTCCCGGGCCTTGTACACACCGCCCGTCACACCATGGGAGTGGGCTGCAAAAGAAGCAGGTAGTTTAACCTTCGGGAGGACGCTTGCCACTTTGTGGTTCATGACTGGGGTGAAGTCGTAACAAGGTAGCGCTAGGGGAACCTGGCGCTGGATCACCTCCTTATACGATGATTATCGTGATGAGTGTCCACAGAGATTGATTCGGTTTAGATTAGAGAAGAGTATCTTAGTGTCCCGTTCGTCTAGAGGCCTAGGACACCGCCCTTTCACGGCGGTAACAGGGGTTCGACTCCCCTACGGGATACCACTTCCGTTGTGAAGTTAGGGGGTCGTTAGCTCAGTCGGTAGAGCAGTTGACTTTTAATCAATTGGTCGCAGGTTCGAATCCTGCACGACCCACCACTCTCTTCCTCCACAGGAAGTAAAAACATGTGGGCGATTAGCTCAGTTGGGAGAGCACCTGCCTTACAAGCAGGGGGTCACTGGTTCGAACCCGGTATCGCCCACCACTCTTTAAGTATTTTTGGAATAAATTTCCAAACCACCCAACACTGCGTGGTTCGGATTTTTGCCGCCGAAAGTCCTTAAAAAGTGGCTCTTAGTGATAAGAAGTACTTTGCTCTTTAACAATTTGGAAAGCTGACAAAACAACAATTTATTGTTGTTTGTAAAGTTCTCAATGTTTATCGAAAGATAAACACCAACAACACATTCAAGTGTGCTTGGTATCGAATAAGACTTCGGTCTTGTTCAAATTTGAGTCCGGCAAAATCTGTCTCGCACTCATGTAAATTAAACGCGAGACAACTTAGGTTGTTTAAACAGCAATCCGAAACTCCTTCGGGTTGTATGGTTAAGTGACTAAGCGTACACGGTGGATGCCTAGGCAGTCAGAGGCGATGAAGGACGTACTAACTTGCGATAAGCGCAGATAAGGCAGTAAGAGCCGTTTGAGTCTGCGATTTCCGAATGGGGAAACCCAACTGCATAAGCAGTTACTGTTAACTGAATACATAGGTTAACAGAGCAAACCGGGGGAACTGAAACATCTAAGTACCCCGAGGAGAAGAAATCAACCGAGATTCCGGTAGTAGCGGCGAGCGAACCTGGATTAGCCCTTAAGCACTCGGTGAAGTAGGTGAACAAGCTGGAAAGCTTGGCGATACAGGGTGATAGCCCCGTAACCGACGCTTCATCGAGCGTGAAATCGAGTAGGGCGGGACACGTGATATCCTGTCTGAATATGGGGGGACCATCCTCCAAGGCTAAATACTCCTGACTGACCGATAGTGAACCAGTACCGTGAGGGAAAGGCGAAAAGAACCCCTGTGAGGGGAGTGAAATAGAACCTGAAACCGTGTACGTACAAGCAGTAGGAGCACCTTCGTGGTGTGACTGCGTACCTTTTGTATAATGGGTCAGCGACTTATATTCAGTGGCAAGGTTAACCGTATAGGGGAGCCGTAGCGAAAGCGAGTCTTAACTGGGCGCTCAGTCTCTGGATATAGACCCGAAACCGGGTGATCTAGCCATGGGCAGGTTGAAGGTTGAGTAACATCAACTGGAGGACCGAACCGACTAATGTTGAAAAATTAGCGGATGACTTGTGGCTAGGGGTGAAAGGCCAATCAAACTCGGAGATAGCTGGTTCTCCCCGAAAGCTATTTAGGTAGCGCCTCGGACGAATACTACTGGGGGTAGAGCACTGTTAAGGCTAGGGGGTCATCCCGACTTACCAACCCTTTGCAAACTCCGAATACCAGTAAGTACTATCCGGGAGACACACGGCGGGTGCTAACGTCCGTCGTGGAGAGGGAAACAACCCAGACCGCCAGCTAAGGTCCCAAAGTATTGCTAAGTGGGAAACGATGTGGGAAGGCTCAGACAGCTAGGATGTTGGCTTAGAAGCAGCCATCATTTAAAGAAAGCGTAATAGCTCACTAGTCGAGTCGGCCTGCGCGGAAGATGTAACGGGGCTAAGCAATACACCGAAGCTGCGGCAATATCTTTTAGATATTGGGTAGGGGAGCGTTCTGTAAGCCGTTGAAGGTGGTCTGTAAGGGCTGCTGGAGGTATCAGAAGTGCGAATGCTGACATGAGTAACGACAAAGGGGGTGAAAAACCTCCTCGCCGGAAGACCAAGGGTTCCTGTCCAACGTTAATCGGGGCAGGGTGAGTCGACCCCTAAGGTGAGGCCGAAAGGCGTAATCGATGGGAAACGGGTTAATATTCCCGTACTTCTGACTATTGCGATGGGGGGACGGAGAAGGCTAGGTGGGCCAGGCGACGGTTGTCCTGGTTCAAGTGCGTAGGCTTAAGAGTTAGGTAAATCCGGCTCTTTCTAAGGCTGAGACACGACGTCGAGCTGCTACGGCAGTGAAGTCATTGATGCCATGCTTCCAGGAAAAGCCTCTAAGCTTCAGATAGTCAGGAATCGTACCCCAAACCGACACAGGTGGTCGGGTAGAGAATACCAAGGCGCTTGAGAGAACTCGGGTGAAGGAACTAGGCAAAATGGTACCGTAACTTCGGGAGAAGGTACGCTCTTGATGGTGAAGTCCCTCGCGGATGGAGCTGACGAGAGTCGCAGATACCAGGTGGCTGCAACTGTTTATTAAAAACACAGCACTGTGCAAAATCGCAAGATGACGTATACGGTGTGACGCCTGCCCGGTGCCGGAAGGTTAATTGATGGGGTTAGCGCAAGCGAAGCTCTTGATCGAAGCCCCGGTAAACGGCGGCCGTAACTATAACGGTCCTAAGGTAGCGAAATTCCTTGTCGGGTAAGTTCCGACCTGCACGAATGGCGTAATGATGGCCACGCTGTCTCCACCCGAGACTCAGTGAAATTGAAATCGCTGTGAAGATGCAGTGTACCCGCGGCTAGACGGAAAGACCCCGTGAACCTTTACTACAGCTTGGCACTGAACATTGAACCTACATGTGTAGGATAGGTGGGAGGCTATGAAGACGTGACGCTAGTTGCGTTGGAGCCGTCCTTGAAATACCACCCTTGTATGTTTGATGTTCTAACTTAGCCCCATTATCTGGGGTGAGGACAGTGCCTGGTGGGTAGTTTGACTGGGGCGGTCTCCTCCCAAAGAGTAACGGAGGAGCACGAAGGTGGGCTAATCACGGTTGGACATCGTGAGGTTAGTGCAATGGCATAAGCCCGCTTAACTGCGAGAATGACGGTTCGAGCAGGTGCGAAAGCAGGTCATAGTGATCCGGTGGTTCTGTATGGAAGGGCCATCGCTCAACGGATAAAAGGTACTCCGGGGATAACAGGCTGATACCGCCCAAGAGTTCATATCGACGGCGGTGTTTGGCACCTCGATGTCGGCTCATCACATCCTGGGGCTGAAGTCGGTCCCAAGGGTATGGCTGTTCGCCATTTAAAGTGGTACGCGAGCTGGGTTTAGAACGTCGTGAGACAGTTCGGTCCCTATCTGCCGTGGGCGTTGGAAGATTGAAGGGGGCTGCTCCTAGTACGAGAGGACCGGAGTGGACGAACCTCTGGTGTTCGGGTTGTGTCGCCAGACGCATTGCCCGGTAGCTAAGTTCGGAATTGATAAGCGCTGAAAGCATCTAAGCGCGAAGCGAGCCCTGAGATGAGTCTTCCCTGACAGTTTAACTGTCCTAAAGGGTTGTTCGAGACTAGAACGTTGATAGGCAGGGTGTGTAAGCGTTGTGAGGCGTTGAGCTAACCTGTACTAATTGCCCGTGAGGCTTAACCATACAACACCCAAGGGGTTTTGTATTGGACTCAAAGCTAAGCGCATAAGAATGTGTTGAGAGAACAAAGACAGCTTTCCAGAATTGTTGGTTATCACTTTTTAAGAGAAAGTGAGAACAAAAACAGAATTTTGCTTGGCGACCATAGCGTTTTGGACCCACCTGACTCCATCCCGAACTCAGAAGTGAAACGAAACAGCGTCGATGGTAGTGTGGGGTCTCCCCATGTGAGAGTAGAACATCGCCAGGCTTTTAATCTCGCTGATAGTGTCACCACGCTATTAGCACACAATTTGCGGAGAGATGGCTGAGTGGTTGAAAGCACCGGTCTTGAAAACCGGCGATGGTTAATAGCTATCCTAGGGTTCAAATCCCTATCTCTCCGCCACTATTAAGAAAGGCCGCTGATAACTCAGCGGCCTTTTTGCATTCTGTCATTTTGATTTTCAATATCTAGGTTATCGATACAGTACCGATAACCTATTCTTCTAAAGTTCTTTATTTATCAACAACACTTTTCTTTGCCGAAACGACCCGCCATAGTGCTTGGACAAGCGGGTTATCTAACTGTGAACGCTTGCAGCAAACGCCGAGCATAAAGGGTTTGATGGGGGGGACGCTTAAGCGCTGGATCTTGTCACGTACAGGGCTGTTATTGATAACCACATCCGGAGCAATCCCTACTCCACATCCAAGAGCCACCAAGCTAACAATCGCTTCATGTCCTGCGATCTGAGCGTAGATATTGGGCTTTATCTTCATTTGCTTAAACCAGGTATTGGCTCTATCGCGCGCGGTTCCCGACTCCGGAACAATAAAGGGTATTTCATTCCAATCAGGTTGCTCTTTTTGTAGCTCATCCATAAAGCTGCTGATCCCAAGTGGTGCGATGACGGAAAGAGGGATCTCACTGATTGTGGCGAATTCAATGCGGCTTGGCAGTTGTTCAGGCATCGCAGAAATTGCTATATCCGCTTCATCGTGCAGGATTTTATCGATCGCTTGTGCCGGATCGCCTGTTAGCAGTTTAAATTCGATATAAGGATGCTTGAGGCGAAATGAGCTAAGAAGCTCAGGTAAGTGGCTATAACTGGCCGTAACCGAGCAGAACAGCTTTATCTCTCCTCGCAGTTCTTGGCTGTGATCGTTGAGTTCGGTAGTGAATTGTCGCCAATCGTGAATGATGCGTGCCGCAACAGGCAGTAATTGGTGGGCTGCGGGAGTGAGTTCAACACTGCGGTTGTCGCGCAGAAAAAGTGTATGACCTAAATCTTGCTCCAGCTTCTGTATCTGCCGACTGAGTGCGGAAGGGCTGAGATGCATTGCAGAAGCGGTTTTACTGAAATTTTTGCAGTCACATAGATGCATGAATAGCTGCAGAGTTTTGATGTTCACAAAAGTTCCTACGTTGCATTTGTTGCAATAACTAGTTGTGAATATATCACTTTGCGCAATTTTGTCTCTGGCTTAGTATGAGTTTATTCGGTCATATCGCACCGACTTAACGGAATCACTTATTAAGGAGCATCCTCATGGCGAATTATTTCAATACGCTGAACCTGCGTGAACAGTTGGATCAACTTGGTCGTTGTCGTTTTATGGCGCGAGAAGAGTTTGCAACCGAAGCTGACTACCTAAAAGGTAAGAAAGTGGTGATCGTGGGCTGTGGGGCTCAAGGCCTAAACCAAGGCCTCAATATGCGTGATTCAGGTTTAGATGTTTCTTACGCTCTACGTCAGGCTGCGATTGATGAGCAACGTCAGTCATTTAAGAATGCCAAGAATAATGGCTTCAACGTGGGTAGTTATGAACAACTCATCCCAACCGCAGATTTGGTGATTAACTTGACGCCAGATAAGCAGCACACCAGTGTGGTCAATGCGGTGATGCCTCTGATGAAGCAAGGTGCAGCCTTGGGTTACTCACACGGTTTTAATATCGTTGAAGAGGGCATGCAAATCCGTAAAGACATCACGGTTGTGATGGTGGCACCAAAATGTCCGGGTACGGAAGTTCGTGAAGAGTATAAGCGCGGTTTCGGCGTTCCTACTCTCATCGCAGTACACCCTGAAAACGATCCGCAAGGTGAAGGTTGGGAAATTGCTAAAGCGTGGGCTGCGGCAACGGGTGGCCATCGTGCGGGCTGTTTAGCTTCTTCTTTTGTGGCGGAAGTGAAATCCGATTTGATGGGTGAGCAAACCATTCTCTGCGGTATGCTGCAAGCGGGCTCTATCGTTTGTTACGAGAAAATGGTTGCTGATGGCATCGACCCTGGTTATGCGGGCAAGCTTTTGCAATTTGGTTGGGAAACCATTACCGAAGCACTCAAGTTTGGCGGTATTACTCATATGATGGATCGCCTGTCTAACCCTGCAAAAATCAAAGCGTTTGAGCTGTCTGAAGAGTTGAAAGATCTGATGCGCCCGCTGTACAACAAGCATATGGATGACATCATTTCTGGCCACTTCTCTAGCACCATGATGGCGGATTGGGCGAATGATGATAAAGACTTGTTCGGTTGGCGTGCAGAAACCGCTGAGACGGCGTTTGAGAACTATCCAACAACCGACGTAAGAATTGCTGAGCAAGAATACTTTGATAACGGTATTTTGATGATTGCCATGGTGCGTGCTGGGGTTGAGTTGGCGTTTGAAGCGATGACGGCTTCAGGCATCATCGATGAATCGGCTTACTATGAATCGCTGCACGAACTCCCACTGATTGCCAATACGGTAGCGCGTAAGCGTCTGTATGAAATGAACGTGGTAATCTCTGACACTGCTGAGTACGGTAACTATCTGTTTGCCAATGTGGCGGTACCACTGCTACGTGAAAAGTTTATGCCGAAAGTGGGCACCGATGTGATTGGTAGAGGATTAGGCGTGGTCTCTAATCAAGTTGATAACGCGACGCTTATCGAAGTAAACAGCATCATCCGTAACCATCCGGTTGAGTATATCGGTGAAGAGCTGCGTGGCTACATGAAAGACATGAAGCGCATCGCCGTGGGTGATTAATCCCTAAATTGATTTCCAAAGCAAACACAACAACACACTATAATAAAAACCAAGAAGGCTTAGTCGTATGACTAAGCCTTTCTTTATTGGGTTTTCAGAGATTGAACTCTTACGTATTTACTGTATGAACTCAGCGCTTATTTATCCGCTAATTTGGCTTCAAGCTCAGCCATTTTCTGCTCTAACTCAGTGAGCTTTTGACGAGTGCGTAACAGCACTTGAGTTTGCACATCAAACTCTTCGCGGCTGACCACATCCAGTTTATTGAGTTGGCCTTGAATGACCTGACGCACTTTCTGTTCTACATCAGCACCCAGTTCTTTGACGGGTTGTGGCATGGCTTCATGGATTTGCTTGGCGATCTGCTCGAGTTTTTTTGCATCAAACATAGTAATTCTCCTGTTAAGTTGCCAACATTCTATGCAATTCAGCTAGGGATGTCGTTAGATTGGATAATAAAAAAGGCCATCGAAATGGCCTTTTGTGATGAGACTGAATATTGGATTACAGCTGACGATGAGCCGCTTTGGCTTCATCAATGCGGGCCAATTTCTCCAGATCTTTATCCTCAACAAACACCGGTAGTGGTTTGTGTTTCTCTGCCAGGTAGCTGTAAATCACCGGCAGTACAAACAGAGTAAACAAGGTACCAATTGCCAGACCAGAGACGATAACAATACCGATACTGAAGCGCTGCGCAGCCCCTGCGCCAGTGGCGTACATCAGTGGGATTAGGCCTGCGATCATCGCTGCAGTGGTCATTAGGATTGGGCGCAGACGCACTTTAGCGGCATGCATGACAGCCTCAATCCGGCTGAGTTTGTTGTGTAACTGCTCCTCTTTGGCCACTTCACAGATCAAAATACCGTGTTTAGTGATAAGACCGACCAGTGTGATCAAGCCAACCTGCGAGTAGATGTTCATGGTTGCCGTACCCCAAGCCAGTGCGATCAAGGCACCACAAATGGCGAGTGGTACAGAGACCATGATAACCAAAGGATCTCTGAGAGATTCAAACTGAATCGCCAACACCAAGAAAATGATCGCCAGCGCTAGGCCAAATGTGGCATACAGCGCGCTACCTTCGGTCACATACTGACGAGCTTCACCCATGTAGTCATGGCTATAGCCTTTAGGCAGTTTGCTGCTTGCCAAATTCTCAAACCAGTTGATGGCATCCCCCATAGCCGTGCCCGGTGCTGGCACCGCACCTACGGTGGCAGAGTTGAGCTGGTTGAAGTGGGGTAGCGAGCGAGGTTCTGCAACCACATCAATCGTAACTAGGCTACCGAGTGGGATCACTTTGCCATCTGCCGCGCGAACGTAGTAGCTGTTCATCGATTCAGGGTTGAGACGCCATTTACGTTCCACTTGCGGGATCACTTCGTAAGAGCGGCCGTTGAGGTCGATACGGTTAACATAACCGTCGGCCATCATGGTGCTGAGCGTGATGCCAATATCTTGCATGGTCACGCCGTAGGCACCGGCTTTATCTTTATCGATATTGATCTTCATCGTTGCGGAATCGAAGTTGAGATCCAGATCCGAGTAGACGAACATGGGATTGGCTTTGACTTCGGTCAGCACATCGGTGGCGATGGTAAACAAGCTTTCAAAGTTGCTTGGCGTGGTGATCACAAATTGGATCGGTAAGCCAGAGCCTGCACCAGGCAGTTCTGGCATCTGGAATGCCGTTACCGCCATACCTGGGATATCTTGTACCAAGGTACCCACGCGGTTGGTTACTGTGGCTTGGCTAGCTTCACGCTGGCTCCATGGCACCATTGACGCAATACCAAACGCCTGGTTTGAGTTAGGAACACCAGTAAACACCTGAGCGAACTGAACTTCTGGCTGATCAGACAGAATTTTATTCACATCATCCATCGTATTCGCCAGATAATCGAGGTTGGCATTCGATGGGCCTGTACCCATCAGCATGATTACCCCTTTATCTTCCGACGGTGCAAGCTCACTTGGAATGAACTTAAACAGCATTGGTAAACTTGCAAAAACGATAAACGCAAAGGCAATAACCACAGGGCGATGAGCCATCACCGCGGTCAGCATGCGTTCATAGCGTGCCGTCATGCGATCCAGTAAATGGTGCACTTTCAGTTCAAATTTGTTCGGCGCTTCATTGGCTTTGAGCATCTTTGAACACATCATCGGCGACAGAGTCAATGCAACAATCCCGGACACAAAAACGGAACCAGCCAGTGTGAGCGCAAACTCTTTAAACAGTGAGCCGGTGATACCGCCCATCAAGGCAATCGGCGCATAGACCGCACCCAACGTCAGCGTCATCGCAATAACTGGGATGGCAATTTCACGGGTACCGATGATCGCCGCGCGGAAAGGGGATTCCCCTTCTTTGATATGGCGGTCAACGTTCTCTAGAACGACGATCGCATCGTCAACCACAAGGCCGATCGCCAGAACCATCGCCAGTAGCGTCATTAGGTTCCAAGAGAAGCCCATCATCTGCATCACCATAGCAACACCAATCAGTGAAAGCGGGATAGTGACAATCGGGATGAGTACGGCACGCAGTGAACCCAAGAACAGAGTGATGACCACAAGAACGATCAGCGCCGCTTCTAGGATGGTTTTGATAACCTCGTGGATCGATTCATTGATCGCAACCGTTGAGTCATACAACACGTTCATTTCAATGTTGCTTGGCATGTTTTTCTGCAGCTCAGGCAGCATCTCAAGCACATCTTTGGCGATGTTGATAGGGTTCGCACTTGGGGCAGCGTTAATCGCGGCAACGACCGCTTCACGGCCATTTGCACTCGCGCGATAGGTATCATGACTCTTAGCTAAGGTGACTTTAGCGATATCACCTAGGCGAGTCACGGTACCTTTCTCGGCTTTCACCACCAGATTTTCTAAGTCTTCCACTGTGGAGACTTGGGTATCGGCGCTACCGTTATAAAGAACGAATTCACCAATCGCCTGACCGGTAGCCGACTGATAGTTGTTGGCATTAAGAATGCTCATCACATCCGCTGCGGAGAGGTTTAGTGCCGCCATTTTGGCTGGATCGAGCCATACGCGGAGCGCGTATTTCATACCGCCGTACAGATCGATACTTGATACACCATTGACTGCGTAAAGCTGTGGATTAACCACGCGCTCTAAGTAATCAGTGATTTGGCTGGATGCCAATTCATCACTGGTGAAACCAATATACAGAACCGCGGTGGTTGAACCTGTCGACATGGTGACGGTCGGATCTTCCGCTTCTTTAGGCAACTGCGAGCGAACCGAGTTGGTCTTGGCCAGAACATCAGATAACGCGGCGTTCGGATCCGTATTCAATTTCATGGTCACTGTGATGGTCGAGCGACCCAACACGGACTGTGACGTCATAAAATCAATGTTATCCGCCTGTGCTACCGCTTGTTCCAAGGGTTGAGTAATAAAACCTTGAATCAAATCGGCACTGGCACCGTAATAGCCGGTGCTTACCGTAATTACGGTGTTAGTCATTTCAGGGTATTCACGCACCTGCATTTTGAAAATGGCTTGTAGACCAAGCAACACAATCAAAAAGCTGATCGATACCGCTAAAACTGGACGTTTTATAAAAACATCAGTAAAGCGCATGATGCCTCCGCTTACAGCATTGGGGTTTCTGCTGGTGGTGTAGTCGCATCACTTTCGACGATACGAACTTTAGCACCGTTACTCAGACGTACTTGACCTGTTGTGACAACCACATCACCCGGTTTTACGCCTTCCAGAATGTGAGCAATAGATTCAGAGCGCTCACCTACTTTCACCACATGTTGCTGGACGCGCTTTTCACCATTTTCTTCGCTGACAATGTAAACATTGTCACCGTAGAGGGTATAGGTAATCGCGGTTTGTGGCAGAGTGATTTGGTTTTCCAGCTTAGGCAGAATGATGTTGGCACGTGCGAACATGCCGCTTCGCAGTTTCCCATCACTATTGGGGATATCCGCTTGCACTTGGATCAGGCCGCTTTGTACGCTCACTGCAGGTTCAATCGCCGAGATGGAGCCTTTAAATGAGGTTTGTGGATAAGCATCCACAAAAATATCGACTTCTTGATTCAGTGAAATACGCGAAATATCTCTTTGCGGCACAGTAAAACGCAGACGCATGACGCTGGTATCTTCCAAACGTACAATGTCTGTACCCGGTTGCAAATATTGACCTAAGAACACATTACGAATACCGATCACACCAGCAAAAGGCGCTTTGATTTCACGGCGAGCAATGGTGGCTTTTAGGCTTTCAATATCAGCGGAGAGCGCATAGTAGCTCGCTTCTGCTTCATCATAAGACTCTTTAGAGATAGAGCCTTTGGCGAATAAGCCTTTGTAGCGTTCATATTTTGCTTTCGCTGCTGGTAGGCGCGCTTCCGTACTTTTTAAATTGGCTCGTTCTACTGCTGAATCTAATAGCACTAGGGGTTGGTTTTTTGCGACTTGCGTACCTGATTCAAAAGTGATTTGGTCAATCACTCCAGCTGTTTCGGTCGTTAACGTCACACCTTGATTCGGTTCAATAAAGCCGATCGCTTCAATCACGGGTACCCAATCAACCGGATTGGCGGTGACCACTGTGACCGGAAATTCTGGTTCAGGGCGATTGGCGAGGTACTCGGCAATTTTCTGTTGTTTGAAAAGATTGAAACCTATCACGCTGCCAAACAGCAGGATCGCGATAAGTAACATAAAAAATGTCCACTTTTTCATTCTGGTGCGAACTCCAAATTAGTGTTGAGTAATTGCATCCCAACTGGCTTGAATCATTGCATCGAGAGTTGAATCATCCAGTTGATAAAAACCTAAAGCGTATTGACGAGCAAGAGTGACGGTTGTTTCAAAACTCAACGCAGAAAGAAGATGGTTATCGAGAGGTTTGAAAATTCCCTGTTGTTTTCCTTGGTCGAACAACAATTCGACTTTGGCAAACATTTTTTTCTCTAGTTCCCTTACATTGCAACAAGTTGTTGTTGGTAAAGACTCATACTGCACTCGATTGCTGATAATGTCACGACAAGAGCCAGCCAACGTCCAAATATTCAGCCACATAGTACGGAAGCGTTCTTGCAAAGACATGCCATCTCTTAGATTGGCTTGTACGGCTTCGGCGATTTTTTGACTAACGTGCAGACGCACTTCAATCAAAAGATGGTCTTTATCGCGGAAGTAACGATAAATCGTTCCGGTTGCCATATTCGCTGCTTTCGCCACTTTATGCATCGAGAGCCCTTGAAAGCCCTGTTCTGCAATCAGTTTTTCAGCCGCGATAAGGATTTGGAGCTGTTTATCGCCGTACACTATTTCAGACATCACATTTCTCTGCAAATGAACGGTTGTTCATTATAGCGGCTAATACCCCCTATTTTGCAATACACTTGTGCAGTAAATTTTTGTAAAGGCAGTTTCTTTGTTGGTAATCCTCGGTGAGCGGATTATTATTGGCGGCTAAATAAAGAGGATTGAGAGCGCCATGAAGCTGAACCCAAGACAAGATGAAGCGGTCAAGTACGTCTCCGGACCCTGTCTGGTATTGGCGGGGGCGGGTTCGGGCAAAACACGCGTCATCACCAATAAAATTGCCTATTTGGTTCAGCAATGTGGCTATAAAGCACGCAATATTGCTGCGGTTACGTTTACCAATAAAGCGGCGCGTGAGATGAAAGAGCGGGTTGCTCAAACACTTGGTAAAGGTGAGTCGCGCGGCTTAATGGTGTCGACCTTCCATACTCTTGGCTTAAACATCATTCGCCGTGAGTTTAAAGCTTTGAGCCTCAAAGCGGGCTTTTCACTGTTTGACGACCAAGATCAGCTCGCGTTACTTAAAGAGCTGACCGAAAAGCAGCTCGACGGCGATAAAGATCTGCTGCGCTTGCTACTGAGCACCATTTCCAACTGGAAAAATGACATGCTGACTCCGCCGCAAGCCAAGGCAATGGCGAAAGGGGAACAGCAGCAGCTTTTTGCACACTGCTTTGAGCTTTACCAAAAACAGATGCAGTCTTACAACGCACTCGATTTCGATGATTTGATCTTGCTACCGGTGTTACTGCTTCGCAGCAATGAAGAAGTACGCCAACGCTGGCAAAATCGAATTCGCTATCTGCTGGTGGACGAATATCAAGATACCAACACCAGCCAATATGAGTTGGTCAAACTCTTAGTGGGTGAGCGTGGCCGTTTGACTGTGGTGGGAGATGATGACCAATCCATTTATTCATGGCGCGGTGCAAAACCACAAAACTTGGTGTTACTTGGGGAAGATTTTCCGAGTTTAAAGCTGATTAAGCTCGAACAAAACTACCGCTCGACCAGCCGCATTTTGCGTGCGGCGAACATCTTAATTGCCAATAACCCCCATGTTTACCAAAAGGCGCTCTTTTCTGAGTTAGCGGAAGGGGAAAAGCTCAAGGTCATTTTGGCCAATAATGAAGATCATGAAGCAGAGCGAGTGACCGCAGAAATCATCGCCCATAAGTTTCTCAATCGAACCGAATACCGAGATTACGCGATTCTTTATCGCGGAAACCATCAATCGCGACTGATTGAAAAATCGCTGACTCAAAACCGTGTGCCGTACAAACTTTCCGGCGGCACTTCGTTTTTTGCGCGCGCAGAGATCAAAGACATCATGGCTTACCTGCGAGTGCTGGTTAACCCTGATGATGACAACGCATTTTTGCGCATTGTGAATACGCCGAAGCGCGAAATCGGCCCAGCTACGCTCGAAAAGTTAGGCAGTTACGCCAATATGCGTGGTAAAAGTCTATTTACCGCCAGTTTTGAGCTCGGTTTAGATCAGCATTTGAGCGGGCGAGGGCTTGATAACTTACGCCGCTTCACCGAGTGGTTGGTGGCGATTGCCGATAATGCTGAGCGTGGTAACACGGTGGAGGCCGTACGCTCCTTGGTGCGTGATATTCGTTATGAAGATTGGCTGTATGAGACATCTGCCAGTCCGAAAGCGGCCGAAATGCGTATGAAAAACGTCTCCGATCTCTATTCATGGATAGTCGCGGATTTAGAAGGCGATAATCCCGATCAGCAAGAAAAATCGCTGAAAGAAGTAGTACAGCGTTTAACTCTGCGCGACATGATGGAGCGTGGCGAAGAGAACGATGACAGTGATGCGGTACAACTGATGACACTGCATGCCTCAAAGGGCTTAGAATTTCCGTACGTGTATTTGATTGGCGCTGAAGAGGGCATTTTGCCGCATCAAACCAGCATTGATGAAGAGAACGTCGAGGAAGAGCGGCGCTTAATGTATGTCGGTATCACTCGCGCGCAGCGTGAACTGACCTTTATGGTGTGTAAAGAGCGCCGCCAGTTTGGTGAGCTGATTAAACCTTCCCAAAGCCGTTTTCTAGATGAGCTACCGCAAGAAGATATTGAGTGGGAAGTGAAGAAAAAGCCCGTTACTCAGGAAGAGCGAATGGCCAAAGGCCAAGCGCATATCGCTAATTTAAGAGCGATGTTTAAAAAGTAAGATAAAGAAGGGCTTGTTTTCACAAGCCCTTCTTTATTATCGGTTGACGGAATGGCAAACCCGCTTATTACATGCCAGCAATCATATGCTCAATCGCAGCAACGATTTCATCGTCCGAACAATCCATACAGGTGCCTTTGGCTGGCATAGCATTGAAGCCATTAATCGCATGGTTTTTCAGCACGTCTTTACCTTGGGCGATACGTGGCCCCCAATCGGCAGCATTGCCGGTTTTCGGTGCACCGGAGAGCCCAGTTGAGTGACAGGCGGTACAGAAAATACCGTAAACTGTTGCACCATCACGAGGACCCGTAGGGGCGGCTTGTACGGGTTCGCTACCCGCCAGATACACATCACCTACCGGCTTAATGCGTTCAGCAATTGCATTTTTATCGGCTTCTGTTAAAGCAAACGCTGCAGTAGAAAATGTTAGAGCAGCGAACAGTACGCTTAAGAGTGATCGAGACATATCCATTAACTCACTTTACATTCCGAAGGTAAGTGCTGCTTACCTATTATTTTTAGAGTGTTTCAATTTAACGGGCGGTAATTGCTGTTAAATCAATGTAAATTTTGGGTGATTATATCCTGAGAAGTTGTTGCAATAAACAACAAGTTGCGATCTTCCGGCGGTGAGTCACATCCTTTATAAGGGAATAGTAGCAAGCATCTGATGAAAAAGGCGTCAAACAGTAAAAAAAGTAAAAAAAGTACTAGACGCCCTAATGTGATATACGTATTATTCCACTCCGCCGATAGGGCATGCGCCCGTAGCTCAGCTGGATAGAGCGTTGGCCTCCGGAGCCAAAGGTCGAAGGTTCAAATCCTTTCGGGCGCGCCATTTCGCCCGGGGAATATCGGTAAAGAATTTCAGTGGTGGCTATAGCTCAGTTGGTAGAGCCCCGGATTGTGATTCCGGTTGTCGTGGGTTCGAGCCCCATTAGCCACCCCATTTATTTCGGTGATACTGAGTTATCCCCAGTCTTAAGAGAAAATCTTGAGCAAAATTAGTCGGTGAATAGCGCAGTTTGGTAGCGCATCTGGTTTGGGACCAGAGGGTCGGGGGTTCGAATCCCTCTTCACCGACCACTTATTTAAAGACTAGGCAAGAGCGTAGTCTGAAATAACGGCAGACAAGCGGTTATTACAACTTTCAGTGGTGGCTATAGCTCAGTTGGTAGAGCCCCGGATTGTGATTCCGGTTGTCGTGGGTTCGAGCCCCATTAGCCACCCCATTTATTTCGGTGATATTCAGTTATCCCCAGTCTTAAGAGAAAATCTTGAGCAAAATTAGTCGGTGAATAGCGCAGTTTGGTAGCGCATCTGGTTTGGGACCAGAGGGTCGGGGGTTCGAATCCCTCTTCACCGACCACTCTTCAAAGCCTCAGCATTTGCTGAGGCTTTTTGCATTTTATCTCTTTGAAACTCATGCTTCCTCGCCAAGTCGTCCTGCATTGACCCTGTCTACCGATGTCCGCTTTTTCATCATTACATTGTTGGGCATATTTCTCTCTAGTAAATTGCGATCTTACCGATAATTCATCGATATTTCCCCGCTAAGACATCTGTTCACGACTATGGTTACTGAAGTGCTCAGTATGGCTCAATGAACTATTTTTATGATTTATCTGAGTTAAATTGGGAGTTTTTTGGTTTTTATGACTGGATAGATGCTTATCATCCAGAGTTTTGCTTTGTTGTTTACACTCAAAATTTGGCAATTGTTTCCTATTTGTTAATTGTTCAATTTTTGCGTGGAGAAAATTTATGCGTTGATTATTTTATCTCCTGTTATGAATCACGTCGTTTACAGTAACAAATACCAACCGTACCGTGATTTCTTCAATTTTTTAAAAATGGTAAGACCAATAATATATGTGATTTTTTTGCATATTAAGCGATTTGTGGAAATTGTTTCTGGGTTAAGGCGCTTTTTTATCCTCTCTTTGTTGCTTTTGTGTGAAAGATTTGCCAAATTGAGAACCTTATAAATTGTCAGAATATTGTTCTGATTCGAATGGATGCAAAATGTACATCAGTCTCGCCTTGTTCGCTGATGTGCTTCAGACAGGGCAGAATGCTGCCACAGCAGTAGAGGTCTGATGGAATGTCACTTTTAGAAGTCAAAAATCTTAGAATTGAATACCCTTCTCGTCACGGTGTGCACGCGGCGGTGAAATCACTCACTTTAGATATTCAACGTGGTGAAATTGTCGGTGTGGTTGGGGAATCGGGAGCTGGAAAATCGACCGTGGGTAATGCGGTGATTGATCTGCTCAGCCCTCCGGGAACCATTGCGGGTGGTGAGGTGTATTTAAACGGCGAGAAGATCTCTGGTCTTTCTCCGCAAGCAATGCGTGAAGTTCGTGGTAGTAAAATTGGCTTTATTTTCCAAGATCCCATGACCTCGCTCAATCCGCTGTTTACCGTCGAACATCAGTTGACCGAAACCATTCATGCCAACATGCAGGTGAGTGCCGAAGAAGCGTATCAACGTGCTTTATCTTTGATGAAGCAAGTCGGTATTCCGCAGCCTGAAAATCGTCTTAAACAGTATCCACACCAATTTTCTGGTGGCATGCGTCAACGGGTGGTGATTGCGATCGCGTTGGCTGGTGAGCCGGATTTGATCATCGCCGATGAACCTACCACCGCGCTGGATGTGTCGATTCAAGACCAGATCCTGAATCTGATTCGTGAACTGTGTAAGAAGAATAATGTGGGTTGCATGTTGGTTACTCACGATATGGGGGTGGTTTCTAACGTTACTGATCGCGTCGCGGTGATGTATCGTGGTGATTTGGTGGAGTTCGGCCCGACCGCCAAAGTACTTGGCACACCGGAGCACCCTTACACTCGTAGTTTGATTTCGGCGGTACCGCGTTCTGATCGCAAACTCGACCGTTTCCCCCTGGTGAGCTATATCGAAGAAGCGAAAGAGCTCAAGCCGTTGGATGTGAAAAGCCATTGGTTGGGGCAGAGCCAAGATCACCGCAAATACACAGGGCCGCTGTTAAAAGTCGAAAACGTCAATCTACGTTTTGTGACCAAAGATTCGCTGTTTGAAAGCCGCCGTGAGTATGTGCAAGCGTCGAATAACGTCAGTTTTGAAGTACATGAAGGGGAAACCTTTGGTTTGGTGGGCGAATCGGGTTCAGGTAAATCGACCATTGCGCGTGTGATTGCTGGTTTGTATCAACCCAATGCGGGTCGAGTGACTTTTGAAGGCATCGATTTAACCGCGATGAAATCGGAGCACGAACGCCGTCCACTGCGTCGTCAAATGCAGATGGTATTCCAAAACCCGTACACCTCGATGAACCCGCGGATGAAGATATTCGACATCATCGCAGAGCCGATCCGCTTCCATAAGTTGACACGTAATGAGAGTGAAACTCGGCAAATCGTCAACGATCTGCTTGAGCATGTTGGCTTAGGTAAGATGGCGGGTTTGAAGTATCCCCATGAATTTTCAGGTGGTCAGCGTCAACGGATCTCGATTGCACGCGCTTTGGCAACGCGTCCGCGACTTTTGATTTGTGATGAACCGACTTCGGCACTAGATGTGTCGGTGCAGGCACAAATCCTCAATTTACTCAAAGATCTGCAAGATGAGCTCAACCTCACCATGCTGTTTATCAGCCATGACTTACCCGTCATTCGCCAGATGTGCGATCGAGTGGGAGTCATGCAGATGGGGACGCTACTGGAAGTGGCACCCACTGAGCAGTTGTTTACCGATCCGCAGCATGAATACAGCAAGAAATTGATTTCCTTAATGCCTGAATTCACAGGCTTACGCGAAAGCACTACGGCAGCATAGCCGTTAACCATGGACCAACTTTGGTTGGCGATTGTTACAAAAGCAAATACAACAAACTAGGGATCTGGATTCCCGCATAAGGAGTTATGCAATGAAAACCATGAAAAACAAACTGGCGTTGGCTTTGATAGCGGCTGGCTTGAGTTTTGGTGTGATGGCAGCGGATATTACCGTGGCTTACGACGCTGACCCGGTCTCAATGGACCCACATGAGCAGCTCGCTGGTGCAACGTTACAGCTCTCACACATGGTGTTTGATCCACTTATTCGCTTTACACAAAAAATGGAATTTGAACCTCGTCTGGCAGAATCTTGGCAGCGTGTGGATAACGAAACCATGCGTTTCACTTTGCGCAAAGGCGTGAAATTCCACACTGGTAACGATTTTACTGCTGATGATGTGGTATGGACGTTCAATCGTTTGAAAGAATCGGCGGATTTTAAAGGGATTTTTGAACCTCTGGTCTCTTTGACTAAAGTTGATGATTACACCATCGAAATCAAAACCGCAGGTACTTACCCGCTGATTGAAAACGTGGCGACTTACATCTTCCCGATGGACAGCAAGTTCTACACTGGCACCACGGCGGATGGTAAAAACAAAGCAGAAATCGTTAAGCACGGTAACTCTTTTGCTTCTGAAAACATCTCCGGTACTGGGCCATTTAAGGTGACTGGGCGTGAACAAGGCGTGAAGCTTGAGTTCCAACGCAATCCAGAGTACTGGGATAAAGCCTCTAAAGGTAATGTGGACAAACTGAAGCTGGCCGTGATTAAAGAAGATGCGACTCGCGTTGCGGCACTGCTGTCTGGCGGTGTGGATATGATTGCACCGGTTTCACCGAATGATTACCAACGCATTAAAGATGCTAAAGGCGTTGATCTCTTCACTATGCCGGGCACGCGCGTGATTACCTTCCAAATGAACCAAAACAGCAACCCAGCGTTGAAAGATGTGCGTGTACGTCAAGCGATTGTCTACGCCATCAACAACGAAGGGATTGTCGATAAGGTGATGAAAGGGGCGGCCACCACGGCTGCGCAGCAAAGCCCAGTTGGTTATGCAGGCTACAACGAGAGCCTAAAACCGCGCTTTGACCTCAATAAAGCGAAAGAGCTGATGAAAGAAGCGGGTTATGAGAAAGGGTTCAACCTGACCATGATTGCGCCAAACAACCGTTACGTGAACGATGAGAAGATCGCGCAAGCGGCATCGGCGATGTTGTCAAAAATCGGTATTAAAGTTGACCTAAAAACCATGCCTAAAGCGCAATATTGGCCCGAGTTTGATAAGTGTTCGGCAGATATGCTGATGATTGGCTGGCACCCAGATACCGAAGATTCAGCGAACTTTACTGAGTTCCTGACCATGACGCGCAACGCTGAAACGGGTAAAGGGCAATACAACTGTGGTTATTACTCGAATGCGGAAGTGGATCAGTTAGTCAATGCCGCTAACGTTGAAACCGATCTGGAAAAACGTAGCGCTATGCTGAAGAAAGTGGAAGAAATCCTGTATAACGAAGCGGCGTTTGTACCTCTTCACTTCCAAGACCCGTCATGGGCTGCGAAAAACACCCTGGATATTGCACCGATCATCAATGGTATGGACTTCCCATACTTTGGCGATCTGGTGGTGAAAGAGTAATCTCGGACACTCTGCTCTGTAGGCGTTGGTCTACAGAGCCTACCTTCGGGTACAGGGTTTTGTTTCAGTCGGACCCTGTACCCTTTTTCAGGCTGAAAGGTTTTGGCGCTTAATCGCGTACACAGATTCACATGGAAAGTTAAGGGGCAAGGAATGTTTTCGTTTCTGGTCAAGCGCCTGTATCAGGCACTGATAGTGATGTTTGTGATCAGTTTGGTAGCGTTTGCCATTCAGGACAACCTGGGTGATCCGCTGCGCGAGCTTGTGGGTCAGTCCGTTTCCGAAGCAGAGCGTCAAGCACTGCGTGACGAATTAGGCCTCAATGATCCCTTCATTATTAAATATTCACGTTTTATTACTGCTGCGGTGCAGGGGGATTTAGGGACTTCCTATTTCTTTAAGCGTCCGGCGTTGGAAGTGATCTTCGATAAGCTGGTGGCGACACTGGAGCTGGTGTTTGGTGCCACGTTGATCATCATAGTGTTTTCGATTCCACTTGGGGTCTATTCGGCAATTCATCCGAAAAGTTTGTTTACCAAGATAGTGATGGCGGGCAGCAGTATCGGCATTTCGATTCCGGTCTTTTTAACCGCGATCATGTTGATGTATGTTTTCTCGATTGAGTTAGGCTGGTTACCATCTTATGGTCGCGGCGAAACGCTTAACCTATTGGGTTGGGAGTCGGGCTTTTTTACTATCGATGGCTTGCGTCATCTGGTATTGCCTTCTATTGCGTTGGCTTCAATCATGTTGCCGCTGTTTATTCGTCTGGTACGCTCGGAAATGCTCGAAGTACTGAGCTCGGAATACATCAAGTTTGCTCAAGCCAAAGGTTTGCCGCTCAATAAAATCTATTACCAACATGCGCTGAAAAATACCATGTTGCCAGTATTGACCGTGGGTGGGGTGCAGATTGGTACTATGGTGGCCTATACCATTTTGACCGAAACCGTATTCCAGTGGCCGGGAACGGGCTTGCTGTTTTTAGAGGCAATTAACCGTGTGGATACGCCACTCATCACCGCCTACGTCATCTTTGTTGGATTGATCTTTGTCGTGACTAACACGATTGTCGACCTTTTATATGGCCTGATTAACCCGACCGTCAACCTCACTGGCAAAGGAGCTTAACCATGAGTGCAGTATCGACCGCTCCTTCACGTTGGGAGCGCTTTAAGCAGTCTGATTTTCTGTATTATTTCTTGCGCGACAAAGTGGCGATGAGCAGCTTTGCGTTGTTTATGCTGTTTGTGGTAGTGGCAATCAGCGCGCCCTTGATTGCGCCCACCAACCCGTACGATCTCTCTTCGATTGACATTATGGACGCAGAACTTCCACCCTCATGGATGGAAGGGGGGAATGAACACTTTTTGCTGGGCACCGATGAGCAGGGGCGCGATATTTTCTCGACCATTCTGTACGGTTCACGCTTATCACTGACCATCGGCTTTTTGGCAGTGGGCCTACAACTGACACTCGGCATTGTGATTGGTCTGTCAGCAGGTTATTTCGGTGGCCGTATCGATAGTTTTTTAATGCGTTTTGCCGATATTCAGCTCTCATTCTCCACCATGATGGTGGCGATCATCGTCTCGGCGATTTTTAAAGCCAGCTTTGGTGGCGAGTTTTTCAGCCAATATGCGGTGGTGATGCTAGTGGTGATCATCGGTATTGCTGAATGGCCACAATACGCGCGTACGGTACGTGCTTCGGTGCTGGCGGAGAAGAAAAAAGAGTATGTCGAAGCGGCACGCGTAATGGGCTTTAAAGCCCCACGTATCATGTTCCGTCATATTCTTCCCAACTGTTTATCACCGATCCTGGTGATTTCAACGGTACAAGTGGCAAACGCGATCATGTCAGAGGCGGCACTCTCCTTCCTTGGCTTAGGTTTACCGGTCGATCAGCCTTCACTGGGCTCTCTGATCAGCATCGGTTTTACCTACATTTTCTCCGGTGCATGGTGGATAACCGCCTTTCCCGGCATTGTATTGGTATTGCTGGTATTGGTGATTAACTTGCTTGGCGATTGGTTGCGTGATGTATTTAACCCGAAAATTTACAAAGGGTAAGTAAATCCGATTGATTTGCTTCACAAACTGTCCATAAACTAAGAGCCGTATTTAAATGCGGCTCTTTTTTTGCATTTATTTTTGCTATGCCGATTCTCAATTAGGGGCCGAGGAAGGTGGTTTCGCCTTGTTCGAACTCTTATTTCAATCACTGAGTATTAAGGAGGTAAGCGGATGCCCAGATGGATTCTATGCAGCAAGTCGATATTGGCTTTGCTGTTGTTCGCTCCCGTGGTCGCTGCAGAACAGGCGGCAGCAGAAAATCGCGAGTATTTATGTGATGCACAGCAGGCGGCGGTTAATCAACTGCCGGTGCTGGATGGATCTTGCCCAATAGGCGATGGTTTGTGGGGCAAAAAACCTAAGTCTGGTGACTCTCTGTTTTGGATCCAGTGTGGCATGTTAAGTAAGCCTATGCCGCTTTCGACAGTCAAAGCGATCTACAAACAGATCTCAACTGATATTTGGGTCAAGCCTGAGCCTAAAGGCGAGCGCTGTTTGATTGGCCCTTATAGCGATTTTACGAGCGCTAGCAAGGAGCTGAAAAAGGTCAAAAAACTGGCGACGTTTGAACAGGCGTTTATTCGCCAAGTGGTGAAAACCTCTGCCCAACAAGCAGTAATGAAACCTAAATCGGCGGGCTCGTCCATCTCCGCTCCTGTCACTTCTGCGGCTCAATCGGTTAGCCCAACGAAGGTGGCAGAAAAGTCGCCTCCTGTTGCTGCTACCACCCCAAATAGCACTAAACCCAATAACACTACTCCCAAGCCAAGCGGTAATAACGGTTTTGTTTTGCGTAAGTCAGCAAAAGTAGGTAACCAAACCTTTGGATTACCGTATAGCGATAATCCCAAAGTACAGTTTTACATGGAACATGAGATGGCATGGAACCGCCTCGATTATGATGCGGCGCAAATTGTGTGCCGAGATCTGGGTATGCGTTTGGCTAGCGAGCAAGAGTGGTCGACTCTATTAACATCGAAACAGATGCAGCAAAATCAATGGCCTGTGCAATTGCCTTATTGGGGTGTAGATCGTAAGGCCATGTTCAGCAACGGGAAAGTCAATCCAGTGAAGGGAAATTCTTTGCTTAATGTGGTGTGTATTAAGTAAAACGATTCGAGATGTTGAATACCATCAGATCAAATAAAGAGAGCGGCCTACAGCCGCTTTCTTTATTTGCATTAGAGACTACCGCATCGTGACGAACTCTTCCGAGCCTGTAGGGTGAATTGCGACCACGGAGTCGAAATCGGCTTTGGTTGCGCCCATTTTCATCGCGACACCAAAACCTTGGATCATTTCATCAACCGCAAAACCGATGCCGTGTAGACCGACCACGGTTTCTTCAGGGCCTGCGCACACCAGCTTCATTTTGCATGGCTGACGGTGAGAGGTGACGGCGGTGTACATAGCGGTGAAGCTGGATTTGTACACTTTCACATTCTCTGCGCCGTATTGTGCAATCGCTTGTGGCTCAGTAAGACCAATGGTGCCGATCGGTGGGTGGCTAAACACCACGGTTGGCACCAACTGGTAATCCATCTTGGCGTTCAGTTTGTTGTTAAACAGGCGCTCAGAGAGTTGGCGACCTGCTTTTACGGCAACAGGAGTCAGCTCAATGCCGCCTTCCATGATGTCACCCACACAGTAGATGCCTGCTACGTTGGTGTTTTGGAATTCATCGACCTTGATGTAGCCTTGCTCATTGGTAGCAACGCCCGTTGCAGCAAGGTTGATGGCATCGGTGGCTGGGTGGCGACCGATGGCCCAAATTAGGGTATCAACGTTGTACGTTTGACCATTTTCCAGATGCAGCGTCAGGCTACCATCGGCTTCTTTGACCACTTGTTTTGGCACGCTATGGGTGTGCAGCTGTGGCCCTTCCGCGTTCATCACTTCCACTAAGGTTTCGATGATCATGGGGTCGAAGCTACGCAGTGGAGACTCTTTGCGGCAGAACAGGTGAGTTTCGCTGCCGAGCGCATTCAGCACGCCGGCGATTTCTACTGCGATATAGCCAGCACCGATCACGGCAACGCGTTTTGGCTGCTCATTCAGCTCAAAAAAGCCGTTCGAGTCGATGCCGTATTCTGCGCCTGGAATATTAGGAATGCTTGGTCGGCCACCTACGGCAATCAGAATGTGGTCAGCGGTGTAAAGTTCGCCATTCACTTCGACGGTTTTCGCATCCACAAACTTAGCGAAGCCCTTAATCACGTGAACTTTATTGTTGCCCAGAACACGATCGTAAGATTGATGGATGCGTCCAATATAAGCTTGACGGCTTTCCACTAGCTTTGCCCAGTTGAAGTTTTTCACATCGACATCAAAGCCGTAATCTTCTGCATAAAGGTGCATCGCTTCTGCGATTTGCGCGCCGTGCCACATCACCTTTTTCGGTACGCAGCCAACGTTGACACAAGTGCCGCCGAGATCTTTGGCTTCGATGAGTGCCACTTTCGCGCCGTACATCGCCGCGCGGTTAGCGGAAGCGATACCACCGCTACCACCACCAATGCACAGGTAGTCAAAATGTGTTGCCATTACTTTCTCCAATTATGTCTGGCGAAGATGCTCTTCGCTCTTTTCTTGTATTCCTTATATCAGGGCGAGGGCGTCACAATCCACCCACCTTGATGAAAAAACAGCTTATTCCGGTACCACCCACTCGACTTTATAGTGTCCAGTGGCGGGGGCAATCGCCTGTTTGAGGAAAGGCAAAATGGTCTGCATCTGGCTTTCCAGCGTCCACGGAGGGTTAATCACTATCATGCCCGAAGCTGTCATGCCGCGCTCATTGGTATCTGGCGCGACACCGAGTTCAATTTGTAAGATTTTACGGATCTCTAAGCCTTGCAAGCCTTGTAACATGTCATCGATATCGCAGCGATTGACCACTGGATACCAAATCGCATAAATGCCGGTTGCCCAACGTTTATAGCTGTGAGCGATGGCGCGCACCACATCACCATACTCTTTAGCCAGCTCATAAGGCGGGTCAATCAGCACTAAACCACGGCGTTCTTGTGGTGGCAAACTGGCTTTCAGGCGTGCGAAGCCATCTTCTTTATAGATAGAGACTTGGCGATCGCGGTGAAACTCTTGCTCCAGCAATGGGTAATCGCTTGGATGCAGCTCAGTCAGTACCATGCGATCCTGTTCACGCAGATGGGCGCGTGCCACACGGGGTGAACCCGGGTAGTAACGCAGCGTTTCCCCTTGATTGAGCTGGCGAATCGCATCCAGATAGCTGTCGAGCTCCGCCGGAATGTGGTCTTGTTGCCAAACGCGGGCAATGCCTTGCTTGTATTCGCCGGTTTTTTCTGACCATTCATGGGTCAGATCGTAACGACCTACACCAGAGTGAGTATCATGGTAGACAAAAGGTTTCTCTTTTTGTTGCAGAGAATTGAGGATCAGGCTCTGTACGATGTGCTTGAGCACATCCGCATGATTGCCTGCGTGGAAACTGTGTCGGTAACTTAACAAAATAGACTCTCAAACCCGCTTGAGGGGCGCTGTACTGACCGCTGATTGACTTGCGCCCAGTAATAGAAACAAAAATATTGGCTCGATTATATACCGATTTTACGTGCAGCGCGCAGCGTAACGGCGTGGTTTTTTAGGCGGCTTAAGGCGCGAGTGAGTCGTATTTTGCAACGCTTTTCCTTGGGTCAGCTATTGAAAAATCGTTCTGCTACCTATATTTACTTATACAACTCACAGGTCAAAATTCGGCCTGTCTCTATGCTGAAAAGGAATCTTTTTATGTCAAACCCACTTCTTACCTTTACGGATCTGCCGCCGTTTTCTGCGATTAAACCGGAGCACGTAAAGCCAGCGGTTGAGCAGGCGATAGCGGATTGTCGCCACACCATAGATAAGGTTTTAGCCGAGAATCCACAACCGAGCTGGGAAAGTGTGATTGTGCCGATTGAAGAGGTCGATGATCGCTTAAGTCGTATCTGGTCACCAGTCAGCCATATGAATTCGGTGCTGAACAGTGATGAGCTGCGTGACGCCTACGAAAGCTGCTTACCGCTGTTGTCCGAGTACAGCACTTGGGTTGGCCAGCATAAAGGGCTGTTTGAAGCCTACAAAACCATTAAAGAGAGCGCGGAGTTTGCCAAGCTCGATCGCGCGCAGCAAAAAACCATCAGCGACAGTCTGCGTGACTTTGAATTGTCAGGCATCGGCTTGCCACTGCAAGAGCAAAAGCGCTATGGCGAAATCAGTAAGCGTATGTCTGAGCTTGGCTCTAAGTTCTCCAACAACGTGCTGGATGCCACCATGGGTTGGACCAAGCAGATCACCGATGTAAACCTGCTCGCGGGCATGCCGGAATCGGCACTGGCGGCGGCACAAGCAGCAGCTGAGGCCAAAGGTTTAGAGGGGTATCTGCTGACCTTGGATATTCCGTCTTATCTACCAGTGATGACTTACTGTGATAACCAAGCACTGCGCAAAGAAGTGTATGAAGCGTATGTCACGCGCGCTTCGGATCGCGGCCCGAATGCGGGTAAATGGGATAACAGCGAAATCATTGCTGAGCAGCTCAAACTGCGCCATGAGATCGCGCGTATGCTCGGCTTTAGCACTTACAGCGAAAAATCGCTGGCGACCAAAATGGCGCAAACCACTGATCAAGTGCTTGGTTTCTTAAATGATCTCGCCAGCAAAGCCAAACCACAAGGTGAGCGCGAAGTGGAAGAGCTGCGCCAATTTGCTGAAAGTGAGTTTGGCGTCAAGCAGCTTGAGCTGTGGGATATTGCTTACTACAGCGAAAAGCAAAAGCAGCATCTGTTTGAAATCTCCGATGAAGAGCTGCGCCCTTACTTCCCAGAACAAAAAGTGGTGAATGGCCTGTTTGAAGTGCTGAGCCGTTTGTTTGGCATGCAAGTCAAAGAGCGCCAAGGGGTAGATGTATGGCACGAATCGGTGCGCTTTTTTGATATTTTTGATGCGCAAGGAACGCTGCGTGGCAGCTTCTATCTCGACCTGTATGCTCGTGAACACAAACGCGGTGGCGCGTGGATGGATGAGTGTCGTGTACGTCGCACTACCGACAGTGGCGCACTGCAAACACCAGTGGCTTACCTGACGTGTAACTTCAACCGCCCAGTGGGTGATAAGCCTGCGCTGTTTACCCACGACGAAGTGACCACTCTGTTCCACGAATTTGGTCACGGCATTCACCATATGCTGACGCAAGTGGAAGTGGGCGCGGTATCCGGCATCAATGGTGTGCCTTGGGATGCAGTCGAGCTGCCAAGCCAATTCTTGGAAAACTGGTGCTGGCAAGAAGAGGCGCTGGCGTTCATTTCTGGTCATTACCAAACTGGTGAGCCACTGCCGAAAGCCATGCTCGATAAAATGCTGGCGGCGAAAAACTTCCAATCGGCGATGTTTATTCTGCGTCAGTTGGAGTTCGGATTGTTCGACTTCACGCTGCACACCACTTACGACCCAGAAGTGGGCCCCCAAGTGCTGGAAACCTTGGCGGAAGTGAAAAAGAAAGTGGCGGTGCTGCCGGGCTTGGAGTGGAACCGCTTCTCGCACAGCTTTAGCCATATCTTTGCGGGTGGCTACAGCGCCGGTTACTACAGCTACTTGTGGGCAGAAGTGCTTTCGGCGGATGCGTTCTCACGCTTTGAAGAAGAAGGCATTTTCAACCGTGAGACTGGCCAAAGCTTCCTCAACAACATCCTTGAGATGGGTGGCAGCGAAGAGCCGATGGAGCTGTTTAAGCGCTTCCGTGGCCGTGAACCACAAATTGATGCTCTGTTGCGTCATGCCGGAATCGCCGCGTAATCGATAGTACTTTCAGCCCACCTCGTGTGGGCTGAAATTTTTCCGGTCACCGCTGCGCCCATTCAAGACGTTTGGGTATCTGCGACACTTGGGGTTATAATCGCCGCCATTATGTATAAATAACCAGTGGCGAAGTCATGATCGATCCCTCTCTATTGCTCGACGGTCTCAACGATAAACAACGCGAAGCGGTGGCAGCGCCACTGGAAAACTTACTGATTCTGGCCGGTGCTGGTAGTGGTAAAACCCGCGTGCTGGTGCACCGAATTGCGTGGCTGATGTCGGTGGAAGAAGCCTCACCGTTTTCGGTGATGGCGGTGACCTTTACCAACAAAGCCGCAGCCGAAATGCGTGGTCGAATTGAAGAGCTGATGCATGGCACCGCCTCTGGCATGTGGTGTGGGACTTTTCACGGTATTTGCCACCGCATTCTGCGCGCCCATTATCTCGACGCTAAGCTGCTGGAAGATTTTCAGATCATCGACAGTGACGATCAGCAGCGCCTGCTCAAACGCCTTATCAAAGCGCACAATCTGGATGATAAACAGTGGCCGGCACGGCAAGTCGCATGGTGGATCAACAATCAAAAAGATGAAGGGTTGCGCCCGGCGCACATCAACGCCTTTGATCCGGTTACTCAAACTTATCTCAAGCTGTACACCGCTTACCAAGAAGCGTGCGATCGCGCGGGCTTGGTCGATTTTGCCGAAATTCTGCTGCGCGCCCTAGAGCTTCTGCGTGGTAATCAGCACATTCGCGAGCATTATCAGGCGCGCTTTAAGCACATTTTGGTTGATGAATTCCAAGACACCAACGCGATTCAGTACGCGTGGCTGCGCATGATGGCGGGCGCACAGTCGAATGTGATGATTGTCGGTGACGATGACCAATCGATTTACGGCTGGCGTGGCGCGCGAGTGGAAAACATCGAAAAATTTACCCGCGAATTTCCGAGCGTGAATACCATTCGACTGGAGCAAAACTACCGCTCCACCAAGACCATTTTGGAAGCCTCAAATACACTGATCGCCAATAACAGCGAGCGGATGGGCAAGCAGTTGTGGACTGAGGGCTTGGTTGGCGAACCTATTTCGGTGTATTCAGCGTATAACGAGCTCGATGAAGCGCGCTTTGTGGTCAGCAAAATCAAAGGCTGGCAGGAGCAAGGCGGCACACTGACCGATTGTGCGATCTTGTATCGTAACAACGCCCAGTCACGGGTACTGGAAGAGGCGTTATTGCAAGCGAGTTTGGCGTACCGCATTTATGGCGGGATGCGCTTTTTCGAGCGTCAAGAGATCAAAGATGCGCTGAGTTATCTGCGTTTGATTAATAACCGCAATGACGACACCGCATTTGAGCGAGTGATTAATACGCCGCCGCGCGGTTTGGGTGATAAAACCCTAGAGACCATTCGCTTTGCCGCGCGCGATCGCGGCTGCACCTTGTGGGATGCCAGTGTCGGTCTGCTCAATGACCAAGTGCTCACTGGGCGTGCTGCGAGCGCGCTGAGCCGCTTTGTTGAGCTGATCAATGCTTTGGAAGAGGAAGGCATCGACATGCCGCTGCACGTGCTGACTGACCATGCGGTGAAAACCTCGGGTTTGCTGGAGATGTATCAGCAGGAAAAAGGCGAAAAATCCAAAGCGCGAATTGAAAACTTGGAAGAGCTGGTGACGGCGACGCGCCAGTTTGAAAAGCCAGAAGAAGCGCAAGAGATGACCATGCTGACCGCATTTTTGACCCATGCGGCACTGGAAGCCGGTGAAGGTCAAGCCGATGAGCATGATGATGCGGTACAGCTGATGACTTTACACAGTGCCAAAGGATTAGAGTTCCCGCTGGTGTTTATGGTCGGTGTGGAAGAGGGCATGTTCCCGAGCCAAATGTCTGCCGAAGAGGCGGGGCGTCTCGAAGAGGAGCGTCGCCTGTGTTACGTCGGTATGACCCGCGCGATGCAAAAGCTCTACATCACCTACGCGGAAATGCGCCGCTTGTATGGGCAAGATAAGTATCACAAACCCTCACGCTTTATTCGTGAACTGCCAGAAGGCTGTTTGGATGAAGTACGCATGAAGGCGCAAGTCAGCCGCCCAACCAGCACAGGGCGCTTTAGCCAAACCGTAGTAAAAGAAAGCTTTAACGAAACCGGTTTTAATTTGGGTTCACGAGTCCGTCACCCGAAATTTGGCGAAGGCACCATCATTAACTTTGAAGGCAGTGGCCCGCAAAGCCGAGTGCAAGTGGCGTTTAATGGCGAAGGCATTAAGTGGTTAGTGACGGCTTACGCGAGATTAGAGAAGGTGTAGATAGAATAGGGCGGCGACGTGGCTCCCCCCCCCCTTTTTTAGAGGTAGGTCTTACTCTCCTCCCCCTTTTAGGGGGAGGTCGGGAGGGGGTATTGCGCACCAAGCAATAATCACCCAACCATTTGCAAGCGCCAAATACCCCACCCTAACCCTCCCCTAAAAGGGGAGGGAAGAAATTGCCCCTAGATACAAAGTAACGATTAACGTTTCTGTTGAGGAGTAAAGTGGTGATGACTTTTCGGGATAAAAAAGAAAACCCCGGGGGCAAGCCCACCGGGGTTAGAGTCTTACTCGCAGCATTCCAGCTACTAAAAGGTGCTCCCTGCATCTAATCCTTGATAGTACGCTGCAATCCGTCAGCTCAATCCTTGCATCGCCATCCTAGCGGTGTCCTGTGTCTTCCATTACAACTCACAATCCTAGCGAGTTCACATCACTTGTTCCTTGAGCGGTGTCCCTGCCATCATCCTGATGTTCAGTCCTTGCCTCGTCCAGAGGTGTCCATTTCCCATCCTTGTCGTTACCATCCTAGCAACGATTGCGTCCGTTCAATGTCCAATTACGCTTTCCTTGCCGAGCATTCATCCTGAATGTTCGATTCTTCTTCCTGAAGATCACCAATCCTTGGTGCTTTCCTGTTCCGTGTCAGTATCCTTCCGACGAGATTCATCTTACTGAGCTGAGCTTTCTGAACAAGCAAATCGAAGCGATTTCTTGATGTTCGAAATAATGAAATTTTGAACATTTTATTTAAAAACAATTATTTAAGTTGTTTTTGTCAGTGTTTTTTATCGCAGAAAGCGAATTTGTCCTACCGCTTTGTAAGAGATCTCGCACAGCATGATCGGCCAAAGTCGGATCATAGCCATCCGAAGGTTTGTGCTATAGCGCGGCTTGCTTGCCATAAAATCACGCCACCGGCCAAGATAAACACCGCAGCGCATATGCTATCGACGGATCGCGTAATGCGCTGCATACGTTGTTGCATGGCAGACGTGGTAAGCAGCCAAGCTAAACAGGAGAACCAAGTTAGGGATAAACCAGCTAAAATCAGGGCGGCACTCACTTTACCAGACACGGACATGCTGGCTGGGATCAGGCTAGATAACAGGCTGACAAAAAATACGAGAGCTTTCGGGTTCAAGAGATTGGTCATCATGCCTTTTGTGAAGGCTTGACGGCGGTTGCCGAGAATGGAGAGCGCAGGGCTATGCGTCGGTGTGCTGGCATTTTTTTGCGCCACCACTGATTGCAAAGCGCCGACCCCCAGATAAAGCAAGTAGCTGCCGCCAGCCAGTTGTAACAGGTTAAACAGCATTGGCTGCTGTTTGACTAAGTAGCTAATGCCGGTCAGGCTCAAAATCAAATGGATTAAAATGCCGCACGACAAACCTAACGCGATCATCACGCCAGTTTTACGCCCGTGCTGTGTGGCGTTTTGCACCACTAAGGCGACATCAGGCCCTGGGCTTAATAAGGCAATAAAATGCACACCGGCTAAGGTGGCTAAAATGGACATTTCGTTCATGCTTTCTCCTCACATTATTCACGGAGTATGCCGCGCGGCGAGCGCGAGGAGCTTGTAAATTTTTGACAGCGTGGTTAAGAAAAGCGAGTGATCAAAGAAGGCGAAAGGCCATAAGTGGCTTTGAAGGCTTTACTGAAATGGGCCTGATCGTAAAAGCCGACCTGATACGCGACATCTGTACCTGGTTTGCCACTTTGCAGCAGTTTCATTGCTTGCTCTAGGCGTAGCCGCCGCAACCAAGCGTAAGGCGTGAGTCCTGTTTGGGCTTTAAAATGGCGCTGAAATTGAGTTGGAGAGAGTTGGCACAATTGCGCTAACTGTTCGAGCCGGATTGGTTGGTCAAGCTGGCTGAGTACCCACTCTTTGAGTAGAGCGAGATTGTGTTGACCGAGTGGTTTTACGGCGGGCTGTTTTAGGTAGCTATAACGCTCAAGCAGCGGAGCAAAGCCTTGATAAGGTAAGCAATCTTTGGCGAGCTGGCTGAGGTTGTCCTGTCGCAGCAAATGGTGAAGTTGCTGCAAGGAGTGAAATAGGGTCGGGTCTTGTACAATCAACTGCTCAAAGCCGATCACTTGCTCAATCTGGTTGGCTTCGAGCGTCTGCTGTAACCATTCAGGTTCAATGGAGAACACTTGCACTTGATAGCCCGTATTACTGTGCGCGTGACCATCATGCAACTCATCGGGTGACATCAATACCACGCCACCTTGTCCCACTTGATGCCAAGCCCCTTGGTGATAAAAACGTTGCACACCTTGGGTGATAAGGCCGATATGGATATCCAGATGATAGTGACGCTCAAACGCAAACTGGCGATAATCTGCTTCAATCAGACTGATCGCGGGGTAAGCGCTGGGGCGATAATTCACTGTATCTTTCACTTTGTCCTTCACTTTATCCATTAGAGACCTAATGTATAGACACCGAATCTAGAAAAGCCAAAAAGTCGGCTAGATTGGTGCAAGCTTAGGCAGTCACGCTTCTTCTGTCTTGTAAAAAATGATCAGTCTCTTCGTGCCCGTCTTGCTGCGTGCCCTGTTTTTAAACCATCAACACTGAAGATGACCAACGCACTCCAAATAAAAGCAAAGGTGATCGCTTTATCGCTGGTAAAGGCTTCACCGTAGACCAGAACTGCGAGCAAAAACATCAAACTCGGGCCGATATATTGGAAAAACCCAAGCGTTGAGAGTTTGAGACGCGCCGCGGCTCCGGTAAAACAGAGCAGGGGCAAGGTAGTCACGACGCCAGCGCAAACCAAGAGCAGATTGAGTTGCCAAGTGTTGAGTGCCATATCACTGGTTGGCGTATCGGCGAGCCAGATTAGGTAGATGGCGGCGGCGGGCAGCATAAACAGGGTTTCAAGGAACAAGCCTGTTTGCGCATCGACTTGGATCTTTTTACGCAGCAGACCATAAAAGCCAAAGCTGGTGGCAAGGGCAATCGCCACAATCGGCACTGAGCCAAACACCACTAACTGAATACCCACGCCAATCGCGGCAAGCGCGACCGCAAACCACTGCAATTTACGCAGGCGCTCGCCGAGAAACAGCATGCCGAGCAGCACGTTGAGTAGCGGATTAATGTAGTAGCCCAAACTGGCATCCAGCATATGGTTGGCGTTGATTGACCAGATAAAAATCAGCCAGTTACCCCCCACGAGCAAAGCGGTCACTAACAGCAGCCAAAATTTACGTGGAGTGTGTACTACGCCAACGACGCTGCGCCAGCGACGACCGAGGTGAATCAGCACTGCGAGCAACACAAATGACCACACCACTCGGTGGCTAAGGATTTCCAGCGCGGATACGGCGCCAAGTGCTTTGAAATAAATCGGCGCAATGCCCCACATGGTGTATGCGCTGATCGCGAGCAAAATTCCTTTTTTGGCATCTTGTTGGTCGGGTGTCATGAACAACTTCTCTGGTTATGGTGATGACCGCTTTGGCGGCGGTAGCAGCGAAGTATAACCTGAGAATAGTACACTGTACGTATTTTGCGGTTTTATTCACCGAGTAACCCCTCTACAATAGCCAGCTTGTTGGCGACTGATGAATCACACTTTGCACTCTATCGATATGACCGCGACTTTAATGGCTGAATCTTCTGCTCTCTTTGTCACTCCTGAACGTGTTTTGCACGAGGTGTTTGGCTATCAGCAATTTCGCGTCGGTCAGCAAGAGGTGATTGAGGCGGCGCTGGCTGGGCGTGATAGCTTGGTCATTATGCCGACTGGCGGTGGTAAATCGCTCTGTTACCAGATCCCTGCACTGGTGCTGAAAGGGGTCACCTTAGTGATTTCTCCCCTGATTTCGCTGATGAAAGATCAGGTTGACCAGCTTAAAGCCAACGGTGTCGCCGCCGAGTGTGTCAATTCCACCTTGGCGCGCGAGGAACTGATCGCGATTTATAACCGCATGCATGCTGGCCAGCTCAAGCTGCTGTATGTGTCGCCAGAGCGGGTATTGACCGCCGAGTTTATCGAACGGCTCAGCCATCTGCCGTTAGCCATGATTGCGGTCGATGAAGCGCACTGTATTTCGCAATGGGGACACGATTTTCGCCCTGAATACGCCTCATTAGGCCAGCTTAAGCAGCGTTTCCCGAATGTGCCAGTGATGGCGCTGACGGCGACTGCGGATGACGCGACGCGTCACGACATTATGCAGCGTTTGCAGCTCAATGAGCCGCATCAGTATCTGGGCAGCTTTGATCGCCCGAACATTCGCTACATGCTGGTGGAAAAACATAAGCCGGTTTCACAAGTGATCCGTTATCTGGAAACTCAGCGTGGGCAGTGCGGCATCATCTATTGTGGTAGCCGTAAAAAAGTCGAAATGCTCACCGAAAAGCTGTGCGGCAACCACATTCGCGCCGCCAGTTACCATGCCGGGATGGATGCCGATGAACGCGCTTGGGTGCAAGAGGCGTTTCAGCGTGATGACCTGCAAATTGTGGTGGCGACCGTGGCGTTTGGCATGGGGATTAATAAACCCAACGTGCGCTTTGTGGTGCATTTTGATATTCCACGCAACATTGAATCTTACTATCAGGAAACTGGCCGCGCAGGGCGTGATGGCCTGCCTGCTGAAGCCATGATGCTGTACGACCCTGCTGACATGAACTGGCTGCGCCGCATGCTGGATGAAAAGCCCGATGGCGCGCAAAAACAGGTCGAAAGCCACAAGCTCACCGCCATGGGCGCGTTTGCTGAAGCGCAAACTTGTCGCCGCCAAGTGTTGCTCAATTATTTTGGCGAATATCGCGATAAGCCATGTGGTAACTGCGATATCTGCCTCGATCCACCCAAGCGTTTTGATGCCACGGAAGAGGCGCGCAAAGCGCTGTCGTGTGTCTATCGCGTCAATCAAAACTTCGGGATTGGCTATGTGGTGGAAGTGCTGCGCGGCATGCAGAACATCCGTATTCGCGAGCATGGCCACGACAAAATTACCACCTACGGCATCGGCCGCGATCACAGCCACGATTACTGGGTGAGTATTTTCCGCCAACTGATCCACAAAGGCATGCTCTACCAAAACATCACGCGCAACTCGACGCTGCAACTGACCGAAGAAGCGCGCCCCTTGCTGCGCGGTGAGATGAATATTGAGCTGGCGGTACCGCGTTTAGATACCGCGGCGCGCGCGGCGAAATCCGATAAGTTGTCGGGCAAAAACTACGACAAAAAGCTATTTGCCAAACTGCGTAAGCTGCGTAAATCGATCGCCGATGACGAAGGGTTGCCACCGTATGTGGTGTTCAGTGATGCCACCTTGATTGATATGGCGGAGATCATGCCGACCTCTTATGGCGAAATGTTGGCGGTGAATGGGGTTGGGCAGCGCAAGCTGGAAAAATACGCCGACCCGTTTTTGGATCTGATTCAGGAGCATTTGACCTATCATGGCTGAGTTTGGTTTAGGTGAATACCTTGCCGGCGAAGGACGCTTGATTGTGCGCGCCGAAAACTTCGATTTTGAGGCTTTTGCTGAAACCGCTTGGCGTTTGGTGAACCTGCTTTCCGCTCGGGTGTTGGAAAAGCAGTGCGATGCAGATCTACACACTTGGCTAATTGATTTTGAAGGCTGCCATTTACTGCTGCGCGGCGAGCATTACAGCCAATCATTGTGGCTAGAAACCCTAACCGCAGGTCAGGGTGATGAGGAGCTGGCGTTTATTGCCAAGCTCTTGCCGCCGACCTGCAACGCCAAGTAGTTTGGGTATAGGTATCACATTCAACGCATCTGGCGAATGTCGGAAGAAATGTCATCGATCAACTGCCGTGCGGACGTTTCACGCTGCTGAGTGAGGGTGATAAAAATCAGGTCGGTCAGCACGTTTTGCGCGGTACGCGAAGCAATCGCAGAGCTGCGGTGCTGCGTTTCATCGGCAATCGTATCCAGTGCCAGATCGGCCAGTTCACGTAAGCGATTTTTGTTCGGTGTAGTTAGGGCAATCACTTTCGCGCCTTGCTGTTTGGCCGCTTGTGCTGCAATCAGAATTTCGCGCTTTTCTCCCGAAAATGAAATCGCAATCAGCACATCTTGGCTATGTAAGGTGCGAGCGGTCGCGATCTGCACGTGGCTATCTTGCTCCGTGAGCGCGGTAATGCCGAGCTTGAGTAGCTTAAATGCGAGATCTTTGGCGACCAGTGCTGAGCCACCAATTCCGATGATCTGTACCCGCACCGCTTGCTGAATCCAGCTGATCGCCTCACTAAACTCATCCAAACGCAGGGCATTGGTGGTGTGAAACATCGCTTCGGTTTTGGTTTGCACCAGTTTTTGGGCAATTACGGCCACGGGGTCATCGGCCAAGATGTTGCTGTGTAAAGGCTGGTTGACCATGACTTGTTTGCGTCCCAGCTCTTCGGTGAGGGCGAGTTTAAATTCGCTGTAGCCTTTAAAACCAAGCCGTTGGGTAAATTTGACTATGCTCGATTGGCTCACATTGGCCCACGCCGCCAAATCTTGGCTGGTCATCGCTGCCGCCTGCGCCGCATTGGCGAGAACCCAATCACCAATCTGGCGGCCACTCTCGGAAAGTTGGGTGCGACGGCTGACGATGCGTTGTAGTACGGACATTTTTTACACTCCTTATGAATAAATTATTCCATTGTAGGAATAATGCCTGCCACGCGTCACTCTTTCTCAATCAATGGCTTCATGGTTGAACGTTTATTTTTCTCGATGCTTTTCACGATTATTCCAAAAAACGCCTGCTTAAAGAATAACCTTAATTGTGATTCCTATCACCAAAATGGAATATTTTATTCCATAGAATCGCCTCAATTCGAAATTTGCCGAGAAGCCTTATGAAGATTGATTTAACCCGCTTAGTGACCGAAAGCCGTAATCCAGCCAGTGAGCAGATTGATACCTTGTCCACGTTGGACATGCTGCAAGTTATCAACCAACAAGATCAGTTGGTCGCCTTGGCGGTCGCGCAAACCTTGCCACAAGTCGCGCAAGCGGTGGAAGCGATTACCGCTGCTTTTGCTCAAGGTGGACGCTTGATTTATATGGGCGCAGGTACGTCAGGTCGTTTAGGCATTCTTGATGCGAGTGAATGTCCGCCGACCTACGGTAGTAAGCCTGATCAGGTGATTGGTTTGATCGCTGGTGGACACACGGCGATTTTGAAAGCGGTCGAAAATGCCGAAGACAACCGCGAGCTAGGCCAAAGCGATCTCAAGGCCCTGAACCTTAATGAAAAGGATGTGCTGGTTGGCATCGCGGCCAGTGGACGCACCCCTTATGTGATTGGGGGAATGGAGTACGCGCGCTCAGTCGGTGCCACCGTCGTGTCACTGGCGTGTAATCCGGGCTGCCCGATGGAGGCGTGCGCCGATATTGTGATTACCCCGGTAGTGGGTGCGGAAGTGGTTACTGGCTCATCACGCATGAAAGCGGGCACTGCGCAGAAACTGGTGCTCAATATGCTGACCACGGGCGCGATGATCAAAAGTGGCAAAGTGTTTGGCAACTTGATGGTGGATGTGGAAGCGACCAATGCCAAGCTCATCCAACGGCAAACCAATATTGTAGTAGAAGCGACAGGCGTAAGCGCTGAGCAAGCGGAAGCGGCATTGGCCGCGTGTGGTCGCCACTGCAAGACTGCGATTTTGATGATTTTGGGGGGTTTTAGCGCAGAGCAAGCCGCACAAAAACTGGCGCAGCACCAAGGCTTTATCCGCGCAGCGCTCAACCAAGAATAAACAGCAGAGAGAAGGAGCCGATGATGGTCAAAATAACCCAAACCATGATGGCACAGGTGCTGTCTCTGGTGGGCGGCAGTGGTAACGTCGCCAAATGTGGTAACTGCATGACTCGCTTGCGTTTAACGCTGAATAATTCTGCGCTCGCCGATCATGCGGCGTTGAAAAAAATTTCCGGAGTGATGGGTGTGGTTGAAAGTGACGCGCAACTGCAGATCATCCTCGGTCCCGGTAAAGCACAAACGGCCGCGGATATGATGAATGCCTTGATTGAATCGGGCGACAACGTGGCACCTTCAGTGAGCGAGGCGGATCTCTCCACGATTGCCGCGCAGCAGAAAAAGCAGATGAAGAGCAAGCAAACCAGTGCGGTACAACGCTTTTTGAGCAAGTTTGCCACCATTTTTACCCCGCTGATCCCCGGATTTATTGCCGCAGGCTTGCTACTTGGCATTGCGACTCTGCTTGAGCAAATCTATGTGGTTGGCCAAACCCCGAGCGAGTTTATGCTCGATCTGGTGGCTTACCTAAAAGTGTTTGGCAAAGGGCTGTTTGCGTTTCTCAGCATCTTGATTGGCTATAACGCGCAGCAGGCATTTGGCGGCTCTGGCGTGAACGGGGCGATTCTGGCTTCGCTGTTTGTACTCGGTTATGACCCAGAAGCAACCAAAGGCATTTACTCGGGGATGAGTGAGTTCTTCGGCTTTGCAATTGACCCGCGTGGCAACATCATCGGGGTATTACTGGCAGCAATTTTAGGCGCGCAAGTGGAACGTAAAGTGCGTGAATACATGCCGGATGATTTGGATATGATCCTGACTTCGGTGGTGACTTTGCTGATCATGGGCGCGGTGACTTTCCTCATCATCATGCCTATCGGCGGTGAGCTGTTTAAAGGCATGTCATGGCTGTTTTTAAACCTCAACGATAACCCACTCGGTGCTGCCATCTTGGCCGGTTTGTTCTTAATCTCGGTGGTGTTTGGTATTCATCAAGGTTTTGTGCCGGTTTATTTCGCGCTGATGGAAGCGCAAGGCTTTAACTCACTGTTCCCGATCCTTGCTATGGCGGGTGCTGGGCAAGTCGGTGCTTCACTGGCGCTGTACGCGAGAGCCAAAAAAGAGACCACGATTCGCACTCAAATTAAAGGGGCGATCATCCCAGGTATTCTCGGCATTGGTGAGCCACTGATTTATGGCGTGACGCTACCGCGAGTGAAACCTTTTGTCACCGCCTGTATTGGCGGTGCGGCGGGCGGCTTCTTCATCGGCCTCATCTCTTATTTAGGGCTGCCGGTTGGCCTCAATACGGTGTTTGGCCCATCCGGTGTGGTGGCGATTCCTCTGATGACTTCAGCCGACGGTATTTTTGCGGGTATGGCGGTATTTGTCGGTGGTTTGCTCATCTCTTATACCGTTGGCTTTGCTGCTACCTACTTCTTCGGTTGTAAAGACGTCGATCTGAGCTAAGTGGGTTCCCTGTAGGTTATCCCCTTAACGGATGGGGGATAGTAAAAGCGCCCAATCTAGGGCGCTTTCTTTTCAACGATTCAAGTTTTTCAACGATTCAAGACGCTACTTCTTGGTGATTTTATCTAAGTAGCCCATCGCAAAAGCCGATACCACAAAAGTAATGTGCAGCAGCAAGTACCATTTGATTTTGTCACTTTCGATGTTTTCGGTATTCATAAACACTTTGAGCAGATGAATGGATGAGATGGCCACAATCGAAGCAGATACTTTGTTTTTCAGCGAGCTGGTATCAAGCTTGCCTAGCCAACCGAGTTTATCTTCGCTCTCATCGACATCGAGTTTAGACACGAAGTTCTCATATCCGGAAAACATCACCATCACGATAAGGCCGCCCACCAGCGACACATCAATCAAAGAGAGTGCGACTAGGATCAGATCCACTTCTTTGATGGTAAAAATGTTTGGCAGTAGGTGGAAAATTTCTTGGAAGAATTTAATGCCCAGCGCGAGCAGCAGCAGGCTTAAGCCAAGATAAATCGGCGCCATAATCCAACGTGAAGAATAGAGAAGTTTTTCGATCAAACGTTCCATAGGTTTCCAAGTGCTAAGAGGTTAGGGGATGAAATAAAGCCCCGAATCAACGAGGCTTTAAGGGTTATTCGATGTTTTGGATCTGCTCATTGAGTAGCGGCCTAGACCCTAACAAACTCAATGAGTTATCGAAAAGAAACCGATCAAAAATGCCTGTTTGCCCACCAAACTGCCCACCACTTGCCTATGGCTTTTACTAAATCTTAGTGGTTAGCAATGGAAAAACAGTGCCGTTTTTATGCTGCTGTTAGAGCTAAAACATAGCAGTTTTGAAGGGCTTTATCGAGTGATTTTTTCAACACTTAATTTTATTATGGATATAATAATATCCAATTTATGTTTTATTTTGCTACTATGGATATAACTGTATCCATTTGGTTGTTTCGGATGAATTTTACCTTACTTGATGATACCGATGTAAGCCAAGCCTATGCGGCTTATCTGCGAGAGTTACGAAAGCAGGCAAAACTGTCACGAGCGGCGCTTGCTGAGCGAAGCTGTGTACCTGCGGCCACCATTAAGAAATTTGAGCTAACTGGGCAAATTTCATTTCGCCAATTGCTGTTGCTATGGCAGACCCTTGATTCGCTAGATAGGCTTTATCAGCTCACACAGCCTAGCAAAGAACGCGCTGCTATACCCATGAGTATTGATGAGGTGCTAAAAGATGAGTTTTAAACCGATTCAAAAACTCACTATAACTCGTACGTTAAGCTCAGGTGAACAGATATCTGTTGGAGTCTTGGCGCAGAATCGGCAAGGCGTTTTTTTTCAGTATGTTGACGACTATTTGCAGCAGTTTGGGAATTTATCACCTTTTACTTTGCAGGCGAATGCGCAAGTTCAAGCCGCGCCTAAAGCACCGCACCAAGGTGTACATGGCGTATTTGGCGATTGTTTACCTGATGGCTGGGGCATGCTGTTGCAAGATCGTATTTTCCGGCAAAAGGGCATCCTGCCTAATCAATTAACAGCGATGGATAGACTGGCCTTTGTCGGTGTTAAAGGCATGGGAGCATTGTCTTTTTCTCCGGTGTCTGAGTTTTCAGCCACGACGAACGCGGATATTGATTTAGCGACGTTAGGCTTAGAAGCACAAACGTTGTTCGATTCTTCGATGTCAGAGTATATGGATGATAATCACGATGAGTTAGATGGGCATACTCAACAGGTGTTGGCTGCATTGGTCGCGGGTGGTAGTTCGGGCGGGGCAAGACCAAAGGCGCAGATTTATATGCCTGCCGGGGAAACTAAGCATTGTCGAACTTTTGCACAGCCCGGTGATGAAGCTTGGCTGATTAAGTTTACCTCGAAAAATTTAGCGCTCGGGCATGAAGAAGGTTTGTGTGAGGCGGTGTATTTGCAAATGGCCGAGCAAGCTAAGTGCCAACCACCAGTCTGGCAACTCATTGAAGCACCTTCTACAAGCGGTGCGCCTGCTTGGTTAGCACTCAAGCGTTTTGATTATGTCACTGAACAGGTCGACTCAGGCAGTCAACTCAGTGCAGGTCGATTACATATGCACAGCGTTTGTGGGCTGCTGGATGCAGACTTTCGAACGCCAAGTTTAGATTATATTGACTTGATCAAAGCCAGCCGTCAGTTGTGTAAATCTCCTGCTGCTGGGCAGCTGCAATTTCGCCGTGCCGTTTTTAACCTGCTGTCGTCTAACCAAGACGACCACAGTAAAAACTGGGCGTTTTTGCAAGCGGATGACGGTCAATGGAATCCTGCCCCTTTTTACGATGTTACCTACAGCCCACATCCATTCAACGAACACGCCACTGCGTTCGGAGGTTATGGTAAAGCGCCACCGCTTAAGGTGATGCAAAAACTTGCTACCAGTGCTGGCTTTGCGAATTGGCATGATGCAAGGCAAGTCATTGAAGAAGTCGCAGAAGCCATCAGCCAATTTACGTATCTGGCACAGCAGCAAGGGATCGGTAAAACAACAGTGTCTGCGATTGCTAAGACATTGGATCAGCGCAAACAGGAAAATGCAGCGCTTTTTCAATGAAAGTAAAACAAACTTTTCAATTCACAATAAATACATAACAAGGTCATCGTGAGCGAATATCAATACTATAAATTTGAGCGTCTGGATGGGTATTTAGATGCTAAAGCACGTCAAGCACTCCGATCAATTTCAAGCCGTGCCGAGATCAGCGCTACGTCCTTTCAGGTGTATTACACCTACAGTGACCTAAAGGCGGAGCCTTCTGAGCTGATATTAAAATACTTTGATATTGGTTTTTACTATGCCGATTGGGGCTCAATCGATGCCTACATCAAGCTACCAGCAGGAACGCTCCCTGAAGCTTTACTTGGCTTTTCAAGTGATGGGCTTCATGTTCACGAAAACGATGAGTGGCAGTTGCTGATTTTTTCACTTGAGGAGTATGACGAATATTTTGACGATGAGCATGCCGACGACTTTTTCCAGTATTTAGCTGGGTTACGCTGCGGGTTAATGCAAGGGGATTGGCGCCTTGTGTACTTCATGTGGCTCAAAGCGTTTGATTTTAATGATGACGTTGAGCAAATGCCGTTGATTCAATTCGATTTTGAACATCTCAGTGAAGAGTTGCAGGCATTTGCGGCACTGTATGATATTCCCTTAGCATTGGTTAAGGCGCTCGCTATGGTGCTGAGCGAACAACCCAGTCACCAAGCCAAACAAACTCAGCTTACGCTTGATGCGTGGCTCCATAATCTCTCGGAAGCAGAGAAAGACACGCTATTACGCACGTTGTTTGAGCAAGGCCAGCTTACACGTCACCAAGCCTTAGCGCTGACGCGAAAAGAACCTGCCAACACAGACGAGATCTATCAATACTGGTTAACCCCCGCCGTCATTTCTCCTTTCATTGAGCAAGCGCAAAGTCAATTACAGCAAGAGCAAGCCGCAGCACTCGCAAAAAAATTAGCCATCGAAAAAGCGGAAAAAGAAAAAGCGTTGACGGATATCTACAATCAGCGTGAGCACTACTGGCAGCAATCACAAGAGCAAGCGGATCGAACTTGCGCTAGTGGTTACGATGCGGCATCACGCTATCTGCATCAGCTGTTTGATGCCTATCAGTTCAAAGCGGATGAAGCGGCGTTTGAACAACGTTTTAAGCGCTTTGTTGTGGCGAATAATAGCCGTAAAGCGCTGTTAAATCGGTTGAGTGATTTGCTTAAACGATGAGGCAAGAGACTGGCCAAATGACGTTAGCAAAAAACTGATTGAGGGTTAATTGAAGGTTGTAAGCCCGCCAAAAGGTCTACAAATTGTTACCCATAAGGTAACTTTGTGAGACCTCTAACCGCTGCATTTATCCATTCAGTAAAATACACTGACGAGTACTCAACTTGCATTTCACACTTTTACGCGCAGAAAAGTGCGGATTTTTACATTTTTATGCGCGTAAAAGTGTAATTTGATTGCCTTTGGCATTCAGGGATTCACATCATCGCCTTGGCCAACGCGCAAACTAAACCTAAAAGTAGGATATAAATCCAATTATATTGAGTAAAATGGGAATATAGTCCCACATGTAAACTGTTGGAGTTGCTTGGAGTTCAAGGTTGGACTATATTCCCATTAATGGTTGAATAATGGGAATATAGTCCCTTTGGTTGGTGATATGGCTAAGCGTGACTTACACAATGTATTGTTTCCAAAGCAGCGCAAAATCCTGACGCAGTTTGGTGAAGACTTGCTGTTGGCGATGAAAAGACGTGGTTTTACCAAAAAGCTGCTGTGTGAACGTACTGGTTTTGACCATAAAACCGTGAACAAAGTCTTCGCAGGTGATCCGGGTGTTGCCATAGGCACTTACTTAAAGGTGATGGCCGTTCTTGGCATGGAAAGCAACTTTGCAGAAATGGCCGCTCATGATGAAGTGGGCATCAAGCTGCAAAACATAAAATTGCTGGAAGGTTCAAGATGAGCCGTGAAATCGTCGAAGTCTATGCCGACTGGCAGCCAATTGAGGCGCCTTTGCTGATAGGGCGGCTTTCTTACAGCGATTCAAGCCGAGGTGGCGTGTTTAGTTTTGCCTACGATAAAGCATTTTTAACTTCAGCCTATCGCTTGCAAATTGATCCCATCCTGACCCTCCACTCCGGTGAACTCTACAACGATGAAGCCGATAAAAACTTCCGTGCATTTCTTGATTCATCGCCCGATAGATGGGGACGTATTTTAATGCAGCGGCGTGCGGCCATTGAAGCACGCAAAGGCATTCGAGCAACAAGTCGATTAAATGAATTGGATTACTTGTTGGGCGTGCACGACTCTTACCGGATGGGTGGTATTCGATTTAAGCGAGCAGGCTCGGCTGCTTTCTTAGATGACAATTCTGAATTTGCTGCGCCGCCAATGGCTTCTTTGCGAGAGCTAGAGCACGCAGCAATGCAGATTGAAAAAGACGATAACATCGACAGTGACGAGTATTACCGCTGGTTGAAAATGCTGATTTCTCCAGGCTCATCATTAGGTGGTGCAAGGCCCAAGGCTTGTGTGACAGACGAACAAGGCCACTTGTGGATTGCCAAGTTTCCCAATCTAAATGACACCCATGACGTGGGCGCGTGGGAGATGGTCTGCTATGAATTGGCGCTGGCGGCAGGTGTTGACATGTTTCCAAGTGAGATTAGGCAATTTTCGTCACAGCATCATACCTTTTTAACCAAACGGTTTGACCGCGACGGTGAAAAGCGGCTGCATTTTTCATCGGCCATGACACAGCTTCAATACTATGATGGTGAACAATCTCAAGGTGCCAGCTACTTAGAAATTGCTGAATTTATTTCCAATTCTGGTGCACAAACCGAAGCTGATTTAGCACAGTTATGGCGACGTATCGTGTTTAATATTGCGGTGTCCAACACGGATGATCACCTGCGTAACCATGGATTTTTATTAACCAAGAAGGGCTGGAAGTTATCACCCGCTTATGATTTAAACCCGATAGTGGGTAAGCATGGCCTGCATCTGAATATTACCGATACAGACAACGCTTTAGACTACCAGCTAGCCTTTGATGTGAAAGACTTCTTCCGACTTTCGCAAATCCAAGCCACGCAAATTTACGATGAAGTATTAATGGCGGTTAAGCAATGGCAAACCGTTGCTAAGCGCCTAGGGATCAGCCGAGCAGAGCAGGCCATGAAAGAATCGGCGTTTAACGTTTAATGAGTCAGTGAAACTATATTTTCAATTCTTAGCATATAGAGAAGTTATAGTTTCACTTTTATGTTTTGCCTCACTCTCCATGTGTTTTAACACACCTCTTACCCCTTGGGCTTTTGGGGCAGTATGGGCAAAGCCTTAATTCATGCCAGTTAGCCACATACTAACCCTGCCCACAGAGCATTAATTACTTGGGGCACTCTCTACAAACTGGGGCAAGTAGCTACTTGTACCCTCAGAAAGCTGCACGATCTGGGCATTTATCTGCCTACTGCGTCCGCTTAGTACTGGCAAACTCCTAACTGAACTTAACAGATCAGTGAGGAAGCAAACGATGAACCCAACTACACAATCACCCACCAAATCAACCCAGCCAGCGCGTCAGCAGCGGATTTTGCGCTTGCCCGAGGTAAAGGCAAAAACCGGCTTTGGCCGTAGCACCATTTATGCTTTGATGGCCAACGGAGAATTTCCCCGATCCATTCGTATTGGTGCGCGTGCCGTGGGCTGGTTAGAAAGCGATATCGACCAGTGGATTGAAACCCGCCGTATCGGTGCTGCTTATGGCCGTGGATAAACCATCAGCATCAAACCCGTTACCTGCCAATGAGGTGAATAACAACATGCCAACATTACCGGCTGGTTTTGCCTATAACGCGCAAAACTGGCTGGTGATGCAACCGGCAGGGCAAGATAGCCCAGTTAAAATCTGCTCTTGGTTGCAAGTGGCCGCCCGAACCCGCGATCCGCAAGGGGACAACTACGGCTATTTATTGCACTGGTTAGACGATGACAATCGCCATCGGTATTGGGCTATGCCAGCAGAACTATTGGCCGGAGACGGCAGCGAGTACCGCCGAATTCTACTCAGCCGAGGCATGCGGCTAAGCAACAGTGTCAAAGCGCGGCAGTTGCTCTCGCTGTTTATTCAACAAATGGGCGAACTGGCCACGCAAAAGGCCATCAGCGTGAACTGTATTGGTTGGCATCACCGCGCTTATGTGCATCCGCGCCTCACCTTTTACCCAAGTGAACACAGCAACAACCCGCGCATGGTGCTGCAAACCATGCACCCGATAGAAGGCTTTATTCAACAAGGCAGTAGCGACAGTTGGCGGCAGCACGTTGGCCGTTATTGTCTGGATAACCCGTTATTAATCGTTGGTGTCTGTGCTTCACTGGCCGCGCCTTTGTTGCATTTGTGCGGGGTGGATGGTTTTGGTTTACACCTTTACGGTGCCAGCAGCACCGGTAAAACCGCGGCGCTGTATCCGGCGTTATCGGTGTGGGGCGAACCTAATCAATTACGCCACAGTTGGCGTGCCACGGCCAACGGTTTGGAAGGCACAGCATTAGCGCATAACGATGCTTTGCTGGCACTCGATGAAATGGGTGAAGTTGACCCAAAAGAGGCAGGCGATGTCGCTTATATGCTTGCCAATGGCCAAGGTAAAACCCGTGCAGGCAAATACGGTGAAATGCGCTTACCCGCCCGTTGGCGTTTGGTGTTTTTATCCACTGGCGAAGTGACGCTCGAAAGCCATCTTGCCAGTATCGGCAAGCGCGTAAAAGCCGGCCAGCAAGTGCGCGTGATTGATCTCAGTGCCGATGCCGGTGCGCAAATGGGTGTGTTTAACCATTGCCATGGCATGAACGCCGCCGATTTAGCCGATCACCTAAAACAGCAAAGTCGCCAACATTACGGCTGCTTGGCCTTGGACTGGTTACGGTATTTAACGCAGCACAGCGCGCAGGTGCGACCCGTTTTCCAAAACGTACGCCAACGCTTTTTAGCCAGCTTACCACCCGAGGCTGACGGCCAAGTGCGCCGAGTCGCCGAAAAATTTGCCTTACTGGCCAGCGCAGGCCTGTTAGCCATTCAAGCCAAAGTACTTGATTGGCCAGCTCAAAGTGTCGAAGCCGCCTGTTTAAGCCAGCTTAACCAATGGATACTTGCCCGCGGTGGTGTGGCTGCCAATGAAGACCAACAAGCCATTCGCCAAGTGCGCAGTTTTATTGAACAGCATGGTGAAAGCCGTTTTACACCTAAACAAATTGGTTACAGCAGCCAAGTACGCCAACGCGCGGGTTGGCTTGATTCTACAGGCTCACAAACCCTCTACCTGTTTTACCCAACCGGCTGGCGTGAAGCCACCGAAGGCCTAAGCCCAGATCGCGCCGCCAAAGCACTGATGGCCGCAGGCTACCTAATCCCCGATGGCAACCGACCACAGCGCAAAGTCAGCCTGCCCGACAACACCCGCCCACGCATGTATTGTGTTAAAGGCAGTATTTTGGATGACTAAAGAAGCAATGAATCCTGTGTGTGCTTGTCGCCTTGCAGTGCACTGCCAGTCAACTTAAGGGCTGGGTTCAGTTTGTAGTCCATTGCAGACAGTACCGCTAGCGTACTGGTTGTGTACCGACAAGGTAAAATGGATTACTTTTTAATCCTCTTAAATCCTCACTATTCGGCTTAAATCAAGTTTACTTTGCTGAGCGAATATGTGACTATTTTACAAAAGCCTCAAGCTCATAACATTAGGTACCTTTTGTGAATTCAGACCGCTGGTTATCTGTTGAAGAAATAGCCGAATATCTTGGCGTAAGCAAAGATACTGTGTACTCATGGATCAGTAAAAAGGGTATGCCTGCTCATAGGATTGGTCGGCCTTGGAAGTTTAAAGCAGATGAGGTGGATCAGTGGGTTAGATCTGGTGGCGCATCAGATGACAGCAAGGAAGAAAAATAGTATGGCCTTAAACGAAGCAGATACTTGTCGAGTCTATGTGACGCCAAAACTTAAAGAGTCTGGTTGGGAAAACAATCCTAGCGCAATAACTGAACAGTACACATTTACCGATGGTCGTGTTCAGTTTAAGGGCAGCAAAGTTCAACGTGGGGAGCAAAAGCGAGCGGATTATTTACTTAAGTACACTCGCGACTTTCCTATTGCTGTTGTTGAGGCTAAACCTGAAAACAGCCCTGTCGGCCAAGGGATGCAACAGGCAAAAGATTACGCAGAAATTTTAGGGCTAAAGTTTGCTTACTCAACCAATGGTCATGAGATCTTAGAATTTGACTACACCACTGGTGAAGAGCAATTGTTGTCGCGCTTTCCAACCCCTGATGAGTTATTCAAGCGGCTTTGTGGCGATGAAGGTTTAAAGGATGAAGATCTTGATACCTTGCTGTCCCCTTACCACCATGTTTCAGGATATTCCCCACGTTACTACCAACAAATAGCCATAAACCGGGCAGTTCAGTCGGTGCTTCAAGGTAAAAAGCGCTCATTAATTACGATGGCAACGGGTACGGGTAAGACTGTCGTCGCTTTTCAAATTAGTTGGAAGCTGTGGAGTGCTCGTTGGAATCGCACGGGAGACTATAGAAAGCCTCGCATTCTATTTTTGGCAGATAGAAATGTGTTGGTCGATGACCCAAAGGATAAAACATTTACCCCGTTTGGTGATGCCAGGCACAAAATTGAAGGCGGCAAAGTTGTTAAAAGTCGTGAAATTTATTTTGCCATTTATCAATCCATTGCCAGTGATGAGCGTCGCCCTGGCTTGTATAAAGAATTTCCGCAAGACTTCTTTGATCTAATTATCATTGATGAATGTCACCGAGGCAGTGCCCGCGACAACAGTAACTGGCGCGAAATTCTGGAGTATTTTGAGCCAGCCTTTCAAATCGGTATGACTGCGACGCCGCTGCGTGAAGATAACCGCGATACTTATCGCTATTTTGGCAACCCCATCTACACCTACAGTTTGCGCCAAGGTATTGATGACGGATTTCTTGCGCCATACCGCGTACACCGAGTTATTTCGGAAGTCGATGCGGCAGGTTGGCGACCCAGCAAAGGTGATGTAGACCGCTTTGGACGAGAAATACCAGATGGTGAATACCAAACCAAGGACTTTGAACGGGTTATTGCGTTAAAGGCTCGAACTGATGCGTTTGCAAAGCATCTCACCGACTTTATGAAGCGAACCGATCGTTTTGCAAAAACGATCGTGTTTTGTGTCGACCAAGAACACGCCGATGAAATGCGTCGGGCGCTTAATAACTTGAATTCTGACCTTTCACGCAAGAATCCTGATTACGTTGCACGTGTGACATCAGAAGAAGGGAAAATTGGCAAAGGGCACCTCAGTCGTTTTCAAGAGTTGGAAACCAGTACCCCAGTGATACTGACCACTTCACAGCTATTAACAACGGGGGTAGATGCGCCAACTTGTAAAAATGTTGTGCTTGCGCGTGTTGTGAACTCAATGAGTGAGTTCAAGCAAATTGTTGGCCGTGGTACTCGCCTGCGCGAAGATTACGGCAAGCTGTGGTTCAACATCATTGATTATACCGGCTCCGCCACACAAAATTTTGCTGATCCTGACTTTGACGGTTACCCAGAAATTGAAGATGAAGTGGTGATTGATGAAGACGGTGAAGAAGTGGTGGATGACACTTTAACACCAGAGAGTGAAGAGTTAGAGGTTGCTGAAGAGACCGGTGAATACGAAGTGAATACTGAAGGTGAAGGCGCTGATGATGAAGAGGAGCACGAACCGAGAAAGTACTACGTAGACGGTGGCAGCGTTAAAATTACGTCTCATTTGGTCTATGAGCTAGACGAAGACGGTAAACAGCTTCGCGTCATCCAATATACCGACTACACCGCAGAAAAGGTAAAGACCCTATTCTCCTCACTGGACGAACTAAAAGATAGTTGGGCTAACCCGTTAAAGAGAGAAGAGATCATTCTCGAATTACAACAACGCGGGATCCAGTTTGATGATTTGGTGGCAGAGTCGGGTAAAACAGATGCAGATCCATTGGATTTACTTTGTCACATAGCATTTAACGTACCGCTGCGAACCAGAAAAGAGCGCGCTGACTATTTGAAGAAAAACAAACCGGACTTTTTTGATCAGTACGGCCCAGAGGCACGCGCGATCTTAACGTCTTTACTGGACAAATATACCGACCACGGCCCCAAGCAATTCAGTATTCCGGATTCGCTACAGGTACCGCCCATTTCTGAATATGGCAATGTGATGGAAATAGCCAATCTCTTTGGTGGTGCATTGCAAATGAAAACCGCCGTGGACCAATTACAAACGCTGCTCTATAGCCAGCAATAACAGAAGTGACGATACGATTTATGGCACGAACAAAGAAAGCAGATCAGCCGATGACCACCGCCCAGCAATTAGGTGCGATTGTTAAATCGTCTCGGCAAATCATGCGTAAAGATAAAGGCTTAAATGGCGATCTCGACCGCCTGCCAATGCTCACTTGGATCATGTTTTTGAAGTTTCTCGACGACTTAGAACAAATGCGAGAAACCGAAGCCGTGCTAGAAGGAAAAAGCTTTCAGCCAGCCATCGAAGCGCCATACCGCTGGCGAGATTGGGCAGCAATTGAAGGTGGTATCACCGGCGACGAGTTAATTGCCTTTATTAACAACGACGAAGCAATGCGACCTGATGGCACGCGTGGCATCGGTTTGTTTGCCTACTTGCGTAGCCTGCAAGGTGACAACGGTGGTGATCGCCGAGATGTGATTGCGACCGTGTTTAAAGGTATGCAAAACCGCATGATCAACGGGTATTTGTTACGTGATGTAGTCGACAAAATAAACGGCATTCATTTCAACTCATCTGAAGAGATGCACACTTTAAGCCGCTTATACGAAACCATGTTGCGTGAAATGCGTGATGCCGCTGGCGATTCCGGCGAGTTTTATACTCCTCGTCCAGTGGTTCGCTTTATGGTTGAGGTGATGGACCCGCAGTTGGGTGAGTCCGTATTGGACCCAGCCTGCGGCACGGGTGGTTTTTTGGTTGAAGCGTTCGAACACCTAGAGCGCCAGTGTAAAACAGTCGAAGACCGCGAAGTATTGCAAGAAAGCAGTATCTTTGGCGGTGAAGCCAAATCGTTGCCTTACTTGTTGGTACAAATGAACCTGTTACTGCATGGTTTGGAGTACCCAAGAATTGACCCAGAAAATAGCCTGCGCTTTCCACTTCGAGAGATGGGTGACAAAGATCGTGTAGATGTGATCTTAACCAACCCACCGTTTGGTGGTGAGGAAGAAAAAGGCATTCTTGGTAACTTTCCAGAAGACATGCAAACCGCCGAAACCGCAATGCTGTTCCTTCAGTTGATCATGCGTAAACTCAAGCGCCCGGGCCATGGTTCAGACAATGGTGGCCGCGCCGCGGTTGTTGTCCCAAATGGTACGCTTTTCAGTGATGGTATCAGCGCACGCATTAAAGAAGAGCTGTTAAAGAACTTTAATCTGCATACCATTGTTCGTTTGCCGGAAGGGGTATTCGCGCCTTATACCGATATTCCAGCAAACGTTCTTTTCTTTGATCGTTCTGGCCCAACAGAAGATATTTGGTTCTATCAAATAGAGACACCGGAAGGCCGAAAAAAATACACCAAGACTAAACCGATGGAGTATTGTGAGTTTAGTGACTGCCTAGCATGGTGGGGTAATCGCAAAGTTACAAATCAAGCTTGGACTATAAAGGCTAATGATGTTCTCAAGTATCATGACGATGGCAAACTTCTCGAAGTTAATCTAGATCGTAAAAATCCTTATAGTTTAGAGGCGCTTGAACATTTACCGCCAATTCAATTAATTGAAAAAATACAAGGAAAAGAATTAGAAATATTGGATTTGCTGAAAGAAATGAAAGCGCATTTACAGGCGGAAATCTAATATGATCGGTGATTTTGCGCTACAAATCGATAGATATGAGCCAGTTGAGTCTGGTCAGGTTTATAGAATGCTTGGCATGCGCTCTAAAATTGGCGGACCATTTATTAGAGAAACCAAGTCAGGCTCAGAAATATCAGCCGCAAAGCTAAATAAAGTTAAAGCTGGTGATTTTATTTACAGCCGATTGTTTGCTTGGCAAGGGTCGTTTGGACTTGTACCTGAGGTGATGGATGGTTGTTATGTGTCTAATGAATTTCCTTTGTATGAATTAGATACATCAAAAGTAATACCTGAATATTTGGTTTATTGGTTTGGTCTTCCTCATGTCCAAAAAATGGTTGAAGCTGATTGCTCTGGCTCCACGCCTGGAACACGAAACAGATTCAAAGAAATATTTTTTGAAAGATTAGATATTGAGCTTCCTTCGATAGAACAACAAAAGAGCATTGTAAAAAGCATCCAGCTATTGGAGCAAAAGAGAAGTGCTGTTATTGATTTGAGATCTACAGTGTTGGCTGATGCGCAAGCAATGCTGAGTAGTGCCTTCCATAAAATTATTGAGGGCGCTGTCTACAAGCCTATGTCGGCAGTGGCTCCGATTGTTAGAAGACAAATTGAAATTACAGTTGATGGTGAATACCCAGAACTGGGTGCTCGGTCTTTTGGCAAAGGTATTTTCCACAAGCCGACGTTAATCGGTGCGGAACTCGATTGGCAAAAGCTGTATACCGTCCACTCTGGCGATCTGGTCTTAAGTAATATTAAGGCTTGGGAAGGCGCTATTGCTGCTGCTGGAGATAAAGATCACGGTCGAGTTGGGTCGCACAGGTATATCACATGTGTGCCTGTAGAAGGGGTAACAACTGCAAACTTTCTGGCGTTTTATCTTCTGACTCAAGAGGGTATTGAACAAGTACAGGCAGCTTCGCCTGGTAGTGCAGACCGAAACCGAACCTTAGCGATGAAAAGATTAGAGAAAATTAAGGTTCCTGTACCCGATTACGATAAGCAGCTTTGGTTTAATCAACTGCAAAGCTATGTTGAAAAAATTAAACAAGCTCAATCAGAAAATGAAATAGAGCTAGAGGCCCTGATGCCTTCAATTTTGGATAAAGCCTTTAAGGGAGAATTGGTTTAATGTCTATGCCTGCACCGACGCTTGCATATGATGCTGGAACCCAGCCTGTTATTGCTCATGGCTTGTCTTATCAGGATGAGCAAGTGAGCGAGATGTTAGCTGGCCCCGTAAAGCATATTTTGCAAGATACCGCAGGCAATGATGAGCTCCAGGAGTTACTTGGCAGTGTTGTGAGCACGGAATTTGAGCAAGAGGGTTTACGCCAAGCGCTGATCGATGAAACCGTGCCAGATAATTGGCGAGTAGGCGAAGCCATTGCCGAAGCCTTTGTGGCTGATATTGGCAATTGCGTGTTTCCGTGGCCCACAGGGCGTGATCTTAAAAACCCGAATGCCAGCCCAGCAGGGTGCGATTTGACTGGATTTCAACCTGTAAACGATGCTGAGCTTCCCTACCGTTTTGCGTTTGGTGAAGTAAAAACGTCTGAAGAGAACAAAGCGCCGCCAAGCGTGATGACAAGCTTGGGTACCCAATTGTTTGGGCTACGAGATAATCGCCAAGTAAAAGATGCCCTCTTACGTTATTTAGGGCTCCATGCGGTGCGAGCACCTTGGGAACCGATGTTTAAAAGCGCTGCCAAACGCTATTTGAGCTCGAACACAAAGGACGTTGCTGTTTATGGTGTTTTGGTGCGCGATATTGCCCCAAGCGCTTCTGATATTGCTGGCCGAGCAAAAGCACTGGCGGCCGATTGTCCAGTGCAAACTGATATTGAAATGTACGCTTTATACCTTCCCCTAAACATGATTGGTACGCTGTCTGCTCGTGCTCAGGCGGCTATGCAGGAGGCGTCATGACGCTTTCACAAGAGCACTTACTACAGGTAGATCAGCATTGGGCTGTTCAGTCCATTAGCGCTGAGCGGCGTGATACGGCTATGGAAATGGCGGAGCGGCGCTTGGTTGATGTGGCGCTGGGTAATCTACTCGAACATGCGGCAACTGAGTTTGACAGTGACTTGTTAGAGCAAGTAGCAACAGCGTATGAGTTGGCCGCGATCGAAGGCATTGGCGCTTTGTTGCACCCTGTTGCCAATCAGGACAATAAAAATATTCGTGAGCTTGCACAAGCTGGCGCGTTTCGAGCGTTCGGGCTTTATCGTGTGTTACCCGTACCGAGTGACAATGAGGCGCGCTTGTTTCATGTGTTGCATGTGTCGGGTTTGGCGTATTGCGCCGATCGCTGGACCGATTTACGTCGATGGTTTGAAGAGCAGAACAATACAGTAGCAGTACCCAGTGTGGCTGGTGTTACTTGGGATAAGCGTCTGCTTTACCGAATTTTTGATTGCTGGTTGCGACTACTACGTAAAAACCGCTGGGACGACTTAGATCAGATTTCAGAGATTGTGCTTGGTTTACGAAACGATCAAGCAAACTACGAAAAAGTGTTACTAGAGCAAACTCAAGGTGCAGAGGCGCAAAGCATCGCCATGCGTTTAGTGGCGCTTTATCACTGGGCCAAAGCAACAGAGCGTTTAGCGGTGTACATGCTGCAAGGCGAACCGGTAGCGATAGATGCGCAATTAGATCAGCATTTTGAAGCGGCGCAAAAAGCGGCACAAGCCTCTAAAGATCCGCAGCTCGAAATGATTTTACGCTGGTTACATGTCGCAAGTCGAAAAATGGTCGCTGGCTCTTTATGGTGGGTGGCGCATACGGTTAACTCCCGTGTGACACGCTTTGTTTCCCATGTGACTAAGCACAAGAGCTTATTTGAACTGTTACCGCCGCAACGAGCTGCACTGCAAGAGCAAGGTTTACTCGACCAAGCCAGCAGAGCGGTAATTGTTGATTTGCCTACATCCGGTGGTAAAACAGCGTTGGCGCAATTTCGTATGTTGCAAGCGCTGAATCAGTTTGATCAGGATGATGGTTGGGTGGCCTATGTTGCGCCAACTCGCGCTTTGGTTTCGCAAATTACCCGACGATTACGTGAAGATTTTGGCCCATTAGGTATTCAAGTTGAGCCGTTAACTGGCGCGATTGAAGTCGATGCTTTTGAAGAAGCGCTTTTGGGTGAAGCACGTGCTTTTCAGGTTTTGGTTGCAACACCTGAGAAGCTTCAACTGGTGATGAGAAACAAAAAAGTCGCTCGCCCATTGGCTCTGGTTGTGATGGATGAAGCTCACAACATTGAAGATGAGTCTCGTGGTTTGCGTATTGAGCTTCTGCTTGCAACGATTAAGCAAGAATCACCTCGGGCAAACTTCTTACTCTTGATGCCATTTGTCCCGAATGCTAATGATTTAGCTCAATGGCTAGCCGCTGATCGTGGCCGAAGCATCAGCTTGGGCACCTCTGCTTGGCAACCGAATGAGAGAATTGTTGGCTTATTTGATATTCATAAAGGTGAAAAACGTGGTGATTGGAATTTAAGTTTTGAAACGTTGACGACTACTCAACGGACGATTCACCTTAAAGGAATCCACAATGTAGATGGTAACCGCCCTCTGCAAAAACTGACGTACTCTAGCGCTAAAGGGCTCGCAACACAGGCTGTTGCTATGGCTAAGGTTTTCTCTAAGCGTGGTACCAGTATTGCTGTAGCGCAGACAATTCCAGATGCTTGGAGTATTGCTCGTAAAGTTGCCGCAGAGCTTGAACCTTTAGTTTCGGTGCATGAAGACATTAAACTGGTTCAGCGTTTTCTAGCGGCTGAAATTAGTGAGGACTTTGAGCTAATTGATATGCTGTCAAAAGGTGTTGTTGTGCATCATGCAGGCTTACCCGCTGAGGCGCTTTCATTAATCGAATGGCTTACAGAAGCTGGCCATATTCGAGTGATGTGCGCGACGACAACCATAGCACAAGGGCTTAACTTCCCTGTTTCATCTGTTTTTCTTGCGACGAGAAAATTGCCTTACGGCAATGAAATGTCGCATCGGGCATTTTGGAACCTAGCGGGTCGAGCTGGGCGTATCGGCCATGATAGCGTAGGCGTTATCGGTATTGCAGCAGGTGCACAGCCGAATGAGATCCGGAAATATGTTAGTGATGCAACTGCATCGTTAGTTTCCCGCCTGGAAGGAATGCTGGATGATCTTCAAGCTGCGGGGGAATTAGCAAACTTATCTTGGGTTATGCAGCAAGAACAATGGGCAGACTTCAGAAGCTATATCGCTCATTTATGGAATGAAAAACGTAACTTGGACGCTGTAATTGGTGAAGCTGAACAATTACTGCGAAATACCTACGGGTTTGGTTCTCTTCGCGCTAAAGCTGATAAAGCCTCGCAAGAGAAAGCTGATGCGCTTCTTGAGGCTACCAAAGGGTATGTTAGAAAGTTAGCTGAGCATCCAGAAAATGCTTCTCTTGCTGATGTTACAGGCTTCTCTCCTGAGGGTGTTCGTTCAACTTTATTGGATTTGAATAACCTTGAAAACAAGTTAACACTCGCAGATTGGGAGCCTTCGAGTCTATTTGGCGATAAATCGAAGTCTGTGCTGCCAAGCTTGATGGGGATTATGCTGCGGGTTCCGCAGTTACAAGAAAGTTTACGAGAGATCAGTAAAGGACAGGGGAATAGTCATCGTAAACTTGCTGATATTACCCAGGCTTGGGTAACAGGTAGCTCCATTGAATCTATAGCGAAGACTTACTTTGAAGGTGATAGCCTTACAGATCAAATATCTAAAGCTTGCAGAGCAGTTTATAGAGATTTGGCCAATAATGGCGCTTGGGGGTTGTCGGCATTAAGCAAAATGCCAACTTCAGGGCTTGATTTTGAAGCCATGACAGACGAAGAAAAGCGCAGATTAAATAACCTTCCAGCGATGCTTTACCATGGTGTAAAAACCGAAGAAGGCGTGTTGATGCGGATGAACAGCGTTCCGCGTAGTATTGCTGAACGTGCCGGTGAAGACTTTAAGGCTCGAACTGAAGCCGGTGCAGAAAATACTCTGTCACCTCGAAAAGCCAGCGAATATCTGAAGTCTTTGAAACCGGACGATTGGGCGCGTTTGAAACCTGATAATTCCTCGCTGTCCGGCGAAGACTATTTGAAAGTATGGAAGCGGCTTGCAGGTGAAGCTTAAAAAGTTGTTCTTGTTCTAGAGGATGGTACCGACATTTATGTCGGTACCAGGTAATTTCAGTAAAAAATAGTTAATTACTAATGTCCATATAATCAAGCAGTTAAAGATTGCTAACCATTTCGTGGATCAACACGAGATGGTACGAATAGATGGCCATTTTGCATTGTTAATATTAAAATCGCACCAACAACACCCCTCCCGCTACCCGTTAGATCAGCGCCCTGTGAGGGGTTACTCTTTTTTCAGGCTTCTAATTTTTGGTTCCGTAATGAGTTACGGCACCAAAATTCGCTTTAATCCACACATCATTCTCCAGCCCACAAAGGTGGTGCAGTAGCGCTAGGTTGATCTGATGGCTGATCACGTTGCTGTTTCGTTTTCGGTTGTCTTTTCTTAAACCACTCAGTAATAACCCTATGCACGATTTACCCATTTGCTCCGGCGAACTGGGCAGGCAAAAGGCGCGGTTTTGCTGTTTGGGGTGCAAGGTAGCGCGCTTTCCTGTTTTAGATAAAGGCGAAATGCACCAAAAGATACAGGCGTTGGCGCGCGTGTTTGCTTGCAATCTTCTGGTTCGTATTATGCCGTTCGTATATACCGGTAAAAAATGTGCCGGTAACAAATGAGCTGGCAACAAAACTAGCCCGCCTTGCGCGTGGCCATCAACCTCAGGTAAAGGTAGCCAATACAGGTTTGGCCATTGCTCGGGGCTTTGCCATTTTTCTACGATCACTTGTGCGCCAATGCTATTCAGCCATTGGTGAATCGGGCAGCCAGGGTGTGCTTGTTTAACGCGCGGTAACTGATAGGCCAGCCATCGGGTTAAACGTTCGGCGGCATTCTCGCACTGGCTTAGTGCTGGGTAGAGGGTAAACGCGCCATGCCCAACGAGTAAATCGACCACCTGCTTTATCCATTCTCTATCCCAATCGTTGCCACTTGCCCATAACACGTCACTTATCACCTTGTTGGTTTTTCATGCCGTCTATTTTCAGTGGTCGGGTGCAGACTCGGTGGTGAAATAGATGAAAGAAATGGCCATCAAACTAACCAGTCAAATCGGTTTTTTGTTATGGGCAGTGCGCGGCTAACTGTTTGATATACATAGCCCAATACGGCGCTGTTTGGCGGCATTTGGCTAGTGCAAAAAAATCGAGACGCCAAACGATCGTTTGCATTCTGGGTTGGAAAAATCAAACGGTTTGTACTTTGATGCCGAGGTTGGTTTAGGGTGAAAAAAGTGCCAAATCTTTCTTTAAGCCAGTATTGGCAAGGCCTAGCAGCGTTGGATTTCAATCGAGAAGCCAAACAGTAAATGGGTTAATTTCCCTGTTTGGCGTTTCGATCCAAAAGCCAAACGGATAGTGGTTTTGGCGTATGGGGGTAAAGCCATGGGGAAGTGTTGAACGAAGAGCAGCTTGCTAATTTGACCTGGTATTTTATGAAGAGGCCTTTTACAGCTTTAGTGAAGGTTGCTTGTCACTGTTGCCATCAAAGTACTCAATGGCATACCCCATTGCTTTGTAGCTTTTCTCGCGTTTTTTAAACATGCGTTGCAGCATAGGGAGGGCGCAGTCTACATAATCGTGAATGGTGACTTGTGTTTTTCCTTCCGATTCACGATGAATACGACCAGCATATTGGGCCAACGTGCCTTTCCATGCGATTGGCATGGCCAAAAACAACGTATCCAGTCTTGGCAGGTCAAATCCTTCGCCCACATATTTTCCTGTTGCGACGACGACTTGAGCCGATTGCAGATGATTGTCAGCGTTCTTGCGTTCCGCAGCTTTCATGGCGCCTTTGAGTACGACAGTGCTTATACCCAACTCGGTAAGTCGTGAGTGTATGTACTCTGCGTGCTCTCTACGCTCTGTAAGGACTAACGGGTGTCCGCCATTTTGAACACACTGAGAGGCGTCTGAGACAACTTTTGAAGTGCGCTGCTCATTATTGACGAGCCAGCGGTAGGCATCGCTTATTTTTGGGCGCTCATCTGTTTTTATTAGCTCAGCTGGCGGTATATCGTAGAGCTGATGAATCATCACGGTTTGAGTAAATTGCTCATCAGGGCTTTGTTTCACTTTGTAGCGAATGGGCCCTGCCGCCATAAAAATGATTTTTTGATGACCATCTTGTCGTTCTGGTGTTGCTGTTAGGCCCAATACATACTTTGCTCTTACCTCGTTGAGTACCATTTCAAACCTTGGCGCGGATAAGTGATGGCATTCATCAACAATAATGTGGCCGTAGTCTTGGATGAGAGGCGTGATGGAATTGTCTTTTTTATTGACCAAGCTTTGGTAGGTGGCAATGTCGATAATGCCACTCGGCTTTCTTTTCCCCCCGCCTATACTGCCAATGTTTATTTCGGGTAGGAACGTGCGTAATCGCTCTTGCCATTGTTCGAGCAGTTGCCGGCTATGAACCAGTATTAGGGTATTTACTTTGCGTTTTACGATCATACCAATGGCAGTAACCGTTTTTCCAAATGCGGTCGGCGCATGCAAAATACCGAAGTCATGTTTAGATATTGCGGCCACTGCGTCTCGCTGGTTCTTTCGCAAAGTGAACTCGGGTGTAAGTTTTAATAATGGTTTGCCGGTTTCACGTTTATCGTCAAATAGTGGCGAAATATTGTGCTCTTGTAGCAAAGCAATCGCGTCATCAAGACAGCCTCGCGGTAGTGCTAGATAACCGTTTTCAATACGAGCACAGGAAATAAACCTTGGAATGCCATGGGTTGAAAAGCGCAACGCTTGTGTTTTAAAAAACACAGGATTAGAAAAACTCGCTAATCGCTTTAGTCCGGCCAGTAGTGGCCCAGGTAACTCGCTCATCAAAAAGTAGATATGGTTGGCCAAGGTAATGGTCACGTTTTTCGGCAAAGACTCTAATTTTATTGGTGCGGCTTTGGCTGTGATTTCCCAAGGAGGGCGGTTGTCTGTTAGCCCTTGTTCGGACAGCAATAGGGTATTGGGTGAAATGGTTGTTATGAGTTGATCAATACTCGACTGAGTGAGCGTTTTAAGCCCAGCAAGGTACTGCCATTGATCATCGATGGCATTCAGATCGCTGTCAACAAAGCAACTACGGCCTGAAAGGCGAGCCTCCTTTTGAAGTGGTAGCGCAATGAGGTTGCCAAACCCGCCTTCAGGAAGGACATCTTGGTTAGGAAAGAGCCTGTCATAGGAGTCAAACGATAGATTTGGAAATATTTCCATGGCTTTATCAAGCAAAGCGAAACCCAGTGCCCGAGCATGGTTCGCTGGGATATTGGTTTCAAAAAAGATCCATAAGTGCGCCCCGTTGCCAGAGCGCGAGATTTCTATCGCGTGCGGAATATCAAACGCTTGGCACGCTTTAGACATTGCTTTGACTTCTTCTTGCCAGCAGCCTTTGTCAAAATCGGCTGCCAACAAATAGCACGTATTATCTTTCAGTAAGGGATACAGCCCCACCACTTGATGACCGGCAAGGTGCCTGTAAATAATGCGCTCGTTTAGTTCGCTAAACTTTCGGTGTGAACAGTCTTGGCATTTAATGCGGGGTTTGTTGCAAACCCCGTTTACCCATTCATTATCACAGGCTACGGAATAGCCACTGCGACCCTGTTGGTTTTGCCAACGATTGGCAAAGATATCCTCTCGTCCACGAAATCGTTGTCTGAATAGGGCGACCTTTTGTTCTGGCGTGAATGTCTGTACTGAACGCTCGTTTTGAGCGCTACGCAAAGCCTCTCTTAATGCGAGAAGCTGCTGCTTTTCGTTTTCAAGTTCAGCTAGCCTGTGATCAATAGCAGAAATGTTTGGGTAGCGAGCGTCATTCATAACAAACTAATTTTGATTCGCAGCGCTATGAAGCGCGAACTTGCGGTGGCTTGATCAGTGACTCTGCTGGAATACCTAGCCCTTCATGAAGTTTCCAAATCATTTTTAGCGTGAGTGATCGCTTATGGTTTAGGATTTCATAAACACGATTGCTTTTACCTATCATGGGTTCAAGATCTTTAACCGTTAAGCCTTTGCGCTCCATCTCAAACTTTATTGCCTCAACAGGGTCTGGCAAATCCATTGGGAAATGCTTTGCTTCGTAGGCTTCAACTAACGTAACCAAAATGTCCAGCTTTTCGCCTTCGACGGTATCAGGCTCCGCCATCATTAGGTTTTCGAGATCGTTTAATGCCGCGCGGTAGTCGGCATCTGTTTTAATAGGTCTGATGTCCATTATATACCTCTTGTTACTACCTTTTGGCTTCAAATCGTTTGCACATCAATTTTTTATTCGGCTCGTCCATGAGCCTTACCCTTCGGGCTCGCGTTGCTCATGAAAATTCGTTCCCGACGAATTTTTCGTATTGTGCATGGCTGCCTATAAACCTTATGTAAACCACCTTGTAGGCATAATTGATCCAAACGACTAACCGGTATTTATTACCGGCAATGTTAAACACGACACGCGCATCTTTGAGGATGCTGGCATTTCTAAAGTCCTGTTTCACATCCGCCGGTGCTCCCCAATCAGCGTTTAATGCATGCCTATACCACGCTAACGTTGGCTCTTTAGCGTCAATGTATTCTGGGCTGTCTTCCCAAAATGTTTTTAAGGTTGATAGTGCGATAATTCTCATAAATAGATGTTAGTCCCAATTTGGGACTTTTGCAAGTTTGGTATTCTTGATGCGGTTAGGAGTTGTTACCGCATCCCCAATTGCCCCATTCCTTGGGGCAGTTTAATCTCCTCTTATTCACCCTCTAAAGCTTGTGGTATCAAGTGTTGCCCCATTGTCCCAAATGCTCACAGTAAGTGAGCGCGCGCGTTACGGTTTATCTATAATTGTATATCAAAAAGTGATTGGTGATACATAATAGCTAATCATTCTTGTGTTCGTGGGATTGCGGTGATATGTTTTTGTATATAATTATTCCTAATTGATTCATTAAGGCGTATCGAAATGAGCTATGTAACAGAGCAGATACTAGAAAGTCTTCGAGAAGCTCGGGTACGCAAGGGGTTTAGCCAAAGAGAGTTAAGCGCGTGTTCGGGGGTGCCGCAAAGTCATATTTCGAAAATCGAGTCTGGCGGTGTTGATTTAAGAATATCCAGTTTGATTGCACTTGCCCGTGTACTCGACCTAGAGCTATTGGTTGCGCCTAAAAAGTCAGTTCCTGCCATCAAGTCGATCATTCGAAGCAGCCAAGGTATTAACGGTATCAGTGATGAAGCTGAGCAGATGTCACCGGCATATCAGTTAGGGGAAGACGACGATGACTAATCATGTTTCTACGCTCAACGTGTTGCTCTATGGCGAACCCATAGCAACGATCACCAACGTGGGCAATGACAGAACGCTTTTTGCCTTTATGGATTCGTACATTCATGATGAATCACGGCCCGTGTTAGGGCTGGGTTTTAAAGATGCACTTGGTGGCTTACTGACTAATTTTAAACCGACCCAAACCAAGTTAACTCCGTTTTTCTCTAACCTTTTGCCAGAAGAAACCATGCGTCATTACCTGGCAGAGCGTGCCGGAGTGAATCCAGCGCGGGAGTTTTTTCTATTGTGGGTGTTAGGACAAGATTTAGCAGGTGCGATCACGGTTGAACCTGCTGATGGCGAAGCGCTGCCGCCTAATGTACAGCAAGACATTGACGATGAAACGAAAATAGATGTTCCAATGCGTTTTTCATTAGCGGGTGTACAGTTGAAGTTTTCAGCCGTACAACAGGCAAACGGTGGTTTGACTATTCCAGCAACCGGTCAAGGTGGTTCTTGGATTGTAAAATTGCCATCGTCTCGCTTTGACGCTGTTCCAGAAAATGAATATTCGATGATGGAACTGGCTCGTATGTTGGGGATGGATGTGCCAGAAACGCAGCTACTCCCGATTAAGCAGATTGCTAATATCCCAGATGGTATTGGTAAATTTGGTGACTCATTTAAAAATGCTCAGGCCTTTGTGATCAAGCGCTTTGATCGTGCAGGTGAGCAAGCCGTACATATTGAAGATTTTGCGCAAGTGTTTGGCGTCTATCCTCAAGATAAATACAAAAAAGCCAGTATGCGCAATATTGCTCAGGTTATCGGCATCGAAGGTCAATACGAAGACATTGCAGAATTTACCCGTCGATTGGTGTTCAATACCCTAATTGGCAATGCGGATATGCATCTGAAGAATTGGTCTGTGATTTACAAAGACAAGCGCGCAGCATCGATTGCACCTGCTTATGACTTTGTCTCGACCATTCCTTATATCCCCGATGATAGTGCATCGCTGAAGGTGAGTCGTAGCAAGAAATTCAGTGATTTCACGCTGGATGAGCTGTCACACTTGGCGGCTAAAGCCATGCTGCCAGAAAAATTGGTGTTAGATACTGCCAAGCAAACCGTGGCAGGCTTTCATGAAATCTGGGCGAAAGAAAAAGCGCATTTACCGCTCACCAAGTCGATGATTGAAGCCATCGAAACACATTTACGAAGCATACCGCTACGCTAAAATGAGAACCGACGCGTACAAAGATACAGAGGCGTCGGTCATATTGGTTTAAAGATTATGTTTGGTGGCTTGTTTTGTTAATCCAAGCCCCGATTGCCCCATTCCTTGGGGCAGTTTAATATCCTCTTATTCACCCTCTAAAGCTTGCGGTATCAAGTGTTGCCCCATTGTCCCAAATGCCCACAGTAAGTAAGCAAATTAGGGCTTGTTAGTTTCGCCTGATGGGCCTTTTCGGCATGCGGCTGCGTTTGCCATCGAAAAAGGCTAATACTCTGAACCAATAGAGTGATTCTTCATAACCTAGGCTATACGTTGGGCGTGCAGGCGGGATGAGCCCCAGTTTGCGTCCTAGGCTGACAATCACGTAGAACGTGAGTTTTAATGTCAGCCAAGGAGCGAGTACCAAGAATACCATCAGGCAATGCCGGGTAAGTGCGTGGCCTACGCCATGAGATTGTTCGAGTAGGGCAATGCCAATACACCAGCCAAGTCCTGCCAGCATGGCTATTGGAAAGGTAATGGGGGCGAGTCGCATCATAAATTGCATGTTAATGCCCTCCTGTGTTGTGCTGTGAAGGGTGCTCAAAGTTCACCAGTGGTTCGATCACATCAGCCACGGTTTGATGGGCAATACGGCGCTCTTCAAAGTAATCGTGGCGGTCGTAGATACCCTCAACGCCTTTTAGCTTATGGTTAAGACAGCGTTCGGCCACATTGCCTGCAATGCCCAAAGAGGCGGCAAGGCTGCGAAAGGTCCGGCGCAGATCGTGTACGGTGAAGTGTTCAAGTTTGCCCATCTTATTGGGAGGCTGTTTTTTGCGCCCTGGCTCGCGACCAAAGAGTTTAGAAATGGCGCGGTTTAGCGTATCTGGCCCCATATGTGGCCGATGGCTTGCTCGTCTGGCTGGAAAAACATAAGGCGAGCCACAAGCGCGGACTTGCAGCTCGTTAAACCAGGCAATGGCTTGGCGCGGTAAGGGGATGCTAATGGGCACGCCGGTTTTGCTGCGTTCTTTGGGCAGATCCCACACGCCTGTGGTTAAATCCATTTCACGCCACATGGCTTCGCACAATTCGCTTTTGCGCACGCCCAACACCAAAAACAGACAGCAAGCGAGGTAGTTGTCGCGGCCAAAGCTATTGATATGGGTATGAAACACGCTAAAAGCGTAGTGAATTTCCTCTTTGCTGAGCATCCTGTCTTTACTGGACTCTACGCCACCAGCATCATCCACGGTAAATGCTGCGGCTGGGTTGTTCAGGGTTAAGTCGAGCTTTATCGCATGTCGAAACAGCTGCTTCATGTACATCAAGGTATCGTTGGCAATGGTAGGGCGGTTACTTTCTCGAATGCGCTCTAATACTTCGCGTACGTCACGTGCAGTTACCTCAGCAATACACTTAATGCCAATGACAGGGCTTATGTCTTTGGTGTAAACCCGATACGGGATCTTGGGATGCTTTAGTCGTCGACTCAGATCGGTTCGATACCAGTCATGGAACAGTTGATCCACGGTTTCAATGTCAGGTAACTCGATTTTCTGTTTTTCCAGAAGAGGATCTATGCCGTCACGTACTTCCTTTCGAAAATAAGCGGCGGCAATTCGAGCGTCTGCCAACGACATTAAAGGAAATTGCCCCAAGGTTGCTTCTCGTCTTCCTTTGGCTGTGGTGTAGCGGATCATCCAATAAGGCGAGCCCTGTTTGCGGACGCAAAAGTAGAGGCCTTCACCATCTGAATATTTTTTGGGGTCGGCTTTGCTGTATGCAATAACCTGTTTTGCTGTGAGTTTTCCCATGTTTACTCCATAGTTGCTGAAATAATGGAGGGGGCAATAATGGCTGCCCACCACCGATTTGCTTATTGAATCAGCAGCTAACCTGTTGTGGTGGCGAGTTAAATGCGAAAATTGGGTAACTTACTGCCCACCAATTTGCTCACCGCAAAATGCTTATTGAGCAAAAATGAGGGGACTGCCCACCATTCTGCCCACCACTAAACAGGTAGTTGGTAACGGACATCTGCAAACCGATTTGGACGGAAAAAAATAAAAAAGCCCTGTATTTTCAATGCTCTTCACAAGGTAATACAGGGCTTCTAAGACATTCTTGGACGGGTAACTTTCTACCTAGGAACCTATTCGATGTTTTGGATCTGCTCTCTCATCTGCTCGATGAGTACTTTCAGCTCCACACCGGAGGCGGTGATATCGGTTGAGATGGATTTCGAAGCCAAGGTGTTCGATTCACGGTTGAACTCTTGCATCATGAAATCGAGTTTACGGCCACACGAGCCACCTTTTTTCAACACTTCACGCGCTTCTTTGACATGAGAGTCGAGGCGATCCAGCTCTTCGGCTACATCCGATTTTTGTGCCAGCAGGATCAGTTCTTGCTCTACGCGGCTTGCATCAAGCTCGATTTTCGCCTCTTCAAATTTGCTGAACAGACGCTCGCGTTGCCATTCCAGAATTTCTGGCATGCGTGCGCGTACTTTGACCACTTCGGCGCTGATCGCATCCAAACGTTGCTCAATCAGCGCTTTCATATTGTCGCCTTCTCGGCCACGCGCGGCGATAAATTCGTCCACGCCTTCATCAAACGCACTGAGCAGTGCTTGGTTGATGGCGTCCATATCCTGCTCAGGCGTTTCCATCACGCCCGGCCACTGCATCACTTGGAATGGGTTAATGCGGCTGAGTTCACCGGTCATGTGCATGATCTGGTTAGCGGCATTAATCACTTGCTGGGCGAGTCCTTGATTGATGGTGAGGTGGCTTTGCGCGGCTGGATTCGCTTCAAAGCGCAAATGACACTCGATCTTACCGCGTGACAGGCGCTGACGAAAACGCTCGCGCAGCAGTGGTTCTAAACCACGGAACTGCTCAGGCAGGCGGAAGTACGTTTCTAAATAGCGTTGGTTAACCGAGCGAATTTCCCACACGGCGCTGCCCCAATCGCCTTTGACTTCTTTGCGTGCGTACGCAGTCATGCTGTAAATCATCAGGATGTCCTTTGCTTTCATCTCTTTGTGACTGGCGCTAATAGTAGCAAAGCGGGTAAAACGGCGCTACCGCGCTGAATTTGTTATACCCAAACAACTTGGAGTTGCAGGTAGGGTATATCGACGGCCATCTTGACGCTGCAGCACCAAGTAGTTGGGGTATTGCCTAGCGCCTATAGGGGCTTTGGGCTATAATCCTGCCCCAACCGAATTGATACAGCCACAAGAAGGTCGAGACCCTATGCGTCCAGATAACCGCGCTGCGGACCAAGTTCGCCCCATCAAAATCACCCGCAACTACACTGCGTACGCAGAAGGCTCGGTGTTGGTGGAATTTGGCAACACCAAAGTGTTGTGTAATGCCAGCATTGAAGAAGGTGTGCCACGTTGGTTAAAAGGCCAAGGTAAAGGCTGGGTGACGGCGGAATACGGCATGTTGCCGCGTGCAACCCATTCACGCACGCGCCGTGAAGCGACCAATGGTAAGCAAGGCGGTCGTACCATGGAAATCCAGCGTCTGATCGCGCGCAGCCTACGTGCTGTGGTGGATCTGGAAGCGATGGGTGAAATCATGATCACCGTTGATTGTGATGTGATTCAAGCCGATGGCGGCACGCGTACCGCTTCGATTACCGGTGCAAGCGTGGCACTGGCCGATGCTTTTGCCCATCTGATTGCTAAAGGCCAACTGAAGAAGAACCCGATGAAAGGCCATGTGGCTGCGGTTTCGGTTGGTATCCTAGGTGAAGATGTGCTGTGCGATCTGGAATATGTCGAAGATTCTGCCGCTGATACGGATATGAACGTGGTGATGACCGAAGAAGGCAAGATGATTGAAATTCAAGGCACTGCTGAAGGTGAGCCGTTCAGTCATGAGCAGTTGCTGGAATTGCTGGCTGTCGCGAAAAAAGGCATTGCCGATATTGTCGCAGTGCAGAAGGCATCGTTGTTAGATTGATTAAGTAGCTCCCAATTGGGGGCTATTTTTTTGCCTAGGAAATCCCTTTTTGGACGATGCCTGATCCTCATCGCCTTCTAGGGGGAGTTAGCTTTAAGTGTGATGGCTCTTTTAGGGGCGCTAGCCTTAAAACACCTCCCCCTTTTAGGGGGAGGTTGGGAGGGGGTAGATCACGAGCAGATGCGTTTGTTGCTGGTAACCCCACCCTGACCCTCCCCTAGAAGGGGAGGGGAAAAATACAACCCTACTCAAGAAGGGGGGAGCACAGAACACCCCCCTCTTCTAAAAAGAGACGGAACAATGTTTGAATTTCTCCCTGTGGGGAGGAAGTAAGTCCAAGTGTATGAGTTAAGAGAGAGAAATGATGAAAGCTTACCAGCGTGAATTTATTGAGTTTGCCCTAGAAAAACAGGTGCTGAAGTTTGGCGAATTTACTTTGAAATCAGGCCGTAAAAGTCCTTATTTCTTTAACGCTGGTCTGTTTAATACTGGCCGAGATTTAGCGCGCTTGGGCCGTTTTTACGCGGCAGCGTTAGTCGATTCTGGTATTGAGTTTGATGTGCTGTTCGGCCCCGCTTACAAGGGCATTCCGATTGCTACCACCACAGCAGTAGCACTTGCGGATCACCACGATGTGGATACGCCTTACTGCTTTAACCGCAAAGAGGCCAAAGATCATGGCGAAGGCGGTAATCTGGTGGGCAGTAAGTTAGAAGGTCGCGTGATGCTGGTGGATGATGTGATCACTGCCGGTACGGCAATTCGTGAATCGATGGAGCTTATCCAAGCCAACAAGGCTGATTTAGCCGGCGTGCTGGTCGCGATCGATCGCCAAGAGAAAGGCAAGGGCGAACTGTCTGCGATTCAAGAAGTGGAACGTGATTTCGGCTGTGCGGTGATTTCGATTGTGAGCCTGACCGATCTCATCACCTATCTTGAACAGCAAGGTAACAACACTGAGCATCTAGAGGCGGTGAAAGCGTATCGCGCGCAGTACGGCATTTAAGCGCATTCATCCAACTAAGCCTAAAACGAAAAAAACAGCCTCAAAATGAGGCTGTTTTTCTAGCATTAAGCTCAAGAACAAAACGCTTAGCTTTGATCGCCATGATGGGAGTTGTCGTAAATCTCTCGTCCATCACGCTGAGTTTTCAGCAACGACAAGTTCCACATGTACTGTTCCGGCTGTGGCGTGACCAGTGCTTCAATCGCACGGTTCATCGCCAGTGCATCGGCTTCTTCATCGCCGGTTGGAAAGTTTTGCAGCGCAGGCAAAATGTGCACTTCATAACGGCCTGAGTCACTGTTGTAGCATGACATCAAAGGCACCACGTGCGCTTTGCACAGCTTAGCCATTTTGCCAAACCCTTTGAGCGTGGCTTTTTCGGTAGCAAAAAACGGTACAAACACGGAGTTTTGCGGGCCGTGATCTTCATCCGGCACCCAGTAGCCAACATAGCCGGATTGAATGGAACGCAAGAAAGGTTTGATGCCCGATTCACGAGTGAAAATACGGCCACCATACTGCATGCGTTGGACGTGCATTAGCCAATCGGCAATCGGGTTGCGCTGCGGTTTCATGATGTTGGCGACTTTGTAGCCGCGTGCAGCCAGCATGACGGCGGCGTAATCAATGGCCCAAGAGTGTGGGACTAACAAAATCACGCGCTCACCGCTATCTAGCAGCGGCAGCAAGTTCTCTTCGCCAATCAGTTCGCCCCGTGCGTTGTTGTAGCGGGTCGAGCGCACCAACAGCTCTGAATAACCGAGCATAAACTGCGAGGCTTTCACAAACGTATCGTGCAGGATCTGCTCGCGCTCTTGCTCGCTTTTCTCTGGAAAACAGTAGGCGAGGTTAACCCGAGCGCGGCGCACTACTCGGCCATTTTTCTTAATGATCAATGGCACTAAGGGCTTGGCTAATCGATCTCGTATGCGCCATGGAATAAAGGCCAACAGTGCCGCGAACGCGATGCCGATCCAAGTGCCCCAGTGTTTAGGGTGCAGATAGCGCCACTCAAATTGCGGGTTATGTAGATGGCGTGCAATGCCGTTGTCTTGATCGCTCACAAATTCACCTTTACTGATAGCGCGAGTTGGTCAGTTCGTAGTCCGGCAAGGATTTGAAGCGTTTGTGCAGCCACATCCATTGCTCGGGGGCGCGCAGTATAATCTCTTCGACAAATTTATTCATGTAAGCTGCGGCAGCGGTTTCATCTTTTTGCGGGTAGTCCGCTTCAATCGATTTATCAGCCATGATCTCATAGCGCCCTTGCGCGTTACGGAAACCGGATCCAATCACAATCGCGCAGTGGCTGGTATAAGCCAAAATACTGGTGCCGGTTGTGGTGCAAGCTTCTTCTACTGCAAAGAAAGGCACAAACACCGATTTGTTGTGGCCGTAGTCCTGATCCGGTAGATAGAATACTCGCTCGCCTTGGCGTAGCACGCGGATCATCTGCTTGATATCGGTTCGGTTGATAAGCTTATTGCCGTTACGTGTGCGACCACGGTACTGAATGAACTCATAGGCAGGATTACTGTGCGGACGATACACGCCATAGCCGCCGATGCCTAGTACACCAAAAGCACGCGCGGTGATTTCCAGATTCAGCGCATGTACGCAACACAACAAAACCCCTTTGCCTGCTTCGGCGTGTTGGCGCATTGCGTGAGTATCTTTATCAATCAAAATGCGTTTAAAGCGCCAGGTTGGCCAGAACCAAGTGACGCCAGTTTCAATCAGGGCCGCACCGGTATTTTTGAAGTTTTCTAAGACAAACGCATCGATCTCGCTTTGGCTCATGGTTGGAAAGGCGAGTTCCAGATTGCGTCTGGCGATGTGGACACGTTTTTGACCAAAGCGCATCGAAAATTGGCCTAAACCGCGGCCGATTTTTAGCAGCAAAGGATAAGGCAGCAGGTTAACCAGCAGGGCGAGTAGGCCAAAACCAAGCCAGACTCCCCAGTATTTTGGGTGCAATAAAGAGAAGGAGAATTCAGGTTTGCTGTATTTATCTTGACTCATTGTACTCACTTAATCTGTGCACTTAGCAGCGCCCAGTATTCATCAAAATTCGCGGTTGGCAGGTATTTGAAATCAGAACGCACAAAGCGATTCAAGCTGCCTTCCACCTGACCGAGCAGCTGCGCGGCGAGGATATTTTCATCAACCGGGAAGGATTTCCCTTCACGGAGTTTACGTTCACGCAGAATTTGACGCAAAGAGGTTTCAATCCGTTCAAACAACTGATTGATGCGATCGCGTAAGCGCTCATTTTCAAACATCAAAGCATGTCCCGAGAGAATGCGTGTCAAGCCTGGGTTACGTTCGGCAAAGGCGAGCAGCAGTTGCATCACTAAACGAATGCGATTGAGTGTATCTTTTTCTTCATCAAAGATGCGGTTGATACGCGACATCAAGGATTCTTCAATAAACTCAATCAAGCCTTCAAACATACGAGCTTTGCTCGGGAAATGGCGATACAGCGCGGCTTCGGACACGCCAACTTGCTTAGCGAGTTTTGCGGTGGTGATGCGTGAAGCCCCGTCATGGGATTCCAGCATCTCGGCAAGAGCTTGCAGGATTTCTTCGCGTCGATTGATTTTTTTATTGCCGGCCATGCCCCGTTTTTCCTTTTGGTTATCACTGCTGATGAACAACAACTACGCCGCAGACTAAGCGCCTGCGACAAAGATGAAACCTTTGAAGTGTAACTAAGCTCAGAGGTTGTTCGAAGCGTGTTGATAAAAATGGTTGAAGTAGGTGGCGAAAATAACGCCTACATTTGCTCATGAATCAAATGCATTACTGCGCTAGCGAGCGCATCTTTACTGGTTAAAGGTAGGCTGTGTTGCCCTTCTTTCCAGAATAGGGTCAAGGCATTGTCATTGCTGTTAAAGCCTTGGCCAGCAATCGAGACGTCGTTGGCGCAGATCATATCCAGATTCTTGCGCACGAGCTTGCTACGCGCATAGGTCTCGACATCTTGCGTTTCTGCCGCAAAGCCAACGGTAAACGGTCGATTCTCAGTCAGAGCCGCAACGGACGCCACGATATCGGGATTTTTCACCATCTCAATGGTCAATGTGTCGTTATCACGGCTCTTTTTGATCTTCTGCTCGGCCACGGTTTGTGGACGATAGTCGGCTACCGCGGCGCACGCGATAAAGATCTGGTGTGAGGTTGCCTCTTTCATCACTGCGCTGTGCATTTCTAATCCACTTTGCACATCAATGCGATTGACGCCTACCGGCGTTGGCAGATGCACCGGCCCGCTGACCAGCGTGACGTCAGCGCCGAGCTGCGCGGCGGCTTTGGCGAGCGCAAAGCCCATTTTGCCTGAGCTGTGGTTGGTGATATAGCGTACTGGGTCGAGCGCTTCACGAGTTGGGCCTGCGGTGATCAGCACGCGTTTACCGAGCAGAATTTTCGGGGCGAAGAAGTTTTCACAGTGCGCCACTAATTCCATCGGCTCCAACATACGACCTGGGCCGACATCTCCACAGGCTTGTTCGCCAGCCGCAGGACCCCAAGTCAGATAACCACGGCGGATCAGCGTTTGTAGATTTTCTTGGGTCGCGATATTGCGATACATCTGCTGATTCATGGCCGGAGCAATCGCTACTGGTGCGCTGGTGGCCAGAATGAGCGTGGTGAGCAAATCATTGCCCATGCCTGCGGCCATGCGCGCGATGAGATCGGCAGTCGCTGGTGCCAGCAGCACCAAATCGGCCCATTTAGCGAGCTCAATATGCCCCATTGAGGCTTCTGCCGCAGGGTCAAGCAAGCTATCCGACACGGGACGTCCGGAAACGGCCTGCATGGTCAGCGGAGTAATGAATTCTTTGGCGGCGTGGGTCATCACCACTTGCACGGTTGCGCCGCGCTCCACCAATCGACGAGTCAATTCTGCACACTTATACGCTGCGATACCGCCACTGATACCGAGCAGAATCTTTTTGCCTGCCAATGATTGCATTTGGGATCCCTCAAAAAATCTGCGCGCTATGTTAGCACAGCTCTTAATAAATGTCGGAGTGGTGTCAATCTTGTCTTTTTCTTGAACTGGTCAAGCTGCAAATCATCGGTCATTTCACAGACTATAGACCATGGATATGCGATAAGTTCTTCACAATCCTAACAATAATAAAAGGGAATCTTATGCTGTCTTCTCTACGAAGCCGTACCAAATTACTGCTATTGACGGTCATTCCTCTGATCGTCATTACCGCCTTGGTCATGGCGGTGAATTATCAGAGTGGGTTATCTACCTTACAAAAAGAGCTAGAAAACTACCGCACCGATCTGATTGATGCCAAGAAAAAAGAGCTGCAAGCCTATCTCATGATGGGGGTGACTGCGGTGAAACCTTTATATGAGAGTGATAAAGCCGGTGAAAACCAAGCGCAAGCCAAACAAATCCTCAAAGCGATGCGTTTTGACAGCGATGGCTATTTCTTTGCTTACGACTCACAAGGGGTCAATACCCTACATGCGATTAAGCCTGAATTAGAAGGCAAAAACCTCTACGGCATGAAAGATGAAAATGGTGTGGCGGTGATTGCTGGCTTAATTGATGCCTCGAAAATGGGCGATGGATTCCTCTATTTCTCTTGGCACAAACCGACGATTAATGCTCAAGCGCCGAAACTGGGTTATGCCGAATACCTACCGAAATGGGATTGGGTATTGGGGACGGGCATCTATATTGATGATGTCGATACCCAAGTGGCAGAGTTTCGCGCGCAGCGCGAGGCGGATCTCTACGATCAAATGATCTCCGCGATTGGGCTTTCGGTTGTCGGTTTGGTGTTCACTATTATTGCGGTGAGTGTTTTGGTGTCTCGCGGCATTGCACCACTGCAACATGTGGTGAGCTCATTACAGGCGGTCGCTGCGGGTGGCGGCGATTTAACCGCGCGAATTAAAGTTGAGAGCCAAGATGAGATTGGCGATGTGGCGAAAGCGTTTAACGCCTTTATGGATAAGCTGCATCCGCTCATGACCGATATCCGCGCCTCGGCCAATACGGTCGAAGCGGCTGCGCAGGAGTTGGATCAACAAACCTCGCAAGCCAGCCATAAGATGGACGGTCACTGTTTAGAGACCGATAAAGTTGTCGCGGCGGTGACTGAAATGAGCGCCACGGCGCGCGAAGTGGCGAGCAACACTTACTCGACCGCGCAAGCGATTGAGTCGGCTAACAGCCAAATTGCTGTCGCGCAGAAAGAGGTGAATCTGGCGATTGATGGGATTGGTGAGTTGGTCAACGAAGTGAACCAAACCTCTGCCGCGGTCGGCGATCTCAGCCAACAGGCGGCGAAGATCACCCAAGTGCTGAAAGTGATTGGTGATATTGCTGAGCAAACCAATTTACTGGCACTGAATGCGGCGATTGAAGCGGCGCGAGCGGGTGAACAGGGGCGCGGCTTTGCTGTGGTGGCCGATGAAGTACGCTCACTGGCGAGTCGTACTCAAAATAGCACCAAAGAGATTGGTGAAATGCTCAATGCGTTGCATCAAGGGGTCAGTAAAGCGGTGCAGAGCATGAACATCAGCCAAGAGCGTGGTGAGAAAACCGCGCTGGAATCGGTGCAGATTAAAGAGAGCTTAGCGGGGATCTCCAAAGCAGTAAGCCTAATTCATGATATGGGCATTCAGACGGCTTCTGCGGCTGAGCAGCAAAGCGCCGTAGCAGAAGACATCAACCAAAATCTGGTCGCGATTCAGCAGATCGTCAATGAACTCAGTGAAAGCTTTAAACAGACCGAAAGCGTGAGCGCAAGTTTGTCCCATTCTGGGCAACAGATGGGCACTTTGGTTGGGCATTTTAAGCTTTAATCAACAGTGAAATTGCATCGCCGCTTGAGGTGATTCGAAACTTGAGAAGGGCCGCTTGCGGCCCTTCCTTTTCTCTGGCTTGAGTAAACAAAACCGACGCCGAGAAAAGAGATGAGTCTGAAAGAGTTACCCACCGAATCGATGCCGCGCGAAAAATTGCTGCAACGCGGCCCGCAATCATTAAGTGATGCGGAATTGTTGGCGATTTTCCTACGTACAGGCACGCATGGTATGAATGTGCTCGCCTTGGCGGATCTGCTGCTGCGCGATTTTGGATCGCTGCGCGCACTGTTTTGTGCCTCCAAGGAGCAGTTTTGTCGCCACAAAGGGTTGGGCGAAGCCAAATTTGTTCAATTACAAGCGGTATTGGAGATGACGCAGCGTTATCTCGCTGAAACCCTAAAGCGCGGTGATGCGCTCACTAGTCCGCAGCAAACCAAACTCTATTTATCGAGCGTGCTGCGCGATCGCCAGCGAGAAGCCTTCTATATATTGTTTTTGGATAACCAACATCGTGTGATTCGCGATGAGATTTTATTTGAAGGGACGATTGATGCGGCGAGCGTTTACCCACGAGAAGTGGTTAAGCGGGCGCTACACCATAATGCCGCTGCGGTAATACTGGCGCACAACCATCCTTCTGGGGTTGCTGAACCGAGTCAAGCCGATCGAAGGATCACCGATCGCCTACGTGATGCACTCGGTTTGGTTGAGATTCGCGTGCTGGATCATTTTGTTGTCGGTGATGGCGAAGTGGTCTCTTTTGCTGAACGCGGCTGGATATAGTCAACACTTATGGTTTGCGGCATTTTTAAGCTTGTGAGTTAGCGAGAATCTGCTAATATGCCCCGACATTTTTTAACCCTGATTCAGCTCGCACCGTAAAAAGATCAGCAAATCCTGCGAAAAGGATCTGTTCGGGTCTTGAGCAATGTGCGGCAAGTTAGTATAATGCGCGACCTTTGATAGCCTTGTATGGATATTCCATAACGGTTTTTAACCTCAACTTCTGATTTTGGAAAGAGAGAGGTTCGGCCACCAAGGTTGATATCGAGCTGAAACGATTTGGAGAAGACATTCATGTCACGAGTATGCCAAGTAACTGGTAAGCGTCCTGCAGTTGGTAACAACCGCTCACACGCAAAAAATGCTACTAAGCGTCGTTTTCTGCCGAACCTACAAACTCATCGTTTCTGGGTAGAGAGCGAAAAACGTTTTGTTAAACTACGTCTAACTGCTAAAGGTATGCGTATTATCGATAAGAAAGGCATCGATGCTGTTCTTGTAGATATGCGTGCACGTGGCGAAAACGTTTAAGAGGAATTGAGCAATGGCTAAAGGCATTCGCGAAAAAATCCGCCTAGTATCATCTGCAGGTACAGGTCACTTCTACACCACTGATAAGAACAAGCGCAATATGCCTGGCAAGTTCGAGATCAAGAAATATGATCCTGTAGTTCGCCAGCACGTTGTGTACAAAGAAGCAAAAATCAAGTAATTGATTTAGCTCTTGTTTACAGTGTTGTAAAAAAACCCAGCCTTTGGTTGGGTTTTTTTCTGCCTGTTATTTGGGTTTTGGCTGCCAATAACAGAAAGGCCAAGGTATAGAGCTCCTCTTATACTCAAACTACTTGGTGTTGCAGCTTCAAGTAGCAAGGGGATGACTAGGATCTCACTAAGCACTTTGTTAATCTCAAAACGTTTGCTTATCGCAAGGAGTGATTATGCGCGTTTCTCCCAATCGACGTCGCCGTTGGAACAACATTCTGATTTTGTCTGTAATTGCTTTTATCGCGGTGATTAATCTGCCGACCGTGATTAAAAGCTATTTATTGCCCGATCCGGCGAGCCAGTTTCCAAGCTTACTGAGAGCGGACGCCACCTTACAGGCGTTGCATTTCCCTGCGTTTTCATTAGAAAAAAGCCGCGAAGAGTGGCAGTCGGAGCCTGAGTTGAGTGTTGATGGGCAAGAATTAGTGCAGCGTTGGCATGCACTCACTGGGACAGAAGTGGATGAGGCGACGTATCGCGCCCTGCAACCAACGTTGCCAAACGCACAAACGATAGAAGTGTGGTATGCCGATCGCGAAGAGCCACAAAGGATCACCTTCTATCAAACCCCACAATTTTGGTTGCTAAAAAACTGGCAAGATCGTTGGATTGCGGTCTCGGCCGAAGCGAGTTATCTATTCCCTGCGCCATTGTAAGAGGTTGTCATGCCTGAATTACCTGAAGTTGAAGTCAGCCGTTTAGGGATCTCCCCACATTTGGTCGGCGGCACCATTCAATCCTTAGTGTTACGTACGCCCAAGTTGCGCTGGCCGATCCCTCAAGAGCTGAAACAGCTTGAAGGGCAGACTATTCTCGCGATTCATCGCCGCGCTAAATATCTGATTATTGAAACCGCCGTCGGCAGTGCGATTGTGCATTTAGGTATGTCTGGCTCACTGCGTATTTTGGATGGCGATTTTCCTGCTGCGAAACACGATCATGTGGATCTGGTGATGACCAGCGGCAAACGGCTGCGCTATAACGATCCGCGTCGCTTCGGGGCTTGGTTATGGTGTGCGCCTGATGAGAGCCATGAAGTGCTCGGGCGTTTGGGGCCTGAGCCTCTGACCGAAGCTTTTAACGCTGAATATATGATGGACAAAGCGCGCAACAAACGCATTGCAGTCAAAGCTTTCATCATGGACAACGCCGCAGTCGTGGGGGTGGGGAATATCTATGCCAATGAATCGCTGTTTACATCACGCCTCCATCCACTGCGCCCCGCTCATTCGCTGAGCTTAGAGGAGTGGCAAACCTTAGTGGCGAACATCAAACAAGTATTGCAAGTGGCGATTAAGCAAGGCGGCACCACGCTGAAAGATTTTACCCAAAGCGATGGTAAGCCGGGTTATTTCGCGCAAGAGCTGCAAGTGTATGGCAAAGCCAAACAGCCTTGCCCCCATTGTGGAGAGCCGATTTGCGAGCAGAAAATTGCTCAGCGCAATACCTTTTTCTGCCCGCAGTGCCAGCATTGATATACCCAAACGACTTAGAGTTGCAGGTAGCCAACACAGCTGCAGCTTCAAGTAGGAAGGAGATTGAGGGGTGCGAGCTTGCATCCCTTTGAAGCGCTAGATTTTTTTCTTTTGATGTAGAGCGTTAGCGACAATAGTGGGCACAAACTCATCCACATTGCCGCCGTGGATCGCCACTTCCCGGACTAAGGTTGATGAGATAAACGCGTGCTCTTCGGCGGGCGTTAAAAACACACTCTCTAAGCCCGGCATTAAACGGCGATACATATTGGTGAGACCAAATTCGTATTCAAAATCGACTGTGGTACGCAAGCCGCGGATCAAGACATTCGCTTTTTCGGCTTTGGCAAAATCAACTAACAATCCGGAAAAGCCTTTCGCGCTGACGTTATCCAGATGAGAGGTGACATGGCGCGCGAACTCGACCCGTTCTTCGAGCGTGAACAGAGTGTTTTTACTCGGACTGGCGGCCACGGCGATGATCACTTCATCAAACATTTGCGCGGCGCGCTCAATCAGATCCAGATGACCGTTAGTGATGGGGTCAAAAGTGCCGGGGTAAATCACTCGGGAAAGACGTTTTTGGCTCACAATCCGTTACTCATCAATCAGGGAAGTGGCCTCATCCTAACAAAAAGCCTCACATTTACCTATGAAGTCGGTATGATGAGCACGCAAAATTTCACACCTTATCGAGCACAATGAAAAAGTTACTGGTTATTCGCAACGATAAAATTGGCGATTTTATGCTGGCTTGGCCAAGTTTCGCTATGCTGAAAGCTTCTCTGCCGGATTGTCATATCACCGCGCTGGTGCCGAAATACACCGCCGCACTGGCAGAACTTTGTCCATGGATTGACGCGGTGATTATCGACCCCGGCCAACAGGCGGATAAAGCGCAGCATAAGCAGTTGGTGCAAAGCTTAAAAGCGCAGCAGTTTGATGCTTCTATTAACCTGTTTTCGACCATGTATAACGCGCTCTTAGTGTGGAAAGCACGCATTCCTTACCGTTTAGCGCCCGCGACCAAATTGGCGCAGATTTTCTATCAGCACCGCATTAAGCAAAAGCGCTCGCAATCAGCCAAGCCGGAATACGAATACAATCTTGATTTGGTACGTGCCTTTTTGCGTGATATCGGCCAGCCGATTATTGAACCAAACGCACCGTATCTGACCTTTCCTGCTGAGCAGTTGGCGGCGCAGCGTATCAAACTCGCTGAGCAGCTAGAGCTTAATCCGGCTAAGGCGTGGCTTTTTGTTCATGCTGGCAGTGGCGGCTCCGCGAATAATCTCTCTTTGGCGCAATACTGTGAGTTAGTGACAGGCGTGATGGATGAGCACAAACAAGTGGTACTCACCGCAGGACCTGGCGAAGAAGAGAAAGCGGCGCAATTGCAAAGCTTACTTGCTGAGCAAGGAGTGCCTGCAGCCTTGTACGCCAAAAATGACGGGCTGGTGGATTTCACTCGCTCGCTGGCGTGCGCGCAGCTTTTCATTGCGGGCTCGACAGGGCCTTTGCATATCGCAGCAGCCTTGGATGTGCCGACGGTCGGATTCTTCCCAGCCAAGCGTTCAGCAACACCACTGCGCTGGCGACCACTCAACTCGCAAGGTAAGCACATCGCTTTTTGCCCGCCACCTGCAGATGATAAAGCAAACCAAGAGAACATGAGTCGGATTGATATGAAGAGCGTATTGACTGAGCTTACGCCTTGGCTGCGTAGTGTGCAGCTTTAATCATTAAAAAGGGAGCTGCGGCTCCCTTTGTCTTTCTTACTTTACTCGATAGATATCGGCTTAGCGTTTGTAGTGCTCGTCATTATCCCGTGCCCACAAATCAGCGTATTTCACAAAGGTGGAGTGTGCAGAGAGCAGTGCAATTAAAAATCCCTGTTTTCCATCTAAAAAACCGCGCTTGAGCAGATACATTTTCAAAAAGCAGCCCACAGCATGGAGGATGCCTTGAGAAAGGGTGGCCTTTTTGCCTTTCGCTTGACGTTGATCCGCCCACGCTTTGGCGTAACCCGCGGATTTCACCAGATAATGATGCACATCGTTATAGGTGTAGTGAATCGCATCGCCCGCTAAAGTTTCGACTTTCATGCTTGGCTCAACGTGCACCTTTTCATGCACTAATGCGTCATTGTAGCGAGTCAGTTGAGTTGGGTAGAGGCGCAGTACGCGATCGGGGTACCAACCGCTATGACGGATAAAACGGCCAAACACCCAACTGAGACGTGCAAATTGATACAAGGTATCCGGCTTATTAGCGGCAACGGCTTGCAAAATGCTCTGCTTGAGATCAGGAGTCACTCGCTCATCGGCATCCAGCCACAGCACATAATCCGATTGGACATAAGATTGGGCCTGTTGGCGCTGTGGGCCAAAGCCCGGCCACTTCGCATTCACGTAAAATTTTTCAGTGTAACGGCGCGCGACCTGCTCGGTTTCATCGTTACTGCCAGAATCGAGCACCACGATCTCATCGACCCAGTCGTACACGGTTTGTAAGCACTCATCCAGATGACGCGCTTCATTTTTTACTATCAATGCGACAGCAAGCGTTGGTTTACTCACGAAAAATCCTCGTTACGAATAAATCTGGGTATAAAAGGTGTATCAATCGTTCACCTGTGTGGCCATGATGTCAGCAGATGCACGCTCAAACATCGCAATCACTTGTTGCGCAGTGATGCGCTGCATCGCATTGGGGTCTTTAACCCGCGTGCGCCAATCAACCTGCTGCGGCGTTTTACCGGTTTCCGCAAGTAAAGCTTCTTGGTAAGCGGAAACGACATAGTGGCGATAATGGTATGGACCTGTGCGCTCAGGATTATGGTGAGCGTAGAGACCAATGATTGGTGTATGCATGGCATTAGCCATATGCGCTGGGCCTGTATCGGGGGCGATCACCAAATCGGCCTTTGCGAGCAGTGCGAGCATCTGTTGCAGCGTGCTTTTTCCCACCAAGTTTAAGACGGGGTGAGCGAGTGCTTGCTCCACTTGCGCGGCCAGATCGCGCTCAACTTGTGCTGGGCTTCCGGCCAAGATCACTTGCCAGCCTTGTTGTTGGGCATGTTCAATAACTGCTGCATAGCCCTCTGCCGTCCAATTCTTATAAGCTTTGCTTGCTCCGGGCACCACAACTAAGCGAGGCTGCTCGGGCTGAAACTGCGCCTCAGCCCATGTCAGATCGTCAGGTTGGCAGGTGAGTGACCACTTAGGCTCAATATCGCGAATACCTAAGTGCTCAACGAATGCCAATAAACCATCTAAGACGTGCATTTTGTCCGGTGAGGGAACTTTGACATTGGTAAACCAAGTTTGAAAATCTTGGCTGCGCGCTGCATCAAAACCCAGTTTATAGCGCGCTTTGATCCCCAAAGTCGCAATGCTGGCGCGAAAAGCGTACTGCATGTGCAGTAGTGCATCAAAACGCTCGGACTTTAATTGCTGCCAAAGCTGAGTGTAAGCACGCCATCCGAGTTTTTTATCAAACACGATGACCTGAATATCGGGCAGATATTGGATAAGTTCTGCTTCCAGTTTACCCGTCACCCAAGTGATACGTGTTTGCGGCCATTGGCGTTGAATCGCTTGTACGGCAGCTATCGTATTACAGACATCACCAATCGCCGATAAACGCAGGATACAAAGAGAGTGTGGGGCTGATTGAAACAGTGCCATAGCCAAGCCTATTCGATAAACCTATTCGATAATTGAGCCAGAATTATGCAGAGCTGACCAGAAAATGTAAAATGCAGCACGCCAGATGCAGAGCAAAACTGCAAAACTACCGGATAACGATAGGAATCGCCCCTTGATACAGACGTTCAACGACGCGCAGCAGAAAGTTTGGTTTGACGATGCGCTTTTGCATGAAGACCCAAGTCAATGCTGCAACCCCGAGTTTTGGCAGCAAAATGGCAAAGTGCTCGGTAGCGCGACAGGGCGAGGCACCACGTGGTTTGTGCAGTTGCAACAGACACAAGGTGCTTTGCGTCATTATCGCCGCGGTGGTTTATTTGGCAAACTAGTGGCCGATTCTTACGGGTTCACCGGTTGGGAAAAGACCCGCAGCTATCAAGAATTTATGCTGCTCAATCACTTGCGCGATGCTGGCGTTAACGTGCCGCGCCCGATTGCCGCTCGCGTACAAAAACACGGGCTGCTGTATAAAGCCGATCTCTTAAGTGAAAAAGTGCCGAATGCCCGCGATCTGGTGAGTATCTTGCAAGAAAGCCCGATCAGCGATGAACTCTATTGTAAAATCGGACGTGAGATCCGCAAAATGCACGATGCGCAAGTCAACCACACCGATCTTAATATTCATAACATCTTGATTGATGACCAAGAGAAGGTATGGATTATTGATTTTGATAAGTGTTATGTGCAATCAGGTCATAGTTGGAAACAAGGAAATCTCAAACGATTGAAGAGGTCGTTTGAGAAAGAGATAGTTCAAAGTAATATCATCATCGAGTTAGGTAGTGTTGATATACTGTGTAATACAGCCCTGCAATAGAGTAAAAAAATGTTAAAAGCTTCCGTTATTGTGTCAATGTATAAAGATGTCGAGGCATTAAACTCGATACTATATGCACTTAGTAAACAGTCTATTTCTGAATTTGAGGTAATCATTGCAGAAGATGGAGATGATCCTCAGGTCGCCAACTTTTTGAATTCTATGCCTTACACTGATCTTAAAATTGTACATATTACTCAAGAGGATATCGGCTGGCGTAAGATGACCGCTGTAAATAAAGCAGTTGCACAAGCAAAATCTGATTATGTAATTTTCTTGGATGGTGACTGTATTCCACACTTTAAACATGTCGAAATTCATTTAGAGCAAAGTAATAAGGGTAGTGTACTGATTGGTCGTCGAGTCTTTTTAGGAGAAAAATACTCTAAATTAGTACGTCAAGAGCCCAATAAAATTGGCAATCTGCAAAATCCACTAAATTATCTATTTAAAATAGTCTCTTTGCATAAAGATAACATTCGTAATTATGAGGTTGGTTTAATCAATCCTTTATTGCATAAACTGTATAAAAAGAAATATCTTAACTTGGTCGGATGCAATTTTTCATGTTTTGTTCATGATTTCAAATTAGTCAATGGATATAACGAAGAACTACCAGGGGTTGGTGCCGAAGATGATGATTTAAGTCACAGAATGATGGCAATAGGATTAGAGATGCGAAATATAAAGTTTCTCTCGCCAGTATATCATCTTGACCATCCTGCTCGCCGTTCACTTGCTAATGTAAATAAAGAGATAACAAAAAAAAATATCGAAAATGGAATATATTATTGCAAGAAGGGGATCGACCAATATTTATAGGAGTGAATGGTAAAAGTAGGTGTACTTTTACCATATCCTTATAATTTAAAGTAATCCATAGCTTCTTCTATAAAATTCTTTACACACTCTTCTGAACGACGATGTTCATTTTTTACATGTTCTTTTACGAAGTGTTGAGTATCTCTTGCCCACTGTAGTTGCTCTTTACTAAAGCCATAAGCTATACCATAACGATCAGTTATGTTTGGATACCATTGTTCAATGCTAGTGTGTGGATCTGGTACTACGATAGATTCGCATCCACATAGATTTGCGAAAATAGAATAAGCAGTGTAGTCGTCATAGCTAATAAAACGTTTGGCCTTTTTAAATAAAACTGCTACTTCTTCATGGCTTAAAGAATCAATTAGAATTGAGTCTTCAGGATGAACTTTAGTCTTATTTTTTCCTTTGCGGATAGCATGACAAGTTAAAGTTCTATCTGTATATGGCAGAGCCCCTTCTTCGTTATATAGGTCTGTTGGGTAATAGATTACTTTTAACTCATTTTCAGATGTTTTTGAATTTGGTAATGAGAAATCTTTGATAGCTGAATTAAACTTAATGATTAATTCATTTTGACCATAGTTTATCTTTCCACTAAAATGGGCTGGTTGGTGAAGTAACCATCTAACAACATTTTTTGCATTTAGTGGATTGTTAGAGACTATTTCAGGATAAACAACAATCGCCTCAGATAAATTTATATCTTGCAAAGAATTTAGAACGGGAGTTTTCCACTGTGGCTTGATTGTATAATTCTTTGTTTTTCTATAATGTTTTATACTATTTTTTATACCTAATATGGAATATTTTCCAACATTAAGATTTAAGCTATTCGGCACTAAAAAGGCTTGATGTTCTGTAGTTGTATTAATTAGATGTACTAAGCGATGTAGAACAACTACCCCACCATTTTTGCTATCAAAATTCTGCGAATAAACGAGTATAATCATTTTTTATTACCAGAATAACTGTCTAAAAAATCACATGCTATATCAATTATTCGATTCATATCTTCTTCTTTAAGATTAAAGTATAGCGGGAGTCTAACTAATTTCTCACTTTCTTTTGTTGTATGGATATCTTCACCATGAAAATAGCTAAATTTTCTTCCCGCTACTGTGCTATGTAGAGGTAAATAATGAAATACCGTCAGAACACTATTATTCTTCATATGAATAATAAATTTATCTCTTATATCAACATTATGTAGTTTTATGTAAAACATATGAGCATTGTGTTGACAGTTCGCCGGGATTGATGGGAGTTCGATTACGCCAGACTCTTGATATTTAGAAAAGGCATTTAGATAGCTGTTCCAAATATTGAGGCGAGTATGATTGATTTCTACAGCCTGCTCCATTTGAGCATACAGATATGCCGCTTGTATTTCGCTTGGCAGCATGCTGCTACCTATATCAACCCATGTGTATTTATCCACCATACCTTTGAAAAATAAACTTCTGTTAGTTCCTTTCTCTCGCAAAATTTCTGCACGTTGAATAAAACGTTGGTCGTTAATCAGGAGTGCGCCTCCTTCTCCTCCAGACGTGTAGTTTTTTGTCTCATGAAAACTAAATGCGGCCATATGACCAATAGAGCCCAAAGGTTGATCTTTATATGTAGACATCATCCCTTGTGCGGCATCTTCTATAACAAATAGTTTATACTTATTCGCGATTGCCATTATTGTACCCATATCACAGCTGACTCCTGCGTAGTGGACTGGTACTATCGCTTTTGTTCTAGCGGTAATGGCTGATTCAATTTTGGTTTCATCAATGTTCATAGTGTCTGGGCGAATATCGACAAAGACAATTTTGGCTCCACGTAGGACAAATGCATTTGCAGTACTAACGAAAGTAAAGCTTGGCATAATCACTTCATCACCAGCTTGAATATCAATCAGTAAAGCAGCAAGCTCGAGTGCATGAGTGCAAGAAGGTGTGAGTAAAGCTTTTTTTGTTTGAGTATGCTTTTCAAGCCATACCTCACATTGTTTTGCGAATGGTCCATCCCCAGATAACTTATCACCAGAAACAGCTTGAGAAATATATTTTAGTTCATTGCCAGTCACTGGTGGTTTGTTAAATGGGATAAAATGCATATTGCTAGACATAGTGAACTCTTAAGTCTCGAGTGTATAGTGCGATATAATTTACCCCAAATGATTGTTGAGAAATAGTGTTTATGAATTTTGAGTTAAGACATTGGGATAGTGATTTTTTTTCAAGACAGATCGGCGATGTCAGTTGGTCAGATGAACCTAGTTGCAGTGAGAGTGGGAGACTAGACTTAATCACAACGAAGGTATCCTCTACTGAAGAGGATAAGATACGTATTTTAAATCAAGCTGGGTTTACTCTGTGTGAGGGAGAGGCTCTATTTTTAAAACCGCTTCGGCAGGTAAAAATTTTAACCGGAGTAGAACGTTTGGGTGTCAATGACTTACCAATGTTAAGAAATATTACAGATGGCTTATATCTATCGAGTCGTTTTAAAGCTCCATGGTTTACTGAAGAAGAAAAAGACAGCTTTTATAGAGAGTGGCTCAGAAAAGCGGTTTTAAGTCAGTTTGATGACCTATGCATGGTTAAACGAGTAGATACAAAGATTGCTGGTTTTGTAACAGTGAGAGTTGAAGGAGAGCATGCATCAATTGGTCTTATTGGTGTATTGCCTGAATATCAAACCCTTGGTTTAGGTAAGGCTTTAATTGAATGTGCTGAGTCTTATGCTTTTGAGCATGGATGTAAGCACCTATCTGTTGCAACGCAACTGAGTAATATTAAAGCGATGAATCTCTACATGAAATCAGGTTATTCTTTACAGAAGACAGCTTATTGGTTCTATAAGTGATGTATTATCTTATCTATAGTATTTTGGATAGAACCAGACGATTCTGAAAATACATAGTAAGCATTTTTCCCTGATACTTCACGGTAAGATATATCAGAAAAAAGAGATATTACGGATTGAGAGAGTTCTTTTGAGGACTGTATTACTAAAAGTGCATTATTTTCTTTAAGTCTTTTGGCTATCTCTAAAAAATTGTAATAGCTCGGCCCTGTTATGATTGGCTTTGATAAAGCAGCTGGTTCCAGTAAATTATGGCCTCCAACCTTATCACCTAATAAACTCCCACCTATAAAGCATACATCAGATGCCTCCATAAGGATCAGCATCTCACCCATGGTATCTCCTAAGTAAACCTGAAAGGCTTTATCTAACTGTCGATTATTTTGGTTAGTTCTGCGAGCTGTATTGAACATCCGCTGGGATAAATTAAATACATCGCTAAATCTTTCCGGATGTCGAGGGACCAATATCAGTAGTGCATTAGGGTACTCTTTTAATACTTTACGATGAGCATGAAGTATTTGTTCGTCTTCACCATTATGTGTACTTGCAGCTATCCAGATAGGACGGTTATCACCAAGTTGATTTCGTAAAGTTTGACCTTGCTCTTTTATTTTTGAGGTGATCTCTATATCGAACTTAATCGATCCTGTGATAGAAACTTTTTCTTTTTCTACCCCTAGTTTAATAAAGCGTTCAGCATCATCCGGATACTGACATAAAACTTGAGTTAAGCTTTTCGCGAGTAAATTAAATATGGGCTGAACTCTTGCGTATCGTTGGCAAGAGCGTTCAGAGAGACGAGCATTAATTACAGTAATAGGAATTCCTGCTCTGGCTACAGTATGTAGTGTATTTGGCCAAAGTTCAGTTTCCATGATAAGTAGCTGGCTAGGATTTATGGAATTGATAAAACCACGTATGGCAAATGGGAAGTCGAAAGGCATGTAGCGATGTTCAGCAATATCTTGGAGTTTAGCCGCTTGTTCGGCACCGGTCGGAGTTGTAGTGGTAATAACGATGGACTGGTCAGGATACTGTGATTTTAGGTTTTTTATCAGTGGAGAAACTGCAAGTGTTTCTCCAACAGATACAGCATGGATCCAAATAGGCGACTTCGTATCTTTAAGTGGCGGAGTGAAACCAAAGTGCTCTTTCCATCGGACGCCAACGCAAGGTTTCCCTTGCTGCTTTCTATATAACCCCCACATTAAAATGGGACAAATGATGGTCAGTAGCAAGGTATAGAGGCCACGGATTAACACGCTATTGTTCCTTTTTTTTAACCAAATCATCTGGCTTAATGTGAGTCCATTTTGAACGAGGGCGATCTATATATTGAAAATGTTCATTAGTAAAACTACCTTGAATGCAAACGTATTTTCTATCTTTTGTGCAGAGATCTGTTCTATCTTTTAATAATTCATCAAATACGCCTGGTCCTGTCGAATAATAAACCCCCATTTTAGGTTCATAGTTATCAATATTATGTATAACTTTTTCAATAGCTTTGTTTAGAACACTATTATTAGGGGCGGAGGCAATAAAATAGTTCGTAAAGCGAGTATTGTTATCAATTTTTATATAAATAGCTTTTTGCTCATCACCGATGAGTTTATCAAGTGGCCATACTAGCGTGGCATCAATATCCATATACACACCACCATAGGTATTGAGTACCACTAAACGCCATAAGTCAGCTTGGGCTGCACCGTTAGTGAGGCGAGAGTAAGCATCATAAACTTCTGGTGATGCATGTTCTTTTAAGAATTCCCCACGTGCTTCGGTACTCACATAGCGATAGTCACAGTTGAGCGACATGAGACGGTTAAACAGATAGTTAAGGTAAACCGGTAGTGAAGCTTGATCGGTAAAGTTGGTTTGCCAAATAGTGCGTGGAATGGGGGCATTGGCGCGCATTTTTAGCTTAGCTGGTGAGTAAGCGGGAATCGTAAAACGCAGCTTTGGAAACACCCAATGAAACGGGTAAGAGAGCATCTTAAATAGGTTGCCAGTCAGGCGAATTAGTCGGTTGGCAATCACTTTAGCGGTGTTGTTCATAAGTGTTTATATCTCATTAGCGAGTGCCGATTTCGCATCGGGCACGATAAATAGGTTTAGCGCTTCAATGACACGAGAAGGCAATAGAGAATTGAGGCAATCCATATGGCCCAGAGGGCATTCTCGCTTAAAGCAAGGGCGACACTCAATATCTGTATGCACCATCGCCAGTTTATTGGTCAGTGGTGGCGTGTATTTTGGGGAGCTAGAGCCGTAAATGGCGACAATATTACACCCGACGGCTGCAGAAACATGCATTAATCCTGAGTCATTGCTCACCACCGTATGACAAGCAGCAAGCAAGTCAACCGCTTCAATTAACGAGGTTTCTCCAGCAAGGTTGGCACAGTATGCTTGTTGCTCTAAGCTTAATGCTTGTTGTATTTGGGTTGTGACCGGATGATCTTTCGCTGAGCCAAACAACCACACCTGAAAACCTTTTTCAATCACATAACGAGCGACTTCGGCGTAGTAGTGATCGGGCCAGCGTTTGGCTGGGCCAAACTCAGCACCAGGACAAAGACCGATAATTGGCCGCGTTGAATCTAAGCCGAGTCGCTGACGCGCCGTCTGCTGCGCTTTATGGTCAACGGTGAGTTTTGGTCTTGGACAGTGTTCCAATGAAACGTCTGCTCGCATTGTCGCTTTTGGATGAGCTAATGCGACGTACCTTTCAACCATGTATTGAAAAACACGCTTGTCCGGACGTAAGTCATTAAGCAGCCCATAACGAAATTCACCTTTCCAGCCAGTACGGCGTGGAATTTTGGCGAATACCGGAATCAGAGCAGATTTTGCTGAATTGGGCAGCACATAAGCCTGAGAGTAGTGTTTGTCTCGTAGCTCATGGCCAATAGCGCGACGCCCAAGTAGATTGAATGCACCGTGTCCGATTGTCATTTCAATCGCCTGATTGACTTCGGGCATGCGTTCTAAAATCGGTTTGCACCAAGCTGGCGCTAAGACATCAATCTTTGCGCTAGGATGTAACTGCTTGAGCCGTTTATATAAGCTCTGTGACATCACCATATCACCGACCCAAGAAGGGCCTATTATTAAGAAAGTCATAATCCAGTCTATTTTTTGTATTTTCTAAATATTAAACCAGAGACAAGTCGAGTTTTGTTAGGCATAGGATAAACTTACTGTCTATTTTTTGTCTTCTTGAAAAGGTAATTCCCTTTCACTTTTCGCCACAGACCAAAAGTGTCGGTTCTTGGAAAAATCGCAATCCGACGTATTTGATAGGGATCTTGATGCATCAAAAGTGGACCACTGTTAGTCGCTACGGCAAATGGGTAGGCCAGCTCCTGAGCGAGTTGTTTAGAGGTTGCATCATGGTCACCATAAGGATAAGCAAAGGAGGTCAGTGGCTCTCCGATTAGTGCCTCAAGTTCGAGTTTGTTGCGCAATATTTCTTCGCGTTGTTCCGATTCACTGAGCTTACTCAAAAAGGGATGAGTCATCGTATGACCACCAATTTCTACTAATCCAGAGTCATGTAACGCTTTAACTTGATCCGGTGACATCAAAGGGACCACTTTTTCTGGGTTGTCACTCACTTCGACATCCCAGCGATTAAAATTCTCGCCAGTTACCACATATACCACGGCTTTAAATTGATACTTGTTGAGCAGCGGCAGCAACAATTCATAGTTGTCGCGATAGCCATCATCGACGGTAATTATGATAAAACGCTTACCTGGTTGTAAGCGATGAATAAATCCCTTCTCAGAGAGATCTTTGAAGGTCAGAGTTTCAAAGCCCATTTTTTGAAGCAACCGAAAATGTTTCTCAAGCTGCTGAACATGCAAATAAGTACCATGTACACCTTTTTCGCTGTCATCACGAATAAAGCGGTGGTACATGATGATGGGGACTTCTCGTTGTAACTTGTTGACATAAACCGTTTGATAAAGGCTTTCAAGCTCATTCACAATCACTTGTAAATCATAGTTAAGCTTGATCTGTTCAGTGATCTCTTGAGCGCAGTGCGGTTGACTTAGGCCTTGCTCAATCAAAGCGGGGATCTGCTGGAAATCTATCGCCAGATCTTGTGGGCCGATATCGCCAAAATTGGTTGCCATGGCTTGGTTTAGATTGTCCAGTTCGATAATGCCCACGCAGCTTGCTTCACCAATCGCAAGTGTCGGGCGGCCACACAGGAGTGCCTCCATCGCGACTCGTCCTGCACCAATCACCAAATCTGATTGAGCCATGATCTGTTCAACGTTAGTGGAGTAGCCGGGAAATGAGACTTTATCTTGCAGTGCGCTAAAACGCTCAGTTAACGGTGTACCTGTGATCACTTGTACTTGGTAGCGGTCGAGGTCTAAACACTCGGTTAGCAACCTATAGCAAAGTTCACCTTTAGGGCCACTGAGTCGGCCAATGATAGAGATAACCGGCTTAGGATTATTGGGCGCTGCGCAACGTTGAAAGGTACTTGTTTCTATCCCATTACGGCTTACGTGCAGTTGGCTCTCTGGTACACTGAGATCCGTGATTAATTGTTCTCGTATTGCTTCGCAAACAGGCAGTGCTTTATCTCCCATCGCATGGAATTTTTTGCGCGAAGCATGTACTGGTTGACGACCATGGACCGTGGTCACCATTGGAGTATTAGTCAAACGGCAGGCAATATGGCAACTCCAGCTTGACGCTCGAGAGTGAGCATGGACTAACTGGATCTGATGTTTCTTAATCAGGTAAACCAGATAGGCGACATGCCAAAAGCGCCGTGGGATGCTGCGTTTATTAAAGCGCAGTTTAAAGAACAGGCCATCGTGAGCTTTGGTGAGTGTATCGGAAACATAAAATACCTGATGGCCACGTCGAGTGAGCTCATTACCTACACTAGTGGCGTACACCTCGGCTCCCGTTACTTCGAGTTGGGATAGGGCCATTAGAATGTTCATGATTCGATAGTTCCTTATGTTATTTATTTTTCTATAAATGCTTCTTTGTAGCCATTGATTGCAACGAACTGTTTCTTGATTTTTGTTTCTTCGAAAAGATCCATCGATTGCTGTAATCGAGGAAGCTCTTGATGAATTACATGCAATATAACTGCTTGATGAAAAATGTTTTTGATACATTTCCCCGTTGCAACAAGCCGATATTCAATGTCTGTATCTTCACCTATGCAGGGGTGTTCATATCGGTTGTCGAAGCCATTTACGGATAGGAAATCTTCTTTATTGAGCGAAAAGTTACATCCAACAATACCTTTTTTTTTGTTATTTAGTATATGAAAAATATAAGGGTTTTGTATCCGAATTCCTTTTTCTATGTTTTTGCCTTTTCCTATTAAGTAGTTGATGAAAATAGAGAGGAAATTTTCTTTGAAAAATTTATGAGGGTTGTCACATGAATATAATTGCGTTCTGTAGATTTCAGCGAGATCGACTCTTCTTCCATTTAATATCGTGTTTTTAGAACTGTTATTAATATGATCTTCAACGAAGTTCTCTTGAGGGATACAGTCTCCATCGATAAAAATCAAGTACGGACTTGATGTTAAAGAAACCGCTTTGTTCAATATGCGGTTTTTTCTAAATCCGATATCATCATGTCGAATATGAATGATCGGAATTGGACTGTTATCTTGAATTTTTTTAATATCATCTGCACATTCCTCTTTCGAACCATCGTCTGCAATAATGACTTCAAAAAGGTTGTGCTTATATTGTGGAGTTAAAGCATTAAATATGCATCTCAACGCATTTGTGTTATTGTAAAATGAAATTATTAATGATGCTTTGTATTTAGTGCTCATCAGTCATACCTTTCTTTTTGATAGACATAGCGCCAACAAAGAGAATAAGACAATTGTCTGATACTCTAGGTAGCTGGTATAAAAAAATGACATTATTAAATGTGTTAATATTAAACTAATGCCCGCTTGGGTCCATGGAGTAGGTGCTTCTTTTAGTAAGTGCAATATAATTGAGGTTAGAAGTGATATATATAATGATAAATAGAACAAGCCAAGTTTATTTAACATATCTATATAAGAATTATGGGAGTCAGAAAATGAAAAATTATTCATGGTTTTTAATTTTATTTCTTCAATATCATAATTTTCACTCATGAATTTATAAAATTCATCATTAAAATGGAGTAGACCACTGCCTAAGATAATGTCCTCTGGCTGATGATTAAATTTAAATTTAAAAAACTCTAGTCCTGATTGCCACATTGTGATACGTGAAATGTTTGAAGCGTCACTCGTCGTGTTAGTTATACTTTCTAATCTGTTTTGTGCTGTGATACCAAAATCCGTTTTCTGTAGACTAAAAAATAGTAAACATAATGAAAAGAAACTAAATAACAAGACCTTTGGTCGAGTGAATAAGATAAGTATAAAGCTCGATATAACTATAGCAAGAATCGGAGCTCGACTACCGGATAATATTAAACAAATGACTGACGAGGAAATGAATAATATAAAAAGCAACTTAAATAGTTTTGATGAGTCGCGATCCAATAGAAATGGGAGAGTAAATATTATTGAATATGCTAGTATTTCTCCCCATCGACCTATATCCCAGAAGCTTCCTATTCTTTCACCATTCCAATTGTTAATGCCAATGTCAAACCAGAGTGATAGTGAATAACATATAGCAGCTAGGATACCAAAATAAAATAGTGATATATTTAATTTTACATTACTTCTTGCCAGATGGGTGATTGTCGGGAATAAAAGAAAAATAATTCCTTTTTTTAAGAAGTTGAACATTTCACCTATATCAAAGTTTGTTAAGATTGAAACTATCAGACCCGTTAAAAATAGAGAGATTGATAGTTTTTCAATAATTCCAAATGACTTTTTTAAAAGTTTAGAATGTCTGGTTAATTGATAAATAAAGATAATTAGAATTGATGTAATGCCGATGTTTATTCCAGCTTTAGAAAAGCCTAAAGATAGGAATAGTAGTGATATAGGCATAAAATATATAAGTGATAAGCTCATTAAATTAATCATCATTAAGAAGCAAAGGAAGAAAACCTCCTTTGCAATATATTAATTAATCAGCGCCATATATTCAGCGACACCTTCAGCCACTGTTTTGAACTGTACATCACAGCCAGCAGCGCGAAGTTTGGTAAGGTCAGCCTCGGTAAACTCTTGGTAAGCACCTTTAAGATGGTCTGGGAATGGAATGGTTTCGACTTCGCCACGACCATGGAATGCGATCACCGCTTTCGCTACTTCGTTGAACGATTCCGCTTTACCAGTACCACAGTTAAAAATGCCGGATACGCCATGCTCTAAAAACCACAAATTGACCGCAGCGACATCACCGACATACACGAAATCACGTTTGAAGTGCTCACTGCCAGCAAACAGTTTCGGGTTTTCACCCGCATTCATTTGATTGTTCAAATGAAAGGCAACCGAAGCCATCGAGCCTTTATGCTGCTCACGAGGGCCGTATACGTTGAAGTAACGAAACCCCGTTATTTGCGATAAGGTTTCACCGTGTTGTTCCGCATCTAACCATAGGCGGCGTACATAGTTATCAAATTGCTGCTTCGAATAACCGTAAACGTTGAGTGCACCTTCATACTGCGGCTCTTCAATAAAGGTATCGGTTTCGCCATAAGTGGCTGCTGAAGAGGCATACAGGAAGGGGATTTCACGATCTAAGCAGTAGTGCAGCAGCTCTTTAGAGTATTCATAGTTGTTGAGCATGACATATTTACCATCCCACTCTGTGGTCGCAGAGCAAGCTCCCTCATGAAAAATGGCGTCAATGGACCCAAAATCATCACCGGCCATGATCTGAGCTAGGAAGTCATCTCGATCCATATAGTCGGCGATCTGTAGGTCAACCAGATTTTTGAACTTACGACCATTTTTCAAATGATCGACGACCAGAATGTCAGTGATACCACGCTCATTAAGCGCTTTGATAATGTTGCTGCCAATCATGCCAGCGCCGCCAGTTACGATAATCATTATGAATTCCTATAGATGCGAACAGTTGCACGCATTATAGCCCGTCATTCTAATGCTGTAATCACAAAATCTATCTCGTCTCTTTCCAAAGCTCGCCCGTCACAGCGTTTTGGTTTAGACTCGTGCAATGAAAATTCGTCGATCACGCTATTGGGAGTATTACCCAAGGGCGGTAGCATTCTGTAAATGTGTATGTAGACGCATCGTAATAAGCCTCTAACAAAAAATGGACGTAGAATGAAGATATTAGTTACAGGTGGCGCCGGTTTTATTGGCTCTGCTGTTGTTCGTCATGTCATCCAGAACACTCAAGACAGTGTCGTAAACTTAGATAAATTGACTTATGCAGGCAATTTAGAATCTTTAGTGTCAGTGGCTGGTAGCGAACGTTATGCTTTTGAGCAAGTTGATATCTGTGACCGTGCTGAGCTAGATCGTGTTTTTGCAGAGTATCAACCCGATGCGGTTATGCACTTAGCGGCTGAATCTCATGTTGACCGCTCTATTGATGGTCCAGCGGCCTTTATCGAAACCAATATTATTGGCACCTATACCCTCCTCGAAGCGGCTCGTCATTACTGGAGCAATTTAGAGAGTGAACGTAAAGTTGCGTTTCGTTTTCATCACATTTCAACCGATGAAGTGTATGGCGATTTAGAAGGTACGGACGACCTCTTTACCGAAACGACCGCCTATGAACCAAGTAGTCCTTATTCTGCGTCTAAGGCATCCAGTGACCACTTGGTGCGCGCTTGGCTACGTACTTATGGTTTACCCACTATAGTCACCAACTGCTCAAACAACTACGGCCCCTATCATTTTCCAGAAAAGCTCATTCCATTGATGATTTTGAATGCACTGGAAGGCAAAGCCCTGCCTGTGTATGGCGATGGTATGCAAATTCGCGATTGGCTGTTTGTCGAAGACCACGCACGAGCATTGTATAAAGTGGTGACTGAAGGTCTGGTGGGTGAAACCTACAACATTGGTGGACACAATGAAAAAGCCAATATTGAAGTCGTAAACACACTCTGTGCATTACTTGAAGAGTTGGTACCGAATAAGCCCGCGGGTGTTGCGCACTACGCCGACCTCATTACTTACGTCAAAGACCGCCCAGGGCATGACGTTCGTTACGCGATTGATGCGTCGAAAATCGAGCGAGAGCTGGGTTGGAAGCCAGAAGAGACCTTTGAATCCGGTATTCGCAAAACCGTAGAGTGGTATTTACATCACCGTGAATGGTGGAGCCGAGTGTTGGACGGCTCATACAGTCGTGAGCGTTTAGGTACCGGACAATAACAATCAATGAAGTTGGCAATAGCATGAAAGGCATTATTTTAGCGGGTGGCTCAGGCACTCGTCTCTATCCCATTACCCGCGGCGTATCAAAGCAGCTGCTCCCCATTTACGACAAACCGATGATTTACTATCCGCTTTCGACACTAATGTTGGCGGGAATTCGTGACGTTTTGATTATTACCACACCTGAAGATAACGAAAGTTTTAAACGCTTATTGGGCGATGGCCGTGATTTTGGCATTCATCTTCAATATGCCATTCAACCGAGTCCTGATGGTTTGGCGCAAGCTTTCTTAATTGGTGAAGAGTTCATTGGTAACGACTCGGTTTGTCTTGTGCTTGGCGATAACATTTTCTATGGGCAATCGTTCAGTAAAACTCTGCGCCATGCGGCATCGCGTGAGCACGGTGCAACCGTATTTGGTTACCAAGTCAAAGACCCCGAGCGTTTTGGTGTGGTGGAGTTTGATGAGCAGATGCGCGCGATTTCAATTGAAGAAAAGCCTCTGAAGCCTAAGTCAAACTATGCGGTCACTGGACTGTATTTCTATGACAGCCGAGTGGTAGAGCTTGCCAAGCAAGTGAAGCCGTCAGCGCGTGGTGAATTAGAAATCACCACTCTTAATGAGATGTATCTGAATGATGGCTCGCTCAATGTCGAGCTACTAGGCCGTGGTTTTGCTTGGCTAGATACGGGCACCCATGAAAGCTTGCATGAAGCTTCCTCCTTTGTAGAAACGGTGCAGCACATTCAAGGGTTGAAGATTGCGTGTTTGGAAGAGATTGCTTGGCGTAATGGTTGGCTCACCTCTGAGCAGCTTCTTGAGTGCGCAAAGCCGATGCTTAAAAATGACTATGGCCAGTATTTGGAAAGATTAGTCAAAGAGGAGCGCCACGGATGATGCGTGTTCTAGTGACGGGCAGCCGTGGTCAAGTGGGGCACTGCTTAGTCCAGCAGCTCAGTACCATGAAAGAGGTTGAGTTTTTAGCGGTAGACCGCGACCAACTGGATATCACCCATTCCGCTCAAGTGGATGCGGTGGTGAATGAATTCAAGCCTAACATCATCATCAATGCGGCGGCGCATACCGCCGTTGACCGTGCAGAGCAAGAGATTGAGCTCTCTTACGCGATTAACCGAGATGGCCCTCACTACCTAGCCCAAGCGGCACAGAAGGTTGGTGCGGCGATACTGCACATTTCGACAGACTATGTCTTTTCTGGTGATAAACCGAATCCATATCTCGAAACTGACCCTACCGCACCACAGGGCGTGTATGGCGAAAGCAAATTAGCGGGAGAAATCGCGGTCGCTCAAGCCTGCCCTCGGCACATTATCTTGCGCACGGCTTGGGTGTTTGGTGAGCATGGCAATAACTTTGTGAAAACCATGCTGCGTTTAGCACAAACACGCGATGCCCTAGGCGTGGTAGCAGACCAGTATGGTGGCCCGACGTATGCGGGAGATATTGCCAACGCGCTACTGATGATGGCGAAAGCGATTGTGGAGGGGAAATCTACCGCTTTTGGTGTATATCATTTTTCTGGATTACCGCATGTCAGTTGGCATGAGTTTGCTTGCACTATTTTTGATAAAGCCCGTGACCAAGGGATATTGAATAAATCCTTGCAAGTCAATGCAATTACTACGCAAGAGTACCCAACCCCGGCGAAGAGGCCGGCTAACTCTCAGTTAGACACCCAGAAAATCCATCAACACTTCGGTGTAGTTGCCAGCGATTGGCAGGCCGCATTGAACCATCTCATCGACTATAAGAGTGAAGAATAATGAAAGTGATAGAGACAGACATTCCTGATGTCAAAATCATTGAGCCCACGGTGTTTGGTGATGAACGCGGATTTTTTATGGAAACGTGGAATCAAAAGCGTTTTGAAGAGTTGGTGACGGGTAAGCCAACCCAGTTTGTGCAAGACAATCATTCAAAATCTAAAAAAGGGATTTTACGAGGTTTGCATTACCAAACGGAAAACACGCAAGGCAAATTAGTGCGTGTGGTTTCTGGTGAAGTGTTTGATGTCGCGGTAGACATTCGTAAAGACTCGCCGACTTTTGGGAAGTGGGTGGGTGTGTATCTGTCTGCGGAAAACAAACGTCAGCTTTGGGTTCCTGAGGGTTTTGCGCATGGCTTTTATGTGACTAGTGATGAGGCGGAGTTTGTGTATAAATGCACGGATTATTACAACCCGACAGCTGAGCATTCGTTATTGTGGAATGATCCGGACATTGCAATTGTGTGGCCACTGAGTGGTACTGAACCTCAGTTATCAGTAAAAGACCAATTAGGATGTAATATTTCAAACGCAAAGATATTAGGTTAATAACGTGTTGAATTATATTATAAGACCATTTTCTGTTTTAATAAAAAACTGGGAGTTAACTAAACAATTGACTGTCCGAAATGTATCTGAACGATACAAAGGATCTGTGTTAGGTAGTATGTGGGGTATCATTAACCCGCTTCTTATGTTATCAGTATATACATTTTTCTTCAGTGTGGTATTTAACGCACGTTGGGGGGGGAGCGGTGTGACAGACTCAAAAGCAGAATTTGCTATTATTTTGTTCTCTGGATTGATGCTATTTAATTTTTTTTCTGAATGCATTAATAAAGCTCCGTCACTTGTGCTAAGTAACGTCAATTACGTGAAAAAAATTGTATTTCCACTAGAAATACTAGCTTGGGTTAATGTACTCAGTGGTATTATAAATTTTCTAGTGGCATTTGTAATATGGCTGGTCTTTTATTTGGCTATCTTTGGTGTTCCACACTTAACAATATTGTTATTTCCATTTGTATTATTACCTTTATTTTTATTATTGCTTGGTTTATCTTGGTTATTATCATCTGTCTGTGTTTATATTAGAGATGTAGGCCAATTGATACCGCCTTTAACATCTGTGCTGTTATTTATGTCACCAATTTTCTATGCTTTAAAAATGATTCCAGAAAGCTATAGGTTCATATTTATGATTAATCCAATAACCCCAATAGTTGAAGAAGCGCGACAAGTTCTTATTTATGGTGAGAGCATAAATTTAATTTCCTGGGGATGGTCTATGAGTTTAAGTTTATGTGTGCTCTACCTGGGCTATTTCTGCTTTTCAAAATTTAAAAATGGTTTTGCTGATGTCCTCTAGTAATTTGGCAATAAAGGTTGACGGATTAGGTAAGTGTTTCCATACATATCCAACGTCAAAAGATAGACTCAAGCAGTTTATTATTCCCCCTGTAAAACAATTTCTAGGCAGGGATAACACACCTTACTACTCAGAATTTTGGGCACTTAGAGATATATCATTTGAAATTGAAAAAGGTGAATCTTTTGGTATCGTAGGTAGAAATGGCTCAGGTAAAAGTACACTATTGCAGATTATTACTGGAACGCTTTTCCCAACAGAGGGTAATTTAGCTGTTAATGGCAGAATCGCTGCTCTCTTGGAGCTTGGCTCAGGGTTTAACCCTGAGTTTACTGGTCGAGAGAATGTTTATCTTAATGGAATGTTGGTTGGTTTATCAAAGCGTGAAATAGATGAGCGTTTTGATGATATTGCAGCTTTTGCTGACATTGGTGTTCATCTTGAACAACCAGTTAAAACCTACTCCAGCGGAATGTTAGTAAGACTGGCATTTGCGGTTCAAGTGCAATTAACACCAGATATTTTAATTGTCGATGAAGCCTTAGCCGTCGGTGATGCTTTATTCCAAAAACGTTGTTATCAACGTATGGAACAACTGACGAATGATGGTGTTACACTTTTGTTTGTATCACATGATCAAGAATCAGTGAGGACATTAACAGAAAAAAGCATTCTACTTAATAATGGTAAGATTGTAGATCATGGAACATCATCTGAAGTACTAATTTCATACCGTAAGCTACTGCATGAGCAAGAGCAAGATTATTATAAGAACATAGTTAATAATATTGCTTTAAAACAAAATGATAAATTTCAATTTGATAATAAATCTTTTGGAAGTGGACAAGCAGAAATAATTAAAGTCTCAACTTTTAATGATCAGGGAATTCCAAGTAAAGTGTTCTCTGTTGGAGATAAAGTTAGAATTAAAGCTGAATGTAAGGCTAATATTGAAATCGAAAATTTGAATGTTGCTTTAAGAATAAGAAATAAACAAGGAATAAAAATTACATCATGGGGGACTCTTAATCAGGATATTGACCTGTTGGAGTCTGGTTCATCAGGTGAAATATTCTGGAGTCGAAAGCTAAATAAAGATGAAATATTCGATGTTTGGTTTGAGTTTAATTGTATATTAGGTGCAAACCTATATGAAATTCAAGCATCGATAACTCATGAGGAAAAGCCTGATTACTCTATGCAAACACAATTACATTGGGTTGATGAAGCTGCTTTTTTTCAAGTAGTGAATCATGAAAGTAAAGCTTTTTTCGGTGGCTTAGTCGATCTAAATATAAAGGCGAATTGGGAAGATATAAATGGCTAACACAAATCCTGCTGACTATAATAATGCGTACAATGAATACTGGTCATCACCTGATCGAATTGGTGAGACAAGCGGTGACCTGAAAAAAATCTCTAATCAAATTATTGAAACATGTGGATTCGGCAAAGTTCTTGATATCGGTTGTGGTGAAGGAAAGTTAGTTGCTGAATTAGTCAATTCAGGAGTTGATGCTTTTGGGTTGGATATATCAGATGTTGTGATTGAGCGCGCAAATAGTCGTTTAAAAGGAAGATTTAAGCAAGGTTCAATTTTAGAACTGCCATTTCAAGATAACCATTTTGATACTGTTGTTTCAACTGATTGTATGGAGCACCTGACTCCTGATGATGTCCCAGCAGCATTAAAAGAAATTTGTCGAGTTACAGGTAAATATGTATTTCTTCAAATTGCCACGACACAAGATAGAGATGGCCACTGGCATTTAACTGTGGAAGGTCGAGAATGGTGGGAAACTAAGTGTTTAGAAGCAGGTTTTCGTAAGCACCCAGGTTACTATAGATTGAATGCTTATGAGGCCTTGAATCAAGAGCCGTGGCAAATATACGTTCTGCTAGAAAAAATCCCTCAGCAAGCCATTCGTAAGTATTCTATGGAAGAGTTGAACAAACAACGAATTTTGCACATGGATATGCTACGTGAGGTTGGGCGTAGAGGTGATGCACATTGTATTCGATATCACAAGGCTGCTGAATATGTTCGTCCAGGAGATACTGTATTAGATTTAGCATGTGGCCTTGGTTATGGAAGCCATATTATTTACCACAATAGTCATGCGAAGCGTGTCATAGGCATGGACTTAAGTGAATCAGGCATTGAATATGCTCAACAGAATTACCAAGTTGATGGCCATGTTGAATTTTCATTAGCAGACGCACAGAATATTGAGAATTTACCGGATAATTCAGTTGATTTTATTACAACGTTTGAAACGATAGAACACCTACCAGAGCCTAAGAAATATTTGGCTGAGTTAGAGCGGGTGTTGAAACCATCAGGTAGGATGCTAATTTGTGCCCCAAATAACTGGGCTGATGAAACAGGTAAGGATCCAAATCCTCATCATTTTCATGTATATACTTGGGAGCGGTTAAAAGAAGAGTGCGGCACTCACTTTATCTTAGAGAAAGGCTTTGTTCAAACTGCTGGTGGTGCAATGAAGTGCCATCACTCGCCACGTGCCTGGCATGAGGTTCCTGTTGAAGGTTTCGATTGCGAAGCTGAGTGGATTCTTCTGCTTTGCATGAAGGACCCAATGAAAGGCCACTCCTTATCATATAGTGAAACTCAGTGGGTATTACCGAAATCAGAAGATTTCAATGTTGTTAATTTTGCTAGAGATTATGAAAATCCATGGATAGTTCGAGGAACGGTGACTAGAGGTCAACGTTTATTAAATAAGGATTTGCTTGCTTCTAAACAACTTGAAATATTGTCAACTACTCCGTCTGATTCAGTTGATTATGCTGCTTCATTATGCGGCTATATATATTCTGTCATTGAAAATGAAGAGTATGTTAAGAGTAGTGTCGTTGATAGTATTTCGAAAAAAATTGATGAATACTTAGACTTGCAGAAAAAGACTCCGCACCACATCCGCTGGAATGTATCTATCGCATATGCGGCCGCTTTGCTATATAAGCACTTAGGTGACATTAATAAGTCTCTAGAGTATTTTAAACTTACGACTCAATTTGATGTGGCTGAGTTTAGTCCGTTGCTAGGAAATAAAACTGTAGATGCTTATTTTGAAATGGCTAAACTTCACCTTAGCATAAATGAAAATGAAAAGGCAAAAGTAAATCTAGAAACTATTATTCAAGAAGTAATCCGCCTTTCTCAATTAAACTGGTTGAATATTATTGGTACCTGTGAAAGTCCTTTCCCATTTGGTATGCCAGAAATGTCTCAACTGCTTGATAAAGGTGCTAGAGCGGCTTATATGCTTGATAATTTTGATAGTATTGATGCTCGTCCTGAGCTGATAGCTACTGAAGCCAAAGGTTACTTTGAACGTATTATCTCAAATCATGAATTGATTATTTCAGAACAAAACAATTCTCTTAAAAACTTGTATGCTGAAGTTGCAAGACTCAAAAGAGATAACAACGTATATATAACCGAAATACAACGTCTAAATAAGGTTAATGATAATTTTTCAAAAATTGATACTCGAATGCGCCAATCCATATTTTACCGAGGGCTTCGATATGTCTATCGAAGAGCTAAAGTTATCTTAAAATAATATGAAGGTATTTAAAGTGACGAAAGCACCCACATTTTTATTCGAATTAGGCACCTCTTTAGAAATATACAAATAATTGCTGTTGATTAAATCATTATAAATAATCATATTGGGCTTGCAGTCAATATACGTAATGATCGTTACCTTGACTAATATCGATAGCTGCGTCATCGGGTAAATAAAAATTGAAGTAAAGTATATGATTAATAATAAAGTTGGAATAGTTATTGTTTCCTACAATGCACACAAGGCTGTTGAGCTAACATTGAGCAGCTTAAGTCGTGCATATAATGAAACAAGTTATAAAGTAATACTTATAGACAACGCGTCTAAACAAGAAGAACAAATTCTTATAAAGGCCTCATTTGACAGATATGCCGATGATGCCAATAAAAACTGGTTATTTATTCAGGAAGAGGAGAATAGAGGTTTCTCTGGTGGTAATAATGTTGGTATCAAGAAGTTTTTAGAAGATTCTGAAGTTGATCGTATTTGTCTTTTAAACAGTGATGTCATTGTTACTGATCATTGGTTAGATAGATTAGCAGAGAAGAATGAAGATGTCGTCAGTGCGGTTACCAACAAGGCTGATAGCGAGCAGTGTGTCCCATGTGATTACGACTTTTCATTATCAGATGCATTAGGTACGGATGAAATAGGTGTAAAAGAAAGTGTTTATCAGGCAATAAATCAATATTCAAACAAGCGCTATAGTGATTTTCAATATTCTGTTGTTGACTCTGATATTACTTTTTTCTGTGTGTTGCTCAATAAATCAGCTATACAAAAAGTAGGTTTACTTGATGAGACATTCTTCCCTGGTGGTTATGAAGACGATGACTATTGTATCAGGTTAAAAGAAAGTGGAATAACACCTAAGCTATGTCGTGATGTTTTCATTCATCACTGGGGATCGGCTTCATTTGGCCAGCTTCAGCACACATACTTCCAAGAAAAAGCAGATAGAAATCGCAGTTACCTAGAGAAAAAGCACGATATTACTTGGGCATATAGAGCAGAAAGGCCATTCATGTCCTATTTTCAAGATATTAGTTTTTGCTTAAGAAATAGGAGTAAAATAGAGAGTTTCTCATTTTATGATCAGAGATTTGTCAAAGAGCTTGATCTTTTAGTATCAAACTATGTGAGTGAAAGTAAAGCTATTTCAAAACTAGTTGATACCGCAATTGATAAATATAATGTACAGTACAATGGAAATGCCAATATTTTTGAATCAATTCAGGCTGATTGGGATTATATTAAGAAGCATAAGACATGTTTATTTAAAAAAACTCCTTCCGAAATGGACTTAGCTAACTTTAACAAGAAGTTTGATACTTTCCTTACTAATATAAATGACTGCCAACTACAGACAATTATTAGTTACAAGTTCCTGTGTGAAAATGCACCTGATTTGGTTTCAGGAAAAAAATTGAATGAATTAAAGATAGGTTTTTTGGGCTCAATAAAAAGAGCGTTGAAGACAGTTGCTAACTTCAAGGGGGTTGTTTTCTTCGGTGGATACCCATATGAAGATAAGTTAAATGATGGTTATTTCCAACGTATTAAAGCCATCGATGAGCAAATTCAAGATCGTTGGCGCGTTTATGTAGACCACAATCAAGACGGCCATTGGTGGTCGATACCGAGCAAGCAGGTCATTTCTGTTAATATACATGGTTCCAGAAAAAATAAATTTTTAGCTCGAATGCTAACATTATTATTAACATTACGCTGTCGTAAAATTTATTTCCATAGTGTACTACGTATGCATGATAGTCGTTTTGGCTATCTGATGTATTTCCCTTTTATAAAAAAAGCAATTGATATCCATGGTGTTGTGCCAGAAGAGTTTCGTTATTATGGTGACTATTATAGTGCTTGCCTATATGAAAAATATGAAAAAATTGCGGTAAAAAATGCCAATATTGTATTAACAGTTACAGATACAATGAAGCAATATCTTGCTGATAAATATCGTATTGACCTTCAGGTAAAAGGGGTTACCTTACCTATATTCCAAAATGCAAATAATGATGAGTGTAACAAGTCATCTGACAGCGAGCAGTTAAAAGTTATTTATGCAGGTGGTTTACATAAATGGCAGCAAGTCGACAAGATGTTATCGGCGATTGAACAGGTAAGAGATAAGTTTAAAATCTATTTCTTCTGTCCTCAACCAGAGGAAATATCTCAAAGACTTTCACTAGAAGCATTCAAATCAGCTAATATTGAAATTGGATGTAAAAGTCCTGATGAGCTTCGACATTTCTACCAAATTTCAGACTTCGGATTTATTCTTCGAGAAGATATTATTGTTAATAATGTTTCCTGCCCAACCAAACTCATTGAGTACCTCGACTATGATATCATTCCAGTTATTGAGACCCCCAAAATAGGTGATTTTGATAACTATGGCATGCAATATGTTGACATACGAGAATTTGTGAAAGGAAATATTCCAAACGAAGTTCAACGTCAAGAAATGATTTTGAAAAATCGAGATGTAGTGAAAAAATTAAAACAGGCTAAAGTCTCTGGTAGTGACGAATTAGTTAGATTTTTTAATAATAAATTTGTATCAAAAGGAAATATGTTTAAATTTGCTAAGAAAGTCAAACATCATTTGAAATCCAGTCCTAGAATGACTCATTTAGCATCAAGAGTATGGCACAAGTATAAGCAAATAGCTCAAATTGACGTTCAGACTATTAGCCAATTTGATTTGTCTACAGTAATATCCTACGAAGACAAGTTCGATGTTGTTGTACAAGTAGATAATTTTGTTGCTGGTGGATTAGAAAATGTGGTCATTGATGTCAATACTGAATTTGAAAAAGCTGGACTTAAATGCTGTCTAGTAGTTTTCGGAGAAACTGGTCCAGCGCTCGACAAGGCTATTCAAAGTGGTCTTCGAGTAGTAAGTATGCCATTCGATGAGTATGTTTATGAAGACTTTCTTAGAAGAACATCCCCAAAAGTTGTCATGACGCATTACTCATTAATGGGACTTGAGATTTGTAAACAGCTTGATATTTACACTATTCAAGTCATTCATAATATGTATATGTGGTTCTCTTATCAAGAGAAGGAAGTCTTTAAGTCTGCTTCACAATATACCGATTGCTATATTTCCGTGTCTAAGATAGCTTTAGACTATGCAATTAAAAAGTTAGAATTGCCGGAAGAAAAATGCATTGTTATTCCAAATGGCGTTGATTTAAATAAATTTTCTACTCTGACTTCAGAGGAAGAGAGAGAAGCACTTTATCAGAAGCTAGGATTAAAAAAAGATGACTTTATCTTTTTGTCTGTTGGTTCTATCAATCATCAAAAAAATTCTGCATCTTTGGTTAGGTCATTTGCAAAAATAGCTGAAAAGGCTCCAAAAGCTAAGCTAGTTATGGTTGGCCCAGTATATGAGCAGAAAGTGTACCAAGAAGTCAACGAAGAGATAAGTAAGCATAACCTGAAAAATAGGGTTATTCATGTTGGTCATGATAGTCATATTCAGAAATATTATTCTATTGCTAACGTTTTTGTTCACTCTCCATTTTTTGAAGGGGCACCATTGGTTATCTTAGAAGCCATTGCTGCTATGTTACCGATAATTACAATAGAAACACTCATACCGGATGACTTAAGGGATGAATCTCATATATTAACTGTAAAACCTCACATTGATTTATTTAAGTTTAATCTAGGGATTACTGAGTTGAATTCGTCCCCTATAATTGAAAGTGAGTTCTCTCGATTGATGCTTAAATTCTATGAAGACTATCCAGGTTTAAAAGTTAATGCAGCCCTTGATGGATACGATAAAAGTAAGATGTTTAAACGTTATATTGACTTGGTGAAGAATAAACTATAGTAATGTAAGGCACATACATATCCTTGTGCCTTTAGCATTTGAGATACTATGAAGAAGAGTATATATATTTTTTTAAAAAACATCTATTGGTCAATGCCCTCATCGGCACGTAACCTACTGAATGGTTTTCGGTATAGTTTTGTTCGCTATTTGAGAACAAAACTACTTACATCTTCAAAATCAAATTTAAGTGGCTTGATTGATGAAGATGAATTTAAAAAAATGCTAGGTGAATTTGCCGAAATTTATATATTTGAACTAGCAGTTGATTGGGGTATTGATTTATATCAACGTCCTCAGCATCTAGCTACAGCACTTGGTTCTGATCAGAACTGCTTAGTTATATATAAGACCCAAGGTGATAATATTAACGGATTCAAGCAGATAGAAAAAAATGTTTGGCTCACTAACCGATTAAAATTTGTTGATTCTTTAAAGGCTGTCAAGAGAATATATTTTTCTACATCTATATTCAATCGGCAAAATCATATGATCGCGATGCGTGATCATGGAAAAGTAATATATGAATATATTGATCATATCAGTGAAGAAATTTCTGGCGGTAAAAAGGAAATTAACCATTTAATTAAAATTAGGAATTTTGCGTTTGAAGGCGGTGTTGATCATGTTGTGGCAACAGCTGATGCACTATTTAATGAAGCCTGCAGTTATTTAAGCCCTGATAAAGTAACTTTAATCCCTAATGGTGTTGATATTGAACACTATCAGCACCATATAGGGAAAAATACTGTTGCAGTTCAAGATATAAGTAATTTTTTTGATAAGTATGAAAAAGTGGTGGGATATTTCGGAGCTATTGCACCTTGGTTATGGTACGATTTGATAAAGCAGGTTGTAGACAGTCATCCTAATGTAGGATTCCTCATGATTGGGCCTGATTATGGAGGTTGTCAGTCTCTCCTTCCTAATCATAACGACAATTTTCTTTGGATTGGCCCTGTCAGCTATCAATATCTTCCCTCCGTGGCTATGAGTTTTGATGTTTGTTGGATCCCATTCCGATTAGGAGAAATTGCAAAAACAACATCACCTCTTAAACTCTTTGAATATTTTGCGATGGGTAAACCAGTCATCGTGACTTCTGACATGATTGAGTGTGTTAAGTATCGAGAAGTGTATCATGGTGCAAATATCTCTGAGATTAATCAGGTATTACCTATAGCACTACAGCGAGTAAATGACTCAGATTATTGTCAGAAATTGAAACTTCTGGCGGCTCAGAATAGCTGGAAGAATCGTGCTCTGGCTTATCATTCAATTCATTTTCATTAACACATACTTATGGATTTGATCTATTTTTCACCAGTACCTTGGAATAGTATTGCTCAGCGTCCCCATTTTTTTATCAAGCAAGCTATTATTTTCGGTTTTAAAAATATAATTTGGATTAACCCTACTCCATCAAGATTTCCTCAGTTATCTGACTTTAGACGTTTAGTTTCACCGTTTGAGGCAAATAGTTTCGAGGTTCCTGATAATATTAAAATAATAAATCCTAGACTGGTTCCAATTGAACCAGTTAATTTTATATATAGAAAATTAAATAATAGGAAAATGAACAGTATTGTTCATGAAATAAAATCCCATATAGAGTCTGACATTTGTCATGTTGTCATAGGTAAGCCCTCATTACTTGCTATCCATTTACTTGATAATTTTGAATATAAGAGTAGTGCATTAGATGTAATGGATAATTTCCCTTGTTTCTTCAAAGGTATTGCCAAACGAAGTGTTAGTAATATATTGAACAATATAATAAGTCGAGTTGATAAATGCTTGTACTCATGTTCAGCATTGAAAGAAATATATGCGCTTCCCGATGAGAGTTCATTGCTTACGTTAAATGCATGTGATAGCCAATTTTTTGAAGCTGCAAGTAAGTTTCAACGCCTAGAAAAAAAATCAGGAAAATTAATTTTTGGCTATGTTGGAACAATTGCTGCTTGGTTTGATTGGGAGGCGGTATGTGGGTTAGCAAAACGCTATCCTGAATCAGAAGTCCGTATTATTGGGCCTAATTATGTGTCCATTCCTAATGGACTGCCTAAAAATATCAAGCTATTTCCTGCAGTTGAACATTCTGCGATCGGTGGCGTAATTTCTGATTTTGATTACGGTATTATCCCATTTAAAGTTAATGAACTTACCGATTCAGTTGATCCCGTAAAGTATTATGAATACCGAGCTTATGATTTACCTGTGATTAGTACACGATTTGGACAAATGTCCTCCAGAATTGAGGCTCAAAGTGTGTATGATTTTCAAACATTTGCAATTGGGAAAACTATAAATGCTGAAAATACTGTCACTTGGCCAGAACGATTCATACCATTTTTTAGTCAGTTATCCTTATGAAACTTAAATTAATAAGTAAGCTATGATGTACTCCATCATACTAGGTTAATAATATGCAAAAATTTAAAGTATTATCTGTTTTTGGAACACGTCCAGAAGCAATTAAGATGGCGCCGGTTGTAGAAGGGCTTAAACAGGATAACCGTTTTGAAAGCAAAGTTTGTGTAACAGGTCAACATCGTCAGATGTTGGATCAAGTACTTGAACTGTTTGGTATCCAGCCAGAATATGACCTGAAAATAATGAAAGCAGGCCAGGATCTTACTGATGTGACGTCTTCTATACTACTTGGATTGCGTAGCGTTTTGCAGGAGTTTAAGCCAGACTACGTTTTAGTACATGGTGATACTGCTACGACTTTGTCGACTACTTTGGCAGCATACTTCCAACAAATTAAAGTAGGTCACGTTGAAGCAGGGCTTAGAACCAAAAATATATACTCTCCATGGCCTGAAGAAGGGAATCGTAAAGTTACTGGCAGCCTAGCAAATTTACATTTTGCTCCGACTTCTACCTCTCAGAATAATTTGCTAGCAGAGAATGTTCCTGCAGATACGATTGTTGTAACGGGAAATACGGTGATCGATGCATTATTTATGGTTCGTGACAAGTTAAATAATGATCCGGAACTGCAATCTTGCTTTGTAAAGCAGTTTGATTTTCTTAAAACAGGACGACGTGTTGTCTTGATCACTGGCCATCGCCGAGAAAGTTTCGGAGGTGGGTTTGAACGTATTTGTCAAGCTGTCTCTGAGCTTGCAACCAAATTCATTGATGTTGATTTTGTCTACCCAGTGCATCTCAATCCGAATGTACGAGAGCCTGTTAATCGCTTTCTCTCTGGCCAACCAAATATATTTTTAATTGAGCCTCAGGATTATCTACCATTTGTTTATCTTATGGATCGTTCAGATGTTATATTGACAGATTCGGGTGGCATTCAAGAAGAGGCTCCGTCACTGGGCAAGCCTGTTTTAGTTATGCGCGATACGACAGAAAGGCCTGAAGCGGTCGAGGCTGGAACTGTAAAGTTAGTTGGTACCGATGTAAGCCGTATTGTCAATGAAGTTTCTATTTTACTTACTGACAATCAAGCTTATAAGAAAATGAGTGTCGCACATAATCCATACGGTGATGGTGCGGCCTCCCAACGAATTCTTGATGCCATAGCACGAAAGTTAAACTAGATTATTGGTAACTAGTTTATTAAACCGTTATCTTTAGATGAGTATTTTTCTATAAACTTTAGCTGGTAACGAATTGAACTACACCAATACCAAATAAAATGTTTAGAAAATACGCTTCTATTTTGATGTGATGCATAGTGAGTGGCTTTAATGTTTGGAATATAAAAAACATTAAAGCCATTTTTATTGGCTCTTGTACAAATGTCTGCATCTTCAAAGTACATGAAGTAACGTTCATCAAAGCCATTTAAGGCATGATAGCAAGCAGCTTTAAATAGAAGGAATGAACCTGCCGCCCATTCAATTCTGATTGGTTTATCAATCACACTTTTATCGTATATGTCGCTTCGCTTAATACCTAAAAGAGATTTAATTGGGGCAAGCAGCTTTGGATAATGACGAATCGAATTATCATAGACAGTAAAGTGTTTATCTCTATAAAGGTTTATTGCAACAATGTCTGTAGATAATGACGCAGCTTCAATAAGTAGTCGGTCAATACTTTCTAGTGTAATTTCGACATCTGGATTCAAAACTAAGAAGAAGTCATTTTCATGCATCTCGAGTTTATTTTTTGCATAGTGATAAACTTCATTGTTATTAGCACCGAAGCCCTTAAATGATGTACCCTGTAATAAGGAAATGCGATTTTGAATACAATATGCCGTGAGTTCTGGTGAGGCTAGAGTGTTAGACTTTAAAATTACATGGTGCTTTGTTGCCAATTGCTGAAGTGTTGGATTATTTATGATCATCTGATCATGGTTGTGGTTAACAACAGAAATAAAAAGTTTCATTAACAGCAAAACTCATTTGGTTTATAACCCGTAGGTGCATCAAGTAAAAGACGCTTAATACATTCCACATCAAAATTATGACAGCATACATCAAGTTCCGTGAGTAGGTCTTCCATTGCATCCCAACTCAGTTTTTCTTCACATGCCGTCATGATCTTTTGATGGCTAGTACCTTCCACATTCTCTCCGATAAGTAGCTCTTCATAGAGCTTTTCTCCTGGGCGCAAGCCAGTAAACTTGATCTCGATATCGCCTTCATCACTTCTTCCATCGCAGAATTCTTTCATTCCCATAAGATGAATCATACGTTTGGCGAGATCGACGATTTTTACTGGTTCACCCATATCGAGGACAAAGACTTGCCCATTATGACTCATCGCCCCAGCTTGAATGACAAGCTGAGCGGCTTCTGGAATCAGCATGAAATATCGGATGATATCAGGGTGAGTTACCGTTACTGGTCCACCTTCGCGGATCTGTTTTTTGAATAGAGGTACGACCGATCCTGAAGAGCCTAAGACATTCCCGAAACGTACCATGGTAAAAATGGTTGCACTGTTTTTATCGGCTAGGGCTTGTAGAACCAGCTCTGCCATCCGTTTGCTTGCACCCATGATATTCGTTGGCCGCACGGCTTTATCCGTTGAAATCAGAGTAAAGTTTTTTACGCCAGCGTCTATAGCAGCATTGGCACAGGCTAATGTTCCAAAGACATTGTTGCGAATGCCTTCGATAACATTATCTTCAACGAGGGGAACGTGTTTATAGGCTGCAGCATGGTAAACCGTTTCAACTTGATGAGCTTGCATGAGTTTTTTGACGCGATTTTCTCGTTGTACTGAGCCAAGTGCCGCAACAATTTTCGTATTGAGTTTTAAGTTCTGTTTGATCGCTTGTAATTCCTGATCGATGGCATACAAGTTATATTCATTAAGTTCAAATAACACTAAGGTTTTAGGTTTTTGAGCCAAGATTTGTCTGCATAACTCTGAGCCAATCGAACCTCCCGCTCCAGTGACCATGACGGATTTTTCAGTAATGTTTTTTTGTAACAGCGCTAAGTCGGGTTCAACCGGTGCGCGGCCAAGCAAATCGGCGACATCGAGATCTTGTACATCAGTAGATTTTGCGCGTCCCGCAGCAATATCTTCCACTGAGGGAACAGATTGAATCTCAATAGGCCAATGAGAGAGGCGTTCAAGCAATTTTATACGTGTATTTTTACCGATATTATTTATGGCGATCAGCAGTTTTACAGGTTCGTAAAGATTTCTGAGTGATTCAAATTCGCTGCTGTGATGTACACGCACCCCAAAAATAATTTGTCCCGCTTTGGCTGGATCATCATCTAAGAAGATTACCGGGTGGTACTCATCACCTTGAATGAGAGCATAGGCAAGATCTCGCCCTGTTGAACCTGCACCATAGATAAAAACATTTGGTTTCTGACGCTTGTAATAATGGTAATAGATGGTGCGAATAAAAATTCTAGGCCCACCTAAAGTCAGCGTTGCTAGGCCGGCATAAATAAAGGGGACGCTGCGGGGAATAAAGGCCTGAAAGAAAAAGCCGCTCAGTGCTAGCGTCACCGCAGAAATGATGACAGACAAAAAGATATAGCCGATCGCAGGCAGCATCATATAACGTAGCACTGCGCGATACATACCGAGTCGGACAAAGCAGTAGAGAGTGACCCCTACCGTTGTCATCATGCTCAGAAACTCTGGGAAGCTAAACGTGAATGCTAAAGTATCTAAGCGTAGTGCGATGGCTGCATAAAGGGAAAACATCAGCGCAAATACATCATATAGCAACGTTATCATACGCTTATGATGACGCTGTGCGCTTAAGAGCAGTTGAATAGGGGTAAACATTGCTTAGCAGCTCGCCTTATAATTAGCCAACCCAACGGGTTGATATTGTTATGCGTTATATTAGTATCGCCCGAATTGTAGTTTGCTTGAGTAGCGTTTGCCAGACTCATGATGCTGATCGTTGACATAGTTTTGTAAAAAGATAGGGTAAGATGGAACCAGATAATCAAACACCATTAAAAATACTTGTGACTGGAGCATCTGGCTTTGTCGGTTTGCGAGTACTCACCCAAGCGCAAAATATAGGGTATGCACTGGTTGCGCAATCGCGCAGCCAACAACCCTATTCATTTGAGCAGGTATTGCTTGATATCACACCAAATACAGATTGGGAGAGAGCTTTAGTCGGTGTCGATTGTGTAGTTCATTGCGCCGCTAGAGTTCACCAAATGCAAGAAACAGAAGCGGATGCCCTTAAAGCGTATCGTGATGTGAATACACAAGGCACTCTGAATTTGGCGAAGCAAGCAGTATCTGCTGGAGTCAAAAGATTTATCTTTTTAAGCTCAATTAAAGTCAACGGTGAGCAAACCAAAGCTGGGTCTGCTTTTCAGCATGATGATCAACATATTCCCTCTGACCCTTATGGCTTAAGTAAATATGAGGCGGAACAACAGTTATTAGAGCTCGCAGCAGAAACTGGACTTGAAGTTGTGATCATTCGTCCCCCGTTAGTGTATGGCGAAGGGGTTAAGGCTAACTTCCTTTCTATGATGAATTGGGTCAAAAAGCAGATTCCCTTACCTCTTGGTGCGGTGGGGAATCTGCGTAGTCTGGTGTATTTAGACAATTTAGTCGATCTAATCTTAGTTTGTTGCCAGCATCCCAAAGCTGCAGGGGAGATTTTTTTAGTTTCAGATAACCACGATGTTTCTTTGACCACGCTTCTTAGAACTATCGCCCAAGCAATGCAGATTCGACCCCGATTATTACCCATTCCACAAACCGGACTGCAGTGGTTACTGAGGCTATTGGGTAAGCCAGAGCTGGGGCAGCGCTTATGCGGTAACTTACAACTGGATATCGCTCATACCCAAAAAACACTACACTGGTCGCCACCTGTGAGTTTCGAACAGGGCATAGCGCGCACGGTAAATTTCTACTTATCTCAATCATCTAAGTGATAAAGACATGGTTATTCGATTTCTTGATTTTATTTTTGCTCTAGTTGGGCTGTTGTTACTCTGGCCTGTGTTATTGATTGTGTGCATTTTGGGCTATTTTGATACTGGCTCCCCTATTTTCTGCCAACAGCGAGTCGGTAAGAATCAGCGTCCATTTACCCTCATTAAATTTCGAACCATGCCAAAAAATACGGCGTCGGTGGCAACCCATTTGGTTGGTGCTTCTTCTGTCACTAGGCTCGGTCAGTTTCTGCGCAAAACCAAGCTTGATGAGCTTCCACAATTGATCAATGTGCTTAAGGGGGAAATGAGTTTAGTTGGGCCTCGACCTTGCTTGTTTAATCAACAAGATCTGATTGTTGAACGAGAATCCCGAGGAGTGTTTACCGTTCTCCCTGGCATTACGGGACTGGCTCAAGTAAACGAAGTGGATATGTCGACACCAGTAAAGCTTGCAGAGCTTGATCAACAGATGATTCAAACGCTGAATTTAAAAAACTACTTTACGTATATCATTCAGACCGTTTTAGGCAAGGGAGCGGGTGATCGCGTTAAACCATAACAATCAAGCCGTCCAGTTGGACGGCTTGGATATTTATATGCGGTTCGGTTACTCTTGAACAGAAAGAGGCGATGGAGTGGTTTTTGCGAGTTGCTCCGTGTCATCCCCTCCCTCTAACCGCCATACCAACCTTTGGTTTTGCCCGCCGTAATATTGATTGACGGCGTTATCTAACCAACCGCGGACATAGTTAATCGAAACAAATAGACTTAGGCGTTCGTAGGGTAGGGCTTCGCCATTCAATAAACGGGTATTTTTGGTGTCGGCCATGGCGGCGATAATGCCCACCAAATCACCTCGGCTATTAAACGTGCCACCTCCGCTCATGCCAGCCTGAATGGGCGCGTCCATAATGCTTGCTGGGCACTCTTTAAAGTAGCGATAATTCACAAAGTTAAGATCCATACGATAATGACCGTATCCAGAAATCACATTACCCGTACTATTAACACCGTAAGTGGTGACGGGTTGATCTTGATAAACCAGCCCCATTTTAGGAAAGTTCTGGCCGCGGTTATCGGATTCTACCAAGGCAATATCACAGGTGGGGTGATAGGCGATCACTCGGTCATAATTCAATTTGGCGACATGAGCTGCCGTGAGGCTTAAATTCTCGGTGATCGGCACGCTTGAGCCATAGCCGAAATAGATCAGAGGGATGCCCGTCATCTCAAAGTCGATTGCTGGGGCATTGCCATTTGCCACTTTGTGCAACTGACCATTGCTGTGAGCACAACCTGTGAGAGTCAGTGCGATAGCCAAAGGGGCAACAAACAAACGAAAAAAAGTTTTCGATGAAAATGCATCAAAATTGAGAAGGTGCATAGAGCCCTCCTGAAAATTCTCATTGTGATAGTGAGATCAAGATGCGCATTCAAGATCGATTTTTACTGCTCCTTATGAGTGTAGTTGCCTCTGCAAAATTTGCTATGCGTCTCATTTTGTCATTCATTTAGTGATTTATGAGTCATTAAATGGTCAAAATGCAACCCTATGAAATAAAGATAAAATTATTAGTTACATGTCATAAAAATGACGGTTTTTGTTGCAAAAAAAATCTTAGTTTTAAGGTAATAAAAAGCCCTGCATGAAAGCAGGGCTTAAAACATCAGGGTTTAGGCTTACTCGGCAATCGGCTGAATAGGGCGGGTAAACCAAGGTGCGCGAGCATCGGTCATATCAAACAGAGTATGTTGACGTCCTAACATCTGTCCGCCATCGCGTTGCAGTGGCAGCCAAGAAATGTTCACGCGCTCGGTACTTGGACGAATAGTCATCAAATCCAATGGAATCGAAATATAGAAACCCTTGGAGAAACTCCCTTCACCAAACTCTTCAGCAGAGAGATCTGTCTTAGTCGCAAAGGCTCCAGCTACCACACCGCTGGCGAACTGCTTAGAGAAATCGATCGTAAAGCCGATATCCTCTGTCAAATACCGTCCCGCACTCAGTTTAAGCAAGGTGTTATCCAGCAATGACCAAAATTGCGGCTGCCAATAGAGGGTCGCATGTCCAGTCACCGTACCCGTTTGCACTCTGTACTCCTGTTTGCCATCTTTTTGTCGCTCTTGCTCATACAGACCAAAAGTCGAGCTAGGATCGCGCTGCTTAACATAGTTACCGTTCACTCCGATCGCCCAATTCTTACCAAGTGGACGATACAAAATCTCACTACCTACACCAGCAAACATGGTTTCCAGATAGCCGGCATACGCCTGACCATAGAATTGATTCCATTGGTCAAAGTAAGTCAGCTGCAAATTATCCACCCGTACCACTTCTTCATAGTATTGGCGCGACAACGTACGCACACGTTTCAAATCCGTACCATCGGGCGGCACCGTGTATTTGTACTTGTCGTAGTTATCGGTCAGGTTGCCATAAAGCGTGCCTGAAAATAGCCAGTGATCGCCGGCTTTATAACGGGCATTTGCATTGACCCCAATCGCGTAGAGGTAGAAATCTTCTGAACCACCGAACGACTGCTGTAACACAGGAGAAAAACCAAAACTCCAGCGCTCGATTTGCGCGGCTTTTAGGTCACCCGAAATCGGGGCCGGGTTACCGGTTTGTTTGGCATCATCCAATTTGGCATCCGGATAATCGCGATCGGCAATGCGCTTGAAGGCGGCACTGTTTAAGCGAGTCTCGGTTAATGGCTGATCTTCACCCGTTTCAATAATGCGATAAGTTCTGGCATCAATGCCCGTATTGGCAATCAAAGTGGCGGCTCTTTGCTCTGCCTCTTGGCGGTCACGGTATTTCACCTGTGCCCCTTTCACCGTAACGCTATCTGCCGCTTGATACACTTCCACCGATTGATAGCCAGCCACCGTCGCCAAATCTTGGCTTAAGCGTTGCCATTCTTCATCCGTGAGTTCGGTTTTGCTTGGTGCTGGCTGGTAAGTCGGCGCGGGAGAATCGACCCATGTGGGTGTAAGAGCGGCGACGTTAGTACCGAAAGTCACCCCCGCAGTAAACGTATTGCCGCGTTCATAACTCAGGCGTAAATCTGCCCAGTCAGTGAGCGCGTAAACCACCCCAAAGTTCCATGGTGTATCGACGGGCATCGACTGCTTGCCGCGCGTGACCGGAAAATCACTGCGGTAGTCATTGCCATCGTATTCCACCTTTAGGCGTAGCGGTTCAAAAGGCGTTTGATATTCCACGCCTCCAAACAGCGCAGTACACCCCGTAAACATTCGGCCGAGATCAAACATCCCGCCTTTGCCGCCGTAGCTACCATCACGCCCACAGTCGGGTGTCTTGGATTTATCGCCAGTGAGATTGGCGCGATTACCTAAATAACCCCAGCCAACACCCAAAGTAAAATCGAGCGAGCCAAAATTCTTGCTCGCCACCAAGTACTCGCCATCAAATAGGCCTGTACCGCCGACATCGCGCAGACCCAGCGAAATCTCAGGTAGCCAGTAGCTCTCTTCCCATAGGCGCAATTTGGCATCAATCGATTTATCCGTGTACTTAGTGTCACCGCTAAACCCTGAATCGCCACTGTACAGCAGCTCATGCACTTGGGTATAACGTACCGTTGTTTCTAGCCACGGGAACAGTTGCAGCGAAACCGCGTAGTGAATGTAATCATCATTGTTGGTCACCGCGAGGCTCAGTTCGCCTTCGGGCATCATGCGCGCACTCGGCATTTGAATCAGCCCCGCGCCGCCAAAATCCGTTTGCGAATGGCGCAGCTGCGGATAGCTGAATTCATCGGCGTTGGCATACCTTGGCACCAACAACGCACTGCTGACCACAACGGCAAGCAGTGAGAGAGAAGTATTAAGTTGAGGACAGCGGCCAGTTTTCATAGCGGTAATCTATTTCTCAGCAGTTCGATCACTAACTGATTAGCGTCAGTGCTTGGAGTATCAGGATAAAAAGAAGAGTCGTGCAGCGGCATAGGCACGTACACAATGGCCCCAGGGGCAACTTCAGCAAAGGTCATATTCCAATACGCCACCGAATGTTTTTGCACCACGCCATCGGGTTGAATCACCACAATTTCACTGATCTGCTCATCGACTAAACCGGCGGCTTGCGCATAATCCTTAGCCGATTGACGACCTCGCCACGTGACATCTCCGGGCTTTTTCACCGCCCCGTAAACGGAAACTTCCGCCACTCTCGGATTGAGCGTTAATAACCATTGGCCGTTTAGGCGTGGGTTATCTTGCGCGGCAAGCCGTGTCCAATCAGGATCGATTGGGGTAAAAATACGCTTTGCAAACGCAGAAAGGCGTAATTGATCGCGCAGCGTTTCCCATAACACTTTTTGCGTCATGGGCGCGGCAGATTGCTGATGCGCCAACACCAGTAGCACATGCTGCTTAAACGAGAACGGATGACTTAAATCGAACAGCCCTGCGCTTGACCACTCCACATCCAATGTACTGAGTTGATAATGTTCCAGCGTTTGCATGACCGCTTGATCAAGGCGAATTGGCTCCTCAAAGCGCAACTGAGTGGCGTTGCCAGCAAAGCGCGTTTCTAGCGTAGTCACCAAAGGTGCGGCAAACAGTGAGTGAGCACTGAGCCCGCCGACCAACGTAATCAAGGTTACCCAACGTTTCAGCATTAGATGCCTCCTTGATTCAAATAAGATTTACCCACCGCGAGGGCATAACGGTTCAAGCCCGGAGCCAATTGTTGCTCGGTCGCGACGACCGCCCCTGAAGTCGGGTCGATCCAGTAATAGTTGTGATACTGCTGATCCAGCGCTGCAATCGTAATCTGCTCATTGAACAGCAGCAGAGAGCGAGATTCGCCATTGGGCAACTGCTTGATTTGCTCGCCTTCACTCACAAAACGAGATTGCGCCAAATAGTGAAAGTGATAGCCGGGTTGCCAGCTCAAATAGAACTCCCAATAGCGCGGCGTACTCGCGTTATGTAGCCCTAATAGCAAAGGATCGACAGAGTGAGATTCAATATTGACTAAATTTCCGCCACCCAAATTAAGGGTTTTGGTAATTCGTCCCCCTTCGGTCACCACCATTTCCTGCCCGGCCGAGATCCATTTCAACGCGGTATGTGTATTATTTTTCGCCGGTTCAGCCCAAGCCAAAACCATTAAAGCCAGCGGGTTATCATTTTGCTGAATATAGATACTTGCGTAAGGAATACTGGCGACTTTTTCTGCGGAAATAACAGGCTGTTCTGGCCCGAAAATGGCGAGTTGCAAAGAGTCAGATAAATGCTGCGCATTCTTTGCACATCCGGAAAGAAGAAATAACTGACAAAGAAATAAATAATATATTTTGCGCATGAGAGGTTGATCTAAAAGTTTATAAGAAAACAACCGCATTACGCGGTTGTTTTAAAGGTCAGATTACTGCGCCGCTGTAACAGTGGTCGTAGTGCCTGTACCTGAGTTGCTTGATGCTACTGCAGCAATTGCAACCGCCGCTGCAGTGATACCCACTGCCGTTGCTGTTACTGTACCTACTGCCGCTGCACCTGCAGTACCACCGCCTGCTGCAGAGGTAGAAGCTGTAGTGGTAGTAGAAGTGCTAGAAGTTGTTGTTGCTTCTTCTGTTGCTGCTACTGCTACACCACTAAATGCAAACATCCCCAACAACACAAGTGCTGTTTTTTTCATAGTCTTCTCCATGAAAGATATTAATTACATCGATGTATATCCGCCTTAATCGCGGACGACGCAAAAGATAAACAGAATTGCTTTTAATGTAAACAAAATAAAGGGGTCTACAGTGAAAGATATTAATAATAAGGATGTAATTTGCGAGTGGAAATGAACTAGTAAATTGACAAAATATAAGCTTCACAATCCTAGGCAACCTCTGTATGATTCCGCGTCAAATTACGCCATTTTAGTGGCTTTTCGGCTCATTCGAAAAATTACATTTTGCTGATGTTTTAATCATCAGTTGGGTTTTTTGTGAAATTGCTCGCAATAAATAGACCTGACTCATAAAAATAAGGAATATCCGCGTTGGGAGGAACGACACCTCAGGGCGGTAGCATAGGAAAAAGCTGCAAACAGCTTCAAGTTATTTAAATCGGAATCGCAAGGTTGTTCGCGTGTCAAAGAAGTATCTACTTTTACTCATTCTCTCTGCTGGGCTAACCGGTTGTAGCATTCCCGGCGCTCATCTTCCTACGGGCGATAAAAATGTCGCTTGGGAAGCAGAAGAACAAGAGTCGTTCTCAGCGTTAGTCAACGTTTACCCGGTCACGCCTACGCTGATCAAAGAGCTTAAATACCAACAACAAGCGGTGGTCACGCAACCTAACCTCACTTTAGAGCAAGACATTGCTCACTATGAGTACCGCATTGGTGCGGGGGATGTACTGAACGTCACGATTTGGGATCACCCAGAGCTGACCATTCCTGCCGGCTCATACCGCAGTTCTGCTGAAGCCGGTAACTGGGTACACGCCGATGGCACCATCTTCTATCCCTACATTGGCCAAGTCAGTGTAGCGGGGAAAACCGTGACTGAAGTGCGTACCGTGCTGGCGGAAAAACTCGCCAAGTTCATTGAAGCGCCGCAAGTGGATGTCAACGTGGCGGCCTTCCGCTCGCAAAAATCCTACATCACAGGTGAAGTCACAAGCCCAGGCCAGCAGCCGATTTCCAACATTCCTCTGACCTTGCTTGATGCCGTTAACCGTGCTGGTGGTATCACGAAAGACGCTGACTGGCGTAACGTCACTTTGACTCGTAATGGCGTGGAAGAACAAATTTCACTGTACGCACTGATTCAAAAGGGTGACTTAACCCAAAACCGTTTACTGCGTGATGGCGATATCGTGCATATTCCGCGTAACGATGCACAAAAAGTGTTTGTGATGGGAGAAGTGAGCCAGCCACAAATGCTCAAGATTGACCGCACCGGGATGAGCCTAACCGAAGCCTTAAGCACAGTCGGCGGCATCAATGAAGCAGAAGCCGATGCCACGGGTATTTTTGTTATCCGTAGTAACCAAAAGCACAGCAATCAAAACGGTATCGCGATGGGGCAAGACGAGCCAATCGCCAACATCTACCAACTCAATATTCAAGATGCCACCGCGCTAGTGATGGGCACTGAGTTTGAACTGCGTCCTTATGATGTGGTGTACGTGACTGCTGCGCCAATTTCACGTTGGAACCGCTTGGTGCGTCAGCTAATCCCAACCATCAGTGGCTTCAATGAAATCACCGAAGGTGCGCTACGCGTTAAAAACTGGCCTTAATCTCTTTCGGTCGGTAATCTTTTTCGGTCGGTAATTTCTTTCGAACGGTAACTGAAATTCCCCTCTGCAATAGAAGGGGGTGGATTTAAATTCCCTCCCCTTTTAGGGGAGGGTTAGGGTGGGGTAGTTCACCAGCACCAATGCCTTGGTGATAAAGGTTGAGTGAAGTGGGAAACAATACCAGGGAAACCGCATGAAGGTCGTTGATATATAAGGGCTGCGGTGATGCTTAGAATTAGCAACCAATGCTTCCTTAATCTCAGTTTTTTGATGTAACCCGATGAAATTTAAGATCACCTTGTAGATCATTTCAGTTGTTTTGTAATTGCTCCTAGACAATACAGGAGCCTAAATATGAGCGAGTTAATCAACCCATTTATGCATTTCCAAATCATTAAAGACTACCGACAAGAAAGCAAAGTAGAACACAAATTATCAGACATTATTTTGCTGACAATTTGTGGTGTTTTGTCGGGTCACGATGGCTGGGATGGCATTATCGATTTTGGTAATGCTCGCTTAGATTTCCTTAAACGATATGGTCACTTTGAAGCTGGAATTCCTTCTGCGGATACCCTGTCTCGCGTGATGGGTATGATTAATCCTGTCGCTTTGCAAAGAAGCTTCATTGCCTGGATGAAGGACTGCCATACACTGACGGATGGTGAAGTGATTGCCATCGACGGTAAAACATTACGCGGCTCTTATGACCGCTCAAAAGGCAAGGGAACGATCCATATGGTGAACGCTTTTGCTACAGCAAATGGAATGAGCATTGGGCAACTGAAGGTTGATTCTAAGAGTAACGAGATTACCGCGATCCCCAAGCTACTTGACTTGCTGGATGTAAAAGGCTGCTTGATTACAATTGATGCAATGGGCTGCCAAAAGAAAATAGCGCAGAAAATCCTTGATAAAGAAGCGGATTATTTATTGGCGGTCAAAGGCAATCAGGGAATGCTTGAGCAAGCCTTTGATGATTATTTTCGAATGGACATGCTTCAAGATTTCGACGGTAGTTCTTATAGTACTCAAGAAAAAAGTCACGGAAGAATAGAAACGAGAGTGGCTTTAGTGAATCGCGATTTGTCGGTTTTGGGTGATATTGAACATGAATGGCCTGGGCTTAAATCAATGGGCATCGTGGCTTCAATTCGACAAGAATCGGCAGTAGCAACAGAGCAAGATGTGAGTATTCGTTACTACATATGCTCTAAAGAATTGGAAGCTCAAACGTTACTTGAAGCGACACGTTCTCACTGGGGTGTAGAGGTCATGCATTGGTCACTTGATACTGCATTTTGTGAGGACAATTCGCGTATTAGAGCGGACGATCGAGCAGAGGCTTTTGCAAGGATCAGGCAGATATGTTTGAACCTATTAAAGAGTGAAACCACGTTTAAAGGTGGTATCAAACGTAAACGGATGAACTGCGCAATGGACGAAAAGTACCTAAGTAAGGTTCTTGAAAGCCTTACGTGACGGTGATGTTCATGCGGTTTCCGTGGAAACAATACCCCCTCCCAACCTCCCCCTAGAAGGGGGAGGAGCAAAACACTCTCCTTTGGGGAGCTTAAATTCCCTCTGCAATAGAAGGGTGTGGATTTAAATTCCCTCCCCTTTTAGGGGAGGGTTAGGGTGGGGTAGTTCACCAGCACCAATGCCTTGGTGATAAAGGTTGAGTGAAGCTGGAAACAATACCCCCTCCCAACCTCCCCCTAGAAGGGGGAGGAGCAAAACACTCTCCTTTGGGGTGCTTAAGTTCTCTCTGCAATAGAAGGGTGTGGATTTAAATTCCCTCCCCTTTTAGGGGAGGGTTAGGGTGGGGTAGTTCACCAGCACCAATGCTTTTGTGATAAAGGTTGAGTGAAGCAGGAAACAATACCCCCTCCCAACCTCCCCCTAGAAGGGGGAGGAGCAAAACACTCTCCTTTGGGGAGCTTAAATTCCCTCTGCAATAGAAGGGTGTGGATTTAAATTCCCTCCCCTTTTAGGGGAGGGTTAGGGTGGGGTAGTTCACCAGCACCAATGCCTTGGTGATAAAGGTTGAGTGAAGCTGGAGACAATACCCCCTCCCAACCTCCCCCTCGAAGGGGGAGGAGCAAAACACTCTCCTTTGGGGAGCTTAAATTCCCCTCTGCAATAGAAGGGTGTGGATTTAAATTCCCTCCCCTTTTAGGGGAGGGTTAGGGTGGGGTAGTTCACCAGCACCAATGCCTTGGTGATAAAGGTTGAGTGAAGTGGGAAACAATACCCCCTCCCAACCTCCCCCTAGAAGGGGGAGGAGCAAAAGCTCCCCGCAGAGGGAAAGCATGTACAGGTATCAAAAAATCGCGGTGTGGCGGTTGAGAAAATAACAAACACAATTAAACTCAACAGCCCCAATTGTTCACAAAACCAAGAAACACCATGTTCAACAACATATTAGTCGTCTGCGTTGGCAATATCTGCCGTTCACCGATTGGTGAACGATTACTAAAACAACAACTGCCTCATAAAAATATCGCTTCTGCTGGTCTCGCCTCTGAAAAAAGCCGACTTGTCGGCAAATCGGCTGATGATATGGCAATCCAAGTCGCACAAGAACACGGTGTCTCGCTGGATGGCCATCAATCACAACAGCTTACCCCACAGCTTTGCAGTCAATTTGATCTCATCCTCGTGATGGAAAAAGGGCACATCAACGCCCTGAGTGACATCGCGCCCGAAGCGCGTGGTAAAACCATGCTGTTCGGACAATGGATTGGTCAACGCGACATTCCCGATCCGTACCGCCAAAGTAAAGAAGCGTTTGATCATGCCTACGCGCTGATCGAACAAGCGGCCGCGGCTTGGGTAAAAAAACTCTAACCGAACGGGATACTTAACCTGCTCATTCACACCCTTTGTTGGGTGTAGCGGCGTTTTGACCTGAAAACCGACAACCCTAAACAGAAACTCCCTAAAAACAGCAAAAACTATGACAGCACAAACATCAAAGCGCACCATCGACTCCGCCTCTGACGAAATCGATCTGGGCAAACTTTTTGGCTTACTGCTTGACGGAAAATGGATCATCCTCGTTACCACAATGGTTTTTGCCGTTTTTGGGGTCGCGTTTGCCATTCTTTCCACTCCCATTTACAAGGCGGATGCCTTAATCCAGATCGAAGCCAAAAAAGGCGGCGGCATCTCATCGCTGGTGGGCGGAGATATGGGCGAACTGTTCAGTTCGGATTCTACCGCGACCACGGAAATTGAAATCATCAAATCGCGGATGATTTTGGGCGACACCGTTGAAAAATTTAACCTCACTACCCTCGTCACGCCGGATTATTTCCCCCTCATCGGCAAAGGCATAGCCCGTTTAAGTGGTCGAGTGAATCAACTGCAAGTCAGCCGTTTTGAACTGCCGGATTTCGCTACCACGTTAGAGCATCAAATCGTGGTGCAAGATGCCGAGCAAGGCACTTACCAGCTGGTGCGTGGTGATGGCAAAGTGATTTTGCAAGGCGTTGCGGGTGAGCTGGCGGAGCAAGATGAGTACCGTTTGTTTGTCACGGGGATCGAAGCCGAAAGCGGTTTTGCGTTCAACATCGCCAAAATCAATGAGCTGGATGCGATTAACGAGCTCAAGCAAAACCTCTCGATTGCTGAAAAAGGCAAACAGACGGGCATTGTCGAGCTGTCACTGACCGGTGAAAACCCAGCGCAGATCCGCGCGCTGCTCAATAACATCAGCCAAAACTACTTTTTACAAAACGTGAAACGTAACTCGGCTGAAGCCGAAAAAAGCCTGAGCTTTTTACAAGGCCACCTACCGGATATCAAAACCGATTTAGAAAGTTCAGAAGATGTACTGAACCGCTACCGTCAAGACAACGAATCCATTGACCTAAGCCTAGAAGCGAAAGCCACGCTGGATGTGATGGTTAAGCTAGAAGCTCAACTTAACGAACTGACCTTTAAAGAGAGTGAAATCAGCCAGCGTTTCACCACTGACCACCCAGCCTATAAATCGCTGCTGGATAAACGCCAAGTGCTGCTCAAAGAACGTGAGCGAATTAACCACCAAGTACAAAAGCTGCCCAGAACCCAGCGCGAAATCCTACGCATGACGCGTGATGTGGAAGTAAACCAGCAAATCTACCTGCAATTGCTCAATAAAGTGCAAGAGCTGAATGTGATTAAGGCGGGCACGGTCGGTAACGTACGAATTTTGGATAACGCACAAGCCTATGCCAAACCGGTCAAGCCGAAAAAACCGCTGATTGCCGTATTGGCCACCTTATTGGGTGCGATGGCGAGTGTCGGTTTCGTATTGGTGAAAGCGGCGCTGCACCGCGGAGTCGAAAACCCAGATGATATTGAAGCTTTAGGCCTTTCGGTTTATGCGAGTGTTCCGAAGTCAGATATGCAACAAGGCTTTGAAAAGCGGATGAAGCGCCGTAAAAGCGATGAGCTTACGCTACTGGCCGAATACAACCCTGCCGATCTCTCGATTGAAGCGCTGCGTGGTCTACGCACCAGCTTGCACTTTGCGATGATGGAAGCAAAAAACAATATCCTGATGATTTCAGGCCCTGCGCCGGGTATTGGTAAATCATTCGTTTCGACCAACTTTGCCGCAGTCGCGGCGAAAACCGGCCAAAAAGTGCTATTGATTGATGCCGATATGCGTAAAGGCTACCTACAAAAGCCGTTTGGTTTGCCGTGGGAAAATGGCCTTTCTGATTACCTTGCCGGCAAGTTAGCCCTAGAAAGCTGCATTAAAACCTGCCCAGTGGAAAACCTAGCGATTATCACCCGTGGCCAAGTGCCGCCCAACCCTTCAGAACTGCTGATGCATAAGCGAATGGAAGAGTTGCTGCAATGGGCCTCTGAGCATTATGACCTCGTGATTATGGATACCCCGCCTGTATTGGCCGTGACTGACCCAAGTATTGTTGGTGCCCACGCCGGTACCACCTTAATGGTGGCGCGTTTTGGCCAAAATACCGCGAAAGAGATTGATGTGGCCCGTCACCGCTTTGAGCAATCCGGTATTGAAGTGAAAGGGGTGATTTTCAACGCCGTCGAGAAGAAAGCGTCAAGTACTTATGGGTATGGGTATTACAACTATAGCTATGGTGATGATCAGAAAGCCTAAGTTTTTACTTTAGGAGTTACTCATGTATCTGTTGGTTATGGCCGATCTGGGGTTTTTATGACTAGATCAGTTTCCAAGCGCCAAGAGTTTCCGGTGGGGCGGACAGATGTGATTAAACATTCTAAAAAATGAAACAGTACTAAAAGCGATGAGATATGACTTCTGAGAATCTGCATTTTCAGTACTGCGCACGGCTTTGATCGTTCATAGGATGAACCTTATTTCGTGAAAATTTAAGTGTCTTCAATATTCACGGGTATATATTAAATGTCTAACTCCCGAATTGTTAAAAACTCTGTTGTTCTATATCTACGTTTACTAATAACGATAGTTCTAGGTATATTCACTACACGAATAGTGATCAATGCTCTAGGTATAGATGATTACGGTATTTATGGTGTTGTCGCAGGGTTAATCACTATGTTTGGTTTTATGAATGCGGCTATGTCGTCTTCAACTCAGCGCTACCTATCATTTGATTTGGGTTTAAAGGATGCCATAAAGCTACAACAAACATTTACTACGTCTGTAAATATTCACTTATTAATCGGTGTTGTTACATTTTTGCTTGCAGAAGTGGTAGGACTGTGGGCAGTGAATCATTTACTAGATATACCTATAGATAGGCTTAGGGGTGCAAATATAGTATTTCAATTCTCTTTAGTAGCTTTCTTTTTTGGAATAATACAGGTTCCTTACCAAGCAGTGACTATCGCATATGAGCGAATGAATGCCTATGCTTGTATTAGTATTATTGATGTGCTTTTAAAACTTATCGCAGCATATCTGCTAACCACGGCAACTATTGATAAGCTTGTTCTTTACTCTCAGTTATTGGCATTTATCTCTGTGCTTTCTTTTATTATGTATGCTTCCTATGTGCGTATACAGTGTAAAGAAATTAAGTACCTAAAATATTTTGATGAGAAATATTACAAAGAGATTTTAAGCTTTTCTGGTTGGAATTTATTTGGGAATATAGCGGCTGTTGCACGTGGTCAAGGTATAAACGTGCTGATCAATATATTTTTTGGTGTGGCTTTGAATGCAGCTTATGGAGTCTCCATGATGATGCAAGGAGTACTGACACAATTTGCTGCAAGCATACAGCAGGCAATAAACCCACAAATAATTAAAAGTTATGCTAAAGGCGAACTAGAAAGAACGGAGCGATTAATGCATCTTAGCTCCAAGTACTCATTTTTTGTTATGCTCATCCTTATAGCACCTTTGTATTTGAATTTAGATTATGTGTTAGATCTTTGGTTAGGTGTAATTCCTGACTATAGTGCTAATTTTATTAGATATTTGTTTGTTTTCATATTGATAGAAGTGCTTTCAAATTCCTTGATGATTGGTTTGCAAGCAACTGGGAAAATAAAAAAATATCATATTACTGTTGGATTTATAGTGTTTTTAAATTTCCCACTTACCTATTTAATCTATACAGTTTACAAAGAACCTGAGATGGCTTTTTTAGTTTTAATTTGTACATCATGTATTTCACTTTATGCACGGTTACTCTTTGTGAAAAATCAGCTTGGATATTCTATTCTAAATTTTACAAAAAAAGTTTTATTACATGTTTTTGTGATACTTGTTCTATCTTTTCCTTTGCTCTATCTCAATCAGGTTGATAGCTTTACCAATTTTTTTAAGGTGTTTACTGATTCGATAATTTGTAGTTTTTATTTAATGCTTACTATTTATCTGTTCGGTTTAAACAAAGAAGAAAGATTATTTATCAAAAATACACTAAGAAAGATTCTCAAAAATGGTTCAAATTAAAGATATTGTAAAGAATAACTTATGTACTGGTTGTGGTGTCTGTGTAAGTGAACAACCAGATAGGTTAAAAATGGTAATAAATGAGGAAGGATTCTGGGTTGCTAAGCAAATAGGTAATGGAACAGAAGATGCAGTTAGAGTATGTCCCTTTAATCCTAAACCAGAAGAGGAAATTTTAGATGAAGATGCCATCGCTAATTACTTTCTGCCCAAAGATAACAAATTTGACAAAAGAGTAGGTAGTTACATTAATAGTTATGCCGGCTACTCAGTTAAGCATCGAGAAACCTCATCATCTGGTGGTCTTGGTACATATTTTTTTGAGTATCTACTAAGAAATAAGATTGTAGAAAAAATATTTGTTGTCGCCGAGAGAAATGGAGGATATGAATATCAATGGTTTGATGATATAGATTCAATAACTAGAACGTCAAAGACACGTTACTGCCCTGTGACTCTTGAAAAGCTTTTTTTAGAAATTGATAATATTGATGGAAAGATTGCTGTATCAGGTGTGCCAAGCTTTATCAAAGCTATTCGTTTGAAGCAATACTACCATCCTAAATATAAAGAAAAGATTGCCTTTTTAGCTGGAATAATCTGTGGTGGATTAAAAAGTAAGTTTTATACAGACTATTTGGCACAGAAAGCGGGCATTAATGGAGAATATAGCCACCAAGAGTATCGTATTAAAGATACGAATTCTCATGCTTTAGATTATTCATTTGGTGCAAAAGAACTTGCAACTGGGGAATTTAAAACTGTAAAAATGTCTAAAGTAGGGAATACGTGGGGAAGTTCATTTTTTAATGCCCCTGCTTATGATTTTTCTGATGACCTTGTTGCAGAATTAGCAGATGTTTCTTTAGGTGATGCTTGGATCAAACCGTATCAAGATGATGGTAAAGGCAACAATGTTATCGTAACGAGAAGTAAGATTGCTGATCAGATTGTCCAAGAGGGTTTGGCATGCGGTGAATTGATTATGGATTCGATTTCTATTGAGCTTTTTAAGTCTTCGCAAGCTGGTGGTTTCAAGCATAAGCAATTAGGTATGAAACAGAGACTAAAGTTACAAAAGCCAAAAATGGACTTCTTACCTTATAAGAGATCTCGACTTCTCGAAAAAACACCACTCGAATACACTTTGGTGCAACATCAAAGGCTAATAACACGTGATACCAGCACAAAAGAATGGCTAAAACACAAAGAAGTTAATGCTTTTGATGCAGCTTTAGATATGAGTATGAAAAAACTAAATAGACTTACTCGTGTTTATCATCTAGTCCAAAGAATTAAGAATAAAATAGGTTTAAAAACAGTTTAATGAAAATAGCAATTCTAACGCAGCCTCTACATAACAATTACGGTGGTTTGCTCCAAGCTTTTGCATTACAAAAGTATTTGAAAGAGCAAGGTAATGAAGTTATGACCGTTGATTTTGCATGGAATCAAAAGTTACGTTATTTCGGTGTTAAATCCATTCTTGGTAATATTATTCGTAAGTATATTTTACGAAGAAATATTAGAAGTATTTTTCCTATCACTAATGAAGAAAAGCGTAGAATAGGCCAGCATACAGATAGATTCACAGCTGAGTACATACGTACTACGCAAAAAGTCTACTCCGTTGATGAAATCTCCTACATAAAAAACTATCAATTTGATGCGTATGTTGTTGGTAGCGATCAAGTTTGGAGGCCTGCATATTCACCTGGCATGCCAGCGTTCTTCTTATCTTTTTTAAATAAGAGTGATGATGCAAAGCGCATCGCTTATGCAGCATCATTTGGTGTCGATAACTGTAGTGAATTTAGCCAACAAGCGTTGACGGAGTATGCTGTTTTACTAAAACAATTTGATGCCGTTGCGGTTCGTGAGGATAGTGCTGTGGATTTATGCAAACAGCATTTTGGTGTTGTTGCTGAGCATGTGCTTGACCCTACCTTTCTATTAGATAAAGAAGTGTATAGTCAACTTGTTAAGCAAGACAAATGCCCTGCTAGTAACGGTAATATGATGGTTTATGTTCTTGATCAATCATTAGATAAGAAAGAAATTATTCAGGCTGTAGCCAATGAACGTAGCTTGACACCCTACACTGTTATGCCGGACGAACAAGGCGTTTATCCCCCTGTTACGCAATGGTTACGTGGTTTCATGGATGCAGAGTTTGTCGTAACCGATTCTTTTCACGGTGTGGCATTTTCGATTATTTTCAATAGGCCATTTATCGCGATAGGAAACCATGATCGTGGATTGGCCCGTTTTACTTCTGTTTTAAAAATGTTTGGCTTGCAAGAGCGGCTTATATTCAGCATTAATGAATTAACGACTCAGCTTATCAATCAGCCAATAGATTTTTCCAAAGTCAATCGCTTAAAAAACGAGAAACAGCAGTTTGCTATGGATTTTTTAAATAATGCCTTGTCAGGAAAATAATATGATCGGCTCTATGTCAAGTTATTCAGCACCTAAGGTTTCAGTAATTATGCCGGTATATAATACTGAGCTGTATGTTGAACGGGCAATGATTAGCTTGATGGAACAAACCCTTGATGATGTTCAATTCATCATTATTGATGATGGTTCAAAAGATAACTCTCTGAATATCATCAAACAGGTGATTAACCGTTACCCCGAGCGACAACGGCAGGTAACCTTAATTAGCCGTGAGAACCGCGGCGTTGCTGCCTCTCGTGCTCAAGGGATGGAGCTGGCTACTGGCGATTATGTTATCCATCTTGATAGCGACGATTGGGCTGAGCTCAACTGGTTAGAAGCTATGTATACGAAAGCCATTGAAGAAAATGCTGATGTGGTTGTGTGTAATTACCATGCTGTTTATATAGATAAATCAACTTATATAAAACAGTCGATTGGTGTGGATGGTGTTGATTGTGTTAAAAAACTATTTACTGGTAATATAAGCAATTCCAATTGGAATAAATTGGTTTTGAGAACTATCTTTATCAAAAATGGAATATATTTTCATTCTGGATATGATTTGGGAGAGGATTTCTTTGTAACGGTTAGAGTTTTTTTAAATTCAAAAAAAATATCATCAGTCAATTACTCTTTGTATAATTACAATCAGTGTAATATTGCATCTCTTACTCATAACTTGAGTTTTAAATCCCTAGATGATTATTGCGAAGTCGTTGATGTAATTAATTCTGAATTAATATCCAAATCTTTGGATAAAGTTATTTCCAAAGAGTTAATACATCTTAAATTAGAACTGAAAGCATTACTTGCTTACTATTCAAGGTGGGATTTGATTCGAATTAAAAAAGCACTTGAAATTTATCCAGAAACCAATGGTTTTATTTTTAAATCTAATTATAAAAGGTTGAAACTATATAGGCTTTTAAATTTACTTGGTGTGTTTTGGTTGATTGATTTAATAAGGAAATAACATGAAATCAAATGTGTTAAATAATATTTTGATTTCTCTTTGTTTGGTTTTGTTAATTTTTCAGCCTAGTGTGCCATATCTTTCTTCCGCTGGTGCTGTCATTACAGTTTTAATATCGCTGGTGAAAATTATTTTCTCCACTAAATCACCAGTAAGAGTAAAGCATTATATTGTTAGCTTTTTTGTTCCCATAATTATTTTTTATTTTTTAATTCTTTTTTATTCGGCTGCAAGGGTTTTATTGGATGGGTTATATGATATTAGTTTTTTCCGTGTATCTTTAAATCAAACTATTTTTTTAATTGCAGTTTTTTTATTTGTTATATCTTTTGACGATTATTCTGATAAGTTTGAGAAATATATATTTATACTATTTGTAGCCAATCTTTTTTATGCTGTGCTTGCAGTTGATTTTTTTCCATCTTTGCTTGATTTAGCCGTAAAAGTGAAGGGGGAAAGTAGTGATCTAGTTGATAAGAATTATCTGAATTTATATAGGATTGCATTTTTTGGCAGTGACTCTCATTATGGTATCTCTGCTTTATATTCTTTAGCCCTCGTTTGTTTTTCTTTCTATATGAAAAAAGCAAATATAAATAGTATCGTTGGAGGTTTTTTTCTATTGTTTTTGGCAGTAGCAGGTGTTATTGCAGGTAGGACGGCATTCATCTTTATACTTGTTTCATTTTTTATATTACTTCGTAATAGTATCAAGATTACCTTTTTATTTCTATTTTTCTCATCGCTGAGTATTTATTTAGTTACCATGTATTTAGATCTTCCAGAGCATTTTGTTAATTGGATGTTTGAATTGTTTATAAATTTAAGTGATGGTAAAGGTGTGCAGACTGAATCATCAAATCACCTCTTAAAAATGTATAGTATTAATATCGATGTCAATCCAGTTTTTGGAAATGCAAAGTTTTTACTTGATAATGGTAGTTATTACGGCGGAAGTGATGTCGGATATATACGACACTTTTTGTTTGGTGGTTTTTTAATTTGTATCTTAATATACTTATTGCCGGTTATTATTTTGTTGAAAAATAAACTTGATCTCAAGATAATGATTGCATTTTTATCAATGTATATATTGGAGTTGAAGGGGAGTGCAATATACGAAACGCCTATGATGGTTTTGTTTATTATTATTTCATTTCTATCATATAAAGAAAAACAGAATTTTTATAAATCCCGTTCAGTTTATTAAACTATTTTATAATGAATTTGGAATTATATGGATAATAAAAGATTGTTATTCATCGCTGATGCCTTTTTGGGTGGCGGCGTAGAAATTGTAATGCTTCGTTTAGCAAGGCAAATGATAATTTTGGGGTTTGAAGTCCATATTCTTTTTATAAGAAATAGTGATTTTAAGTTCGAAGTTCCTGAAGGGGTCAAAGTTCATTATTATTTTGACAAACATGAGAAATTTATAAAAAAGTCGTTCATTAATCCTTTTGAATATATCAGGTTTAAACGATTTTATCTAAATTTGGAAAATGAGCTTGGTAGTTTTTTTGCTTGTGTATCAAATCAACCATACTCATCATCTATTCTGATAAAATCAGGTATAAAAAATGTTTTTTTTGTAATACACAGCTCGGTCGAGCTTCAATTAAAGAATGCAATCTCAAGGAAAGATCTACCTTCTCTGTTGAGGTTTATAAGGTTGAAATATTGGTTTTCTTTATTGAATGAAAAGAAAATAATTTGTGTTTCGCAAGGTATAAAAGAAGAAATTCTAAAGCAGAAGCGAATAAGACCTATTGATATTCATTCGATATATAACGCCTTTGATAAAGAGTATATAATTTCTCGATCCCAAGAGATAAATGTTGATATACCCAAAGAAGACTATTTGATATGGGTCGGTCGATTTAGCAAAGAAAAAAATCCTGAACTTTTTCTAAAAGCTTTTTCGTTAATGAAAAATAAAAAAATACTTGCAGTTATGCTTTGTGAAAATAAAGCTTCGGCAGCAAAGGTTGCATGCAGCTTGGGTATAAATGATAGAGTGATTTTACCTGATTTCCAGCAAAACCCATTTCCTTGGATTGTTGCATCAAAGGCATTAGTATTAAGCTCAGATTTCGAAGGCCTGCCCACCGTTTTAATTGAGGCATTAATATGCGGTACTCCTATCATTAGCACTAGGTGCATGTGTAAAGATGATGAAATTTTAAGTGGTAGTTTATCGAGATTCCTTGTTCCTAAAAATAATCCAGCTGAGTTGTCTTGTGCTATGGACAATATTCTTCTGAATCCTCCATCAAAAAAAGAGCTGTATTCGGCACCTATCTTGAATGATATTTCTTCAATTGAAGTAGCAAGACAATATATTAGAGTAATCTATGGGGTAGAAAATGATAACAACATTAATAGCATTGAATAAAATAGACAAATTTGTTTTTGATGCGATTAATAGCATAGTTGAACAAAAGATTAATGTTCCCCATGAAGTATTGATAATTGCAAATGGTGAAAACTATGAATTAGTTGCAAAATGGTTGGAGGATAAATTTAAAGAAAAAGTTAAAATATGCTGCACACCAATTGGACAATTGTCATATGCATTAAATTTAGGTCTTTCTTGTGCTAAATATGACTTGATCGCGAGAATGGATGCTGATGATATTTCTATTCCGAATAGACTGCAATTAAATTTAGAATTCATGCAAGAAAATGATCTCGATATGGTTGGTTCATGTCTTACTCTCATCAATGAACATGATGAAATAATAGGGCATAGAAAATATCCTAAGGCGGAAGGGATAAGTAAAATATTACCTTTTAGAAATCCATTTGCACACAACACTATTTTGATTAAAAAAGAAGTTATCTTAAAAGCTAGAGGTTATAATTCTGGTTTTAATTCGGAAGATTATGACCTTTGGTTTAGACTGCATCGACAGGGTATTAAATGGGATAATATGGATTTGGAGCTTGTAAAATATAGAATCCATTCGGATGCATGTCAGCGTAGATTGTTAGGGTATGCGGAATCAACCGGGCTTGCGATGCGGGAGTTTATATTAAATAAAACATTTGTGAACTTTCTAGCTGTTTTTTACCATTTCTTTAAATCTTGTGTTAGGGCTAGAAAAGAGTAATGAACCAGAAAAAAATCGCTTTCGTTGCCAACACTGCATGGTCTGTATTCAATTTTCGCCACTCTCTTATTAAAGAGTTATTGCGCTGTGGTGTGGAGCTGTATGTTATCGCCCCTGAGGATAAATTCTCAGCAAAGCTGACTGAGATGGGGTGCCAAGTGCTCGATTTGCCTATGCAAGCGAAAGGAGTAAATCCCATCGCTGATTTGGCTTTAATGCTGCGCTTATTACGCCATTACCGTGAAATAAAACCTGATTTTATTATTCACTATACGATTAAGCCCAATATTTATGGCTCCTTAGCGGCTAAATTAGCTGGTATTCCTTCTTTAGCGATCACTACAGGGCTAGGGTACACTTTTGTTAATCAAAATGTGGTCTCTCAGGTTGCTCAGCAGTTATATAAATTCGCCTTTCGTTATCCCAAAGAGGTGTGGTTTTTAAATGAGGATGATCGCAGCGTATTTTTAGAGCATCACTTAATTGAGCCCGATAAAGCAGTGTTGCTGCATGGTGAGGGGGTGAACCTTAACCACTTTGTACCGAGTGACAAACCACAATCTGATGAAAATATTCGCTTCCTACTGATAGCTCGTATGTTGCGAGATAAAGGTGTGTGTGAGTTTGTAGAGGCGGCGCGCCAAATTCGTCAGCGCTATCCGAATGCTATTTTCCAATTGTTGGGTGATTGCAGTGTGCTTAACCCAAGTGTGATTGGGCGCGAGGAAATTGCCCTGTGGGAAAAGGAAGGGATAGTAGAGTATCTGGGCACTACAGATGATGTGCGCCCCATTATTGCCCAAGCGGATTGTTTAGTTTTACCTTCGTACTATAGAGAAGGCATTCCAAGAACTCTTATGGAAGGTGCTGCGATGGCAAAACCTATTATCACGACAGATAATGTGGGTTGTCGTGATGTGGTGCTTGATGGTCAAACGGGCTATTTATGTGAAGTGAAAAATGCTAAGGCACTGGCGCAGCGTTGCGAGCAATTTTTAACACTCAGTGATTCAGAGAAACAAGCAATGGGTAAAGCGGGCCGTAGTTTTATGGAGGCTAAGTTTGATGAGAAATTAGTCATCAAACAGTATTTCGAAACGCTTAAAAAATATAAGGTGTTGTCTGTGAAAAATGAATTGTTTGTGTAACGATTTTTTCATTTGATGTATGTACAAAAAAACACCGCCTTGTGCGGTGTCATTGTTTGTAGACCAATCATTAGAAGTTGCTGATGGACTGTTCCATCTCTTTCTCGCCTCGACCAAAGATTCTGCGCAGGAAGCGGGTGATTCGCCAAACGTACGCGAGCAGTAGCGAATACACCAAGAAGCAGAGCATAAAGCTAAAGAACATCACAGGTTCTGGGATCTTTTTCATTTCGCCGTAAATACCAAACGCAGCAAATAAAGCAGCGAACGCACAAATTACCGCTAAGGTTTGGTGTGAGCTTAACCCTAAGCGTTGGAAAATGTGGTGCAGATGTTCGCGATCGGGTTTAAACGGAGAATGTCCGCGGCGAATACGGCGGATCATAATCGCGGCCATATCCATCAGTGGAATCGCAATCAACCATAATGCGGTAATTGGGCGCATGGTATGTTGGTTTTCATTCTGGCTTAACCCAAGCAGTAACCAGATTGCGGTAAAACCAATCATCATACTGCCCGCATCTCCCATAAACACTTTGCGTTTACGGCCAAAAATGCCCAAGTTGAACATGATGTAAGGCAGCATAGCGATGACGAGCAGAGCACAGAGTTGGCTAAAGCCGACGCTTCCATTCACAAACGCCAGAATACCAATCCCGCCGAAGGTCACCATTGAAAGGCCACCAAGCAACCCGTCAATACCGTCCACCATATTAAATGCGTTTATCGCGCCAATTACGGCCAATATGGTGACGACCGCAGCAAACATGCCAAGGTGGATATCACCCATCCCTAAGAGATTGCCAAGGTAGTTTAGATCGATCCCAGTCTGATACATCATCAAAATAGAGAGTAGCGCTTGTACCGTCATGCGGGCTTTAACACTGAGATCGTATTTATCATCTAACGCACCAACCAGAGTCAAAATAATAATCGACATCAGGTAGAGCGCTTGGTGCGGGAATAGATTAGGGTTAAACAGTAAATAAAGGCACAGCGTGGAGCAGATCGATATTCCGCCGACAAGGGGGATAACGCCTTGATGGAGTTTTCTTGCATTCGGCTTATCAACGAGCCCGATTCTTTTGGCGATTTTTCTCATTACAAAAAGTAATGTAGTAGAGAGCGCAAAGATGATTGATATTTCCATGAACATCGATTCTGCCAACTGGTTTTTATAAATTTTTAAGTGGCGCGATTTTAGTCTAATGCTTTTGGTTGATAAAGAGTTTTATCATCTATTAGTTATTGATTCTGGTGTCATTTTTGTCAGTTATTTTTGGCTAAAATGAGACTATCGCTAAGTTTTTTTATTTGAACTCAAGTTTTTTTTATGAACTTGGATTTTTTAGCTCAAAGAGTGACCACTTTGACGGTCGTTTGGTTAGAACCTAGTCTAAATAATGCGATGAATTTCATTGTTTACTGTTGTTTGTACGTAAACTGTTTCAAGATGGAGTCATTAATTGGGAAATTGATTTTGGTGTTATCTGTGTCGAAAGAATGAGCATTTCTATATTCTCAGTATTCTTGAGATTAATTTGTTTGGCTAAAAATTCACCACAATGAATGATTGTTGGTTGATTTCAGTGCTGCTCTACGGATGTTTATAAATGTGGGAATTAATGGGCTTCAAAAATCGAATTTTTAATATTAACGGTTCTAAACTTGCTCGCTACCTCGGTATTCTGGTGTTGGCTGCGGTGTGTTATCTCTCCTTTTCTCCGTCTTTAGTTAAGGTGATCGATGTGCCCTACATTGATAAGGCGGAGCACACTTTGGCTTATTTGGTGCTGACGCTGCTCGGGTGTGCAGGATTATCACGCCGAGTATGGATTGCGCCGCTGCTGCTGTTTGTTTTTGGTGTGGTGGCGGAGTTTGTTCAAGAATCGATTGGGCGTGAGTTCTCATGGGCAGATATGGCCGCCAATGGCGCGGGCGTGCTGTTGGGTGTGGTGATTTACGCACTGTTTTGTCGATGGGCTGTTGCTTATCGCTGAGTTTGTGGTGATTGGCTCGCACTTTGGTAGCTCGGTGCGTTGCTGAGGCGAGCTAACCACGGCAAGGTGGCGCAAAAAGTGTGGCGCAAAACAGGAGAAACAACATGGAAGTGGTTCATCACGGAGGGAAGGCGAGTGTCACGGGTTCATGCCATGAATTGCGAGCCGATGGGCAAGCGCTGCTGATTGATTGCGGCTTGTTTCAAGGGGCGGATGGACGCCCGTTGGCGGTGGAGTTTGCACTGGGGCATGTGGATGCTCTGATCTTAACCCATGCGCACATCGACCATATTGGCCGTTTGCCTTGGTTATTGGCAGCCGGTTTTAAGCAGCCGATTTACTGTACGGCGGCAACGGCGGAGCTGGTGCCATTGATGCTGGAAGATGGTTTAAAGCTGCAGTTAGGCATGTCTCCCAAGCAGAGTGAGCGCGTACTGACCGAGGTGCGCCGTTTGCTGCGGGTGCAAGATTATCAAAAGTGGTTTGCGGTGCAGCCTAAGCGTGCTGATTCGCTCTGGGTGCGCTTTCAGCCTGCGGGGCATATTTTGGGCTCGGCGTATGTGGAAATTCGGCGTCCGAATGGTGAGGTGGTGGTGTTTTCGGGGGATTTGGGGCCAAGCCATACGCCTTTGTTGCCCGATCCGCAGTCGCCAGAGCGGGCCGATTATCTGTTTATTGAAACCACTTATGGCGATAAGCAGCACGAGGATGTGCAGAGCCGAGGGCAGCGGCTGCGCGCGATGATTGAGCGCTCACTGACTGACGGCGGTGCGATTTTGATCCCGGCGTTCAGTGTCGGGCGCACGCAAGAGCTGCTCTTTGATATTGAGCAGCTTATCTTTTCTCAGCAAATTGATGCTAATTTGCCGATTATTCTCGATTCGCCGATGGCGCAGCGAGTGACGCGTTCTTATCGTCGCTTTAAGCAGTTATGGGGACGAGAAGCCAAAGCGCGGCTGCAAATGCATCGGCATCCGTTGGCGTTTGAGCAGTGTATTACGGTGGAAGATCACCGAACCCATGAGCGTTTGGTTAACCGTTTAGCCTCAACCGGAGAGGCGGCGATTGTGGTGGCGGCTTCGGGGATGTGTCAGGGCGGCCGCATTATGGATTATTTAAAGGCGCTGCTGCCGGATAAGCGAACTGACCTGATTTTGGCTGGTTTTCAAGCTGAAGGTACGCTTGGGCGCAGTATTCAAAGTGGTCAACCTTCGGTCTGGATTGAGGGGACTGAAGTGGAAGTCAACGCGCATATTCATACGATGTCCGGTTATTCCGCCCACGCCGATAAAGCGGATTTGCTGCGCTTTATTACCGGCATTCCTGAAAAGCCCAAGCAAGTGCACCTCATCCACGGTGAAGCCGCAGCCAAGCAAGCGTTCGCGGCTGAGCTTACTCAACTCGGATATTCGGTGCTTTGAGTTGGGAGCTTGGCTTGGTGTGAAATACCCCCTCCCGTCCTCCCCCTAGAAGGGGGAGGTGTAAGATCGATGCGCGCGAAGGGAGGGACTGTGTTTAGCCTCTCAGAGCGCGAAAGTCATTGCCTGTGGGGGCTTGCGAGACGCGCAAGTCAAACTCGGGCAGTACCGCGTAGATATGATCAAAAATATCCGACTGAATACGCTCATACTCCACCCACACTGTGGTGCTGGTAAAGCAGTACACCTCTAGCGAAATGCCATCGTGAGTGGGCGCTAACTGACGCACCATCAGCGTCATATCTTGGTGAATATTGGGGTGATTCCGCAGGTAGCGCTCTAAATAAGCGCGGAAACTGCCGATGTTGGTCAGGCGGCGGCCATTGATACGGCAGGCCAAATCCCAATGTTTTTGTTGGTTGTAGCTGCTGATCTCTTGCTCTTTCTCGACCAAGTACGGCTCAAGCAGTTGCGCTTTTTTCAGCGCTTGTTTCTCTTCTTCTGTTAAAAAATGCACGCTGGTGGCATCAATCAAAATGCTGCGTTTGATGCGGCGACCGCCAGACTCTTGCATGCCTTTCCAGTTTTTAAAGGAATCTGAAATCAGAGCGTAGCTTGGAATGGTGGTGATGGTTTTATCCCAGTTCTGCACTTTGACTGTGGTTAGGCTGATATCAATTACCGAACCATCCGCGCCATATTTGGGCATTTCCAACCAGTCACCGACCGAGAGCATTTTGTTGGCAGAAAGCTGTACCCCTGCAACTAAGCCGAGGATCGGGTCTTTAAACACCAACATAAAGACGGCGGTCATCGCACCTAAGCCGCTGAGCAGAATAACCGGCGACTTACCGATTAAAATTGAGGTGAAAAACAGCGCCGCGATAATAAACACAATCAGCTTGATACTTTGCAAAATACCGCGCGTGGGTAGGTTTTTACCCACTTGAGTTCTGCTCAGCAGCGTTTCCAATACGTTGAGTACCGAATATGTGGCCAGCATGCCAAACAGCACAATCCACAACGAAGTGATGGTGTGTAGCACATCGTAGGCAAAGGTATTGGGGGTGAGCCACAATTGGTTTTGTACCGAAATTACAATACCTTGGATGAGTAGAGCGGCGCGGCTAAACAGTTGTTCTTTAAACAGAGCATTGCGCCAAACGCTTTGCTCATGGTGAGTGTGACGCTTGAGCCAAATCAGGACTCCGCGGTGTAACACCAGATGAATGGCAATCGAAATAGCGGTGATCAATCCGAGCGCTTCGGCGATTTTAACCACGCGGTCAATATCAATATCAAACTGTTGTAACCACAAGGTTAATGTTTCAAGCATGGTTTACTCCTTAAGCAATATGTGCGCCATGGTACAGCAAAGCCTGATCGCTTGCTATGTAGCACCTTTAAGACGATCCTGCCGTTGTTTAGTAGCCTTTTTCAAAATCAATCTGATTACGCAGTGGCAAATTATCGCACCAACGTTGGTAGTTATCGGCGAAGATATCGACCACTTGCTCTGGAAAGCTGACCGCCGCGATGTGCGGTGTGATGGTGATCGCCGGATTGTCCCAGAATGGGTGATCTTGAGCGAGTGGCTCTTTGATAAACACATCCAAAAACGCGTGGCGAATGTGTCCTGCTGCAATTAAATCCGGCAGATCCTGCTCTACTAACGTTTTGCCACGCCCGACGTTAAACAGCAGCGCTTGGTGGCAGTGGCGAAGATTTTCTTGATTGAGCAGCCCTTCGGTTGCGGGGGTATTGGGCAGCGTATTCACCAGTAAGTCGGCGCGCATTAAAGCGGCTGGCAGCTCACTGATGTGATAAGTGGCATCAAAATGCCCTTCTTTGGCCGGAATGCCGGTACGATTGACGCCCACTACTCGCAGCCCAAACTGTTTAGCCACATGGGCTAAATGGCTACCAATCGAGCCGGTACCCAAAATCACTAGGGTTTGATTGGCAAGTGAAGAGTAAGGGCGCGGCTGCCAAAGGCGCTCAGCTTGTTGGGTTTGATACAGGCGAAAATCGCGCTGATATTGGATAGCGTAACCCATCACATACTCGGCGATCAGGTGCCCGAAGATGCCTTTGACGTTGGTCAGCAGATAGTTTTTGCGCAGTTTGGGGTCCATTAAGGTATCGACGCCGGCATAGGCGGAATGCAGCCATTGCAAGCGCGGAAACTCATCCAAACGGCGAGCGGCCATCGGCGGTGCGGCCAACAAAATCGTGGCCTTGGCGCGATCTTCTGTTAAGGCGAGCCCTTCCAGTTGGCGCTCAAGGATCAGCTCGCGGTAGTGTTCATCATGTTCAGTCAGAATATACAGCTGGTGGAAATTGTTCATAGGCGCGTCTTTTTTCCCTTATGGTTATCCAGTACACTTCCGCTGTCTTTTTCCGCAACGATTTGAAGTGACTATGTTACAAAACCCTCTACAGCTTCGTCTTGAGAAGTTTGAACCTTGGCAACAGATTACCTTTATGGCCTGTCTGTGTGAACGTATGTATCCGAATTACGCTATGTTCTGTGAGCACACGCAGTTTGCTGAGGCGCGTATCTACCGTGACATTCTCGACAGCGTGTGGGAATTGATGACGGTAAAAAATGCCAAAGTGAACTTTGAGCATCAGCTTGAAAAGCTCGAAGAGCTGATCCCAACTTCGGATGCGTTTGATCTGTACGCCGTGTATCCCGCGATTGATGCCTGTGAAGGCTTGGCCACCCTGCTGCATGGTTTGTTGGATCGTGATGATTTAGCGGAATCTATGATCAAAGTGAGCCAGATTTCGGTACAAACCGTCGCTCAACTGGAAGAAGCACAAACCGGTGAAGCCATCACCAACGATAACCAAAAAGAGAATGAAGCCGTGTGCGCCGAGTGGGATGTACAGTGGGCGATTTTCCGCCCGCTGCGTGAAGCCGTCGAGCGCGACATTGATCTCATCAAAGACCTACGCAAAGAGCTGCGCGAAGAAGGGGTCAGCAATATTGGGGTGGAGTTGTAATTTCCTCTTTATCATCATTCCCTCCCCTTGTAGGGGAGGGTTAGGGTGGGGTATTTGGCGCTCACCGATGCCTACGTTGCTTGGTTTGGCGTGAAATACCCCCTCCCATCCTCCCCCTAGAAGGGGGAGGGGCAAGATCGGTTGCTTAGGTTGCCCTATAAGGGAGAGGTGTAAGAGCCATTCTCTTTATCAATCAGCAAGATTAAGCTTGTTTCCCTCCCCTTTTAGGGGAGGGTTAGGGTGGGGTATTTGGTGCTCACCGATGCCTACGTTGCTTGGTTTGGCGTGAAATACCCCCTCCCATCCTCCCCCTAGAAGGGGGAGGGGCAAGATCGGTTGCTTAGGTTGTCCTATAAGGGAGAGGTGTAAGAGCCATTCTCTTTATCAATCAGCAAGATTAAGCTTGTTTCCCTCCCCTTGTAGGGGAGGGTTAGGGTGGGGTATTTGGCGCTCACCGATGCCTACGTTGCTTGGTTTGGCGTGAAATACCCCCTCCCATCCTCCCCCTAGAAGGGGGAGGGGCAAGATCGGTTGCTTAGGTTGCCCTATAAGGGAGAGGTGTAAGAGCCATTCTCTTTATCAATCAGCAAGATTAAGCTTGTTTCCCTCCCCTTTTAGGGGAGGGTTAGGGTGGGGTATTTTGATGCTCGAGGATGCAAGCCTGTAAATGACGAAAGATATCCTCAATAACATCTGTGAGCTGTTGTTCTACCTCTTGGTTTGTATAACGAACAACCCGAATACCATGCCGTTTCAAGTAGGCCGTACGTTGCTCATCATGAATTTTTCCACCTTCGGAAAAATGAGAATCGCCATCAATCTCTACCGCCAACTTGTATGTAGAGCAGTAAAAGTCCAGAACGTAATTACCAACCCCAAATTGGCGACGAAATTTAACGCCTAGCTGAAAATGGCGCAGGTGTTGCCATAAACGTTGTTCAGGATGCGTCATATTATTGCGTAAGTATTGACGAAACACTTTTGAACGTTGGGGGTTGGAGTCCATCCGTTTTTTATTCCACTTCGTCGCGGCTTTCGATCATGCGATGCTGACGCTTCCAGTGCTCCCAGCGTTCGGTGGCCAGTTGCTGCATATCGGTTGTGCGATCCGCCTCATCGATAATCTCTTCGCCGAGCAAGTGCTCGAAGATGTCTTCTAAGGTCAGCAAACCCTGCACTGAGCCGTATTCGTCTACCACGACCGAAAGTTGCAAGCGTTTTTGCATCATCTGATCGAAGGCTTTTGGTAGGCTCAAGGTGTTGAGCACCACATGGATTGGGCGCATCACATCGCCCAGTAGCAAGTTTCCTTGGCCATTTTGCTGCTCTTTAAACAACTCAAGGCGGTGCACAAAGCCGACAATGTTGTCTTTCTCTTCGCTGTAAATCAGCGGGCGCGAGAACGGAGTATCGCGGTGCTGCTCGATAAATTCATCAATCGTTAGATCCGCTGAAACGCGAAACAGTACCGGGCGCGGCGTCATAACTTGCGTTACTGGCACATTTTGAATCGCCAGTAAGTTGTTCAGCATTTTGGATTCGCCTTCAGCAAACTCACCGTTTTCATTGGCCAACATCGCCATCGCGGAGATTTCGTCACGTAGCTTTGGCGCTTCGACTTTGCGCGCGAGGCGCTTAGTGATCTGCTCTGAGAACCAGACGAACGGCGTCAGCGCCCATACCATCCAACGCAGCACGAGAGAAGCTTGGGGAGCGAGTTCACGCCAGTAGGTCGCACCTATGGTTTTGGGCACGATTTCCGACAGCACCAGAATGCCTAGGGTGAGCACAGCAGAGAACAGGCCAAGCCACTGGCTACCAAACACCACCGCCGCTTGTGCGCCCGCCGTCGCAGCACCTATGGTGTGCGCAATGGTATTGAGGGTCAGAATCGAGGCGAGTGGGCGGTCGATATCCGCCTTTAGGCCTGCTAGGCGATTAGCCGCAGGGTGGCCTTGTTGGCGTAACTGGGCTAGATAGCTTGGGGTAATACTTAAGAGTACCGCTTCTAAAACTGAACAGATAAACGATACGCCAATCGCGACAGAGATACATATCGCAAGCAGAAACATAAAATTCCTTGGTTTTAAAGTGCACGTTCGAACTCTTTTCTTCTCACTATCTTCGCGGTAAAAAAGGCTGCAAAGCACAGGGAGAATATGAAGAAAAATCGCTTCGCCTGAAGGAGCCGAAAGTGCTTTTTTCAGTCACTAAATCGATTGAAATGACAGGCTTCCCAGTCGATTAGCCCTTTTTAAATAAGGTTTCTCTCACTCAATTACAAGTAAACCTGTGGCTGGATTAGTAACAAATTGTGAGTTGTTACTCAGATTACGGTTAAAAGTGCGTCATAAAAGCGAAAGTTGCGCGACAAACCTTTGCCAGAGCGGGCATTTATGTTTTAGAGTGAGCTCGATTCGATAACCTATTGAGAAGGGAAACCTAAATGAACAAGACCCAATTGATCGACTTTATCGCAGAGAAAGCGGACCTGACTAAAGTGCAAGCGAAAGCAGCTCTTGAAGCGACTCTGGGTGCGGTTGAAGGTGCTCTGAAAGACGGCGACCAAGTACAACTGATTGGTTTTGGTACATTCAAAGTTAATCATCGTTCTGCTCGTACTGGCCGTAATCCAAAGACCGGTGAAGAGATCAAAATTGCGGCAGCTAACGTTCCTGCATTCGTAGCAGGTAAAGCGCTGAAAGACGCGATCAAGTAATTGCTTTATACTACGCCGAGATTGAACATCTCGGCGTTTTTGTTTATGAAGCAGCAGTTATCCTTTCTTTTTTTGCTCTCTGGTTTATTGGCCGGGTGCTCGTCTACTCCTAATCCCAATGTAGAGCAGATCAATCAATTTACTGGTGGTAAAACGATTGGTGATGCGACCAGTTTTTACTGGTATACCGAACGCTTTCAAAAACCGAGCTCAGCCTCAGACTACGTGACCTCCGGTGACTACGGCAGTTATCAAACCAGCTATCGCTGGGAAGAGGGACAAGTGCGTGAGATTCGCCGTGAAGGTGAGCATCTGGATGGTAAGAAGTTGGTGCCGTTTCGCGTCCATATTCGTTTTAGCAAAGAAGGCGAAGCGGTGTATCAGCAGTATCGGTTGGGCGGAAAAGTACTGCCGATGAATGAAGAGCAACTGGCTCACTACGTTTTGCAAGCCAAAGCGGTGGCAGAGGCAACCAAAGAGCAGGACAAACAAGGTTTAGAGCTGATCCAAGGCTACTGGAATGGTAAAACCTTTGAGACTTGTCAGGGCGCTGAGTATCAGCGCGTCGAGTTTAATCAAAGTTTGCCCAGCTTTGTGTTTAACCGCCTAGCTTCTATCGAAAGCTATGTGGCGTTTTTAGGCAAGATCCGTAACGGCAAAGTGCATATCGACGAGCTGCTGTTGCTCGATGATGCGGGTCACGATTGTGTGAAAGAGCCGGAGTTGCTTGATTAAATCGGCCCATGTTTGCCAATCCAATCGAATAAAAAACCTATCGAATAAGAAAGCGCGAAGTTCGCGCTTTTTTCTATTGATAAGAAGATGGATGCCCGCTTACTTGGCTTGCTCGCGTGCAATCGCGCGATAACCGATATCGCGGCGGCAGAACATACCATTCCAGTGGATTTGATCCGCCAGTTGGTAAGCGCGTTGCTGCGCTTCTAATACGGTATTGCCGAGTGCAGTGGCACACAATACGCGACCGCCATTCGTAACCACTTGGTCGCCTTGGGTTTCGGTGCCGGCGTGGAACACTTTTTGTCCTGCGCTTTCTTGAGTCGGTAGACCTGAAATCACCTCACCTTTAGCGTAATCGCCCGGATAGCCGCCGGCGGCGAGAACCACACCGATCGAGGCGCGTGGGTCCCACTTCGATTCCACTTGATCCAGCTTACCCGCAATTGCTGCTTGGCACAGCTCAACCAGATCCGATTGCAGACGCATCATGATCGGTTGGGTTTCTGGGTCACCAAAGCGGCAGTTGTACTCAATCACTTTCGGTGCGCCAGTGTTATCAATCATCAAACCCGCGTATAGGAAGCCTGTGTAGGTGTTGCCTTCGGCTGCCATACCGCGCACGGTTGGGTAAATCACTTCACGCATTACGCGATCATGGACGTCCTGTGTCACCACTGGTGCTGGTGAGTAAGCACCCATACCGCCGGTGTTCGGGCCAGTATCGGCATCGCCCACGCGTTTGTGATCTTGGCTGGTGGCCATAGGCAGGACGTTTTCACCATCAACCATGACGATAAAGCTCGCTTCCTCTCCATCAAGGAATTCTTCAACCACCACACGGCTGCCTGCTGAACCAAACGCATTACCAGCCAGCATGTCTTGAATTGCGTCTTCGGCCTCTTGCAGAGTCATGGCAACAATCACGCCTTTGCCCGCCGCTAAACCGTCCGCTTTCACTACAATCGGCGCACCTTTTTCACGTACATACGCTAGTGCTGGCTCAATTTCAGTGAAGTTAGCGTAAGCCGCAGTTGGGATGTTGTGACGCGCGAGGAAATCTTTGGTGAAGGCTTTGGAGCCTTCCAGTTGCGCTGCGCCTTGGGTTGGGCCAAAAATCGGCAGACCCGCTGCACGAAACGCATCGACCACACCAATCACCAGTGGTGCTTCTGGGCCAACAATGGTCAGCTCAATCGCTTTATCTTGGGCAAAGGCAACCAGTGCTGGAATGTCGGTGATGCCAATGTTGACGTTTTGCACCTTGTGCTCAAGGGCAGTACCCGCATTGCCGGGCGCGACGTAGATGGTGTCAACTTGTGGGTTTTGTGCCACTTTCCACGCCAGTGCGTGTTCGCGACCGCCAGAGCCGATGATGAGAACTTGCATTGTGAAATCCTTACTTAAACAAGATGGGGCGCGTGGCACCCCATACCAATCATGCCAATTAATGACGGAAGTGACGCATACCGGTGAAGATCATCGCCATACCGTGTTCGTTGGCGGCATCAATCACCTCTTGGTCGCGCATTGAACCACCCGGTTGGATCACACAGGTAATGCCTGCGGCGGCGGCTGCATCAATCCCATCACGGAAGGGGAAGAAAGCATCCGAAGCCATCACGCTGCCCGCGACTTCCAAGCCTTCATCGGCGGCTTTGATTCCCGCGATTTTCGCTGAATAAACACGGCTCATTTGGCCTGCGCCGATGCCGATGGTCATGTCGCCTTTGGCGTACACAATCGCGTTGGATTTCACGTATTTCGCTACTTTCCAGCAGAACAGGGCATCTTTCAGCTCAGCGTCGCTAGGTTGACGAGTCGAAACCACTTGTAGGTCATCTTGTGCCACCATGCCTTGGTCACGATCTTGCACCAATAAGCCACCATTCACGCGCTTCAAATCAAATCCTGTGGTTTGGCCTTGCCATTCACCACATTCCAGCAAACGTACGTTTTGTTTGGCTGCGACGACGTCGATCGCGGCTTGCGAGACTTTCGGCGCAATGATCACTTCCACAAACTGACGCTCGATGATCGCTTTTGCGGTTTCGCCGTCCAGCTCGCGGTTAAAAGCAATGATGCCGCCAAATGCTGAGGTTGGGTCAGTTTGATAAGCGCGGTTGTAGGCTTGCAGAAGATCATCGCCCAACGCTACACCACATGGGTTCGCGTGTTTGACAATCACACAGGCTGGCTGGCTGAACTCTTTGACGCACTCCAGTGCGGCATCGGTATCGGCAATGTTGTTGTAAGAAAGGGCTTTACCTTGGATTTGGTGCGCGGTTGCCACTGAGGCTTCTTGTGGGTTGGCTTCAACATAGAAAGCGGCTGCTTGGTGGCTGTTTTCGCCGTAACGCATATCTTGCTTTTTGATGAACTGCGCATTGAACGTGCGTGGGAATTTACTTTTTAAAGAAAGCGATTCTTCATCGCCTTCTTTGTTATCACCATAAGAAGGCACCAGCGTGCCGAAGTAGTTGGCAATCATGCCATCGTACGCCGCGGTATGTTCAAAAGCAGAGATGGCCAGATCAAAACGCGTGGCTAAGGTCAGGGAGTTGTGGTTGGCATCCATTTCGCGGATCACACGCTCGTAATCGTGCGCATTCACCACAATGGTCACATCTTTATGGTTTTTCGCCGCAGAGCGCACCATGGTTGGCCCGCCGATATCGATGTTTTCCACCGCATCAGCCAGCGTGCAATTTGGATTGGCTACGGTTTGGGCGAAAGGATAGAGGTTCACCACCACCATATCGATCGGCTGAATGCCGTGGGTGTTCATCACCGCATCATCTTGGCCGCGACGGCCTAAAATACCGCCATGCACTTTCGGGTGCAGGGTTTTGACGCGTCCGTCCATCATTTCTGGGAAACCGGTGTAATCGGAGACTTCCGTTACCGTCAGGCCTTGTTCAGCCAATAGACGAGCGGTGCCACCGGTGGAGAGAAGTTCAACGCCGCGCTCTGCAAGCGCTTTTGCGAACTCAACAATGCCGGTTTTATCTGATACGCTGAGAAGCGCACGGTGAATAGGACGAGCGTTGTTCATGCTTCCATTTTCCTTTAAAAGATATTTGCCGAAAGTGATCTGCTGTGCGGTGTTGGGGAAGCTCGCTGCAAAGCCTCACTGCGCAAAAAACAACAGAGCCATTTGGGGAAATACCTTATCCGCCGCGATTTGAATGGCGCGTATTCTAACCAATTTATTACAAAAGATCTCGCGCAATCGTTTGGCATGGGAAAAATAATCGCTAAAAAACGGTTTTTCAAGCACAAATTTTAACGAAAGCTTAAATTTCCCCAAACTACTCCAAGTAGTCAGGGAGGAGGAGGAGTGATGTTTCAGATTGGAGAGTTAGCCAAACGCTGCGGCGTTTCTACCGATACACTGCGTTTCTATGAAAAAAATGAGCTGATTGCTCCGGCAACGCGCACCGAGTCGGGCTATCGACTGTACGATGAAAAGAGCCAGCAACAAGTCACGTTTATTTTAAAAGCCAAAGAGTTAGGGCTGAGCCTCGAAGAGATTAAAGAGCTGCTCGAAATACGTTTGGAAGCGACCGAACACAGCTGCGCCGAGGTGAAAGCGATCACCAGCGCTAAGCTGGCGGTGATCGACCAAAAGATTGAAGAGCTGACCCGTATTCGCAGCGCGCTGAAAAAAATCAATGATGCCTGCTGCGGGCATGTCGAAGATAACGCCAGCCACTGCTCGATTTTAGCCGCGTTAGAGTAGAGAAATAACACCTAATTTATATTCTGATTGATAAGGGTAATTTAGTTTTTACCACTAGGAATGAGGTTGTCTGATGGTTAAACAACCTAAGTTTGCAATTTTTAGCCTTATCAATAGTAGGTGAAATAGAGTAGTGCACTTATAATTTCGCTCTTCATCGGTGCGTACTGCCATCGCGTATTGTGCTGCTTACCGATGCTATCTTCCTGATACAAAGAGCTATTCTATGATTGGAATCTGTTTTCAAATCAATGACTGGGTTCTGTGCATTGATGAGAATAAGCTGTATCGCCAAGATAGGGAGGTCTCGGCCGAGCCGCGTCTTATTAACTTGCTGCATTTTCTTGCGGAGCATGCCGGAGAGGTATTCGGCCGTGAGGAACTCATTCAACATGTCTGGGACGGGGCGATTGTCACCGACCAAGTGGTCACTCAATCCATTTTTGAGTTGCGTAAGCTATTGCGCGACGGACGCGAAGAAAACCTCAGCTATGTGGTGACGGTGCCTAAGCGTGGCTATAAGTTAGTCGCGAATGTGCAGCGTCTCGATGGCAATCCTTACGTTTCTCGCCAAGAAGAGTCGGCAGCCAGTGATGTCGGTTTGACGGACGATATCGACGACGTGGAAGACGCCGTTCCCGAGATTGTATTTCCTGCCGGCCCGTTAACGCGCGCCGTGTGCCAAAGTCAGCAGCCGAAGAAATCAAGCAAGCCGAATGTCAGCCGTTGGCGCTTAAACCTGCTCAATGCGATCTGGATTGGCTTGGTGATTGTAGCGATGGGCTTTTTTACTGTGCAGCAGTCTCAAGTGCGCATCACCCAAGTGGTGGATACCCATCTGATTGAATTTAAGTTCCAAGACGGTTTTCATGCTCAGGCGCTCACGCATGAGCTTGCCGATGGTATCGCACAAAAGCTGATGGCCGATCTGACCCAGGTGAGTGATTATCGAGTGATTCTCGGCAAAACGGCTTACAGCTCAGGCATTTTGCCCGGTAAGTCGATCATGGTGCGAGTCAATGACAAAGATGGACATGAGTTTTTAGATCTTGAGCTTAAGAACAACTCTTCCGATGCGGTGCTGTTTAGTCGCCAATATCCGCTCGATAGCCAACATCTGGCCTCTGTGCTGAAAAGTGCCGAGTGGGATGTAATGCAAGCGTTGAAAATCCCGAATGCAGAGCAGCAAGCGCAGCGTTTGTTGGTGGATTTTCCGCGTCAACCGGCGGCATTGGGGCTGTATGTGCGCGCCAATCATTACTTGAATGTTGCCGATCGCCAGCAGTTCCAAAAAGGCATTTATTTATTGGAGCAAGTGCTGAAATTAGAGCCGGATAACCATTATGTCCAAGCCGAATTACTGATTGCCTACCATGTGCAGCAAGCGATCAGTCCAGATCAGGCGCTCAATCAAGATCGCATGCTGGTGTTGAGTGAGCAGTTGCAGCAGGTGAGTTACTCCCCCCAAACGGTGGTGCAGCCACGCATTTATGAGGCTTTAGCACTGCAAGCAACAGTCGAAAACCAAGTGGAAGCGGCCACGCGCTATTTGGCGCAAGCTCAGGGTTTGCGGGAATCGGTGCTTTCATATGTGCTGCAAGGCAAGCATGCTGAACTCAAAGGCGATCTGGATGGCGCAAGCGATGCCTACAGTGAAGCGTTTTATATGGACACGTCGCTGGAAACTTATCTGTTGTGCGAAAACTTGGTGTTCCACTCCAACTTAAAATCCATTGATTACGCCATGTACCGCTCGGTGCATCCTTCGGTGGTTCGTTTACTGTAACGCTCGTCTACGGTCAATTTCATCTCTCTATCCCCAAACGACTTGGAATGACTGGTAAGAAGGGTATAGAGCGAACTTGCGCCTTTTTTCTCCGAACTGGCTTTAGCACGGTTTAAAGGGGAGGGCGCGCCGCTTTATCTCTCGAATCCTTCTGACTGAAAAACGCCCGCTAATGACATCGAACGATGTCTATGTACTCACTAACCGTTTAACTTCTCATGGCCATTAATGGCCATTCGTTTGAGCCTATTCTCCAAGCCAAATTCAGTGAGCGTCATTGGCATTCTCTGCCAATGGATATCGCTTCATCGAGCGTCTTGCCAGTGGAGTGACAAATCTTATGGCAAGACCAACCGTTTTTTGGCGATAAACCTTCCTCCTGATACTTCCTCAGAGCAGCATTTAGCGTGATGTTTTCACCTTGATATTTTTAGTTGTCTCTCCTGATATTTTTAGGTTTTTTATTAATGATATGAAAATAAAGAGGTTTATTGGTGGTGTTTATCAGGTTGATATCAAGAAACTCATGCTTGGCTCATCATTTTATTGATAAGCGGAAGTTTATTTTTTTTCGTTTTTTTGGGCGTACTCTGCACTTCGAAATTTAGCGAGGTAGCGCAGGTGATTGCACTCATGACATCTCGCTAACCCATTCAGTTTGAGTTTTGTAACTTAAGTATCCCCTGGCTACTTGAAGCTGCAGCGGTGTTGGCTACGTTCGTTCACCCCAATCACATAGTTTATCTATGCTCATGGGGATGAACTCACTTGCCGCCTACCTGCAACTCCAAGTCGTTTGGGGATAGAATCGATTTGGAGATGTTATGTCATCAAATGCAAAAAAAATCGGCCTGATCGCCTGTACGGGTGTGGTGGCTGGCAACATGATGGGCAGTGGTATTGCGCTGCTTCCTTCTACGCTAGCGAGCGTAGGTTCAATTTCCATTTATAGCTGGCTGATCTGCATTGTTGGCGCACTCAGTTTGGCGTTTGTGTTTGCTCGTTTGGCAACCAAAAACCCGCAAGAGGGTGGCCCGATTGCTTATGCAGGGGAAGTGTCACCGGTGTTTGGTTTCCAAACGGGCGTGCTTTACTACCACGCTAACTGGATTGGTAATTTGGCGATTGCGATTACCGGTGTTTCTTACCTTTCGGTGTTCTTCCCGGTGCTGAATAACCCGATCCCTGCTGGTTTAGCGACCATTGCTTCGGTTTGGCTATTTACCTTAGTCAACTTGCTTGGTGGTAGCTGGGTAAGCCGCTTATGTACCATTGGTTTGGTGCTGATTTTGATCCCTGTAGTCGGTACGGCTCTGTTTGGTTGGACGCACTTTGACAGCGCGCTCTACAGCCAAAACTGGAACGTGTCTGCTGGTAGCGATGGCCATGCGGTGATCACCGCAGTGCTGATTTGTCTGTGGTCTTTCGTGGGTGTCGAATCGGCAGCGGTTTCTTCCGGTATGGTCGAAAACCCAAAACGCACGGTGCCACTGGCAACCATGTTAGGTACTGGTCTTGCGGGCCTTATCTATGTGCTATCAACTCAAATGATCAGCGGCATGTTCCCTGCGTCTGAAGTGGCGGCATCCGGTGCACCTTTTGCACTGGCGACCACTGCACTGTTTGGTAGCTGGACTGCGCCATTCGTGTCTGCCTTTACTGCACTAGCGTGTTTCACTTCACTTGGCTCTTGGATGATGCTGGTGGGCGAAGCGGGCAAACGTGCCGCTAACGATGGCAACTTCCCGAAAGTGTTCGGTGAAACCGATCGCAACGGTGTGCCGAAAAAAGGTCTGCTGATTGCCTCCAGCATGATGACACTGCTGATGCTGGTGCTGATGTTCTTCAGCTCAGAAACTGCGCACGCTTCCGATCTGTTTAACCAACTGACTACCGATGCGGTTCTGCTGACCATGCTGCCTTATTTCTACTCCAGCATTAACCTGATCCGCTTCGAAGGCATGACCACTCGCAATACGTTTGTAATGCTGTTCTCCGGTATTGCCAGCCTGTTCTGTATGGTGGCGCTGGCGGGAGCTGAAGGTTCAACCCTGACTGCAACCTTCATCATGTCGCTGATTATTTTGATGTTCTACAGCAAAAAAGCGGGTCTGGATAAATATCTTGAGACTCATCCACAACAAGCTTCGGCTCAGTTCTGATTGACCTTGCTGGCGTCTGCCACGCCAGCGTTCTGAATTCACTATGGCGCTCGTCTTACTCACTGTGCAGTGCACAGAGAGCGCCTTTTTTCGCCTTGGAGATGTCCAAATGAATATTTTCGCTATCTTGAACCACATGGGTGTGTTCTTTAAAGAAGAGCCTGTTCGCCAACTGCATGCAGCATTAGAAAAAGCCGGTTACGACGTGGTTTATCCGGTGGATGACAAAGATCTGATCAAGATGATTGAGATGAACCCACGCATTTGCGGCGTGCTGTTCGACTGGGATAAATACTCGCTAGAGCTGTGTGAGCGCATCAGTAAAGTCAATGAAAAACTGCCAGTGCACGCCTTTGCTAACGAGCAATCGACGTTAGATATTTCGCTAACCGACCTGCGCCTCAACGTGCATTTCTTCGAATACGCTCTGGGCATGGCCGACGATATCGCCATCAAGATCAACCAAGCGACTCAAGAGTACAAAGACGCGATCATGCCTCCGTTTACTAAGGCGCTGTTCAAATACGTGGAAGAGGGTAAATACACCTTCTGTACTCCGGGCCATATGGGCGGTACTGCATTCCAGAAAAGCCCTGTTGGCAGCATTTTCTACGATTTCTACGGTCCAAATACTTTTAAAGCGGACGTATCGATTTCGATGCCAGAACTCGGCTCGCTGCTCGATCACTCCGGTCCACACAAAGAAGCGGAAGAGTACATCGCGCGCACGTTCAATGCCGATGCCTCTTACATCGTGACCAACGGCACATCGACTTCGAACAAGATCGTCGGTATGTTCTCCGCACCGGCGGGCAGCACAGTGCTGGTGGACCGTAACTGCCATAAATCATTGACTCACTTAATGATGATGACGGACGTGACCCCCATTTACTTCCGTCCAACCCGTAACGCTTACGGCATTCTCGGTGGTATTCCACAGAGCGAATTCAGCCGTGAAGTGATTGCAGATAAAGTGGCAAACACTCCGGGGGCGAGCGCGCCAAGCTACGCGGTGATCACCAACTCGACTTACGATGGCCTGCTGTACAACACTCAGTTCATCAAAGAGTCTCTGGATTGCAAACACATCCACTTCGACAGTGCATGGGTGCCTTACACTAACTTCAACCGTATTTATGAAGGCAAGTGCGGCATGAGTGGTGAAGCGATGCCGGGTAAAGTGTTCTACGAAACGCAGTCAACCCACAAACTGCTGGCGGCGTTCTCGCAAGCCTCGATGATTCATGTCAAAGGTGAGTTTGATCGCGAGTCGTTCAACGAAGCGTTCATGATGCACACCTCAACCTCACCACAGTACGGCATTGTGGCATCAACGGAAACCGCTGCGGCTATGATGCGTGGCAACACCGGCCGTAAGCTGATGCAAGATTCGATTGATCGTGCGATTCGCTTCCGTAAAGAGATCAAACGTCTGAAAGGCGAGAGCGAAGGCTGGTTCTTCGATGTGTGGCAACCCGAGAACATTGAGACTACTGAGTGCTGGAAACTCGATCCAAACCAAGATTGGCATGGCTTCAAGAATCTTGATGACAACCACATGTATCTTGATCCCATCAAAATCACTCTGCTCACTCCGGGAATGAGCAAAGATGGCGAATTGGAGCAGAGCGGTATTCCGGCATCACTGGTCTCTAAATACCTTGATGAACATGGCATCGTGGTTGAGAAAACCGGCCCTTACAACCTGCTGTTCCTGTTCTCTATCGGTATTGATAAGTCAAAAGCAATGCAGTTGCTGCGCGGCTTGACGGAGTTCAAACGCGGTTATGATTTGAACCTGACCATTCGTACCATACTGCCTTCACTGTATCGTGAAGACCCAGCTTTCTACGAAGGCATGCGTATTCAAGAATTGGCGCAAGGCATTCACGATTTAACCCGTAAATACCAACTGCCAGAGCTGATGTACAAAGCGTTCGATGTGCTGCCAGAGATGAAAGTCACGCCACACGTGGCATGGCAACAAGAGCTGCGTGGTCAAACCGAAGAGATCCTGCTTAACGAGATGGTGGGTCGCGTGAGCGCCAATATGATCCTGCCTTATCCTCCAGGCGTGCCATTGGTACTGCCAGGTGAAATGGTGACAGATAGCTCTCGCCCTGTGTTGGATTTCTTGGAAATGCTGTGTGAAATCGGCGCGCATTACCCAGGATTTGAGACCGACATTCACGGTTTGTATCGCCAAAAAGATGGCTCTTACACCGTAAAAGTGCTGAAAGACTAAGCGCGCTTGAATCACCCTATAAAAACAGCGTAATTCCCCAATGGACGCTGATACACAGAGAGAGCCTCACGGCTCTCTCTTTTTTCATGGTGCAATCTGGGCTGAAAAGCGTGGTCGCGGTGTCAGATTTTAAACACCGCTAAGCTGCGAGCTAGATGCTGGCCATTTTCCATCAACTGTTCACTGGCGGCTGCCACTTGGTTGGCTTGAGCTGAGGCTTGGGTGCTGTGCTCGGCAATCTGGGTGAGGTTACGGGTAATTTCGTCGGTAGCCTCGGATTGCTGGGCGCTTGCGCCTGCGATATGTTGGTTGAAGGACAAAATGGTTTTGATCTGCGCTTCAATCTCATTGAGCATCTGCTGTGCTTGCTCGGCTTGCTGTTGCGTCACCCTTGATTGCTGCTGGGTTTGTGTCATGGATTGGCTGACGCTCTGCGCTTTTTTCTGTAACTGAGCAATGATTTGCTCAATCTCATTGGTACTGGCTTGGGTGCGAGTGGCGAGGGTGCGCACTTCATCGGCGACCACAGCAAAGCCGCGGCCTTGCTCACCCGCGCGCGCGGCTTCAATCGCTGCATTCAGTGCCAGTAAGTTGGTCTGCTCGGCCACACCACGGATCACTTCCAAGACCGCACTGACCGATTGCGTTTCACTGGCCAGCACTTGAGTTTCTTGTTCGGTACGGGTCAGTTGATCGCGCAAGCTCTGCATTTGAGTTGAGGTGAGTGTGATCATTTCGCGCCCTTGGCTGGCTGCTTGATTGGCACTGTGCGCCGCTTGTTCAGCCTGATGGGCAGATTGCGCGACTTCTTGATTGGACGCATGCAACTGATTCATGGCGGAAGCGACGGTATCCACCGATTGGTGCTGGTCATACGCTTTGTTGGATGCGCTTTGCGCTACTTGAGTCAGCTCATCGGCAGAGCCCGTCACGCTCTCGGTGATTGGAGTAATTTCTTGAATAATATGTCGAATTTTATTGGTGAACAGGTTAAAGGCTTGCGCGATTTGTGCCAGCTCATCTTTTCCCGTCACGGTTAATTGGCGAGTGAGATCCCCTTCACCTTGGGCGATATTTTTCAGCGTTGCGAGTGTCTCTTCGCAAGGTTGAGTGATGCTGCGCCCAATCAAGCTGGCAAGCGCAATCAATACCAGCAGCGTGCCCACAACCCAAACCAGTATTGAGCTCAGGCGCTGCATCACCAGCGCATTCACATCATCGACATAGATGCCTGTGCCGATAATCCAACCCCAAGGTTTAAACAGTTTGACGTAAGAGACTTTATCGACAGGTTGCTGGGCACCCGGTTTAGGCCATTGATATTCGACCACACCTTGTTGATTTCTTTGGGTGACATTGACCATTTCGACGAACAAAGCTTTACCGTTCGGGTCTTTAAAGTTACGTAAACTCTGGCCGTCCATCTCTGGTTTCATCGGATGCATGACCATGTTGGGCTGTGCATCATTAATCCAAAAGTAGTCGTTCGCGCCGTAACGCAATTGAGCTATCGCTTGTTTCGCTGTGTTTTGCGCTTGTTCGGTCGTGAGTGTGCCTTGGGTAGCTTGCTGAGCATAGTGCTCAAGCAGCGTGTAAGCACTTTCGACTAAATGCTGAGTTTGAACTTGCTTTTCTAGCATCAAGTCGTGTCGATAATCTTTGACCATAATGGCAAACGGTATCGCCAGCAGTACCAGAATCACCACAGTGAGCAGAAATAAGCGATTACGGATTGAAAGGTGGCGCAGGCTAACGGAAGTCATAAACATCACTCCTTGAGATATGACACCCATGATGAGTATTTCATGGTACGCAAGACTGTAACAGATTGTTTTCAGAGCGGTAAATGCGACCAAAGAAGCAAAGTGGTGAAGTTGTGCACGATGTCGAGTTTCGCTTCAAATCCGCAGCAGAAATGTGAAAGCGCGCAGTCAGTGAGCGCCAGCGTCACGAAAGGTTACAGCGACGTGGGCTGCAACCTGTGTGGTTAGATTGTCGGGTGCGACGAGGTCGCCGAGGGTTGTCAGTTAACCAAAGATGGCGAACAGTGTGGTCGCGACACTGCCACCTATCAATAGCCATCCTGCTCGTTTCGGGGAGCCGTGGAGTTTGGTCCACATCAGTAAACTGGTCAGGGCAAGCAGGAGCATGGCAACCGCCGCAAGGTCGGAAAACAGCTGCCAGCCAAGACCGGTTCCCATTCCGCGATGTAAGCGGTTGAGCACAGCGGCCCAGTTGGCTTTTTGATGCTGAGCTTGAATGACTAAGGTACCGGGTACGTATTGGGCGCTAAAGGTATCGGTCACGCTGGTGGCGCGCGCTTCCCAGCGGGCTGGGATCAATAACGGCTGTTGTGGCGTGGGCAACTGCTGCGCGGCGATTTCGCGTATCGTCCACTCATGTTTGCCATATTCGGTATTGAGCTGTGCTTGAAAAGTACTGACTGAATCGATGGGTTCAGTGAGCGAGAGTTGCCATTCACTTTTGCTGGTGTGTGGCCCGGGCAGTGGCCAGACTGCACGGTGAGATAACCAAAGGCCAGTGAGGCCATACAACAGCATTAAGAGTAGGGTGAAGAAGCCGCACCATGCATGAAGGCGGCGGATCCATTTATTGTTATGTAGAGGCAGGCGTCGACGTTGCATAATCAAGCTGGCCGTTAGGCCAGCTCTCCTGTGGTTATCCCCTTTGACTTGCCGCTGCATGCCAAATGGGGATCAATCGTTTAGAACTGGTAAGACGTAGTGAGGTAGAACTCACGCGGTGCACCCGGCTGAATTTGTGTGCTGCTAGTGGCACTCAGGTAGTAATCCTTATCGAGCAGGTTTTCTACGCTCAGTTGAGTGCGCCAAGCTTGCCATTGGTAGCCGAGACGTGCATCAAAACGGGCATAACCGGGCAGTTTGGTGGTGTTAGTACGATCGGCATAGCGATCGCCGACCGCCACAAAACCGGTCTCACCAAACCAGCCATCGCTTGCTGATTGATAAGCGACAAACAGCTCACCATTGAGGCGCGATACGTTGGTTGGGCGTTTACCTTGCTCACTGGCATCAGCTTCGACGTATTTTGCATCTTGCAGGCCAATGCCGCCACGCAGAGAAAATTCATCGGTGAGAAGCGCACGGCTGCTCAGCTCAATACCATCGGTACGTTGTAATCCGGTGAGAATAATACGCTCCTGATCATTCGGATCACGCATACGGCGGTTATACATTTCTAAGCGATAGACGGATAAAGTGGTTGAGATGCGCCCCTCTAGCCAATCGCTTTTGACGCCAGTTTCATACAGGCGTGAGTGCTCAGGATCGAGGTGGTTATGTTTGTCTCCCGGCGTAATGCCAATAACGCCACCACCAACCGGAGAATAGGTTTGTGAGTAGGAAGTGTACAACGCATGCTCTTGCACAGGGGTCCATACCACACCTAAACGTGGGCTTAAGCTGTTGGATGAGATGGTCTCTTCTTTATGGGTATCGTGGCGATGAGTCGTGACGGTGAAATCATCGTGACGCAGACCTGCCAACACAATCCAATCTCCCCATTGCAGTTGATCTTGGACATAAATACCGTAGCTCCGCACTTTATGAGTGGCATCACTAGATACTGACATAGGTCCGTTGTAGGTCGGCAGTGACTCAGGTTGGTACAGGTTGCCACTCGGGATGTTGTTGGCGTTGCGATACAGTTTCGGCGAACGCTCTTGCCAGCCCTGCTCTAGACCGAACAGAATTCGGTGAGCAATCGGGCCTGTGTTGAAGGTGCCTTCTGTTTCGGTATTGCTGATCAGGTTGTTGGCTTGCAGATCTTGTTGGAAGCGTTGACGCGTGACTTGGTCGCCACTGACGCGAGCTATGTAAGTGTTATCAAACTGACTATCGAGCTTGGTGTAGCTTAGTTGTTGGCGCAGTTGCCATTCTGGGTGGAAGGCCCAAGTAATGCGCGAACGCGTGGTGGCCACATCATCATCAATAAAGTCGCGGCTGGTATCGCTGTAAACACTGCTCGCAGGAACCTCAGCAGGAGAGCCGTTCACCGCCGGAATACCACGATCTGGCACGCGATTATGAGAGTGTTGCTCATACTGGATAAGCCAGCTCACATCATCATTGATGTCCCAGTTCAGAGACGGAGCAAGCAAAGTGCGTTTGCCTTCCACGCCATGGCGGAAACTGCCGTAATCTTCTTGAGCAATATTGAGGCGAACTTGTACTTGCTGATTGACCTCACCATTGAGATCCGCGGCAAGGCGTTGGTAATCATGGCTGCCAATGCGTGCAGAAACGCTCGCGGCATCACCTGCGTGTGGCACTTTGCTGACGCGGTTGACGATACCCCCTGTACTACCACGGCCATACAACACCGCCGCTGGGCCTTTGAGAACTTCGATACGTTCTATGTTGCCGAGATCGCGGGTGTACTGCATATCATCACGAAAACCATCGAGGTAAAAATCGTTGCTGGCGGAAAATCCACGAATATTGATGCCGTCAAAACGGGTATCGCCGTTGGCGTTGACCCCAGGTACCCCGGCTAAGGCTTCGCTTAGGCTGGGAGCGCCAAACGCGGTCAGCTCTTCCGCTGAAAGTGAATCAATGGTTTGCGGCACCAGTTTCGCCGGTGTGGCGGTGCGGGTTGCAGTGGCGACTTCCGGCAGTTGGCTTTGTTGACTGGTGATGACCAAGGTTTCTTGTTCGGCATGGGCGGGGGCACAAGCGGCGAAAACGGCCAGACTGACCCAGGTTCTTGAGCGAGTAAAATGAGACATGAAGGATTAACTCTATTTATTATTGACGAATAATGTCAGTGGCAAACATTCGCCACAAAAATGAATCGCAAATGATAGTAATTTTCATTATTGATTCAAGTATTATTTGTGCATTTCATCCTTGTAGGTGATATCTCATTCTGCTCAACGAGTTAACGCGCAATATAAAAAAAGACCAAACGGAGCGTTTGGTCTTTGGTGGGGGAACGAGCCGAAAAGGCTTATACGTTGCGTACGAGTTCGGCGAGGGTGTCCCAGTCGCCTTTGTCCATCAGGTCAGTCGGTACCATCCAAGTGCCGCCACACGCGACAACCGATTTGAGCGCCAGATACTCTTGCGCATTGTTTGGATTGATACCGCCCGTGGGCATAAAGCTCACTGGGTACACCGCGCTCAGCGCTTTCAGCATCGCAATGCCGCCAGATGGCTCGGCCGGGAAGAACTTCAGGGTACGCAGACCCATTTCCATGGCCTGTTCCACCAAACTTGGGTTGTTGACGCCCGGAATGATCGCGATATTGCGCTGCTGACAATATTTCACTGTGGTCGGGTTCAGACCCGGGCTCACGATGAAATCAGCTCCCGCCGCAATCGCTTCATCCACTTGCGCTGTCGTGAGTACAGTGCCTGCGCCAATCAGCAGGTCTGGATACGCCTCACGCATGATGCGAATCGATTCCGCGGCCGCAGCGGTGCGGAAAGTGACTTCTGCACAAGGCAAACCGTTTTCAACCAGCACTTTGGCCAGTGGCAGTGCGTGGGCGATATCATTAATCGCAATAACAGGGACAATTTTGATCGCTCGTAAGCGTTGTTCAATGGTCATGAGTCCATACCTCTACAGAATAAAGCTGAGTGTTGCCACAATCAGGAAGGCGATACCGCCCAAAAGGGTTTCCATCACAGTCCACGTTTTTAGAGTGGTTTTCTCATCCATCTCCATCAAACGCGACACCAGCCAGAAACCAGAATCGTTAAAGTGTGAAAGCACAGTAGCACCGCCGGCAATCGAAATCACGATAAAGCACAGGTCAAGCTCAGACAGGCCGGTGGTCGCCGCCACCGTCGGTGCAATCAGGGCGGCCGTCGTGGTCAGAGCGACCGTGGCCGAACCTTGCGCGACGCGTAAACAGGTCGCAATCACAAACGCGGCGACCACAACGGGCATACCGGTATCCGACAGCACGCCAGCCAGTGCGCTACCAATGCCGCTCGCGCGCAGTACGCCACCGAACATGCCGCCCGCACCGGTGACTAAAATCACCGCGCAGATGGGGGCAAGCGAATCACCACATAGTTTTTCTAGGCGTGCCATGCCGTAATCTTTGGCGAACGCTGCGATACAGACGAGCAGAGTGATCAGCAGAGCAATAGGCGTTTTACCCAGCATACGCAGGAATTCGACTGCGGGAGCTTTACCATCAATCATGCCCGCGACCGCAAGGGTGTTCAAACCGGTATCCATAAAAATCAGCAGCACTGGCAGTACCAGAATGGTCATGACCGTAGCAAATTTTGGTAGCTTGGCTTCGTCAATGATCGCATCGGTATTGAAGAAGGCTTTAGACAGTGGGATGTCGAATTTCTTACCGGCATACAGACCAAATAGGTAAGCGCCCAAGTACCAAGTAGGAATAGCCACAAGCAAACCAACAATCAGCAGCAAGCCGATGTTTGCGCCGAGCAGTTCTGCCGCTGCAACCGGTCCCGGATGCGGTGGCACAAAGGCGTGCATGACCGCAAACGCACCTGCTGAAGGCAGCGCGTATTTAAGGGGTGAGCCACCAAAGCGTTTCGCGACGCTGAAGATGATCGGCATCATCACAATCAGGCCCGCATCAAAGAAGATGGGGAAGCCAAACAGCAGCGATGCCACACCGAGTGCAAACGGTGCGCGCTGCTCGCCAAAGCGGCCGATCAGCGTGTCTGCCAGCACTTTCGCACCGCCCGTCACTTCCAAAATTTTACCAATCATTGCGCCAAGGCCGACCAGCAGCGCGACTGAAGCCAGCGTGCCACCAAAGCCTGTCATCATGGTCGACACCACTTTGTCAGACGCCACGCCAGTCGCAATCGCAGTGCCTAAACTGACTAAGGTCAGTGAAGCAAAAGCGTGGATTTTAAAACGAATAATCAGCAGCAGTAGCGCAATAATGGCGACTGCCGCCACGGTTAATAGATACGTAGGATCAGAGGTTTGTAGTAAGGGGTCCATGAGTTCACCGTCCAGATTTATAGTTTGTGTTATAGCTCACATTTAGTGAAGTTACCGGTAACATGTTACCCATAACATGAATAAGATAAACCCATATTTCGAAGTGAATTTTAAAAATGCGATCACGCGCAAGTTTGGTTTTAAGGAGTCGTTATGGCCGGTAGTAGCATCATTGTGATGGGGGTTTGTGCTTGCGGTAAAAGCACCATTGGTGAGTTATTGGCAAAGCAGACTGGGCGAAAATTCATTGATGGCGATGATCTTCATCCGCGTGCCAATATTCAGAAAATGGCCTCCGGCCAGCCGCTCAATGATGAAGATCGTAAACCTTGGTTAGAGCGCATCCGCGATGCCGCTTACAGCCTCGAAAGCAAAAACGAACATGGGGTGATTGTCTGCTCGGCACTCAAAAAGCAGTACCGCGACCAGATCCGCGAAGGCAACCAAAATGTGACCTTCTTGTTCTTGGATGGCTCGAAAGAGTTGATCATGGAGCGCATGCGCGCTCGCCAAGGCCATTTCATGAAAGAGAACATGGTCAACAGTCAGTTTGAAACCTTAGAGCGCCCTGATGGTGAGCCGCAAACCCTGATTATCCCTATTGATTGTTCAGTGCAGGAAGTGGTGAGCTGTGCCATTCAAGCGCTGCAAGAGCAGGAGGGGCTATGATTCATCCTATTTTAGCCAAGGTCACTCACAACCTGATTGAGCGTAGCCGTGAAGCACGTGCGGCGTTTATTGCACGCAGTCAAGCACAAGAAAAAGCCGGCAAAGGTCGCACCTCACTCTCTTGCGGTAATTTAGCCCACGCAGTGGCGGCTTCTTGCAGCACAGAGAAAAAAGCGATCCTCGATTTCACGCGCAGTAATGTGGCGATTGTGACTTCCTATAACGATATGCTCAGTGCGCATCAGCCTTATCAGCACTATCCAGACCGGATCAAGATGGTGTTAGCCGAGTACGGCCATACCGCGCAGGTCGCCGGTGGCGTACCCGCCATGTGCGATGGCGTGACCCAAGGTCAGCCGGGGATGGATATGTCTCTGTTTTCCCGTGATTTGATTGCGCAGGCGACCGCACTCTCCCTCAGTCACAATGTGTTTGATGCCACTTTACTGCTCGGTATTTGTGACAAAATCGCGCCGGGGCAATTGATGGGCGCGCTTTCTTACGCCCATCTGCCGACCGCGTTTATGCCTGCGGGTTTAATGGCAACCGGCATCAGTAACGAAGAGAAAGTGGATATTCGCCAAAAGTATGCGGCGGGTGAAGTGGGGAAAGAGGCGCTGCTCAATATGGAGTGTCAGGCTTACCACGCGCCGGGTACGTGTACTTTCTACGGCACTGCCAACACCAACCAATTGGTGTTTGAAGCCATGGGGCTGATGTTGCCGGGCTCGGCGTTCGTGCATCCGCATTCTGCGCTGCGCCAAGCTCTCAACGATGACGCGACGGTAAAAATTGCCAGCATGACCCAAGGCTCAGCGCAGTATCGTCCGCTCTATCAAGTCGTAACCGAGAAAAGTCTGCTCAATGGGATTGTCGCTCTGATGGCTTCTGGTGGCAGCACTAACCACACCATTCATATGTTGGCGGTGGCACGTGCCGCGGGGATTTTGCTGACCTGGCAGGACATCAGTGATCTGTCGGATGTGGTTCCACTGCTGGCGAAGGTTTACCCGAATGGCCCCGCGGATATGAATGCCTTCCAACAAGCGGGTGGTGTCCCCGCACTGATGAAGCGTTTGCATGAAGCCAAGTTGCTGCACTCGGATGTCACACCGGTGTTTGGTGAGTTTAGTGATCAGCTGACTCTGCCTGAGTTGGTGGCAGGGGAGCTGTGTTGGACGGCGTGCGAAGGCACGCGTGATGCGCAGGTGATCGCGGCGAGTGGCGAGTGCTTCCAAACCACTGGCGGCACTAAAATGCTGAACGGGAACTTAGGCCGCGCGGTGATCAAAGTTTCGGCGGTGAAAGAAGAACAACGCATCATTGAAGCGCCGGCGGTAGTTTTCCAGTGCCAGCACGAAGTAGAAGCGGCTTACCAGCGTGGTGAACTGAATAAAGACTGCATTGTGGTGGTGACCCACAATGGCCCGGCAGCCAATGGTATGCCTGAGCTGCACAAATTGATGCCGATTTTGGGCAACGTGCAAAAAGCTGGATTCAAAGTCGCGCTGGTGACCGATGGCCGTTTGTCGGGCGCGTCAGGTAAAATTCCATCGGCGATTCACGTGTCACCAGAAGCGGTACGCGGCGGTGCGATTGGTTTAGTGCGTGATGGGGATTTGTTGCGCTTGGATTGTACAACAGGCACGCTTGAGAACTTAACCGACATGAGCCATCGCCAAGCTCTCGCCTTAGATACCGAGCGCGATCAGCAAATGTGGGGACGCGAATTGTTTAAAGTGATGCGCCAAGCGGTCTCTTCCGCCGAACAAGGTGCGAGCTTTATTGTTTAATCTGAACTGAACGACAAGCAATCTGCTGTTCATTGTAGAAAAATCCCCCTGTAGGATGGTTCCTACGGGGGGTATATATGGCAGTCAATAGCTGGCTATACCTTTGCTACTTGAAACTGCAGTGGTGTTGACTATGTTCGTTCACCCCCAATCACATATTGGCTTATGCTCATTGGGATTCACGCATTTGCTGTCTACCTGTAACTCCAAGTTGTTTGGGTATAATCTTACCGAATACAGCTCATTTTAGTGCTGAGTAACAGCATCGGTTACCGGTGCTTCATCTTCATGCCAGAGTAAATCGGCGCGATTGGCATAACGTTCCTCAAACGACATCTCTGGACTCAAATCGTATTTGAGGGTGACCTTGAGTCGTTCAAACGCTTGTTTTGCCACCTCTGGTGTTGCGGTTGCGTGGGGATTGATCAGCAGTTCAGCGGTACGCTGATTTGGCTCATGCACCAGATCGAAGTAGCCAATATCTTCACCCGTCAATGGACCTACGGCGAAGATAATATCCTCAGGTGGAATATTCAGGGTTGCAATCTCATGCAGTGTTTTACCGCGCAGGCTGGTGTCGACAGCAACGCCACCTTGATTTAATTCAACGGCATACACGTAGCCTCGCTGATGGCCGAGCGCATAATTGACGGCCACAGATTGTTCCGTACTGGTTGAAATCACCCCACGGATCGCACGAGTATGCTCAGCCAATCGAATATATTCGACAGGACCCACTCGACGATTAAAACCGGAATGGAATAATTCATCCGGTAAACGAGTATCACCCCGGAACACTAAACTTCCTTTTAGCTCGGGCTGATAGGAGCGCAAGAAGGGGATATTGAGGATCTCTTGCTGCGCTTGTTGATTCACTCTGTGTAGTGCTTTGACATCGGTTAAATAGGCTTGTGGATCGACTTGCTGCTCCAATTCCCAGAAATCGCGAGCGGCTTCTAAATCACGCCCACCTGCCATGTCGGCATAGCCAGAACCGCCCAAGCCGGGACGCTTAGGTAAATCTTCGGGCAGTAAAATATCCGGTAAATCACTACGATGACTGTTGGTTGCCGAATCGACCTCGCTCTCCAGATCATCGCCTCCCCCTTGTAATCCGGCATTTTCTAACCACTGTGGTTCGCCCGTTTCCATATCAAGCGCTCGACGAATCGGTTTACTGTTTAGTACTCGGCCACTGGCAGCATCCACTTCGCGGTAATAACCCCAACCATCAGGACGCAGCAGCGCTCCGCGACCACTTTGGGTCAGTTTAACCCCAATCAGTTCTTCACCGGTTTGTGGATGAGTGACGATACGCGGCATAGCCACAAAGTTATGCAGCTCTTCAGCTGGGAAGCCGCGATTGACGACTATGGTATTTTCTAAAGCATGATTGGCAACGTTCACCGATTCACTGAGTGAGCGGCCATATTGGGCGAGAGCTGGCACAAGTGTTGTCGCGCCAAGAATAGCACCATTGATGGCGCTCATTCGCGTACCTTCCAATCGTTCAGCTAACGTATCGCCATGTACTGCTTTATCGAGACTTAAGCCAAATTGAGTACTGCTGAGCCCGATACTGAGGGGAATCCCTACCTCCGGTGCGATAAGATCAACCACGGGGAATAAGGTCATGACACTGTAAGTGAGCGAGAGAAAGTAATCGCGCTGCGCTTCACTGTTGGATTTGATCTGAGTGTCGCCATCGCTTTCTAAACGACTCTTCACCTGCTCGGTGATGCGTGCAAACACATCGCCATATACAGCATGATGCTTGAGCATCAAATAGCTCTCGTCCCATGTCCCCGATGCGAAGCCTTTCAGCGCCGTATCGATGCCTGAGTAAGTCACCCCATCTTGTCTTAGTGCCAGGCTGAAATGTTTGGCTAAGGCTTGGCGGTTACTGGTGTTTTTCAGGCTTTTAAATAGGATTTTTTTGAGTTGGCGCTCATCACTATAAGGTAAGAAGGGCTGAGGTGCGCCGGGGATGTACAGCAGCCCAGCATTATGCCCCTCTTGTTCGATCAATAAAATATCGGTCGAATCGTAACCGTAAATGTCAAAACGGTAGACATGAATATCTTGTGGACGCTGATGTCTTAGTAATGAAGTTGCCAGTTGATATTGAGCTTGGTCGAGTAAGCCAAGACGATACTGCTGATGAGCAGAAAAGGCATAGCTGTCGCGCAGTAACTGGGTGTAGCGTTTGCTGTATTGTGTCCAAAACTGATTCAGCGCTTGGCTGTAACTTTTTTGAATATCGAGATTGTAGTAAGCAATATTCCATAATTCAGAAGAGAGCAGGCGGACTTCATTATGTTCGTCGTACTGCTTGGCTGCCGCTCCTTGGGTGTATACCCCAGTTTCGACATCAATCGTATTGGGTGGGGTATCTCGAAACTGATTAAACACATTGAGCATGACCGCTTGCGTCAAGGTATATGACTCAACAGGCGTTTCATCATGTGCCCAGCCATTGTAGGTGCGAGGGCTGCTCATAGCACCATTGAAGCGATGATAGAACACCTTATCGGGATCAATGTTTGGGTAACCATGCTTGACTAAAGCCGCTTTCAGCTCACGTGAGGCGACGCCGACTGGGTCCGGTATAGCCTGAATCAACTCGGCATAATCTTGGGTGAAATGCAGCTGCCACGCCTTATCAAAAGGCGCTTGCTGAATGGAGGCTTCATTACCATTAGGCAGAGTATTGGTAGCCAAAGAGACATGGGGCAAGGCCAATGCCACAGCGAGAAAAAGGGGAGTTATGATTTTATTGTGCATCATTCATCTCTAAAAGGTTAAGAGTTAGAAGGGATGCTAAGTGATTTAAGAAATTCTAATATAATCAAATTCTTATAAATATATTTACCTAGCCTATGAATGCTAGCACGATTATTCATGCGGATTAAAAGCTTTGTAAAACTCGTTTGGTGTCTGGAATAAATATCACGACGTGAGAATAAAGATGATGTGTTTGGATAGGCGTTTCCTATTTGAAGTTGCAGCAGTGTTGGTTACATTCGTTCCTCCCCAATCACATAGTATCGCTATGCTCATGGGGATTTACTGATTTGTCGCCTGCCTGCAAATTCCAACAGTTTGGGTATGGCGAGGAGGCTTCAATATCGGCTTAGTCGATGAAGCTTTGGGGACTTCAAAGCTGTCTGGGATTTGGGTGCAGTGCGTCTTCCAACTTTGGGTTCATCGCATCAAGCGAGCGTTACACACTCTCACCGGCAGTAAATCGATAGCCCATATCGACGACTTGCTGCTCGGCACGTTCACCTTTGAGTGCGGCAATCAGTAGCTCAGCACTTTTCTCACCAATCGCATAACGTGGCGAATCAACGCTAGTCAGCTTTGGCGTGATGGTGCGGCCGATGTCCAGCGCGTTATAGCCAATCACGGAAAGCTGTTCGGGCACCCGAATCCCACGCTGCTGCGCCACCAGTAGAGTACCAATCGCGATGTCATCATTGGTGCAGAACACACCATCCAGATCGGGGTAACGCGCGAAGGCTTCATCAAGCAACTGAGCGGCGAGGGAGAAACTGGAGTGTGAGCCAGTCAGCACGTGCTTGATAGGCAGCCCGGCTTCTTGCATCGCTTGGTCATAGCCCTGCATACGCAGTTTGGTGCGGGTATCAAGCCGTGCACCGAAATAGGCAATCGAACGTTTACCCGCCGCGATAATTTTTTTCACCGCTTGATATGAGGCTTCGATGTGATCCATGCCTACTGCCATATCAATCGGGTTAGCAGGCAGCTCCATGGTTTCGACCACGGGCACGCCAGAGCTGGCAATCATCTGCAAAGTGCGCTGAGTGTGATGACTTTCGGTGAGAATAAGACCATCGACTTGATACGCGAGCAGAGAAGCAATTTTGCGCTCTTCTTCCTCCTCATCGTAACCAAAGTGGGCGAGTAGGGTTTCATAGCCATTGGCTTTGGTCACCGCTTCAATCCCTTGCACAAAAGAGGCAAAAATTTGGTTCGACAAGGAAGGAAGCAAAATACCAATCGCCTTACTGGATGATTTAGAAAGCATCGCAGGGGCGCGATTTTCAATGTATCCCAAAGCCTCAACGGCGAGCGCTATCTTCTCCCTCGTGGCCGCAGCCACGGAATCCGGGCTTCTCAGATAACGCGACACAGTCATTTTTGTTACGCCAACTTGATCCGCCACATCTTGCAATGTCACGCGCTGTTTTTTTGTCATAGGTTATTGAGTCTTTTATAAAATGTTATGAGTAACATTATGAAGAAGTGACGGTATGGGTACAACCATTGATTGAATTGTCTAAAATACGGATGGGCATAAGATGAGCCACTGCGTCTAATTCGCAGTTGTGTGTTTCATTATGAGTTTGAATTCATTCACCCATTCTCGGATGGAAATGGACGCATGGGCAGGCTTTGGCAAACCCTGATATTGTCCGAATGGAATCCTCTCTTTGCCCACTTACCAGTTGAAAGTTTTATTTATGATAATCAACAGGCTTACTATGATGCGATTAATCGCAGTACGCTGAAAGCCGATTCAGAGCCGTTCATTTCCTTTATGTTGCAGATGGTCTTGAACGCTTTGCAAGAAACAGAAGCGACCACCCCTCAAGATGCCCCCCAAGTTACCCCTCAAGTTAAACAACTGCTAGAAGTGTTAGAAGGGGAAATGCTCAGAGAAGAAATTCAAGCGATATTGGGGCTGAAAGATAGAAAATCCTTTCGTGATCGCTACTTAAAACCTGCACTTGAGGTTGGCTTAATCGAAATGACCCTCCCAGACAAACCCACCAGTAAAGTGCAGCGTTATAGGAAGAAAAAAGTTTGACGTAGCGTCGGCATACTATGGTTTTTTCTAACCAGTTTTCACTGAGTGGAAAATGAAAATTCGACGTTCTTATAACAAAAAAGCCGCTTCCCATTAATGAAAAGCGACTTTTAAATCAGTAAGTTAACTAATGTTAATTAGTTCATGCCGTATTTTTTCAGTTTCTTACGAAGAGTGCCGCGGTTGATACCCATCATAGTTGCTGCGCGAGTTTGGTTACCGCGAGTGTATTGCATGATGGTGTCCAGAAGTGGTTGTTCAACTTCAGCTAGAACTAATTCATACAGTTCAGTCACTTCTTGGCCGTTCAGTTGAGCCAAGTAGTTTTTAAGAGACGCTTTAACAGAGTCACGCAGTGGCTTTTGCGTGATTTGGTCTTGTGAAGTTACGGTAGTAACGGTTAAAGCTTCTGAAGTCAGATTTTGTTCGAACATATTCGGTCTAGCTCTTCTCTTAATTATGATGCAACGTTATCAAAATACCCTTCGAGCGCATCGAGTTGCTGGTCAGCAGTCTCAATGGCGTTGAAGGTACGGCGAAACGCACTCGCTTGTTCATGCTCTTGCAGGTACCAACTCACGTGTTTGCGCGCAATCCGTGGGCCTAAGTACGCTCCATAAAACTGATGGAGTGCGGTTACATGACCAAGCATGATGTCTTTCACTTCCGAAATCGGAAGTTCTGGCATTGTGGTGCCGTGTTCCAAAAAGTGTTGGATTTCCTGAAAAATCCATGGTCGTCCTTGGGCAGGACGGCCAATCATTAAAGCGTCTGCACCAGTGTACTCCAGTACGTAGCGTGCTTTCTCCGGGCTATCGATATCACCGTTAGCGATAACCGGAATGCTCACAGCCGCTTTGACCGCTTTAATGCTGTCGTATTCCGCCTCACCTTTGTACATGCAGGCACGAGTTCGTCCATGGAGAGCCAGTGCTTGTATGCCGCAGTCTTCGGCTAATTGAGCAATCGAGAGACAGTTTTTATTGTCTGTATCCCAACCCGTTCGGGTTTTGAGTGTGACTGGCACATTCACTGCATTCACTACCGCTTTCAAGATGTCTTCAATCACATCCGGATAGCGCAGCAGTGCAGAGCCCGCGAGCTTTTTATTTACTTTTTTGGCTGGGCAGCCCATGTTGATATCGATGATTTGCGCACCGTTTTCAACGCTGAACTGCGCGGCTTCGGCCATCAGCTGTGGATCGCTGCCCGCAATTTGTACTGAGCGAATGCCCGATTCGCCTTCATGTACCATGCGGTTTTGCGATTTGGCCGTTTTCCACAACGCAGGATTGCACGACATCATTTCACTGACCGCCATTCCTGCCCCGTAGCGTAAACACAACTCTCGAAAGGGTCTGTCGGTGACACCCGCCATTGGGGCGACGATCAGATTGTTCTTAAGTTGATAGTTTCCGATTTTCAAAACGTCTTCACAGCTTCGTACCAGCAAGGGCGCGCATTTTACGCATTTTTTTGATGCCTGAAAAGACTAATATTTGAGCATTGGCAAATTGTTTTGCCAAATAGTCGATTTATCAGTCAATTAGGCCGCAAAGTCTTATCTAGCCTAGCTTGCGGCCAGAAATGCGACACCATTCGCTCTTTTCTGCGATGGGGTCAAGCTTCAGATCGTCACGGTAAAATTCCGCCACGCTTTCGGCTTGCGTATCTAAGATGCCAGACATTGCCAGTTGGCCGCCGGGCTTCAGGAGTCCTTTGATGATCGGAGAAAGCTCACGCAGTGGGCCGGCCAGAATGTTCGCGACCACTACGTCAGCCACCAAGCCTTCGGGTTGATCTTTTGGCAGGTAAACTTCGATTTGATCTTCCACGCCGTTACGCGCAGCGTTGTCTTTGGACGCGAGTAGTGCTTGTGGATCGATATCAATCCCGATCACTTTCGCGGCACCAAGTTTGATGGCGGCAATCGCCAGAATGCCCGAGCCACAACCAAAATCGATCACAGTTTTACCGCTCAGGTCGAGGTTATCCAGCCACTCTAGGCACAGTGCGGTCGTGGGGTGAGTGCCGGTACCAAAAGCCAAGCCAGGGTCGAGCATCACGTTCACCGCTTGTGGGTCTGGCACTTCACGCCAGCTTGGGCAGATCCAGAGGCGACGGCCAAATTGCATTGGGTGGAAGTTATCCATCCATTCGCGTTCCCAGTCCTTGTCTTCCACTTGCTCCACTTTGTGCGCAAAACCTTCCGCGAGCATGTTGCTGGCTTTGATTTGCTGAAGGATCAGCGAGGTATCCATATCCGCTTCGTACAGTGCGACCACATCGGTATCGCCCCATAGGCGGGTTTCGCCCGGTAGAGGTTCAAATACAGGGGTATCTTTGGCATCGAGGAAAGTGACTGACACAGCGCCAGTTTCTTCCATCAGCATATCGCCAATCGCTTCTGCATTGTCGTTGGTCGCATTGAGTTTAATTTGAATCCAAGGCATGGCTTAAGATCTCATCGGGTTTAGATTGGCGCAGAGTGTAGCAGATTTGCCACTGATGTTCAGGCCAGAAAGTGGGCGGATTTAAAACAAAAAGCAAAACAAAAAGCAAAACAAAAAGCCCACCGAAGTGGGCTTCATCCCCTGCCTACTTGAAGTTGCAGTGGTGTTGGCTACGTTCGTTCACCCCAATCACATAGTTTGCCTATGTTCATGGGGATTCACTCACTTGCCGCCTACCTGCAACTCCAAGTAGTTTAGGGAGTGTTGATTGGGTTATGCGCGATGAGAGTAAAAACGGCGGCTTACTTGATGCCGAGTTTTTTCTCCAGATAGTGGATGTTGGTACCGCCTTTCTGGAAGTTTTCATCTGCCATGATAGCTTGTTGTAGTGGGATATTGGTTTTGATCCCTTCAACAATCATCTCATTGAGTGCGTTACGCATACGGGCAATCGCCACATCGCGGTTTTCACCGTAAGTGATGAGTTTGCCGATCATCGAGTCGTAATGCGCTGGCACGGTGTAGCCAGAGTAAATGTGAGATTCCCAACGTACACCCATGCCGCCTGGTGCATGGAAGCGTTCAATCTTGCCTGGACTTGGCAAGAAGCGCTCTGGATCTTCCGCGTTAATACGACACTCAACGGCATGGCCGCGAATTTTGATGTCTTCTTGTTTGAAAGACAGCGGTTGACCGGCGGCGATACGCAGCTGCTCTTTGATCAGGTCAACGCCAGTGATCATTTCTGTTACTGGGTGCTCAACCTGAATACGCGTGTTCATCTCAATGAAGTAGAACTCACCGTTTTCGTACAGGAATTCAAAGGTACCGGCACCGCGGTAGCCGATTTCGATACACGCGCGGGTACAACGTTCACCGATGAACTTACGCATCTCTTCAGTGATACCCGGTGCTGGTGCTTCTTCCACCACTTTCTGGTGACGGCGCTGCATTGAACAGTCACGCTCACCGAGGTGAATCGCATTGCCTTGACCGTCAGCGATGACTTGCACTTCAACGTGACGTGGGTTTTCTAGGAATTTCTCCATGTACACCATGTCGTTGTTGAAGGCGGCTTTCGCTTCCGCACGCGTCATCTGAATAGATTTGGTCAATTCGGCTTCGTTACGTACGACACGCATACCGCGACCACCGCCGCCGCCAGAGGCTTTAATGATAACTGGGTAGCCGATGCGTTTTGCGTGCGCTTTGTTTTTCGCTTCGTCGTTATCCAGTGGGCCGTCTGAACCAGGTACACAAGGTACGCCTGCTTTTTTCATCGCGTTGATCGCGGAGACTTTGTCACCCATCAAACGGATGGTTTCGGCGCGAGGGCCGACAAAAATGAAGCCGCTGCGCTCCACTTGCTCAGCAAAATCCGCGTTTTCAGACAAAAAGCCGTAACCCGGGTGGATAGCTACTGCGCCCGTCACTTCCGCCGCAGAGATAATGCGTGGAATGTTCAGGTAACTGTCGATGCTTTTGGCAGGACCGATACAGATAGACTCATCCGCCAGCAGTACGTGTTTTAAGTCGCGGTCAGCCGTGGAGTGCACGGCAACCGTTTTAATGCCTAATTCTTTACAAGCGCGAAGAATACGAAGCGCAATTTCGCCTCGGTTCGCGATGACAACTTTATCTAACATAAAGGTGGCCTCGATTATTCGATAACAACAAGCGGTTGGTCGAATTCAACGGTCTGACCATCTTCAACAAGAATCGCGGTCACAACGCCAGATTTGTCGGCTTCGATCTGGTTCATCATTTTCATCGCTTCAACGATACATAGGGTATCGCCAACAGAAACGCTTTGACCCACTTCGATAAACGCTTTGGCATCTGGGCTTGGTGAACGGTAGAAAGTGCCTACCATTGGAGAAAGCACTTTATGGCCTGCTGGCACTTTCGCTGCTGCTGGTGCTTCTGCTACCGCGGCTGCTTGAGCTACTGGTGCTGGTGCAGCCACTGGTGCTGGTGCGACTGCGTAGTGCACTTGAGGTGCTGGAGCTGGTTGGCCATAACGACTGATGCGTACTGACTCTTCACCTTCAGAAATTTCCAGTTCTGCGATGCCAGACTCTTCAACTAACTCGATAAGCTTCTTGATTTTGCGGATATCCATGTTTCTTTCTCTTTTATCTTGTGAATAAGACAGCCCAAATGGGCCGCAGAGTGTCTTTATTGCTTGGCCTGCAATGCTCGGATTGCAGCAGACAAAGCGAATTCGTAACCTTGGGCACCTAAACCGCAAATCACCCCTTGTGCTTTATCAGACAAGTAAGAGTGATGACGGAAGGGCTCGCGTGCATGAACGTTGGACAAATGCACTTCAATAAAAGGAATCGCCACCCCAAGCAGTGCATCGCGTAACGCCACACTGGTATGAGTAAAGGCCGCCGGATTGATAATGATGAAATCCACTTTGCCGAAGGCCTGGTGAATGGCTTCAATCAACTCATATTCGCGGTTAGATTGCAGATGTTCTAACTCAATGTCTGCTTTTTGCGCTTGATCGCGCAATGTTGCTACGATCTGTTCTAAGGTTTGTGAGCCGTAGTGGATAGGTTCACGCAAACCTAATAAATTGAGGTTTGGTCCGTTAAGAACAAGAATGCGAGATTTTGCAGTCATTGTGTAGTCATCTTCCTTTATTGTGTGGTGAATAAGCAGTTTCCCACAAATTTACTTATTCGACATAAAGTTTTTGTCAAAAGTTCGCGGATTTTATTAAATTGCCCACGATTATAGCCAATTCATAACAAATGGCAGCAATTTACTGGTCTAATCACCTAGTTTCGGGCGTGAAATGGGTAAGGAAGTGAACAAAATAGGGGGCTAGAGGGATTTGCCATCGCCTAATCGGCTTGAACAGGAAAGTTCAGCGCATGTTCCCAGAAGATAGGCGAGAGAAAACAAAAACTCCGGCCATGAGGTGCACCGGAGTTTGAAATCGCAAGCAAAGGTGTATTCCCTTGTGACTTGAGGCTACAACCTCAAGCCACAGGGTTTGTTATTTAAGTTGTGCTTTTTCGGCAATCAGGCGGTCAACCACGCTTGGATCGGCCAGCGTTGAAGTATCCCCCAAGTTGCTGGTATCGCCGGTGGCAATTTTACGCAAAATACGGCGCATAATTTTACCTGAACGGGTTTTCGGTAGCGCATCGGTCCAGTGTAGGACATCCGGTGTCGCGATAGCGCCAATCTCTTTGCGTACCCAATCTTTCACTTCTTTATGCAGTTCAGCGCTCGGATACACCCCATCATTGAGTGTGATGTAAGCGTAAATCGCTTGGCCTTTGATATCGTGTGGAACACCGACCACGGCGGCTTCTGCAATCTTATTGAATGCCACCAGTGCGGATTCAATTTCTGCCGTTCCCATACGGTGACCCGAAACGTTGAGTACGTCATCGACACGGCCTGTGATCCAGTAGTAACCGTCTTCATCGCGACGCGCGCCGTCACCGGTAAAGTACATGCCTTTAAAGGTAGAGAAGTAGGTTTGTTCAAAGCGGTCGTGATCGCCATACACAGTGCGCATTTGACCCGGCCATGAATCGAGCAGCACCAAGTTGCCTTCAGTTGCGCCTTCCACAATTTCGCCCATGTTATCGACTAACGCTGGCTGCACACCAAAGAAGGGGCGTGTGGCCGAACCCGGTTTCAACGCCGTTGCCCCCGGCAGTGGCGTGATCAAGATACCGCCGGTTTCGGTTTGCCACCAAGTATCGACAATCGGCGATTTTTCGTTACCGATCGTGCGGTAGTACCATTCCCACGCTTCTGGGTTAATCGGTTCACCCACAGAGCCCATGATGCGCAAGCTGTCACGGCTAGTGCCTTTAATCGCTTCATCACCTTTGGCCATCAGCGCACGGATCGCCGTTGGCGCAGTGTAAAGGATATTGACCTTATGCTTGTCTACCACCTCGCTCATACGTGCGGTGGTGGGGTAGTTTGGCACGCCTTCAAACAGAATGGTTTTTGCGCCATTCGCCAGTGGTCCATACACCAGATAGGAGTGACCCGTTATCCAACCCACATCAGCGGTACACCAGAACACTTCATTGGGCTGATAGTCGAATACATATTTGAAGGTCATGGTCGCATAAACCAAATAACCGCCAGTGGTGTGCAATACGCCTTTCGGTTTACCGGTTGAGCCAGAGGTGTAGAGGATAAACAGCGGATCTTCGGCTTTCATCTCTTCTGGTGGGCAGTGGTCAGACGCTTTTGCGGTTGCTTCATGCCACCAAATGTCACGGTGTTCATGCCAAGCGACATTGCCACCAGTACGCTTAAGAACCATCACTTTACTGATGTTTTTGACTTCTGGATTGCACAGTGCTTCATCGACGTTTTTCTTTAGGGGAACGGCGCGGCCGCCGCGAACACCTTCGTCGGCAGTGATCACTAATTTGGCGTTAGAGTCGATAATGCGTCCAGCCAGTGCTTCTGGCGAGAAGCCACCAAAGACGATAGTGTGTACTGCGCCGATGCGAGTACAGGCCAACATAGCAACCGCCGCTTCTGGCACCATAGGCATGTAGATACAGACAACATCACCCTTGCGTACGCCTTGCTCTTTCAGCGCATTGGCAAAACGGCACACTTCTTGGTGCAGTTGCTTATACGTCAGGGTTTTGTCTTGAGTCGGGTCATCGCCTTCCCAAATGATCGCGACTTGGTCGCCACGGGTTGCCAAATGGCGATCAATACAGTTGGCAGAAACGTTTAACGTGCCATCTTCAAACCAGCGGATATCGATGTGCCCTGGGTCAAAAGAGGTGTGCTTCACCTTGGTGAAAGGTTTAATCCAGTCGACGATTTTGCCGTGTTCGCTCCAAAAGCCTTCCGGATCTTTGATGGACTGTTGATACATCGCCAGATAGGTGTCGTTATCGGCATGCGTATTCGCTTTGATGTTCTGTTTGACCGGATAAATATGGGCTTCACTCATTACGGGTTCTCCTTGTGAATTCGGCAAATTTCCTGAAAGGGCGCGTTTCAAACACGAGAGGAGGAAATTCGTTTCGTTTATAACTCTCAGTCAGAGCAGGGATTTCTACAATTAGACTTTAGGATGAAAGCCTGATGGGATATGTGTGCAAGGCGAATAAGCGGCAAACAAGCGGGAGAGATCTCGCCGCCGACTTTCGGCGTTACACACCCGGTGCAATAAATTGTGGCAGATCGCCTTTGGTTAAACGCACAAACACCAAAGCGGCGGCAATCGCATCTTGCAGCGCATCATGTTTGTCTTGCAGTGGCAGATCCAGATGGCGGCAGATCGCCTCTAAACTGAGATCGAAATAGGCATTGGGCAGATGTTTTTCCAGTTTATCGTGATAGATCTGGCTCACCTCAATCAGTCGGTTGGGGAGTGGAAACCCGAGATGTTTACGACAGGCGATATCCAAAATCGTCTTATCGTAACGAATGTGGTAGCCGACCAAGGGACGATTGCCAATAAACTCAATCAGTTGGAGAAGTGCCTCTTTTTCGCTCAGACCATCGTGCAGATCTTGGTGGCGGATACGGTGAATCCGCACTGAACCCAAGTCGAGCGATTGTGGCGCGCACAGGCGCACCTCAAAGGGTTGGCTGGTGATAATGCGGTTATCAACGATCTTGGTTGCGGCGATGGTCACTAACTCAGCGCGTTTAGGATCTAAGCTGGTGGTTTCACAGTCGAGCGAGACGTACTCGTGATGGCGCGCGGTTTCAAACAGCCGTTGATAGGGAGAACCTTTGAGTTTCGCGTGCCAATAACGGCGTAATAACCAGTTCATTAGTCACCTCAATCGCGAATTTGATAGTGATAACCGAGCCACTGCTTAAATTTTTTCACCACATGCAGGCTATGGCGCAATAAATCGCGTTCAGTACGGTCGAGTTGTTTGAAGTCGAGTTGGTTGGTGCTGTGCTGATTGCCAAGCTGCTGGGCGAGGCGCAGTTTTAAAAACAGCTTAAAGGCTTCACTTAAGTTATCGCCAGTCTCTTGTTCTAAAACCCGTTTTTTGACTAAAGCTTCAATCCGATCAAAGGTGTTATTGGCATCAATTGCGTGTTCCAAGCTTAAGGCGCGCACGCCGTGTACGATAGGGAAAATCCCCCCTTGCTTGATATCAATCCCTTGCTTGCTGCTTTTTACGTTACCAAACAGGGTCAGCGGTACCGAAAAATTGAGTGCTGGGCGAGTAAATTCCGCCAAGATGAGCTCTTGATCGGCCATCAAGTGCTGCAAATGCGCTTTCACAGGCGCAAGCAGCGTACGATTTCCTGCCACCGCATGCGCGTCAGCAAAAATGGCAATATCCATCACTTGTTCGGGGCGCGCGGCTTTCACCCAATCAGACAGAGTGCGTTTCCACTCGCTCTGGCTGCGCACCCATTTCGGGTTATTGACCATCACTTTGCCGGGACACAGGGGATAGCCGAGCTGCAGCAGGGTATGGGTGAGCGTCTCCATGATGGGCTGGCACTGGTGCCATTCCAAACCATCTTGAATGATGAGCGCGTTGTCTTGATCGGTTTTGAGGATCTGCTCGCCACGTCCTTCCGAGCCGAGCACCACTAAGCAGCACTGATCGTGCAACGCTGGAGGAACCACTAACTCAAAGGCTTTCTCGATGATCTGCTCATTGACTGCGGCAATCAGTTCCATCACAAAACGGGTGCGAACCCCTCGTAACATCAGGCTTTCGACCAGTTCGCGCTGTTTGTTGGCAGCGAGTGCCAGCTCATCAATCGAGGCTGCACGCGCAATCGCCAGTGTCAAAACATGAGAGTGAGTAGAGAAGGCGCTCAGTATTTGAATGAGAGACAGAATACCTACTGCTTGATTGCCATGGCACACCATGACTCGCTTGATGCGTTGGCGCGTCATCATCACCATGGCATTGAACAAGAAGTCACCCTCGTCCACGTGCAATACCGGAAAAGTGGCAATCTCGCCGACGGGCGTATCCAAAGGGCGGCCTTCAAGCATCACTGCATGCAGCATATTGGTTCGCGTTACAATCGCATAAGGGTGAGCGTGGTTGTGCGCCAATCTTGGATCGCTGGGATGCAGTGCGACTAAAGCCGCATCAATCCCGCGCTCTTTGAGTTGTTGCGTGACGCTGTGGATCGGCTGCTCCGGCGACAGAATAAAAGGCGGGTGATAAATCGAGCGGTCGACCTTGGTCAGAATGAATTCGGCAATGTTTTTCTGCTGAGCGGCGGCTTCAATCAACTCTTGCCGTTTGGCGAGGTTATTATCGAAATAGGCAGCGAACTCGCTATTTTGCTCGTACAGCTGCAAAAAAATCGATTTGGGCAGCAGGTAGGAGAGGGTGTCTTCGAGCGCCATATATTGATGTTTGCTCTGTTCTTCAAACATGGCGCGCACATCAAACAGGTCATCATTGGCGTAGTGTGCAAACACCTCTTTGCCGTCAGGGCTGCGTTCCTCAACCGTGCCTTTAATCAGAACATGTAGATGAGTCACAGGTTGTTGCCCATCAATCAAGACATCGCGCTGACGAAAATAGGCAACATCCAAGCCACTGCGCAATTGATGCTGCTGCTCAGTCGTTAGTCGATTAAACGGTGGCGACTGCATATTGAATTTATCAGGCATGAGGTGGCACTCATCATCGGGACAGGTTCACTAAGTGTGACAAATTTCCCCAGCCCCTCCAGACGACTTTGGTCTAATGCAGGCAACAAAGGCTTTTCTAAGCTGCGATGATCCGCCGATTGACTCCGGCAATTTGAGGGGGAATCTGTTGATATAAGCAATCGGGAAACGATGAGTTGCTTAATCTTCCCTTTTTTAGACGCGAATCCACATGCATAATGTGCGCGCTTTAAACCTCCCCTTTTGATTAGGAACGATCATGTTTACCCCCACTCCCTACGGTTGGATTTCGCAATATTTCATCGGTTTTTTCTTTGCTTACGGCGTTTATTTGCCATTTTGGTCACTCTGGTTTGAAGACCAAGGTGTTTCAGCGACCGACATAGGTGTCTTAGTTGGGATAGGTTTTGCGACGCGCTGTGTAGCGAATTTGCTGCTGACGCCGCGTTTACACCGTGTTGAGCAACTGATGCCCGCGCTGCGTTGGCTCAGTTTCGCGGCAATGCTGTTTGTCGGTTTTCACTTTTTTACGGGCGGCAGTTTTTGGCTGATGGCGCTGGCCACTGTGCTGTTTAACCTATGCTGCGGCCCTGTGGTGCCGATTTCTGATGCTATGGCCAACTACTACGCCAAGCTGAAAATGCTCGACTATGGCCGTACTCGTTTGTGGGGGTCGATCGCGTTTATTGCCGGCTCGACTGTGGTCGGATTCTTGGTCGCCAAGTGGGGCAGTTCGATGATTCTGTACACGGCGCTGGTTGGTGTGGCCGTCTCTTGGCTGCTGAGTTTGCGCCAAATTACACCGATGCCAGTCACCGAGCACGAGGCTCATGCGGTGCGCCCGAAGCTGAAGGAGCTTCTTACCGAGTGGCCTGTGGTGAAATTTCTGCTGCTGGTGGCCTTAATCCAAGGCAGTCATGCGGCGTATTACAGTTTCGGCTCGATTTATTGGAAACAAGCGGGTCACTCAGAAGACATCATCGGCTACTTATGGAGCTTAGGTGTGGTCGCGGAAGTTTTGGTGTTTGCTTTCAGTAAGCGCTGGTTCGCGGGTTGGAGTCTGCGGACGCTATTCTTAGTGGCGTCGTTGGGAGTTATTGCGCGTTGGGGTTTAACTGCCTCCACGACCACCATTCTGGCCTTAGTGGCGATTCAACTACTGCATGGGGTCACGTTTGCTATCGCGCATATCGCGGCGATTCAGTACATCCAGCATGCGCCGCAAAATAAAATGGTGGCACTGCAAGCCCTGTATAACGCGATTCCACTCGGCGCGGTGATTGCGGCGGTGACCACCTTAAGTGGATGGGGTTACGAGCACTGGGGCTCTGCCGTATTCTGGGCGATGGCCGCAATGGGCGGATTGGCATTATTGATCCGCATTGATACCCCGCCTTCAACGGTACAAGATGGCAATGCACTGAAAGCGGAGCCTGAAGCACAGAATTAAGTCGTGCTGATTGAGTTCAAAAAACAACCTCGTTTTAATAGAAGCCTCTCAATCGAGAGGCTTTTTTCATTTCGCAACAGCAAGGATGTCTGATGCAAGGTTGGTTGGTAATTCCCGTTTCGCTCGCGTATCTCGGCGTGCTGTTTTTGATTGCGTGGTATGGTGACAGGCAAACTCGTTGGCTCGCCAATTGGCGGCCGTGGATCTATAGTTTGTCGATTGCGGTTTACTGTACCTCGTGGACGTTTTACGGCACAGTTGGGCAGGCGAGTGTCAATCCTTGGTCGTTTCTGCCTATCTATATCGCCCCGATCTTGATGTTTGTGTTTGGTTGGCGAGTTTTAGCGCGACTGATTTTGATTGCTAAACGTGAGCACATTACTTCGCTCGCCGATTTTATTGCTGCCCGTTATGGTAAATCGCAGGGTTTGGCCGTGGCGGTGACGGTGATCGCGGTCTTGGGTATTTTGCCGTATATCGCGCTACAACTGCGCGGCATTACTATGGGATTGAACATTGTCGCTCCCGATTTAATGACAGTGTACGGCTATCAAGAATCGCATGTATCTTGGTTTGTGGTGTTGGCGCTGGCTCTGTTTACCATGCTGTTTGGCACTCGGCATATTGATAATACCGAGCACCACCGCGGCATGATGATGGCGATCGCGTTTGAATCGATCGTCAAATTGGTGGCCTTTCTCTGCGTTGGGGTGTTTATCGTTTATCTGGCGTGGCGTACCGACGGTTTAGAGCTTTCAACGATTGCGTCCAGCACTTACCAAGCCCCAAACTGGCCGACCTTATTGATTCATACCTTGCTGACCATGATTGCGATTGTGTGTCTGCCGCGCCAGTTTCATACCATGGTCGTAGAAAATGAGCGCCCGCAAGATCTGCACACCGCGCGCTGGCTCTTCCCTGTTTATCTTCTCTTAATGAGCCTGTTTGTGTTGCCGATTGCTTGGACGGGACAAGGTTTGCTACCCAACTCTTCGCCAGATACTTTCGTGATTAGCTTGCCAGTACTCGCCAGTGCGCAAGATATGGCGCTACTGGCTTTCTTGGGGGGCACATCGGCAGCATCGGGGATGGTGATTGTGTCGACTATCGCACTATCCATCATGGTGTCGAACGATCTAGTGATGCCGCTACTGCTGCGCCGTATGCGCCTGTCGCAGCGCACTCATCGTCATTTTTCCGGTTTGTTGGTGGTGATCCGCCGCACCTTAATCTTACTTTTGCTGTTCGGTGCATGGGGTTTTTATCTGGTACTCGACAGTATTCCTTCGTTATCGGCGATCGGGTTTCTATCGTTTTCGGCGATTACCCAGTTTGCCCCTGCGATTTTTGGCGGTATGTACTGGCGAGAAGGTAATCGTAAGGGAGTGTATGTCGGCTTAGCCGTCGGTTTTGCCCTGTGGCTTATCACCTTAATGAGTGCCACCGATATGCTGGCGGGCGATGCCAGCAATAACGTCTTGCTGTGGGTGATCACTCCGCCAGATTGGTTGGTGGCTCTGGGTTTAAAAAGTGCGGATTGGGGTATGCTACTGAGCGTGACCCTCAATACCTTGTGCTATATCGGTGTGTCTTTGGTGACACGAGCCAGCTTAAGTGAGCGTTTGCAAGCTGCGGCGTTTGTCGGTACTCCGCTGCCCGAAAACGAAAACATGAGCCTTTACCAAAGTCGCGTGACTGTGGGTGAGCTGGAAATGTTGGCCTCACGCTTTGTGGGGCGGACTCGGGTACGCAACGCCTTTGCTCAATACTGGAGTCAGCAGCGTGAAACCTTGCTACCGAATCAGCAAGCCTCTTCCTCCTTGATCCGCCATACCGAACGTGTACTGGCTGGGGTATTTGGTGCTTCGTCCGCTAAGTTGGTGCTCACCTCGGCGCTGCAAGGACGCAAAATGCAACTTGAGGAAGTGGCGACCATAGTCGATGAGGCGTCTGAGCTGTACGATTTCAGCCGCGGCTTGTTGCAAGGGGCGATTGAACACATCGGTCAAGGCATTGCCGTGGTGGATAAACAGTTGCGTTTGGTGGCATGGAACCAGCGTTATCTTGAGCTGTTTGAGTTTCCACCAGGGTTGATTCAAGTGGGACGGCCGATTGCGGATGTGATCCGCCATAACGCGCAGCAAGGTTTATGTGGGCCGGGCGATCCGGAAGATCACGTACGGCGACGGGTCTATCACTTAGAGCAAGGGACAAGTCACACCTCCTCGCGAGTGCGAGCGGATGGGCGAGTGATTGAGGTGCAGGGGAACCCGATGCCCGGCGGTGGGTTTGTGATGAGCTTTACTGACATTACGGTGTTTAGAGAAGCGGAACAAAGCCTGAAAATGGCCAACGAAACGCTGGAAGAGCGCGTACTACAGCGTACCTTGGAGCTAGAAAAGCTCAATAAACAACTGGTCACCGCGACCCAACGTTCTGAGCGCGAATCGCAATCCAAATCGCGCTTTTTGGCGGCGGTCAGTCATGATTTGATGCAGCCATTGAATGCCGCACGCCTGTTTGCCTCATCCTTGTCTGAAGTGGCTAAAGAGGCAGAAGTGCAGAAACTTGCCCACCATATTGAAAGTGCTTTGGGCGCGGCGGAGGATTTGATCAGCGATTTGCTGGATATTTCGCGTTTAGAGTCCGGCAAAATCGATCTGCATCCGCACAGTTTTGCGATTATGGATGTATTGTCGAATCTCAATGCCGAGTTTAGTGCCCTCGCCGCCAAACAAGGTGTGCAATTTAGCTTAGTGCCTTCATCACTTTGGGTGCATTCTGATCCCAAATTGCTGCGCCGAGTGATCCAAAATTTCCTGACTAATGCGTTTCGTTATAACCCGAACGGCAAAGTGATTCTCGGGGTGCGCCGAGTCGCCACTGGGCAAGTGCGTATTGATGTGTGGGATAACGGGATTGGTATTGAGCAAGATAAGCAGCAGGAAATTTTTGAAGAGTTTAACCGCGGTGGGCAGGTACGCTCCGACCAAGGTCTAGGGCTTGGGCTGGCGATTTCGAAAGGGATTGCCCATGTACTGGGTAATCACATTTCGATGCGCTCTTGGCCGGGGCAGGGCAGTGTTTTCTCGATTACTTTAGAGCGTGCTCAGCCAATTCAGCCGTCACTCACTCAGACGGTTGCGATGGTCAATGAGAAAGGTTCAGAGCTGCAACATCTGCGTGTGCTGTGTGTCGATAACGAGCCGGATATTTTGGTTGGGATGCGTGATTTGCTGGAGCGTTGGGGGTGTGAAGTCAAAACTGCGACCGATATTTATGGCAGCCTCAAAGCGTTAGAAGGGCAATGGATCCCCGATGTGATTTTGTCTGATTACCGCTTGGATAACGGACGGACAGGGCTTGAAGTGCTGCAGCAGTGTCGCTTGCGTTTGGGGGATTGTTTCGCTGGCGTGATCATCAGTGCCGATCGCAATCCCGATATCTTGGATGGGATTGAATCAAGCGGTTTTCGCTTTATGGCTAAACCGATTAAGCCCCTCAAACTGAGAGCCTTACTGAATAGTCTGTCTTGAGCCGATGGTCTGTTTAAAACAGCTGTCTATACGCTGCCTACTTGCAACTTCAAGTCGTTTGGGAATATTGAAGGTACAGTAAGCATTAAGCCCTCAGATGAGGGCTTAATGCTTATGAGTGCTTAGTGACATTCAATCGACAGAGGCCAGCCAATATCGGTTTGACGGTTGGCTTCTAACTCTAACTCTGTGCGAGTCAGTGGATTCTTTGCTAGCCATTCGCCGTCAAGCGTGAGCGTAAGCTTGTCGTCTTCTGCGGTCAGTGTCACGTTCGGTTCTAATGCGGTACTGCGTCTATGACTCAGGAGTACCGCTAGACGCAAAATACGTAGCACGCGCTTACCACTGGTGCCTGACAGTGCATATTGTTCAGGTAAAGATGTTAACTGTTCGCGATAGCGACGTACGACTTCACCTAAAAAGTGTTTCTGTGCACGGGTATAACCAGGCAAGTCAAGGTTTTGTAGGAGGTAAGCGCTATGCTCACCACCTTTCTTAAAATCTATACTAAGGCCTATTTCATGCAATTTAGCGGCAGTACGTAGCAGCATCTCTGCTTGTGGCTCACTGATCCACGCTTCACCGCCACATTGCGCGAGTAATTTACTGGAGAGAGTGGCAACTTGATCGCCATAAGCGCTATCGAGCTGATAACGGGTTTGTACGCAGCGAATGGTGCGCGCTCGAATATCTTCTTGGCGTAGGTCTTGAACCATCTCATAAACGAGACCTTCCCGCAGTGCACCGCCCGCCAGCGTCATCGCTTCGATGTTCAGTGATTCAAAAATCGCAATCAGAATCGACAGGCCACTTGGGAAAACCAGAGCACGTTCCAGCGTTAACCCTTCGATATCCAGCTCTTCGAGATGATCAGCAAGCATAGCCTGCTTTTGTAAACGCTTGAGTTTGGTCAGAGTAATGACTTCATCCATACCCTGCACCAGCATGATCTCTTGTAACGCTTGCACTGTACCACTGGCTCCAACACACACATTCCAGCCAAGCTCAGTGTATTTGGTGAGGATAGGATCCAGCATCTGTTTGGCGGCTAAAATGGCGTTATTAAAGTTGGTGGCCGTCAGCTGACGATCTTTGAAATGGCGTTCTAACCAAGTCACGCAACCCATTTTCAAACTGGTGAGGGCTTTGGCTTCAAAACCTTCACCAATAATCAGCTCGGTACTCGCACCACCAATATCCACAACCAAGCGACGCCCCAAACCACCCGAAGTGTGTGCGACACCTTTATAGATAGTGGCCGCTTCTTCTTCACCGGAAATGACATCGATATGATGACCTAAAATCTGGTTTGCTTTATCGATAAACTCACCGGCATTTGTTGCGGTACGCAGGGTCGCAGTCCCAACAATTCGGATATTCTCAGCGGGAATATCTTGCAGTCGCTCGGCAAAAAGGTTGAGACAATCCCACCCTCTTTGCATTGCATCTAAGCTCAAGGCGTTATGTTCATCCAGACCAGCAGCTAGACGTACCTTACGTTTGATTTTTGCCATCGTTTGTACACTGCCATCGATATGACGCACGACCAACATGTGAAAACTGTTGGAACCTAGATCAATGGCAGCATACAAGGGTGAAGAAACGGCTTGGCTCATAGCGAAATCAGGCTTCCTTTTTTGGACGTGGTGCGCGTGGGCGGCGTTGCTGAGGTTTACGATTGCCACCATTATTATTGCGAGAACCTACGGTATTCGTACGGCGTTGTTGCGGTGACGAACGTAGGCTCAGAGGCGCAGGTAGGTCAGTCAGCAGAGCCGAAGGGTCGTAGTCTGAGGTTGGAATCGCATGCTCAATGTAGCTTTCGATTGCCGGCAAATTAATCGCGTACTCTTCACACGCAAAGCTTATCGAGTGACCACTCGCGCCCGCACGACCAGTACGACCAATACGGTGTACATAGTCTTCACAATCGTCAGGCAAATCGTAGTTAAACACGTGAGTCACTTGAGGAATGTGTAAGCCGCGCGCCGCAACGTCGGTCGCGACCAGAATGTCCACATCACCTTGGGTGAACTGCTCTAAAATACGTTCACGTTTTTTCTGTGGTACATCACCGGTCAGTAGACCAACACGGTGGTTATCGCCCGCTAAATGTGCCCAAATCTGTTCACAGCGGTGCTTGGTGTTAGCAAAAATGATTGCGCGATCTGGCCACTCTTCCTCGATCAGAGTCTGTAGCAGCGCCATCTTATGTTCATTTGACGGGTAGAACAGCTCTTCTTGAATGCGATGACCAGTTTTTTGCTCAGGCTCTACCACCACATGTTCAGGATTGTTCATGTGTTCAAAAGCTAGCTCTTGCACGCGGTAAGATAGGGTGGCAGAGAACAGCATATTGAGACGATCTTTGGGCTCTGGCATACGGCGGAACAAGAAGCGAATGTCTTTAATAAAGCCGAGATCAAACATGCGATCCGCTTCATCCAGTACTACAGCTTGAATGTGATTGAGGTTGAATACACGCTGTTTGTAGAAATCGATAATTCGTCCGGTAGTGCCGATCAGAATATCCACGCCGCTTTGCAGTTTTGCGAGTTGCTTATCATAGCTTTCGCCACCGTAAGCCAAAGCGGCTTTCAGACCGGTCGAAGCCAACAAAGGTTCTGCATCATTAAAGATCTGAATTGCCAGTTCGCGAGTCGGGGCCATAATAATGGCGCGCGGCTGAGTTTCCGCTCGGCCTTCAGCCGCTGGCGTGGTCAATAAATGGTTAAAGGTAGCAGTGAGAAACGCGAGCGTTTTACCAGTCCCTGTTTGGGCCTGGCCTGCGATGTCTTGGCCGGAGAGCAGTACCGGCAACGCCAATGCTTGGATAGGGGTGCAGTAAACAAACCCCTTTTTTTCCAGCCCATCAATAATTTGAGGCTGTAAACCAAAGTCAGCGAACTTATGCTCTGTGATATGCGTCTTTTTCATGGCTATAGAATATCAGCTTACGCTTGCAATACGGAAGTAAATACATTCCAATAGAGCATCTATTTACTGGTTGAGTTATCACCAGTGCAGAAAATCACATTGGAGTGAAAGATGAGTGACAAAATTTTGCAGCTGACCGATGACGGTTTCGAGAACGATGTAATCAAAGCTGCAGGCCCGGTTCTGGTTGACTTTTGGGCGGAGTGGTGTGGTCCTTGTAAGATGATTGCACCGATCCTAGATGAAGTGGCTGACGAATACGCAGGCAAACTCACTATCGGTAAACTGAATATTGACCATAACGCAGGAACACCGCCTAAGTTTGGTATCCGCGGTATTCCAACACTGCTCCTGTTTAAAGATGGCAGTGTGGTAGCGACCAAAGTTGGTGCGCTATCGAAGACTCAACTGAAAGAGTTCTTAGACGCGAACCTGTAATGAGTCAGACCGCCAAGCCGTACATAGCAATATGTACGGTTTTGTTTTTGGCAAAAAACAATTTCTAGACTAGGCTAATATTTAGTGCTAGTTTATCGCACGTTAATTAAACAGTTGTTCACTTCTTGGTCAATCCTGAGACCATATCCATCTTAACTTAACAACGATCCTTTTTGACTAACTAAGTATCCACCACAATGAATCTAACAGAACTCAAGAACACCCCTGTGTCTGATCTGGTTAAGCTTGGCGAAAGTCTGGGCCTTGAAAACCTGGCACGCCTACGCAAACAAGACATTATTTTCGCAATCCTCAAAGCACACGCAAAAAGTGGTGAAGACATTTTTGGCGATGGGGTTCTGGAAATTCTTCAAGACGGTTTTGGTTTCTTACGTAGTGCAGACAGTTCATACCTAGCTGGCCCAGATGACATCTATGTGTCACCTAGCCAAATTCGTCGCTTTAACCTACGTACAGGCGACTCAATTGCCGGGAAAATTCGTCCGCCGAAAGAGGGTGAACGTTACTTTGCATTACTCAAAGTGAACACTGTAAACGATGACCGTCCAGATAACGCCCGCAACAAAATCCTTTTCGAGAACTTAACTCCTCTACACGCCAATGAACGTATGGTGATGGAACGTGGCAATGGCTCCACGGAAGACATCACGGCTCGCGTTCTCGATCTGGCAGCACCGATTGGTAAAGGCCAGCGTGGTTTGATTGTTGCTCCGCCAAAAGCGGGTAAAACCATGCTGCTACAAAATATCGCTCAGAGTATCGCGAGCAATCACCCTGAGTGTGTGCTGATGGTACTGCTGATTGACGAGCGTCCAGAAGAAGTTACCGAGATGCAGCGTTTAGTAAAAGGTGAAGTGGTTGCTTCAACCTTTGATGAGCCAGCATCGCGCCACGTACAAGTGGCAGAAATGGTGATTGAAAAAGCCAAACGTCTGGTTGAACACAAGAAAGACGTGGTGATCTTACTGGATTCGATTACTCGTCTAGCGCGTGCCTACAACACTGTGGTTCCTGCGTCAGGTAAAGTACTGACCGGTGGTGTGGATGCGAACGCATTGCATCGTCCTAAGCGTTTCTTTGGTGCAGCACGTAATGTAGAAGAAGGCGGTAGCTTGACCATCATCGCTACTGCACTGGTTGATACCGGTTCTAAGATGGATGAAGTGATTTACGAAGAGTTCAAAGGTACAGGTAACATGGAACTGCACTTGAACCGTAAGATTGCTGAAAAGCGTGTTTTCCCGGCTATCGATTTCAACCGCTCTGGTACGCGTCGTGAAGAGTTACTGACTAAGACCGATGAGCTACAAAAGATGTGGATTCTACGCAAGATTGTTCACCCAATGGGCGAATCCGATGCGATGGAATTCCTGATTGATAAATTAGCTATGACTAAAACTAACGATGAATTCTTTGACGCAATGCGCCGTCAGTAATCGAGCGTTCTCTCAAACACCACCCTTGCGGTGGTGTTTTTGTTTGCGTTCTAGGCCAGTGGTGTCCACACTGATGTAGAACGAACAAGGAGGAATGTATGCAACAAGGATGGTTGTGCCTCGTTCTTCTCTTTTTGTTAGGTTTGCCGAGTTACGCCATTGGTGGTGATATCACAGCAACAGAGCGTGAACTTTGGCTCGCCGAGTCACAGACCCAACAGAAAGTCGAAGAGCTTTATCTGCTCGCACTGCACAATGAAGTGGATCGCTTACAGTTCAATTTGCAGCGTATCAGTTATCCCGCACAAGAAGTCGTGCGTTTTCTTCTATTGCAAAAATTTGAACAAGGCCAGTTGATCCTAACGGAAGAGCTCGCCGTATTCATTGCTGCCCAAAAATCACAGACTCCCAACTATTTGATTGCTGAACGGGGCGACGGTTATGAGTTTTCTGTTCCCGCTTTTGATTATGCCGCTATCGCCCATCGACTGTTAAAGCAAGCACAGCAGCAACAAGATATCGTAATGTTTGTGTTACAAGTAGAAAATGGCGAACTCAATTTGCGTGAGTGGCTGTCTGGTTCTTTGGCTCAATCAGAAGCTCGTCAGCGCTTACTACTCACAGAGTTGCATCGTTTATCACCGCAAGCCATGGAGCGTTTGATTGGCCAAATCACCACTGAGCAAGTAACGAGTTGGCTGCCTTCGGCAACGGTGATGGTGCAACTTGCGCGGCATAGTCAAAGCCATGCCTTGTATCAAAGGCTTTGGTTAATGAAGGCCAATGATGACATTAGGCAAGAGGTTGCTCGTTTAGCGGCGCAAGCCGATGCTTTTGCTAAGCAGCAATTAATGCTTGCTGTCGAAAATCCCAGTCTTAAGCAAGAGGCACTGCAAGCATTGGTCGAAATACGCCCTATGTCGATGGAGGTGGAGCAATTCTTAATTGAGAAACTAGGACAAAGTGAAAATGCCTCTCAGGTTGCGAGTATGCTTGCTCAATCAGGTTATCAAGGATGGTTGCAGGAGCTAGTCAGCTCGAATCACGCGGTGAAACAACAAGCGATTTTAGCAGTACTGAATCCATAACCAACAAATGTAAGAAAATGGCGCAGAACAATCTTGAGGTTTGTTATACTGCCGTCATTGCTGTCAACGAGTAGTAGACCTATGAATTTTAAGGACTTACGGGATTTTCTTGACTATTTAGAGCAACGTGGGGAGCTAAAGCGTATTACCCATCCGATTGATCCGCATT